>NC_008709.1:2400000-3600000 GCF_000015285.1 Psychromonas ingrahamii 37
ACCACCACTGGCAGCGACTTTATCAACCGATATTGTTAATGGAATCTTATGATCTCTTAAACGTTGCAGTTGCGAAGCAGCAAGACCGTAACCATGCACCATACCACCACCACTTTCTAAACGGACAAAGACTTCATCCTGCTCTGTTGCCACCCCTAAAATAGCAGTGATTTCCTCGCGCAGAGAGGTCACTTCTTTAGCATCAATACTGCCTTTAAAATCGATTACATAAAGTTGTGCTAATCCTTTTTCATCCAGACCTGATTTTGCTGCTTTTTTTGCGGCTTTGTCTGTCTCTTTTTGATTTTTTTTCTCTTCTTTATGACGCGCTTTTAACTGGTGATGGGTGAGTAATTTTTCTTCAATTGTTTTCTTTGTTTCTTTCAGGTGCTCTGACAAGTCAATCAGTTGTAATTCCCCTTTCTTGTTTTTTTGTTTACTTACCAGGGCAATAACAGCAGCAACAACTGCAATAATAGCAATAGCGAAAGTCACTATTTTTGCGAAAAACAAACCATATTCGATAACATATTCCAAAATTTTATTCCTATTGTTGATTTTATTTGCCATATAATGACAAAAAGCACGGCCAGGCACAAAAGAGATTGAGTCTTTTATTAAAATAAAGTTAAGATTGTCGCTTATTTAACAATATACGAGACAATATGAATGAATTTAAAGCACAACCTGACTCTTTAAACGGAAAAACCATTCTAATTACAGGGGCTGGCGCAGGTATTGGTAAGACGCTCGCTTTACACTGTGCAACCCTCGGTGCAAAAGTCATACTATTAGGCAAGACAGTAAAAAAATTAGAAGCGGTTTATGATCAAATAGAATTACAGGGTAAACAACAAGCGGCTATTTTGCCCGTTGATTTAAATGGCGCTACCGAGGAGCATTATGCTGACTTAGCGGATACCATAAAACGTGAATATGGGAAACTGGATGCACTGGTACATAACGCAAGTCAGTTGGGTGTACTGGGCCCTTTCGCTCAAATTGAGAAATCGACCTGGGACGAGATAATACAAACTAATGTAACGGCTCAATTTTTATTAACCAAAGCGTTAATTCCAGTACTTAGTCTGGCCCCGCAGGCATCGGTGATTTTCACCACATCAAGTGTTGGTCATGCAGGCCGAGCATACTGGGGAGCTTATAGTATTTCTAAGTTTGCAAGCGAAGGCATGATGCAGGTTTTAGCCGATGAATATGAGCATAGTTCATTACGTTTTAACGCCATTAATCCGGGTGCCACACGCACAGAAATGCGCGCCAGTGCCTACCCTGCAGAAGATAGCTCTCTCTTAAAAACGGCGACAGATATTATGCCTAGCTATTTGTATTTATTAAGTGATGCGAGTAAAGGCGTTACCGGGCAGCGAATCAATGCACAGTAAAGCTATATTACTGTCTGAGAATTAACGGTTTAGATAAGTACAAAAACAAAAAAGGGGGTATTTTGAACCGCCCCCCAAAAACTTATTTGTAGATATCGACTCCTTCCTCAGGACGGGTTTTTAATAGCTTAAGTGTCCACATGTACTGCGCTCTGTTTTCATCGATCACTTTTTCAATGGCACGATTCATTAACTCGGTCTGTTGCAGTTCATCACCCTGGGGGAAATTTTGCAGCGGGGCATGGCAAATGACATCAATTTTTGAGGTGTTTGCATTGTATGAAGTATAAACAGGAATGACCACAGCACGCCCTAATTTAGCCAATCGCCCAATCACTGGCAGGGTGGCTTTTTTAGTAGCATAAAAATCAGTAAAAATACTGTTTTCGCGCCCATGATCTTCATCGGGTAAATAATAAAAATGGGCTTTATCGCGTAAACTTTTAATCGCAGGCTTTAAACCTTCAGAACGATGATACAAGGTTCCCTTTCCGGCAAGCTTGGTAAAACGAGTTCGATAACCCGTTACAAACCAGTCAAAGATCGGATTATTATAATCTTTAAACATACTTGATAGCGGGTAACCTCTTGCGGAAATAGCGGCTGCCCCTGCAAAATCTAAACCGTAACAATGCGGTGCCAAGAAAATAATGGCTTTATCCTGTGCTTCAGCTTCTTTAATATAATGCTCACCAATAAAATTGATGCGTTTAATTAAAAATGCCTGACTGCGAAAAGCAAGTTCACCGAGTGATAATAAGATTTGTGTAACCGCGCGGAAGTTTTCACGCATCAGCGCATCTTTGTCAGCTTCGTTATATTCCGGAAAACATAATCCCAAATTGATAAATGCAATTTTTTTGCGTTTATTTAGAAATTTAGTGTCATATAATTTATTAGCAATAAATGTGGCAAAACAATCTCGCCATTTTATGGGTAAATAACTGAATAGAAATAATAAACCCAGCAAAAGCCATGTTCCCCAATATTTTGGAAGAAAGTGCTGTTTTTTCAAGGAGGTGTCAAATCTAGATTGGTATTGAGTCATTATTAGACCTTCGGGAAACAAGGTATTATTTTAGGGGGATGTTGGTGGTAGACTTCCCAGCTAACCCTCGGCACTTGAATCGCTTGCTATGGCTGCTGCCTTCCGGCTCTGACCAGGTTAACAAGTTCTCAATGCGAGGAACCAAGAAGCCTACCATTGTCACTGTTATCAAGTGTTTACGTAACGACTTGATGGAGGGAATTATACTTAATGAAGCAGATATTACAACCGCTATTTGACAATTTAAATTCAACTGCTTAATAATTGCCCGTTCAACGCAATTTAATCCGCTTG
Organism: Psychromonas ingrahamii 37; assembly: GCF_000015285.1. Classification (NCBI taxonomy): domain Bacteria; kingdom Pseudomonadati; phylum Pseudomonadota; class Gammaproteobacteria; order Alteromonadales; family Psychromonadaceae; genus Psychromonas; species Psychromonas ingrahamii. Next base: position 2,402,746 of record NC_008709.1, read on the forward strand.
CGCTACTATTATTCGTTAAGTTGAGCTTAACAAGCTTAAGCAATACGCAATACGCTTGCCAGCAGCAACTTAATATTTGTTATATGCCAAGGTGACTAAAGCAGACCTTTGACCAGTCTATCCGCTTTAAACCTGCGCATGCGAATAAGAATTTTTTTAACATTTTCGGGATAATTAGCAATATCTTCAATTTCATTAAAGTGTTTGATTTTTCGCGTATTTGCTAATATTCCGGAAAGTTCTTTATCCAGCAGCCCCTTAATCTCCTGTTTGGGATCATCAATTAAAAGCGCATTTTCCAGATCTAAACGCCATGCTCGCGGATTTAGATTATGCCCGGTTAACATAGCAAAACGATTATCAGAATAGAGCCCTTTAAGATGAAAACTGTTAGATTTATCTTTCCAGAGATGAATTTTTAATAACCCTTTATCAATTGACGGCTGATTTTTTGTAGCAAATTTTTTAATATTACTTTCATAAAGATAAGGTAATGTGCCGATAGTTTTAAAAGGTTTATCCGCGGGGATATAAAAGTCATTCGCGGTTTTATCTCCGACTATAATAGTCAGCTGCACGCCACGCGTTAATAACGCATTAATGTCTCGCACGATAGCGCTTGGCAAGTTAAAATAGGGTGTAAATAAAATAAGCTCCTGTTCAGTGCTTTGAAATATTTGACGAATCGTTTTATTCAGCTGATTTTTGCGGGCACCCAACCCAAATAACGGGGTAACAGTCAATTGATCCTGCGACACTTGCCCCTGATACTGATAACTGGCTGTTCTCAAGTCGTGAATTAATGTTTTATGCGCTAATTTAAGAGACTGGAAATCCGCTATGCTCTCTGTGTTTAGTGATGCCACCGCATTGGTATTTAAAAATTGATCTTGTAAAAACCGCACTAGAGAGTCGGCTAATTCTTGGTTTTTTATTAACCAATAACGATCCAGACGGTATTTATCCTGTTGATGCAAATAAATATTATTTAAACTTGCGCCGCTGTAAAGTACTTGATCGTCAAAAATAAAACCTTTTAAATGCTGCACACCGAACAGTTCTTTACGTTTAACGGGGATGCCAATAATTTTGACACCAAGCCCTTCTATTTTAGCCACCTGCTGGTACCAAGTTGCATTGGTCGACGCTGATTTATCGACACCAATTAAACCACGTTGTGCACGATGAAAATCGACACACACAACGATATCTAATGACGGATTGTTTTTTTTAGCTTGATATAAAGCGGATAAAACTTCTTCGCCGGCCTGATCATCTTCAAGATAAAGCGCAGCGAGATAAATACGTTTTTTAGCGGCACTTATCTGTTTTAACAATTCGCTTTTAAATGATTTAGTAGTAAAAAGACAATCAATGTCCTCTACCGCAAGTGGAATTTTTTTTAGATTATTAAGAAACAACAAACTTTGTATAACTCGACTACTCATGATTTTTTAAACCCGGATATGTTGGAAAAAAACAAGAGAAGGCTGCCTGAGCAACCTTCTCTTAGTATTGACCAATTTAGGTTAGATTACTTTAACCAGTGCATCACATAAAGGTTGCATATTATCTTTGGTCATACCGGCGACCGAAATACGACCTGAACCTACAATGTAGATAGCAAACTCTTCTTTTAAGCGATTGACCTGTTCAGCAGACAAACCGGAGAAAGAAAACATACCATTTTGACGGCTAATAAAGCTGTAATCTTTGGTGACACCCTTTTCTTTCAATGTGTTTACAAATAATTCACGCATCTCTTTTATACGATCGCGCATATCTGCAACTTCTTTATCCCATTGTTGATAAAGATCAGGATCGCTCAGAATAGTAGTCACAATAGCAGCACCATGAGCTGGAGGATTGGAGTAATTTGAACGTATACCTGATTTAATTTGACTAAATGCAGAATCTGCAATCTCGCTATCTTCAGCCACTAAAGTGATGCCACCCACACGTTCATTATACAAACCAAAGTTTTTAGAAAATGAGTTAGCAACTAATAATTCTTTATTGTATTTAGCAAAGATACGCAGTCCCTGAGCATCTTCTTCCACACCTGTTGCAAATCCCTGATAGGCGAAGTCGAAAAATGGAACAGCCCCTAAATCAGCAATCAATTTGGCTAAAATTTCCCATTGCTCCAAGGTTGGATCGATACCGGTCGGATTATGGCAGCAGCCATGGAAAAGCACTAAATCACCAGGTTCAACCGCTTGTAATGATTCCAACATAGCAGCAAAATCTAAATCATTTTGTTCCGCGTTGTAATAGTCATAGTTGACCACTTGAAGCCCTGCGGTTTTAAAAACATTACCATGATTTGCCCAGGTTGGGTTACTTACCCATATTCTTTTTATGCCCAGTTTTTTGACAGCAAAATCAGCTGCGGTACGCAGTGCACCGGTGCCACCTGGCGCCTGTGCAGTACGTGCCCGATTTGATAGTATGACCTCAGAATCCTGGCCAAACAACAATTTTTGAACAGCTTCGCCGTAAGCGGCAATACCTTCAATGCTCAAATAACTTTTTGTTGTTTCTGTCGCTAACAGGCGTTTTTCGGCTTCTTTAACAGTCGCTAAAATGGGGGTTTGCCCACTTTCATTTTTATAGATTCCAACACCCAAATTGATTTTTTCAGTGCGTGGATCTTTTTTAAATGCATCAGTTAATCCTAAAATGGGATCTGCTGGCGCCATACTCACTTGTTCAAACATAATTCTTCCTTACCTATACTGACGTTATATTCCTGTACTGAGTTATACCATTACTGCCTTTTCAAGCAATAAAAAACGTAATGATTACGCTAATTTATCAGCAATCTCTTCTATTTTAACTTTCCAGATGGCAGGGCCCTGCTCATGTACATTATTACCTTCACTATCAACCGCCACGGTAACAGGCATATCTTCAACATCAAATTCATAAATTGCTTCCATGCCTAAATCAGCAAAAGCGACCACTCGGGATTTTTTTATCGCCTTAGAAACTAAATAAGCAGCCCCGCCAACGGCCATTAAATAGACAGACTTATGTTTGGCGATTGAATCAACGGTTTGTTGCCCACGTTCAGATTTTCCGATCATACCGAGTAACCCGGTTTCTTCGAGCATAAAGTCTGTATATTTATCCATCCTTGTGGCTGTCGTTGGTCCCGCAGGGCCAACTACTTCGTCTCGAACTGCATCAACCGGGCCAACGTAATAAATAAATCGCCCATTAAAATCAACTCCTTCTGGTAATCCCTTTCCTGAAGTTATTAGAGAGTGAATACGTTTGTGAGCCGCATCCCGGCCGGTTAATATTTTTCCTGACAGAAGAAGAGAATCGCCACTTTTCCAGGAAGCCATATCGGCTTTAGTGAGATTATTAACATTCACACGATGAACATTTTCACCTCCTTCCCGGGTAATTTCCGGCCACTCACTTAATTTAGGCGCGACTAATTCAGCTTCCCCGCTACCATCAAGTTCAAAATGCGCATGTCTTGTTGCGGCGCAATTTGGGATCATAACCACAGGCAACGATGCCGCATGTGTTGGACAACTTTTAATTTTAATATCAAGTACAGTGGTTAAACCACCTAAACCCTGTGCACCAATACCGAGTGCATTAACACGCTGCATAATTTCTAAACGGAGTTTTTCATCTGCATTTAACTGCTCAGGATTGTTTTTAGCTTTTTCTTGTAAATCAAAGATATCCACCGCTTCCATTAATGACTCTTTAGCCATTACCGCCGCTTTTTCTGTCGTTCCCCCTATGCCGATACCCAACATACCCGGAGGACACCAACCTGCCCCCATGCTTGGCACGGTTTTTTCTACCCAGTCAGCAATTGAATCCGACGGATTTAACATCACCATTTTTGATTTATTTTCTGAGCCACCGCCTTTGGCCGCGATCATGACTTCAACTTTATTCCCCGTTACCATTTCAACATGAACCACTGAGGGAGTATTATCCTGTGTATTTTTGCGTGCGCCAGCGGGGTCTGCAACAATTGAAGCACGCAGAGGATTACTCGGATCCAGATAAGCCTTGCGGACGCCGGCATCGACTAACTCTTGTACTGTCAGTTCACCTTCAAATTGAACCTTCATACCGATTTTAACAAAAACAGTGACAATGCCCGTATCTTGGCAAATAGGACGTTTGCCTTCGGCCGACATACGAGAATTAATTAGAATTTGAGCAATCGCATCTTTTGCTGCGGGATTTTGCTCCGCCAGATAAGCCTTATGCATTGCTTTAATAAAATCAATCGGGTGATAGTATGAGATAAACTGTAATGCATTCGCAACGCTGTTGACAAAATCCTGTTGCTTAATAATAGTCATGTAAAACTCCGTTAATATAAATGAGGGTATAAAGGGCTGATATATAGTACAGAGAATGTTAATCTGTAAATACATATCCACCAAAACATTTGTTACAAAACTGTTGACTGAATTCTAAAAAATATGACTAATGCTAATTCCACTATATTAATACAGCCTATCTTATTAACCATTGCTGAACTTACCAATATAAAAGCGCAGATAGCAGGCTTAGATTGGGCAGTTTTACTTGAATCAGCCGGGACGGATCATGTTGATAGCAGGTGGTCGATTATTAGTGCACAGCCCGTTGCTAATATGGTGACATATCAAGGGATCAGCACCATAACACAGGGCAACAAAACTATCAGTGATTCTTCTGATCCACTTGCCTTGCAACAAAACCTGCGCCAAAAATTATTTCATGATAGTAGCAATGATAATACCATAGAGACTGAGGTTCCCTTTACCGGCGGCGTATTAGGTTATTATTCCTATGGACTGGGGAATTATTTTGAGAATATCAAAAATGCTGATAAACCGGTCACGCTTGAGTTGCCTGAAATGGCGGTGGGTTTTTATGACTGGGCCTTGCTTATTGATAATAAAAATGAACAAAATTATTTAGTTGTCCATAAAATCAAACAGTGCAGCGCAAGCCTGCAGTCATTATGGCAACAAAGATTTGATTGGTTAAAAGCGCAAAATTTAAAAGCAAACAACGAAAATTTTAAATTATCCTCATCCTGGCAGGCAAATATGAGCAAATCACAATATGCACATAAATTTGCGAAAATACAGGAATATATACTCGCGGGCGATTGCTATCAGGTTAATCTAACGCAACGATTTAAAGCAAGTTACCAGGGTGACGAATATCAGGCTTACCAAGCTTTGCTGGCAGAGAACCGCCCGCCTTTTGCTGCCTTTATGCGTTTACCCGAACAAGCAATTATCTCACTGTCCCCTGAACGCTTTATAAAATTGCATAATAATATTGTAGAAACTAAACCCATCAAAGGTACAACCCCCCGTTTTAATGATTTTTTAAGGGATCAAATAAGTAAACAAACCTTATTAGACTCTGAAAAAGATCGCTCAGAAAACTTAATGATAGTGGATCTTCTGCGCAACGATATTGGCCGAGTGTGTACTGCTGGCAGTGTCTCTGTGCCGACGCTGTTTGACATCGAAAGTTTTCCAGCCGTGCACCATTTAGTTAGCACAGTAACAGGTCAATTGGACAGACTTTATAGCAGTGAAGATTTATTACGCGCATGCTTTCCCGGTGGCTCAATTACCGGTGCGCCTAAAATACGTGCGATGGAAATAATAGCCGAATTAGAACCACATAACAGACAAGTTTATTGTGGCAGCATTGGTTATGTTAATGGCAATGGGCGAACAGATACCAATATTGCCATTAGAACCTTGCTCTGTTATCAGGGGGCTATTTATTGTTGGGCAGGAGGCGGTTTAGTCGCTGATTCCAATGTTGATGCTGAATATCAGGAGTGTTTTGACAAGGTAAGTAAAATTTTACCCTGTCTGGAAATTTTGAACAAATAAAGCTTCGAGCCTTCGGGCTTTCGGGCTTCGAGCTTCGAGCTTCGAGCTTCGAGCTTTAATCAGCGCACAGGCAGTTCAATATCTTTAAATAATTGACTGACTTCAGCGTTATATTTTAACTGAATCGCTTTTTCTACCAGTGGACGATTCAAATGGGGTGCAAATCGAACCATAAAATCATACATATAATCACGTAAAAAAGAGCCCTTTCTGAAACCAATACTGGTGGTGCTTGATTTGAAAATATGACGCGCATCAATCACGCAAAAATCGTCATCATCTTCATTAATGGCCATACTGGCAACAACCCCAACACCCAATCCTAAACGCACATAGGTTTTTATCACATCAGCATCGGTTGCAGTAAAGACAACATTAGGTTTAAATCCCGCAGAGTTAAATGCTTCATCTAACTCCGAACGTCCGGTAAAACCAAAAACATAAGTCACAATCGGGTACTTGGCAATATCTGCAATGCTAATCTCTTTAATATTCGCCAGAGGATGCTCTTTAGGCACAATCACCGAACGATTCCAATGGTAACAAGGTAACATAATCAAATCTTGATAGAGATGCAGTGCTTCAGTTGCAATTGCAAAATCGGTTTTCCCTTTGGCGACTGACTCGCTTATTTGCGTCGGGGTCCCCTGATGCATATGCAGCGACACTTTTGGATAGCGTTTTATAAACCCTTGAATAACATCCGGTAAAGCATAACGCGCCTGAGTATGGGTTGTGGCAATATTTAACGTTCCCTGATCAGGCTGAGTATATTGGCAAGCAATGGCTTTGATACTTTCAACTTTACCCAGTATCTCAGAAGCATAACGAATAACCTCTTTCCCTGCAGGGGTTACCTTAGTTAAATGTTTTCCGCTTCGTTCAAAAACTTGAATCCCCAATTCATCTTCCAACATGCGAACTTGCTTACTTATCCCCGGCTGCGACGTGTACAAATTCTCAGCCGTTGCAGATACATTTAGATTATTATTTAAAACTTCGACGATATAACGTAATTGTTGTAATTTCATGTAAAAGCCATTAGTTATAGAAAGATTTTTTAATTTGATATTCCATTTGATATTCCATTTGATTCTAACAGAGTTAAATCAAATATATATAATTAGTTATGTGCCGTGTTGCGGGAATTAACAGATTTAAAACACAGAGCACAATTGTGGTTGTTGAGGTGAACAGTGATCTATATCAAATGTCTATTATCTCATTTTAAATTCAGTAACTAAATTGACACAAATCATAAATTTGCCCGCAACTTGCCTCTAGTATGACGCACATGACTAGTAAACAGGACATAATAGATGACACATATTAATGATGAACAATTAAAAAATTTCCAAGCACAGCTTCTATCGTCCCTTGAAAAATTACGTAATGATGTTTCAGACATTCTGCTAAGTTCAAGTCATGCCGGGCATAAACTGGCTGCTAAACAATTACAAAAATTATCAAATGATCAATTAGTTGAATTAACGTCAAAACTTGATGTCTCTTCTCTCGCGCATAAGACAAACGAGATTAAAAGTATTGATGCTTCGTTAAATGATATTGAATTAGGTTTATATGGGTTTTGTTCCGATTGTGAAGCCGAAATTTCGATAGATAAACTGCAAGAAAATGTGACCACTAAACGTTGTGATATTTGTGAAAAAAAATATCAAAAGCAAAAATATAATCAGTTCAAATTATAAACTGATGAAACAGGCAATGAGTATTTAACTTACTCATTGCAACATTGACATTCGCTACTTATAATAGGCAGATTTAGAGTTGCTAATTTGCCTATTCATAATTCAAATACACCCCCTGAAGCGCAGCCGGACAACGGTTATGCTAATCCATTAAAGCCTCTTGCTGCGGAACAATGTTCACCCGATTTCAGCGTCCGATTATCAAATAAAAATAACAATAAAGATAATTGGTTGTCTATGTATCCGGTTGTGTCTCAAATCATTGCTCATTTTGAAAAATTACCACAGCCTTTACTGGTATTTAACTCAATCTATTGGCAAGCGGCTACCAGTGTTATCTTTGAATGTAGTCCTCCCAATTATCCACTTCTGGCGCTCCTTAATTACAATCAGGAAACGTTATTCGGACGGCTCACTCAGAATACAGAAAAAACGATTGATTTTGAGCAGGGTGAAATTTTCAATTACAATCACGGCTGTTTAGTTTTAGATATCAGTCCTCTTTTAATTAATCCACCCTTATGGTTTTTAATAAAATCATTTTTAATCACACGCACCCTGCCGGCAAGATCAGCAGTAAACGGTGAAAAATTTAAGGAAAAACCCCCGGAACAACCTTTGGATAGGATAGACACTAAAATAATACTGGTGGCCAATCGTTACCAACTTGATGAATTATCTCAAATTGATCCAGAATATAATCAAGTCGGTTCATTGTTTACAGAATTGTCGGCGCAAATAGATGCAACGGATGAAAATATCAACTGTCTGCAAAATTTCTGTCTGCAGCTGATAGCAAAAAATAACTTAATCCCGTTATCTGCAGATGCAATGTCTTTATTGTTCCATCACCTTGCAAGTTTGTGCGAACACCAAAAAAGACTGCTTTTTTCGCCTGAAGCCATTGAAAAAATGCTTCGCTATGCGCAGTTGTTCAGCCCTAATGCCGATCTGCTTGAGGCCGCTGAGTTACAAAAAGTCATTGACTTACAATCTCAGGCTCAATCATTAGCACAAAATTTTAGTGACCAGGCTCTGCTTGAAAAGCAGTTGAAAATACAGTTAAAAGGCAAAGAAACGGGGCAAATAAATGGTTTGTCTGTTGTTGAGTTAATGGGTTACCCAACTGAATTTGGTGAAATATTTAGAATATCCGCAAGTGATATGATAGGTGATGGTGAGATTATTGATGTTGAAAGAAAAGTTGAAATGGCGGGTAATATACATGCTAAAAGTACTTTAATAGTACAAGGTTATTTAAATCATCTTTTCACTCATGTCCATAATTTCCCACTTTCTTGCAATGTTGTTTTTGAACAATCCTATCAAGAAAGTGATGGCGACAGTGCTGCATTGGCCATTTTATTAGCAGTAACATCATGTTACGCACAGACCCCCGCACACCAAAATTTATTTGTGACCGGGGCATTAGATCAACATGGGAACGTCTTAGCGATAGGCGGGATTAATCAAAAAATACAATCGGTTACACGTTTATTTTCGATCGGCTTATTAAATGATCCGATTACCATCTTAATACCCGCAGCTAATTACATTAACTTAACCTTAGATGCACAAAGTATGCAATTAGTGAGGGACAATAAAATCAATATATTTGGGATTAATCACTGCCGGGAAGCCTTCCCCTTTGCATTAAACGCCTCATTTATTGAGATTGTTTCATTGATAAACAAACGTGTTGAATTATTACAAAAAGAAGTACATGAAGAGTCTGAGCATAGTTTATTAAGCCGTGTTTTTTCAAAATTTCGTTAATTAATTTTGCGTATGCTTTATGATTGATAACAACTATTTATGAATAAAGTTGATTGTTATTTATCTGTCATATAAAGTGTGCTCAAAATTTTCCAGGGTATTTCTATTTTTATGGTGAAATACCTCACCACTTGCAATGATGACAGATAAGTGAATTATGACTAAAATCCTATCCCAAAAAGAGTTGGGTAAAAACTCTTATACAAAAGAAGAATTAATCAAATGTGGTCAAGGTGAGTTATTTGGAAAAGGAAATTGCCAACTGCCTGTAGATAAAATGCTGATGCTAGATCGGATCATCTCCATTACCGAGAACGGCGGCGAATTCGGTAAAGGTGAATTGATTGCAGAATTAGATATAGATGAAGCATTATGGTTTTTTGAATGCCATTTCCCGGGTGACCCTGTTATGCCCGGTTGTTTAGGCCTTGATGCCATGTGGCAATTAGTCGGCTTCTTCCTTGGTTGGAGTGGCGGCCCCGGAAAAGGTCGTGCACTCGGTGTAGGTAATGTAAAATTTACTGGGCAAATTTTGCCCACCTCCAAAAAAGTGACCTACCGTATCACCCTCAAACGTTTAATTATGCGTAAACTTGTTATGGGTATTGCTGATGGTGTTGTTGAAGTGGATGGGAAAGTTATTTATACGGCAGAAGATCTGAAAGTGGGTCTATTTGTTGATACAACCAGTTTCTAATTTCACTAAAACCTACTAAAATCTACTAAAGCACTGTATATGCCAATATCAGTGCTTTATTTTTATCTTCCCCTCCTAAAATTTACAGGTTGAAAATGAAATTAATCTATTCTTTTTTTAAGAGCATTGCAAAAACCATCAACATCATGCGCTTATTTATTATCAATGTTCTTTTTTTTGCCATCCTAGCAGCCATTATTTTTGTTATTAACCTCGATCGGCCCGCTCTGTTAGTGGCTGAGAACTCAACCCTGCATTTAAATTTCACAGGTAATATAGTAGAGCAGGCAGCACCCGCTGATTTTGCAGGTGAAATATCCAAAAAAATGATTTCATCCAATGAAAATCAAAACAACGAATATCAAATTGATAAGATTTTAAATACCATCCATCGCGCACAACAGGATCCCAAAATAAGTGCTATTTTATTAGAGCTTGACGGATTAGACGGTGCAGCTATTAATCATATTGCGGATATCGGTAAAGCATTAAATGACTTCAAATCAACGGGAAAATCCGTTACTGCCGTGGCCGATAATTACTCTCAGACACAGTATCTGTTAGCAAGTTACGCAGATAAAATTTACCTTAATCCGCAGGGTATGGTTTTACTGCCGGGTTACTCTGTTTATCGTCTTTATTTTAAAGAGGCATTAGATAAATTACTTATTACACCACATATATTTAAGGTAGGTACTTACAAATCCTTTGTTGAACCTTTTACAACAAATAAAATGTCAGAAGCCAGCAAATTAGCCAATAAAAATTGGTTAGATCAACTGTGGAAAAACTATATTGATACCATTCTTTTCCAGCGTAAAGATAACAGCAAGATATCGGTACAATCAATATCTCCGACTTTAAAGCAATTAAAATCTTCCCTTATCAAGGCTTCTGGCAATAGCGCAGTTTATGCATTACAAGTCGGGTTAGTCGATGATCTTAAAAATCGTAATGACGTGATCGACAAGTTAAAAAATCAGACGCAAACATCCGGTCATAAACTTAATTTAGTCAGTTATGCGGATTATTTACCGACACTGGCAGATATTTATGCCGTCAGCGGCGCAAAAGATCAAATTGCTGTTGTTCATGCAAGTGGTGAAATTTTATCTGGAACACAACCTTCCAACGTGATTGGGGGTGACAGTTTTAGTCAATTATTAGAAACCGCACTCAATGATAATCAAATTAAAGCTGTTGTTATTCGTATTGATAGCCCCGGGGGCAGTGCCTTTGCATCGGAAAAAATTCGTCAGCACATTTTAGCCTTAAAAAAAGCAGATAAAAAAGTCGTTGTCTCAATGGCGAGTGTGGCAGCATCTGGCGGTTACTGGATTGCATCAGCTGCCGATTATATTATCGCCACCCCGACTACGTTAACAGGCTCAATAGGCATATTTGGCATGTATGCCAGCGCCGATAAGGCATTAAATAATTTTGGAATATTCAATGATGGTATTGGAACGACTGAACTTTCTAGTTTTAGCCCTACACGTGCTCTCAACCCTGAACTTGCTGAAATTATTCAATTAGGGATAGAAAACGGATATCAACAATTTTTAGAGGTTGTTGCACAGGGTCGCAACATGACGGTAGCAGAGGTAGATAAAATAGCACAGGGTCGCGTATGGACCGGTGTAGATGCAAAATCACTTGGTTTGATAGACGAATTAGGAAATTTACAGGATGCTATCAATACAGCCAGCAGGTTGGCGAGTCTACAGGATTACGGTGTTAAGATTATTCAACCTGTACTGTCAACCAAACAACATCTGATTAATGAATTATTGCTTGGTGCAGTTGAAATTATACCCCAGAGTCTGCATATCAATGCGGCTTTATACCAGACACTGAATGCAATAGAATCTCAAACGGCAATATTAACGCGGTTTAATGATCCACAGGGACGTTACGCTTACTGCCCTATGTGTGTTGCAGCTAAATAAATTAGCCCCATCATTAATAGACATAGCATTAATAGATATAACATTAAGAGGCGTCTGAATTTTTCGGGCTTCTCTTCGTTTTTAATCAATACTGCTGATTAACACCGTTCCGGTCATGTTTAACGCAGTAAGGCAATATGAGCCCTGTTAAGTGAAAATTAGACTTTACCCTCTGAACTGTTACAGCCATTCTGGCAATTTAAAACCGCCAGTATTTTTCTATCTGGTATTACTCTTTTTGGCGCGAACTTGGGCAGTCTTTATTATTTCCGTTATTTTACGCGATGCTGATAATCCGTTGTTGCGCTTGTTTTATCCAAACAAAATTCATTTTTATTTAGGGTTAGGATCGGGTTGCATCGGCCTGTTATTATTTTTTTTGTGCGGCAGGGATCATGACAAACATCGATGGTTATCAATATTATGGCAGAGCAGTTATCCACTATTATTAGCCGCAATAGTGAGTGACTTAGCACTGCAGTTATATTATTTGTCAGATAAACATTTTCAATATTCTTTTGTCGCCTCTGTACAACTTGTTTTTGCAATTTGGATACTTTTATACTGTCTGCGCAGTAAACACCTTAAAGACTGTTTTAAGCGCAACAGTTAACCCCAAACGACTTGAATAGGCTGATCCAAGTCGTTTAAACGGGAAATGTAATCCTCCGTTTTGTATTATATTTTTAGTGTAATTTTAAACGAGGACGTAATATTTTATTAATGCTTTCGACTAAGGTAATTAATCCCGTACGAACATATCCGTGAAGCGCAACTTGGTGCATACGATACAGTGAAATATACACTAAACGAGCCACAGTCCCTTCAACCTTCATCGAACCTTTGGTTAAATTACCCATTAAACTGCCCACAGCACTGTAATTACTTAATGAAACTAATGAGCCATAATCCGTATATTTATAGGGAGATAATGCTTTATTATCAAGTGTCGCTCTGATATTTTTAGCCACTAAAGATGCCATCTGATGGGCTGATTGAGCACGAGGAGGTACAAAACCGCCATTAGGCAAAGCGCAGCTGGCACAGTCGCCTATTGCATAAATACTATCATCTAAAGTAGTCTGCAATGTTGGTTTAACAATCAGTTGGTTTACCCTGTTTGTTTCTAAACCTGCTATCTCCTTCATAAAATCAGGCGCTTTGATACCTGCGGCCCAAACAATTAAATCAGCTTCTATTAATTCACCTTCTTTAGTCATCAACCCTGCTGCAGTCGCCTCGGTAACTAAGGTATTGGTACGAACAGAAACCCCCAGTTTTAAAAGCTCCTGATGTGCTGAACTGGATATTCTCTCGGGCAGTGCAGGTAAAATTTTATCACCCGCTTCAACAAGACTAACGTTGAGATCCGTGGTTTTAATATCTTCAAAACCATATCTGGTCACTTGTTCTAACGCATTATAAAGCTCAGCCGACAATTCAACGCCCGTTGCCCCAGCCCCCACAATAGCGACACTTACTTTCTTAGTTTGGTGGACGCCAAGTTGTAAATATTTATTCAACATACGGTGATGGAATTTTTTTGCCTGTTGCGGGCTATCCAGAAAGATGCAATGCTCACGCACACCTTTAGTATTAAAATCATTACTCACACTGCCAAGGGCGATCACTAAAATGTCATAACTAACGGTACATTCAGGTAAAATCTTTATACCGTCATTATCTAATAATTCAGCTATCTGTATTTTTTTATTTTCTCTTTCAATATTCGACAATGCCCCAAGTTGAAAACTAAAATGATGATTTTTTGCATGCGCACGATAACTTAAGGCATCAATTCCATCATCAAGGGATCCGGCTGCAACTTCATGTAATAAAGGTTTCCACAAATGTGTGCTGTTTTTATCAACAAGCGTAATATGCGCCTTTTTCTTTCGTCCAAGCTTATCACCCAGTTCCGTCGCTAATTCAAGGCCTCCGGCCCCTCCTCCAACGATCACGATTTTGTCCATAATTCACTCCAAGTTTTTGTAAATAATTATTAAATTTTATTACATTAAAACACTACTCAATAGCCATGATCTTCATGAAAAGGGGTTTTAAATTAGCCCCGTCAGCCAGAACAAAAAGACTGATAATGGTTATCAATAGGAGTGTATTAATGTAATAAAATGAAGATGCTAGATTTTAGTGATCCAGAGCAAATCTTGAAGGTAATTATCACTAGATTAACAATAAAGTAAATAGAAAGGATACTAAAAAACATGAAAAGAAAAAATGGCAATTAACATTACCATTTTGTAAGACTTTATTGCTCTTTAAATTTCTTAATCGTTTGCAAATGATGCGATATATCTTGGAATTTATGGCTTTGCTTTTCATCAAATATAATTGGATAATATTTGGTAAGCTCATAATCACTTTCTTTTGAATCAATAACTTCATCTGCTCGGGAGAGAATACATAAACAATTATTTTTGTTTTTAACACGAAAGTCACTGACACATTTAGTATCAATATCTAAATATTCTTCAGGCCACTCTATTTTGCCAACCATGTTATCTTCGGGATGCAGATTTGGATTGAAAATAACTTGTTTAATGCCACACAGAAAACCAATTCGTTCACACCAAAACCCGCCAAGTCCAACACCACAAATTAAAGGTGATTTATCCTCACTGCTTTGAATATGTTTGTGCACTTCTTTTAAAATATGGCTCATATCATGTTTAGGATAGATAGTGCTGTAATGAACAAAACGTACATCATCATCAATAAACTTTAATTGCATCACTTTTTCATGGTTTCCCGGGCTCGTTGCATCAAAACCGTGTATGTAAATAATCATGTTATTACCCCCAGATTTCTTATTTTAATTATTCAATAAGTTTATTGAAATTAACCTAGAGTGCAAGCATTGCACTTCACTAATTAGAACTGCTCGCTGAGCTGCATTAGCATTTGCTTGTTTTTTATCCAAATCGGATTTTTATTGAGGGGTAATATAAATTTATTTTTAGTACTGCGTAGTTGATTAACAGCATGGTATTGAGCAGTCGGTTTTACCTTAAGATTATCAAGAATAGAAACCGCGCCACTTCTATCATTACACGCTAATATTAAATCACATCCCGCTTGTATTGCACTTTCTGCACGACTTAAATGGTTACCTACAAAACTGGCTCCGTGCATCGATAAATCATCACTAATAACGACCCCTTTGAACCCTAATCGTGTTCTCAAAACATCATCCAGCCAATAGGATGAAAAACCCGCAGGTTGCAGGTCACATTGAGAATAAACAACATGTGATGGCATTACTGCATCCAATGCCCCTTTTTTAATCAGGTTTTCAAAAGGCTTAATATCTTTAGTAAATATTTCAAGTTCACTGCGCGAGTCAACTGGTAAAGCCGTATGAGAATCAGCTTCAACACTGCCATGGCCGGGGAAATGTTTACCCGTTGAGACCATACCCGCAGATTTCATTCCATTAATATACGCCTCAGCAAGCGTTACTGTTTCTGTTATAGAGGATGAGAATGCTCTGTTTTGGATAACATTCGAAATACCATTTAAATCTAAAACAGGCGCAAAACTGAAGTCAATATCACAGGCGATTAATTCACTGGCCATTACCCATGCGCTGCTAAAGGCTAACTCACAAGCCGTTTTCATGTCATTTTTTTCAATTAATGAACCCGCTGAAGGTAACCGGGTAAAATCATCTCTAAATCGCTGCACCCGCCCTCCCTCATGGTCAACGGCAATCAGAAGTTCATTACCAGCGTACCGGCGAATATCTTTTACTAAGGCTTTTAGTTGTTCGATATCATAATAATTACGCGTAAACAGTATGATACCGGCGACTAACGGGTGCGCCAAAATTTCTTTCTCTTCCGAATCTAATTCATAACCTTCAACATCAAGGATAACTGGTCTCATAAAGGGGTCTCTTAAATTTTATGCGCAACGAGCAGATTAAAACCGCGCATTGCAGCTTATTTGATGCAGCTATAATGGGAAAGAAGTAGCAATAGCGGCGTAATAGTCAAAGGATTTAGACTTTATTAAAGTAGAGCGAGTCATTTATCAATTTCCCGACGCTATTCCACATAACGGTTTTCTCTTTAAGCCATTAATATTTTATTGGCAATTATCTTATCATCTATCTTCCAATAAAAACGGACCAACTCTGAGCGGGCAGTGATTCAGATTTATATTGCTCACATTTTGTAGCGCAAGATTTACTTATCTATTTGTGTAATCACTCACGTCCACCTCTGAAGTAACAAAAAATGCGTCAGGTTTACTCATCTGGTTTGGTTTTTCATGCGATAAGCGTTTCGTTCAGCGACGAAGTACCAATGAAAAAATTAGGGCTATTAGTAATAATACGCCACCGGTAATAAGCAGCAAATTGCTTAAGACTATTTTTATCCATGACCCTTTTTGATCGTTTACACCCGTTCTATTAATCACAGACTGTTGAGCTGAATTGGGCTCAGGTTTAGACTGATTAAGCAGTTTTAAAAGAGTGAGTTGAGCTGCGCTTTCATCCTCAATTTTAGGTTTTAGAATATCTATTTTATCAATTAACTGTTGCAGTCTTGTTTTAAATTCCTCATTGGTTTTTGTCGCATCAGCTAATTGCTCATTAACAATTGTCAATTCATCTTCTAGCGCTTTTATTTTTTCAAATAATTGATCTTTAGGTTGTTCTAAAAGTGTATTTTTAATATTATCTGTTTTTAAATTATTTTGCTGATCATTTCCATACTCGCTTGCTGGACTGACCGATGAGTTTGGAT
The DNA here is from genome assembly GCF_000015285.1 of Psychromonas ingrahamii 37. Classification (NCBI taxonomy): domain Bacteria; kingdom Pseudomonadati; phylum Pseudomonadota; class Gammaproteobacteria; order Alteromonadales; family Psychromonadaceae; genus Psychromonas; species Psychromonas ingrahamii. The sequence goes on from NC_008709.1 coordinate 2,419,540, forward strand.
CAGGCAAATGTTTTTTATCGATTAACGAAGCCGTTAATGATTGATCACCCGTATCGACAATTGTTACTGTTGCCTGTTTAGAAAGAGAGGGTGACTTTATGATAATAACCTTTTTGCTTTTGGCAATAGCGACTGATTTCGTTGCTGTTTTACTCTTACCTGAAAAGTTGTTAATTAAGTTAATTGCGTCTTGATGACTTTGTTTTTTTATAAAGGTGTAAGTTGGCACATTAATCATCGCGTCTTCAATAAAATTATTTATATCTGCGGCAACAAAAGCATCGGGATTTAATTTGTAAATGGCCAGGAGTGTCTGTTGAATACTGACGGAACTATTTGGCCGTAATTTTGTTGAGACTGACCAGAGAGACTCATTATAACGAATTGGGCCATATTTTTTATAAGACGGCATTTCTTGCGCTGTACTAATGGTTGAATCAAGTGCAAAACTGATAGCAGGAAATAATACTAAGGGGGAGCAACAGGTGAAAATTAATAACAAGCGCTTCATTTTTATTCCTTGATAAAAGCAAAATAACAGTTTGTATGTAAAAATCAATAATAAACTAGCAAAACCAACTGTTGTAAAAAAAGACAGAGTAAGATTAAAATTGAAATCTAACCCACTTAAATAGCAACAACAACAGTTTAACTGTATGTTTATATTAGCTTTTAATAAAATTTAATAGCATTATCTGCCATACCAATATAGATATTATCGCACACATCCAAAGGTTTATACCCGCGGCATCATACACATCTTTACGTAAATGCTCGATTTTTACATCAGCATTACCCACCACATTATCGATCATATTCGAATAATCACACACAGAATCAGATAAGGTTAGGCCTTTATTATAGTGTATAGAATTGGAAAATTCGTCTAAATCAACGGGGTAATAGGTCTGTAAATGGAGGGCTGAGCTTAACATATCAGGACATGCATATAATTCAAAGTAAAAATCAAACTCGCTATAAAGAGAATCTAGCCAGTTACCTCCACTGTTTTTTAATCAAGTGTCAATAACCACAGAAGTCGAACAACTAAGATAGATTAATATTTAGCCTATCTGTGCGCTCGTCCTGAGTAATCAAATTATTATCCTCTAGTATTTGGCTTATCTTTAACTGCTAAAAGATAACATCCATCTTTATTAATCAACAATTTTTTTAGCTATTTTAGTCTCGTATCCGATTGCATCAATGGTTATAAGACACCCACTAATACCTAACAAGTCTAATAGTTCTGGGGTAGCCGTTATCTCGTTGGATTTCTCACTCGTCTTTACTTGATCTAATACCACCGAATTATACCAATCCGCATAAATAGCTGACCTATCTTACTTTTTAAAATTAACGCTAGCGTCGTTGTTTTCAATCCCAATAGCCAGCTATTGCTCAATCAAACGTCTTGCTATCATTACTTTTTCCTGCGCAATTTTAGACCATTTACTTATGCGGATTGGTATTAGCTGATGAAAAAAGCGCTGACCATATAAATACTATCGGATTTATTTTTCCTTAAATGAACCTTTAAGCGTTTTTCCGTCAATTGCAATTATGTCGACATGAGTCATTTCACAACAACTTTTCATCCACTTGGCAAATCTTTTATGAAACTCTTTAGGCTCAATAATGTAAAAATCAAGGATTTGAAAAATTCTTATCAGGTGAGGAATGGTAAATATTGTATTAACCAATCTAATTTATCATTACCGAAATCGTCAATTTATTCCTAACCTTCACAGCCATAAATAACCGCTGTAATAGCTAAAAAAGTCATCAATTAACTCATCCTATACTTTGCCGGGTTGGCAAAATCACGAATGACAGATAGTTGATTTATTAACGTTGTTTGGGACAGAGGACTTCTGCTCAATATAAAAAGAAGGGTTATGATAACAAAAAAACCTGTTCTACAACGCTATCCTTAACTCATTGAAGATCAATAGATTGAAGTCTCATTTATCTGGGGTGCAATAAAATAACATCAAAAAGTAAAGATTAAAGTACGCCTTCCTGATCTTACCCTTATAAAATATCAGTAAAAAAACAAAGATAATTAATAATAATGCAGCGCCCGCAACAAGCCATGAATTGCTTAAAAAGCCTTTTTTCTCGTTTACGTCAGCTTTATTAATAACAGGTTGTTGGGCTGAACTGGACTGTTTAGACAGTTTTAAAAGAGTAAGTTGAGCTGCACTTTCACCCTCAATTTCACGCTTCATAAGATCTATTTGATTAATTAGCTGCTGCAGTCTTAATTTAAATTCCTCATTGGTTTTTGTCGCATTAACTAATTGCTCGTTAACAATTTTCAATTCATCTTCTAGCGTCTGTGTTTTTATTAATAATTGACTTTTAGATTGTTCTACAAGTATATTTTCAACATTATCTGCTTTTAAATTATTTTGCTGATCATTTCCATACTCGGTTGCTGGACTGACTGATGAGTTTGGATCAGGCAAATGTTTTTTATCAATTAACGAAGCCGTTAATGATTGATCTCCCGGATCGACAATCGTTACTGCCGCCTGTTCAGAAAGGGAGGGTGATTTTATAATAAGAACCTTTTTGCTTTTGGCAATGACGACTGATTTCGTTGCTGTTTTACTCTTATTTGAAGAATTGTTAATTAAGTTAATTGCATCTTGATGACTTTGTTTTTTTATAAAGGTGTAAGTTGGCACATTAATTATCGAGTTTTCAATGAAATTATTTATATCGGATGCAACAAAAGCATTGGGATTCAATTTGTAAATGGCCAGAAGTGTCTGTTGAATACTGACGGAACTATTTGGGCGTAAATTTTTTGATACTGACCAGAGGGACTCATAATAATGAATTGGGCCGTATTTTTTATAAATCGGTCTTTCTTGTGCTGTGCTAATGGTTGAACCAAGTGCAAAACTGATATCAGGCAATAATACTAGGGGGGAGCAACAGGTAAAAATCAATAACAAGCGCTTCATTTTTATTCCTTGATAAAAGCAAAATAACGGTTTATGTATAGAGATCAATAATAAACTAGCAGAACCAACTGTTGTGAAAAAAAAAAGCAGAGTAAGGCTAGAATTGAGATCTAGCCCACTTAAATAACAACAATAACAGTTTAAATGTATGTTTCGATTAGCTTTTCAGCAACTTTGATGGCATTAGTCGCCACACCAAAATAGACATTATCTGCACACACCCAAAGATTGATACCCGCGGCGTCACACACATCTTTACGTAAACGGCCTATTTTCACATCGGCATTGCCCACCACATTATCGATCATATTCGGATAGTCACTCACAGAATCAGATAAGGTTAGCCCATCAGTATGGTGCATAGATTGGGCGACTTCGTCTAAAGCCACGGGGTAATGCGTCTGTAAATGGACGGCTTGGGCACAACCGTAAAACATGGGCACAATAACTTGAGTTGATGAGACAATAATCGCAGGATCATTTAATAATGAACGTACCTCATTAACTAGTCGTAACTCTTCAAAGCTGACACCTTCCGCATTTAATTCGCCCACCTGAGGGAAGACATTAAAAGCCGTTTGTTGTGGAAAAGTAGAACTTTCAACGGTTTTCGCATTTAATAAACGCGCAGTTTCACCCGCAAGTGTTGTCACACCGATTTTACCTGCAACAGAAACGGAATGGTAACTGCACACATTAATACGGACTAAACCAACCTCTTGGTGAATCTGTTTAACTGCAAGGCTTAGCTGTGCAGATTCGCTGCTTGGGATCGATATTATATTTTTCTCAGTGTAACGGGCTAAATTTTCTTCATTAACATCAACCTGCAGCAAAGGAACATTTTCATCTTCTAAAAAGGTGCCACTGTTATCAATAACAACACAATGTTCACTTGCAATCGTTGCCCATTTTTTGGTTGTTTCAATATCAGTCAAGAAAAATGCAATATCAACCTGTTGCCAATCAAAGGTTTCAATATCAAGCACATCAACTGATTTTCCTGCAAACCTCACTGAATTAATATTAGATTCAAATTCGTTTTCATTTTCTTCAAAATCTTCATCGGATGGCGAGCTACTGCTGGTTTTGAATATATCGCTAGCATTGACCAAAGGAAATACTTTTGCAACGGGAAAGCCACGTTGAGCTAAGACTTCCAAGGTTGTTTCGATACTGCCGTTTAGTTCACCCACCAGTGCGATATTATATTCAGATTTCATGTGTTTCCTTTATCTCATTTTGTACGTTGGTAGAAAAACCTAACAACTGTAATAATGTATTTTGTTCAACGCTTGACTCAACGGTTAAAGTCGATAGTTCCCGGCGTTCCTGGTATGTTTTGCGCATAGTATCAAAACCATCAACATCTTCAATCATTTCTCTGAACAGGGCATCATCCCGGCGCACATCAAATATCAGGTGCATTAATGATTTGATCAGTGGTTGATCGATTTTTTTGGAAATAGAGACGCTATTGATAGCGGCACGGTGAACAAAATCCGCCGTGGTATATTTTCCCTTTAGCTGCAAAAAATCGCACAGTGCCTGGTATAACATCTCAGTACCACGTACACGCCCATCCAGGCTGTATCCTGCAATATGCGGTGTTGCGATTGCCACATAGGGTAATAATTGTTGATTAATATGCGGCTCATTTTCCCAGACATCAAGCACTAAAGTCGGCGTTAAACCCTGCTCGGCAAGTTCTAATAAAGCTTGATTATCAATAAGATCACCACGTGCTGCATTTAATAATATTTGTCCGTTGGTAAGTTGACTTAAGACCTTACTATCAAACATATGCACGGTTGGAAATGGCCCCTGCACTACCTTAGGGACATGCAAACTAATGATATCGGCTTCAAGTACCTCCTCAAAGGTACAAAATTGCCGTTTATCACCCGCCAACAGCAGAGGTGGATCGTAAAGCTTACAGTTCATTCCCAATGCATTTAAGCGTTGGTACACTGCAGTCCCCGTATTGCCAGCACCCACTATAGCAATACTTTTATCGCTTAAAATAAATTGTTGCTGGTCTGCCAGCACCAGTAAACTGCTTAAAATATATTCCGCAACAGACACTTTGTTACAGCCTGGCGCACTGCTAAAAACAATACCTCTGTTTTTGAGGTAAGTCTGATCGATATGATCTGTGCCAATGGTTGCAGTGCCAACAAACTTAAGTTTTTTATTTAAGCTGAGTAATTTTTCATTAACCTCTGTAATCGAACGAACCAGTAAAACATCAGCATCAATAAGTTGTTCTGCGCTGGCATTGCGACCCGAAAAAAAATGCAGATTGCCATGTCCAGTAAAAAAATCCCGCGCGTAGGGGATATTTTCATCAATATATATATTCATTTTTTTTCCTAATAAGATAGCAGAATAAATTGCGACAAAAAAAGGAGCTAAAAGCTCCTTTTTTTGTTTTTTATCAGTATTAAACTATTATTTTTATCAGTCTTAAACTACTAACTAAGAGAAACGTTTGAAAACTAATGTTGCGTTAGTGCCACCAAAACCAAAACTATTGGACATTACAATGTTTAGTTTTGCATCAACAGCCTTATTGGCCACGATCGGTAGATTCACCGCTTTTTCATCTATCTCATCAATATTAATAGAAGGTGAAATAAAATCATTTTCCATCATTAGCAAACTATAGATTGTTTCATGAACACCCGCGGCGCCAAGTGAATGACCTGTTTGAGATTTAGTTGCACTGATTTTTGGCGCTTTATCAGGAAATACAATATTAATAGCTTCTAATTCTTTAGTATCACCAACGGGGGTCGAAGTACCGTGTGTATTTAAGTAATCAACCTCACCATCAACGGTTGCAAGTGCTTGACGCATACAGCGCACAGCACCTTCACCCGAGGGTGCAACCATATCATAGCCATCAGATGTTGCGCCGTAGCCCACAATCTCCGCATAAATTTTTGCGCCACGCGCTAAAGCATGCTCAAGCTCTTCAACCACAACCATACCGCCACCGCCAGAAATAACAAAACCATCGCGCTTTGCATCATAAGTTCGCGATGCGCTAGAAGGTGTGTCATTAAATTTGCTTGATAGTGCACCCATCGCATCAAATTCGCATGCCATAGTCCAGTCTAATTCTTCACCACCACCAGCAAACACAATATCCTGTTTACCTAATTGAATTTGTTCCAGTGCATTACCAATACAGTGAGAGCTGGTTGCACAAGCGCTGCTCATTGAATAGTTAATACCTTTAATTTTGAACGGGGTTGCGAGACAGGCAGATGTTGTGCTCGCCATCGTACGAGGGACCATATAAGGACCGACACGACGTACGCCTTTTTCAACCATCAGTTTGCAGGCTTCAACCTGATTTTTAGAAGAACCACCGCCGGATCCAGCCACTAAACCAGTACGTTCATTAGACACCAGGTCATCGGTTAACTGCGCATCGGCAATAGCTTGTTCCATAGAAAGATAAGCATAAGCAGCAGCATCACCCATAAAACGCATGATTTTACGGTCAATATGATCTTTAGGCTCAATTTTTAGATCGCCCCAAACCTGACTGCGCATTTTCATCTCAGCAAATTGCTCCGAGAAGCTGATGCCTGATTTGCCGCTTTTAAGTGACGCTAAAACTTCTTCTTTGTTGTTACCAATACTAGAAACAATACCAATACCTGTAATTACTGCTCTTTTCATTTTTAAGCCTTTATTGCTAGAGGGACTAATTATATGATGGATCTAAGGAGTGTAATAGATCAATTAAACTCTAATAAATTAAACTAAATTATCGCATTAAGTGGGAAATATATATTGTCTGACGCTAAATACAAGTTAATTAAGCATGCTCAAATACACTGGTCTGATCAGTTAGAGCCTTTTTCGAGTCTATTCGACGACATTTATTTCAACACAGAGCAAGGAATTGATGAAGCAAATTATGTGTTTTTTGACGGAAATAAGTTAGGAAAACGTTGGCTAGATTATTCTGCGCAGCACTTTTCAATAGCCGAAACGGGCTTTGGTACCGGTTTGAATTTTTTGCTTACCTGCCAGAAATTTGCTGAATTTATAAAATTAAATCCGAATAATCCCCTAAAAAAATTACATTTTAGCAGTTTTGAAAAATATCCCTTAACTAAGCCGGATTTAATTATTGCATTACAGCAATGGCCGCAATTAACTGCCTTTATTACCCCTCTATTAGCGCAGTACCCCATTGCACTAAAGGGCTGCCATCGTTTAGTATTAAATGAGTTTAATATCACCCTCGATTTATGGTTTGGTGATATAGCAGATACGCTGCCTTCTTTACACGTTTATGATTGCGGACTTTTTGACTGCTGGTATCTGGACGGTTTTGCGCCCAGTAAAAATCCGGAAATGTGGAATGATGATCTGTTTCAATTAATCAGTCAATCTTGTAAAAAAGATGCCACCATCGCGACCTTTACGGCGGCCAGTTTTGTACGCAAAGGATTAATTAAAGCGGGTTTTGAAATGGGAAAACAGAAAGGATATGACAAAAAAAGAGAGATGTTAATCGGTCATATAAGTACTGAAGCTCTGGCTGCGAACAAACTTAAACAACATGGGCAATATTACCGCCCTGCAAAATCAGAAAATACTGCACAAAAAAAAACCGATGTTGCCATTATAGGTGGGGGTATTGCAAGTGCTTGTTTATCATTAGCCCTCATCAGGCGCGGTTATAAAGTCACCTTATACTGCAAAGAGTCCAGCCTGGCCTTTGGCGCATCGGGTAATCAGCAGGCGGCTTTGTACCCTCTTCTCAATGAACAACACGATGCTTTAAGTCAATTTTTTGCCAATGCATTTTTATACAGCAGAAATTATATTAAACAAATAAATCAAACTCAGCCGGTTGATTATAGCTTTTCAGGCGTACTGCAACTCTACTACGATCCCAGCGCATCCAAAAAACTGGACAAAATTTTACAAGCGGGCTTACCCCAAGAACTGGTTGAACAATTAACAGAAATTGAAACCGATAATATTGCCGGGATCTCCATTGCACAAAAATCATTACATTACCCTTTAGGGGGATGGTTAAGTCCCAAGCAACTTGTTGAAGCTATCGTCCGGCAAGCAAAAAATGAAGGCGACCTGAGCGTACACTTAAATCAAGAATTATTAACCTTTGAGCAAAGCCCCTCTGACAATCCGGCACTCAATCCGGCACAACCGATAAACAGTTGGGATTTACATTTTGCCAAGCACAGTATTCAACATTCACTGCTAGTGCTTGCAACCGCCAATAACACCCTTAATTTTAAACAGTGCGAAGCGGTGCCACTGTCTGCTGCCCGTGGTCAAGTCACTCATATTCCGACCAACCATAAAATTAATCCATTACAGATAACACTTTGTCATGAAGGATATTTAACCCCGGCGAATAATCAACAACATTGTATGGGGGCAACCTTCAAACGTCATGATCTTAACCAGGCATTTTCTCAGCAAGAACAAGTCGATAATAAAGATAAATTAGAAAAATGTATCCCCGGAAAGACCTGGACAGAGCAGATAGACATAAACCACCCAAATGCACATGTCGGTATTCGCTGTACAACAAGGGACCATTTCCCCTACGTGGGGGCCATACCCGATTATCAGGCAACTAAAATTCATTATAAAAATGCCGCAAAAGAAGTTAACCCGGTCAATGCCCCTTTTCATCCTAATTTATACCTGTTGACCGGATTAGGCTCGAGAGGTTTTTGCTCGGCACCTCTGTTAGCTGAAATGTTAGCCAGTCAGATAAATAAAGAACCATTGCCCTTTGCAAAGGAAATCTTAAATGCGATGCAGATTAACAGGCAATGGATAAACTACCTTAAGAAAGGAAAGCCGTTACATTACTAGTTTGCCTGTATTTTGTGCGTTTTGATTGTTCTCACCGCAAAAAACTTAAAAAGTGCTGATCGCTTTTTATAGAACTTTGTAAGTTTTCACAATTTACGGTAATCTACGCGCTCGATTTGACACTATGGCTAGATTGGTCAATGTTGCTCTTTTTATGTTGAAATTTATGAAAAATAAAGCAGTTTAATGAAATACTCTAACGTTTTTATCAATAGTTTATCTTACGAATTGGCCCCCCAGGTCATTTCAAGCGTTGAATTAGAATCACGCCTTGCGCCCTTGTATCAAAAGCTGCGTATCCCGATGGGACAACTGTCTGCCTTAACCGGTATTCAAGAACGGCGCTGGTGGCCAACTGATCATATTTTATCCGATGGTGCGATAGCGGCTGCACGCAAAGCAATTGCCGAAACCGCCATCGATATTAATGATCTGGGGGCGGTTGTTTATACAGGCGTCTGTCGGGATCAACACGAACCCGCCACGGCTTGCCGTATTGCTGCCGCACTCGGTGTGAATAACAGTACAGCAATCTATGATATCAGTAATGCTTGTTTAGGGGTTTTATCCGGCATATTAGATATTGCCAATCGTATTGAGCTTGGGCAAATCAAAGCAGGATTAGTTGTCTCCTGTGAATCAGCCCGGCACATTGTTGATATTACGATTGCAAATATGCTTGAAAATAAAACCATTCAAAATTACTCGCAATCTTTAGCAACCTTAACGGGTGGCTCTGGTGCCGTGGCGGTTTTATTAACCGATGGTTCACTGCCGCTTAAAAATACTCGCCAGCATAAATTACTAGGTGCGAGCCATCTTTCTGCCTCTGAGCACCATGACTTATGTAAATGGGGTTCACATCCAGTGGGTTTAAACCTGCACCGTGAATATATGCGTACGAGTGCCGTTCCGCTTCTTAAAGAAGGAGTCGCACTGGCTTTGCAGACCTGGCAACACTTTTTGCAGCAACGCGACTGGTCGGTCGAACAAGTTGATAAAGTCATTTGCCATCAGGTCGGCTCAGCAAATCAGAAAAAGGTGTTAGCCGCATTGAACATACCCCCTCACAAAGAGTTTCCCACTTTCCAAAAATTGGGCAACATGGGTACGGTGTCGCTACCAGTCACCGCCGCGATAGCGCATGATCAGGGATTTCTGGTTAAAGGCGATAAAGTGAGCTTTTTGGGCATAGGCAGCGGACTGAACTGCATGATGTTAGGACTTGAGTGGTAATATGAATCTAGATACTTTATTTCCTTTTAAACGCAATTATTTAGATCGTAATGGTCAGCAGTACCATTACCTAAATGAAGGTTCAGGTGAGCCGGTTGTGATGGTACACGGTAACCCGAGTTGGTCTTTTTATTACCGCAACTTAGTCAAATCATTAAGCCGCAATTACCAATGTGTTGTACCTGATCATATTGGTTGCGGATTATCCGATAAACCCGCGGATAAAGATTATCAATACACACTCAAAAATCGCATCGATGATTTAGAGGCATTATTGGATTCGCTTAACATCAATGAAAATATTACCTTGGTTGTCCATGATTGGGGCGGCATGATAGGCATGGGTTACGCGGCGCGACATCCAGAACGTATTAAACGTTTAGTTATTTTAAATACCGCGGCTTTTCATCTGCCCAGCACTAAATCGTTTCCTGTTCCATTATTGATTGGTCGAAATACCTACATTGGAACCGTTTTAATACGCGGATTAAATGCCTTTTCAGCGATAGCATCCTATGTGGGCGTAAAACGCAAACCCATGGAAAAAGCGGTTCGACAAGCTTATGTCGCACCCTTTAATTCATGGAAAAACCGCATTTCCACGCTCAGATTCGTACAAGATATCCCGCTTTTACCGCATCATAAAAATTACCAGTTAGTCTCGGATATCAGCGACAGCTTGATTCACTTTCAGAAAATACCCACCATCATCTGCTGGGGAATGAAAGATTTTGTGTTCGATAAACATTTCCTGAATACCTGGAAAGAAAAAATGCCCCATGCTGTGGTTCATGAGTTTGACGATTGTGGTCATTATATTCTGGAAGATGCCAGTGAACAGGTGATCCCGCTTATTGAAACATTTATGGCAGAAAACCCTTAACTTATGTCCGATCATCAATACTGCAACTTTTGCCGTCATTTAATCGATGCGGCAACGGCTTTCCCTGACTCCCTAGCAGTTGCGGTTCAAAAAAAACGATTTAATAAGCTGACTTATCAGGAGATAGATTTTTCCACCCTGAATAAACGCAGTGATCGAATAGCCCATGCACTGAATCAATTTGGCTTAAAAAGTGGCGATAAAGCGGTCTTAATGGTCAAACCCAGTGTAGACTTTTTTGCATTAACCTTTGCACTGTTCAAAGCGGGAATAGTACCGATATTAATAGATCCTGGAATGGGCATTAAAAACCTCAAACAGTGTATCGCAGAAGTACATCCGGACGCTTTTATTGGTATTCCCAAAGCACATATTGCCCGGCGACTATTCGGCTGGGGCAAAGACGCCATTAAATACAATATTACCGTAGGGGGGGCCAGTTTTTGGGGAGGTACTAGCCTAACTCAAATAATTGATCATTGCAGCGCACAAACCCCCTACCCCATGGTTAAACTTACACCGGATCAAATGGCGGCCATTTTATTTACCAGCGGCAGTACGGGCTCACCTAAAGGGGTTGTTTATACCCACCGAATGTTTGAAGCGCAAATCACCGTCTTAAGAAATGATTATGGGATAACCCATGGAGAACGGGACTTAGCGACCTTTCCTTTGTTTTCACTTTTTGGTCCGGCACTGGGTATGGCATCAATTATTCCAGCAATGGATGCCAGTAAACCGATAACCGCCAATCCCGATTATATTTTTGCTGCCATTAACAAATATCACTGTACCAACCTTTTTGCCAATCCGGCATTAATAGAGTTATTAGGCCGTGCGGGTAAGTCACGCGCGATGAAACTGCAAAGTCTGCAGCGCGTTATCTCAGCGGGTGCACCCGCAACCTTGTCTTCCATTGAACGGTTCACTACGTTACTTAACCCAGGGGTAGAAATTCTCACTTCTTACGGTGCAACCGAAGCCTTACCAGTCAGTAAAATTGGCAGCGTAGCCTTACTCAAAACAACAGACATCACCGATGCAGGCGGCGGGATTTGTGTTGGTTATCCCGTTGATGGTATGACTGTTTCTATTATTAACATCACCGAAAAAACCATCACAACCTGGCAAGATGATCTTAGATTGCCGGCCTATGAAATCGGTGAGATTGTGGTTCAGGGCCCACAAGTAAGCCAGTGCTATTATCAACGAAAAAATGCTACACTTGCCGCTAAAATAGAAGATATTAAAAGACCACACCACCGTATGGGTGATTTAGGTTATCTCGATTCCGATGGGCAATTATGGATGTGTGGCCGAAAAGCACATCGTGTTGATGCCAATCATCTTAAAATTAAAAAAAGTTATTATTCCATTCCCTGTGAACGTATTTTTAATACTCATCCAGCCATTAAACGCAGTGCATTGGTTGCTGTCAAAATAGATGGAAAAACAACCCCTTTATTATGTATTGAGCTGTATAATAAATCTGCACAAACAGCTGAAACGTTATTTGCAGAGTTGCATAAAATAGCCGATAAGCATAATCAAACAGTAGGTATTACACTGTTTTTAATTCATAAAAAATTCCCCATGGATATTCGCCATAACGCAAAAATATACCGTGAAAAATTAGCCATTTGGGCAGAAAAACAACTAATAGATTAAGCAGAAGCCTTATGCCAGTCAATAAAATTCCAACATTCAGCCACTTGAATGACCAACAACAGCTGGTTTTAAGGCGTTTATCGATACAGGTTAAAAAGGTATTTGTGACTGGTGCAGGTGGTTTTTTAGGTAAAGCATTGTGCCGTTTTTTACGCTCTGCTGATATTAATGTTATTGGCTTTGCACGTGGAGATTACCCCGAGCTTGAGCAAATGGGCGTGACCATGGTTAAAGGTGACATATCTGACAAAAAATCTCTTTTTGATGCCATGAAAGGCACTGATTTGGTCTTTCATGTCGCCTCGAAAGCCGGAGTCTGGGGCACTATGGAGTCTTATTTTAGTGCCAATATTAAAGGGACAGAAAATATTATCGGTGTCTGCCAAGACCTTAATATAAAGCGCTTGGTTTATACCAGCACACCCAGTGTGACCTTTGCGGGGAAAGATGAAAACGAAATCGACGAATCTCAGCCCTACGCTGATAATTTTTTAAACTTTTATGCTTTATCTAAAGCGATTGCAGAAGCCGAAATCCTAGGCTCAAATTCAGCAGCGCTTAAAACGGTTGCTCTTCGCCCCCACCTTATTTGGGGACCGGGCGATCCGCACCTTGTGCCTCGCGTATTACAACGGGCCAAATCGGGACGGCTTAAACTGGTGGGTAAAACAGACAAGCTGGTCGATACTACCTATATTGATAACGCGGTTTACGCGCATCTTTTAGCGGCTGTTAACCTAAGTAAAGCAAACCCAAACTGTGCAGGAAAAGCATATTTTGTCAGTAACGATCAACCAATATTGATGGCAGAAATGCTTAATAAAATTCTTGCTTGCCAAGGTTTAAAACCAATCGACGCACGTATTCCGGCGCCGCTTGCTTATGTTATTGGTGCCACACTGGAGTGGGTTTATTTGTATTTGAACATTAAAAAAGAGCCCCCTATCACTCGTTTTGTCGCACGTCAGCTGTCAACTAGCCATTATTTCAATATCAGCGCCGCTAAAAATGATATTGGTTATCAACCTATTGTGAGTATCGATCAGGGCATGGAAAAACTGAAAGAGTCACTGGCGGAGAGCTGAAGACTATCGGCGATCGGCTGTCGGCTGTCGGCTGTCGGCGATCAGCTGTGGGCTTTCGGCTGCGGGCTGCGAGAAGGCGAGCTGCGGGCTACGAGTGGCGAGCTGTCGGCTGTCGGCTGTCGGCTGTCGGCTCATGATATAAAACATTCCTAATACCTAGTTAAAAAACCCCAGAGAAACTTACATACCGGCATGACCGGAACTTATTAATGGATGACTCCGTTGATTTGTAGTGTGCCATTTTAAAGATTTTTCCAGTGATAGGCATCACCCTGCAGGTTATATTTGAGAGTTAGTAAATTTAAATTATAAATCAATAGGTTATGATCTTCTTTTAAAATGAGATAGGTGGCACATTAACACCTATCCCAAAGTGAAAATTTCCTAAATTTTCACTTAACACATTGATTTATTGAGGTTAAATAGATGTTGTTGTGATTATTTATCATGAGATAGGTATCGTGGCTTTTCCTGCATAGTGATGCTTATAAGCTGTTAGCATTCAAGGAGTCCCCGTGACTAAATTAAAGTGTCCAACTTGTGTCAGTTTTAGGGAGTTAGATGCCCACCTCTTTGAGCTAGCAACATATTGTGAATACCTTGAAAACCAGGTTCGATATGAAGGTGAAGAGGGAACTCAATATGTTTCAACTGAAACGATTGGAAGTTGGTTAAAGTTAGCAGCTCAATTAGAAAAAGTGGATATTAATACTTGGAAGTTTGCTGATGACTCAGGTATGTATTGTCGTCCTGCAGCTGATGCTTATAACTCTGATATGAAACATTACTCGTCATACTCAACAGCATTAACTAACCTGAGATCGGGTTAAGTAGTTAAAGGGGCTGAATTTAACGCGTGTTTAAGTACCTCAACGAGCGGAGATCCATAAGGCGAGATTAAAATATTTTAAATCAAGGGGTTAATGTAAATATCGATGCAAGATATTCTTCTTGGCAATCCAAAATTTACCTGTATGTTCAGCGTAAGAAGCTAATTCTTCTAACGATCCTACTGCCTCATGATAATTTTTTCCAAAATTATTCGCTAATTCACACCAGGTTTCATCATCAATCCCTAATACATGAAGTAATTGTGGTTGAGACCCTAGTATCACACCCCGCTTATCATTCCGTAATACTCTGCTTGTCCAATCCAGTAATTCCAGATAATCAATCAGCGAAAAAGGGATCCCTTCGGATGACTGCTGAGCCTCATCGCCTACAAAACCATAAAGGCTTGATAGAGACATTTTCGGGTGCCGCGGTGATCTGTTGACTGGCTTTACCATGGATTCGCTCATGGACAGAGGTGTATTCTGAGCGCTCTATGCTATTGGCCATTTTGGCGCGTATTGGGTTCAAATCAACGTAAGCCATGCAGGTAAGCAACGCATTTTCATCTAATAGCGCCTGCGATTTAAAGCGCCCCTCCCACCAAAATATTTAGGGAAAATATTGGAATAGCTTTGGCTGGCCCGCAGGGTGAGCGCCATGGATGGCAGCGAATAAAATCTACCGGCGCAATTATCTTCTTTATTCGCTTTACGGGCGAAATAAAAAAGATGGGACATCCACATCTTTTGATAAATAAACCAAACCAATGCGGCTAGGTAATTTCCGTACGTTTTTCTTGTTTGCTCGATGACTTTAGCAAAGGAAATCATGGAAGATTTCATTAGGCTCGGCTCTGCACATGGATGTGCTGTCCGAGCCGGTGCGTTAAGAAGTTATTGAGCAGACAAGAATAAAAAACGTCTAGGCGAATTGAACGACAGTTCAGGATTATGAGCGGGACAGGCTTTGCCGTCCCTGTATACGGCATTCTTTTGGGCGAGTTATGCGACAGCATAATGTCATGAGCGGGCTAAGCTCTGCGTGACCTGTTTTCTTTTGCTGTTGAAAGAGCATGACTCCCTCGAACTGCGAAACTGCGTTTCTATTTCTCATCGTCTACACGCCGTCAAGGGCGGAAGACCAACAATGCAAGTTACACAAAGCGCTAACAAGCGAAAGCTTACGAATAACCAATGCGGCTACCAGAGATGCGGTCAAGTCTTTCGTTGTGTAACCACTTAATTGATAAGATTAGATGATAACCCTATTGCGAGTATTTGACTCTGCAAGACGAAAGACTTCGCCCTCGTGATTCTTATAACAGCTTCAGCTGACTTCGAAGAAGTGAATAACAGGGATGTTATTCACTTAGTAAGGGTATCAACCAGAGAAACTTGTGTTGCACGAAATCGCGTCATAATGAGCTCCTAATCATTCAAAATAGTGTCTGAAAAAATATAGAAGCAGATTAATATTTAGTCAATTAGATAGCTGTCCATCTATTACCAGCTAGTTATTGCCGGCGTGAACTACTTTGTGATTTGTTTCAACTTTGCGGCATCTGCGTCGGTAGCGTGATGATTTAGACTCAGCAAAATGCTAGCTAAGTCTTTAACTGCAGCAGGTGCAGTTACATCTTCTGTAATCGCTTTCAGCTTGGGTTTGTCCGTGTCGGCAGCCTTGTGTTTAAAATTCAACAGTGCCTGTGCAATAATTTTCTCATCAGCAGTAGTAGTGGCCTCGACAGCCACTTTTTCCAACTTAACTTTGTCAGCTTCGCTTGCATAATGCTGCAGATTGATCATAAATTCTGCCATAGTGCGCGTCGCGCTACTTTCGTTGTCGTCCGCCGCAGATGCGCCAGGGATGGCGAGTAGCAACATGGAGAAAATAATTGGAGATGCAATTCTAAGTAAGTTCATAACATATTTTCCTTTTAAAAAAGATAGGTTTCAATCCAACAGACTGCCCATATTTGCCAGCAGCCTGTCTCAATATAGCATAGTTGTGATCTTATCAACCTGACTCAATTTATTTGAGTAGCAACCATAGGTGTCCACAATTGCAATAGTACACATCTCCAAGCAAAGCTCCCTTATTGGCTACCTGAGCACAGGCGATGGGGTCAAGTCTTTCGTTGTGTAACCACTTGATTGATAAGATTAGATAATAACCCTATTGCGAGCATTTGACACTGCAAAATGAAAAACTTGACACTAATGGCACTTTAACCTTTCCGCTGTCTCACTTTTACTAGTGCATTTAAGGTTTTACTTTGTCAAAGCGAACCAAACAGGCATAATTTATACCTAATTTTGATATAATGGGTAGTTATATAGCTCTTTGTCATAAAATATTGTTAAAAATGAAAGGTAGACGCATGAACCAAGTTATTTCTAATACCTGTATGCAAGATTGGTCAGATCGTGAATCGACAGTAGAAACTATGATTCCAATGATTGGCGCTTTGTACCGTAAAAAGAACATTGTTACCTCTATATACGGTCGCCCAATTATAAATCGTTCTGTTATTGACCTATTGAAAGCCCATCGCTTTGTTCGTCATATGGAAGACAAGGAGCTTTCTGTACTAGAGACGTTTCCAATCATTAATGCAATGATGTCGATGGATTTAGATCGCGCTCATGTTGATGTGGGTAAGCTTGCGGTTAAATTCCGTAACGAAGTGAATGGTAGTGATCTTGAGGCTTTCTTGAATAAAGAGCTTAATGATGCGCTTGGTCAAAATAGCCCTGCGACGAAAGAAAATCGTGATGTAGTGCTTTATGGTTTTGGTCGTATTGGTCGTTTGTTAGCACGCCTTATTATTGAAAGATCAGGCGGTGGTAATGGTTTACGTTTACGTGCAATTGTGGTTCGTAAAGGTAAAGGAAATGATCTTGAGAAGCGTGCAAGTCTATTGCGTCGGGATTCTATCCACGGCTCTTTCCGAGGAACTATATCTATAGACAAAGAAAAGAATGCGATTATTGCTAACGGTAATTACATTCAGGTTATCTATTCAGACGCCCCCGAAAATGCTGATTATGAAGCATTTGGCATTGAAAACGCATTAGTTATTGATAATACCGGTATCTGGCGTGATCAAGCTGGTCTAGAACGTCATTTGCAAGCAAAAGGGGTTTCTCGTGTATTATTGACAGCTCCAGGTAAGGGGGATATTAAGAACATTGTTTACGGTATTAATAATAACGTGATTGAAGATACGGATACTATATTATCAGCAGCTTCTTGTACGACTAATGCTATTACGCCAATATTGAAAATGATCGATAACGAATACGGTATTATTAATGGTCACGTAGAAACGATCCACTCTTATACTAACGATCAAAACTTAATTGATAACTATCACGAAGGTGATCGACGTGGTCGTGCCGCTGCATTGAATATGGTCATTACAGAAACAGGTGCTGCTTCTGCCGTTGCTAAAGCATTTCCTGAAATGGAAGGTTTACTAACGGGTAACTCTATTCGTGTTCCTACACCAAATGTATCTATGGCTATCTTATCTTTGAACCTAAAAAGTGATATTACGACTGATGGTGTTAATGCTTTCCTTCGTAAAATGTCTTTGTACTCTTCAGTTCAAAAGCAAATCGATTGGGTTAACTCTTCAGAGGTTGTATCAACCGATTTCGTTGGTAACTCACATGCAGGTATTGTCGATGCGCAAGCAACGATTACCAGTGATAAACGTGTTAATTTATATGTTTGGTATGATAATGAGTTTGGTTATAGTCATCAGGTCATTCGGATTGCACAGCAGATGTGTGGGGTGTTTTACCCAACGTATCCTATTGTGAAATAGAGCTTAAGCAGAAAGACTTTAATTATTATTGCGACATAAAAAATGTTGTTCTAACGTAGGAAATATAGCATAACCACATATTTTGTTGTGTAAAATATGTGGTTACTATCGAAGATAAAGATGGTAATAAGCAACTTCTGGGTGCTGGGGTCACCCATCAGGGATGGGGTCAGATCTTTTTTACACAGCCCCTCATGACATGACCCGAGCAATTTAGCTGATTGGGTTCGTAAAATGAACTTAGACATATCACGTGAGGCACATTACTATCGCTTCTATTGTCCGTTCAATAAAAGTGATGGTAGCTCTATATTATTTGAGTTTTGTTCTTATGCCCCTCTTAATTATTTCAAAAAATTTTAGATATAAATAAAGCCATTCGGTAAAATGATCATCAATTGATAAGGTTATTCAGTGCCAAATTTCCAGTTAAATCCCCATCCGAAGGCTGCGTCACATTCTTCGTGCCCCGAAAATAATCGATTTAATTGTTCTACATTAACAAAACCATTATTGACAGAAATTGCCGCAACAGCACAAAAATTTTTATTTTTATTCTGCTCTGTCAATTTAGTTTCAATAGGCGGCATGCCAGGAACATGCAAAGTAACTTGTGCACCTATTTTATCCCAATTAGCAACGCCTTTATAAATAAAAGTAAAAATAACAATCTGTTTTACATCTTGGAGTTTATCTCCATCAATATGTAACCATGCACCATTTTGGCTTGCCCCTGTCCGATCATTAGCTAACAATTTTATATAAGGGGAAAATTCAAAGCTATTCCCTAAAACTTGTATAATTTTACGGTCACCATTATTTAATTCAATAAATGCCCCAAAATATAAGTCAGTTTTAGAAGCGAAGAAACCACCCGCTTTTTTATTCCAATTTAAATTTACTTTGATTAAACCTAAATCACCAGCGCGTTTGGGTAAATCAACTTTGGGTGCTGATTTAGTGAGGCTTATTTTACTAAGATTGATAGGTGGAGCAATTGGCTTAGGACGCGGAGTTTGATCAGCAACATCAGTACCATCAGTACCAGTATCATTAGCAACATCAACGCCATATAATTCAGCTAAAGGCTGCAGTCCACCATTAAATCCCTGTCCCACAAAACGTACTTTCCATGCATTATTATGTTTGTAAATATCTAAAAGAATGAGCGCTTTTTCGGAACGATCTTGTGTTTCTAATAAACATTCAAAATCAGTTCCTTTTAATTTAATGTCATCCTGCTCTCCAAAAACTCCCTGATCTAATGTTGCCGTTATCGCAAAATTTTTAATGTTACTTGGGACAGTATTGAGATCAAATTCAATTGAGCTATCGCTTATTTTGACCGAACCACATACTGAATTAGGTGCACCGTAAAAAACCATTCCTTCATCACCATTTACTTTCCCATTTGCATTTAAGCAAAAAACAGACACATCTGTTTTCCTGGGTAAGTTGTGGTTTAAAGTAAATTGAAGTGTAGATAAGGCACTATTCGCACCAATTATTAACATTTTCATTCTTATTTTTACCCTAAAAGTTAATATTAAATTTTTAAAAAGCAAGAGGAAACCTAGAACACTTTCTTAACATCAGTTAAACAGGCCTACTACTGTTAATAACTGATATTACGCACCACATTGTTATAGAGCAATAAGTTACTATTTTTAGGCTGTGCTGTAAGCCCCATTCTATTTTGGGACTGACTCTGTAACATCAGTTAATAAGTGTAAACCCTCAATAATTGTAATTTGTGACGCAAAAATATCCTCTAGCCCCCTATCATATTTTTTAAATCGGAAAAGTTAAAACTAAAAGATGCATATGATCTTTGCTAACGACTGCTTTTAAGATCTCAATTTCATACACGCTAGGGTTAAGACTGAATGGCACTGCATTAAGAAATAACGCCTGTGTTTTTGGGGGCTTTTAATGAGTGAATTGTAGCAGAATGTAACGTTACTTTAAAAAAACTATTATTCATAGTGTTAGGCTTAATGCAGTGCTATTCAGACCTGCCCCTTAGGCCACTTGCATAGCTACCCTTGAAGCTTAGATCATCAATGACAGCAGGAACGATTGCCGACATATTTAGTTAAACACGTCCATCAACTAAGCAGGGAGTTTTTTCCCACTTAACTAACCAAGTTAAGACATCGTTTTCATGCATCGGTTTCGCAATGCCATACCCCTGTACAAAGTAACAGCCCAAAGAGAGTAATAACTCTCCATGCTGAGGTGTTTCGACCCCTTCAGCAATCACTTTAAGATTAAATACTTTCGCTAATTCAATGATTCCTTGGATAATTGCTTTATCGTCCGTATCTATTAACATGTCTCTCACGAATGATTGATCTATTTTTAAAGTTTCGGCGGGCAAACGCTTTAAATAGGTTAATGAAGAATAACCTGTACCAAAATCATCAATTGAAAAACGCACCCCAAGCTGGTTACACTCTTTCATCACTTTTGAAACTAACTCAATATCTTTCAGTGCGCTGCTTTCTAAAATTTCAAATTCAAGACTGCCAGCGTTGATATTAGGATACTGATCAAGCATCCTCTTCAATTCACTAACAAATTCTGCATGCTGTAAATGCAGGGGACTGATATTCACACTGATTGGAATATCAGTCCCCGAAGATAGCCAGTTTTGAGATTGTTGCAAAGCCGTTTTGATGACCCATTTTCCTATTTCGATATCTAATATATCATGCTCAACCGCAGGTAAAAACATAGCTGGAGCAAGTACTCCTCTGTCAGGATGATTCCAACGAATGAGGGCTTCGACCCCAACAACTCGATTGCTTCTGAGGTCGGTTTTAGGTTGATAATAAAGTGCAAACTCATTATTTTTTAACGCTTGAGCTATTCTTTTTAACGCTTCATTATGGTGTTTTATGGCCACGTCTTGTTCTATATCAAAAACATAACTGCGATTTTTTCCTTGCTGCTTAGCCATATACATAGCCTGATCCGCATGCCTTAACAACTGCTCGGGGCCAGCACTGTCTAGCGGATAGAATGTAACCCCAATACTGGCAGAAATTTTTAATAATTTTTTTTCAACCACCAGCGTAGAAGAAACCGACTCAAGCATACGCAACACGATTAAATCACTTTCGCGAGGGTCAGAGAGATTATCAATGACCGCCACAAATTCATCGCCACCAAAACGCGATAAGGTATCCCCCTCTCGCAACACATGCTTTAATCGTTTCGCAACTTTTTTCAATAATTCGTCACCAATAGTGTGACCATGACTGTCATTAACTGCTTTAAATCCATCTAAATCAATAAACGCGACTGCCACATATTTGTCATTACGCAAGCTTTTTGCCACGGCCTGTTGAATTCTGTCGGCTAATAAAATCCGGTTAGGTAATCCTGTTAACGGGTCATAATGTGCTGATAGTTTTAGTGCCGAGTTCGCATTCGCTAAATCAAGATTACTTTTTTCTAATTTTCTCTGATTGGCTTTCTGCTCACTGATATCTTGAAAAATCCCCGTTAGGCGAACAGCTACTCCGTCTTCCTGAGTAACAATACATGTCGTTCTTACATCTATTTTTCTACCTTTAGTGGTATAGGTTTGTAACTCAAGGTCATAACCTATTCCATTATTGATTGCCTCATCCAAAGCCTTAGAAATAATCTTTTGCGAGTCAGGCAAAAAATAACCGATACCAGCATCGACCGTAGGATTAAACTCCTCTGGAGACGTTTCATGTATTCGGTAAGTTTCATCGGTCCAAAACAAATCACCTGTTTTTAAATCTAATTTCCATCCTCCCAAGCGCCCTATTTGCTGTGATTCATTCAGCAACTGACTGGTTACAATCATCAACTCTTCGTTATTTTTTCGTTCATTAATATCTAAGTGCGTACCGATCATGCGCTTTGGCTTACCTTGCTCATCCCTTTCGACTAATTTCCCCGAAGCCAGCACCCACACATAGTGCCCCGATTTATGCTTCATTCGAGCTTCAAGCTCATAAAAATCGATTTCACCGTTAAAATGTTGTGCTAGTAGACTTTTAGCTTTTACTAAATCATCGGGGTGAAGGTTACTAGCCCAAGAGTCAAATTGAATAGGTTGTAATTCATCAAAGGTATAACCAATAATTTCTGCCCAGCGTTTATTGAATGTTAACTCCCCGGTTTGAACCTGCCAATCCCATATACCCACACCGGTAGCATTAATAACAAGCTCTAACCGTGCGTTATTATCATCTTGTTGATTATTAATCTGTGGCGTTTTATTACTCAAGTGCTTTTCCTAATATGAATTAATATTCATGTTCTTTGTTAATATTGAATAGGGCTTGATCTCTAAGGGCAGACAAAAAAATGGCTGATTTAGCTCAAAAACTGGGTTACAGGTAGAGTACAGAAAATTTTTACTTAAACCTAAAATATGTTTTACCTTACATTACTTTTTTTATCTCAACGAGGGAGCGACGTCATACATTTCTCGTTTATTATTAAACTGTCAGCACACAATTCAAAATATGAGCCTTTCGCTGTGGTGCGGAGCAGATCGATGGTTGCTCTTTTTTATTATGGTGTTGGAGGTGTCTTTATTCAAACCGAAAGGCTAAACAGTCAATCTTTTTATTGAGATTCCATATTAATCAAAAATGTATATTATCGCCAAATATGATCGTGTATTTGTGCTGTTACACAATAGAAAAATATTTTTATCTGGTGAATTAGATACCTTTGCTATTCGGGTGACTCTCATGAGCGATGAGCTGCAAGCGAAAGATGAGAGCGATGAGAGCGATGAGATGGGAGCTGTAGGAAAGAATGTAAAAGGAAGTAATGAACTTAAACTGCGTTAAGCTCACTACCAATTAACGCGCTAACAGATTATTTAAACACTCTCTGACGCACTTTTTCTAGTTGTTCAAGTATCTTATCAAGGCGATCAGGGTGAACCATAAACTCTTGGAATCCTTTCATACCAGCTTTAGCCATCGCAGGATCAGTATCACGATCATAGAATTGTGCGGTGCCCGCTGCTTCATTCAACATTTTCACGCCGGTGTTTAAGAACTCATTATCTTTAACAGCCGCTTTATTGTTGGTTGGAATCTGCAACATTTTTTTGTTGATAAGTTCCTGATTTTCTGCACGTGCAACAAACTCAAGGAACTTACGTGCATCAACTTTATTGGTCGCTTTAGAAGGAATATGTATTGTATCCATGGGTGCATCTTCCGCCATTGGAATCGCTGGATCAATAGATGGGAACTGGAAGAAGCCCATTTTACCGTCAAGCTCTTCCGGGAAGCTTGGAGTAATAAAGTTACCAATCAAGTACATAGCGGCTTGACCGTTATACAAAAATGGTTGTGCTTCCTGCCAAGAATAAGCGGCGTGGTTTTCCAGGTAATAACCCGGCTCTACTATCTCTTTCCAATTTTCAAAGGTTTTTTTAACCCGCGGATCGGTATAAGCAATTTTACCTTCCATTAATTTAATGTGGAAATCTAGACCATTTGTACGCAAGTTAAGGTAATCGAACCAACCCGCGGCCGTCCATAGGAATTTAGTGCCGATAGTGAAGGGTGCGATTTCATTTTTCTTCAGTGTTGCCGCAGCTGATTTAAACTCGTCCCATGTTTTAGGCTCCGCAATATCATACTTTTGGAAGATATCTTTACGGTAGTACATACCCCATTGATAATAAGTATATGGCACACCATATTGTTTACCGTCAACGGTCATCGCAGCAGCGGCAGAGGTAAAATCAGCCTGAAGGTCATTCTTTTCCCAGATATCACTGACATCTTCAAAAAGGCCACGATCAACGAAGGTTTTCATTCGATTACCCGCATACCAGAAAACCACATCGGGTGGTGAAGTGACCAACCAGTTACGGATAGTTGTTTTATAGGATTCATGGTCATAGAGATTATACTTAACCGTTATGTCCGGATTTTCAACTTCGAAACGGCTGATGATCTCACCCCATGCTTCTTTTGGAGCAGGGTCAGAGGCATCAGAGTTAATCACAAGCGTACTTGCATAAGCCGATGTAGCGAGGGTTGCGGTAAGTATTGCCGATGCAGCAATATGTTTTACATATTTCATATTGAGGTCCTTGTTGGCGAGCAAAATGCTCGTTGTTGTTTGATGAAAATAAGCGGGTTAGCTTATTCTCAACATGTTATGAATATTCATACCTTGCGGTATGTGCGTCACTATTTTGCCAGCCGAGAAAACAAACTGGCATGCATAGTTATCCTTTTGTCGCACCTAAGGTTAAATCTGTTATAAAATGGCGTTACATGGTTATCCTTTTGTCGCACCTAAGGTTAAATCTGTTATAAAATGGCGTTACATGGTTATCCTTTTGTCGCACCTAAGGTTAAATCTGTTATAAAATGGCGTTACATGGTTATCCTTTTGTCGCACCTAAGGTTAAACCGGTTATAAAATGGCGTTGCATGGTAAAGAACAGGAGCACGGGCGGAACCGCGGCAACAACAGCACCGGCAGACATAAACTGCCATGATGATAACCACTGTCCCTGCAGTGAACTTAACCCGGCGGTAACCGGACGGACTTCATCACTCTGCACTAAGACTAAGGCCCAGAAGAAATCATTCCAAATAAAGGTAAATACCAGTACGGCAAGTGCCGCTAATGCGGGACGCACCAGGGGTAATACAATGTGCCAGAATATTTTCCATTCACTGACCCCTTCAACCCGCGCAGCTTCAATCAATGCATCTGGAATACCAACAATAAAGTTGCGCATAAACAGCGTACAGAAACCGGCTTGGAACGCGATATGGAAAAAAATAAGTGCCCAATGCGTATCGTAAAGCCCTAAGTCGATGGTCAAATCACGCACTGGAATCATCAGAATCTGAAAAGGTACAAAGTTACCTCCGATAAAGGCGGCAAAGATCCAAACATTGCCTTTAAAGTTATACTTCGCCAGTGCAAAACCGGCTAATGTCGACAGTGCAACGGCACCGGCAACCGCAGGTAAGGTAATAAGCAAACTGTTAAGCAGATACTGTCCCATCGAAGTGGATACAAATACCTCGGTATAGTTTTCAATAAAGTTAAACGACTCCGGCCAACCCCAGTAATTACCTTTATTAATATCTTCTATCGAACGAATAGACGTTATCATTACGGCAATTAACGGCAGTAACCACAGTACAATCGAAATAGGCAGGGCAACGCGGTAGCTTATATTGGCAAAGCGGCCTGATTTTTTTATTGGTTTGGGAAACATTATTTTTCTCTCCTTAGCATACGCCATAAGAAATATGCGATATAAACATCCATGATTAAGAACAGCACGACGGATACCGCAGCACCGTAACCCATGCGATAGTTAAAGATAGATTCTTCATACATTTGATAGGCAAGCACTGACGAACTACCCCATGGGCCGCCCGCAGTCATCGTTGCCACAAGGTCAAATGAACGTAAAGCACCAATAATAGTCACCACAATCGCAATAAAGGTTGCGGGTCTTAGTTGGGGCAGCACTACATACCAGAGCATTTTTAATCTTTTAGCGCCATCTAAACGTGCGGCTTCTAATTGTTCTGCATCAAGATTATTAAGCCCGGTCATATAAAGAATCATGCAGTACGCTATCTGCGGCCAAAGACCCGCAGCAATGATCCCGAAAGTGACATAATCCTCGTTCGCCAGAATGGCTACTGGCTCAAAACCCAATGCGCCTATGGCAATATTAAACAGGCCAAAACTAGGGTCATAAAACCATGCAAACACTAAACCGACCACCACTTGGGAGATAACAAAAGGAAAGAAAAACAGGGATTTTACAATCCGAATGCCCTTAACTTGTTGATTTAGGAAAAGTGCAATTAGCAGACCAAGGGGCGGCGCAAGCATATAGAAAATTAACCATAATAAGTTATTTTTCAAAGAGGTATAAAAAGCGTCCGAATCAAATAGTTCAACATAGTTGCCAAAACCGACCCAGGTTTTTTCTCCCATACCATCCCAGTTGTAAAAGCTTAACGAGATACTGGATAAGATGGGATATAACACATAAACAGAAAAAATTATCATTGCCGGGGCTAAAAACAGCCATGGAGATAATTTCGCACTAATTCGCCTTTTTTTTCTAACCGAAGGCAATCGGCTTTTTGGGTACGTTGTTTTCACTGAACACTCCACCTTTCCGAGTTTCGAGACTTGCACAATTATCATCATCTTTGTGATCAATATTTACATAGAAATCAAGTTCAATTTTTATGAAAGCTCACAACAAACACGATGGATTAAAGATAGTAAAACCTAATCAAACCTTTACACCAGTACATGATGTTTCTGAAAACATGGCTGTAAAGGCAGTGCAATCAATATAAAGCAATTGGATATGGCATTAATACTGGCTAGGTATGATTTCGCAAACAATGTCACAAAATGACTCCTAAACATTCCATAAACATGATATAGATCAACAAATGAATATTATTGACTAACAAATTTTAACAAAAAGCATATCTTGAGAACCACATTAGATACCAGTATATAAATTATCCATAAAAAGGAGCTTGTAATGGAAGACATTACACTTAAGAAGGTCATTAAACGTTTTGACGATGTGCAAACTATCCATGGTATTGATTTAGAAATAAGTCATGGTGAATTTGTGGTCTTTGTTGGACCCTCTGGTTGCGGTAAATCAACCTTACTGCGACTGATCGCCGGCCTTGAAGATATTACAGAAGGTGAAATTTATATTGGCGGCAAACTGGTCAACGATATTGATCCCGCTGAGCGTGGTGTCGCCATGGTATTCCAATCCTATGCCCTTTACCCGCATATGACGGTTGAAGAAAATATGGGCTTCGGCTTAAAAATGAACGGCCACACTAAAGAAACAATTTCTAAACAAGTCAACCTTGCGGCAAAGACATTACAGCTTGATGCACACCTTAAACGTAAACCAAAAGAGCTTTCCGGGGGACAGCGTCAACGTGTCGCCATTGGCCGTGCTATTGTTCGAGATCCTAAGGTATTCCTGTTTGATGAACCACTGTCTAACCTGGATGCTGAACTTCGTGTGGAAATGCGTTTGCAGATAGCCAAACTTCACCAAGAGCTGAAAAACACCATGGTTTACGTGACCCATGATCAAGTGGAAGCAATGACACTGGCAGACAAAATTGTGGTACTGCGTGAAGGTCGCATCGAACAAGTAGGCTCGCCATTACAGCTTTATCATAAACCAGTAAACGAATTTGTTGCAGGGTTTATCGGTTCTCCGAAGATGAACTTTATTCCAACAACGGTCACAGCCACATCTGATGATAGCATCACCTTGACCACCCCGGATAATCAGAAATTAATTATTCCTACACCGAAAACAGGTATAAATATTGGTGATCCCCTGACCTTTGGTATTCGACCTGAGCATCTGCTTATTCATGGGGAAGCCGAAATTAAGCTAACATTCAACAGTGAAGTCGTTGAGCGTTTGGGTAACAGCACCTATATGTATGGCCAATCTTCAGGCGTTGATGTCTTTACCGTGCACCTTCCTGGCGATCAAGAAGTTAAAAAATTCCAAACGCTGCAACTTAGCTGTACGAGCGACAATATTCATCTGTTTGACGGGAAAGGTATCTGTATCACGAGCTAAGCTTATCAGAAAGAATTAACTGCTTTATTTTAGCAATGTTAAGACGGGTTTTTATGTTTGAGCGAATTTTCAGAAGGTTCACTTTTTTGTTGTAAAATTGTCTTAATCTAATGGTTATAACAATACTGCTTTAGCAGTTACTGCCCTATTTTTTAATATAAAGTGTTGTTTAATAAAAGGTGATAATTGAAAGAATGTCACCTTTGACAATCGCTAAACAAGATTCAATATAAAGCAGAGCCGAATATCTACATTTTATTAAACGACAGAAGAGATAACATATGCGAAATAACCTTTCAGACTCAAAAATGGCCGCAGAGCTTATCACTGCGCTTGGTGGTGAGCAAAATATCGAACAACTCGATGCCTGTCTAACGCGTCTAAGAATTTCCGTTAAAGAAACAAAAAAGGTAGATCAAGCTCATCTGAAAGAACTAGGCGCGCTGGGGGTTGTGATCATTGGCAATATTATTCAAGTATTATTAGGCACTAAGTCCGACGATTATAGACAAGAGATGCAAAATTGGATGGATGCTAATCCAAAAATGGGGATTGGCGGTGATTTAGTGGGCGCATTTGGGGGTAAAGAAAATATCCTGGCACTGGATGCATGCCTAACGCGTCTCAGAGTGTTGGTTAAAAAAATAAAAGATGTAGATCAAGTGAAGTTAAAAGAACTGGGTGCTAATGGTGTGGTTGTTCAGAGTGCAGATAAAAAAATTCAAGTAATTTTTGGCAGAGAATCGAATGATCTTAAAGAAGCAATGAAAGATTGGATCAGGCAATAATTATTAAGTTAAGCTGAGAAACCCTTGCAAAAAAATGAGAGAATAGCAGCTATGCTGTTAGCCTCTCATTTTATACCCACTTCAATCCTTCATTTATTGATTGCCCTGCAATATTTTAACTGCATTACATTACTCTGTTAAAAATTCTTTGATTCGTATCATTACACCATCGTATAAAGCTATCGATGATCAACTTCTTTATTGGATTGTTTATACCAATATGTGCTTCGCATATTGTTAAGCAAAGCTGCTCAATTAAAACCGGATAAACCTAAAGTAATACTGCTGAAAATGTAAGAAAGCGCTGTTAATCTAAACAGCCCAACTACTTTTAATGGGTTATTTCAATAGCGACGCCGATGTTATAAAAGTAAAAGGGCTTGCAGATGAGTAGCCTAATGGCGACTCAATCCGCTTTATTTTTTGTTTGACTCATACAGGTTATTCAATAAGTAACTTTTCAATTTGCTTAAGCAGCACCTTAATTTTTTGCTCATTAGCCTGCGGGGGTCGATAAGCTTGCGTACTTTTTCGCTCAATCAACTCGGTCACAATAGACTCATGCCGGTAGGATTTTTTTGCTTTATCCGCCACGCTAAAGGCAAGTAAAACAGCGCGTTCGCCAATGGTTAAAAAGTCCTGCTTAATAGTGGTCAATGGTGGCGTGAAATAAGCGCTATCGACAGTATCATCGAAACCAATAACGGATACTTGCTGGGGTACGCTTAAATTAAATTCACTTAATGCCCTTAGTACACCCAGCGCCATTTGGTCATTGGCCACCAGCACACCGTCGAAATCGTGACCGTCGCTGAGCGCTTGACGCATGCACCGATAACCGCTGCTAGCTCGCCAGTCTCCTTCAAACTGATTAATAATTTTGCTGTCCGCATCCTCTTTTAAAACATCTAACCAGCCCTGCAGGCGAAGTCGCGATGCACTGGAGCCCTGAGGACCGTTAATGAATAATAGGCGTTTTCGGCACAACGATAGCATCAATTCAGCCGCTATTTTTGCACCATTATAGCTAGCGCCTGATACCGAGTTGACCTGGCTGTCTGGTGGCACATCAATAAACACAAAATGAATACTCGAATACTGCACAACCAACATTTCAGCATTATCACTGCTCAGTGGAATATTCATAATAATAAATTCCACACGTTGCGCTTTGAGATCATCGACTGCTGTCGTTATTTTATCAATAGCAGGATCAGCAATAACGGATAAGGAAGTACCGTAACCCAGATTTTTTGCCTGCTTACGCACACCATTGGCAAGCAATGATGCGCCATGTAACAAAATATCCAGGGTCACGAGACCAATCATTTTTGACTTTGCCCGCCCTAATATTTGCGCACCTTTATTAGGGATATATCCCAATTGTTTAATAGCCGCATTAACTTTCTCTCTGGTTTCAGGGGCAACGTTCAGCGAACCGTTGGTAACACGCGAAACAGTTTGCGTTGATACGTTAGCCAGCTCAGCTACGTCCTTAAATGTCACATTCATTATCTGCCTCCAACCCTCTTAAAATCATGAAAAATTATAATATTGATCCCTGCTCGAGACGAGCACTTAACACTGTATTGCTTGCAATTATAGCGTTCCTTATACACCAATAAACAATCGATAATCTTTATTTTTCTCTTTTTATTATGCAAAAAAAGATGAAGGAATTGTATAAAGACTCAAGCGATAACGACCTGACCGAGATCGGATCAACAGGGTCTGTTCTCGATCTGCAATCAGCACTCATTTTGTATCTCCAAAAATGGTAACGGAGAAAAATCAATGAGGTTGGCAATCTAAATAAATAGGCAGCCCAATGACTTTTAACTAAGTTAAGTGCTCGCATTTTTTTGCTATTAGTGTTCTGAATATCATGGGTAAAGAACGGCTTATTTGATGATACCTTTTCTGGTTAATTGATAAGTATCATTGAGTTGCCAGATGTAAAATCCACCAGCCTAAAACCCTTTTTACGTCCACTTGACTATACACTTTAAAGGCAGATATTCTGGAAAATATGTTTCCGAAAACAAAAAAAATGACGTAGCGCACAAAAAATAAAATTATACTTGATCTATAACACATTTTTTGGCGCATTAATTGTTTAAAAAAGGCAGTACGTGCCAATATCACCAAATATGTTTTCGCAAACAAAAAACCTAGAGGATCAAATGAAAAATATCATTCATCTTACCAGCAAAAACTGCAGCTTGATCATCAAGGTTGAAACTACCCCTGAAATTCTTCATTGGGGGCCAAAAATAAATCAGATTGATCCCGATATTCTGCTCGCTACCGAGCGGCCTATTCCCCAAGCGCGCCTTGATGTTGATGTGCCGCTTTCTTTATGTCCTGAGTTAGGCAGTGGTCATTTTAATGCACCCGGTCTGGAAGGTCATCGTGAAAGTTTTGATTGGGCCCCTGTTTTTGAAGTATTTGATCAGGATTTGGCAGCGCAGTCTGTCGTCTTTAAACTGCAGGATAAGGTTGCCAAACTGCAGTTAGAGATTGAAATAAAACTGGATTTTGAAAGTGATGTTATCCAAAAACGTATTAAAGTTATTAACACCGGTGAGACTAAATATTCTTTAACCAAGCTTTCTTCTACCCTGCCCCTGCCAAACCATGCTAATGAACTGATGTCTTTCCACGGTCGTTGGAGTCGTGAATTCCAAACCCATCGTCAACGTTTCGCGCACGGTGGTTTTATGCAGGAAAACCGTCGTGGTCGAACTTCTCACGAAAATTTTCCTGGTCTATTTGTCGGCAGCGATCATTTTAATGAACAAAATGGTCAAGTTTGGGGCTTTCATTTAGGTTGGAGTGGTAACCATCAACTGCGTGCGGATGTAAGAAGTGACGGTCGCCGTTTTGTGCAGGCGGGTGAATTATTACTCTCTGGAGAAGTTGTTTTAGGGGCATTAGAAAGTTATAGCACCCCCTGGTTATACGCAACTTACAGTGCAGCGGGTCTTAACGGTATTTCTGAGCACTTCCACCGTTTTGTGCGTGATAATATTATTAAATTCCCAGAGGATAAACCCCGTCCGGTGCACCTGAATACCTGGGAAGGTATCTATTTCGAGCATGATCCACAATACATTATGAAGATGGCGAATGAAGCCGCTGTAATGGGTGTTGAACGCTTTATTATTGATGATGGCTGGTTTATTGGGCGACATGGGGAACGTGCGGCACTCGGTGATTGGTACCTTGATAAGGAAAAATATCCAAATGGTTTAGAGCCCGTTATTAAACACGTCAACGATCTGGATATGGAGTTTGGTTTGTGGGTTGAGCCGGAAATGGTCAGCGAGGAATCAATGCTGTACCGCGCTCATCCGGATTGGGTTTTAGCGTTACAGGGTTACCATCAACCTTCTGGTCGCTGGCAATATGTGCTGGATTTACAAAATACAGCATGTTTCAACTACCTGTTTGAACGCTTAAACGATCTCTTAACACGTTACAATATCTCTTACCTAAAATGGGATATGAACCGTGAGTTAGTACAACCTGGACATCAGGGTAAACCGGCGGTCAGTGGGCAGACTAACGCCTTATACGCGTTGCTTGATAAATTATTAGCGGTCCACACGGAAGTTGAAATTGAATCCTGTTCATCGGGTGGCGGACGCATTGACTTTGAAATTCTCAAACGTACTCATCGTTTCTGGCCATCGGATTGTAATGATGCGTTAGAGCGTCAAACTATCCAACGCGGCATGAGCTACTTCTTCCCACCGGAAGTGATGGGCACCCATATCGGCCCGGAAGAAAGTCATACAACACGCCGTGTTCATCATATCAATATGCGCGGTATGACAGCATTAAGCGGGCACATGGGAGTGGAATTGGATCCTGTTAAAGTGCCGGTAGAGGAAAGACAAGCCTTTGCTAAATATATTGCACTGCATAAACAATACCGTCACTTATTACATAGCGGTCGCAGTTTCCGTGTCGATACTGCAGATAATAGTCAAAATATTTATGGCGTCCATAATAACGATGAAATGCTAATCACCGTCTGTCAATTAACCATGCCCGATTATGCACTGCCGTCACCACTGCGCATTAGCTGCATCGACACAACGGCTCAATATCAAGTTAACTTAGTTGAGACCCCTGAAAACAGCTTCCAATTAATGAAGCAACGCCCTAAATGGTTAGATAAAACCCTTACTTTAAGCGGTGAAAGCCTGAAAGAAATCGGGCTGAGCTTGCCTATTCTTGATCCGGAATCAGCGCTTATGCTGCACTTGAAAAAACGATAAAGCATTTATTGCCGGCTGCCTGATGGGGTAGCCATTTTTTATTGGTCTATTTTGACTATTGTGTTCGTAGCTTATATGCCTAATTTGTTGCTGCATTTTGACTCGCTAACGGGGTAACCTGCAACAATTAGTCCCATTAATATGCAAGGAATAGTCACCACCCTTATGGTCAGTAAACGCAATAACAGCGGTTTTCCTGCCGTATTTATAACCACCCACATTTGGGAGAATGTAGTATGAAAGTATTAGTGACAGGGGGAATGGGTTACATAGGGAGCTTGACCTGCATACAAATGATTGAAGCCGGTATCGAGCCTATTATTGTCGATAATTTAAGCAACAGTAAATTGACTGTATTAGATCGTATTGAAGCGTTAACGCAGATTCGCCCTCTTTTTTACCCAGGTGATGTTCGTGATCAGCATCTATTAGATCGTATTTTCAGCGAACACGATGTTGACTCGGTTATTCACTTTGCCGGGCTCAAATCCGTCGGTGAATCGGTACAGAAACCACTCGAGTACTATGATAACAATGTGAATGGATCGCTGGTGCTGGCTGGTGCGATGCGTAAAGCCTGTGTGAAAAGTTTAGTCTTTAGCTCATCAGCAACCGTTTATGGCGATCCGGCGGTCGTGCCGATCACTGAAAGCTCACCAACGGGTGCGACCACAAATCCCTACGGCCGCAGTAAATATATTGTTGAACAGTGCCTGTCTGACTTGTTTGCCGCAGAGCCCGATTGGAGCATTACCTTATTGCGTTATTTTAATCCTGTCGGCGCCCACCCATCGGGCACTATGGGTGAAGATCCAGAAGGGATTCCAAATAACTTAATGCCCTTTATTGCACAAGTTGCCGTTGGACGTCGTAAATCCTTAGCCGTCTTTGGTGATGATTACCCAACAGCAGATGGTACGGGTGTACGCGATTATATCCACGTCATGGATCTGGCAGACGGACATATTGCAGCACTTAAAGCCGTGGGCAAAAAAGCAGGCTTACATATTTACAATTTAGGCACAGGCAAAGGCAGCAGTGTTCTAGAAATGATCGATGCCTTTTCTAAGGCCTGCGGTAAACCTGTCGCTTATAATATTTTCCCGCGACGCGCCGGTGATATTGCGCAGTGCTGTGCTGATCCCCAAAAAGCACAAAAAGAGCTGGGCTGGAAGGCAAACCGCACAATCATGGAGATGACCAAAGATACCTGGCACTGGCAATCGAAGAATCCACAGGGTTACTCAAAAGCTTAACCCTTACTGGCCATTATTTTTACCTGCTATAAATATTCCCCACCCGCAATATTAGCGAGTGGTGCAGCATACAGAAGAGGACACTATGACAACCATCGCTTTCAACCCAATAGACCACCCGCACCGTCGTTATAATCCACTGACGGGGCAATGGATATTAGTCTCTCCGCACCGCGCAAAACGCCCCTGGAGTGGTCAAGATGAAGCACCTGCAACTGCAACATTAGCAAGTTACGATAAAGACTGTTTTTTATGTCCCACCAATGAACGCATTTCCGGTGATAAAAATCCGGATTACGTTGGCACTTATGTTTTTAACAATGACTTCGCGGCGTTAATGCCTGACAGCCCGAATGCACCTGTTTCTGCAAATCCATTGTTTAAAACGCAAGGCGTACGCGGGTTAAGTCGCGTTATCTGTTTTTCACCAGATCACAGTAAAACACTCCCTGAGCTGCCGGTGAATAAAATCCGCAAGGTTATCGATACCTGGAACGAGCAGATTGAAGAATTGGGTAAAGATTATTTATGGGTACAAGCGTTTGAAAATAAAGGCGCGGCCATGGGTTGCTCACAGCCACATCCGCACGGACAAATATGGGCAAATAGCTTTTTACCCAATGAAATTGAACGTAAAGAAACCTTATTAAAAGCTTACTCTGAAGAACATGGATCAAACCTGTTAATGGATTATGTGCAAGCCGAGTTACAGGATGGTGAACGCACCGTGGTTGAAACCGAGCATTGGCTGGCGGTTGTTCCTTACTGGGCGGCATGGCCCTTTGAAACTATGTTGTTACCAAAAACACCTATTCGCCGCATGAGTGAATTAACCAATCCACAGCGCGATGATTTAGCACTGGCCATTAAAAAGCTGACCAGCCGTTACGATAATTTATTCCAATGCTCATTCCCCTATTCAATGGGCTGGCACTATGCGCCGTTTTTTGAAGCTGGCACAAATATCGACCATTGGCAGCTGCACGCCCTGTTTTACCCACCGTTATTGCGTTCAGCAAGCGTCCGTAAATTTATGGTCGGTTATGAAATGTTGGCCGAAAGTCAGCGTGATTTAACCGCTGAACAGGCGGCTCAAAAATTACGTGATGTAAGTGATATTCATTACCTGGAAAGTTAGTACAAAAATAATAACAAAAAACGTGTTTTTGAAGCCTTTATAATTGAGAGAAAATGATGATTAGTTTAATTGAAAATGTAAAAAATGCTTTTATTAAGCAGTTTAATTACTTAGCAACGGACATTATTCAAGCACCGGGCCGGGTTAATTTAATCGGTGAGCACACGGATTATAATGACGGATTTGTTTTACCCTGCGCCATTAACTATCAAACTATGGTGGCTGCCGCTAAGCGTGAAGACAATATAGTGCGCGTTATTTCTGTTGATTACGGCAATGCGATCGATAGCTTTGATATAACACAACCGATTGAATTTAATAAAGATAAAATGTGGGCTAATTATGTGCGGGGCGTGGTTAAATTTTTGCTCTCCAGAGGATTTAAATTTCAAGGTGCGGATATTGTGGTCAGCGGCAATGTCCCTCAGGGTGCGGGCTTAAGCTCATCGGCTTCATTAGAAGTGGTGATTGGGCAAACATTTAAAACACTCTATGACCTTGATATTAGTCAGGCAGAAGTCGCATTAAACGGTCAGCAGGCAGAAAATGAATTTGTAGGCTGTAATTGCGGCATTATGGATCAGCTTATTTCCGCGCAGGGCAAAAAAAATCACGCGCTGTTAATTGATTGTCGTTCACTGCAGACAAAAGCGGTTTCTATGCCGGAAAATTTATCGATAGTGATTATTAACTCCAATAAAAGACGCGGTCTAGTGGACAGTGAATACAATACACGACGACTTCAATGTGAAGAAGCTGCACGCGTATTCGGCGTGAAGGCGTTACGCGATCTGAGTATTGAGCAGTTTAATGCGCGTATTGCAGAATTAGATGAAGTTGTCGCAAAACGTGCGCGTCATGTTATCACCGAAAATGCACGTACATTACAGGCAGCACAAGCTTTAAGTGAAAATAATATTAGCCTAATGGGCAAGTTAATGGCGGAATCCCATGCCTCTATGCGCGATGATTTCGCCATTACAGTCGCCGAAATCGATAAACTGGTTGATATTGTGAAAACAGAAATTGGGGATCAAGGTGGTGTCCGTATGACCGGGGGCGGGTTTGGTGGCTGCATTGTGGCCTTGATCCCAAGTGAACTGGTTGATGGTGTGAAAGCGGCCGTGGTTAGTCAGTACTCTGCAGCGACAGGATTAGACGCGTCTATTTATGTTTGCAATGCAAGTGTGGGCGCGGGCATTGTCTTAGAAAAATGACAAATGAAGAGTGAAAAGTAATTTAACAAAAAAAGTAATATGACAGAGAAACAATATGACCCTAAGTCGAGCAGAACAGTTACAGAAAAGCATGAGTATTGATCCCGCTTTTGATGGTCAACCCGCTAAAATTTTTGTTTTAAAAAACAGGCTGGGTATGTGTATCACACTGATGGATATTGGTGCGACTTGGTTAAGCTGTGAAATTCCTGTTGGCGATCAAATGCGCGACGTCATTCTTGGCGTCACGACTATGAATGATCATTTACGTCAGAAAGCTTATCTTGGCGCAACGATTGGCCGCTTTGCAAACCGACTTAGCGGCGGACAATTTAAGATTGCCGGGCAACATTATCAAGTTGATAAAAATCAAGGGAATAATACCCTGCACGGTGGCGTGACAGGTTTTGATAAGTGCCGCTGGCACGCACAGCAGCTCAATAATCAGTGCGTTACTTTTACACTCTTATCCAAAGATGGCGACCAGGGTTTCCCAGGCAATTTAGACGTTAAAGTCACCTACCACTTAAGCGATGACAATGAACTGTCCATTGATTATTGGGCAGTGACGGATAAAGCGTGTCCCGTGAGCCTGACCAATCATGCTTATTTTAATTTGATGGGCGAGTCCGGGCAATGCTGTTTACAGCATCAGTTGTTTATTGCCGCCGAACACTATCTGCCGGTGAATAATACGGGCATTCCTATCGGGCATATAAAACCTGTTGCGGGCAGTCGTTTTGATTTTAGCGCGCTGAAAGAAATCAGTCAGGACTTCTTAAGTTGCCAGGATCAGAAGATAGTCGGCGGTTATGATCATTCATTTTTAATCAACAAGGCGCATCAGGATGGCAGCAAAGTGGCGGCTAAATGTGTTTCACCGGATAAAAAAGTGACCCTTGAAATAAAAACCACGCAACCTGCTCTGCAGCTTTATACGGGAAATTATTTAGGCGGGACCCCGAACCGTTCTGGGGGGACCTATAAAAACCGGTCAGCATTGGCGCTGGAAACGCAATTTTTACCCGACGCACCCAATCACCCTGAATGGGATCAGCCCAGCTCAATATTATTGCCTGGTGAGGTATACGCCCATCAAACATCTTATCGCTTTACTGTTGCCGATTAACGAGTATCTCGTTGAGGTATAAAGAACATATTGAATTAATGCCGTGCGGTTAAGCCATTTCAGGCTTATGTCTCAACGGATATCTTAATAGTATATAAAGCACTGAAGGTAAAAAGGTTGGTGTTTTCTTTTTAGGAAGAACAAAATGAGAGAGTTTTCAGAAATAATTAAGGCCCGTGACTGGGAAAACCAAGAGGTAACGCACCAACATGTTGTTCAAGCACATGCCCCTTTACATGCTTTCCACTCAAAACAGGCCGCACTTGATAATCAAGCTTCAGAATTTCAACAATTATTAAACGGCCAATGGCGCTTTCAGTTATTTGCTAAACCGGAAGCAGTCCCCAATCATTGTATTAACATTGATTTTGATGATAGCGCCTGGTCTGATATCACTGTACCAAGTAACTGGCAGCTGCAGGGTTACGATAAGCCTATTTATACCAATGTGAAATATCCCTTTGCAGATAATCCACCTTTTGTCCCTGCTGATAATCCGACCGGCGTATACCGCTTAAATTTCACTTTGCCAACTGCCTGGAAAGAACGTAAAAACACGGTCATTTTTGATGGAGTCAACTCGGCTTTTCACCTTTGGTGTAATGGTATTTGGGTCGGTTATTCTCAAGACAGTCGTTTACCCGCAGAATTTGATTTAAGCTGCCATCTGCAGGCGGGAGACAATCAGTTAACCGTGATGGTATTGCGTTGGTCCGACGGCTCCTACCTTGAAGATCAGGATATGTGGTGGTTGAGTGGTATTTTTCGCGATGTTTGCCTGCTCAGTAAACCGCTTATCTCTATTCGCGATATTACCGTTAGCACAGAGTTAGATGCCTGCTTTAATCATGGCAGTATCAATGTAGTGACTCAACTGAGTGAACAAAGTAGCCAATACACTGCTCAGGTACAGCTATTTGATGCGCAATTACAGCCCGTTACTAAGCTTGTCGGCGCACCCTTTGGGGAGCGCATGATTGACGAGAAAGGCCCGGCAAACGATCGAGCCGAACATAAAATTGCAGTACCATCACCGCATAAATGGAGTTCAGAATCGCCTTATTTATATCGTGTGGTTATTTCCCTGGTCGATAATGAGGGCCAAGTTGTCGACAGTGAAGCTTATCAAGTCGGTTTTCGTGTTGTTGAAATGAGTAATGGCCAGCTTAAACTTAATGGTGAAGCATTATTAATTCGCGGCGTTAACCGTCACGAGCATCATCCGGAAAAAGGTCATGCGATTTCTTATGAAGATATGCTTGTAGATATTAAGCTGCTTAAACAAAACAATTTCAATGCGGTGCGCACTGCGCACTATCCTAATCACCCGCTATGGTATGAATTGTGCGATCAATATGGTTTGTATGTTGTTGATGAGGCCAACCTTGAAACCCATGGACAATTTCCAATGTCACGTTTGTCCAATGATCTTAGCTGGTTAAATGCGTATATGCGCCGCATGACACGAATGGTTGAGCGTGATAAGAACCACCCTTCTATTATTATATGGTCATTAGGTAATGAATCCGGTCTTGGTCATCATCATCATGCCATGTATCAGTGGACTAAACGCAGAGATCCAACCCGCCCTGTGCAGTATGAAGGTGGCGGTGCAGACACGGCTGCCACGGATATTATCGTGCCTATGTATGCCCGCGTCAATAAAGACATCACCCTGCCTAATGCCCCCGATGTGGTGCCTAAAATGGCGATTAAAAAATGGCTGTCGATGCCCAATGAACAGCGCCCTTTGATCCTCTGTGAATATGCACATGCCATGGGCAACAGCTTAGGCAGTTTTGATAAATATTGGCAGGCCTTTCGTGAATATCCCCGTCTGCAGGGCGGATTTATTTGGGACTGGGTTGATCAGGGTTTAACTAAAATCGATGACAATGGGGATAATTACTGGGCATACGGAGGGGATTTTGGCGATCAAATCAACGATCGACAATTTTGTATTAATGGCCTTGTTTTCCCTGACAGAAGTCTACACCCGACCGTTTATGAAGCCAAAAAAGCGCAGCAATTTTATCAATTTAGCCTGGTTGATGGTGATCAGCTCAAGGTTAAAATCGACAGTGAAAATTTATTTATCGAAAGTATGGATGAAACACTTTGCTGGTCGGTCACCGAAGCGGGTTATGTTATCGCCTCGGGTGAGATGGAATTACATGTCACAGCTCAAAGTTCAAAGATTTTAACCTTACTTGAAAGCTACCCCGAACAAAAAATAGGCTGTGACTATTTCCTTAATATTGAAATTGTATTAAATAAGGATAAACCCTGGGCTACGAAAGGTTTTGTTGTTGCCACTGAGCAAGTTGCATTAGCATCGATTGCACAATTGACGAATGTGCCCTTGATTGAGTCAGGTGCGCCGAGACTGAGCGAAGACAAAAACAAGATAACCGTGGCAGGTACAGGTTCCGGCGCAGAATTTGAGCTTGAAATAGACAAACAGCAAGGTGTGATCAGTCAATGGTTAGTGCGCGGTGAAAATAAAATTTTACAGGGACCCAAGGATAACTTTTTCCGTGCGCCTCTGGATAATGATATTGGTACCAGTGAGGCTGACTGTATTGATCCAAATGCGTGGGTGACACAATGGGACACGGCAGGAATAGCGAATCTGGTGCCTCACTGTATCGCGATAGAGGCGGTTACCTTGGCCCGGAGTGTGCTTGTTAAGGTGGAGTTTGGTCACTACGTTGAGAATAAGCTATTAATTTCCAGTCACTGGCAATACACCATAAATAACCAGGGAGAAGTACAGATTGATGTTAATGTTAATCTTGCTAAATCACTATCACCGTTACCACGAATTGGGCTGGAATTGATTCTGCCTGATAGTGAAAAGCCAGTTAATTGGTTTGGTCGTGGCCCCCATGAAAATTATCCCGATAGGATTTTATCTGCACACATTGCTCGCCATTGCTGCTCTATTGAAGAAATGCATACGCCTTATATTTTCCCGTCTGAAAACGGTTTACGTTGTGATGTAAAGGATGCAATAGTTGGCGATTTAACCGTATCAGGTGATTTTCATTTAGCGGTAAGTCGCTATAGTCAAATGAATATTGCGCAGGCCAAACACGTTAATGACCTCATTAACGACCACCAGCTTTATGTCCGTTTAGATGCTTTTCATATGGGCGTGGGCGGCGATGATTCCTGGAGTCCAAGTGTGCATGACGAGTTTCTTTTAAATAAGGAGCACTATCATTACCAGATGATTCTGGCATTTAATTAGCGGCTAGCCATTATTTTCAAAAAAAGACAATACAGCAATGTATTGTCTTTGATAAGTCGTCAGTTATTACCTCTGAACTCATTGAGATTTACTTTTTTATTTTCTCAACACTAGTCAGCCTTCGTAGCATATTTTCATCTGATTCAACAATCACAGTTTGACGCCACGTCTTTAAATTTGTCAATTGGCAATGTGGCTAACAGTTTAAGTGACTGTAAAATGCAATGAATTATTTGTTGTTTTCACCCCAATAAATTTACACCCACTTATTTCTCCCAAACGAGCGTAAGAAGCTATCTCACTTTCGCCCCCAACGACTTAAAAACTAAAAATAAGCGAGCATTTCTGAATTAAGTATGGCCTTTTATTACTCACCCAAAGGTAAATAACAAAAGGCCATTGATTGGTAGCTTTTTGGAAATAACATGACCGTGTTATGGCAATGCAGATAACACCTAACGGATCGTTAGGTGTTTAAACAACCTGCTCACACGACCTATTCTTATTAGTTAGCCAGACATTAATTTTTTACGTTTTATAATTTCACCCTCTTTAGTCTCAGTGAATTACTGATCACTGAAACGGAGCTGAAGCTCATGGCTGCGGCAGCGATCATTGGT
This sequence comes from Psychromonas ingrahamii 37, assembly GCF_000015285.1. NCBI lineage: Bacteria > Pseudomonadati > Pseudomonadota > Gammaproteobacteria > Alteromonadales > Psychromonadaceae > Psychromonas > Psychromonas ingrahamii. Next base: position 2,461,269 of record NC_008709.1, read on the forward strand.
GACAGCAATATGCCAAAGAAGGGAAACAGTACTCCCGCGGCAATCGGCACACCCGCCGAGTTGTAAAAGAAAGCGAAAAATAAATTCTGCCTGATATTACGCATAGTGGCCCGGCTTAATCGTCTGGCCCTGACAATGCCCCGTAAATCGCCTTTGACTAAAGTGATGCTGGCGCTTTCTATGGCCACATCGGTGCCAGTGCCCATGGCAATACCGACATGAGCCTGAGCCAGTGCCGGCGCATCGTTGATGCCGTCACCCGCCATGGCAACAATATGGCCTTCTGCCTGAAGTTTTTTGATAAGTGTAGCTTTCTCTTCAGGCAGTACTTCGGCATGTACCTGATCGATTTCCAGCTTGCCTGCAACCGCCTTGGCAGTGATCTGATTGTCACCGGTAATCATCACTATTTTGATACCTTCGCCATGCAAATCACGAATGGCTTCGGCAGTTGACTCCTTGATCGGATCAGCGACGCCGATTAACCCCGCTGCCTTGCCATTGATGGCAATCAGCATAACCGTCTGTCCTTCGGCGCGTTGCTGGTCTGCTTGTTGAGATAAATTTTCCACGTTGATTCCCAGACTTTCCATCAGTGCAACATTGCCCGCTGCGACAGATTCTCCATCAACCTCACCGGTGACCCCTTTTCCGGTCAGCGACTTAAAATTATCGGCCTTAACCAGCTTGATACCCTTTTCTTCAGCACCACGCACAATGGCTTCCGCCAAAGGGTGTTCGCTAGCCCGTTCGAGGCTGGCGACCAGACGTACCAGTTGATCCTCGTCAAATCCCTCTTCCGCCTGCACTGCAACCAGCTTTGGCTTACCCTCGGTCAGCGTACCGGTCTTGTCCACCACCAGAGTATCGACCTTTTCCATGATCTCCAGCGCTTCGGCATTCTTGATCAAAACACCGGCCGTGGCACCGCGCCCCGTCCCGACCATAATCGAAATGGGTGTAGCAAGTCCCAATGCGCAGGGACAGGCGATGATCAATACCGCAACCGCATTGACTACGGCATGTGCCAGACGCGGTTCCGGCCCCCATCCGAACCACACGGCAAAAGTAAGCACAGCACAACCCACAATAGCAGGGACAAAATATCCCGCCACGAGATCGGCCAACTTTTGAATGGGCGCTCGCGTACGCTGTGCTTTGGCTACCATATCGACAATTTGTGCCAACAGAGTATCGGAACCAACTTTTTCTGCCCGCATTAATAAACTGCCAGTTCCATTAACCGTCGCGCCGATCAGCTTCTCACCGGCTGATTTTGTCACCGGGAGCGATTCGCCGGTGACCATGGATTCATCAATGTTGCTATCTCCTTCGATAACCGTACCATCTACCGGTACTTTATCACCGGGACGAACACGCAAGGTAGCACCGGACTGTACCTGATCCAGCGGGATATCCTCTTCCGTTCCATCCTCCCGTACGATACGGGCTGTATTAGGAGCAAGACTGAGCAGCATCTCAATGGCCGCATTGGTTCGAGAGCGGGCGCGCAATTCAAGCACCTGCCCAAGCAGAACTAGGGTTGTGATCATGGCCGCAGCTTCAAAATAAACAGGCACCAGCCCGTCAGACATCTGCATGATGGTTGGAAAGAGCCCGGGTAACAACAGAGCCACCATGCTGTAGCTCCAGGAGACCGAGACACCCAGCGCGATCAGGGTAAACATATTCAGGTTCCAGGTCCGGACAGATTGCCAGCCGCGCACAAAAAATGGCCAACCGCCCCAGACAACAACAGGTGTCGCCAGCGCACATTCAATCCATTGCACCATCTGCAGCGACAGCCAGTTTGGTAACCAGCCAGGCAGCATATCGGCAGTCATGGCCAGAAAAAAGACCGGCAGAGCGAGCGCGGTACAACCCCAAAAACGCCGGCTCATATCGATAAGCTCTTCATTTTTTTGTTCACCGCCGGATGTCTCCCCCTCCAGAGCCATTCCGCACTTGGGGCAATTACCGGGGCTATCCTGAGTAACGTCAGGATGCATGGGACAGGTATAGGTGGTTGCCGTCGCCGTTGCCGACACGCCTATCGTCTCCAGCGCCATCCCGCATTTTGGGCAGGTTCCGGGATCGTGCTGTTGAATTTCAGGATGCATGGGGCAGGTGTAGGTCTTTGACTCACCCTCTGTTTTACTTGGTGGGGACGTTTCCTTATCCAGATACTGTTCAGGCTGCTCCTTGAATTTCTTCAGGCAGTGTTCACTGCAGAATAAATACTGTTTATCGGCATAATCGTAAGTGTGTTTGGAGTCATGTGATACCGACATGTCACAGACTGGATCGTTAAGCTGGTCTTGTTCTTTATTTAGTTTTGCACTCATATCTCCATCTTCCTTCTAGAAACCTAATCAAAAATTGGCTATTTATGTGCTCTTTGTCGTTAAATGGTACAACTATTCGCCTTAAAAAACTATAAAACCGTATATGGACTCTACTTATTTTACAATATGACTTTTCATAAATATCAAGATGTGGTCGTATATACGGCTTTTAGTGAAAGAGAAAGGAAAAACTGGACACACATACCTTATATTCTTTTAAATCATTATTTTAACTATCGTATTCTACTCAACTAAAAATAAATATCACACCATAAAAAAGGCATACAAACTAAGTTCAACTGAGCAAATGGAGACCATAGAGAATAAAAATATAAGATGATTAAGGCACAAACCGACTTAAAAATATTGTAGAAATAACTCTAATGTAGTGGTTATGTATATTGAGCCTCCCCTCAACAACAAAGCCTCAATTATTTAAATATAATTGAGGCTTTGTTTAATTTTATTCTTCTATGAGGGTACAAAGCGACATACATTTCAACCAGTACGCTTGGAAATCAAGTTCAAATCACTTTATAATGATAAGTTCAGCTTCAGCACGTCTACTTAGCCACTCAGCCCCATCTTCTGTGATCACAATATTCTCTTCATGTACCATTGATTTACCTGGAGCGTAAACCATTCCAGGTTCAAGCGTCATTACCATACCTGGTTTTAATACACTGTTATCTGTTGCGGTATTTGATGGGCGTTCAGTTAATTCCATTCCTAACCCGTGACCAAGGCGACCAACATCATTATCTAATGCACCATTCGCTTCTAATACACTCCACATTGCATTATAAATATCAGATGTCGTGTTTCCTGGTTTAGCCGCTTCAAAGCCTTTGGTTGTTGCTTTATATGTCGCTCGATATGCCGATTTAGTTTCTTCACTCGCATAACCAAATGCCCAATTTCGATCAAAGTCAGAAAAATAACCATCACGAACAGCACCGGTATCAATAATCAGCACATCCCCTTTTTCAATGACACGATCAGTAGGACCCATAATGATACTGTTATAACCATCCGCGCCAGAACCACTAAAGAAGAATCATGCAACCTAAAAAGAATCATGCCCCCCATTTCTCTAATTAATCAATAGCCTCTTTCAGCATTCATTTCGATAGAATTTTATAACTATTAAAACGCATCAATTGAACGTTTTTCAATAAATTGGGCTGTAGATTGTTAAATATGAGGAATATGGCTGTAATAGCAGAAGCTTGATCTTAATCAAGCCAAGGATGATTTACAGGTAGTTTAAAATTAAGCTTTAAGCACACAACCAGCGTTGGCAGTTTGCTGCGCCGTGGCGTCGCTTTCGGTCTAAATGTTCACAGTATTCAGTTAATGCTGGTAAGGCACCTACCGGCCCTTTAAATAAATGACCAAATTCGGTGGTGATTTTAAGCCAGTTATCTGCAGGAATGTTAAGTCTATTCAGGATATCTTGACTGTGTGAACTAATGGCACCGCGCTTCTCTTATCATATGATTTGACTGGTATCTTCTACAAGCACAATGTAATCCTTCACGCTGAACATCAGCCCTTCAGGCATATTAAGGCGTTCATCACCTACAAACGGCAGTAATTCTGCTGGTTGCTCGCCTTTTATGGCGGAATGAATTCTTCGCTGAATGCTGGTGTGATCTGAGGTTTCAGGGGTTGTCACCATTTTGGCGCGAATGGGGTTCAAATCAACATACGCCATACAAGCTAATACGGCTGTTTCATCGAGTAATGCCTGAGATTTAAAGCGTCCTTCCCAGAATCTGCCAGTACAGCTATCTTCTTTGTTGGCCTGTCTTGCAATCGGCTCACTGAGTGAGCGCATAAACCAGCTAATATCGATTAAACGTCGACGATATTCGGTAATGCAGTCATTAACAGTTTCAAGCTCAAACTCATTAAGGTCTTTACCTTTAACAAATTTCTGCGTCAGCAACGTGCCTTTAAAGCCTTTGTGCCATTGAACAAGCACTGCTTTATCTGACCAGCTTTTAGCTTTATCAGGATCCACTTTAAGGACAACATGCAGGTGATTACTCATGGCAGCATAGGCACAGATATCAATCACAAAGATAGTGGCAAGCTCAAGAATACGAGAGTCAACCCAATCTCGACGATGTTCATAGTTTTCACCTGTCGTACTATCAATGCCACATAAGAATGCTTTACGAACAACACGTGAGCAACAATGATAGTAAGGCGTGTCATCTAAGCTCACTATTGTTTTTCTTGGTCTAGCCATCATTTATTACCTGCAAGTAAATAAATGATGGCCAGACCAGTGCACAAATATTCGCCAATAATTATGGGTGGCTGAGTTAAACTCGGCGCACATATCACCAGGAAATGCTCCAGCACTAACGACTAATTCAAGTTCAACAATAGCAACAAACTACAGAATTTTATAATCTTCAACTTTTTGTAAAACTGGGCCTATTCCCCGAGCAGGCGGAGGCGGGCTTCTTAAATATTTACCCTCCTTAAAAACGCCATCCCATAGGTTCACAAAGCCCCACAAATCTGAATACTTTATTCTGCGAATTTCTATGTTTCTCCGAAGACCATAAGCCTTAAATTTCTAATTAGACAAAATTGTAGGGAACTATTTTGAACAGCTTTAGCTGGCCACGTAGTGGGGAATAACAAGATGTTATGAATCAAATCAAGCACAAAGACTAAAACGTAGTTTTATGTCTAGCTAGCATGTCTTTTAACCTGCAGAAATGAACAGAAAATGAATGGATTTGGTATTAGGTGATTGTAACTTAATAACTTTACAGTACGAACAAAGGCTAAACGCTAAAATAACTACCACTTCTAAACCAAATAGTGTATTTTTAAGTAATAATCCGACACTAAATTAGCCACCGGCTTTGCAACAAATCTACGCGTTAAAAACCTAAAAAAAGTCGATAGTGCTAAAAGCTAAACCTAAATGGCGGAAAGGCAGAAAATTTCAATTTACGAACTTAAGAACCTCGAAAGCCATAATACGGTGTAAATTCGACTAAACTTATAATCTTAGCAGCATTGAAAATCAGCTCATAGTGTTCTTTTACTGCCATGACGCCCGCGAGTAAGGAATGTTAATGCAAAGATACTATTATCTCATTATTACTGTGGGCACGTGTTTGTTTCTTTTATTGGGGTGGCAGTCCTATTCTAATATCGAAAAACAGCTACGCTTTGCTCTCTTCGAAACATTCAATACCACATTAAGCCTTACTCAACAGGGGGTGCAATCTTGGGTAAATGAAAACCAACATACCGTAAACACTCTCGCTGTTGCGGATGAGGTTATCTCGCTAACCGAGCAACTTCTAGCCATTAAACGCACACCCGAGTCTTTAAAAATCTCAGCCCTTCAAAGCCAGATTCGAAAAATTATTCAGCCGACTTTGGCATCGCATAAACTGAGTGGTTTTTTCCTTATCTCTCTTGATGATATCAACCTTGCATCAACCCGTGATGAGAACATTGGGCTAGTTAACTTACTTTCCAAGCAGCCTAATTTTTTGAACAAACTGAAGAGCGGCGAAACGGTTGTTACCCTGCCTCAAGTTTCCGATGTTCTATTGGAGAATCAAGAAGGCAAAACGATGTCTAACTACCCCACGATGTTTATGGGCACCCCGGTAAGAGACAAAAACAATAAGATCATAGCGCTGCTCACTTTACGGATAGACCCCGCATCGAACTTCATCCCGCTTTTTCAACGCGGTCGGCTCGGAGAAACGGGAGAAACCTATGCCTTTAATCGTCAAGGAGTTCTGATTAGCAGCAGTCGCTTCGACGATCAACTGCGCAATTTGGGGCTTCTTGATAAAAACCAGAGCAGCATTTTAAACGTCACTTTACCCGAATTTTCCCTGGAAACTTCATCAATAGGCGATCAGGGTGAAAAAAGTAGCTTGACTCGAATGGTGCAATCAGCGCTCAAAGGTCAGAGTTCGAGCGCGCTTCTCCCCTATATTGATTACCGCGGCATCGAAGTGGTGGGCGCTTGGGCCTGGGTTGAAAAATTGAACTTAGGAATAGCCACAACGCAAGATACCGATGAGGCTTTGGGCCCGCTAAATACGGCACGAAAAATATTTATCATTTTTTGTTCTATCACTATTTTTGGTTTCTTTTTTGCGCTGACATTATCTGAATTGAGCCGGAGAAAGCTATTGACTGAGATTAAAGCCAGACAGTTTGCTGAGAAAGAATTGCATAAACTCTCGATCGCCGTCGAACAGAGCCCGTCGTCCGTAATGATAACTGACCTTGAGGGTATTATAGAATACGTTAATCCAAAGTTTACAGAAGTGTCGGGGTTTTCTCGTTTAGAAACAATAGGGAAAAATGCCAGAATACTCCAAGATCATGGGTGTTCTTCTGATAATTATCTTGATATGTGGAAGCAACTAAGGTCAGGAAAAAGCTGGATTGGAGAACTGATCAATCAACGAAAAGATGGCAAAGAATATATTGAACTGATTAAAATGGCTCCACTCGTTGATCAACAGGGAGTCACCACAAATTACATCGGCGTGACAGAAGATATCACTGAACGTAAGAAAAATGAGAGAGAAACAGAGTATTCGAAATTAATGCTCGAAAGCGTGCTTAATACTGTCGGTGAAGCGATTATTACGGCAAACAAGGATGGCTATATTATTATGGCCAACCAAGCAACCGCAGATATTTGGAAACATAATATTGATGATTTAATCGGCATGAACCTGTGTGAGCTGATGCCTGAAAAATACCGTGAAGCCCATAGAAACGGTATGAAACGGTACTTATTAAGTGGTCAAGGAAAAGTATTGAATCGAAGAATAGAACTGGAAGGACTCCTTGCAACGGGTGAGATATTTCCAATGGAAATACTTATCAGCGATACTAGGTTTGGTGAAGAAAGGATGTTCACGGCTGCGCTACGTGACATCACGGAGCGTAAAGCTACCGAGAGAAAAATGCGCCGAATGCAGAAGATGGATGCAATAGGTGAACTATCCGGCGGCTTAGCACATGATTTCAACAATTTGTTGGGAATTATTATCGGTAATCTGGATCTAATGAGTCGCAAACTAGAAGCCGGGTCAAAGCTTCTAGAACAGCTTGAAACAACTCAAAATGCGGCTCTACGTGGGGCTGATTTAACCCGGCGACTACTTAATTTCGCCCGGCACTCCGCCCTCTCCAGCAGTATCGTGAATGTGAATTCAGTGTTAGCCAATATTCAAAAAATGATTGCTAAATCGTTAACGTCAAAAATTTCTCTTAAAACAATATTCAGTGATGATTTGTGGATGGTCAAACTTGATCCCGGTGATCTTGAAGATGCGATAGTAAATCTTTCGATTAATGCCAGGGATGCGATGCCAAACGGAGGGGAATTAATCTTTGAGACGAGAAATATAGTAGTAGATAACAATGTTTCCCAACAAAAAGCCAATCTAACACCAGGGGAATATGTAGAAGTTGCGGTCAGTGATACCGGGACCGGCATGTCTAAGGAAGTATCTGAATATATTTTTGACCCCTTCTTCTCCACTAAAGAAAAAAATAAAGGGACGGGGCTTGGTCTAACGATGGTTTATGGCTTTGTTCAACGATCCAAAGGTCAAATCTATGTCTCATCAAAGGTCAGCATAGGCACCACCTTTAAGATTTATTTTCCCCGCTCCTTCAGTACTTCCGCCGCCAAACTGCCTTTACCTGAAGAGATTAGCATGATTCAGACAGGCACTGAGACCATCCTTATCGTGGATGACGAAAAAGAGTTGGCTGCTGTCGCACAGGAAATGCTTAGGGAACTTGGATACACCACTATTTGTGCATATAGCGCCGAAGAAGCGTTAAAAATAATAGAAGAAGACAGAACGATTGATCTGGTTTTTTCAGATGTTGTCATGCAGGGGGCGATCGGAGGTTTTGAATTGGCCGTAGCCGTTGCAAACAGATATCCGAATCTGAAAGTGTTATTAACCTCTGGATTTACAGGACAGGTGGAATCCTTTGACAAATATGCACAATGGGAAAAGAATATTATAACTAAACCTTATCGGCGTGACCAGCTCGCTAAACGAATCCGAGCGACCTTGGACGGAAGTAATTAAATGATGGTTATTAAAAAACTCTTAGTGGTTGATGACGAAATTGACTTTGCAAAATTTGTTAAGGATGTCGCTGAAGACTTGGATTTCGAGGTTTTATTAACCGATAATCCTGTGGAGTTCAGTAGCCTGTATTGCAACAACATTGACATTGTTGTTCTTGATTTATTTATGCCCGGAACCGATGGTATTGAACTGCTCAGGTACTTAGCAGATAACAATAGCCACGCATCTGTTATTTTTATGAGTGGAAGAAACAGCAGTGTGCTTCATTCAGCAAAGGAGTTAGCTTCCGAACAAGGCATCAGCGTATTAGGCACGCTTCAAAAGCCGTTTAGGGCAAAGGAATTAGAGGATGTTTTAAATAAATATATTAAATATTCTCCCATATTTGCTGTTAATAACGACTTAGCTTCCGTGGAAGAGCTTGCTCAGGCCATAAAAGAGAAGGCATTATTTCTTGTCTACCAACCCCAGGTCACAATAAGTGACAGAGAGGTAGTTGGTGTTGAGGCGCTCGTTCGCTGGAAACATCCGACCAAAGGAATGATTCCTCCAGACTATTTTATTCCAATGGCAGAAGAAAATGGCTTAATTGCAGCTATTACGATGTTTACTACTAAGACAGCTATTCGCCAGCAAGGAATATGGAGAACCCAAGGCCGCAATATGCGAATGTCAATCAATATGTCTCCCAAAATCCTTGATGATCTGGACCTGCCGAGTAAAATTGAAGCTTGCGTTAAAGCGCTGGGTGCTGATATTTCAAAACTGGTGATTGAGGTAACAGAGACAGCTCTGACAACTAACCTTGCTCTATACATGGATATATTGGCACGTTTACGCATGAAAGGCTTCGGGATCTCTATCGATGACTTCGGAACCGGATACTCGTCCCTGCAACAACTCATTCGCGCCCCTTTTACTGAACTGAAAATTGATCGGGCTTTTATTCGAAACATAAAGACAGACAAGGAATCCTATACGATCAGTAAAATATCTATCATGCTTGCACATGAGTTTGGGATGAAAGCCGTTGCTGAGGGAATTGAAACCGAGGCCGAGTGGAATATATTAAAACAACTCGGCTGTGACGAAGGCCAAGGATATTGGATCGGCAGACCTATGCCCCCTGAGGAAATCGAGTCGTGGATTAAAAGTTGGTCAGCTGACTGAGCGCACCAAAGAACAGCAATAAAAGGCTCGAAAGCCAATCTTTTTCAGGTAAATTTCAGGTCTTTTTAAGCAACACCTTCGTCCTGCCCTCACACTGATAGGTTGATGGTAGGCTGTGGCGTTAAAGTCAGTTAATTCTTATGCCTGGGAATGGGATCAAGATTCGGCTCCACAATACTAAGACGATTAGGGCACAAACCGACTTAAAAATATTGTAGAAATAACTTTAATATAGTGGTTATGTATATTGAGCCTCCCCTCAACAACAAAGCCTCAATTATTTAAATATAATTGAGGCTTTGTTTAATTTTATTCTTCTATGAGGTTACAAAGCGACATACATTTCAACCAGTACGCTTGGAAATCAAGTTCAAATCACTTTATAATGATAAGTTCAGCTTCAGCACGTCTACTTAGCCACTCAGCCCCATCTTCTGTGATCACAATATTCTCTTCATGTACCATTGATTTACCTGAAGCGTAAACCATTCCAGGTTCAAGCGTCATTACCATACCTGGTTTTAATACACTGTTATCTGTTGCGGTATTTGATGGGCGTTCAGTTAATTCCATTCCTAACCCGTGACCAAGGCGACCAACATCATTACCTAATGCACCATTCGCTTCTAATACACTCCACATTGCATTATAAATATCAGATGTCGTGTTTCCTGGTTTAGCCGCTTCAAAGCCTTTGGTTGTTGCTTCATATGTCGCTCGATATGCCGATTTAGTTTCTTCACTCGCATAACCAAATGCCCAATTTCGATCAAAGTCAGAAAAATAACCATCACGAACAGCACCGGTATCAATAATCAGCACATCCCCTTTTTCAATGACACGATCAGTAGGACCCATAATGATACTGTTATAACCATCAGCGCCAGAACCACTAATGATATATGGGCATTCATCAGCGCCTTCTTGCAACATATCAATACGAAATTGCTTGCAAATTTCTCTCTCAGACATTCCCACTTGTGCATAATTAGGTAAGTTATCAAAGCCAACATTGGTAATGCGACATATTTCACGTGTTTTTTCAATTTCAGCTTGTGATTTAATCTGACGGAGTTCATGAGTCGCCAAAGAAGTATCTACAAATTCTTTTTTAACTCGGTTCCTTAATGCTAGAAAATTATTAATGGGCATACGTAAATGAGACTCAATGCCCATTGTCACACCAACACGGCCATACTTGCTCACTAAGCCATTTAAGACATTTACTAATAAGCTAATGCCGTCATCTTCAGGACAAGGTGATGCCCACGTAATAATGTTATCAACCCAAGTCCCCGCCATACCACTTGCACCAATCTCTGGAATAACTGCAATGGGTTTACCCTCTGCTGGAATGACCACAAACCAAGGGCGCGTTGGACTTTGCCAAAATTGAGTCTGGAACCCTGTAAAATAACGAACGTTAGGCTCCGTTGTAAAGAGCATCGCATCCAATTTCATTTCATGCATCACTCGCTGTGCGCGTGCTGTTCTATTTTCAAATTCCGCTAATGTAAAACCGCGATCAAGATAACTAGACATGACTAAACTTCCCCTTAGATATTTTCAAAGCAACAAAATTACTTAATATTAACTATTATGCTAAATATCTTTTAAGATAGATTGTATGCATCTGATTTAATTGATAACTTGGCATATTTTCATTTATCGATTATTAACAATACAGTGCTCACACCCCTATAAACATACTGATTAGGCGAGAAAGATGTCGTCATCATCAACCACAATGAATAAAGCAACAGCGTTAAAATGATTTGCACGTAAGATCAAAAATAGTCAATATAAGTTAACTACAGGCGAACTAAAGTCTATTTTAAGCCACTCTTTCAAAACGGCATGTACATGACACTCATTTAACTACGGCAAGCAACCGATAATTCCCACCATTAAATGCATCAACCCCTAAAATTGGTCATTTTTTCTGAAAAGCTAATGTTCTAAATAAACGCCCTAATTACAAACCTGAAACACGATATTTTAAATATCGACCTCTAGATTTGGGATCAGCAAGTTCCAGCTTTAACTCCCTCACTAAAAAGAGTGACAAGTAATGATCACTTGAGAGAGACAACACAATAAAACACCTATATTTTTAATTGTTGCTCAACCAATACTTTCCAGAAATCCACACCAGTTAATAACACTTCATCATTAAAATCGTACAAAGCATTATGTAATGCACAACCTCCGATTTCACCAATACCATTACCAACCAAAATATAGCAACTGGGTACTTCACGTTGCATAAAAGAAAAATCTTCACTTATAGTAAACGGACGACAACTACCATTTACTTTATCTTCGCCAACCACAGCTTGCGCAGCCGTAACTGCATTCAATGTTTCAGCTTCGGTGTTTATTGTGGATAAAAATGAGTTATTAAAATTATATTTATAATCAACACCTGCAGCCATGCAACAACCAGCAGTCACACGTTCAATTGCTTTTTCAATTTTTTGCAGCACTTGATCAGTAAAACTACGCGTATCACCTTTAATCGTCACACGAGAAGGGATCACATTTACTGTGCCGTTTGTTGTAAACTCAGTAACCGAAATAACGGCAGGTTCTTTGATTGAATCAAGATTACGCGAAGTAATTGTTTGTAATGCGCACACAATTTGTGAGGCAACCACAATCGGATCTGTCCCCATATGTGGCATAGCAGCATGACCGCCTGTTGCAATAACTTCAATTTCAAAAGCACTTTCACTTGCCATAATTGAACCCGATGTAGTTGCAAATGAGCCCGCTTCAATACCCGGTAAATTATGCATCGCATAAACAGCATCGATATTCCAACGTGTAAATAAACCATCTGCGATCATCGCTTTTGCGCCTAGCCCATGTTCTTCGCAAGGTTGGAAAATAAAATAAATAGTCCCATTAAAATTTTTGCTTTCCGAAAGCACTTTCGCTGCACCAAGCAACATGCTTGTATGTCCATCATGCCCACAGGCATGCATAAGACCTTCATTTTTTGATACATGCTTAAAATCATTTTTTTCACAGATTTTTAGGGCATCCATATCTGCACGTAATCCGATGGTTTTATTACTACTACCACATTTTAAAATACCAACCACACCTGTTTGCCCAATATTACGGTGTACCTCTATGCCAAATTCTTCTAGTTTTTGTGCTACAAAGGCTGAAGTTTCATGCTCTTCAAAGCCAAATTCTGGCTGCTGATGTATTTGGTGACGCCATTGTGTAATTTGTTCTTTTAACATATGAAATACCACGCTATCGATTTTGAAAATAAAAAACGATCTTGTGTTCAAAAACAAGATAGTTAAGTTATGTTAACTTAAGATTAATATAACAGACAGTACATGACAAGAATAAATGACCTGATTGGGCAAAAGAATTTTCATTATGTATTATCCTCTAACGTTCAAACACCATCCATAGCAGATCACTTACAACACATAGGCTCACAGAGAATAACCTCAAATTTACATATCAACAAAAGCACTTTGGCTTTAAATTAACCTCACCATAATAGATAACTAATAGGGAAAGACCCTCTTACAAATAATTACTTTACAGAAAATAATTATAAAAGTAAGATGGCTGCACAGTAACATATTGTTAACTGAAAAAAGATTGAAATGGATGATATAGGCTTGAACATAACCCAAAAAAAACTGAGTCCAGAAGATAAAATGAAGCTAGAAAGTTATTTCCCTCTGGCTGATACTATCGTTTCTTTAATTGGAGAACATTGCGAAATTGTTATTCATTCTCTAGACGAATTAGAACGTTCTGTTGTCAAGATATCAAACGGCAGTATTACAGGCCGTAAAGTAGGTAGCCCAATTACAGACTTGGGCCTTAAAATGCTTGCGCAATATGAAAAAAATAAAAACCAAGTCCAAGAAGGGTATTTTGCCAAAAATGCAAATGGCGATGAGCTCAAATCAGCTACCTTTGTGATCACTGGCTTAAAAGGACAGCCAATAGGTTTATTCTGTATGAATATAAACCTATCGGCACCTTTTAATGAAGTATTAAAAGCATTTTTGCCAAGTGTTGATAGCCTCCCTGTACAAGAGTTATTTAGCTCTAACGCGACTGATGTTATTAACGAATCGCTTAAAAAAACCATTATTGATGTCGACAACGACAATAAGATAATGCTTAAACAACGAAACAAAGAAATAACACGTAGATTATTCGAAAACGGTATTTTTGAATTAAAAGAAGCAACACAACTTGTTGCTCTTGAGCTCAAGATATCAAAACATGCAATTTATAAATACATTCGTGAATTTAAATCCTAGGAGCATATTATGAAAACTATCATCAACACAGCAAAAGCACCTGCAGCAATTGGCCCTTACTCTCAAGCAAATACATTTGGTGATCTTGTATTTACATCAGGTCAGTTAGGCTTGAATGCAGATACAATGGTATTGGTAGAAGGTGGCATCAAAGAGCAATCTTATCAAGTACTTAAAAATCTTGTTATTGTGCTTGAAGCTGCTGGTGCATCAGCTGATACCGTTCTTAAAACAACCTGTTTTATTGCGGATATGAATGACTTTGCTGCATTTAATGAAGTTTATGCTGAATTTTTTGCTAAAAATGCGCCAGCTCGCTTATGTGTAGAAGCTGCTCGTTTACCAAAAGATGCATTAATTGAAGTTGAAGCTATTGCCTATAAAGCATAATTAATAAATTTCATACTGAATTATGTCAGCATAAAAAGAGGTTATATTGATAACCTCTTTAATTATCTATTTTATTTTTACTTTTTTACTTAGGTAACCTTATGATCAATGTAAGTGCAAACTCATTTTTTAATGCTCAATCTTCCAAATTATTTACCCAAGATATAGCTGCTCAAGCTCAATCGTTTCACCAGAAAATTGAAGGTTATACACCGACGCCGTTAATCTCGTTACCTGTACTTGCTAAGTCTCTTGGACTTAAAAATATTTTAGCTAAAGATGAATCACATCGTTTTGGGCTCAATGCTTTTAAAGTGCTTGGTGGCTCTTACGCATTAGGTCAATTACTGGCTGAAAAACTAAATATGTCTCTTTCAGATATTGACCTTAAAACAGTTGCATCCAAGTTCGATTCACCAATGGTATTTACTACTGCAACGGCGGGTAATCACGGAACAGGCGTTGCTTGGGCGGCTCGAGAAATGGGCCAGAAAGCGGTAGTTTACATGCCTAAAGGCGCAGCACAAACGAGTGTTGAACGGATTCGTGGTTTAGGTGCAGAATGCATTGTTACCGATGTTAATTATGATGATACGGTACGACTTGCAAACCAAACAGCACAAGAAAATAATTGGGAATTAGTACAAGATACTGCTTGGGATGGATACGAACAGATTCCGACATGGATATCACAAGGCTACATGACAATGGCTGCTGAAGCGCTCACTCAGCTTGATGGTATAAAACCAACGCATCTTCTTTTACAAGCCGGTGTTGGTGCAATGGCAGGCGGTGTCTTAGGGTATTATGCGGATGCATTAGGTGCTGATAATATCACTTCTGTGATTGTTGAACCTGAAAATGTAGCCTGTATTTATCTTTCTGGAACAAGCGCTGATGGCGAGGTAAAGGCCGTTAGCGGAGAGTTAAACAGTATCATGACCGGTCTTGCTTGTGGAGAGCCCAATCCTGTTACGTGGCCAATTCTTAAAAATTGTAGCAAATATTTTGTCTCCGTCGGTGATAATGTGACTGCCACAGGTATGCGGGTTTTAGCAAACCCACTTCCAGGTGATCAAGCTATTATCAGTGGTGAATCAGGTGCGATCACATTAGGTTTACTTTACGCATTAGCACAATCAGAAACGGGTAAGGCACAAGCAAAAGAGTTAGGGCTAAATGAAGAGTCTGTCGTACTTATCTTTAGTACTGAAGGGGATATTAACCCAGCAAGCTATCAAAACATTGTTTGGAATGGCCAATATCCACTATAAGTGAATTGAATAGTGGGAATATACAGTGCTTTTTATAAGTTAGTCAGAGTGTATTTCCATTATTTTTTATCTTTGGGTAGTAATAAAATCACCAAAAAAATGACACTGTTATAGGCATTTCAACTACAACATTACAACCTTCTTTGCGGGAAGGATTTATTCACTATTAAGGTCTACATTTCAACTTCCTGATATTTATTAACCCCCGTCTTCAAGTCGAATATAAACTTAATCTGAAATCGCTTTCATTTAAGTTGATCATTACCGGATTCTTTACCAATATAATTCATCAATAAATGAAGTTTGAAACGCGAGTTACATTCGATTGTTGTTCTCACTTCGCAAAATCCTATGGAACAATATTGAACCGCTTTAGCTGACCATTAAGTGATGAAAAGCAGGATGTTATTAATAATACTCACAACGCAGTTAGTGATAATGCGAACACCAAGAATGCTCACCTTTTTAATTTTTATATTATTAACCTATGTTTGAAAACAGATAAAAATAATCAATGGATCACTATGATTGTGAAACGCATATTTTAGTCCAATTAAATTGAAACTTTATCCCTAGCGTGGCTAATTAGCGTTAAGTAGACGCCCAAAACCAGGGCAATGAGCATTTGTCCCCGTTAGTGCCATAGCATGCCAAAACATAGCTGAATTACTGCTTACAAATGGACGTTTATACATAGATTCGAAAAGCTCAATATGATCCAGTACACGCAAATTAGTGCAAGACATAAACACTAAGTCCGCATCACTATTGATAAGCATTTTATCAAGCGCATCAATCATAGATTGTTTTGAAATAGTGGTGATCTCTGTATCTTTTTTTATACCTAGAGAGGTTAATGCAACAATCTCAAAGCCTGCTTTCATTAATTGCTGATAAAGAAAGAAATTAACATCTGACGGATAAGGTGAAAATATTGCAATTTTTTTTGCGCCCAGTTTTTTAAATGCGGCTTGTGCGGCAGTCCAAGGATTCGTTGTTGGAATATCACCACGACCTTCACGTAACAACTGCCCTACTCTATTTTCACCGATCACCATCGTTGCAGATGTGCAGCCGAATGCCATAACATCCATAGGTAAATCAGTTGCAATTAACTGAGCTGTCTTTGATATACCGGTTGCAATTGTATCTAGCGCAGCCGGTCGCATATCACCACTATAATAAACCCTTGAACTAAACACGGCTGCTTGTTCGCCAATCAATTTCGCCCAATCCATTTCTAAGGTATGATCTGTACTTAGTTGCACTAAACCAATATGCTTGCGTGACATTCTTGGGGCTGATACATAACTCGCATTCACCTCCAAAGCAGTAAATTTCTCTCGTTCTGTTAATTGGGTTTTCTGATTCATACCATCACCTTAATTGACTCTTTACACGCTATTCATTAGGATATTTAGTTTATCCGCATTGGGTGCCGCCGCGGTTTTTGTAAGTTTTTTTATTTTGATTACTTTCATTATAAATATAATAAACCACAGCAATAAAAATAATAGCGCAACCAACAAAAGTATTGCCTCCTGGTTTTTCACCTAACATCAGAAATACAATAACAGGACCAACCAAAGGCTCTAGCAATAAACAGACGCTTGTTTGTGTGGCATTAATAAAACGCGGTGCTATTTGTAACAATGTAAAACCAATCGGCATAATAAATATCGCGTTAATAAGCACGAACAGGATATCGACACCCTGACCTTGCACCTCTGGTACGCCATTAAACAATGCAATCACCGTTAACAATATCCCTCCCCAAATAAGGCCTGGACTGATATCTGTATCTGCTTTTGATTCTGCCAGGTTAAAGTTAATTGCCATAAATACTGCCGTCGTTAATGGCAACAAGGTACTCATACTAAGCTGATTAATATCACCAAAAGCAATAAAAACAATCCCGGTTAAAACAAAGAAAATAGCTATAATTGAAAACACATGCATTCTTTGATTTAAAAAAAGCCAATTAATAAGTGCCGCAAACACCGGGGAACTACTTATAATAACCATCGTTGATGCCGCACCAATAGTTTGAATCGATGCGGAATAGCAATAAGTTCCCAATGCAAATAACACACCACTTGCAACACCTGTCCAACCTGCTTTTTTTATCGCGACAAAAAAATCGCTTTTGTATCGATAAAGTACTAAACCTGAAAAACCAATAATAAAGCCAATACCACGCCAAAAAATAACATCCGCATGTACAAGAGATATCCAGCGCATCAGGACAACATCAGGTGCTAGTAACAGCACCCCAAAGATAGCAAGGGCAAAACCTTGAGTATTTTTAGTCATTGGAAATGTCCAGCTTTAACGATCATTTATCAAACAGAAAGTCTCGTGGCAGCAATGCTATTTCAGGGAAGAAAATAAGTAAGGCAGACATCAATAACAAGATAGCAATAAAGGGAGGAGTCCCTCTAATGATTTCCATATAAGGTCTATCAAATATCGCTATCGCAGTGAAAATATCACAGCCAAAAGGAGGAGTCGCCGATCCAATCGCCATTTGTAATGCAACTAAAACCCCCACAAGCACAGGATCAAGTCCAGCAGCTGTAATGATAGGCATAAATATCGGCGTCAAAATCAGCAGTACTACAATTGAGTCAACAAACATACAACCAATAAAGAATGATAACGCAATAACAAACATAATAAATTCAGGCGAAGAGCTACCGAGTTCAAGCGGTTCAAGTAATGCTTGCGGAATCATTTCAAAAGAAATATACCAAGAAAATGCTTGTCCAATGCCCACTAAAATAAAGACAACTGCCGTGATTAAACCCGTATTTAACGCTGCCTTAGTAATATCTGAAAAAGTGATCTCTCTATAAATAATGGCTTCGACAATAATGGCATACAGTACGGCAAAAGAAGCCGCTTCAGTTGGAGTAACAATACCCGAATAAATACCACCAATGATCAATGCTGGAAAACCTAAGGGTAATAAGGCATTTTTAATTGCTTTAAGGCGTTCAGGCCAGGTTTTTTTATCAACTAACGCAATAGAATCCTTATGTCGAATACTGTAAACATAGCTATAAATACAAAATAACAAAGCCAGTACAAGACCTGGTGCAATCCCAGCAACAAACAACTCTCCCACGCTCGTATTTGCCAAGGTGCCAAATAAAATAAGCGCGATACTCGGTGGAATTAAATAAGCGATATCACTCGCGTTAATAATTAAGGACATAACAAAACTGTCTTTATAACCCACTTTAAGGAGCTTTGGCCTCATTATCTGACCAACTGCGACAACGGTTGCTTGCGTAGAACCTGAGACAGACCCAAATAAAGTACAACTTAAACAGGCTGTGATCGGTAAACCACCACGTTTATGTCCAACAAATGCCTCGATAAGTTCAAGTAAATAGTTTGCTGTTTTGCCTCGCGTCATAATATCAGCAGCTAAAATAAACATAGGGACAGAAATCAATGCAGTAGGCGAAATGCCGGTCACCATTTGTTGAATAATAACTTGTGGATCAACATCTGAAAAATGCAGTAAACCAATCAAACAAGCAACAGCGAGCGGCACAATCATCGGAAAGCTCATAAAAAGCAATACAACCATAGTAATAACGAGTGCAAAAGTAATCACATAGGGATCAAGTTCTGCAGAAAAAATATCACCGATAAAGTCAATCATAATTGCATATCCTGGTTATCTTTCGTTTCAATAACACTAAAAGATAAATATATTTCTGGGTGTAACAGATTCATAATAAAACTACTTGCATACTGTAATCCCGCGATAAAAAAACCAAAAGGAATGATCGAATAAATAAGATAAACAGGTATTTGCAATGCGGAACTGAGGCGATTGATATCACGGATATCTAAGACATATAAATAAGCTTCATAGCTTAGATAAAACATTAATGTGGCGGTAGAAAAAGCAATAAAGGTGGTCAATATTTTTTGTTTTTTAAAGGATAACATATCGTAAACTGCCGTCATTCGAATATTACGTCCCATTCGAACAGCATATGCAAAACCAACAAAAGTAACGATAACAATTAAAAATTGATTTAATTCTTCAGAAAAATAAAGGCTGTAATTAAAAAGATAACGCCCCATTGCGTTAATCACAGAGTTTAGCATCATCAAAATGATACCCGCACCTATAATAAAGGCTTCTAATTTTTCAGTAACGCGATTTATAATAAACAGAGGGTTTTTCATAATACAGCCTTGTTAAAATGCAAGTAAAAATAGCCCGGTGATTGGGCTATAGTTTGGCAACAATAATAATTTACTCGAGGTTTTTAGCTGCTGCTTTTATTTCTCTTCCTAAGTTATTAACAATATCTTGTGCATTTTGACGTGCTGCGGTTTGTTCACTTTCAGGATAGGTATTGGCAACAAGATCAAAATAAGTATCATGAAGTGATTTACTCAATTCAATAAACTCTCCTCGCTCTTCTTCATTAAGCACAATTACTTTTAAGTCTGGACTTTCTTCGCGAATTTTAACCATGTTTTCACTGTTAATACGCACTTGATAGTCAAACGCAGCTTTATCCGCAGCGGTGATCGCCTTGTTTACCATGGTTTGTTTCTCAGAACTTAAATTATTAAACCACTTGCTGCTTGCAGAAACGGTACTGATGTAAGGCTGCTGGCCCGGGAAAATCAGGTAGTCCTGAACTTCGTGCCACTTAGCATTATAGATAAAGTAGATAGGGTTAACCATGCCATCAACGGTTCCAAGCTGTAGTGCACCATATACTTCACCCCATGATAAAGGAGTCGGTGTTGCACCAAAAACTTTATATGTTTCCGTTGGAATAGCGGATGTAAAGGTTCTAATTTTAACATTCTCAAAATCAGCAGGAGTATGAATAGGTTTATTTGCTCCCCACACCATATCGCCTTCAGACATCATAGAGAGTAGCTTGAGATTGACCGCTTCAAACTTAGGTGATAAACCATTGTAAATTGACTTGCTGTTTGTTAATACTTCATGTACCGCTTCTTCATCAGCGTTTAAGAGATAAGGCAAGCTCAGCGCTTGTATTTCTGGTATATAAGAGCCTATGTGACCTGCTCCAACCGAAACAAATTGAATCGTTCCGTTAGATGCTAATTCAACTATATCGTTTTCAGTTCCAAGTTGACCATAATAATAAATACGAACCTTAATATCTCCCTCAGATTCTTTTTTGATCACTTCAGCAAATTTTTGTGCATATATATCTTGCACATCATTTTTTGCTTCTTCAGATGCAAACTTCCATGTTTCAGCATAAGCTGCTGATGATAATGTAAGTCCTAATATTAATGAAACAAGTGTTTTTTTCATGTTAATTCCTATGTATGAAGATAAAAGATGACTTGCCATGTATGGATATAAAAGATACTTAGCTAGTTACGGCACCTAAAGTCAATAATATTGACCCAAAACGGCAATTTGTTAATCAATAGTTAATAAAATATCACAGAAAAGCTGACTTAAGTCAACAATACTGACCAAAAATGGCAATTATCTTATAAATAGTTAACAAAACGTTACCAGACCGTAAATCAAAAATTAGCCTCTGACAAGCATCAAAAAAGGAAATAAGAGAGATAAGTGAACTTGATCACAAAAATTTCATTATAAATAGAACTTTTTTCTAAGTAGCGAACAGATTACCGGATACTAAAAGTCAGGTAATTAGAGGGCTTAATGAGCACAACTTTTTTGAAACACTTCGATTCCATCGTAGACCATAGTGTTGAACGATGGAAAAACATAAATTTACTCGATATTATTTTATTAACTAATTGGTGCAGTTATGTCTGGCAGGGAAGAGATAGAAGATTTTGGTAATGATAAATTAGATTGGTTCAGACAGTATTTACCATTCGAAGTGGGTATTCAATCTGCTCAGCGTTTTTCAAATATTTGAGCCTAAAGAGTTTCCGAAAAGCTTTGCCAAATGGATGAAAAATGAATGAAAAGTTGTTGCGAAATGACCCATGGTGACATAATTGTAATTGACGGGAAAAAGCAACAGTTTCATTTAAGAAACAATACAGATTCGATAGTATGTATACCCATGTTACTTCCAGATGCTTTGTCAGGCGCAAGCTCTTCGATCAGAGCAAGACGCAACACGACCTTTCCAGCGATTAACTGCGTTAATCCTCTAGCGGTAGATGCAAATGCAAGCATTTACATCTTAAATAGTTATTCCCTTTTCGATTGCTGCAACGCAGCGCTGGTTTTCGAGCTTGCGCCCCGTAGGGCAGGGTGAAATTACGAACGACTTAGTTCACATAATCAATCTAAATAGATTGAAATTACCCTTCATTTATAACAACGAAAGTCCTGAAACAACTCGTTCTCGGTAACTATCACTACGATTTGCTTGTTTATGCTTTCTCTTGATACCACCATCGAAAGACTTTTCATTCTTTAATAAGTTCAAGCTTGTATGTCGCACAGTTGCTAGATTTTCTGTTGAATTCTGCTGGCGAATACGACATGAGTCTTCATTCATAGAAATATCAAGTTGCCAATGCAAGTTATTTTCCACAGTCCAATGGGCTCTTGATGCCTCTAATAGGGACTTCGCATCTAGTTTTGCTGAACTGATATAAAACTTAACGGCTACAGTTGTTTGCATATCTTTCTCAGTTCTAAACGAGACAACATATCCAAGCGTTTTTAAGCCTGGCCATTCAAAAACTAAGTCACCAATTTCGTTAGCATCTGCAACCATACACATCCTGCTATCTTCTCGACCATGGCCTTTTTCTTTAGTCGTATAGACTTCTGTTTCTGGTAACTCTAATCGGCCAATTGAAAATATACCGTCTAATGCTGTTTGTAATCGTTCTTGGTTACCTTTAACAGGCAAAAGATAATCACCACCTTTATCTACGATTTTTTTAGCTATTTTAGTTTGGCATCCCATTGCATCAATAGTTACGAGGCATCCACGTACATCCAATAAATCTAATAACTTGGGAATCGCTGTAATTTCATTAGACTTAGCATTTGTCTTAACTTGCCCTAACACAACCGAATTAGCGGCTGCAAAAGCGCTAACCATATGAATAGTATCTGATTTATCTTTCTTTTAATCTTTTTCCATCAATAGCAATGACATCTCCATGACTCATTTCACAGCAACTTTTCATCCAAGTAGCAAAGCACTTTTGAAATTCTTTTGGGTCAATCAACTGAAAAACACGAGAAATTGTGTCGTCCGTAGGTATTCCGCCTGAAAATGGTAAATACTTTCTCAGCCAATCTAACTTATCGTTGCCGAAATCTTGTATTTCTTCCCAACCCTCACAGCCCGATATGACGGCTGTAATTGCCAAAAATAAAACATCAACTAAATTGTGATGCACTTTCCTCGGTTGTCGGGTATCACGGATGATTGAGAGCTGGTTTATCAAGGTTATTTGGGACATATCTGGTTTCTATTTAAGATAAAAAGAAGTATATGATCACAACCAAAACTGATCTACAACGTGATCCTTTTGTAAATTCAGATATATAGATACAGCTAACATTAAAAAAATAAAAGGTAAAAATAAAGAGCAATTAATAGTCAAAATAAAAGTCTACATTCGTAATCTTGCCCTGTCCCCAGGTGTGACACAAAAATATCTTCTAGACCAAAAATGACGCCCCCAGTATCGCTTTTTTAAGTCGGGGAAACATTCAAATAGTTTACATGAGGCTCTCCACTTCACCCTTCTCATTATTTCACTTGTTGCCATATTAGGGGGAGCTGAAACTAAAAGATGAACGTGATCTTTGCTAACAACTCCTTTTAAAATCTCAATTTCAAAAGAATTACATGTTTGCCTGATCAATTCTCTGACCTTCAACCCAACATCACTTTTTAAAACTTGATACCTATATTTAGTAACAAAAAAAAATGATACTGAATCTTAAAAACCGTATGGCTACCATATCAATAATTTATTCCCATCTCCTAACCAAATACCTATTAAGATATTATAGCTAAAGCCGATGGTTTTAACCTTTTCAGGAGACTAATAAACTGTTCATTGTATAGGCGTTACGTGATTTAGCCATGGTACTTTCCCTAGTTGGTAAAAATCATAAATTACATATAACTGGGTTATTAAACTTACATTGATAATAAGACTTCATTTTAGTCTCTTCATTATTTATCCCTAGCCTACAACATGTCCTAAATTCTATTAACGAATAATTGTACTTGTTTTTGAAAGTTATCTTTTTCCTGTAAAATTTGTCTTCTATAACTTTCAAAGTTCAAGTTATGCTTATCAAAATCGCCTAGGATAGAATTGATCAAAACGCCTGTTTTATTAACACTTTGAGCATTATTTTCATCTACTTTATAGGTTTCATCAATGACAACATCGTGATTATTATTGGCGCTCCCTTTTTTTCCTGTAATTAATACACATTTAGCCATTGCTGCTTCTCTAGGGATCCTATCCTTGCCTGGATGATTACCAAAATCAATATATATCTTACTGATTTGCAGTAACTCAGAGACCTGCAGAGAAGTCATATTTTCAATTGCTACAAACTTTATATCTTTAAAAGATGCAATTAATTTCACAGTAAACTCAAAGCCTTTTTTAGGATTATAAGCTACTATATTTTCTTTTTTCGAGGTATCTACAATCTGGCTTAAGTGTTCATCACTCAGGTAATCAGTAAGTAAATACGAAGTGATTTCATATTTGAGTAGAAAATCCATTGCATAAAAACTTTGCACCAAGTGATTATATTTGCTCAGTTTTTCTACTGGTTGCACAGTAACTGTCCGGCCTATAATTTTTTTGATTATTTTTTTTAGTTTACCAACATTTCCTGTTGGATTTGCGGGAAAATAATTATCGACAGACAACCACCATATATGAACATTAGCTTTCGGAAATAATTTTATTTTTTCCGTTGCAACTTCAGGAAAAACAACATGCGCATCTAAAGTTTGAGCATCTTCGATTCTTGCAATATTTACATTATAAATTTCATATGGTTTTGGTGTGCTAATTTTTTTTTAAATGGATAATATATTATTTTTGCATCAGCACCTGAAACATTTAATGCTTGAACAAATTGATGTAATAACTCAGGCCCACCAGTCACAATATTGCCAGGGCATATTACAAATACTTTTTTTTTCATCTCAATTTTCCTTAATTTTATTAACAAGATTAAGAGCCGACTTTATAACTTGATGCATATCATAATATTTATACTCCGCTAAGCGCCCACCAAATATAATATTTTCAGCCTTACACAACTCTCTATATTTTTTAAACAGTGCCATGTTTCTTTCATCATTTATAGGGTAATAAGGTTCATCACCTTCTTTCCACTCACAAGGATATTCTTCAGTTACTACTGTATGTTTGGTATCAACTGGATCAAAATGTTTATGTTCTATAATACGTGTGAAAGGAATGTCACGCTCGGTATAATTTATAACAGCATTGCCTTGGAAATTGTCTTGTTGTAATGTTTTAGTTTTAAACTTTAAAGACCGATACTCCAATTTCCCTAACTTGTTTGCGAAATACTCATCAATTGGGCCCGTATAAATTATATTATCAGCTAAAGCTTGATAACATTCTTTATCTTTAAGGAAATCGACATTTAAACGAACCTCGACTTCTTCAAGCATTTTTTCAATTAACTTCGTATAACCACCTACTGGTACACCTTGATAATTATCAGAGAAATAATTATTGTCATAGGTAAAACGGACAGGCAATCGTCGAATAATGAAAGCAGGCAAGTCTTTGCAATCTCTACCCCATTGCTTTTCTGTATAACCTTTTATCAGTTTTTCGTAAATATCCCTACCAACTAGAGAGATGGCTTGTTCTTCTAAATTAGATGGTTCTTTACCATCCATTTCTTTACGTTGTTCGGATATTTTAGCTTTTGCTTCTTCGGGAGTTTTTGTTCCCCATAGTTGATAAAACGTATTCATATTAAAAGGTAGATTAAATAAATCACCTTTATAGTTTGCCAATGGGGAGTTTGTAAAGCGATTAAATTCAACAAAACTATTTACGTAATCCCAAATTTCTTTATCGTTTGTATGAAATATGTGCGCACCATACTTATGAACTTGGATGCCATCATTGTTTTCAGTATAAATATTACCACCGATATGATTTCGCTTTTCTAAAACGAGTACTTTTTTACCCCGCTTTGTTAATTCATGTGCACACACAGAACCAAAAAGGCCTGAGCCTACAATTAAAAAATCGTATTTCATTTATCAAAACATTCTAAATTAAGGTTTAAAGAGGGGGATTTCTTTTTTATTTATAGTGCGTAACATCAATAACATGACTATTGATTCAGTGATGATAACAGATATTGCAGCCCCCTCTGAATCCAATAAATAACATAAAGGTACCAATGTAACCAAACTAAAAAAACCGGAAGAGATTAATATTTTTGAGAATTCTTTTTTATACCCATGCGTTAGAAGAACTTGAATACCAAAAATATTACTAAGACCTATTATAATAGGTAACACACTCATAATTCTTAGTACTACAGCACTTCTTTCGAATTCCTGACCAAATAACAATTCGACGACTAAAGGAGCAAAAAAAAATAAGCTAACACTAATGCAGCAAGTTAATATGATTTGGATTTTCATTAAGTATCTTATCATAGCTAACGCTTCATCTTTACTTTTACTAATTAAACTATTAATTCGAGGATAGAAAGACACAGATATTGGTGAATATATGCCCTGTGCTGCCTGTAGCAATTTATTTGCAGAAACATAAACTGCTACACTTATAGGCCCTGCAATAATGCCTAAAATTACTGTTGTGCTCGTTGTATAGAGACTCATCGCTGCCGTAGACAAAAACAAATGCCAACCATCTGCCAACTCTCCTCTAATGCGATTAATTGAAGGCGTTTGCCAAACAATCCATTTTCTTTTGAAAATCAAATATGAAGAAAAAACTACGATAATTAACGATGGAACTGAGCTGATTAATGCAGCAACCCAAATATCATCTGTTTGCTTTACAAAGATAAATAAAAATGGAACACTTATTACTTGGAGTACAATCCTGATTATTGAAATAGTACCTAACTGTTCTTTTCCTTGAAACAACCACTGTGGAAATAAAGCAGCCCCAAACACAGACAAATACGCACACAACAGTATAGGTAATATTATCTCTATACTAGTAGCGATATTTGAAAGTATAAATAGTATAAATAAACCTGTAACTGACATAAGAAATCTTGCTGCTATAACATTCCAAAAAATGGTGCTTATTTTAAATTTATTATCTGGACTTTGTGCTATTTTTTGTGTCGCTGACAAGTCAAATCCAAAGTTAACTGCAATAACAAAATACTGAATAATCGCTAAACTAAAGCCTAGTGTCCCATATCCTATTGGCTCTAGTACTCGAACTAGATAAGGTAGCGTGATTAATGGGACAATATACGCCGCAACACGGATACTAAAAAGGGAAGAAATATTTTTAATGATTGTTCTATCTAACATCTAATTTTACAACTTTTGAATGAAATGAGAGCAGCTTGTAGCAGTGGGAAGGGCCAGGGCGAAATCATGAAGCACCTTACCCTGCCTTTTTTTTAGTCGTATAGACTTCTGTTTCTGGTAACTCTAATCGGCCAATTGAAAATATACCGTCTAATGCTGTTTGTAATCGTTCTTGGTTACCTTTAACAGGAAAAAGATAATCACCACCTTTATCTACGATTTTTTTAGCTATTTTAGTTTGGCATCCCATTGCATCAATAGTTACGAGGCATCCACGTACATCCAATAAATCTAATAACTTAGGAATCGCTGTAATTTCATTAGACTTAGCATTTGTCTTAACTTGCCCTAACACAACCGAATTAGCGGCTGCAAAAGCACTAACCATATGAATAGTATCTGATTTATCTTTCTTATTAAATGAACCTCTTAATGTTTTTCCATCAATAACAATGACATCTCCATGACTCATTTCACAGCAACTTTTCATCCAAGTAGCAAAGCACTTTTGAAATTCTTTTGGGTCAATCAACTGAAAAATACGAGAAATTGTGTCGTCCGTAGGTATTCCGCCTGAAAATGGTAAATACTTTCTCAGCCAATCTAACTTATCGTTGCCGAAATCTTGTATTTCTTCCCAACCCTCACAGCCCGATATGACGGCTGTAATTGCCAAAAATAAAACATCAACTAAATTGTGATGCACTTTCCTCGGTTGTCGGGTATCACGGATGATTGAGAGCTGGTTTATCAAGGTTATTTGGGACATATCTAGTTTCTATTTAAGATAAAAAGAAGTATATGATCATAACCAAAACTGATCTACAACGTGATCCTTTTGTAAATTCAGATATATAGATACAGCTAACATTAAAAAAATAAAAGGTAAAAATAAAGAGCAATTAATAATCAAAATAAAAGTTTACATTCGTAATCTTGCCCTGCCCCGTAGGGCAAGGAAAATTGCGCCAATCTGCGTTGTTATAAAATCTCTATGTAGAATAATGAGACTTCAATTTTATGCCTGGCATCTCAGCACAATTTTTCTTGCTGACTTTGCATCTTGAAGTATCATGGGTATATATGGTCAGCGCCTTTGCATCAGCTAATACCGCACCCCGCTTATTATTCCGTCGTACTCTGCTCGTCCAATCCAGTAGTTCCAGATAATCAATCAGTGACAAAGGAATGCCTTATGGTGTCTACTGAGCCTCATCGCCCAAAAAACCATACAAAAGTTTAATAGGGCCATTTTCGGGTGCCTTGGTCATGTGTTGACTTTGCGGTGCCGTGAATGCGTTTATGGGCGAAGGTGTATTCTGAGCGCTGTATGCTGAAGGGCATTTTGGCACGTACTGGGTTTAAATCAACGTAAGCCATCCAGGTAAGTAGCGTATGTTCATCTAATAGTGTCTGCGATTTAAAGCGCCCCTCCCACTCATTTTCAGGGAAATTATTGGAACAGTTTTAGCTGGCCCGCAAAGTGAATGCCAAGGCAATCAACCAGAAGATATCCATAATTTTTTTTCGTCATCTATTGATGATTATTTTTACTATTAATAACTGCCCTTTGAATCATCCTCCCCCTGCTTGCCATTAGCTTACTAATGTTGGCATTGGATAAAGGCGGCTACAACGCAGAGAAACTTCTTCATCGGTTAACTCTCTGTTTTCTAATTTATTAACATGAAAAATCAGATGGTAGTGATTAGACATAATGGCATAAACGCAGGTATCAATATTAAAATCAATATTAAAAATAAAGGTTAAAGTAAAAGTTAAAAGCGAAAGGCGAAAGGCGAAAGGCGAAAGGCGTTTAACCATCCATTGTCTGAAAGCTTTGCCGGCTGCATTTATCCTTGCCGCATAAAAAAGCACGACCTACACAACAAGAAATACAATGACAAATTTTTAGGGGATAAATTTGAACAGCTTCAGTTGGCGTCGAAGAAGTGAATAACAGGGATGTTATTCATAAAGTAAGGCGTATCACAGCCCTTTTTACACCCTCATCAGGGAAATCTGTGTTGCACGAAATTGCTTCATAATGAGCTCCTTATCATTCAAAACAGTGCCTGAAAAAACAGAGAAGCAGATTAATATTGAGTCAATTAGATGAGTGTCCAGCTATTCCCCAGACATAAGTCCCGGGCTAATATTTTAAAAAATGGTGGTCTTAATATTAGCGGAAAATGCTAATATTAAGACCATAACAAATAAGGATAAGATCGTAGTTTCGTTGCTCTTACGATCTGCCCTTATGCTTAATGTTCGGGTTCAGTTATTTTCTAGTAGCACGTAACATCCACGATGTTTTTTCATGAACTCGCATACGGTCTGAGACTAATGCTATTGTTGACTCATCATCTCCTGATTGTGCCAGCTTTAATACTTTTCTAGAGGTGTTAACAACTTGCTCATGCCCCTTAGTCAATAAATCAAGCATTACTTCTGAACTTGGAACACCATCAACTTCTTCGATAGAAGTGAGTCTGGAAAACTCTTTATATGTACCTGGCGCTGCGACATCTAACGTACGAATACGCTCTGCTATATCATCTACGGCAACCGCTAATTCAAGGTATTGCTCTTCAAACATTAAGTGTAACTCTCTGAATTGTGGACCGCTTACATTCCAATGAAAGTTGTGTGTCTGTAAATACAAAGTATAAGAATCGGCCAAAAGGCATTTTAGTCCTTCAGCAATTTTATTTCTATCTTCAGTATTTATTCCTATATTGATATCAGTCATTTTATTTCCTTCTATGAATGAGAATTTAACGCTTTAGATCATAACAGTTTATAACTCACAGTGACGTATTATACAGCAGATTGAACTTTGAGGTACAGACCTCCTAAGCTGCCATAGGCTCTATGTGTTCACTATTAGTTTACTCGCGTTGTGTAATTTATTTCATTTTTTGGTTTATCATTCGCCTTTACTATTACATTTTAAGCCTCTGATTACGATACTTTTTTGAAATCGGTTAATTCCGATCAATGTTATTGTATCTATTGATTTCGACCCATATTGTCGTAATCGGGTATTAATTTTTCATTTAATCCTGTCGGTATCAAACCATAATAATCTGTAAAATAAACATCACAATAATCAAAAAATAACCCATCCAAGTTGTTGTGATAGTTTGGCGTAAAGCAGTGAATCGCCAAATAGATCACTAGTGTGTTTCTTTGTCGGCTGGAGCGTCCTTATTAGGCTAAGAAACACTTGATAATAGTGATTAATTGAGGCGCTAAAGTAGAAATTTTCATGCACTGGGCGCTTAATAACTTAGGCTCATCTTCATTTTTATATTCTACCCACTATATTCGAAGCTGGGGGCAGAAAATGAAGGAGCACTCAGTAATGCTTTGGCATTGTTTGAAAAACCAAAGCCTTCCTTGGGAACACCTATCAAGTTGGTATCCAGCTTGCCATTCGTATTCTCATCATGAATGACGGCCATTGCATACTTACCCGGCAGGATGTCTGTAAAGTGGCAAATAGCCTGCGACTCATCAATTTTGATGATGGTAATATTAGTTGCAAAGAGCAAAAGTTTTTGGGGAAACCCTCCCAGATTCGAACAGTACGGAGACTATAGCGCCAGTGCTGTTTCTTATTTTTAGAATCTTTACGTGAATTCCAGAGTATAATGGTTGGGCAAATGCGAGGGAGGGTAAACTCGCAAAGATCATCATCACAAACCATACGATGCATCGAACTGCCATTGGGATCCGTACCTATAAGCACCTGATTGTGGAGGAAGCTGCTGATTTTCGATTGGTTGACTCATTCATCAATTTTATCTCATTTTCAACCTGCAGATCCTGACTGGAACGCAGTGAAAACCGGGCTATTTCACCCTATTATTAAACGCTACTTTGCACACACTAGTGTGCAAAAAAAAAGTGTTTATTTAAAGTATTTATTTAAAGCATTTATAAAAATCTACATCATTTTTTATGTTGTGGAATGTTTTCTATTAACCGCAATTTAAGTTAACAGCATGATTGGTAATATTAAAAAATCAATCACTGACCGTTAACTATCAACTTTTAATACGATATTTTACAGTCTTTTGTTATAGATTTAAGCGTTTTTCACTGGTTTTTTTTTGGCTAGTGTTGTCCGGTTTTCGATATGCCCCCTGCTTTCTTTCTTTAGCCTTATTGGGGGAGATCTCAGCTCTATTTTTGCTATTTTACACAAAAAAACCATGGAATCTGGTGAGGTTTACTCGCGGGATATGGGCTAGGTTTTTTACTCATAGCGACAATAAGCATATCGGGGAAAAAGCACGAAAGTGCGCCAGCTGTTATAACCGAACGAGTTAGAGGATAGATGCCTCCGCACATTAATACAGCTATTTTATAGGAGTAAATATTAACCCAGACCACTTTTATCAAGTTCATCTTGCAGCAATTCCCTGCCGTTCGATTCAATATGTTTTAAAAAGGCAGAAGCGATTAAAGTGGGTCGTTTAGATGTTGACCACATAAAAAACCAATGAGAATCTATTGGCAACTCTTTTACAGGTAAGCGCACTAATCCGCTTTGCCCACCATAGGTAAGTGTGTGAGCAGAAATAATAGAGATCCCTAATTTAGACATAACGGCATGTTTAATCGCCTCGTTACTTTCAATGGTCATTTTTATATTCGGTTGTAACTTATGCTGTTTAAACAAAGCCTCAATAGCGTAACGGGTACCTGAGCCTTTCTCCCGCATTAAAAAGGGCACCTCACACAGATCTGCCAAACTAATTGACGCCTGTTTACCTAAAGGATGGTCTTGATGGGCAATCGCCACTAAAGGGTTATCTAACAACTCTAGGCTTTGCGCATCAATATCCTGAGGCGGATGACTAAATACATAAAAATCATCCACGCCTTGTTTCATCCGTTCAATCGTTTTCTCCCTATTGCCAATATTTAACTGGATATCTATATCGGGAAATTGCTCACAAAAAGGCCCTAAAAGGTGAGGAATAAAATACTTGGAGGTTGTCACCACGGCCAAGCGCAAGGTACCAGATTTAAACTTACGTATATATCCTAATGCCATATCTAAACGAGCAAAACTATCAAGCACCTCTACAGCAGTTTTCACTAGCTCTAAACCAACATCAGTAAAAATCAACTTACGGTTTATGAATTGATACAAAGGCTCACCAATCGCATCGCTGAGTTTGCGCATCTGAATTGAAACAGTGGGTTGAGTTAAAAAAAGCGCTTTTGCAGCTTCATTAATACTGCCTTTATCATGCACCGCCAATAAAATTTCGAGCTGCCTCATTGTGCCAACATGGGCATGAAGACGTGATTGCATAATACTTCCTCTGTTGTTTGTCTAACCCGTTGGTGTTTTCCAACCACTTGGGATCGGCCATGCACTCTACAATAGATAATAATCTATATTGCAATTAGATAATATCTATTTTCATCTATCTAAGGTTCTCGTCATACTCGCCTTATCTAAAGATTGACCAACCATTTTGACTTATATCGAGAAGTCAGCGTTAGGGATCGACTTCTCCTTTAACGTACTGATTTACATTCCAAACCACAGCGTAATAACACAATGGATAATAGGGTAATAACAATGAATAAACATAAAGTCGCGATCATCATGGGTTCTCAATCAGACTGGCCTGTCTTGCGCCAAGCAACCACCCTGCTTAAGGAGTTTGGTATCCCTTTTGAAGCGATGGTGATATCTGCTCATCGAACACCACAACGATTATATGAGTTCACCAAGTCAGCTGAAAATAACTATAGCGTGATCATCGCAGGTGCAGGTGGAGCAGCTCACCTACCTGGAATGACAGCAGCACTCACTTGTGTTCCAGTGATTGGCGTTCCTGTGCAAAGCAAAGCACTCAAAGGCATGGATAGTTTGTTATCTATTGTTCAGATGCCAAAAGGTGTTGCTGTGGCGACGCAAGCAATTGGCGAAGCGGGCGCATTTAATGCAGGCTTATTAGCGGCTCAGTTTCTGGCAATCCACGATTCAAAATTGCAAAGCAAAGTAAAAGCATGGCGCCAGCAGCAAACTGAGAGCATTGCTTGGGAGGTGGAATAATGCGAATCGCCATTGTCGGTTGTGGCCAGCTCTCTCGTATGATGGCCCTCGCGGGGCTGCCTCTGGGCATTCAATTTAGCTTTATTCACGATGATAAAAGCCAAAACAGAGACTGTGTACAAGGCTTAGGCATCATAGAATATTCGCCTGACAAAATAAAAAGCACAAACAGCTATGACACTAAAGCCATCGCACAACTTTACCAAGCTCTAGGTCAACCTGATTGTATTAGCGTTGAAAAAGAGCAAGTTGACCTTGCTTTATTACAAGCATTAGCTGATTTTTGTCCTATTTATCCGTGTGTTGCAGCGATAAAAGCTTGCCAACACCGAGGTGAAGAAAAACAGTTATTAACTGACTTAGCTATTCCAACTTCTCCTTATTTTTATAATAACGGTGCTAAGCAAGCGGTTCAGACTTTAGGTTATCCCGTTATGGCCAAATCATGCACCGAAGGCTACGACGGCAAAAACCAATGGCTGATTAAAACCCCTTCTGATGCAGTGCAGTTTGATAAGTTACAAATTGAAGATTATATCATTGAAAAGTTTATCGAATTTGATAAAGAGATATCACTTATCTCAGTGCGCAGCCAAAGTGGCCAAATCAAGCACTACTCTCTCACCGAGAATCATCATCAGCAGGGAATGTTAACACACTCAATCGCGCCCGCTCTTAATATTCCTGACTCTGTAAAGCTGCAGGCACAACATTATATGGAAAGCCTGCTCAACCAATTAGAGTATGTCGGCATACTGGCCATCGAGTTTTTTGTGGTTGGCGATAGCCTGATGGTTAACGAACTGGCTCCTCGCGTTCACAACAGTGGGCACTGGACTCAATTAGGCAGTATTACTTGCCAGTTTGAAAATCACATTAGGGCCTTAGCTGGACTTAATCTAGGCAGTACAGAACAGATAGCGGTGACTGGCATGTTCAACCTTATCGGCACCAAGCAGCCCCCCTTTGATGCATTAACCCAAAACAGCAAACTATATTGGTATAACAAAGCGCCTAAAGCAAAAAGGAAATTAGGGCACATTAATTTTATTGCTGAAAATCAACAATTGGTTAAACAACAGATGATCCAACTAGCTGATGCTAATCTATCACTGACTGTTCATCATTAACTGATGTCTAACGATTAAAAAATAATAACGAATGCTGCAGCCTATTTATGCAGTTTTTTATTTGGAGAATAATGTCGTGCTTGGAAATCGTTTTGAAAATATCAATCTAAAGGGCGATATTTTTGGTGGTGTCACCACTGCTATTATCTCTTTACCCTTGGCACTTGCCTTTGGTGTTGCCTCGGGCGCGGGTGCAGAGGCGGGCCTTTGGGGCGCAATTATGGTTGGTTTTTTTGCCGCCCTTTTTGGAGGCTCAACCACCTTAATTTCTGAGCCAACCGGCCCAATGACGGTGATCATGACAGCAGTATTAACCAGCATGATGGCTAAATATCCCGAAACAGGGATGGCGATGTCATTTACTGTGGTGATGATGGCTGGTGCCTTTCAAGTGATTCTAGGGACACTTAAACTCGGAAAGTACGTTACTTTAATGCCCTATAGCGTGATTTCAGGTTTTATGTCTGGTATTGGTGTTATTTTAATTATCTTACAATTATCCCCGCTCTTAGGGCATTCAGCCCCTGCAGGCGGTGTTATAGGCACACTATCGGCAATACCTGACACACTTGTAAACATGGATTTCAGTGAGCTGTTTTTAGGCTTACTCACTCTGGCAGTACTATTTTACTTTCCTAAAAAATATAGAAAATATGTACCCGCTCAGCTGGTTGCATTAGTCGCTGTTACTCTTTTATCAGTATTTTTCTTTGATAGCGAGAGTATCCGTCGCATAGGTGAAATTCCCGCGGGGTTACCCTCTTTAGTACTGCCTCACTTTAATGCAGATATGTTTACTAATATGGTGTTAGATGCATTGGTACTAGGGACATTAGGTTGTATTGATACTCTGCTAACCGCCGTTATTGGTGATTCATTAACACGTAAAGAGCATGACTCTGACAAAGAACTGCGTGGTCAAGGGATTGCAAATATGATTTCAGGTTTGTTTGGTGCATTACCGGGCGCGGGCGCGACAATGGGCACAGTAACCAACATTCATGTGGGTGCTCGTTCACCTGTTTCAGGCATGGTGCGCGCCTTGGTACTTGCGTTGGTAGTACTGGTTGCAGGCGGGCTTACCGAGCCAATTCCAATGGCAGTATTAGCCGGTATCGCCATTTACGTCGGTTTAAATATTTTAGATTGGAGCTTTATCCAACGCGCACACAAAGTCAGTATTCAAGGCATGGCTATAATGTATGGCGTTATGTTACTCACTGTTTTTGTTGATCTGATTGTTGCTGTGGGTCTTGGCGTATTTATTTCTAATATTATCATCATAGAGAAACTCAGTAGAGAGCAAGCGCGTAAAGTTAAAGCGATCAGTGATGCCGATGAAAACGATGTACCTCTCACGGACCATGAGCGCGTACTATTAGATAAAGCCGGTGGAAAAGTGTTATTTTTCTACTTGTCGGGTCCAATGATATTTAGCGTATCAAAAGCGATATCGCGCCAGCATGCCAGTATTTCTGATTATCAAGTGATGATATTAGATTTAAGCGATGTGCCGATGATCGATGTCACCGTGGGCCTTGCTCTGGAAAATGCGGTAAAGGATGCACAGGATTCTAATTGTGAGGTGTTATTGTTATGCCCAAATAGGGGAACACGTGAACAATTAAAAAAATTCCATATCTTGGATTTGATAGCAAACGCTAATAATTACACACATAGAGAGCAAGCGTTACAAGCCGCACTTAACCACGTTGCAACGGAAAAATATCAAACGACCAGAAGTTAAAAAGTAGATAAAGTGATTTTCTTTTTTTACTCAAAATGAATAGGCAACACGTAGTAATAAACATTAACGCTCAAATCATAATGGCTTATTTGAAATTACTACGTCACTCCTCATGCTTTGTAATGCCAACAAAAGCGATTATCTGTTTCATACATAGCTGTTAACAATTTTAATCGCTATCTTTAATAAAAAACATTCAGTGAGATTTATTCAAGGTCATAAAACGAATTAGTCAATAACAAAAAATTCACCATGAACACTTGGTTTCGCTTAACTGTAAGTGTCAAGATTTTTGTTCTACCTGTGGCAGATGGAGAATGACTAAAAGTACGGTTTTATTGGTTGATGAGCAATCTAATGATCAGGTAATAGGTATTACGCTTCCCTTTTTAATTGCAATTTAAGATAAAATACCCTGTTCAAATTGATGTTTTTGGTAAGTCGCTTTTATTTTTCCTACACTCATTCTAAAAGGTTAAGGATATATAGTTAGCTATGCTGCAGATGATTGTTGTTTACATTAATATTTATTTGATAACTTGGTTCATTTTCAAACTGAAATTCAATAAAGGAAAAAGTACTTAAATTTCAAATCAGAGTGACAAACTCTGAAACAGGAACAGGACGGCTGAAATAATACCCTTGATAAATTTTGCAACCAAACTCCTTAAGAATTTCAAAATGAGCCTCAGTCTCGACCCCTTCAGCAACAACATTAATACCAAAGTTTTTACCCAAATCGATGATCGATTTGACCATAATTAAATCCATTTTATTATCAAATAGGTCACGAATAAAGGATTGGTCAATTTTAAGTTCATCAATGGGTAAGTTTTTTAAATAGCCCAACGATGAATATCCTGTTCCAAAATCATCTAAAGAAAAGGTTAATCCAAACGCGACCAGATCATTAAGTTTTTCTGCCGTTCCATTTATGTCTCTTAATAAAATAGATTCTGTAATTTCTAATTTTAATTTAGACACGTTAATATCAGAATCAGAAACAATCCTTTTTATACCCGCCACAAAATCTTTCTGCCAAATCTGTTTAGCGCTGATATTAACGGATAAGGACAAGTGCTGGTATTGTGGATCAGATTGCCATTTTTTTAATTGCTGACATGCTTCGCTTAATACCCAATCACCAATCGGTAATATCAAGTTGGACTCTTCGGCCACTTTGATAAAATCACCCGGGTTGACCAGCCCTAATTCTGGATGATTCCAGCGAATTAAAGCCTCGGCAGACACTAGGTTTTGCTTCGCATCGTATTGGGGTTGGTAATACAGCACAAAATCTTTTTGTTTCAAAGACTGACGTAACTCTTTATCTAAGCAAGTGCTGTAATCTAATTTTTCCTGCATCACAGGGTCAAACATAGCAGAATCATCACGGCCATTTTTCTTAGCCTGATACAATGCCAGATCCGCAAGCTGAAGTAGTTCAGAGGGCACTTTGCTCTGGCCATAGAAAATAGTAATACCAACACTTGCGGTAATGAAGTAATCAATATCGGCAGCCATATTGCTTATTTTTATATTAATTTTTTGCTTGATTGAATGACAAATGCTCTGAGCAAGACGTTGCGCCTTAATGGCCGCTTTGACCGGCTCAGAATCCAGTTCATTAAGCACAATCACAAATTCATCGCCGCCAAATCGAGCAACAGTATCATCCTTACGTATAACCGATTGAATACGTTGTGCTACGATCACTAATAAATCATCACCCGCTTGGTGTCCATAAGAGTCATTTAAGATTTTAAAGTTATCTAAATCGAGAAACAGCACTGCACCATATTTTTCAAAACGTTTGCTATGCTCAATCGCAAGGTTTAACCTATCATTCAATAGTGCACGGTTGGGAAGCATGGTTAAAGTATCATAAAAGGCCATTAACTCGATTTCAGACTGGTTGAATTTTTTCTCTGTAATATCCTGCATGATCCCAACCAATAACTTCGGCTTGCCCTGATCATCATACTCAAGAACCTGCCCTCTATCCCAAATCCATATCACTTTACCGTCAGGGCGCCTAAATCTGTACTCAATATCATAAGGAATTTTTTTTTCGATTAGCGCCTGAAGAGAGGTAAGGACATATTTTTTATCTTCTTCAACAAGACAATCCTGAAACTCTGAAAACGATCTCTTTGAATGTTTAACGCCGGTGATGTCTGCCCATTTTTGATTCTGAAACACCTCATTGGTTTGTATATTCCAATCCCACATCCCCTCACCGGAGACCTCTAATACATGTCCCAAACGCTTGGCATTGGCTTCTGCTGTATTTTTAAGCGCGGTGATTTCAGTAATATCTTTTGCAAACATGACAATATTTAGTTCATCATTGTTGTTTTTAAAAGGGATTTTTAAGGAGTGGTAATGGCGAATCTCCGCTGTCCTTGCATTAGTAGAATCTTCGTAGACCATTTCAGTCTCAAAGCGTCGCATAATAGACTGGGCGTTTTCTTTAAAAAACTGACCTTGTTCTTTATTGCCTGTAAAAAAGGAGTCTTCTTTTCCAATCATCTCCTCTGGAGAGGTGCTATAAAGTTCAGCGATACCTTTATTTGCGAAAATAAAGTTGCCCTCCCAATTTTTGGCCATAATGGGCTCTGGAATACTGTTCACAATATTTAACAATAACTTGTTTTTTTCTCTTTCGGCATTCAGCTCTAATTGGAGCGCATTATCCATGTAAACCTCAAATATATTGTGAATAAATATAAAATAATGTTTCTAACTTGAACTGCCAACGACAGTTAAGTTTGAGCTGTTCACAATAAATGTCTATTGTGCTTTCTATTTGGTAAATAGTTTCATGGCTAATATTAAAGAGAGTATTTTCATGGATCCAACCTAAAATCTGCTCGGGACCCCATTTCCCCTTAATTTTAGAGTCGATTAATTCAATGAGACACATCATCATTTTAATTGCTTTAGAAGCTTCTAATCGACGTTTTTCTGCTAATTTATGAGCTTATTTAATACGAGAACTGCGTTGGCCTGTATTACGCCAGAGCTTTTAACTGATCGTCGATTGGCTTACATTAAGTTGCTTTGCTATTTTATTTTGACTCTGACCTGTTTTATTTAGTGCAAAAACTGGCATCGTTGATCATAGGTCAGTTGTTTATCTATTTTCACTGTTTCATCTCTTGCCGGAGAAAAAGCGATTAGCACATAGTCAGCTGACCGCTTTTTCTACCTATTCAAGTTATGCACTTATTATTTGAATCTAATTTTGCTGTAATATAACGTAATAAAAACGGAAGGTAAAGACTCAGATTATAAAGCTAAAGCGGACTCAACCCCGTTTTCTAAGGTGAAAAAAAACATTTTAAATAACTGTTCAGTGGGTGCTGAGTGGGCCCATCTTCGCCCAGACCGATTGAGTCATGGGTGAATACTTGAATCGCTCGCTGTTTCATTAATGCCGACATACGTAAACCGTTACGTGCATATTCCATAAAAATTAAAAAGCTTGTGCCAAATGCTTCGATACAGTTTTGTGATGCTTTATGGGTTGCAATATTCGCCTGATTCGCTTGTAATATCCTCGATATACTGTGTTGATTTAACTTCCCAGTCGCTTGGCATGTCGCCATTGATACGACGCTTATATTCAGCGGCTAATTCAGGGTACGCGCTTGCATATTTGGCAAACGGTTCATCCTATGATTGTTCAAGGGCTTGCCCCTGCTCTTTATTATCCCAACCGGCATAGATATCCTCAGGAATTTCAAAGTCGCCATAGTTCCAAACTAATGCTTTACGGGTTGCGATGATTTCGTCGCCACCAATTGGCGCACCGTGACAGCCCTGTATACCCTGTTTGGTCGGCGCACCAAAACCGATAATGGTTTTACAACAAATCATGGTTGGTTTAGCCGTTTCAGCTTGAGCTTCGATAATCGCCGCTTTAATCTCGGCGCTGTTATGACCATCAACGGAAATTACATGCCAGCCGTATGCTTTAAAGCGTGCCGGTGTATCATCCGTAAATCAACCATCAACGTTACCATCGATTGAAATTCCGTTGTCATCCCAGAATACAATCAGTTTTCCGAGTCCTAAGGTGCCCACTAATGAGGAAACTTGATGTGAGATCGCTTCCATTAAACAACCATCACCTAAGAAAGTATAAGTAAAATGATCCACGATATCGTGTGCCGGACGGTTAAATTGTGCTACTAATGATTTTTCAGCAATCGCCATACCCACCGCATTAGTCAGACCTTGACCTAACGGGCCTGTTGTTGTTTCGATACCCGGTGCGTAACCATATTCCAGATGTCCAGGTGTTTTAGAATGCAGTTGACGGAACGATTTAAGATCGTTAATTGAAAGATCGTAACCGGTTAAATGCAGCAGCGAGTAAATCAGCATTGATCCGTGGCCGTTAGAGAGAATAAAACGGTCACGATCGCCTATTGCGGGTTAGTTGGGTTATGTTTTAAGAAATCACGCCAAAGGACTTTGGCTATATCAGCCATCCCCATTGGCGCTCCGGGGTGACCTGAATTGGCTTTTTGTACGGTATCTATACTGAGTCCACGAATCGTATGAGCGAATCGTTTATTTTTCATAGAAGTTCCACGGTAAATAGAGAAAGGGCTATTTATTAACCTAGATGGAAAAATTAAAGACGATCTGCAATCATTTTTTCCAGCTTATCCTGATCAATTGCAAAATTACGGATACCTTCGGCTAGTTTATCAACCGCCATAGGATCCTGATTATGCTCCCATAGGAACTCAGCATGGGTTAATGGTGCCTGAAAAGTCAACGGGGTGACTGAAGTTGCCGCTGGCGATAATTTTCTAACCACCTCACCCTCAGAATCTGCTAATTGCTGTAATAATTCAGGGCTGATTGTTAGTCGGTCACAGCCGGCAAGCGCTAAGATCTCACCAATATTTCTGAAGCTTGCACCCATAACAACTGTTTTATAATCGTTTGCTTTGTAGAAGTTATATATTTTTGAAACAGACAGCACACCCGGATCCGTCTCTGGGGTAAAGTCACGCCCTTCGTTTGCTTTATGCCAATCCATAATTCGGCCGACAAACGGAGAAATTAAAAACACCCCCGCTTCAGCACAGGCACGTGCCTGAGCAAAAGAAAATAAAAGAGTCAAATTACAATTTATACCCTCTTTTTCGAGTATCTCAGCAGCTCTAATACCCTGCCAGGTTGATGCCAGTTTAATGAGAATGCGATCGTTACTGATTCCAGCCTCATTATACATTTTTATCAACTGACGCGCCTTAATAAGGCTTGCTTCGGTGTTATAAGATAAACGGGCATCAACTTCAGTTGAAATACGTCCCGGTACAATATTTAAAATTTCTTTGCCAATATTAACCGCTAACATGTCACAGGCATCTTGCACCTGCTGCTTGGGATCGCCACTTTGTGCTTTTGCATACTGAATTGCACTGTCAATT
Organism: Psychromonas ingrahamii 37; assembly: GCF_000015285.1. NCBI lineage: Bacteria > Pseudomonadati > Pseudomonadota > Gammaproteobacteria > Alteromonadales > Psychromonadaceae > Psychromonas > Psychromonas ingrahamii. The sequence continues at coordinate 2,502,820 of NC_008709.1, forward strand.
AAAGGTGCATATTCAATAATTTGAGCAGCCTTTAAGATAAGTGAAGGGTTAGTGGTAGCATCTTGAGGTGTATATTTTTGAATTGCTTCGATATCCCCGGTGTCAGCGACAACGGTCGTTAATTTACGTAATTCATCTAATTTAGAAACCATGATATTAACCTTTTAACAATTTGTTAAATAAGAATATTAATACTTTGTCTTTATTCATATTGTTGATTTTAAATGTGCGATAAACAATGAGACAGATCTTGTTTTTTATGAAAAAGACAAGACCTGCTCCCTATGCTTAGAAAAGCATAATTAATTGACTATAAGCCCAAGCAAAATACCGACAACACCAAAGTCTGCATCACTAAAGGTGGTGTTTTCAAACCCTAAATTACCTAACACAGGCAATAAGAATACCGGTAAGAAAGTAATTAACAAACCTGATGCAAATGCACCTAATATAGCACCGCGTCGTCCTCCAGTTGCATTGCCGAAGACACCCGCTGCTGCACCAACAAAAAAGTGCGGTACGACCCCAGGAATGATCATCGTCAGTCCCATCAGATAAAGCAGGACCATGCCGACTAAACCAGCTGTAAAGCTTGATAAGAAACCGACTAAAACAGCATTGGGTGCGTAAGGAAATACGACTGGGCAATCAAGAGCAGGAATAGCATTCGGTACAAGTTTGTCTGAAATACCTTTAAAAGCAGGTACAATCTCAGAAATAACCATTCGCACACCTTGTAAGATGACGTATACACCCGCAGCAAAACTGATTGACTGCATTAATGAAAACATAAACCAGTGGTCACCACCGCTGACTTCGCGAACATAATCACCGCCGGCAAAAAGACAGGTAATGATAAAGATAATAAACATGGTGAATGAGATTGCCACTGGTGTATCACGTAAGAATAACAAGCCCTTAGGAACATCCATATCTTCAGTCGAATGCGCTTTATTACCAAATTTACTGCCGATAAAACCAGCCAACACATAAGATAATGTTGAAAAGTGACCAATTGCCACATCATTAGAGCCGGTTACCTGTTTCATGTATTTATGTCCAATTGCAGGAAAAAATACCATTAACGAACCAACAAGAATCGAACCTGAAGCGACCAAAGGAACACCTGACATGCCACTAGTAGATAGAATGGCAGCGACCATCATCGACATAAACAGGGTGTGATGCCCGGTTAAAAAGATGAATTTCCATGGCGTAAAACGGGCAATTAAAATGTTAACGATCATAGCAAATAACATGATCATGGCCATCTCTTTACCGAATGCTTCCTGGGCTATTGATACGATCGCTTCATTATTGGGCACGACACCAGTAATATCGAATGCATACTGGAAGATAACCGCAAAATCACCTAATGAATTGACAACTAAGCCTGCACCAGCACCTAAAATAACAAAACCCAATATGGTTTTTACGGTACCCTTAATACAATCTGTTATTGATTTCCGCTGCGCAACTAAACCAATTAACGCTATCAAACCAACCAGTATTGCCGGGTTGGACAAAACATCATCCATTAAAAAATTTAAAAATTCCATAACCTTCTCCTATAATGCGCCAAGTTCTTGCAGTGCAGCGGATAGTCGTTCTTTCATTGCTAATTTATCAACCATATTATCAAGGGTGACAATCTTGCCACCAACATTTTGTGCAACCAGCTGTTCAGTAATATCTTTAGTACCGACAAAAATATCACAAACTGTTCCTTTGGCCGATCCCAAATCGACATGGTCAACATCTGCTTTTACTTCTAACTCTTTAAGAATCGATTTAATGGTTATTTCCATCATTAAACTTGTACCAAGACCATTCCCACATACAACTAAAATGTTCATAATTTATACCTCTATTGTTTTTAACTTAGTGTTGTTAACTAATCTGTCATTATTGACAAGAAACTGATTAATACTGCTCTATAATACTGCGAATTTCAGCAACATTTGATGCATTGCAGATTGCTTCGATATGCTCTTCGTTCATAAATAATTCCATCAACTGCTGAATGGCTATAACGTGACTGTCACTGTCTGTCGCCGCGAGCGTCACTAACAGCTTTACCGGATCGTTCTCTTCATTATTAAAGTTAACGCCATTTTTAATAACCGTTAAACCTAAAGACAGTCTATTAACACCGTCTTCCGGTCTTGCATGAGGCATCGCAATGCCAGGACCAATAACATAATAAGGACCGATTTCCTGATGGCACTTAAAAATCGCATCTACATAACTTGGCTCTATCGCGCCGTTATCAAGCAGCGGTTGACATGCAAACTTAATAGCCTGCTGCCAGTTTTCAGCGCTTTCATAAATACTTATAACGTCTTCTGTAAGCAGTTTTTTAAGCATGTTTTTATGCTCCTGTTGTTAAGCTGTGGTTGATTAATGGCGTAACTTTAAACCTATTATAGATTCGTTTTGTGACTAAAATCACATTTGATAGCGCTATCTGATAGCGCTATCAAATGTGTGATTTACGTATCATTTTTTATTAACGGCATACAAACTTCCCATTTAGAAGAGAATAAAAAAGGTTATAATGCTACCCTCAGATGGTCTGCAACAGAGAAATCATAAAATTTAAAATGGCAGCTTATAACGCCACACTATTAAAAATAATATTCAGGACATTTTATGGAAGTGACTCGTAAACGTCGCGGGACAGGACGTGTAACATTAGCAGATGTAGCAAAAGCAGCAGGCGTAGGAACGATGACGGTATCTAGGGTATTAAGAATGCCCGATCAGGTTTCCGATAAACTAAGGGATAAAATACAGCAAGTTATTGATGAATTAGGTTATATACCTAATCGTGCCGCAGGTGCATTAGCCTCTGGGAAAAGTAACTCGATTGCGGTGATCCTTCCCTCTTTAGTTGATAAAATGTGTTCTCAATTTATCCCCCCATTTCAAAATATACTCAATCAGGCAGGTCACCAACTAATATTGGGTTACAGCAATTATTCAATTTCACAAGAAGAGCAGTTACTTTCTCCTTTATTAGCAAGCAACCCCTCTGCCATCGTGCTTTTCGGTAGCGAGCGATCTGCCCAATCGACAAAAATGATTAAAAACGCTCAGCTTACTATGCTTGAAGTGGCTGAAATAAATGATCTTTCCTTTGATTTAAATATTGGTATTGATCATTATCAGGCAAGCAAAGAGATGACGAATTATTTAATTAAAAAAGGTTATCAGAATATTGCTTTTGTCGGTTTCCAAAACGGACAAAATATTTTACGTAAGCAACTAGGTGGTTGGCAGTCAGCTATGCTGGAAAATTACTTATCTCCAGATCATTTTTTAATAGCCAATGATCTTACTGATATAAAATTAGGCAGTGAAGGGCTCGCTAAATTATTATTGCGGGAGAGTACGCTAGATGCTGTTATCTGCACTAATGAAGAGATTGCAACAGGCGTGTTGTTTGAATGCCAACGACGTGTTCTTAAAATTCCGCAAGATATTGCTATAACATGTCTAGATGGTTCAATACTCAGTCAGCAATGTGTACCGACACTGACCAGTATCGAGCTTGACTACGTGAACATGGGTAAAGAAGCAGCCAATCTATTACTGGAAAGATTATTGGATAAAGAGCAGAGTGATGCTAAACAAATTAATATCGGTTTTAAGCTTTGTGAACGAGCAAGCAGTTGACCTTTAAAAGACCAAAAAGCAATGTATTATATTGCTTTTTGGTACTTAACAGCCCAATAAAATACCTTTCTACGCACTAGACTCTCTTTTAGTAAAGCACCTTTTAAAAGATTCACTCCTTGTCACTGTTAAATTGCAGCCTGAGTTAAAAAATGATTGTAAAACTCAACCATTTCATCAAAAATAAGGGGCTTCTGTTTATCACAATGAGTGATTGACCAATGGATTTAGAAAAATGAAGTGCTTACATGCCATTCGGGCTAGGTCTTTCATTTTGTATTGTCTTGTTCAAATTGATATTAAAGAACAAAAATCTAAGGCGCTATGCCCCATTCCGATTTAGAAGGTTGAGTCACTGACGCTTTCAAAGTATGCCAGAAACTGACTAAAACATGACCAAAATGACTCAGCCGCAGCAATGATAATATGTGGCACTATGGAAAATCACTTTATTAATGATTCTACAAAACTAGGTAGGTCTTCCGTTTTATAACAGGCATCGTGTTTATCAATATCACTTCTGTTAACTAAAATAGTACGCATTCCTAAGGCTTTTGCGGTGGAAATATTTGATATCTGGTCATCGTAAAAAGCAGCATCAGAGGCTTCAAAACCAAAGTGTTGGCAAATGGTATTAAATGCATGTGGATCAGGCTTCATTTTGTAACCGGTCAGCTCGACACTAAAAATACCATCAAAACAGTCATATAAATCAATATGTTTTAAGACTCTTGTCGCATAAGGCAGTGGCGAGTTGGTAAACACATAACGTGATTTTTTAAATGCATGTAATGCGTCTTTAAGCTTTGTTGCTTTTTCAACCTTATCTAAATTAACCTGATGAGAGAACTCAGAAAACTTATTAAGATCGACACTTGGATAATGTAATTGAATCCCTCTTATCGTACCACCATAACGTTGATAATAGCTGTTACACAGCACATTAGATTCTTCAATGGAGATAGCTAGCTCATTACTAATAAAGCTACGCATTCTAGGAGCTATTTGCTCTAAAATGGCATTTTCAGGATGATATAAAGTATTATCAAGATCAAATAGATGGACATCACGCTCTAATAATGGGGTCAAAGTATTGCCTCTTTGTTTATCAGTAAATGGGGATAATATCACTATTTCTTTCAAAAGCTCAATGTAGTGAAATAGTCTTTATTGTCATTCGTTTAGGGCCTACTAATAATATTTTCTATCTCGCTTTGTGCCTTTCCGCTTTAGAAAACTAACTCGCAAACGCCCCAATATGAGCTAAAAATTTACGAAATGGTGGCCGATTTCGCTCAGCCACGACAGTTTGGAGTTAGCCCAATCATATTCGTCAATGCGTTAGTCATCTGCTAGTGCATTGCTTTAATCAATGCGACTATTGCTTCTTTTGATAACTTATCAACTGTTTCAGCGAGTTGTTTTTTATCAGCAATAATTAGCGCGTAATCTATTGTCAGTTTAAACACAGCTTTAATTAATTTTTTAGCTGTCTCAGGGGCATTTTTATTTTTAAAACAGGTGTGGAATATCGGTTAGAGCATTAATTAATATTTTTTAAGTCGAAAGGCGCTAGTATGGTGCATATACTATAATGAACGTAGTGTAGGACACAGATCAGTATAGTGTTTCTCATTTATTTTAGTCACATAATAAAGGAGGTTTATTATGATAAGGTAGGCAGTTACGTTCCTTATTATCGCACTCATAGCTGGTGTCCTAGGCTTTACAGGAATTGCTGGTACCGCAGTAAGTATCGCATGGATTCTGTTTGTAGCAGGGCTGATTTTGGCTGTGGTTTTTATGATCATCGGTCGCAGAGGCCCACGTGTATAGGTTTTCTATCATCAAGCTAATACCATTTAAAAGAGGAAAAATATTATGTTTAAAATTATTTGCCTTACTTTTTTGTTATTGATCAGCACCACCTTTATCTCCGGGTGCAGCACCATGTCCGGTTTAGGTCAGGATGTCGAATCCCTCGGGGATGCGATTGAAGATTCAGCTGAAGAAAACAAATCCTATTAAGCTCTTTCCCCATAGAGTTTAACACCTCTTGACCATCGGCACGGGAAGCAGCCTTGTCTAAGTCTGCGACAAAACGAGCCACGTCAACCACAAAAAGAACAGGATATCCCATGCATCGCGTTGAGGTAACAGGATTGCGCCCGTTACCCCTCCCACACCACCGGACGTGAGGTTTCCGCATCCGGTGGCTCAACCCAGTACCCGTCATTCCACACTTGAATAACTATTAAAATTCATCTTTCAATCGTGACCCGTATTTCAAAATTTTTTATGTTATTGAGAAAAATAAAAAAAACTATTGACCCTGATCTCTCTTTTTGATCTATTACTCTCTTTTGATAGAGATAAATCATGATCTACCCGTTTACTAAGTCACTTGAACACCACGGATTAGTAGATGGATTCTGCAAAGAGATCGATCACACCAATATTATGGACAAGGCTATCGGCACATCTGAATACCGCCAAGTTAGCTTTGGTCATCTTTTTGTCGCGATGATTATAATAGGTTAGGGTTTACCGATTGAATAATGTATATGCGTGAGTGGCGTCGTGTCTTGCCTTTTGCCTTTCCAAATTAAAATAATTTATATCTCTAATGGGGCGAAAGCAAGATGTCCTCTCACGCTAGGCTATGGGGGAAAGCGAGCGTAAATGGGATAATATCAATAGATAAATAGTACAAAAATTCTAACTCGCTTTGCCCAAACCGAGCTAGGATGCTAAGTCGCAAACACCCCCAATATAATATGAGTTGTCTACAAATATAGTTAATACTGACATGTAGAAATGCACTCATTTTTTACAAATATCACCCCAAAATATACGATTTTTATCGCTTTACTAGAGCGAATTATATGTGCAATGAAAAACATAAAACTGTTCGATTATATAACCGCTGGGTTAATGAAAATACTACCTGATGCCGAATTATTTACTGCTCTACCAGGTACAGGAGCTTGCCTGTCTGCCCGGTTGTTAAGGGCGTTCGGTGAATAAAGAGCTCAACAGTTACAACAATATGCAGGAATCTCACCAGTCACAAAGCGTAGTGGTAAAAAATCATGGGTACATTGGCGTTGGCAATGCCCTAAGTTTGTAAGGCAAACATTTATCAAATGGGCTTCTCATTCAATTTATAGTTCGTATTGGGCTAAGATTTTTTATCTTAACAAAAGAGAATTGGGTAGTTCACATCAAGCGGCTGTTTGCGCCCTTGTATTTAAATGGATCAGAATAGCTTATAGGTGTTGGCAGGATCACAAGCCATATAATGAAGTACATTATTTAAGGGCATTAAAAGATCGTGGTTCACTATTATTAGACTGAGGAAAAGCTTGAACTAATCCTCCGGGCGTGAAGCAACCTGAAGATTAGGTTAGTAGTGAAGGCCTATTTCATCTGTTAATAGCGCCCTTTTCTGATAGCTTCACCTATTTTTAATTTCCGGGTATCAAAATCTCGGATTGTTCTAATAATTGAATCAGTTTATCAATAAAGCATATCAATGTTGCATTTTCTTCTGTTTCACAAAAAAATTCACAGGCACATCTAGCGCTTTTACTCATCTAATTAATGTACAGAGATAAGGTCAGCAGGTCACAATAGTTAGTAAATTTTTCCTTTAAGGTCTAATTGAGTGAGGTATAAACGCATTTCAAATTCTAACTGATGATACTCGGGCAGCATATGCTGGCACAATTGATAAAAAGCTTTGTCGTGTGCCTTTATTCGAAGGTGAGCTAACTCATGAACAACGATCATTTCTAAAAATGCTTCCGGGGCGGTTTTGAAAATTTCACTAATTCGTATTTCATTTTTACTTTTTAATTTCCCCCCCTGCACTCTTGAAATAAACGTATGTAAACCAAGCGCATTGTTAATAACATGGATTTTCTTATCGTAAATAATTTTACTTAAGGGTGAAGATTTTCGTAAATTATTATTTTTCAAATCCATTACATATTCACGAAGCATTTTATCGTTGTTAATATTATGTTTTTGAGGATATTTTTTGAGCAAAAAACGTCCTAAGGTATCTTGTTCAATCATTAACCTGATTTGATCTTGTACTACTGATGAATATGAAGATAAATACTTAAGTGAAATTGACTGGTTTTTTGAGGATGGCATAGGACAATACTGTATAAGATAAGTTAAATGACTAAAATTGTACCTTAGTTATTTATAATCCGGTAGTAAGAAAATATAAGATTGGCTTCACATAATATAAGTGTTGATCATCAATCTACTTTTAATTAGAAAAACATACAAAGTTATCTCCTTATAAAGCCGGACTCTGCAGAGCATTCGAAGGATCAGAAATTACGCTCGTTTTTAATAATAAAATTGGCTTTTGATTATTATTGCCATTACAGCGAACTAAATAAACCCTTTAGTTGTGAGGATAATCGAAAGTCACCGGTTATCACTTCACTTTGGTTGAGTTGAATTTTAAATACACCGTAGGTTGGGTTTGTTTGATTTATTTAAGAAACCCAAGGGCAGCTGTAGGTTGGGTCTGTTTAATGGGGTTGGACAAGATTAAGGATATGACTGTTTTATCTCAGCCATCCTGTATGCATGCGTATCAGAAGTCATTGCTGCATTTGCGAATAAAGTAATAACCTCAGCATTTGTTTGCCGCAGCAAAATTGACACAGTCGGGTATTGCCTAACTATTGGTTGCTCAATATACCTGACTGAATTAGTATGGTATAAAATTCTCTAATTTTCAGCAAGGAAAAACCCATGCCGTTTAACCATCTTAAATTTGATAACCGCCTTCGAAATAATCTACCTGCTGATAGCGAAACCGACAATTATTGCCGCAGCGTAGAAAATGCAGCCTATTCATTGGTCTCCCCGGTAAAAGCAACAGCGCCAAAATTAGTTGCGGTTAGCAATTTATTGGCAGAACAATTAGGTTTTACCACTGAAGCCTTAAACAGCCCTGAATTTCCTCAAGCCATGACGGGCAATCTATTGCTCGATGGGATGCAGCCCTATGCGCTTTGTTATGGTGGTCATCAGTTTGGTCAATGGGCCGGGCAATTAGGGGATGGACGGGCAATCAACCTGGGCGAATTAGTCACGACAAATTTAGGTCACCAAACACTGCAGCTAAAGGGCGCCGGTCCAACCCCCTACTCTCGCCGGGCTGACGGTATGGCCGTACTGCGCTCCTCTATTCGTGAGTTTTTGTGCTCCGAGGCGATGTTTCATTTAGGTATTTCAACGACACGCGCTTTGAGTTTATGCTTAACGGGCGATCAAGTTGTCCGGGATATGATGTATGACGGTAATGCAGCATTAGAGCCTACCGCAATAGTGTGCCGCGTATCTTCTTCTTTTTTACGTTTTGGTAGTTTTCAACTGCCCGCCTCCCGGGGCGATGAACAACTTTTAATACAGCTTGTACAGCATTGTATTAAGTCTGATTATCCTCATTTAGCGCCCGCTTCCGGGGTATTTGATCAGCAAGTCTACCTTGCGTGGTTTAAAGAAATCTGCGAGCGTACCTGTGATACAGTAGTTAATTGGATGCGGGTTGGTTTTGTACATGGGGTAATGAATACCGACAATATGTCCATTATGGGTGAAACCATCGATTATGGTCCCTATGGCTGGATTGACGATTTTGATCTTAATTGGACACCGAACACCACAGATGAAGGGCAAAAACGCTATCGTTTTGGCGGACAGGGAGAAATTAGTCAGTGGAACTTATTTCAGTTAGCCAATGCTATTTTTCCATTAATAGGAGAAGCTGAGCCATTACAAAAAATATTAAATGAATATGGCACAGATTATCAGCGTAAATGGTGCGATATGATGGCGGAAAAATTAGGCTTTAAACACTATCGGGGTGAAACTGATTTAGCGCTGTTTAAATCCTTAGAAAAATTATTGGGTGCAGTGGAAACAGATATGACCCTCTTTTACCGTTTACTTGCAAATATTCCCAATGATTTAGATACGCAAACAGCAACCCAATGGATGGCAAAATTAGGCCCATGCTATTACAGTCTGCTCGATCTTAACGATCAGTATATTAAAGACTTGACGAAGTGGTTAGCGTCTTATCTTGAGCGAGTTAACCTTGATGGTTTAAGTCAAGAACTGCGTGCAACAGCCATGAATAAAGTCAATCCTAAATATGTTATTCGTAATTACCTTGCGCAGCACGCTATCGAATTGGCTGAAAAGGGTGATTTCAGCGAAATAGCTACACTGCAGAAAATATTACAAAACCCCTATGATGATCAACCTGAGCATAACAGTTATGCTCAGAAGCGTCCGGATTGGGCACGGGATAAAGCCGGTTGTTCGATGTTATCCTGCAGTTCATAATAGCGATTTTATATCCTTTTTTGCCTTCACTTTATTCCACTAGATAAAATGAAGGCCGATTGCTATCGGGCAACAGCGCTTTAAATATGATTAGAAAGGAAAATTTTGCTCTTTTTTACTGATTTTTTGATTTTAAATCAGTAAAAATCCATAAATATTTGTGTAAAGTAAACTTTTTTGATGTGGGACTTTCATAATGGTCTCCTTAAGAGGTAAAATTCTAACTATTATTTTTAACAATCCAATATAAAGAGTCTAATCAGATGGGAAGAGCATATCAAAACCGCAAATTGTCTATGGCCAAAACAGCGGGCGCTAAAACTAAAGTTTATTCTAAGTACGGTAAAGAGATTTACGTTGCGGCTAAAAATGGTGGGTTTGATCCGGATGGAAACCTCTCATTACGTCATTTAATCGATGGTGCCAAAAAAGACCAAGTACCCACACACGTCATCGAACGTGCGATTGAAAAAGCGAAAGGCGGCGGTGGTGAAGATTATGAACGCGCCAGCTATGAAGGTTATGGTCCCGGTGGATGTTCTGTAATTGTGGATTGTTTAACCGATAACAATAAACGTACTTGGACTGATGTACGCAACTGTTTTATGAAAACCGGTGGTAACATTGGTTCACCCGGTACAGTTGCGCATATGTTTGAACATCAAGCTGTTTTTGTATTTAAAGGCGAAGATGATGAAGCGGTTTTAGAAGAGCTGATGATGGCTGATGTGGACGTGATCGATGTTGAAGGTGAAGACGGTAAGATCACTGTTTTTTGTCCCCACACTGAATTCTATAAAGCAAAAACAGCATTAAATGAGATTTACCCAAATCTTGAGCTGGATATAGAAGAAATCACTTTTGTACCGCAAATAGACCATGATATTGCACCTGAGCATGTTGATAAATTTGAAAAATTTATGGCTATGTTAGAAGACTGTGATGATGTGCAAGAGGTTTACCATAACGCAGTATTACCTGATGAATAACGCCGAATTAAAATTATCTAAATAATGTTGCCTGATTAATTACAATTTCAATGACACTTGTTTAACAAACTTGGTGGCATGCAAAACCATTTGAATATTCAACTTTAAGGTGGTTTTGCATACAAATTGTTCCAATTTACAACTGATAAAGTTTATTAAATTCTTTAATTGAAAAACCATTTATAAACTGGTCGCCTACTTTTAGAATTGGCACTCCGCGATAACCGCTTTTACTAAATTCTTTTTGCCCTGCTGCTGTTTTAACATTGACTAAACGAAACTGAATATTTTGCTGTGACAGATACTTTTTAGCTGCGTCACAATGCGGACAATGGCTCATAGAATACAATACAACACGTTTCATAAACGTCACTCCTGAAGATAAATATTTGTGCTTAAAATTGGTGTATTTGCTCTCACTCTTATAACGCCTTCAAGCCCTCATGCTTTCAAACCTTCAAGCCTTCATACCTTTCAGCCTTCAACATATTATTGACTGACGCAATCGCGCGTTGATAATCACCGAAGGTTAGACGTTGATAAGCTTGTGGATAGGCAAGCCATTCAAAATGTGAATGCTCCTCGGACAAAACAGGATCCGCTTCTACTTTACTGAAAAAAACATGTTCGACGACATCAATAGGATCAGGTCCATAGTGAGTGCGCCATTCCTCTTTAATAGGGTAAACTAGTTTAAATCCGGTCGCTATAACCGTTTCTATTAGCAGTCCGGTCTCTTCAAATACCTCGCGTTGGGCGGCCATTGCAAAATTTTCATCTTGTTCAAGGGCTCCACTGACGCATTGCCAAAAACCGGGTATCTTTAAGTCAGTTCTAGGTGTGCGCTTGAGCATTAAATACTCAATTTTTCCTGCCACTATTTTATATAAAAACACATTTACAGAAAATGGACGTCTCATTTTTACTCCTATTAGATGTGCCTGATTATACCCATTTCACTTATTAGGGATCTATTTAGGCGTATTAGAATAAATAGAAAATAAATGGGTTTAGTATACAGGATAAGGTTATAAAGGTTCTAAAAAGTAAGCGCTATGTTACTCAAAAAACACAGGGCGCGCTCAATACTTGTTTGCTGCGCACGCGCCATAATAGTCATCGCCAAAGCATAGTTACAATTGCAGAATAATGAATCATGTTTGACAGGGAGATAAGCTCTGTTGACGAAGCGATAACAATGCGTTCTATTATTTTTCAAGTACGACTTTAGACGCGCACAGGGTACTCCGCGTTTAAAATCACACTTTATTTTAAAAAAGACAAATTATTTATCTGCTACAGGGAAACGAATCAGCACATTCACTTTTGAAGACATTGATGAAGTCAATATTTGTTTCTGCTCTGTCGCAAGAATCACAATACCATTGTGATTGGCAATATTTTTCTGTAAATCATTAAGATCAAAATTTTCATCTCGATCATGGGATCCTCGAATACCTGCACGTTTCTCAAGTAATGAATCAGCGCCAGAAAATAGCAAAATATCGCGACTAATTTTAGCGTTTTGGAATATTTCACCAACGCCTTCATTCGTTTCTTTATCTGAAATCGCTGTAGATACTTGTACCGATTTTTTTGTAAAACGAGTGATATCACGAATAATCGCACTTAGTTCACTGCTATTGGGCCCATTTAGAGTGATCAGAAAACGAGACTTTAGGTTGGCATGCTCAGCTAAATCGGGTAAGAATCGATGATAACTTTTGCTCAAATATTCTACTATTAACATATATTTCTCTTTATGACTTAATTATTACGACGAAGCTACCTAAAGATAACGGGATCAGCAAGTGCTTTTGCAATGATCGTGAAAATTTATTACTGATCAGACGCAAAAAATGACGCGGTCACCCCTTTTCCCCCAAGAGGTATTAAACCGCGCTGCACAAAAGTAGCAAAATGATTCAAAGATTTTTCAATAAAAGGTGATAAATTTTCAAAATAGATGTTGTCGAGCAGGTTTTTAATCTCCAAATCTAATTCAGTATCTCCTTCAATCACTAAACGCCTTTGAAAAAAGAGTGTATCTGGATCTTCCTTTCTTCCGGCAATCAATATAAATTGATTTAACGCTCCTGAAAATATGACATCTCTTTTTTTGCATTGCTGTTTAATCACAAATTTCTGCTCAGCGAAGCTTAAATAACAACTGAACTTAAGATCTGTCACTTCAATTTTCAACCATTTATGGTGTAAAGAATCCAATTCATTATCCTCAGAAAGTAACCTATCTAATAACTCCAATAACAATTTTTTTTGCATAAAAAAGGACAAGTGCACTTGGATAAGCTAACCCTTTTGGCGCATTAAGAACAGCAATTGATGGTGGTGCTGATGCCGTTTATAGTGGTTTAAAAGATGATACCAATGCGCGCCATTTTGCAGGCTTAAATTTCAATGACAAAAAAATGGACAAGGGCGCACGATATGTAAGTGATCATAATAAAAAACTACACTTAGCACTCAATACGTTCGCGCATCCAGGCTGCGAAAAACGCTGGTTTAACGATGGGTGATATTGTGTCCCCCCTAAGACTTTTAGAGATTAAACCCATTAAAAATAGTTTATAAGCCGCAATAAAGTCAGATCAGTGGTAAATTAGAGTGATAACTATCCTTCATATTTAAAGATCAGGACAAGATGCAATCCAGTAAGCTGCGCGCTAACGGCGCTTCACTTAAACCCTTAAAAGCCCTTGTGCCCTTTATTCGGCCCTATAAAAATACTTTTATTGTGGCCATTATCGTATTATTACTGGCGTCAGCAGTCACTGGCAGCCTGCCGATCGCTGCCCGTTACCTTATCGACAGCGGCATAACCAGCGGTAATGCTGACAAAATAAATTTTTATTTTAAGCTTGTTCTGGGAGTTATTCTACTGATCAGCCTATTGTCAGCCACGCGTTTATATCTGATCACTTGGTTAGGCGAGCGAATAGTTGCCGATATACGCGAAAAAATATATGCGCAGGTACTTAAACAAGATCCGAGCTTTTTTGAAGTAACACAAACAGGCGAAGTGCTTTCCAGGCTCACAACGGATACCACACTGGTGCAAGCCATATCTGGCGTCGGTATTTCAATTGCGCTGCGCTCCACTGTTATGTTATTTATTTCTCTGGCCGGCATTATGTATAGCAGCCCCTCTTTAACACTGATCATTGTCATACTTATTCCCGCTGTTATTGGGCCCATTATTTGGCTTGCACGCAGGTTACGTGCCCTATCACGTACCGCTCAGGACAAAGTTGCAGAGTCCAGCGGTATGGCCAATGAAATGCTCAATGCTATTGAAACAGTGCAGGCTTATACGCTGGAAAAAGTGCAGAATCAGCGTTTTAGAAAAGCCGTAGAAGCTGCGTTTATAGCGGCCATTGAACGTATTAAGCTCCGCTTTGTGATGTCTTTTAGCAGTATGTTTCTACTGCTGGGTGCCATCACTCTAGTACTTTGGATGGGTACGCAGGAAGTACTTGCAGGCAATATGTTACCCGGCGAATTGGCGCAGTTCGTTTTATTTACTGTACTGCTTGCAAGTTCAGGGGCAATGCTTAGCGAAATGTGGGGGGAAGTGCAGCGTGCCGCCGGTGCGATGGAAAGGTTAGTCGAATTACTTAATGCCCAACCAAACATTGTTATGCCCGAAAATCCAATGCCTATTCCGGCACAGGGAGAAGGCAGAATAAGCTTTAATAAAGTCAATTTCCATTATCCTTCACGTCCCGATAGCTATGCGTTAGAAAATATTAACTTAAATATAACAAGCGGTGAGACCATCGCCTTTGTTGGCCCTTCTGGTGCTGGGAAAAGTACCCTTTTCCAGCTTCTATTACGTTTTTATGATCCACAATCAGGATTTATTTCTATCAACGGGGTTAATATAAGCGCGGCAGATCCAATGGATGTGCGTTCGATCATGGCAGTGGTACCTCAAGAAAACGTGGTATTTGCAACCAGTGCACTGGAAAATATTCGTTATGGTCGTCCAGCTGCCAGCGATGAAGAGGTTCGGGCCGCGGCGATATCTGCCTCTGCCGATCTCTTTATTTCGGAATTACCTGAAGGTTACCATACCTTTTTAGGCGAAAAGGGGGTGCGTTTGTCCGGCGGTCAGAAACAGCGCATTGCCATCGCCCGTGCCATTCTTAAAGATCCCCCCATACTGCTGTTAGATGAAGCGACCAGTTCCCTAGATGCTGAAAGTGAACGACTGGTGCAGCAAAGTTTACAAAAGTTAATGCACAATCGCACCACTATTATTATTGCTCATCGTTTGGCAACGGTGCTTAAGGCAAAACGCATTGTTGTTATTGATAACGGCAAGATTAGAGCGATTGGTAGTCATGCAGAGCTTATGCGCAAAGATGCCTTATATGCACATCTGGCAGAATTGCAGTTTCGCAGTCCAGCACAACAAGCATCTATACCTCCTTAGAGACATTAAAACCGGTAAAAAAGAGCGTCATATTTACGTTTACTCTGTGGGTAAAAAACGCGCTTTATTCTTTTTGATTGGAACTATATATGTTCCCCTATTAAATCACCTGAGCGCCCTTATTAAGATCTGCTGCGGTTATATTCCGTAGTAAACAATGTTAATCACATTCTTCTTTTTAACCAATACAATCAGGTTATTTGCTTAAAAAACAGCCTGCCACCCATTTATTTTATTATTACTCCCTTCAAAATGGTTACAGCCGAAATCATTTCTTTTGTAACACTTCAGTGATTTCTATTTGTGCAAACACAGCTCAAAGCCCATGAATCAAGGCATTTAGGCATTGTGTTGCTCTTTTTTTGCAGTACATCACATTAAATTAACGACTACTCAAGTTTAATAACATTTAATTAACACTTGATAGTTAGAGCACGAATCATTAGGATAGTTGTTAATTGAATGTTCAATCAATAAAAATTTCAACGACACAGAGAAATTATTTATGTCAAGACCAGTGATGAAACAGCTCCGCCGACAGCAACTTATTGATGCCACGCTGGTATCAGTCGAACGTCATGGGCTACAGCACACTACTATTAATACCATCAGTGGTTTGGCGGGAATGTCATCGGGGATTATCAGCCATTACTTTGGCGGCAAACAGGGTTTAATAGAAGCAACCCTTAAATATCTTCTCGATGAATTAAAGCAGGCATTACTGGTCAGAACATCGAACCAAAAACTATCTCCTGCGATCAGACTTTCGATGATTGTTGAAGCCAATTTTACCGAGTTACAACGCTCCAAAGCAGTGGCTAAAACATGGTTAAGTTTCTGGGCCCAGGCAATACATGATCCGGGACTGGCAAGACTTCAACATATCAATAACCAACGTTTATACAGCAATCTGCTTTTTTCTTTTAAACAGCTTTTACCCGCGACTGCCGCAATTAATGCCGCCAAACAGAGCGCAGCAATGATTGACGGTTTCTGGCTGCGCAGTGCGCTGAGTTCAACACCTGAAGAAGATTTTAAACAAGCCCAAATTTTATCTAAAGCCTTTATTAAGGCTCTTATCGCGCAATACGGAGAAAATCAATGTCATCATTAGTCGTTTATCAAAATTATATCCACGGTCAATATATCCCCAATGACACAGGTGAAACATTTGAAGTAATTAACCCTGCGACGGGTCAGGTTAGCTATTTAGTTGAAACAGCCGATCAAGCCGTTCAGCAGGCCGCAATCGAGAGCGCCAAATCTGGTTTTGCCACATGGTCAAAAATGACCCCGATCGAGCGCAGCCGTATTCTGCTTAAGGCTGTGGCATTATTGCGTGAACACAATGACGAACTTGCCGTGGGTGAAGTACTTGATACCGGCAAACCATGGCAGGAAGCATCGGTTGTTGATGTCGTTACAGGCACCGATACCATTGAATTTTTTGCAGGCCTTGCCCCAAGTATTGAAGGTAATCAGCAGCAGGTCGGTGATGATTTTTATTACACTCGCCGTGAACCTCTCGGCATTTGTGCCGGCATCGGCGCATGGAACTATCCTCTGCAGATTGCCTGTTGGAAAGCCGCACCAGCCTTAGCTTGCGGTAATGTAATGATTTTTAAACCATCGGAAGAAACACCACGCGGTGCAATGCGTTTAGCCGAAATATTCACCTTGGCGGGTGTCCCAGATGGTGTGTTTAACGTGGTTCAAGGCGATGGCCGTGTTGGTGCTTGGTTAACCGGCCATGAAGATATAGCCAAAGTATCATTTACCGGTGAAG
This sequence comes from Psychromonas ingrahamii 37, assembly GCF_000015285.1. Taxonomy (NCBI): domain Bacteria; kingdom Pseudomonadati; phylum Pseudomonadota; class Gammaproteobacteria; order Alteromonadales; family Psychromonadaceae; genus Psychromonas; species Psychromonas ingrahamii. Next base: position 2,520,110 of record NC_008709.1, read on the forward strand.
TCGGTACAGGCAAAAAAGTAATGGCAGCGGCGGCTGGTTCACTAAAAGCTGTCACCATGGAATTAGGCGGTAAATCACCGCTGATTATTTTTAATGATGCCGATCTGGAAAATGCAGTCTCTGCTGCCATGTTGGGCAATTTCTATACGCAGGGCGAAGTCTGTACAAACGGCACCCGCGTATTTGTTCAGGAAGAGATTTACCCGCGTTTTATTAAGCGTCTGGTTGAGCGTACAGAGCAAAATATTATCTGCGGCGATCCGATGGATCCTGAGACCAACTTTGGTCCTCTTATTTCCAAGGACCACCAGCAAAAAGTACTCGACTATATAACGATAGGTAAAGCTGAAGGCGCCACCCTGCTTACTGGCGGTAAAAAATTACACCCTGAAAATGCACCGGATGGTTACTTTGTTGCACCGACTATTTTCACTGACTGCACCGACGAAATGACCTTGACTAAAGAAGAAATATTTGGCCCGGTTATGTCTGTCCTGACCTTCAGCGATGAAGACGAAGTTGTTCGCCGCGCAAATGATACCCGCTTAGGATTAGCAGCAGGCCTGTTTACTCAGGATATTACCCGGGCTCACCGAGTGATACATCAGATTGATGCCGGCATTTGCTGGATTAATAGTTTTGGCGCATCACCCGCTGAAATGCCGGTGGGTGGCTATAAAATGTCAGGTGTCGGCCGCGAAAATGGCAGCGAAACACTTAAATCCTATACTCAGATCAAAGCGGTCTATATCGGTATGCAGCCACTTGACAGCCCGTTTTAAGGAATATATATGACTAAAACAGAATATGACTATATTATTGTAGGTGCCGGAAGTGCCGGTTGTGTCCTTGCAAATCGCTTGTCAGAAGATCCAGAAAATCAAATTCTTCTATTAGAAACCGGTGGCAGCGATAAGAGTATCTTTATTCAAATGCCGACCGCATTATCTATACCTATGAACAGTAAAAAATATGCCTGGCAGTTCGAAACACAAGCAGAACCGTTTTTGGATAATCGCCGCATGCATTGTCCGCGCGGTAAAGTATTAGGGGGTTCGTCCTCTATTAACGGCATGGTCTATGTGCGCGGCCATGCGCGTGATTTTGACGAATGGCAGGCGTCTGGCGCTAAAGATTGGGATTATGCGCATTGTCTACCCTACTTTAAAAAAGCCGAGACCTGGTCATTTGGCGGTAATGATTACCGTGGAGACACTGGCCCGCTTGCTGTGAATAATGGCAATAACATGAAAAACCCGTTATACCAGGCCTTTGTGGATGCGGGTGTTGATGCCGGTTATTTAGCAACGAAAGATTACAATGCTGAGCAGCAGGAAGGTTTTGGCCCAATGCACATGACTGTTAAAAATGGGGTCCGTTGGTCTACGGCGAATGCCTATTTAAGACCGGCTATGAAGCGCAATAACCTGACGGTTGTGACTCATGCTCTGGTACACAAAGTATTGCTTGAAGGTAAAAAAGCGGTTGGTGTGCGTTATGAGGTTAAAGGTCAATTAACGGATACGCGTTGTAATAAAGAAGTGCTGCTCTGTGCAGGCTCAATCGGTTCTCCGCATATTCTGCAACTGTCGGGTATTGGTGAAGCCGATACTTTGGCACAAGCTGGCATCGAGCAACATCATGAGCTACCAGGTGTGGGTAAAAACTTGCAGGATCATCTGGAGTTTTACTTTCAGTTTAAATGCTTAAAACCGATATCACTTAACGGTCAACTGGGTCCGTTAAACAAATTATTGATAGGTGTACGCTGGATATTAAACAAATCGGGTTTAGGCGCGACCAATCACTTTGAGTCATGTGGCTTTATTCGCTCTAAGAATAGTTTGGAATGGCCGGATCTCCAGTATCACTTTCTACCGGCGGCCATGCGCTATGATGGCAAAGAAGCCTTTGCAGGTCATGGTTTCCAGGTTCATGTCGGTCATAACAAACCGAAAAGCCGCGGTGCGGTGAAAATTGTATCAAAGGACGCCCATATTGCGCCACAAATTCAATTTAACTATTTATCACACCAGGATGATATTGAAGCCTTTCGCGCTTGTGTTCGCTTAACCCGCGAAATCATTAATCAGCCCGGCTTAGATGAATACCGCGGCGAAGAAATTCAGCCAGGACTTGCAATCCAGAGCGATCAAGAAATTGATCAGTTTGTTCGCAGTTCAGTTGAAAGTGCCTATCACCCCTCCTGCTCATGCAAAATGGGTGAAGATGCCATGTCGGTAGTGAACTCTGATACGAAAGTCCATGGTATCGAAGCGCTTCGCGTTGTCGATTCCTCGATTTTCCCAACAATTCCTAACGGCAATCTGAATTCACCGACCATTATGGTGGCAGAACGTGCAGCCGATATTATTTTAGGTAAAAAACTGCTTGCGCCAAACGTAGCTAACGTCAAGGTAGCCGATGACTGGCAGAACAGCCAACGATTACAGGACCCTAAACGAAAGGTTAACGCTTAATTAGGTTTAAAAAATTAATAAATTAATATTAATAAGGTGTTTTTATCGATCGATCTAGATAGAGCACCGTATTTAAGTCCGGCCGTCGAAAGAGAAGCATTTCTTTAGCCGATATTTTCAATGGTCTTTATATCGCAAACTAAAATAGGAACGATTATGAAACTCAAAAAAATACTCACCATGCTGGCGGCTACCGTCGCGTTAACAGCAAATGCTGCGGATCAACAATGCGAGACAGTTCGTTTTTCTGATGTGGGTTGGACAGACATCACCTCAACGACCGCTATCACTTCTACCCTATTACAAGGGATGGGTTATAAAACGGATACGCAGTTGTTGTCTGTACCCGTGACTTATAAGTCAATAGAAAATGGCGACATTGATGTATTTCTTGGCAATTGGATGCCAACAATGAAAGGTGATATTCAATCTTATACTGATGCAGGCACCGTTGAAACAATTCACAAAAACTTATCAGGTGCGAAATACACCTTAGCGGTACCACAGTATGTTTATGATGCTGGGGTTCAAAACTTTGCTGATCTTGCTAAGTTTGCTGATAAATTTGACAGCGAAATCTATGGCATTGAACCTGGTAATGATGGTAACCGTTTAATCCAGGACATGATCGCTAAAGATGCCTTTGGTCTAAAGGACTTTGAATTAGTCGAGTCCAGCGAAGCGGGTATGTTGTCGCAAGTTAAACGTGCAACACGTCGAAATAACTGGGTAGTCTTTTTAGGTTGGGCACCACACCCAATGAATGCAAATTTTGATCTTGCTTATTTAGCCGGCGGCGATGATTTTTTTGGTCCTGACTTTGGTGGAGCAAGTGTCTACACCAATGTTCGTAAAGGTTACACACAAGCATGTCCTAATGTGGGCACATTGTTAACCAATCTTACCTTTACTCTGGCAGCTGAAAACGAAGTAATGGCTGCTATTTTAAATGAGGGCAAAAAGCCGGAAGACGCTGCAACAGCTTGGCTTAAAAATAATCCGTCTGTTTTGAATGCATGGTTGACAGGTGTTAAAACTATCGATGGTAAGCCTGCTTTACCGGCCGTCAAAGCATATTTAAAGCTTTAAGTTCTATACCCATGATACGTTAAGATGCAAAGTCAGCAAGGAAAATTGTGCCGAGATGCTAGGCATAAAATTGAAGTATAGTTATTCTACATAGAGATTTTATAACAAAGCAGATTGGTGCAATTTTCCTTGCCCTACGGGGCGCAAGCTCGAAAACCAGCGCTGCGTTGCACCAATCGGAAAGGGAGTAACCATTTAAGATGTGAATGCTTGCATCTACTGCTAGAGGATTAACGCAGTTAATCGCTCGAAAGGTCATGTTGCCCCTTGCTCTGATCGAAGACCTTGCACCTGACAAAGCATCTTGAAGTAACATGGGTATATATCAGGTTGGCACCCGTCAACCTGAATTTATTTTCATTAAACGGCGTTAAAAATATGAGTTTTATAACAGAGTATAAATTACCTATCGGTCAGTGGGCCGCAACTATGATGGATGGGCTAATTACCTACTGCGGTTCTTTTTTTGATGCGATTTCCATGGTACTGGATGTCATGATTGAAAGTTTGGTGGATTTTTTATCAATGATGCCACCTTGGCTATTTATTATTATTGTTGCGGGTTTGATTTTTTGGCAACAGCGCAATAAAGCCGTCACAGCATTTTTTATTTTGTCATTATTACTGATTTGGAATCTCGGCTATTGGGAAGAAACCATTGAGACCTTTTCTTTAATTATTTACGCCACCGGATTCTGCGTTTTACTGGGTGTCCCCATTGGGATTGCCGCAGCACATCGTCCTAGGTTGTACCGTTTTATACGGCCCCTGCTGGACTTAATGCAGACGATCCCCCCTTTTGTGTATCTTATTCCGGCGTTAACCTTATTTGGCTTGGGCGTGGTGCCGGGTCTTATTTCGACCATAGTGTTCGCCATAGCAGCGCCTATCAGGTTGACCCACTTAGGTATTTCCCAAGTACCACTGGAGTTGTTAGAAGCCGGCCGTGCCTTTGGCTGTACTAAGCGCAGCTTGCTTTTAAAAGTTGAAATTCCAGCGGCTATGTCAAGTATTCGCGCGGGCATTACCCAGTGCATTATGCTGAGTTTATCTATGGTCGTGATCTCAGCCTTAGTCGGCGCCGACGGTTTGGGTAAACCCGTGGTACGAGCACTTAATACGGTCAATATTGCGACGGGTTTTGAAGCTGGACTCGCCATAGTATTAGTTGCCATCATGCTTGATCGCATATTTAAAAGTAAATAAACGACAGGACTTAATAAAATGATTGAATTTAAAAATGTTGATGTTGTTTTTGGCAAGCAACCCGAGCGCGCATTACCGCTAATGGACAATGGCGAAAGTCTACAGGAAATTCAAGAGAAGACAGGCTTAACCGCCGCCGTACGAAATGCCAGTTTAAAAGTGGGTAAAGGCGAAATATGTGTATTGATGGGTCTGTCGGGTTCAGGTAAATCAAGCTTATTGCGTACCGCGAATGGCTTAAACCCGGTAACACGCGGCGATGTTTTTTTGGAAACCGATCAAGGTATTCAGAATTTTCACGAACTCAGTGAAGATCAGCGACGTCATGTTCGAATGAACCGCATTTCTATGGTATTCCAAAAATTTGCACTGATGCCATGGTTAACCGTGGCTGAAAATGTCGCTTTTGGTTTAGAGCAAAAGGGCTTGGATAAAAGCACTGTTCGCACCAAAGCCATTGAGCAATTAACGCTGGTAGGTCTTGGCGAGTGGGCGGATAAAAAACCCAGTGAGCTTTCAGGTGGTATGCAGCAACGGGTTGGTTTAGCACGCGCCTTTGCCATGGAAACCGATATTATTTTAATGGATGAACCCTTTTCCGCATTAGACCCGCTTATTAGAAGTGATCTGCAGGATGAATTATTACGCTTACAGAAGCAATTAAATAAAACTGTGTTGTTTGTCAGTCATGATTTAGACGAAGCCCTAAAGCTTGGTAATCATATTGCGATTATGAAAGACGGTGCCATTGTGCAGCACGATACACCGGAAAATATTGTAATGAATCCTGCGGACGATTATGTAGAGGCCTTTGTCGCTCATACTAATCCTATTGATGTGGTTAACGCGCAGGCGCTAATGCGTAGGTTTGATGACTTCAGGGAAAAACAAGGTGAAATCTGCCTGAGTGAACGTGACGATTGCTGGTTGTATCAAGGTGATAGCATTAATAACAGCGCGATTCGTTACGGCGATACGAAAGTACCTTTGGAAGTATGGCGCGATGGTGATACGGACGACGTTAATAAAAAGCGTGCTTTAGTCGTACCGCTAGAAACGCGAATGCATACCGTGATGGCGCTTCGATATCAATCTGGACACGGCGTATTAGTCGAGCAGGATGGTAAGTTAGTGGGTCATGTTGGCGATCGGGAGATTTACCATGCCATGCTTGGCAAGCTTATTGGTGATAAATAGGCTGAATTGATTATCACAGCTAAAGCAACCAAGGGCCGCATTTTGCGGCCTTTTTATTAGCTTTGAATATTCAGTCTAATAACGTTAATGACAAGATCGTCAGCTCACAAGATCCTCAGATTACACATTAAGGGTACATGGCCAGCCTAATAAAAATGGCCTACTTAACCGCGTTTAATTTTTCAGGGTTTAACTATCGTTAGTACGATACTTAAGGCTTGAGGACGCAAATAAAATATAAAAAAGGAGTTAACTATGTTTGTTAACAAGTTCCACTCGGTGGTCAAATAATGACTACTTGGTTATCAATAGGCATATTATTTACCTTTGCCGCCATTGCCTTTGTTATTTACCGTTGGGGTAATATGAAGTGTATCGGTGTTACCCCTGTTCGTAAGTTTACCTTTATCGCTATTCTCTTTACCTCGGGTTTAGATGTCGGATTAATCATGTTTCCGCTAACCGAATTTGCAGGCTATGCGGATTTGGTCAGCAGCCCTGAATATGGTTTCAGTAATCCCTTAGCCATTGAGTTTGGTTTTTGGGCTTTCCTTATTTGGGCATTCTATTTCTTAACCTGTTTCTACTTTTGCATTATTGAACCGAGAGTTAAATTTTTCGAAATTCCGTTAATTAAATGTATTAATAACGTTGTCATTATTGGTACATGTGCCTTTACGGCGTACTTGTTATTGATTAATCTGCCCTGGTATTTACCTGATTTAGGTAATGGTGAAGGCATTGTCGGCAGTTTTTACTTAATTGTATTTCTGGTGATTGCCGCAGCTGTCTATTCAAGTACCAATATTCGTTACGTCAGAATTTTAAGTTTGGTCAGTACCTGGTTATTTTTAGGCTTAATCGCATTAATGTGGGCAGGTGCCTTTTTATCTGAGAGATCAAGTGTTGGTGAGTTTTTTACTACCTTCGCTTTATTAGGCGACTACTTCGCCAATCTGCACAACTTTGTATTGCCGATTAATGATTATCATGAATTTTACTTATTTTGGTGGTTTGCCTGGAGTATTATGATTGGTCAATTTACCGCACGTTTTGTCAGTGGAATGAGAACCTATCAGGTATTACTTGCCATGATGGTATTCCCGTCTATCCCAATTGCAATCTGGTTTACCGTCCTTTATTACTACAGCGCTAATGCTATTCCAACCGCTGGCTTATATAATCTTGCAATGGTGATAGTGGGAGTGACATTTGTGATCAACTCACTTGATTCACTGGTTCGGCTCTATACCGACAACTTAAATCTGACCGTACAGCGTTTTGGTAAAGCGCGTTATATTATCGGTAACATAACGCTAATAAGCAGCTTGACACTGTTGTTCAAATTAGACTTTTTGCAAATCCAGTGGGTTGGCGCATTGGCAATCGCATTAATTTTAGGGTGCTTCGCTTATATCCTGAAGAATCACTCTCGTACGGTTGCCGATATTGATCGTTCACCGATCGAAAACAAAATCGACTTTACTAAGATTGAACTTGCAAATTGATTATAAAGTTAACAAAATCGGTGCTTCCAGTATAACAACACTGTAGTTTATAAGCCCCCTTTGGTAAAAAAGCAGAATAGTGCCCTTTCGTTATAAGCACATTCTGCTTTTTTTATTTTACGCATGAGTCTTATGGAAATTTCTGTTATGGTGCGCATAAAATAATGAGGAAACTATGGAAAAATACGAACAGCTATTAATTTCATTACGCAGAGTAATTAGATCTATCAGCATACATTCCCGGAAGCTGCATAAAGAGTCTGGATTAACCGTACCGCAATTAATGGTAATGCGCAAAATAGCGCAACTTGACCAGCCGCTTGCAAAACAGATTGCTCAAGAAATCACGGTCAGCGCAGCGACTGTCACCACCATTCTTGACAGACTTCAAAGCCGGCATTTAATCATTAGAACACGCAGTGAAACAGATAAACGTAAAGTGCATTTATCGCTAAGTGAAGTGGGCCAAAAATTATTAAACGATCTGCCAAAAGCACCACTGCAAGAGCATTTTATTAAGCGCTATCAACATCTTGAAGATTGGGAGCAAAGCCAATTACTCTCGGCTGTAGAGCGTATTGCATCGATGATGGATGCTGCCGAACTCGATGCTGCCCCGGTATTATTGGTAGGAAAAATGCGGGCCGATGAGTCTTTGTAATCAATTCAACCCGTTTTATGCTGCGGGTAAGACTCCCGTTTTAATCATTATCTGACCTCTACGCCCCAACTCTCCGCCAATGGATATTTGTCTTAACGCCTATTTAGGCGAATTATTTAATCCAAAAACTGGACTGCCAATCCTTCTTTATAATTTAAATAACCAATATTTTATGCACGGCCATTATAAAAACGACACTTATAAAGATGCACTGATCTGTGTGGACAAATTTGCTTACTATTATAAATTTCATCGGCCATTATTTCAAAAATTAAGTGATTTGTAAGTTCACTCTATTATGATCCTTATCAGACATCAGTGATAATATTAATTTAAAGGAATAATTTTAAGATGAAAAATAGCCATAAATTGTTAGTGCTAAGTGCGACTCTTATTAGTGCCATAGTCCTTACTGGATGTAATAATCAAGAAGACATCGCAGCTAAAATATTACTGCCGACTAAAATCATCAGTGAAGTGAATGATAGTGATGTGAACATTAGAATTAAAGCAGCACTGTTTGCTGATCAAGCGCTCAAGTACCTTGAGATTAAAGTGCAAACACATAAAGGCGATGTTTTACTGACGGGTGAAGTAGACAGCCAAAACCGGATTGATCATGTGAATAAATTAGTGATGAGCATCAAAGGTGTGCACACGACTCACAACCATCTTATTATTAAAACATCATAATCTATTTAGGCGTAGGAAAAACAGATCTCTTAATTAATAAAATTGCTACTACTGCTGTTCAATCAGCCGCTGGAATGGGGTAGGCTGAGCTCAGACCTGTTAATTCATATGGGATATCTGACGATATTTACCCTCCTTGCGTCGACTTTTATTATACAAAAAACCACAGTCGTACTCGGGCCTGCTAAAGTGATGGTATATTTTTCTCGGTTTACGCGACGCTATTACTGCCAATACAAAATAGAAAAATGACTTAGTCTTTTTTACAAAGTGACTAACCCTGTTTGCAGCGGTACACTTATTTAGAAAAATAGTCGATAAGAAAGTCAATAAAAGCACGTTATTTTTGAGACTGTTCTTTGTGATCGGTATAAATCAGCCTGTGCTAATTCATTTAAAACAGTGCACACATGATGGTAATAAAGTTGCCCATTTTCTGTAATGTGCATTTTTCTGGTCGTCCGATTGATTAAGGGACTTTTTTAGATAGTCTTCAAGTTCGTTAATGTTTTGCTGATAGCCACTTTAGATAATCCTATGTCTTCCGCTGCGTATTTAAAGCGAGCTAACTCAATAATCTACCTAAAGACTCTAATAGCTGGTAACTTATTTTTTTGTTCCTTAATGCTTGCACTGTTTACCTTTAGTAAACTATTTTATCACTAACATAGGGTTTATTCGCTCCATTGAAGTTGTTATATTTGTATTGAGTTACCAATACCTCACCCGTAAATAATTAAGGACACGCGAATGAAAAAGATACTCGCATTTTCAGGCAGCAATAATAGCCAATCAATTAATCAGAATTTGATTAATATCACGGCCAGTAAAGTTAAACATAATGACGTTACTGTGATTGATCTAAAGGATTTTCCGTTACCTATTTATAGCATCGACATCGAAACGCAAGGGATACCCGAAGAAGCCAAAAGACTGAAAAAAATAATGTTTGGGCATGACGCTCTGATTATTGCATCTCCTGAACACAATGGTTCCATGCCGGCATTCTTAAAAAACACCATAGATTGGTTATCTCGTCTGGCAAAACCCGGTCAGTCATTTTTTGGTGAGACAAAAAAACCCGTGCTGCTGCTAAGTACGTCACCAGGTGCAACAGGCGGCGCGACTAATATAAAAACAATGGCAGAATTAATGCCTTGGTGGGGCGGTGATGTCAAAGGGACTTATAGCCTGGGCAGTTATTACGAAAAGTTCAGCGATGGGAAGTTTGATTTGAACACAGATCAAGAACTAACCGATCTGGTTCGCCTATTTGAATCTACATTCAAATAGGCGAGTCATAGTAACAATAATAGTAATAAATTTCAGCGATTCAAACTGCCGGTCATTTAATCAAACGTTACGCTTGTCTGCTCTTATGCCTTGTAACGCTTAGCTGACAATGCCTCGGAATCAATTTCGGTTTTGCTGCCCGCGATGATATCTGCAATAACAGCACCGGAACCACAACTCATTGTCCAGCCCAGGGTGCCATGACCGGTATTAAGATATAAACCATCAATCCCACTGGCACCAACAACAGGGGTACCATCGGGTGTCATAGGTCGTAACCCCGTCCAATAATCCGCCAAAGACAAATCACATCCCTGAGCAAATAAGTCACCCACTACGTGACTAATGGTATCAGTTCGAGACTTAGGTAAATCCAAGTTATAACCGGACAACTCGGCTGTACCTGCAGCACGAATACGGTCACCTAAGCGTGTTACAGCGACCTTATAGGTTTCATCCATTACCGTTGACAGCGGCGCATATTTTTCATTAGAAATAGGGATAGTCAATGAATAACCTTTCACGGGATAAACCGGAATATCAATATCACAGGCCTTAAGCAGCTCTTTTGAATAACTCCCCAGACACACCAGTACCTTATCAAAGGCTTGTACACCAAACTGAGTTTCAACGCCTTTAATCTTATTCGCTTGAACACTCAAGGATTTAATATCCGAGTTAAATTGAAAAGTCACACCCAAATTTTCGCATTTCTCTTTAAGGGACTGACAAAATAAATAACAATCTCCTGTTTCATCTCCAGTCAGGCGCAACCCCCCTTTGAACTTATCAATCACAGGGGCAAGCCCAGGTTCTACTTGCGCGATTTGTTCCGGGCTTAATACCTGATGAGGTACACCCAACGCCTTGAGTACTTTAATGTCTTTTTCTGATGCTTCCACCTGCTCATCTTTGCGAAATAACTGCAAAGTACCAGACTGACCATCTTGATATGAAATACCGATCTCTTTTCTTAAGGCAATAAATTGATCGCGGCTGTATTCGGCAAGGGCCATCATTCTGGATTTATTTAGATTGTAATCATCACCATTACACTGCCCCAACATCTTCGCCATCCATAAAAGCTTTTTCATTTCAGGCTCAGGACTCAGTCTAAGCGGACTATGCTTTTGCATTAGCCACTTAACCGCTTTAAAAGGGATACCTGGCGCCGCCCAAGGCGCAGAATAACCAGGTGAAATTTGTCCTGCATTAGCAAAACTGGTTTCCAAAGCAACACCGGGCTGACGATCAATCACCGTCACCTGAAAGCCTTTTTTCGCCAAATAGTAAGCAGAAGTAAGACCAATAACACCCGCACCTAATACACAAACTTGCATCGCAATCTCTCCAGTCAAATCAAAGTCATACGAGCTATAATCTCACACAACATATAGTTTTATCCGCTTATTTTTTAGGGTGATGAAGCATTTAAAACTGCCATAATGCTATTTCAAAGTTTTTAATATAACTTTCATTTCACGATAGCTGATAGATTGAAATGCGCCGGGAAAGAAAACTCAAATAGAACACCAGGCAAGCTCAATATTTCCCCCCAAGCACTCGCGCTGCTTAGTGATAGACAAGATTCTATTAAAGAACGCCTTTATTATATGCCGACCTATCAACGATCCGATTTTGGGAATAGTACAATTCAGCCGTTCCTGTCATACGACCCCCATCAAATACCACAGTTATATGTTTATATCAACCCCCAAAGTTATATCAACCACACAAACTAAAATAAATAGTATTATCAACTGCTTTATACTTTATTTTCAGCATTATAATTCAATAGAATGATTATAAACAAGAAATTAGAGTCAAAAAAACCATTTAAAATCACTTATAATTCCCCTAACAAACACTTACCAATAACAAATAAGCAACAAACTATTAACAACATAGCGGTTAATAGCTAACAATAAATTAAAAGGAAATTATTATGCTTATCGGTGTATCTCAAGACATTAAAAATCATCAAAATACCCTAGGAAGAAATGCCAAGCAGCATTTTATTTCTTCTTTGTGTTTATCTACCCCAGTCATTTGCTAAGGAAAGTACAATGAAGATCAAAAAGTCAATATTTTCACTCGTTATATTTATAACAACCCTGCTCCAAAGCCAAGCTGTATTCGCTGCTGGCAGCATTGGTACAGCCATTAATGATACTTTTGCAAATGCAACAGGCTGGTTTGTAAGCCTTATTTTTGCACCTATACCAGGCACCAGTTTTCCCTGGATAGTCACTTGGCTGGTCATTGCAGCCGTTGTTTTTACCTTATATTTTAGATTTATTCAATTTCGTGCCATCAGACATGCGATTGATTTAATTAAGGGAGACTATTCCGATCCCAAAAATCCAGGTGAAGTGACCCACTTTCAGGCGTTAACAACCGCGCTTTCGGGTACCGTTGGCCTTGGTAATATTGCAGGCGTCGCTGTCGCACTGAGTATTGGTGGACCGGGGGCAACATTCTGGATGGTGCTTGCGGGACTGTTAGGTATGGCATCTAAATTTACTGAATGTACGCTAGGTGTAAAATATCGTAAAGTAAATGCTGATGGCAGTATTTCTGGTGGCCCAATGCATTACATCTCTAAAGGTTTTGCTGAAAGAGGGATTCCTGGAGGCAAAATAATGGCCAGTATTTTTGCTATATTTTGTGTACTGAGTTCATTTGGGGCGGGTAATATGTTTCAGGCAAACCAGGCTCATGCTCAGATAAGTAATATTACCGGTGCATATCCAGGCTGGATCACAGGTGTTATCTTTGCCGTTCTTATTTTTGCAGTTATTGTTGGCGGCATAAAATCTATCGCCAACGTCAGTGAGAAAGTGGTTCCTTTTATGGCCATTCTTTATGTTACGACGGCGCTGATTATTTTAGGCGCAAATGCGGATCAAATTGGCTGGGCATTTACTCAAATTTTTGAGGGTGCTTTTACTGAAGTAGGTTTGGCAGGCGGGATTGTTGGAGCCTTAATTCAAGGTTTCAAACGTGCTGCTTTTTCTAACGAAGCGGGCGTCGGCTCGGCGCCTATCGCTCACTCTGCGGTAAAAACTAATGAGCCAATTACTGAAGGCCTTGTTTCATTGCTTGAACCTTTTATCGATACCGTGGTTATCTGTACTATGACGGCATTGGTTATTATTATTTCCGGTCAATTACTTGTTGATGCTAATACCGGCCTTTATTTATTAGGTGAAAATGGGCAGATTCTGACCGCTTCTGGCGCTTCTGGCGTTGCCTTAACATCGGTTGCTTTTGGTCAAACGGCTAGCTGGTTCCCTTACGTGCTGGCAGTAGCTGTTGTCTTATTTGCATTTTCGACCATGCTTAGCTGGTCATACTACGGGCTAAAAGCGTGGACCTATTTATTTGGTGAGAGCAAAGCGACAGAAATGAGTTATAAAATTTTATATTGTTGCTTAATTATAGTGGGTGCTGCAGCAAGCTTAGGCGCTGTGATTGATTTTTCTGATGCCGCTATGTTTGCTATGGCGATCGTCAATATTATCGGCTTGTATTTCTTAATGCCGGTAGTAAAAAGAGAATTAAACTCTTATATGTCGCGCCTACACTCAGGAAAAATAAAGAAATTTGTTGAGGAAGAAGACGACGCTGATATAGCCCTGCCTGCTGAGGACAAAATTTAGCCAAACAACCAGGTAAATTTAATCGTCGATTAATTTGTTATATTTAATGCGGGTCATCGGGCTCGCATTTTTTTTACCCTATAGAAAAAAGATAGGGTAGCCAAAATTTTTTTATTATGATCTAAATGGGAGCGACCAGCACTGTGAATTATAAAAACACGCATTTAACCAGAGCAATTATACATCTCGACCACCTGACTCATAATATGAAGGTGCTGCAAAAAAAGGCCGGTAAGCGGCCACTTTTCCCCGCTATTAAGGCTAATGCCTACGGTCATGATGCAGAGATTATTGCAAAACATCTGATCAGTCTTGGCTACACCACCTTATGCACCGCGCATCTAAGTGAGGCTGCAGAGCTTGTCGAAAAAGGGGTTAACGCTACATTTATCATCCTGTCACCCACGCTTGCTGAAAACAGCGACTATCTCCTTGACTATGATTTTCAACCGATAGTTTCTAGCCAGGTGCAATTACAAGCGCTTGCCCAAGCAGCAAGAAGAAGAGATAAACAAATAACCATACACGTCAAAGTAGATACCGGAATGGGCCGCATGGGTGTCAGACCCGACCAGCTACTGATGTTTCTTGATGAGTGTAAAGCCCAACCTGAAATTATTATTGGAGGAGTCTGCAGCCATTTCCCCCGCGCTGATGAAAACAATTTATCTTTTTCAAAAACACAGATCAATACTTTCACTGCGCTAAAGAAAGAAACCAAAGCGTATAATATTCCTCTCTATCATATTGCCAACAGTGCAGCCCTGTTTGCGTTAGAAGAAGCACACCTTGATGCAATTCGTCCAGGTATATCAATCTATGGTCTAAAGCCATCTGTCTCTATGGTTGTCCCGGAGTTAAACGATCTTAAGCCGATAATGTCTCTTGTAAGCCGGATAACGCTGCTCAAGGAAGTCGTTCAAGATACCGGAATCAGTTATGGCCACCTGCACTACACCGATAAACCCTCTCTTATCGCCACTATTCCCATTGGATATGGTGATGGTTTGAGCAGGTCGCTGAGCAACAGAATTGAAGTTTTAATTGGTAACGAGCGATGCAGGCAGATTGGGAATATCTGTATGGATCAGTGCATGATTGATGTGACGCAACTTCGGGGTAAAGTCTCAATAGGGGACGAGGTTGTTATTATCGGAACTCAGGGCAGTGAAACCATAACAGCCGATGATCTCGCAAAAAAACAGCACACAGTAAATTATGAGATAGTCACTGCGATCTCCAGTCGAGTGCCAAGAATAGTCGCTCAATGACCTGCATGAGTTATCTCTTATCTCATCGTAGTGTAATAATATACATATAATTAGGCTAAATTTTCAGACGTAAGATAATACCAAAAGAAGTTAAATTGTGATCTTAATTAAAAGGTTGGAGTATCCATTTAAATCAACAGTTGAAGGATTTATGCCTTTTGACAATGTGATCATTTAATTATTGTTTTGGTATTATTCTGTTATTGGTAGTGTGCATTCTATGCACCACAAGCAGCGGCAATCGGGGCGCGGAGCTCACTCTACGGGCTAAGTCTAAAATTTCCCCAAAGCCTTACAACAAATTTGACCACCTGTTTAACGACATCAGTAAAATATTCAAGGTCGTTTAAAAACCTTTCTGAACCTCTAAACCTCTAAACCTCTAAACCTCTAAACCTCTAAACCTCTAAACCTCTAAACCTCTAAACCGACAGCGTATGACTATTGACTATGTTTTATCATTCTACATCACACCTTTTATTTCTAAGCAAAATTTAAAAGAGTGATCAAGGTATGAAAAATTAAAAATTGACACTTATGGCAATATATCCACACGATAAAAACAGGTCATTTTTAAATGCAGCCTAACAAGTTATAATCACATGTTATAAATGGCAAATTCCGCTAGCGCCATATTGTTCCAGTACAGTTACAAGGGGTCTTTAATAATGAAAAAAAGAAGTAATATCGGCATTCTTCGTTTGCCAGTTGACACTTTCCTTCGCCACATCCCCGATTCAGCATCCGTTTCGCACACAACGCTCAACAGTTTTGTGCGTGTGCGCGGTGCCCGGGAGAACAATCTGCAGAACGTCGACGTGGATCTGCCCCGGGACGCGATAGTCGCCTTCACCGGGGTGTCCGGCTCAGGCAAATCCTCCCTCGCCTTCGGCACAATTTTTGCTGAGGCCCAGCGACGCTTTTTCGAGTCCGTCGCGCCGTACGCCCGGCGCTTGATCCAGCAGGGCCACACGCCCCGAGTAGATGAAATCACCGGCCTTCCGCCTGCCGTCGCGCTGCAGCAGCGCAGGGGAACACCCAGCTCTCGCTCAAGCGTGGGAACCGTCACCACTCTCTCAAACTCCCTGCGGATGCTTTATTCCCGCACCGGTCTATATCCTGATGGTGCACCCCGCCTGGAGTCGGACTCCTTTTCACCAAACACCGCCATGGGTGCCTGCCCAACATGCCAGGGACTTGGAACAGCGCATACTGTCACCGAGGCATCGCTGGTGCTCGACCCTTCGCTGAGCATCAGTGAAGGTGCTATTACGGCCTGGCCCGGGGCGTGGCAGGGCAAGAACCTGCGCGACATCCTCAGCGTGCTCGGCTATGACGTGGACACCGCCTGGAACCAGCTTTCCCGCACTGACCGCGACTGGATCCTGTTCACCGAGGAACAACCTGTGGTCGAGATCATGCCGGTGCGGGAACGACCTAGGCCCTACAAAGGAAAGTTCTGGAGCGCTAAGAGTTATGTAATGCACACACTCGCTGACTCAAAGAGTGCCTCGGTGCGTAAGCGTGTGCTCAAGTATGTTAAATCGGGCCCGTGTCTTATCTGCGCGGGAAGCGGGCTGCGCAGCGAAGCACTTGCGGTTACTTTCAATGGCCACACCATCGCCGATCTGAACGCCCTGCCGCTCACCGAGCTGCGCCACGCGTTCGACTATCTGGGAGTCGCCAACACTGCAAGTGACACAATCACCAGCGACCTTACTCGCCGTCTTGATGTACTGCTCGATCTTGGCCTTGGATACCTGAGCCTGGGCCGCGCGACGCCCACACTCTCACCCGGTGAAATGCAGCGTCTGCGCATCGCAACCCAGTTGCGCGCCGGGCTGTTTGGTGTGATCTATGTACTCGATGAGCCTTCCGCGGGACTGCACCCGGCCGATGCCGAGCCGCTCCTCGCTGTACTCGAAGAGCTGAAGTCCAGCGGCAATTCCGTTTTTGTCGTGGAGCACAATATGGACGTTGTACGCCGTGCAGACTGGGTGATCGACGTTGGCCCTCTCGCGGGGGAGCACGGTGGGAAAGTACTCTACAGTGGACCAACGGCCGGACTTGCAGATGTACCCGCCTCCATCACAAGGGAGTTTCTCTTCGCAAATGAGCGCCCAATTCCGGCCACACGCGCACTGCGGGATCCCATTGGCTGGCTCGGCCTGACGGGCATTACCCGTCATAACCTGCGCGGTATCGACGCTGAATTTCCGCTCGGCGTGCTGACGGCGGTCACCGGCGTTTCAGGCTCAGGTAAATCTACCCTGGTAAGCCAGGTACTCGCCGAGGCCGTTGGCCTGCACCTTCACCCTGACGAAGATCCCATTGCAGGAACCGCATCTACTGGCTCGGCGACCGGAGAGAAGGACGATCAGTCCGAGCCTAAACCCGTCGAAATCACCACGGTCAAGGCGATTACCGGGGCAGAGCCTATCAACCGTCTGGTGCGCGTTGATCAGAAGCCAATTGGTCGTACTCCACGCTCCAATCTCGCCACCTATACTGGCCTGTTCGATGCGGTGCGGACAACGTTCGCCGCGATTCCCGAGGCGCGAAGTCGAAAATTCAGCCCTAGCCGGTTCTCGTTCAATGTACCGGGTGGTCGCTGCGAGACCTGCCTTGGCGAGGGATTCGTTGCGGTTGGCCTTCTCTTTCTGCCGGGCAGTTACTCGCCCTGCCCCGATTGCGGTGGCTCGCGATACAATCCTGAGACGCTCGAAGTGACATACCGCAATAAGAATATAGCCGAAGTGCTTGAACTCACAGTGGATGCGGCAGTGGTATTCCTCGCCGATGTGCCCTCGGCACTGCGCAGTCTTGAAACCCTTAGCGAGGTGGGCCTTGGTTATCTGCGACTCGGTCAGCCCGCCACCGAGCTTTCCGGGGGCGAGGCACAGCGCATCAAGCTTGCGACCGAGCTGCAACGGGCGCGCCGCGGGCACACCCTATACGTGCTGGATGAGCCCACCACCGGGCTGCACCCCGCCGATGTGCTGCTGCTCCTCACCCAGCTCAACCGGCTTGTCGATGCGGGCAATACAGTGATCGTGGTTGAACACGATATGGACGTGGTTTCTGCCGCTGATTGGGTGATCGATATTGGTCCAGCGGGTGGTGATAAAGGAGGCCACATTGTGGCTGCCGGTACTCCCCACACTGTGGCCGTCCACCCCGCGAGCCGAACCGCACCCTATCTGGCTCGATGCGTATCAACCTGATTTTACGCCATGGTAAATTCAGGATATTTACCATGCCTGCAGCGTTTGTGAACCGAGCGCGAAATATTTTTATCAGTGTGTGGAGAGGCTCTGTTCAATGGATTGAATCGACATCGAAAGTTAATTAATGAAATTGGCAGGGTGCCGCAAGCAGGCAATCGGTGCGCGGAGCGCACCCTACGGGCTATGCGATTGTTGTCATGGATAGTGCTAGTTGGCGTTCAAAAGACCGCCATTAAATGTGATAATTTATCAATGATGCATCTTCCACTTTCTTCGCCAAAGCTAAATTCAATTAAACAGGTGTTGCCATGTCTAAGAGACCATGGTTTAGCCAATTTTGCATTTAAAGATTATGAATATATTAGTTGCTCAGGTAGAAGAGGTGTCGCCATTTTAGGCCATCACCGCAAGGTCGACACGCTCTTCGTCACCACCCCGTATAACGCCCGGTATATATTCTATTTGAACAGTAAAAATATACTAAGGCGCTTATTTTGGATAGTCAAAAAATCGAAGCAGTTCTTCACAAACTGCCAAGGGTGCCTCTTCTGCCAAGAAGTGTCCACACTGCAAGCTTTTCCCTTGTACATCTACAGCATGTTCTCGCCATACATCCAGCACATTATAATTACGCTCAATAAATCCCTCGGCTCCCCACAGAACTAGCAAAGGAGAGAGCATTTTTTGACTCATGTCTTGTTGATCATGCTTTAGGTCAATGCTTGCAGCAGCACGGTAATCTTCGCAGGAAGCATGAATTGTTTCTGCGCTGCTAAAACAGCGTATATATTCATCAACGGCTTCTTTTTTAAATACGGCGCCCGAAGCACTCCATCTTTTTAGACTTTCACCCAAATAGTAAGCCGGATCAGCGCCAATCATACGTTCAGGGAGATTGTCCGGTTGAATAAGAAAATACCAGTGGTAGTAACCCGTCGCAAATTGCTGATCAGTCGTTTTAAACATGTGATGCGTGGGAACAATATCCATCACACAGGCTTTCTTGATTTTTTCAGGATAGTCTAATGCCATACGGTGGACAACGCGAGCACCACGGTCATGACCCGCGACAAAAAACTCACTATATCCTAGGCTTTCCATCACCTCGATCATATCTTTAGCCATCTCACGCTTAGAATAAGTGGCGTGATCTGCACTGCCAAAGGGCTTTGAACTATCACCATATCCTCTAAGATCCGGACAAATTAAATGAAAATGTTGCATAAGAGATGGCGCAATCTCGTGCCACATAACATGAGTTTGCGGGTAACCATGTAAAAGCAATAATGGCGCACCCGATCCCCCCTGTAGCACATTGATTTGCGCGCCCGTTGTCTTCACTGTTGTCTTAGTAAATTGATCTTCAAATATCATTTTTTATCCTTAAAAAACTGCATTGATCTTTAGAATTTTGGATTGACACTGCGGGTACTTTTACCCTTTTTATGCCGCAATTGAGCATCTCTTTTAATACTGGTTTTAATCTTAAAACAATAAGAGTCAAAGAATAAACAATTTTGAAGAGATTTGTGAATTTGCACAAATGTACAAATGTGCAAATGTGCAAATGCTTATTATATCTTTTCAACGGTAAGATTTTTCACAAAAAATTTTAACATTAAATAAACCACCAGCTTCTTAAAGCAAATTTTATAAAACCGTCTTTTTAGCTGCAAAAGGGACGATACGTTAATTATTAAAAAGTACCCTCCATTCTTTATTGACTACATAGTGCAACCAGAAAATCAGCGGCAAAGCGATCTGCGGACATCTGAAGTGTTGCTGTCTGGAACATGTCCCTAAATAGAGCACTTAATAAGTGCAATTGATATAATGATTCATTTGAAATAATTTAATTTATACTTTATATCGTTATTGGCAAGGTATTTTATAGATAACTACACCGAAATACCTGAGCATAAGTTTAGCCTGTCGCCACTAAGCTTACCCAATAATTTCAGGTATTGGAAAATTCAGCAAGCAGCTAAGATCGCAACGGTTAACAGTGATTTTGTATATGGAAACATAAAGTATGTACCTCCCAAAATAAATATACTCTACATAATGGCTCAGAATATAGTTACTGTGTCTCAATTTAGTATTGAGTATATAGATCAAGTACATCCTGTCAGGTAGAGTACTATTGGGGGATGACTAATACTGCTGGTATTTTCGACAATACGGGTAATCCAGCAGGCAGTCAAACTGGCGGTTATAACTATTAGTGATTAGCTGACGAATTTGATAATTCATCATTCAAAGCGCATTATGGATGGCAGGTAATTATAATACCCCTGACAATAGACTCGCAGGATAGTATGACCAAAACATAAAAGCCTATTGTGGCTATGCAAAAGGCTTCAATAGCGCAATTTATTAACGCATCGGCTATCAATCAACACACTCGAGCCTGAGTTTCCGAACCATCCATGACTATAAGCAGACGTTACTCACGTAGCATTTTTATATAAGGAGGTTATTTTTGTCTGATCCCATTAAAAATCTATTGTATCTTGGAGACAATATTGCCCTTATTGATACATTGTTTAACTCATTTTTTACGGATGAAAAAACAGATAACTATCACGTTTTTCATTTAGTGAGTGGCGTGCAACTCTGCCTGACTTTATCGGAAAATAATTTTAGCCACTTCATATCAGAACGCCCCCTTAATACAGATATAAAAGATAAAATTAAAGCAGATTTTCCCTTGTTAAAGACAACCTACCTGAATGCAGATGACGAGCCCAAAGAAACCAAGTTATCCGTTGACGTTGAAAATATTTTTACTGATGAGGTTAAAGCCCTCTTAGAATCTCTTAGTATTCCCATCTATTTTAAAAATAAACAAGCACAATATTTAGCCTGTAATCACCATTTTTCCAAGCTGTTAGGTCTCTCTCCCGCACAAATTATCGGGAAAACATTTGCTGAGCTATCTGACTCTCCTTTAAAGGATGAAATCGAAAAGATAGATCCACAAATGTTTACTGATCATCAAGTTGGCTTGCATGAATATAGAGGGACTAATAAAGTGGGTGAAAAGCATGATCTTCTCTTTTATAACGAGTTCACCGCTAACGGAAAAATGCAAAGTGGACTTATTTTTGATATTACAGAGCTCAATAAGTCAAAATATTTATTAGAAAAACAGCGAAGGATACTGCGCGCGACGGTAGATATTTCTCCAGATATGATCTCTTATAAAGACTTAAAAAGTCGCATATTAGGCGGTAATAGTCCGTTTGAGAAATTTGTGGGTTCTTTGGAAAAGGAGGTTTTGGGTAAAACAGTGTATGATTTTTTCCCATTGGAACAAGCGATAGCGTCTATAAAGCACGACCAAAAAGTTATAAAAAATAATAAAGTTAATGTACAGGAAGTCATTTCCACTGATGATGATGGCGAACGTCATTTGCTCAATATGAAAAAAATACCCGTGCAGGATAAACAGGGAGATGTACAAGGGTTAATTTCTGTTGGCCGGAATATGACCGAGCAGCGAAAGACACAGAAGCGCTTTGAGATTGCGGATGCTGTCTTTGAAAACAGTAAAGAGAGTCTGATCGTAACCGACGAGGATGGCAGGATAATTTCAGCCAATGACCACGCTTGTATTGTTTTTGGTTATAGTAAAGAGCAATTATTGGCGCAAGAGATCAATATATTAGCTTCTGAGACCCATGATGGTGCATATTATAAAAATATTGAACAGCTTTTAGAAGCAGACGGTTCCTGGCAGGGAGATATCACCTACCGCACCAAGATTGGTGATGTTTGTCACGCCTGGTTAGAGGCCTATGAGGTCCAGCACACGCAGGAAAACAGGGTTGAGCGAGTCTATTCTTATACCGATTTAACGCACTTTCAAGTAACAGATAAAAAAATTAGCTTCTTATCAAAACAGGATCCGTTAACAGGATTACATAATCGAATATCCCTGTTTAGCCGATTGGAAGATAGATTAACACGTGCGAATTATCAGCACAGCGCGGTGGCGGTTATATTAGTTGATATTGATGATTTTAAGGCGATTAATAATAAGTATGGGCATAATGGCGGTAATCAGATTTTAAAGGAGGTTGCTAGGCGTCTAAAAAACTGTCTTTATGGAAAATATACCCTGGGCCGTTTTGTTAAGGATCAATTTATTATTATCATTGACGAATTAGCCAGTGAACACGATGCAGCTACGGTTGCGCGTCAAGTAACAGATCAGTTTAGCAGCGCATTTATCATCGAAAACGTTCACAAAAATATTACCGCAAGTATCGGTATCAGTCTTTCTCCAGATGATGGGATTGAGGTTGCTCCCCTCTTTTTGAATGCTGAAAAAGCGAAGCGACATAGTAAAAACAGCAAAAGTACAGTATACAATTTTTATACCCCTGGCTTGACGCTTGGTTTGAATAAAGAGTTTGAATTAGAAAAAGAGCTAAAACAGGCATTATTGTCAGATCAGTTAGATTTGTATTACCAGCCGCAATACGATCTTAGTAAACGGCAAATCGTTGCGCTGCAAGGTTTACTGCGTTGGCATCACCCCAAGCGTGGAATATTACTGCCAGAGCACTTTTTGAGTGTGGCTGAAGGCAGCCATTTGTTAGTCCCCATTGGTTGGAAAATGATCCGTAAAGCCTGCTTAAAAGCGGTTTCCTGGGAAAATGCTCAGTTTAAATTTGGCCGGATTGCTATTGATCTATTCAAAATACAATTATCACAAATTAGCTTTATTGCGGAGCTACAAACTATTTTAAAAGAAACGGGCTGTTCAACCGGGCAGCTTGAATTTCTGGTTGATAAGGCGATTCTTTGCGACGCCTCAGCAGATATTCTGTCGAATCTGGATAATGCTAATAAGATGGGATTTACACTGACCGTGACCAATTTTGGCATGGCCGAGGATGTTATCGATTTAATTGATCGGCTGGGCGTTGCAAACTTAAAAATATCAGACCCGCAGATTAAAAATGCTTCAGGATCCTTAGCGAATAACGCACAATTAAAATCCGCTAATGTTTTTGCGAGCAGCTTAGGTATTAATATCCTTAGTGATACTCTGGACAATGCCGAACAGAAAGAATTTTCAACCTTCAATCGGCCCGATTCCGGAAAAGCAAAGGTTGTTGTTCATAAAAAAGTAATGAGCGCCTCTGAGGCGACCTTTTACCTGCATTGTAATAAACATAGATAATGATTATATTTAAAATTAGCTTTCTCGTTATATAGGCTTGATCGCTATCGCACACTGGCATGGTGCTCCTTATCTATGCTTAACTAAATCAATTCTGTTTAATGCCCGCGTTTGCATAAGCTGAAAGGAAAAGCCGTCTAATTCAGTGTTGCTGATCGCCTGCCAACATTGCGTCACCGCATTTTATTAAACACCAGGTTTATTAAACACCCGTTTTCCATAAGAACTCAAACATCTAACGTTCTCATTGACGAGGCTTATCCTAACAACAAATACATTCTTTCACTGCGTACTTTTAGACCCGAGGGAAAAATGACATCGCGGCCAAAGCCGTTATCAATAAAACCAAATGACTCATAGAATTTTTTAGCTGGCTTATTAGATTCGTAAACCTCAAGTATTAACTTTGAATAACCATATCTCTTACTATCAGCGATAAGTATTTTTAACAGGGAGCGCCCAATACCTTGGCCACGCATACTCTGCCTTACATGCGCGCCAACTACACCAATTTGTGAAGTATTGTCTCCTTTAAGCCCACACATATCGCCAGGAAATGCTTCAGCACTAGCGACTAATTCATTTTCAACAATAGCAACAAACTGTGGGATTTTATGCACTTCAACTTTTTGTAAAACTGCGCCTATGCCCCCTGCAGGTGGAGGTGGGGTGCTTAAATATTTACCCTCCTTAAAAACACCCTGCCATAGGTTCACAAAGCCACTTAAATCTGAATACTTTATTCTGCGAATTTCCATGTTCCCTCGAAGAGCATAACGCTTAAATTTATGATTGGGTGATTGTAACTTAATCACTTTACAGTACCAAGAAAGGCTAAACTTTAAAATAAAACGGCCACCTCTAACCTCAATAGTGTATTTATGAGGCACAACATAGAAGATAATAATTTAATGGCTTTGAAACAAATCTACGCGTGAAACACCTTGAAATGCAAAAATCTATTGGCGAAAAAAGCTAAACCCGAATGGTGAAAATGCAGCAAATTTCAATTTATGGGCTGGATAATGTAAAAATCCATATGCCGAATATAGTGTAAATTTGGCTAAACTTATCATCTTACAACATTGAAAATCAGTCATAGTGTTTGTTCTGTTGACTGTCTTTGAAGCTCGCGAGGAAGAAATTTTAATACAAAGATATATTATATCGTTATTACTATATTACAATAGGATTGTGCTTGAGAAGCGTACTTGATTCGTGAATAAAAAGTTACTATGCAGGTTAATATGATCACCGATTGCACGTGAAACAGCGTCCTTTAAATCAGAGAATATTTTAATGATCTCGCCACCAAAAAACAGTAATTTATAGAACAGTCATTTTTTTCAAATATCAGAATCTAGTCAACGCGAGAAGCGAGAGGTATTAACTCAGAGTAAGTTGCCCTTAAAAGGCTGAAGAAATTAAAAGACTGAAGAGCCAGTGTGGTATGAACCCCAATAGGGCTTTATAAGGGATTGTTCGCTTTTTTCCTAAGCTGCCTGTGCGGCAGTAAACCCCAATAATGGCTTTATAAACGATTGTTCGCTTTTTTCCTAAGCAGCCTGTGCGGCAGTGAACTTCACCAGCAAAGTGTAGAACAGTTTTTTATTTTTCTAAGCTGCCTGCGCAACCGTGAATATTTTAATGTTTCAAACTGTGATCAATTCGAATTTTCTAAGCTGCCTGTGTCGCAGTGAACCTACACAAACATTTGCATTAAATTCAAAAGAACTTCTAAGCTGCCTGTGCGGCAGTGAACTAGAGCATAACAACCAAAAAATAAGGGTTAAAACCAAAGTACTGTTGCTGTTAAATAAAAGAAAGAAAAGACAACCAATCTTTTTCAGGTAAGTCTCAGACCTGTTTAAGCAGCACCTTCGCCTTGTCCATACCCTTGATGGTGGGTCTGGTGTTAAAGGCAGTTAATCGTTATGCCTGAGGATGGGCTCAAGGTTCGGCTGTACAAATCTGTTTCGCGCTTCATTCGAAAAGAGCACTTCGGCGGAATAATGGGTCATCATTGTTTTCTTTCCAACATTTCAGGATTCTGACCCATTAGTTCATCGGCTGATTTTGATCCTTCCGATTTATTCATAAAATGGTTAACGACCAAAACCCATGCTGTTGTTATCGTTTCATGATACTTCGTTGGGTCAATGCCATTATGTTCAATAAATCGTTTTAATGACATTCTTATTAGTTGCATGGATGAATCGGTGTCGTTATCAACTAGATAAACATAAGCCAGTCGTAAGTGTGCTTAGTGATTAAGATCTGATCCTGGAATCTCACCTGATTCGAACTGTCTTTTGAATTCCTGATCTGCGCTAGAAGTTGAATTTTTCATTTTTGTAAGGTTACCCATAAATGCCTAACGTTTTGCTCATTAGCGAGTAAGTTAGTGCATTCTTTTTCTTTTAACAGAAATAATAACTGTATCGAGTCCGAATATAACGCTTTATATTTGCTTAACCATGAATATGCAACCTTTAATTTCTGCTCGCTCTTCTGGATAAGCTCGAACTTCAAAGCTGATGCTTTCGTACAACTTTTTTGCGGGAATATTGTGCTTATACACAAATAAATTAAATTACGATCTTAATTAAAAAGTGGGAATATCCATTTAAATCAACACTTGAAGGATTTATACCTTTTTACAATGTGATCATTTAATTATTTATTTTGCTATTAATAAAGACAGCCGAGCGTGGAATATTTTTATCAGTGATCTAAAAAGAGTGTAAACACCCTTTTCAAAGGATTGAATCGATATTAATGGAATGGGTATTATCTCATTTGTAGGGTGCATTCTATGCACCGCAAGCAGGGAAAACAGGTGCGCGGAGCGCACTCTTCTAGCTTAATAAAAAAACTTAAATCCCCCTTTAAATTAGAATCTTAATTATTTATTTTACTATGGCAATCTCAAGGGGTATACAAAAAAACAAGTCGCTGTATGCCAACTATTTTGGCGCACAGGCCCTATCAATTTTTATCTGTAACACCACCAAATACACGATCAAAATGACTTAGAGGGGCAACTTTGGCATTGGCTTTTTGTTGCCGTTTTGCACTGTTTGCCACCAGCCACTTTTGCCTGGAACCCGAAATAATGGCTTGGCTGACAATGGCTTCGCGCAGTTCATATTCAAAAGCATATTCCTGCATCTCACCCTCGGATTGTACTGCCAAACTGTTTAACGCGACGGGTTTTTCGATAGGATTGATTGATCCACAACTGATAATACCAATATCGGCAATAAACTGACCATAAAACGCTCCGATGCTGTCTCCAACAACATCGCGATCATTACTTCGAATACGCCCTCCCGGGATCCAGGTTTCGATATTATCAAATTGTGATAACAGATGAGCAGCTTCAAAGTTATTGGTGACGACCCTAAGCTCGCTATGATTGACCAGCTTTTCTGCGATGCCCGCGATCGTAGTGCCTATCCCCAGAAATAAGGTACAACCATTAGGGATCGCGGCAACAACAGATGCTGCAATATGCTGCTTTTCTGCTTGATTAGTCACTTTTCGGGAAACATAACTGCGGTTGGCTAAAGTGACAGGTAAACCAACACCACCGTGATGGCGACATGCGAGTCCTATCGCACAGAGTTGATTGATATCTCGGCGGATAGTTTGTGTGGTGACATTAAAATGTTGAGCGAGTTCATCAATAGAGCAATACTCTTGATGACCAATCATATCTATTATTGTCTGTTGACGAAGACTGAGTTTCTGCATGGCTAGTGTGAGGTTCCTGCCTTGTTTATTAATTAGAGTTTATTAATTAGAGTTTATTAATTTAAATTTATCGTAGGTCAAAATATTGATATAGGCTTGTGGTACATCGGTGATCATCATGTCGACCCCCCAATCCCAATGCTGACTAACCTGCTGAGGTGAATTAGGGGTGTAGCAGTAAAGTTGGTAACCGCTTTTTTTTATCAATTTTGCTTGTTGTTCCTTCAAAAAAACGTAATTGCAGTGCAGGCTGTAAGCTTCAATTTCAGCTAATAATAAAAGTACATTAGCAGGAATTGTTTCTACCAGTAGACCCCGGCGAATTTGAGGTTGATGGTATTGCATGTATTTTAATGCCTCTATATTAAAGCTCGAAAATAATATTTGAGATGCTTCCACGTCCAAATCAATAATAACTTTTTTGATTTTTTCACAAAGCAGAACAAGATCATCTTGCCGATAGAGTTTTATCTCAATATTCACGTTGAGGTTGGTATTTCTTGCCAATAATAACGTTTCTTCCAGAGTCGGAATACGTTCATCTCGAAATTCTTCTCCAAACCATAACCCGGCATCCAGTGATTTCAGGCTGTCTAAAGTCATGGATGACACAGCACCACTGCCATCGGTACAGCGTTCAACTGTTTGATCATGAATAACAACAGGAACCTCATCTATACTCAGCTGGACGTCAATTTCAATCCACTCACAACCCAGTTCAGCTGCCTTATTAAAAGCTGCCAGAGTATTTTCTGGCGCCAGACTAGAACCTCCTCTATGCGCTGTTATTTTCATTATTATTCCAATAATTAATTAATTAAAAATAAAGCCTAGCAAAACTTTATGACCGTTTTATTGCACCTGAAAATATTGACAACATAACTGTGAACATCATTGCAAATATAACTTCGAACATAAAATACTTTCAATTAAGTTCACTAAAGCGTCATTAAAGTGTCATTGAAGTGTAATCAACTTTCTTTATTCTTCAAATGAACATTAAATCAGTGGAGGGTGGACAAATAAAATCACTGCTCCTTTAAATAATAACTTAATATGAGAAAGGAAATGATATGTCTATTAAAAACCTCACTGGGTTGGCGGTAGCGGCAACGTTATTGAGTGCGCAAGTTCATGCTAAAACAGAGGTTGAATGGTGGCATGCAATGGGTGGAAATTTAGGCCAAAAAGTAAATGAAATTGCGGCTGATTTTAATAAAAGTCAATCCGAATATGAAATCAAACCCGTTTATAAAGGCAGCTACGCTGAGACAATGACCAGTGCTATCGCCGCATTTCGAGCGCAGCAGCAACCCGCTATTGTGCAAGTCTTTGAAGTAGGTACCGCGACTATGATGGGGGCAGAGCAGGCTATTTATCCCATTCATGAATTGATGAAAGAGACTAATGAGTCTTTTAATCCCAATAATTATTTATCCGCAGTGACCGGCTATTACACCACCAATGACGGAAAAATGTTGTCCATGCCGTTTAATAGTTCGACCCCTGTTCTGTATTACAACAAAGCAATGTTTAAAAAAGCAGGTATAAAATCAGCACCCAAAACATGGCAAGAGATGGAAGATGTCTCTGTTAAGTTATTAGCCTCCGGTGCCCAATGCGGTTTTAGCACCACATGGCAGTCCTGGACACAAATCGAAAACTTTGGTGCCCGCAACAATATTGCGCTTGCGGATAACAGCAATGGATTTGATGGTTTAGACACTAAGTTTAAATTCAATAGCGCACCTTTTGTTGATCATATAGCACAAATGGCTGAGTGGTCAAAATCTGGAATCTTTAAATACGGTGGCCGTCAATCAAAAGGTATGCCGTTGTTTTACACGCAGGAATGTGCAATGACCATGGGCTCATCTGCAGGGCTTGCCGGTATTCAAGAAAATATGAAAGATATTGACGTGGGTGTTGCCGAGCTTCCTTTTGATGACACGCTTATTTCAACACCACAAAACACTATTATTGGCGGCGCTTCATTATGGGTGTTACGTGGACATTCAGACGAGCAATATAAAGGAGTGGCTGAATTCTTTACTTACCTGTCAAGTCCGAAGGTGCAAGCAGATTGGCATCAGTTTACCGGATATTTACCTATTACTAAACAGGCGCACGCGCTAACGAAAAAGCAGGGATTCTATAAAACGCATCCTGGTACTGAGACAGCCGTTATTCAAATGACGTCAACCAAGCCTACCGTTAATTCCAAGGGAATTCGTTTTGGCAACTTTCTGCAAACACGTGACATTATCAACGAAGAGTTAGAATCAGTCTGGTCTGGCGATCAATCGGCTCAAGTCGCACTGAATAATGCTGTGCGTCTTGGTAATGAGCAGTTGAGACGCTTCGAACGTACTCAACAGTAGATGTCTTAATATTATATCGCCACTTTTGTTAAAAAGTGGTGATATTTTACTTCCTGACTATAAGTATCACTATCAACATGACTATAAAACTGTGGAACATCTATGTCATCGCAAGCTGTATTTAAAAATAAATGGTTGCCCATTGCTCTTATCACCCCGCAGCTATTGATTACTGCGGTATTTTTTCTGTGGCCTGCTGGTCAAGCCATTTTCCAGTCATTTCAACTAGAGGACCCCTTTGGGTTGAGCAGTGAATTTGTTGGCCTGGAAAATTTTATCCACTTGTACAACGACAGTAATTATCTTGATTCTTTATTCACCACGCTGCAATTTAGTATCAGTGTCGCCTTTCTTGCCATGATCAGTGCCTTGATATTATCGGCCTTTGCCGAACATATCGTGCGTGGCTCCTTGTTTTACCGTACCTTTCTTATTTGGCCCTATGCCGTTGCCCCCCTTGTGGCAGGATCGCTCTGGCTGTTTTTATTTGATCCCACCATCGGCGTTATTGCAGAACTATTACAATGGTTCGGGATTAACTGGAATCCGACACTCAACGATGCACACGCTATGTGGATGGTGATTATTACATCAACCTGGAAACAAATTAGTTATAACTTTTTATTTTTCCTTGCCGCATTACAATCTGTCCCCAAATCGCTGCATGAAGCGGCGGCCATTGATGGCAGTGGCCCGGTAAAACGCTTTATCACCATCAGCTTTCCATTGATCTCACCCACCAGCTTTTTCTTATTAGTGATTAATTTCGTCTATGCGTTTTTCGATACCTTTGGGATTATTCACGCAATGACCCAAGGAGGACCCGGCAGAAGTACCTCGACGCTAGTATACAAAGTTTATAACGATGGGTTTATTGGGCTGAATCTGGGCTCCTCAGCAGCTCAATCGGTCATTTTAATGATAATGGTGGCGCTCTTAACCGTATTCCAATTTAAATACATAGAAAAAAAGGTAGCCTACTAATGGTAGAACGAAGACCCCTCTTTACGCTTTTTTGCCATATTATTTTAATCCTTGGCATTCTTTCAATTGCTTTCCCCGTGTGGGTAGCATTGGTTGCTACCACACACGAAAACACCGCCTTTGCAACGGGTACACCACTTTGGTTTGGAGATCTCGGTTTTAGCGTGTTTTCCGATCTGCTCAGCAACAAAAGTACGTTTAACAATTCGCAACTGCCTATTACGCATATGCTGTTTAATTCCATGGTAATGGCGCTGTGTATTACTGTGGGCAAGCTGACGATTTCTATAATGTCGGCTTACGCTGTCGTCTTTTTCCGCTTTCCGGGCCGTATGTTAGCCTTTTGGATTATTTTCTTCACCCTGATGCTGCCCGTTGAAGTCCGCATTATTCCAACCTTTGAGGTTATTACCAACTTGAATATGCTCAATTCATTCTCAGGGTTGACCATTCCGCTGATTGCCAGTGCAACCGCTACCTTTTTATTCAGGCAGTTCTTTTTAACCGTGCCTAAAGAATTGTTCGAAGCCGCGCGCATTGATGGTGCAGGTCCAATCCGGTTTTTTATTGATATATTATTGCCACTTTCCCGGACTAATATCGCAGCACTGTTTGTGATCACCTTTATTTATGGCTGGAATCAGTATTTATGGCCACTACTGATCACCACAGATGTTCAGTACTACACCATAGTGATGGGCATTAAACAGATGCTCGGTGTGGTTGATGGTCTGATTGAATGGAATAAAATTATGGCAACCACCATTATAGCCATGCTGCCACCTGTTATTGTGGTTATTGCTATGCAGAAAGCCTTTGTTAAAGGCCTTGTAGATTCGGAGAAATAAATGTCAACGTTAACACTTTCAAATATTACAAAATCTTATCCAAATGGTTATCAAGCCGTTCATAAACTCAGCTTGAATATCGAAGATGGTGAAATGGTTGTCCTTGTTGGCCCAAGTGGCTGCGGGAAATCGACCTTACTGCGTATGATTGCAGGGCTTGAAGAAATAACCTCAGGCAAGCTTAAAATAGACGATTGTCTGGTTAATAACTTAGAGCCAAGCGAACGTGATATTGCGATGGTATTTCAAAACTACGCGCTTTATCCTCATATGTCTGTTTATGACAATATGGCCTATGGACTGCGTAACCGTAAAACCCCAAAAGCGGACATTCAGCGCATTGTCAACGACACCGCCGAGATGTTAGAAATCGATCATCTGCTTGAACGAAAACCAAAGGAACTCTCCGGGGGGCAAAGGCAACGTGTTGCTATGGGCCGGGCGATTGTGCGTAAGCCAAAAATCTTCCTGTTTGATGAGCCGCTTTCTAATCTGGATGCTAAGTTAAGGGTTCAAATGAGACTCCAAATTAAGAAACTGCAACGCAGACTCGCAACCACTTCGGTGTACGTCACACACGATCAAGTCGAAGCCATGACACTTGCCGACAAACTGGTGGTGCTTAATCAAGGCACTGTCGAACAAGTAGGCACACCACTGGAGATTTACGACAATCCGGCTTCGGTGTTTGTGGCGACCTTCATCGGCTCACCAGCAATGAATATTCTCGATGCAAAGGTGACCAATAAAGGTCTTACACTGGGTTCTTCATTATCACCCATCGATACCCAATCTTTAAAACCGGGTGATATAAAATTAGGGCTTCGCCCGGAGCATATAAACATTGTTGAAAAAAGCCCCTGGTTTGAAGTCGAAGTTGAGCTGATCGAGTCGTTAGGCGCAGATCTCCTGCTTTATTGTAAAACACTTGACTGTAAAGAAATGGATGAAACGGATCAGAATCTGGTTGTGCGTGCTGAAGGACACAGTAAAATTGAAATTGGAGATATTCTTGGACTTGATATTGACCAAAAACATCTGCATTTATTTGATGCAGATACATCAAAACACATTGAGATTGATCTCAAAATGAACGATCAAAAAGAGCTTCTGTATGCCTAAACCCTTAGCCGACATGTCGGTCACTCAAGCAAGCGCGATTAAATGGTTATTAACTGACGTTGACGATACCCTAACCTGGCAGGGAAAGCTGCCACCCGAAACCCTCATTGCACTGGAGAAACTCACTGCTGTTGGCATAAATGTTGTGGCAATAACCGGGGCGTCTGCCGGCTGGTGCGATCAAATAGCAAGACTCTGGCCTGTTCATGGCGTGATTGGTGAAAATGGGGCTTTTTGGATGCAGAAAAACGCGACTGGTTTTATCACCAGAGAAAGCATTCCAATCGATACCATGAAGTCTCAGCAAATGGCGCTTATCAAGCATCTTCGACTATTGCTTGAGGACTATCCCGATATCGATTTTGCATGCGATCAGTCTTTTCGCTACTGTGATGTCGCCATTAACTTAAGCCAGGATCGCCCCCCTGTTGATCAGAAAATCTGTGATGAACTGCTGATAAAAGTTCGTAATTTGACCGTCGACGGGCAATCCGTCAATGCGACGTTAAGCTCAATTCATCTTAATGTCTGGATAGGCAATCACAATAAGCGCTTATCCGCCGAGCAATATTTATTTGCTCACAATGTCCAGATGAATTTCAATGAGATAGCCTATATCGGTGATTCATTAAATGATGAAGCCATGTTTGCATGGCTGCCGTTGACCTTTGGAGTGAAAAATATTGAACGGCTGTTACCTCAGTTTGAAACTAAGCCTGCTTATATTACCAATAAAAATGGGGGCTACGGCTTTGCCGAGCTGGCTGATTTTATTTTACAGGCAAAAGAGAGTCGCTAGCCTTGATCTTTATTATGCAAATTGGTTAATAAAATAAGACCAAACCGATCAGGGAAATATTACGGGTGTCAAATAATTTTGCGGACTTTTAAGTGCTTAAAATGAAGGAATATGAAATTCTGGAAACCGCTTAATAACAAGACTTAACCGACAACATATTAATCGACAATAGCCTGCTGTATTTTGTGCTGTTTTAATGCTTATCGTTCTTAGCAAAACCGCAATAACCATTATGTGTCCAGTAATTTCATTTATTATATTGCATATTCAACTGCTTTTTGAGCATGAATAGCTGCTGTATCTAAAAGTGTGACTTTAGTATCAGCTTGCTCAACGAGCATTCCAATTTCAGTACAACCAAGAATGACAGCCTCAGCGCCCTGATTAGCTAAAGATTCAATAATTCGCAAATATTCGACTTTAGAAGCAGGCAACATTTTCCCTAAACAAAGCTCTTTATAAATAACATTATGAATAATTGCTCTGTCTATTTCATTAGGAACCAAAACCGTTAAACCATAATTTTCGCTTAACCTACTCTTATAAAAATCTTGTTCCATTGTAAAAGCGGTTCCCAGTAACCCCACGGTTTTAATTCCATTTTTGACCAGAACCTCGGCGGTTGCATCTGCAATATGAAGTAATGGAATATCAATAGCTTTTTCTATCTGTGGCGCTACTTTATGCATAGTATTTGTGCATATAAGTAAAAAGTCAGCTCCAGCAGATTGCACATTCTTAGCTGCTTCAATAAGTATTTCCGCTGTCCCGTCCCAATCCCCCTCGTGCTGTAACTTTTCAATTGGATCGAAATCGACGCTATATATAACGATTTTCGCTGAGTGCAGCCCACCGAGTGAGTTTTTAATACCTTCATTAATTGCACGGTAGTAGCCAATAGTACTTTCCCAGCTCATACCACCTAAAAGACCAACTGTTTTCATATTACCTCTAAATGCATTTGTAAAATCACAAGGCTGTAGAATTTCTCATTTTCAGCCCGTCGGAATAAAAAACCACAATATAACCATGCCCACAAAATAACTATGCAAAATAACCATGCCAAAATAACCATGCACCCATTTTTCTACCCTCAAGCGTCTCAGAAAACTAACTCGCTTTAGCCTCCATTGCAACTGACACCACCAAAATAAGTGATATAATGAGCTTGGCCGCAATTACACCCAAATCGAATATGACAGATGACTACTAACCCACAAGTAAATACAAAAACGACCACCAGCAGGTGGCCTTTTAGGTGTCTGTATACTGCGTATTATGGTGAATACAGAGATACAGTCTATTGATACTAAAACGTATTTTTTTTGTTGTGCATAAAGATAAAAATTTTGTCGCGGTTGAACCCGGTACCAATATAAGTAACATAAGCAACGCGATAAACGATCTATCTTGTGTGAATAAATCAAAATCGATGACACTTGTGGCAACCGGCCAAAGTGCATCAATCACAATAAAAATTAAGGTTTCAGATTATGAATAAACCTAAAGTTCTATTTAATTATATTGGTCATCTACCAGAGTGCCCAACATGGGATGCAACCACCCATTCGCTACTGTGGACAGATATTATCGAACAACAAGTACATCGTTTTTTTCCTGAATCAGAAAAACACACTGTGATTTCCTTTAACGAAGAAGTGGGTTGCTTTGCACTAAGAGAAAAAGGAGGCTTTATCTTAGCAATGCGCACCGGCATTTTCTTGACAAATGAGCAGGGTGAAGTTGAGTCTCGCGTTTGTGAAAACCCCAACAACCCACTTTTAGCCCGCTTTAATGATGGTGGTGTTGATCAGGATGGGCGCTTTTATGCGGGTACGTATTGGGAACCGAAAACATTTAATGGAGCACTACTGTTACGCATCGATTCAGACCTAAGACCAAAGGTTATTCAAAACGATATTTTATGTGCAAATGGTTTGGCATTTAGTCCTGATAAACAGTGGATGTACACCTCTGATACGCCTAATCATGTTATCTATCGAACACCAATGACCGAAAATGGTGAATTAGGTCTACGTGAAATATTCAAGACATTCCCCATAGGGAAAGGCTGCCCCGATGGAGCCGCTGTTGATGTTGAAGGTTGTTATTGGACGGCAATGTTTGACGGCCACCGTATTGCACGCATTAGCCCGACGGGAGAAGTATTAGAAGAGCATGAACTTCCTGTTCGCTGCCCAACAATGGTTTGTTTTGGTAGTGACGATATGAAAACACTTTATATCACGACTACACGTGAAAATATGGAGGAAATAGAACTCGCTGAACGTCCTTTATCGGGTGCTTTATTTTCTATCCGCACAGCAGTTGCGGGGATGATTAAGCCTAATTTTAAAGAGGAAAAGTAATGCAAAAAGTTGCTTGCTGTGTAGCTATTGAAGGGTAAGTGAATACAAAAAGGGAGGAATGGACATTCTGTGATATCACTCTGAAGATCATAACAAACCCCAGAAATCGTTTATTTAGAAACGCTATTTGAAAAACTTTTTAAAAAAAGTCTCACTCATACAGGGAAATATACCCCTCCAAGTGTGAATGAAAATGACTATGAATAAAAAAGCAGCGCTTAAGTATGGCTTTTTTATACCAAAATTCTTTTTCTTGTTGGCAAGGTTTTCCTATACCGAATAACCAAATTTAGTATGACTCTATATTACATGACCTAATGGCCAATGAAGTGGAAAGTTGCCTTAGAAAGATAAACACCGTAACATTCCATGATCATAGATTTAGTTCAGCAAGAGAATGTAAAGTTATGAGCAACGAAGCAAATACCATCACAAACCTAACAGAGTTAGAAACCTTTTTAATTTCAGTTGAAAATGATGGTTTGGGTTTAACAAATGTAGCTGGTGTGGCAATGGCGACAAACAATAAAGATGGTCGTCGTTTTGTCGCAGTATTAGATGACCAGCACCAATTATTATTATCACATTGGATCACAGAAGAAGTGTTCCAAACAGGCCAAGATTTAGTACGTAATGGCACGAAACGTAAAGCTCATTAATATTCAGAATATTGAATTTGAAAAAAGGTTAAGATATTGTCTTAACCTTTTTTATTTAGAATCCTTCCAGTCTTTAATTTTGCATTATTTCAACAGATAAATAGCCCAAAACGCTAGGGCTTATTGGGTTTTATAAAGCTAACTAGCAAAGGCCCCATAACAACTTAACCTAAAAACTTTTGACCAACGTCACTTACTACAACAAGGTATTGCTTTCGCTGACGGCATGTGGGCGGCGGAACATACATATAGAGAGAGTCTTTATTAAACAGCGGTATTAACCCTAATAGCGGCCCATTACTCCCATCCCCATACCGTGGAAAACGCCCCCAAATAAAACACCAAAAATCATAAAAATAACCGATAAGATAATAAAGGCAGGAATTGAGGCAATGGCTAATTTGACCAGAAAAATGACCATAGACATAAATGGCATTTTTATATCAACTATGGTGACTTCTTGTTTTTCATTACTTTGCGTATCTGACATATTGACTCCTGAACAGTGATATTATTTAGAATTAGTTTTTGTGTACAGACCTAAAATTAACAAGGCCGTATAATTTCTCTATTTATAGAAAAGGCGGCCGTTAATTTATTATATTGTCAGCAATCTAATCGCTAAAAAATTAGCAGGCGGGTGAGCTGAGTGAGACTTCCTGTTTAATTTTTACTGAAAAGGTATATGCCGACAACAAAATTGACCGCCCCTGCTATATAGTAAGTCATTACCCTATCGGTATCTGAACCTGTAATAGCTTGTGTTATTTCTGATTCGACAGAACCCGATAATTGATACCCCCATACCGCAAGGCCAATGCCTAAAACGATTAGGACAATGCTGATAATTTTCATTGTAGTTTTTGAACCCATGTTGAACTCCAGTGCTTAAAGAGATGAAATATTTTTTAGTCTTACCGCTGACGAGACTGTAAAATTTATCTGTTTTCAGAACAAACGCTTTCCATAAATTTATTTTAAATAAACAGGTTAGAAAGTTTGATTTCCCAATTAAAAGGTTAATCATACATAATAGTTACTGTAAAAAAACTAAATAAAGATTAGCATAAATATCAATAATAATAACGATAGCGATAGCGATAACGAGGAACCTGAGACTAATTAAGTAGCAGTATCCACTCATGGGATTTTTCTTTTAAATCGACCTCATTTTTCACCTGAAAATCGCGCTGCAATATCACTTCCTCCGCCAACAACCATGCCACCCATTTTATAACCATACTTCTGTCACTAGGGCAGATTCAACCTTTAAGCGTATAACCATTAAGCAGCGAAAATAGTTGGCAAGCGCGTTACTGAGTTGGCCGAGCGAGTGTTCGGTTGAATTAACTGGCGTAACAGATCACGCACTGAGCCGATTCCAAGATAACGTCCCTTATCTGCAATGATAAAATGCCATAATAATTTTTCATCATCTCCGCACGTGACCCATTGAGCCACTTCATCAAGTGGCGTCTTTGCTTCAACAATAACGGGAGAATCGATCATGTTTTCATGGATAGGTTTATTTTCATGCAGGGTTTTACCGTAAGGCGTAGAAAATAAAGCTAAAATATGTTCACGTAAAATCATACCCACAGGCTTATCTTCTTTAACCACAGGAATAGAATCCAGCTCGGGGTGTTGGTGAAGATAATCCAGCACTGTTTTTGTTGTTTGATCAAAATTGACTGGGATTATTATTTGTAATAACGGGCTAAGCAAAGATTCATTATTAAGCGCAAGATTCGCCAAACGATCACGATTTTGGATCACAGCGGAGACAGTAGCCGATGGAGACAACATTGGCCTGGCAAATAAAAAACCCTGATAAATACTAATACCTAGTTCATCTAATAGCCAAAATTCTTCTTCTGTTTCAATCCCTTCTGCAATGACTTTGGCATTAATTCTTTGCCCTAAATTGAAAATACTTTTGATAAACTCACTTTTTATAGGATCTTTATCACACTGGTCAATAAAATAACGATCTATTTTAACAAAATCAGGTTTCACCTCAGACCACAGTTTCAAGCCCGCATAACCTGAGCCCAAATCATCAACCGCAATTTTAAAACCAAGATCACGATAATATATTAAGGCTTTTTGTAAAATGTCAGGGTCATCAATCGGATATTTTTCACTCAGCTCTATAACAACCTGCTCTGGCTTTAATTTATGCTCTGTTAAATAAGAAAGTGTTTTACCCTGCGGATGATCAGATTGTAAAAATACCATCGGGTTAACATTAATAAATAACAACCCTTTTAACCCTAATTCAACAAAACGGGCAATGGATTTTTTGCGGCAAATAAGCTCTAATTCCGACAGTAAATTATATTCAATTGCAGCATCAAATAGCGCTTCCGGATTATGTAGAGGACTGTCGTAAGGCCCTCTGATTAAAGCTTCGTAACCATAAACTTCACTGCTATTTGTGGCATATATTGGCTGGAATAAGGAAGTTAACTGCTCGCTCACAATGATCTCTTCCAGATGTTCGTATAACGCCATATTTTTGGTCATCCTTAACAATTTTTTTACAAAGCTTATTACATTAATGTTAAATAAATATGACAGTTAATAAAAATGGGACATTAACCCTGCATTTCCGGCCATTGAATTTTTCCTTTAGCAATCGCGTTTCGGCAACTTGTCTGCTCATTACCGCTGTAATTTCGACATCCCCAAAATTCACCCCGCGCACTTTTTCGCAGCACCATTTCCGCTCCACATTTTTCGCATAGCGGGTAAATATTATTACAGCGTTGATTTAAACAGATTTTAAACCCTTTATGACGGGTTGTAGACATCACACTCTGACAACTTTCGCAGGCTCTTTCTTTATAATCACAGCGCGGAAAGTATGAACAGGAAACAAAGGTACCAAAACGATTTGAGCGAGTCTTTAAGGTACCCGTTTCACACACTAAACAATGAATTTGATCAACAAAAGTCTGATTAACGGTTATCCCAAATTCATCAAGTTCAACGTCATGATCGTTAATAAGCTCTTTAACGAAACAACTCGTATCACTCATATCAGCAATAATATAAACCCTTTGTTTTGCCCGTGTTAAAACGACATAAAATAATCGCCGTTCTTCTGCATGTTCAAATTTTTCTTCTTTTGCCAGTAACGCATCTAAAATGGGAGGGATTGCCTTATTGGAAGGGAAACTATGCTTGCCAGATTTTAACCCCATGATAACCACATAATCAGCTTCTTTACCTTTAACCCCATGAAATGAGTGCGTTTGTATATTGAGCTGCGGGTATTGATTGTTTAAATGGCAAACACTTGCTTTGTCTGGTAATTGAAACCAAAAACGCGCGAGTAAATAGACGGTTGCGGGTTTGTCAATCTGACCAGTAATAGCCGTTAACACCTCATCAACTGCGCCATTCACTATTTCATCAATTATTTTTTCATCTTGAGCCTTCAAACCACCAGCACTTTTCCGTAAAATTGAAACAGCAGGTTCATCCTGATGCTTAAACGACTTAATCATTTTATTTATTTGTGCCGGGTTTTTACTGACAAAATCAGTTGCCACCTGTGCTATCCGGTTGTTAAAACGAAAGGTCTGATCTAATTCCGTCTGCGTGGTCGGACCAAAATAATCCTCAAAGCCGGTGGTCAGTGTTATATCGGCACCACTAAATCGGTAGATAGCCTGCCAATCATCACCAACAGCAAAAATAGAAGTGCTTTTATTACTGCCGCGTAAAGCCTTCACTAAACGGGCTCTAGGCTCTGAAATATCCTGAAATTCATCGACCATAATATAACGCCAGGGAGAAATAAATTTTCCTGTCTCGACATAGGCAAGTGCTTTGATAATCATATCTTCAAAATCAATTTCATTACGATTTAATAACCTTGCCTGATAAGCGCTTAAAATAGGTTTAAGTAATTCAAATGCTTTTTCTGTTTTTTTTGCATCGGTAGAGTTCCTGATCACCCGTTTCTCAGACCATTCATCCAAGTAAGCGGCTTTATAAAGCCCGATTAATTTAGCAAAAATTTCCGCCAGTAAGGTCATGCGTCCAGTCTCTTTTAAACCTGCTAATAGCACCCCATCGGGGAACCATTTGTAGACAATATTTTCATTTTTCAGGCTTTTCTCAAGCGAACTCAATAGCCGCCCTTGTTTATGCTGCGCATAGGTTAACTCAATGCATTTACTGTTATTTTTCTGATGTGTTTTACGTTTCCATGCGATAGATGCATGGTATTCCTGTTTATCAATATAAGGCGCTGTATCGCCATTTTCATCTATTCCATAATATTCAATATAAGTATTTAATGCTGGTAGAAAAAAATCAGGCTGATATTGTCTGGACGCGACCGTTTTTACATCAAAGGCATAACTGGCTTCATATTGGTACTCAATGCCATGGTTACATAACCAATTTGCAATATGCAGCTCCCCAAAACTTTTTACCTTATCGCCCTTTAAACTGCGAATATCGTTATCGGTTAGATACTGGTAATATTCACCCAGACTGGTAAATTCAAAATAGCTTTTTTCGACATAATAATATTCACTAAAATATGCCATCACCAGATCGCGGTATTTATCTTGCTTTTGGATCAACGTCTCAAAACAAGCTTGTACCCATTTAGCCTTCACTTTCTCATCCTCTGCAAACACCGATAAATTGGGCTTCCCACCTTCAACCTGCGCAATGATATCAAGCCCAAGGCGATGGAAGGTTGTCGCGCTGATATTATCAGTTTGCAGCTTTTCTTTTATTCTTTGATCCATTTCATCAGCGGCTTTTCGACCATAAGCTAATAATAAAATGTCATGGTGCTTAGCCTGTTGACTGTTAAGCAGATAACCTGCCCGACCAATCATTACACTGGTTTTACCGGTACCCGCACCCGCTAATAACAAATTATTATCGTCATCAATAATACAGGCTCTACGCTGCCTTAGTGTTAAAGGGTTTTCTTCAACTCGGTCAAAAAAACGCTGGTAGTTTTTTAACTGTCTGGTGATATAGGCTTCCCGGCAAAGGGTGATATCTTGTTCCTGCCAATGCTGATATTGCGCTAACACCGTAACTATTTTTGCAAGATGTGCTGCCCCTTGGCTTGAGGCGGCCCAGGGAAACCATCTGTTATATTCTTTAGCAATCGCAAGCTGCATATTGTTAAACGTCGATTGGCGCAGATAACGACGGTTTTTGACTTTTTTTATTTTAGTTAATAACCCGAATAATCTATTTTTATTCGCCTCGGCCCACCACTGTTCACAGTCCGTTTTATGCTTTTTTTTACAGTTATAAGCAAGATGATTGAGCACGTAGGTTTGCCCTGCAAGGCGAAAACTGACTGTTTGACCCAACCACCCAAAGGTGAATGTTGGTGGTGAAATTAAGGCTTGCCAGCTGATTTTTGTGGGTGTTTTTTTTACTGATAGTATGACCCCTTTTGGGCCGATAGAGATTGCTGCGGGATGACCGAATAAATGGCCAAAAACCGTTGAAGATATTGATTTCATTATGATAGAAAACCTAAATACAAAGAAGAATACACTGGTTATTCTAACAGTACTGACAGTAAATCCATGATATTAATTACTTAAGGCAGGTAACCTTAAAAAGTGAGGTTACCTGGATAAGATTATATTTAACTTGTCCATTAGTTATTGACAGCTGAGCCGATTCAATTGGCTGAAATCGGTTCAAGGATAATGGCAGTCAATCGCGCTGAATTGTGAACGGCGCAGCAATTCTATTGCTGCTCCCCATAAGGGGTATCTCGCTTTGCGCAACAGCAATCAATTATAAAACAGAAACCCTTGCTGACTATCTGGAAAAATATACTGCAGGTCACGGCTTTGACATTGTATTTGATACTGTTGGCGGCCTTAATATAACTAATTCTTTCGCTGCTGCTGCGCTCAATGGTCAGGTTGTATCAACGGTTGCACTCCTCGAATTAGATCTTTCGCCCGCGCACTTTAAAGGTTTGTCACTGCATGTTGTGTTTATGCTAATTCCAATGCTGTACAACCACAAACGTGAAGAGCACGCTCGCATTCTAAGCCGGTTAGCTACGATCGTTGAAGTAGGTGCTTTACGCCCGATATTAGATGAAAATCGTTTTTCATTGGCAGAAGTGGGTCAGGCACATGCGCGTTTAGCGAGTGGCGCAGGAATGGGCAAAGTAATCGTTGAAATTTAAAAGCGTTTAAACGAGACTCTCCGGTAAATAATTCTTTCCCGGAGAGTCATCACTAGACCCATGTACAGACCATAAGATGTCCGCCTGTTATAAATATCATAACAAGCGGAGTATTATACCAAAGGAACTAAAAAGGTGATCACCCTTGCTGGTTAAAATCATCCCTAATTACGTTGTTAGTTTTGAAGTGAGAACAACTATCTCCTGCAACTCACGCCTTATTAGCGCTGACTTTTCCTTCGCAATCATTGATCACTTAATTAATTCTTTTGGTATTAATAAAAAATCGCTCGTTGAATGTGCCGGAAGCAAACGTTCAATATAATAAGGAATTTTCCATGAAAAAAACAATTTTAATTACTGGTGCAACCGACGGTATAGGTTTGGCAACAGCAAAGATGTTAGCTTCAAATGGTCATAGTCTATTGGTACATGGACGTAACCCTGAAAAGTTAAATAAAGTGGTAAAAATGCTGACTGAACTGCCTAATGCCGGAACAGTTAAAAGTTATCTGGCAGACTTGTCACAAATGTCCGATGTAAAGA
This sequence comes from Psychromonas ingrahamii 37, assembly GCF_000015285.1. Lineage (NCBI taxonomy): Bacteria > Pseudomonadati > Pseudomonadota > Gammaproteobacteria > Alteromonadales > Psychromonadaceae > Psychromonas > Psychromonas ingrahamii. The sequence goes on from NC_008709.1 coordinate 2,563,254, forward strand.
CCTTAGCGAATAAGATAAAAGCACAATACGATAACCTTGATGTGCTGATTAACAACGCCGGTGTTTTTAAAGTAGATAACCCCATAACCAGGGACGGACTTGATCTGCGCTTTACTGTTAATACCATTGCGCCTTATCTTTTATTGCAGGAGCTGCTGCCATTGCTTGCCACTTCCGCGCGAGTAATTAACCTTTCTTCAGCAGCCCAGGCACCCGTGAATATGCAAGCATTGCTGGGTAAAGTGCCGCTTTCCGATATGGAAGCTTATGCGCAAAGCAAACTTGCCATTACCATGTGGAGCCGAATAATGGCTCAAACACTTAAAGATAAGGGGCCCGTTATTATTACAGTAAACCCGGGCTCAATGCTCGGCAGTAAAATGGTACAAGAAGGGTTTGGTGTGGCAGGTGGTGACTTAAAAATAGGCGCTAAAATCTTAACGCGGCTGGCACTGGATAAGGAATTCGCCGGTTCTTCTGGTCAGTATTTCGATAATGACGCCGGCCGATTTTGTTCTCCACACCCTGACGGATTGAATTTACAAAAATCAGCTGAGTTGGTTACGACCATAGAAAGTATTTTATCCGGCATTAAACATTAAAGGGTATTTATTAAGCGAACGATAATTACCCGTAGGCGCGCACCAAGCATTATCAGCGGTGCATGAAATACATCCTACCGGTAACATAATCCGTAGGGTGTGCTTCCACCAATTCCCGAGGAAGACACCGTCCTTTATTAACTCTAGGACTCTGCGCAACAATCATAGCTTGTGGTGCATAGAATGCACCCTACCATTACATTACCCGTAGGGTGTGCTCCGCGCACCAAACATTATCAGCGGTGCATGGAATGCACCCTACCAGATTTGAGTGCGCGGTGTTTTTTTAGACTTTCGTAAAAATAAGCCCCTCAAGCTCCAGACCGGATTTTACGAAGTCCAGATCAAGTGTGTAATGCCCGTTCTCCAGTTTCACCTTCAGCCCTTCAGTGGTAATCAACTTGCCATCGGTACCGTTAACTGAAAAAGACATACTAAAGAGTCCATTAAGGCGCAGGCTGTATGAAGATTGAGCCTGTGAATTACGATCATAACGAATAAGACTGCTACATTGATAGATACCCGGCTCAGTTACTGCGATTGTCACACTGGTATTGGTTTTACAATTAAGTTTGATCCTATCTTCGATGGCAAGCGCATTAACAGCTGAAAGATCCTTAGAGATATAGCTCTTTGCTGCAAACGTCTTGATTGGCTCATAAGCCTTAAGTGGTCGTCCCATAACAGGGGCTTCCATAATAAAGCGGCAGATATTCATGGCACTGCGTTGCAGTTCGCCGACGGTCAAGGTGCCATTCTCTAATGCTTCAAGCGTATCATCTCCCATACTATTACCTTCGGCGCCATCATTTTCGACCACCATGTAAAGATCATTTTGCGCACGGATCATAAAAGAGGTGTGGGTTTTATCTTCTTTGCCCGCTTTAATTGGATCGTTCATTTTAGCCCACCAGTCGGTCATCACAATCCCAGTAAAGCCCCATTCACCCCGTAAAATCGTCGTATTAAGATCGTAGTTAGAGGCGGTCCAATGCCCATTAATAGTGTTGTAAGCGGTCATAAGGGTTGAAGCCTCGCCCTCTTTAACTGCCATTTCAAAGGGTTTAAGGTGGATTTCACGTAGCGCACGCTGTGACATTACGCTATCTACATCAACACGCGCGGTCTCTTGATCGTTGCTTGCAAAGTGCTTGATAGTGCCGGATACGCCCGCCTTTTTAAGCCCGCGGGTTTGTGCTGCAGCCATGATTCCTGTCATCAGAGGATCTTCAGAGAAGTACTCAAAGTTTCTGCCATTAAGCGGATGGCGGTGAATATTGATACCCGGGCCTAATAATGTATCAATCTGATTGGCATAAAGCTCTTGCCCCATAAGGTAGAATAACTGCTCATTCAGATCACTGTTCCAGGTACAGGCAAGTAATGTACCAATAGGCACTTGCGTGGCTTTATGACCACTGTCCATACGTATTCCCGATGGACCGTCCGCTGCTGCCGCAACTGGAATACCCAAATTAAACAGGCTGTCAGAAAGACCGCCAAAAGCTGCTGCAGTGCCGGGAGTAACCTTAGGGCTGCACATGCCTTCCCCTCTAACAATAGTCGCAAGTTGTTCATGACTCATTTGCGCCACAAAATCTGTCAGGGAAGCGCGCCCTGCTTTTACGTCAGTCAGACGGATCCCTTGATCCCCTGTGACAGCAAAAGATCTCGGCATGTTTGCTTGAATTCTATCAGCGAGCGGAATGCTGCGCTGCGGGACAGACTCGTAAGTTGCCCGATAAAGACCATTTCCCTCTAGCTCGCCAGGTTTTAGTCGCTCAAAATCTTTAACCGGTGCCAGTGCTTCAGTAAGTTTTTCTGTGACTAACAACTGCTCCAGTTGCAATGTTGCACTGATAAGCTGTGCGTGACGAACACTAGCGCCGACATAAAACTGATAAGTGCCCGGTTCGACAACATAGCAGTTACTATGTCCTGTTACTCCACTGTCATCATAGGAAGCAAGGGTTTTAAGTGCGATGCAGACGCGCAGGATTTCATCTTCACCGGGCTTCAGTGTTGTGGATTTGACAAAGCCTGCTAATACCCGTGCGGGTTTGCCAAGACGCCCCTGCGGTGCCTCAACATAAATTTGGATAACCTCTTTACTACTGTATTTCTCTCCAATGTTTTCTACTTTTATATCAAACTGCAGAACCTGGTTAATCCCGACGCCCTCTACCGAATGTGAAACCAGTTCGCGGCTAAACTGCGTATATGAAAGACCCGCTCCAAAGGCGTACTGGACGGCTTGCGGGTTAAAGGTTTCAAAATAACGGTATCCGACATAAATATCTTCAACGTAAAGGTTGTAATCTTTGTGACCAAAATTAGCCGATGATGGATAATCAGCAAGTTGATAAGCGATAGTGTCACTCAGACGGCCGCTGGGTGAGATATCACCGCAAAGAACATCAGCTAACGCGTGGCCACCTTCCATTCCAGCCGCCCAACTATAAAGCACGGCTTGAATCGATTGCTTGTTTTTGATCGACTCCAGCCAAGACATATCCATGATATTGGTAACATTCAGGACAATAATAACCTTATCGAAATAGGTATTAACCTTTTCGAGCATTAAAATTTCAGCATCGGTCAGTCGATAACTGCCTGCTGCATCGGCATTATCCTGGTCTTCACCTGCGGTGCGGCCAATAAAAAATAGCGCTTTATCTGAATTAGCAGCTGCCTGTTTAATTATCTCATCAGCAAGCGGCATCTCTTGTTGAAACCAAGGCTCCGCAGCCCAGCCGCCACCCCCATCGTCAAAGGGATGCTGCGCAATCCAGTCTTCATAGATAGTCACCAGCACTTCATTAATGTTAATACTAGGATTAGCGCGCAGTCCTTGTAATGCGTTCACCGCATAGGGCACATTCACTGCGCCACCTGAGCCTGTACCACTGCGATAAGTATCTATTTGGCAGCGACCAAACAGCGAAATCGTCTCCCCTTTGTTCAAAGGCAGCGTTGCATTTTTGTTTTCCAGCAGTACGATACCTTCGCCAGCAGCCTGTCGGCTGACCGGGACAAGATTTTTCTGAGCAATCCTGATTGTTTCTGTTTGCATAGGTAAGTCCAATTCGTTAAAAGGGTTAATCTATAAAAATTAATAAACTATTTTGTTAGAGGGGTAATAGCAGCAAAAATTAAATTATGATCTGAATTAAAAGGTAAGAATGCCCATTTAAATCACAATTTGAAGTTTTTTGATTTTTACAAAAAAATCACTTAATTATTTCTTTTGCTGCCATTAAGTCTGTTTATATAGCCTGTTTATCTTTGCATTTTGAATAGTGACGCGAGTATTTAGAAAATATTTTAGCGGTTATAGAGCTCTTTTGTGGTTAATTATTGCCTCATTTTGATACTATACTGTCAAAAATAAATTACATTTTGATTATTTTAGAAAGTGCTCTTTTAAATCTACGTAAAAGTGTTACAAATGGTGGCCATAAGGCGGGGTAAATTTGACCAGTACCTTGCACGGTTTAAAATTTTTTTTTGAATGTCCTACCTTTTTCACTGTTAAGGCTAAAATAGCCCAATATCTGTCAAAATATCAAATTAATCGCGAGATAAAGAAACAAAAAGATCTAACAACAGCATTGATACGTATATTGAATATAAGAATAATTTAAGTCTCTGAGGTTTATAATGCTAACGATTTTTTACGATGGAAACTGCCCGCTGTGCTCTATGGAAATGAAAGAATTACGCCGCTATGACCAGCACAACAATATCCAACTGGAGGACATTCACCAAAGCGATTTTGAACAAAAATTTCCTGATATCGACAAGATCAAGGCAACTAACATACTGCATGGGAAGTTGAATGGCACCCCCCTATTTGGACTCGATGTGACCTGTCATGCATGGCGACTGGTGGGTAAAAAACCCTGGATTGCCGCGCTGCGCTTTCCTATTATCAAACCCGTTGCCGATTGGGCATACCTGTTATTTGCCAAACACCGAATACGTATTTCAAAATTATTAATGGGGAATAAAAGCTGTGAAAATGGCCAGTGCAGTATAAAAACCGCAGATAACACCCAGGAGAAAAAATAATGACCGATGTTAAACGTTGCGCTCTAGTTATCGGCGCAAGCAGTGCCATCGCACAAGCGCTGATTGATAATCTTCTGTTAGATGATGAACTGCAGGTTTATGCTGTCAGCCGCAGTTTTCCGGCGGATTTTAGTGATCGCATGCTTAATCAAAAAAAATTGAACCTGATTGAATGTGAATATAACTCGGCGCAGATAAACGCAATTATTGAGAAAATAAAAGCGACCTCACTTCCCTGCGTAAAGGTTTTTATCTGCAATGGCATGTTACATAACCACTCATTTTTACCGGAGAAAAAGATAGAACAATTTTCTGCCGATATATTTCAACAAGTTATGCATGTGAATGCCGTGGTTCCTGGTCTGTGGCTGCAACAGTTAATTACCTTGTTACGTCACCCGTTGCCATGCGTTGTTACGGTATTCAGTGCGCGGGTAGGCAGTATTAGCGATAATCGTGTTGGTGGCTGGTACAGTTATAGGGCATCAAAAGCGGCACTTAATATGTTGGTCAAAACGGCTGCCATTGAATATGCCAGACGTGCCAAAAATGTCAGGTTGATAGTCTTTCATCCCGGTACCACTGACACTAAATTATCCCGGCCTTTCCAGTCCAATGTAGCGCCGGAAAAATTATTTAAGCCTGAATTTGTAGCAACTCAGCTTTTATCTTTAATTAAACCACTTGCCCTAGAAAATTACGTTTCTGACAATAAAGCGGCTTTTATTGACTGGCAAGGAAAAAAAATAGAGTGGTAAGAACAGCTGAATTCGAAAATAAAGGTGTACCAGGCAAGCATCTGCGCTTTATATACGCATCACTGAAATAAACGCATCTATTGCGCAGCTGTATACCTAACAATATACTTGCCGGACTGACTTGGAATAAACGCTTTAAATATGAAATATGTACTAATTTTGGTGATCATAATGACAAATATAAACAATGGCCTGGCTGAAGATATTGACTTTAACAGCAAAAAATTTATTAACAGCTGGCAGGTAGTCAATGATTCAGTGATGGGGGGAATTTCAACAAGCAAAATAGCAATTGAAAACAATATTGTCTCCTTTAGCGGCCAGCTTTCATTCGAAAACAACGGGGGTTTTGCTTCAGCCCGATACGTTCTCAATAAACCGATAATAGCGAAAGACAAGGTATCTATTACTTTCAAAGGAGATAATCGCCATTACCAGTTACGTTTAAGAACCAATACAGGGCCGGGTGCGATTGCCTACAAGGTTGATTTTTATGCCACGGCGAATAACTGGAACAGTTTGATTTTTAAGAAAAGCGACTTTATTCCTACCTACCGCGGGGCAACCGTTGACGATGCGCCACAGTTAAATTTGGCAGACGTTAAACAAATTAGTATTCTAATTGCAGACAAACAGTTACCCGCTTTTCAGTTAGATATTAGTCAGATTGGTTTTTTATAAATGCGCCAAAATTAAGGCTCACTCAGGCACTTAAACGAAAGAAGCTTAAAGTCCGTCACCGCCTTGCGTGAAAATATGCAGCGGATTAAGAATAAAAGAAGCCTGTGCGAACACGCTTCTTTGATCGGTTTTATAAACTTATTTTTTGTAGATATTATAAAGAACGAACCATTATTTTTCTGTAATTAAATGGATTAATTTATTATCAGATAAATACGCCTGATCGACTTGCTCAAGGTTGTTATAACGGATCATGGCACGCAGTCCATGAATATATTCTTGTCCTCGCTCGGAATATTTATCCAAGGTACCCGCTAATTTAATGCCCGTGACCGCTTTATCATTAGCACGCAGTTCACTGCGTAAAATACGTAATTTTTGATATGCACTATTACTGTTAATGTTGAGCATATAAGCTTCAACTGAAGCAAGTGGACTATCAAAGCGCGCAACGCCATAGTCACCCAGCTCTTCTCGGTGGGCCCGAGGTTTCATCCCGTTACCGGTAAAATCCCACTGACCAAAGAAAGCATTCCCTTCCTGCGCAAAACGAGAGGTCGCCCAACCACTCTCTTCAGCCGCTTGCGCCAGTGCTAACGACGGGGGTAAAATATCAACGCGGGCCAATAATGCTGTGCGCATTTTTTGATCTAACTCGGCTGTCTTATCTTCAATAATGCGGTATTTAATGGCTATTTTTTTAAGTTTGCTTGCCTCTAGCGGACTGCTTTTAACAATTTCCCGTTCACGTAAGATATTTTCATTAGAAACTAATGCCAGTGGTGTCATCAGACGAAAAAATATCATTTTTTTGGTCTCTACGGGCAGTTTTTTGGATCCCTCAGCCCAGTGCTTCCCAACCCCCTCAAAAGTAATACGCGGTACTTCACGGTTGCCTTTATCCCAGTTTTCATCGTTGTACTGATATTTATCAAATAAAGTATTCAAATCATCGAGCGACGTGATAGTGACTTCAACGGGGTTTGCCATCAGTTTTTCACTTTCACTAGTATTGCTGTTCAGTACATAAGAACAGGCAGCTATCAATAAACAGCTGATCAGTGCTAAAGCAATATAGCGGGCAGAAAAGAATTTTTTCATGGGGAGAGTTCCTCAGAGTAAAATAGCGGTAAATATATTAATGCGCTTAAGCAGCTTTGCTGTTAATTTAAGGTGCTAAGGTGTCTTTCGTTATAATAAAGAGGGAGTATTTTAACAGATTTTCACGATAGAGATGAACTTTTTACTTTGCCGACTTTTTCACATTCTTTTTTATAAAAACCCTATAATATTTTAATCATCAATTAGTTGCCTATTTCTCTTTTTAGGGTTTATATGACTCAATTTCAAATAGAGCAACCATTAATTAACCCACTGCAAAGTAAAAAACAGTCTCATTTATCGGTGCGGGCTATCTATACCGGTATTGAAAAAACGTCTTGAAGTTGTCTTCTTGTGATAAGTAGCTTATTTGTGGGTGTTACCTATCCCTTTATTACAGAAGAACGCTAGCGAGGTTAAAGTCAGATGAAACATGACTTATTAAAAATCTATTTAAGGGCAGGTAGTTAATTTAGCTGGTGAGTGATTACGTGCAGTAAATGCTCTCGCCTTTTTTAACATTAATCTTTTTTCTTTAGTGAACAGCCGACTCTATAACAATCAACAATAGCCACTAACCAAGTAATCAGCAGTATCACAGATATAAAATCAGTTCCCAGCCAACCATCGGTTGAGGGCTGTTGTGATGCTAATTCACTGATTTTCGTGATATCTGCGGCGACTTCACCCCGTTGAATTTTATCAACGATCAGCATTGCACTTTCGAGTACTTTAGCAATCAACAGATATGTTGCTGTTAAGGCAGTTGCCGCTAATATCGCCGCAGAAATATAGCGCTTGAATAACAGATGACCCACACCGGGAAAGATAAAAGCGGATAAGAGTACTGCTTTGATTGTCTTCTTCATTAATTAGACCTTTTCTTCCTATAAAAACAGGCTCTAAGAGTAGCATAGAATAAAAGACTGGCTGTTTCTTTTTAACGCCTTAGCCCGTTGCATTATTTGACCTGAGCACTGTTGCCAGAATAATTATTTGCCAAAAACACAGCTAAAATACGGGGTTTAAAAATTATGGATTCCCAAAATTTTATGCTGCTTTATTTGACCCGATTTTGGGGGGAATTCTACAGCCTCAACGCTCAGCGAACCGGTGGAGGCGGCTAGCGCCAGAATCCACCTGGCGCGGCTTGTTATGTTTTATATCTATTTGTAAATCATCAAGATATATCTAAATAGGCATTATAGTAAATCACTTATAGCCCAAGAATCGGTGTTATACCCTCGCGCTCTGCATTCATCCTGTGGTTTGTGAACTACAATAGCTCTTTCAGAAAACTTTCTAAAATCGCCTTTTATGACACCTAATATTTCCCAACTAATCATTCCAGTATGACAGTTAAAGAATTGATCAATAACGTAGCCACTTTTATACAGCCCATCTTTTGTTTGGTACATAGCTGAAAAGTCGATAGTTTTTCCGCTCCATCCTGCAAAGGGATACTCGTATCCACCTTTTGTACTGTCAGCGCTCCTAATATCTGCAACCATTCCAATCACTAACGCTAAGATTGCAAAGATGCCTACAGCTGAAAATATGGATTTAATCAATGCAATGTAACTCCTGAAAGTAAGAGTAAAATGACCCATATTAAGATAATAAAGCACCTAAAAGTAGAGGGTATTAAAATTAACTTATTAAATGCCCAAATATTGTCCTTGCGTCGCAGAAAAATAACGGGCCAATCAGCCGCGCCGTTTTTGCATCGGCTGAATTAGCGAGGTTATGTCAAGCGTCATATAGGATAGAGCGGTCCTATAATAACCTTATCACTATCCCAAAGTTCGTAATTCTTCCCACCAATCACGACGTCCCCTCCCGAACGAAAAAGGCAGGACATATATAAACTTTTTCGTTTACATTGAAGCCTCAAGTTGTTTAACTACTTGAGGCTTTTTTATAGAAGTTTAAAATTAATGGGTTATATTGCTAACCTTTGGGTGTCCGGCCTTTCCCTCCTTAGTAAATAAAAATAACTAAAGCCTAGATCAATGCTTAAACACTAGACAACAACCTTGGCTGGCTTAGTTTTTTTATTCATCATATTTTCTTGCTTATTAATGTACTTTTATATTCAAACTCAGGCCATCATCATCCCCAAGAATAAATCGACTTGGCATCCTTATACAATTGCCTAGCGATGGATCATTTCGTCCTTCACAAGTCAGCTGGCCAGTGTCTACTACTACGAATTCAAATAAATATCCATCGATAAGAGAAATCACACGCGGTGAAGCGCCACTAGGGCAGCTGCCATTTGAATATTGGGGTGACAACACGCCTCTCTCAACAAAAGGAGCACCTATGGTAATGTTTCGCGTCCATAAATGAACACTTCGCATATCAGTATGGCAATTAAAAACGGATATCTGCTTAAAAACATCTTGTGGATCAGGCGGTATTGATTTCACTTTGCATTCAGATCCTCGCATTTGAACCTTTATAGAAGAAATTAAATCATTACCGGTCGTATAGATAGGGAAGTTGTTATCAAGACTCGGATCGTCCATTGTAAATGCCTCACATATTTGAGTGAAATCATCACCCCCACAGGCACATACTTGAATGGACGAACCAACCCTAATCGAAGAGATTGAATTGTTCGCCAGGCCAATACTAGCGGCATTATTATAATCTCCGATGCTCTTCACTTTGCATGTACCTACGTAACCACTGTCCTCAAAGAATGACGCCTCATTAGAGTCAGGAATGCAATCCTTGAAACCTCTTGGCTGTACCTTTAACGATGAGACCTGATCATGCCCAATACGGTTATCTCCTAGATTACTGTCACTGCCCTTTAACTCCACACAATTTTTAAAATTAGAATGTTCACATAACAATACTTGTGAATCTCGACCAATTATGACAGAAGAAATCGAATCATTTTTCAAACCAATTTTACTCGAGTTTCCATATAGACCCATATTCTTTACTACACAAGGTGCAACAAAATTACTGTGCATAAAAAGAGCGACTTGGTCTGCCTTAGGCTGACATTCCTGAGTTCCGAGTTCTTGTACTTTAGCTGAAGATGTTTCATCATTGCCAACATGCCATGATTTGAGGGTAGGCCTGTTTTCTTTAAGGACGATACAGTGTCCTTGGAAATTCGAGTCTCTACACAAAACGGCTTGGGAATTAGTCCCTAGCTTAACTGAGGATATTGTGTCATTTTTAAGCCCTATCTTAAGGGAGTTTTCATAACGACCAAGTCCTCGAACCTGACATGCCCCTTTATAATTTGTGTGTTGATAAAAAGCAACTTGATTCCGACCTGGTGTACAGGATGCGGAGCCATTTCGGAGCTGAATTTTTGCTGAAGAAATGGTGTCACCTTTGACTACATTATTGCGTAGGGTTTTGTGATTTTTATTAAGAACCTCACATTCACCTCTGTAAAAGGAGTCTTTGCAAACAAATGCTTGAACCTCAGCCCCCACTTTTACCGAGGAAATTGAATCATTCTTTATACCTAGATCCGATGAATTTTTGTAATCTTTCAGACCTAGAACTTTACACTTTCCTTCGAAGTTAGCGTGCTGAAAAAAAGCGACTTCATGTGGACCTGGCTCACATTGGGCTAATGCTTCTGCCGGGAACAAGAAACTGCTTGCTAAGACAATACTCGATAAACTGAACAAACGTAACGCCTTTCGAAGCATAATTACTTTGGTTGGCTCAGTACTGGATATATTGATATTCATATGCTTTCTCCTCTATTTATGTCTAACGCCTGAATAAAGCGCGTGAGGTACGAACGTCTCCTTTGATGCGATTGTTATGCATTCCTTTAATGCTGTTCACAGCGCCGCAGCAAGCACGCCAAGTAAAGAAAGTACTAGGACCATGATCCAGTTCGTTTTGAAAAAAACGTAGTCTAACATCAAAGAAATTGGCCCGTTCATGACTCTCAGACTCGCGACTTCCTGCTATGATTTGATAATCTTCGGACATTCCCTAAAACCTCTTGTTGTTAAATGGTGCTGCTGAGTATCTCTGAGACATAACAATATATTAGTCTGCATTCTCACTAATACACATTTAAAATTTTATTTATTGATAAGAATTATATAATAAATAACTTACAAAACAGTTAGATAGTTAAAATAATGGTTATAAATTGATATTTTATGTTGAGAAAATGACGCATTTATATTTATAGAGATCTCTATAAATACAAATAAAAAACAGCTTTTTGTGAGAAGCAAAGGACGTAAAGGTTGGATAGCCAATCTTTTCTTTGTGATCAAGAATAACTACGAAAATATAGAAGTGGATTAATATTTGGTCAATTAGATGGGTGTCCAGTAATTCCTTTCTTGGTGGTCGGGTATCTGTACGGCTTAAAGCCGATGGATCTTCACGCTTGATTTGAAGCCTATGTTGCGGGTAAATGATATACTTTCGATGCCACGCAGTCAGAAATCAAGGGCGGATATGTGGCAATTGGTTATGGTCGTGATGCTGCTGACGTTGCTGTTTATAATCAGTTTGGTCCCTCGGTTTATCCTGCTACACAAGATGTTCGAGTACAGCTTATTGACAATAAACATATTCCAGATTACCCATAAGTTTCGACCATATTTAGCAATCAGGGGCGGATTTCTGGTAATTGCTTATAATCAGTCCCCCCCCCCCACCTGCTATACAAAATATTCGAGTGCAGCTATAAGTCACAAGCAAGAACAACCAAGCTAATAAAAAACCAAGCCACTCATTTCTTTACTTGGTCTGGCCATTATTTATTACCTGCAAGTAAATTCAACGCAGAAACCAGCAAAAAAACCAAGTCTAAACACTTTTATTAAACAAATATTAGGTTATTAAACCATCCGTTCGAAGCTGCTCAATAGTCTTTACCAGATCTGCGTTAACTGACCGTGGACCGCTATTTTCTCTATTTTTATGCCGTCTGGCACCGGGGGTCCGTGCACCTTCTATTGCATCATACTTTTCAAAAAAACGATCCGTTTGTTCGCTGGTATTTTTTCCTGATAGAATATCTGGTGAAATGGCTAGAATAAATTGACCTCCTCTTGCCGGTCCTTCTTCTGCCTTGTCACGTTCCTGAGTTTCATAGGAAAAGGTTTCCCCTACTAGCGGACCAGAGAGTAATTCCACCATTAATGCTAATGCAGACCCTTTGTGTCCACCAAAAGGTAATAGAACGCCTTTCACAATTTCGGCGGCATCAGTTGTTAATTCACCTGATTCAGATAATCCTGTGCCCAGTGGCACTTCATAGCCATCTCGGGCGGCTATCATGACTTCACCCATAGCCATTGACGACGTTGCCATATCGATCACAACCGGATTTTTACCGGCACGAGGCCACGAAAAGGCCATCGGGTTGGTTCCAAAAATCGGCGTTTTGCCACCAGCTGGTGCAACCCATGGAAGATAAGAAACAGTAGTAAGGCCAATTAAGCCCGCTTCACTCATTTTTTCAACTTCAGGCCAAAGTGCTGCAAAATGATGTGAATTCTGAATTGCGACCGCAGCAAGTCCGAATTTTTTAGCGGCATCAATCAATGGTGGTAAGCAATGTTCGTGTGTAAGTGGTGCATAACCATTTTTAGCGTCACATCGAAATATAATAGGTGTGACTTCTTCAATTTCAGGCGTTGCTGTGCCAACAACCTTTTTGCTTTGAAGCCCAACAATATAGCCAGGAATTCGAAAAAGCCCGTGAGAAATTGCTCCGTCTCTCTCGGCAATAGTGACCGTATTTGCGATCGCAGCTGCATTTTCCTCATTGGCGCCCTGACTCAACAACGCTGTTTTCGCTAGGTCGTATATTTCTTCAAGGGTGAGGTTAATAGTCAAATGGCTCATGAGGTAAACTCGATTGCTGAATGTAAAAAGATACTATACGTATCAAAAAACGGGTTGAACAAATTAAGATTTTTCATGTTAGTTATTACCTTTATCTTGTTCGTTCATTGGCCAAGTATCACTGAGTCGGTAACCTTGTGGCCATGGGTCATCGGGATCTAACATGTGCTGATGCGTGCCGGTAATCCATCCCCTTCCTGATATTTCGGGAACAATAGCCTCCAAATCACCCACCTGGCAAGTGCGCAGTATCTTCCCATTAAAGGTAGAGCCAATGACTGAAACAGCTAAGAGTGTATCTCCCACCTTCATTACCCCTCTAGCATGAAGAATAGCCATGCGAGCACTAACCGATGTACCTGTCGGACAACGGTCAACTTTACCTGGTTTAATAACCACCGCAGATAAAGCCTGAAACCCTGTTTCGGTTTTTTCTAGTTCTCCTGCAAACAAACAGAATGAAAAATGCTTCCAGTCTTTTTCTGGATGATAAAATTTTAATGATGCATTGGCGGCGTCTGTAATTTTAGTACCAATTTTTGCAATTTTTCCAGCATTGCTAGCGGTAAGTTCTATTCCTAATTCTTTAGGATCAACAACGACAAAGCTGTCTCCACCATAAGCTATATCTACCGTCAATTTACCGATACCTTCAACAAATAACGCTTGGTCTAATGCACAGGCAAAAGACGGAACGTTTTCAACAAAAATACGCCTTGCTTTTCCATTATCACATTCAGCGCGTACCTTAACTAATCCGCCTGGCGCTTCTAAGGTCATTTCGGTAATAGGCTCCACCATAGGAACAAGTCCTGTATCAAGCAGTACAGTTGAGACACAAATACTATTTGAACCTGACATAGGGGGAGTATCTTCTGGTTCCATTATAATCCACGCATAGCTAGCGTCAGGGTGCTTGGAGGGGAGAAGTAAATTAACGTGACGAAATACTCCGCCCCTAGGCTCATTCAGAACAAAGTTTCGTAACTCATTGTCTTTATGTATCCACTCTCTTTGCTCCCACAGAGTATCACCTGGCGGCGGATTTACACCACCAACAATGACGTCACCCACTTCACCTTCTGCGTGGCATGAGACTACATGAACTAACTTACTCGACCTCATAATAACTCCCCAAAAATAAACATACGTTTATATTTATACTTTAAATTTAAATAATTAACGTAACTTAACAATATTGGATCCAATATACAATGTAATTTTTATAGATATTTTCATGTAAAATATTGAGCTTTCAGTTAGAATCGGAAGGATTTTAACGTGTCTAGTCTAGGTATATATCCATGGAAAAGAAAAAGCCTGTGCTTGGTTTTGAAGGTGTCGATGTTTCTCTTGCAGGGTCTGCCTCAAGTATTGTGTTCGAAACATTAAGACAAGCAATTATTGAAGGGAAATTACCCGACGGAACTCCTCTTCGCCAAGAAGAGCTCGCTAAGAAGTTTAATACTAGTCGCATACCCATTAGAGAGACGATTGCACGTTTAGAACAAGAAGGTTTTGTAGAGACAATTCGCTATAAAGGAGCCATAGTGACAGCTATTTCTTATAAAGAAGTTGAAGAGATGTTTGATCTCAGAGCTATTATAGAAGGCGAAATTATCTATAAGGCTGTCCCTAAGATAGACTCTGCCACCTTAAAAAAAGCAGAATCATTTTGCGAAAAATTTGCAGCATCAAAGACGCCTGAAGAATGGACTAAGTATAATCGTCTATTTCACTGCACACTTTACGATGCAGCCAACTTAGATTTTCATATGTCTATCATTCATTCAATTCTAGACCGAACGGAGAGATACTTAAGGGCGCAACTTGTTCTATCTGATGGTATGAACCGAGCAATCAATGAACACCAAAAATTACTTGAATTTTGTCGTGATAAAAATGCGCTAGCAGCTAAATCTATCACCCTCGAACACATACAACATGCCAAACGCTCTCTGCTAAAATTTTTAAATGAAAAATAAAAGCGGTCGCATTTGCTTTGTATTCTCTCATTCCAATATGCAAAGTTAATGGGGGCTATGGAGCCAAAGGGGGCTAATGGTTAAACATTACACATAAAAAAGATGGAACAGCCGAAGCTTACCAATAACCGATGCGCTATCAACTTTAGCAAATCAACAACAACCTTGGGTGGCTTCGTTGTTCAAAATAGAAGGTTTTTTAAATCATTTAGCGGTAAATAAGTAAGTGAGTTCAAGTACTCGTAATTTAGCCTTATGCGCAGTTATATGTATGGTTTTTCCTGTTATTAAATGGGAGATGACAGGACTAAAATATAAAAACACACCTATCCTAAAAAACTTTTTTGACTACTTAATTAAACTCAGTATCTCTTTAAACTCTGTCGCTCGACAATCCTTAAGCAGTTCATACAGGCACATTTCCAATCCCGTTAGATCAATGCCATGGTTAAGCAGTTTACTGACTGCCAGATTTTTATTGGCAAGCGTACGTGAAGAAATACAGTCACAAACCAATTGCACTTCAACACCTGTACGCTTTAGATTTAATGCGGTTTGGTAAACACAAATATGTGCCTCAATGCCACAAACAAGCCATGTATCTACATTCGCGCTGCGGACAGCATCCATAAATTGGGGCTCTGCACAGGCATCAAAGGTAAACTTGGCGATTGGCTGTTGCATCTTAAGCAGGGAACTAAGTTCCTCAACGGTTGAGCCCAGTTTGTCAGGGTTTTGTTCAAGCCATATTATCGGTAAATCAAGCGCTTGAGCGCCTTTGATGAGTTTTTTACAATTTGAAATCAAAGCGTCACTATCGTGGACTAAACCAGCCAGTTTCCCTTGTATATCGATTATAATAAGACCGGTATTTTCTTTTTTTAACATACAATTCCGCCTTAAAGCTCACTATTTTAGAGTAGCTTATTAGATTGCTAAACGACGTATTTCCGAAGGAAAGACGACTTTTAAACAGGGTTAGAATATATTTTTATATTTTTATATTTTTATATTTTTATATTTTTATATTTTTATATTTTTATATTTTTATATTTTTATCAACAAGTTGTATTTAAAAAAGGAACAGGTCAAGCGCAGTAAAAGCCCATTCTTTGTCTATTAACACTGCATTTTAATGCAGCATTGAGAAAAATCCCACTGATTTAAGAAAAAATGAATTGAATCAAACAGGCAAATACTTTGAGATAACTTTATGCTGCTCATATTCACTTATCTCGCCCGGGATTCAATACTTAACTATTATCCACCACGCGTATTTCAGGCCTGACTTATTTCAGCAGACAAATAATCAGAGTGCAAGTCATCTAAATACATAAACCTGCTATTGAAACAGCAGCGAAATTTTGTAATCCTAATCATTTTTGACCTGAAATGGTGATTACCTTTTTAATTTTTTTACTAGTTAGGTAATAGATAGTGAGTTTGTTAAGAAGATAGTTTATGTTGATTATGTTAGGTTATGTTATGTTGGTTAAATTAAAGATAGTGAGTTTATCAAGGAGATAGTTTATGTCTGGAAATAAAATTAATATTGATGCTAAAAATACTTTCACGGTAAATGGTCAAGTTTATAGCTATTATGCGATAAATAAAGGCGAATTAGCGGGTAACGATTCGATAACACGCTTGCCCGTCTCAATCAAAGTGTTGCTGGAAAATTTATTACGCCATCAACAGGATAATGGCGGCAGCAGAAAAGAAATTGAAGCGCTCGCCAGCAGTCAAGGACGAGGCAGCACGACCGAAATTAACTATCAGCCTGCGCGCGTTTTAATGCAGGACTTTACCGGCGTACCGGCCGTTGTTGATCTTGCCGCGATGCGTAATGCATTAGTTAAACAGGGACTTGACCCGCAAAAAATAAATCCATTGGCTAAAGTTGATCTGGTGATCGACCATTCGGTTAACGTCGACAAGTTTTCAAGCAAATCCGCTTTTGATGAAAACGTGGCTATCGAAATGGCGCGCAATAAAGAACGTTATGAGTTTTTAAAATGGGGGAAACAGGCCTTTGAAAATTTCAGCGTAGTCCCTCCGGGTACTGGTATTTGTCACCAGGTTAATCTTGAATATCTGGCTAAAGTTGTCTGGAGTGAAACCACTGAGAATGAGTCTCTGGTCTATCCTGATACGCTGGTTGGTACCGACAGCCATACCACTATGATTAATGCGCTGGGCGTTTTAGGTTGGGGCGTAGGCGGGATTGAAGCTGAGGCTGTGATGCTTGGACAACCCATTTCAATGCAGATCCCGGATGTGGTCGGATTTGAACTGACAGGCAGATTGGCTGAGGGGATCACCGCGACGGATCTGGTGCTGCAGGTTGTTCAAATGCTGAGGAAGCATGGTGTGGTCGGAAAATTTGTGGAATTTTATGGTGCCGGTCTTGCTCATTTACCCCTGGCCGATCGCGCGACTATAGCCAATATGGCACCGGAATATGGTGCTACCTGCGGATTTTTCCCGGTCGATCAGCAAACCCTGAATTATTTACAATTGACGGGTCGTGACAAGCAAACTATTGATTTGGTTGAATCTTATTCTAAACTACAAGGGTTGTGGCGTGATGAGACGACCCCAAAGGCTGATTTTTCCGATACTTTATTGCTTGATATGAGCGATATTGAACCTAACCTTGCAGGACCAGACCGGCCGCAGGACAGAGTCCCTATGCGCCAGTTAAAAACGGCGACCGATGACTTTATTGATCTCAATGGAAAGGGTCAGCAAAAGACCACGGATTTTCCTATCAATGACAGTGATCAATCACTCCATCATGGTTCACTGGTGATCGCTGCTATTACCTCCTGCACTAATACCTCTAATCCTGCGGTTATGCTGGCAGCCGGACTGCTGGCTAAAAAAGCGCTGGCAAAAGGATTGGTTAAACAACCCTGGGTTAAAACCTCACTTGCCCCCGGCTCACGGGTAGTGACCGATTATCTGGTGGAAACAGGATTACAACAATCCTTAAATACACTCGGCTTTAATCTGGTGGGTTATGGCTGTACTACCTGCATTGGCAATTCAGGCCCTTTACCAAAGCCTGTTCAGGAATGTATTGAAGAAAACGATCTTATTGTGAGTGCTGTTTTGTCAGGCAACCGTAATTTTGCAGGACGAATTCATCCACAGGTTAAGGCTTCCTGGTTAGCATCCCCCCCTTTAGTGGTGGCCTACTCACTGGCCGGCACTACTCGAATAGATCTCAGTCAGGATCCAATCGGCACAGGCAGTGACGGTGAAAAGGTTTATTTAAAAGATATCTGGCCGAGTAACGCGGAAATCACCGAGTTGCTAAAAAGTGTCAGTCATCAGATGTTCGAAAAGCGCTATAGTGCAGTATTTGACGGCGATAAAGAATGGCAGGCAATTCAGTCCGGAGAAGAAGCCAATTATCAGTTTTCCGACGAGTCCACCTATATTCAAAAACCGCCTTTTTTCGAACCACAATATCGCGATAATTTTAGTAATATTGTTGATGCGCCTATTCTGGTTATGCTTGGAGATTCGGTTACAACGGATCATATTTCACCCGCAGGTGCCATTCCCAAAGACAGCCCCGCCGCTCAATTTTTACGCAATCATGGGATTGATGAAAAAGATTTTAACTCTTACGGCTCACGACGCGGCAATCATGAAATCATGATGCGGGGTACCTTTGGTAATATTCGTATCCGTAATGAGATGACGCCGGACAAGGAAGGTGGCTACACCCATTTACAGGGTCAGTCGCAAGCCATGTTCATCTTTGATGCCGCCATGCGTTACCAGCAGGAAAAAAGATCCAGTGTGGTTATTGCTGGTAAAGAATATGGTATGGGATCGAGTCGAGACTGGGCTGCTAAAGGAACTTTACTGCTTGGTGCCAAAGCTGTTATTGCCGAAAGTTTTGAGCGAATTCATCGTGCTAATCTGGCTGGAATGGGCGTATTACCGTTGCAGTTTATGGCCGGTGAGGATCGTAAATCATTGCAGTTAACTGGTGATGAATCCTTCGATATTATGGGGTTAGAAGGTGAAATGAACGCCAATCAAACACTTGATGCGGTTATTCATTATCCATCCGGTAAACAGCGTAAAATTCAATTGTTGTCTCGTCTCGATACAGCAATTGAGGTTGATTATTACCGCGCGGGCGGTGTACTCACTTATGTGCTTAACCGCATAGTTTCTAAAGGATAATAGTGTTGTCAGATAAAAAATGCTTTTCGATCAAACGAGCGGCAGGATCGATGCCAAACTTTTGAATCCTTTCATTTTTTCTTACTGATTAGTTCAAAATGGTGATCATAATGATCACCATTTTTTTGTTATAGCAAACGCGTTAATTAAGTGATCATATTTATTATTCAATAATCATCACCACTGCTTTATGAATATCAATTTTGTCTTTAAAACAATTGATTATAAATTTAATGCTTTTGTATTAATAACATTCTCAGACACTCACTGCTTATTTGATCAGCTAATAGGCCGTGCACCAATTACGAATGTTGCGGTGCATAGAATGCACCCTACCGATAACATAATACCAAACGCATTAATTAAGTGATCAGAATTAGTTAAGTGTTTTGCTCTACTCAATCAATTGATCGCGTTGATCGCGTTGATCGCCCGTATAGTTTCACCCTCCTTTATCTTTGTAAATGAATGGTCACAATGGGGTTTTTCCAAAATTAAGATTAAGATTAGTGTTATTAATTTTAATCGCGCTTTCATCACGGATTACAATACGGAATGATTGTGCCCTACCACTGATAATACCAATAGAACTGAAAAACCATAAAATGACCCCATAGAATCGCTTATTTTTGAGTCTTATAGTTTTCAGCTCTGCCAATGGGAGAGATACAAGTGAACACCATACTTACGGTCAATCAGTTAATTCAGCGTGAGAATATTTGCTCAATCAATCCTATCAAAACTTACGTGCCTCTATTCGTCGCTTAATGGACAGTGGCGCCACATCGTCAGAACAGTTAACTAGGCTGGAGAGTGAGCTTGATGCTGAGTTATCATGGGCGACGGCAAATCGAGTGGAGCTGGCATTGGTCGATTACTATGATGACGTTAAACTGGTCACTGAATGGCAGCGCCGATTGGCAGAAATCGATAATTTTCCAGCCCAGATAGCAGCGTTTTACAAAGAACAAATACAAGAAACGGAGCTACCCGTGGTGCGTTCATTAATGAGCCGTTTAGTTTTCGATCTGCAGTGGGTTATAGAATCTAAGCGAGTTGTCCGTTTTAATGAGAACCGTATGCGTCGAAATATTGTGGCGACTTCTTTGTGTGCCTTTATTTTATTTTTCAGCCCCTCTATTTCACGTGTTTTGTTTTCTCTGGAATTTGAAAATTTACGTTTTTATTATACTTTTACCGCAGCAACGGCGGGTATTTTAGGGGCTGCTTTTAGCCAGCTCACGTCGATTCGGTCTCGCATGCAGGCTGCAAGGGTTGACCAGATGCATGCCATCAGTCAATTAGGTTATATTCTTACTCGTGCGATGGTAGGCGCCGGGGCAGGTTTAATCATGTTTTATCTGGTGCAGTCCGACTTATTAAGCGGCGCATTTTTTCCTGCATTTATTCATACTCCCGAAGAGCTTTTATAATATAAACAGAGCATCAATCTGTT
The DNA here is from genome assembly GCF_000015285.1 of Psychromonas ingrahamii 37. NCBI lineage: Bacteria > Pseudomonadati > Pseudomonadota > Gammaproteobacteria > Alteromonadales > Psychromonadaceae > Psychromonas > Psychromonas ingrahamii. The sequence goes on from NC_008709.1 coordinate 2,583,973, forward strand.
ATCTAAAAATTATTATGCAGTCTCTCAAGCAGTGGAATCTTCTTACGCCATTGGTACGTTAGTGCAACCTGCGCAGGGTTTGTCTTTATTGATTGTGTGGTGTTTACTGGCTGGATTTTCTGAAAAAATGATCCCTGGAATTTTAACGCGTAAAGCCAAACAAGCGGCGGATTCTGCCGGCTCATAACACCAGTTAAACAATTTAATGTTTTCGGCACTGACATTCTTTTGTTTATTTTTGGAACTGAGCCTTCAGGCTTTGTGCTTGCTGGGATGCGAGAGAGCTGGAAAGCTGGAATGTGAGTGTTTATTTTTCTCACGCAGATAGCTTTATAGGGGCTTCTTCCCGGGCCGATTAAAGTCAATTAAACTGACCTTAACCTAAAGTTTGCTAATAAGAATGGCTTAGTGATCAGCCCTTTTTGATGCTAAAACAATAAGTTAAGTTAAGTCATAACAACGTCAATTTTGTCACTCTTCAATAGCGTCGCGGTTAAAACAACCGGAATCGCTTTCGAAATTGGCGTATCACTCAGATCTCCCGTTCCATCAATGGACATCAGGGGATTGGTTTCAGGAAAATAAGCAGCAATATTGCCCTCTGGAATATCATAAGCCACCAGCTTAAAGCCAAAAACCTTACGTTCAACAGCATCGGGCCAAAGGGATTCAATATCAACTAATTGACTGTTTTTAAGCCCCAATGCAGTGATGTCATTCACATTAACAAAAAGGACTTTACGTTCACCAAAAATACCGCGGTAACGATCATCAAAACCATAAATGCTGGTATTGTACTGATCGTGTGAACGCATAGTTTGTAAGACGAACACCGGATCCTTACTTAATTCCCGCAGGTTTGCGGGCAGTAAATGCAGCGGCAAATCATGCTCCATAAATTGTGCTTTTTTAGAGGGCGTTTGCCATTGCCGTTCAGCTGCCTTATTACCAAGATAAAAACCACCTGGTTGTTTTATCTTGGTATTCATATCGGTAAATCCAGGAATACTTTTTGCAATTAAATCGCGGATTCTGGCGTAATCTTCAATGACCCAAGGCCAATCAATGGGCTGTTTGCCCAAAGTAGCTGCAGCGATACCCGCAATAATAGCCGGCTCCGAGCGCATCTCGTAGGTATCACTCTCGACCACCCCGGCAGAGGCATGCACCATACTAAAAGAGTCTTCAACGGTGATGCTTTGCGGGCCTGATACCTGAATATCAATATCAGTACGTCCTAGGCAAGGTAGAATGAGTGAATCTTTCCCCAGAACAAGATGCGTACGGTTTAATTTTGTCGCGATATTCACCGTCAAGCTGCAGTTAGAAAGTGCTTGTTGGGTTAAGGATGTATCCGGCGTTGCGGCCGCAAAATTTCCACCTAAAGCAATAAACACTTTACTTTCACCCGCAAGCATCGCTTTGATAGCCGCAACCGCATTATGGCCAGGTTTTGAAGGAGCCTGAAAATCAAAGGCATGCGACAGGTTGTCGATAAATGCAGCACTCGGTTTTTCGTCAATGCCCATAGTACGATCACCCTGCACATTACTGTGCCCGCGCACCGGACACAACCCCGCACCTGGCCGCCCTAACTGTCCAAACAATAACTGCAGGTTGGTGATTTCTTGAATGGTTTTCACCGAATGTTTATGCTGAGTAATACCCATCGCCCAGGTAATAATCACCCGCTTGGATTGACGATAAATACCGGCGGCTTCTTCTATTTCAGATTGTGATAAGCCAGCCTGTTCGGTTATCTCATTCCACGGTGTCGCTTCAACCGCTTTTAAGTATTGCTCAATCCCTTGAGTGTGTTCTTCAATAAAGTCATGATCAAATATAGGCGAGCACCCGGCAGCCAACTGTGCTTTTTCAATCACAAAAAGGGCTTTAACCATGCCGCGTACAACGGCCATATCGCCGCCGAGTTTAGGCCTGAAATAGCACTGACTAATTTGTGTCGAGCCATTGGTGAGCATTTCTGTCACAGATTGAGGATTAGTAAAACGTTCTAAGCCTCGCTCTTTTAAGGTATTAAAAGTGACAATAGCGGCCCCTCGACGTGATGCCTGGCGCAGCGTATCTAACATACGAGGATGGTTTGTTCCCGGATTTTGACCAAAAACAAAAATAGCATCGGCATCTTCAAAGTCTGCCATTGTGACCGTGCCTTTACCGACCCCAACGGATTGTTTTAAGGCTATCCCGGTTGCTTCATGGCACATATTGGAGCAATCAGGAAAATTATTAGAGCCAAATTTTCGCACAAAAAGTTGATATAAAAATGCCGCTTCATTGCTCGCTCGACCCGAGGTATAAAATTCTGCCTGATTAGGGGACTCAAGTGCATTTAAGTGCTTGGCTATCAGCGTAAAAGCGTGCTGCCAACTAACCGCTTGATAGCAGTCAGTTTCACAATTGTACTGAACAGGATGACTCAACCTGCCCTGAGACTCTAAAAAATAATCACTTTGCTGGGTTAACCAACTTACGGGGTGCTGTTGAAAAAATTCAGGCGTAACACGGCGGCTTGTAGCTTCCCAATTAACGGCTTTTGCACCATTCTCACAAAACCTAAAGCGACTTTTTTCTGTCGATTCGCCCCATGCACAACCGGGGCAATCAAACCCTTTGTCCTGGTTTGTTTTTAGTAAGTTTAGAATGTTATGTGCAATATTTTCACTTTTCACCAGATGTTTGCTGGTACTTAATAAAGCACCCCAGCCACCAGCCGATCCTTTATATTTTTTAACTGTCATTTTAATTCTCTATTCGGTGGTCAGATTTAAACGGAAAGCACCATGGTAGATATTAAATCCGCCATTACGACTAAAGCCGATAAGTGTTAAATTGAAACGTTTTGCTATATTGATAGCGAGATTTGATGGTGCCCCGACAGCGACCAGTACAGAAATGCCAGCAACAAGCACTTTCTGAACCAACTCAAAACTGATACGACCGCTTAGGAATACAATTTTTTTTTGCTGATCAAGCGTTGCGCTTCTTGCTAATTTACCGATCAATTTATCTAAAGCGTTATGACGCCCGACATCTTCGCAGCTCAATAATAAAGCGCCTTTAGCATCGAATAAGCCGCAGCCATGCACCCCGCCCGTTTGCATAAACATCGCTTGAGATTGACGCAATTGATCGCCGAAATAAGGAATAATATGACCCGACAACCAGTGTTCCGCCGTGTCTAAAGCGGGAATATCACGTAGCTCTAAAGACTGTATTGATGATTTACCACACACTCCGCAACTGGAGAATGAGGTTGTATCTCTATTGATTAATGCCCAGTCAACAACCACATTCGCTGATAAGTGCACATTTATTTTATTGCGGAAGATTTCATCGGTATCTAGTTGATCATTGATACCTGTAATGTCGCGGGCTTTTTTTATAATACCTTCGGCCAACAATAACCCAGTCACCAGATTAAGGTCGTCACCCGGTGTGCGCATTGTCACTAAGTAAATACGCTCTTGTTCATGGCCCAATCTGTCGCTATAAATCAAGCTAATCTGTAGGGGTTCTTCGACAATCACGGAATCAATAGAAAGGCTTACTTGTGTGCCATTTATCTTCTGACGTGAACATGTCACGACACTCGGAGTATTTAAGCTTGATTGATATAGTTGCTGACTATTTTGATCAAAATTAACCTTAAAAGCTGAATCTTTATGACCTAACCAATCATCTTCCTGATTTACTTTCTGCTCAGCCATAAACTTACTTCACTCCCAACGGGTTGACTTCAAAAACGGATATGATCTCCGCAGCCTTTTCCCGACATTTTTTACATTCAAAAAGACTGTATTCAAAAAAAATTTAAAAGAACCAAAATGTAATATAGACACAAAAAACAACAGATCAGTGACAAGATAATCAAATACAATCATTTAACACAAGATTCAACATACGACTCTCTATGACATCAGGCGTTGTTATCTACAACTCATTGAATCAGCATTAGGCTGTTACTTTTAAAATGAAAATACGTTTTAGCTGAGTATTTTTAATACTTCATCTTCACATTCAATAATTTGATAAATTTTTCACAATACTGTTGTACACTACTCTTTGAATGGTAATAAATGAAACAGTAAATAATTTCATTTGATAAACGCTTAATCTTATTTAGATTGAACAAAATGTATGATCCAAAGGCCAGCAGACCTCAGGCGTATCGTAACGGTTTTTTTTTTTGACATCTAAGAAAATAATATTGGCTCAATAAAGCAAACCCTATTTTATAACCGTACAAGACAAAAGTGCTGATCCTACGAAGTAATGATGATTGATTGCATTTAGGATAAAGCGTTCTCTTTGTATTTTTTATTGCATCTTTTTTCTGACACATTTTCACTTTTTTATATTTATTAGAGACATTATTCCGAGTATCTATCCTCTCAGGAAATGATTTTAACGCCTCATTCCCTGAGGATAAATAAAGATGAGAAACATTAGCCGTACAAGATCGCCGCCAACACCCTTAATTTTATGATTTAGGTAAGCCCACCGGCGCCTTTTACCGATTGTTCGCTACTTTCGACAAGAATCGCCGTAGCGTTTTTTTTCAAAGTACTCCACTCGCCATCTTCGATAAAAATACCATTTTTCCATGCACTATTCTGAGCTTGCGCGAGCTTATTAGGATCAACATGTATACTGTAACCTTCAGACAGACGAGCCACGTCGAAATCACCAACAGAAAGCTCGATGGTCATGTCATGCAATCGTTGTTCGAAGGTATTAATCTCATCAGAAAAAAACAATTCAGGTGTGATACGGCCACCGTTAAGCACATACAAAGTACGGTTAGGGGTGCTGCCATTATCCCATTTTGCCGTACAGGCGATGCCCTTAGCGGCCAATTTCACTAACTCACTAAAAGCCAGCCAACGGTTGTGGCAGTTATTGATTTCGATCTTGAGTGACTTGAAACCGACCATCTTTTCAATGGCGTAATCCATAACAACAGGCAAGTAGCATGCCAAGCTGCAGTTATGCAAATCAACTTCAATAGTATTTTCGCCAGTGACTTTAATGTCGGCGGGACAATCACGTTCTAAGCCCATAAAGGCGCTGGCGTTGTTGAAGTGACGGACACCGTGCAAGCCCACTATTTGTAAATCTGCAACCATATTTGCGATGATATCAGCTTCACCACAGGCACGGCGCATACCAAGGAATGCTTTGTTTACAGCGGCCACTAACTCATTGTGAGAAACAATCATAACCCTTTGCTCCCGAGCGGCTGATCATTATTCAACAATTCGTTCAGGTTAGGTAATAATGGAAACAACCAATCGTCCTGAGCAGTTTGACTGTGAATTTCATCCAACAAAGGTGCACCCTGGAAGAATGTCACCCGCACCCAGCGATCTGAGCGCGGGTCAAAGGTTGTCGCTCCAAACATGGATAATTTACAGCGTAGTAAATGCATTGGAAGCGACGCTTTATGCAACACGTTCATTTGAATATCGCCCATCGCTTTGTGACCCATAGTCCATACCCGTCGCGCTATGGTGCGATATTGCGGATATTGAACAAGGAATTCAACCAAGGATAGTTCTGGCGCTTGTTCAAGTAGCGCATGATATAAGCGATTCGCTTGACGACCTATATCTAAAAGTGATTCTCGATCATCACCCGGCTCTTCTCCACGTACACCAAGTCTTGGTTCTTCTTTGTCTTGAGAGCGATACCAGAACCAGTACTGGTTTTCAGCCAGACTGAAATCGGTATTGATCGCCCAACGATAGTTTTTTTCCAGAGTCAGCAATAGATTCTGAATTTTTTTACCACTCGGCAGAGAGAGCGTTTCATCACAATTCATCTGTTCTTGATAAACATCCACCAATTCAGGATAAAGTTCCATCAAGCAGGCCAGTAGGATTTCCTGGGTTTCCAAACTCAAATGTTGTGAGTCTGCTAACAGATCCCCCCAAGACTGACTTTGCGCCACCAAAGTTGCTAAATTTTCGTGCATATGTTTTAGCTCACCGACCGCAATTGCATTGAGTTTTTGTTGCGTTTCGTTAATGGTCATGATCTGTTCAAGGTGACGAATGGCTTTTTGCAGCAAAGCTTGTAACGGCGCAAATTTACCTGCCTCCGTCGCACACGCGAGTACCGCCGCCAACGCAGTTTCCCGGGTAGTCATCCACTGGTCAACAGTGCACGGGTGATTGATAAGATAGGGTGCCATGCCCAGACCCGTCGCATTTCCTACCCCTAAATAGCGTTGCAGCTCACGATGCAGTTTCGTTGCCTGTTCACCGCCTCGCTGTGTTGCCAGATAGTTTACCCAATCCAGGCTGAATGATCTTAACAGGTATACTGCACACATTTGAGCGCTGAACGACTGCTCGAAATCTGGATTTTTTTCTAGCAATTTGAAATCTGCTATACCAAATTTTCCATTACCGTAAACCGCTGTTGTACGAAGAATATAGCACACCTCAGCAAGATCTTTCGGGTTTGGTTGAACACCTTTCGCAAGGTGACTGACAATATGTTCAAACACGCGCACACTTTTGTTTGCTCTCGCCAATACTAAGACATTATTTGGATTACGGCCCGCTTCCTGTAACGGGACATTAGATCTGAGTTTTTCAAGTAAACTCTCATCAACATAGCCATACACAAGGGCAAAGGTGACATCCCATTTTTCAGCAATAACACGATCATTGCGCTCATAGTCGGCTATTTCATTACAAAAGACAACCAGGTGATAAACATGATGAGGTGTCGCCAATTTGTAAATTACATGGCCAAAACCCTGCGGACAAAGTTGCCATTCCTGCTTGCTGACTTTCCATTGCTGTTGTGCCATTTTACGAATTAACGTTCGGACAAAGCTGATTCTAGTCTGGTGCATAGCTCCCAGCCTTTCCGGCGCCATGACAACATCTGCCTTTCTCAGTGTTGCTTCAGTGCGGGTAGCACGATCTGCATCCATATTCCTCACCACCATTTTAGTTATTAAAGTATTTGATCTTCCAGTTAGGGCGAGCGAACTCGCCCCCTGAGCATTACTTCGACTGATGTATTGACACCAATGCGTTTTATAGCCCTTGATCTTTCGCCATCTGGATCGCGATTTGCGGCGCGTTCCAGAGTGATGGCAGTAAGATAATAGAAACGGGTACAGCTGTGATAACAATGAATGATTGCAGCGCAGAGATACCACCAGAACCAAGGGAAATCAGTATCAAAGCAGTTACCCCCATCATAACTCCCCAAAAGATTCGAATCATTGCATTTGGTTCAGTTTCACCACTAATAACCACACTGATGGTGTAAGTCATCGAGTCACCTGTTGTCACGATGAAGATAGTGGTCAGGATCAGGAATAAGATTGAAACAAGCATAGGTAGTGGTAGCTGCTGAGTCACCGCCAGCAGTGCCCCAGGTAAGTTGAAACCTTCAAATGCGCTACTCACACTGCCCGGATTCGCAATTTCAAATGCCAAACCAGAGCCTCCAACTATGGTAAACCAGAAGCAGGTCACAAGTGGTGCTATCAAACTAATGGTCGTAACCAATTGGCGAATGCTGCGGCCACGGGAGATACGGGCAATAAAGATAGCCATCATTGGACCGTAGCCCAGGAACCAACCCCAGAAGAAGACTGTCCACCAGCTCAACCAACCTTCATCTCCGCGGTAAGTCGCCATTGGAATAAAGTTATCCAACATGCTGCCTACGCCTTGAATGTAACCATTAAAGATAAAATTCGTTGGCCCAAAAATCAGAATGTAAACCATCAGTATCATCGCTAAAATAACGTTATACCGACTTAACATTTGCATGCCGCGGTTCAAACCACTAAGTGCTGATAAAGTGTATAGTACAATGGCAAACAGAATAATGATTAACTGAGTGGTAAAACCATCCGGGATATCAAAAAGAGCATTTAATGCGTAGCTAACTTGCAAGCCTAAAAAGCCGATCGGACCTATCGTACCCGCCGCCACCGCAACGATACAACATGCATCAATCAACGCGCCAGTGTGACCTTTAAGCACCCGCTCGCCTAACACCGGGTAAAGTAAAATACGCGGCTTTAGCGGCAGACCTTTGTCGTAATGTAAGTGCATCACCACAATCGACGTTAAGCTGCCAACGATTGCCCAAGCCAAAAACCCCCAGTGCATAAAGGATTGTGACAACGCATTCACCGCACCTTGCTGAGCATCCAGCTGAGGACCATAAAGCGGAGGAGGACTCACAAAATGCGCGATGGGTTCCGCTGCCGCCCAAAATACACCACCCCCTGCAAGTAATGTACAAAAGATAATCGCCATCCAACGGAACCCATCCATTTCAGGCTTGGCTATGCCGCCAAGAATAACCTTGCCTGTTCGTCCGGCTGCCAGCGCAATACCGATAATAAAAGTCAGCAGCAGCAGTAATTGCCAATATGGGCCAAAGACTTTAACTGACCATGAGAAGCCAGTATTCACCAGGCTCGACAGCAGCTCAGCATCGTATAGTGCGAGCAGAACGAACAGGCTGATAAATCCGCCGCTGTACCAAAAAGCAGGGTTATCCAACCCAAGTTTGTCGGCAATACTTTTGCTGTTATTTATACTTGCAGATTGTGCAGTATTGATTTCCGAAGCTTCAAAGCTAGAAGCTTTCACTCTATTGATTAAATCAGACATATTCTGACTCCAGTGGTTCTTTGCAGCTGCCATATAGATGATGACTACAAGAGTTATATTTAACAGCTGTCTATTACTTTCATATTGGGCAGACTGTTCCGTGTTTGGACTGCAACGTTACGAAATAGGCTCTAATCCCTGTTTTAGGAAGTTAAACCAGTTCCCGCCCAATATTTGCCCAGTCTCAGATTCACTGAATCCGTGACGCATTAATCCGTTGTAGATATTCTCCATGCCCGCGCTTCCACAGAACCAGGGAAGCGCGTTCGGCCAGCGTGAATTGCTTGCTGAACCTTCTCCGTAATCCATCGTCTTTGACCAGCGCCCATTACGCATCCACTCCAGCACTTCCTGCGGTTGATTTAGACACAAATCACTGCCAATACCCAAGTGCTCAACGCCGACCATATCTGCAGTTGTGGCCACCATTTGACAGAAATTTTCTAAGCTGCATTGACTGCCATTTGGTAAGTGGAATGGATATAAGCTAAAACCAATTAAGCCACCACGCGCACTCAGCGCTTTAATCACATCATTCGATTTATTACGCAGTGCATCGTGGGCAAAGATTGGATTCGCGTGGCTGATACAGATTGGCCGCGTAGATAAATCAATCGCCTCAAGTGTTGAACGTTCAGCACTGTGCGACATATCAATAATCATGCCCACGCGGTTCATCTCGGTGATAGCTTGCCTGCCAAAACGCGTAATACCCGTATCGTGCTGCTCATAGCAGCCTGTCCCCAGCAGACTTTGGTTGTTGTAAGTAAGCTGCATGATCAGCAGGCCTTGTTTACGCATCACTTCAATCAAACCGATTTCATCGTCTATTGGAGAACAGTTTTGAGCACCAAAGTAAATCCCCACTTTACCTAAAGACTTCGCTTTTTCTACATCCGCCATAGACAGAACAGGCATAATTAAATCTGAATTTTGCTCGAACCTTAGATTCCACTGTGCAAAGCGAGTCAGTGTTTCACGCGCATTTTCGTGATAAACCATGGTCGCATGGACCGCTGTAATACCGCTGGCTTGAAGCGTTTTAAAATACTCCCGGTCCCAATTGCAGTACTGCAGCCCATCAATCACAATCTGTTTCTGGTACATAACCACCCCTTAATACAATTTATCGTGTTACTGAAAAACCTAGTTACAGAAAACGTTTAATAAGGACGTTGATAAGCTGTTTTCACTATGGTGTAGAACTCTTTTGCGTATTGCCCTTGCTCACGCGGGCCAAAGCTTGATTCTTTACGGCCACCAAATGGCACATGATAATCGGTGCCCGCCGTTCCCAAGTTGACCATTACGCAGCCGCTTTGAGCTTGTTGCTTGAACATTGCGCTACTACGCAGACTTTGCGTAATAATACCGCTGGTCAGACCAAAACGAGTATCGTTCGTCGTCGCAATGGCTTCTTCCAAATTGGCCACTCGAATAACGCTAGTCAGCGGAGCAAACACTTCTTCCTGGTTAACTTCCCAGCTATTTTGGGTATTCAGGAACAGCGTTGGCGACATGTAGTAACCCTCATGTTCCAGATTCAAACGTTCCCCCCCAAAGGCCAGCTCTGCACCGCTTTGACGCGCTTTATTAATCCAATAAAAGTTCGATTCCAGTTGCTTGCTATCAACCACAGGTCCCATGAAAACTCCTTCTTTTAGCGCGTGACCGACGCTAAGAGAACCCATGCGAGTGATCAGCGCGTCTACGAAAGCATCGTGAATACCATCCATCACCACTAAACGAGATGAAGCCGTACATTTCTGACCAGAGCTTGAAAATGAACCTGCAATCGCCGCTTCAACTGCCGTTTCAATATCCGCATCGTCGGCAATAACCAATGCGTTTTTACTGCCCATCTCAAGCTGGCAACGCACGAAGTTTGGCGCAGTCGCAGTAGCCACTTTACGGCCTGTATCGACGGAGCCGGTAAAGCTCACACCATTGATCTCTTTAGAGTTAATCAGCGTATCACCCACCACAGAGCCACTGCCTAAAAGCAGGTTAAAGGTCCCGGCGGGAATACCCTGGCGGTGAATAATTTCAGTTAGCGCAACCGCACTGGCTGGTGTCAGGTTGGCAGGTTTCCAGATCACGCTGTTACCAAAGGCAAGCGCGGGTGCAATTTTCCAAGCCGCCGTGGCAGTCGGGAAGTTCCAGGGTGAAATAATCGCAATAACCCCCACCGCTTCACGGGTCACTTCCACTGAAACGCCTGGTCGCACTGAAGCTGCTGTATCGCCAATTTGACGAAGCACTTCTGCTGCAAAATATTGGAAGAATTGACCGGCACGATAAATCTCGCCACGACCTTCTGCAAAAGGTTTACCTTCTTCACGCGAAAGCAGCCTGCCTAATTCATCACAGCGCGCAATCAGCTCATCACCTATCGCTTGTAATACCGTTTGCTTACGCTCAAGGGGTGTTTTTTCCCACTCCGGTTGCGCGTATTTAGCCGCTGAAATAGCCTGCTGAACCTGCGTCTCACTTGCCTGTGCAAAATCTCCCAGGCTTTCTGCAATATCTGAGGGGTTAATGTTCGCTACCGTGCTAATGCCTGATTGCCATTCACCCGCAATATAAAGTGATTTTTCTGTTGGAACATTCTGTGCTTGGGTCATTATTTTGTCCTTGTAATGATTTAGCTGCATTTTATTCTGCCGGCCGGTTATGTAAATAGGAGAACGATTGAAACTGTTTTAATTTGCTTATTTTGTTAATTTTGTTAATTTTTTAGCTATTCAGGCTGAGAGGCCGCGGCATAGACCACAAATTCCACCAGCATTTCTTCGCGTGCTAGCCCTGCAACAACCATGGCTGCACGGTTTGGGTAAGGGGCGTTGAAATATTCAGCGTAAACGCTGTTCACGGTTTTCAGATACTCGCGATCAGTCACGTAAATCAGTACTTGAAGCACTGAATCCAACGATTCACCGGCACATTCCAATGTATGAACAAGGTTATTGAGGGTTTGCCGAGTTTGAGCTTCTATTCCACCTGCGACTACCGCACCAGTATCATCAATGGGAATTTGTGCTGTATAGAGCGTACCATTATTGACAATTGCCCATTCAAGTGGTGCTTTTGAAGCGAAAAGAGATGTCTTAACCAGATGTTTTTTATTTTGAGTGTTCATGTTTTGATCCAAATATTTAACAGCTAATTAACAACTGTGCAACAAGATGGCTGTACATTACTCTTTGACTGGTGATAAGCAAAACGGTAAAATTCTGTCATTTGATAATAAAAATCTATCACCCTGCTGAGGCAAGGTAAATAAAGGGCTTACAGGAGCTGTACTCATGAATATCAAACACCAACAATTAAATCATTTTGTGATGGTCGTCGAAGAAGGTGGATTTCGAGCCGCCTCAAATCGTGCAAACCGTTCTCAAGCAGCACTTTCTACGTCAATAAAAGAACTGGAAAAAATTCTCGGTCAGCCCCTTTTCGAAGCTGGAAATAAATTGACACTCACTCCATTCGGCAATATATGTCTACCAAAAATAAGGCTGTTCCTGAATGCTTACGGCTCATTGGTCAATGATTTACGCGCGGCGGCAGCTGGCCAACAGGGGCGAGTACGAATCGCCAGTGTCCCTTCCGTGGCAGCCAAACTTATTCCAAGTGTGCTAGCCGAATTTTGTGAAAAGTATCCTAAGGTAGAAGTGAGCTTAATTGACGATAATGCCGCGGGGGTCGAAGCGCGACTGCTGGCAGGAGAAGTGGATTTAGCACTAGGAAACAGCTCTAATATTGCAGACGATGCGCTAGATTTCACGCCACTGATAACAGATCCAATTGGGGTGGTGTGTTTACGAGATAACCCAATCGCAGCACATCCACAGGGAGTAAAATGGCAAGAATTATTAAAACAACCCTTTATTAGAAACGGCACATGCACGTTATTAGATCCAACACCCGCACGCGCCCTTAGCCAGCAAGCGCTTTATTCAATAGAGAATATCACTTCGCTTTTTTCGGTACTAGAGTTGGGGATCGGCATCACAACACTGCCCAAACTCGCTTTCCCGATCAACCAAACACGGTTGATTTGGATCCCCTTGACCGACCCGCCACTCAAACGCCAAATTGGTATTTTCAAATTGGCAGATCGAACCATCTCTCCTCAAGCACAGATTTTTCTTGATTTGTGTATTAAATACCTGAACGCCACTGGAAAATCTGATTAACGTTTGTTTTTCAGTGAAGCGAGCCTAGTGTGAAAGGTGGGCGATCCATTGCTTTTTATTTACGCAGTTGAATTGATAATACGCATTGAGATAAATAAATGGTCTAAAATTGCACAGGAAAAATATTATGGGTAGTCATCATCCTTAGAAAGCACAAATAGCAACTGTACTTGGTACTACACCAAACAGACGCGCATCATCCATATGCACTCACCATGAAAAGATGAAAGCAGTTATTGGTCATTACTACAAGGGTGGATTTGAGTCATACAACCTGGCTAAAGACCCATTTTTTAGACCTTTGATTACTGTTCTGAACAATAGTCGTTCTGACTATTAATTGGATAAGCGGGTCTGTAGTGGCGAGTAATGTCGGTCACAAATTTGTGGTTTTTTAAGCAGGTTTGAGGGTGAAAACCAGGTAGTTTATTTACTCAAATATTGCGCTGTAATCTAATTGAACTGCCTTTGTATAAGGAAAAGTGATTGGACGATTAATCCCCAAAAGCAACCTCATTTCAAAATTCCGTAATGTGAAAGTTCACTCAACAGCAATAATAAAGATATCCGATAGACCAACGCGCTGTTTTTATTTAAGGTTAATAAAATGTCCGTACATTTAGAAAACAGGAAAGGGTTATTTTTCAACAGAAAAGGATGATGAACCCCCTTCTTTTTCTAAAATCCCAGCCTATTTCTATGGTACTCAATTATTCTATTGAAAAAGTTATAGTTTGTTATTTCCGAGGAGTCGTTAGCGTTATTCCCTAAAACAGGCACTTTTGCATCTGAGATTTTTCCAAAAAAAATCAACTAACTGTAAATATGGATGAATTTAATCAAAAAAATAGGATGCTTTATTGATTTGTTATGGTGCGCGGGTGGTAACATTTATGATCAATCATTTTGAATTATTTACTCTGCGCCAACCCTTTGATCCTACGCAAGATAAGTCCGCTCCTGCTGCTACATTTAAAATGCCAGGGTTTTATAAGATAGTTCGCCATCCTGTTCAGACCGCGATACTTATTCTAGTGTGGGCCGTACCAATGTCAACAGCCAGTCACTTAGTTTTTGCAGTTGGTATTAGTATTTAACGGTTTGTATTTTGAAGAAAAAGGCTTAAGCAAAGAATTTGGTGATACCTGCTTAGATTACATGCAGTGGGTTAAAAGAGTGATTGCATTTATTGTCTAGCGGTAAAAAAATCACAGTGAAACAGTGAAATAAGCATCGATTCACTTTATTGATATCAATAAATTAATACCTGTACTTGGGCTCTTTCTTGGGTATGATTGAAATTTAACTTCGTCATAAGGCTTTCCCCATTTTGCCAGAAACTTCTACTGAAAATGCTGCTGTTGCCAAATTTGCATTAATAATTGTTTGTCTCGGTTCCATTATTGGGCCTATGGGAATGGCCTCTGTGAACATCGCTATCCCAGATTTAGCATCTGATTTACAGGCCAATGCCAAGATGGTTTCGTGGCTACCCACACTGTTTATATTGAGCAGTGTGATATTTATGCTGCCTGCTAGCAAGTTGGCAGACAACTACGGAAGAAAGCGGATCTATGCCTATGGCCTGACCTTAAATGCATTTTCCTCTCTTATGTGTGGACTTGGCACCAGTATCGAATGGGTGCTGTTTTGGCGATTTGTACAAGGTGCTGCGTCGGCAATGATTTTTGGTCCGGGTATAGCGATTATTACATCGGTTACGCCTTCCCATAAACGAGGTGCCGCTCTTGGTATAGCTGCTGCATGTATTTATGTTGGATTAACTGTTGCACCAGCAGTGGGGGGGTGGCTAACTGAATTATGGGGCTGGCGTTCGGTATTTCTATTTCAGGTACCTATCGTAATTGCACTTTTATTGTTAATTAAAATGCGCTTGTCAGGTGAATGGAAGAATGATAAAAAAACCCAATATGACTGGTGGGGAACATTTATTTTTGCTGTGTTTGCATCATCGTTGGTATATGGGTTAAGTATCATATATAACAGTTTAGGGCTTGTGCTGCTTGGGCTATCGGCTATCAGTTTGGCACTTTTTATTTTACATCAGAGTCGCAGTCGCAGGCCGCTTATCCGTGTACAAATGTTCCGTGAAAATCGGCTGTTTTCCATGTCATTAACCACATCATTGTTTATGTATGCCAGTAATTTTCCGCTGATATTTTTAATGAGTTTATATTTGCAATATGTAAAAGGCCTCAGTCCTTCACATGCCGGGCAGGTTATATTGGTTCAGGCATTGTCGATGGCGATAATGGCACCCTTGTCTGGCAGGCTGGCCGATAGATTTCAGCCTCGGGTGCTAACAACCCTTGGTTGTGTGATTGTTGCTTGTGGGCTGTTGGTGTTGAGCTGTATGAACACCCAAACCAGTGTGACTTATATTACCAGTTCGTTTCTATTGATTGGGATCGGCTTTGGTTTGTTTTCTACTCCCAATAATAACGCTATTATGGGCGCGGCTAAGAGTCATGAGGTGGGTGCGGCTTCAGCATCGATGAATCTTGCGCGAACCATAGGCAATCTTTTGGGAATGAGTCTAGTGAATCTTATGGTACATTTCTATCTGGGTAATGCTCAGTTTACACCAGAGCAGAACCCAATACTTATAAAAACAGTTGAGATGGCATTAAATATGTCTCTGGCATTTGTTGTAGTAGCCTGCGTAATATCGGTTTTACGTGGTAAATCAAAATCTGACTAATACGTCACTATTTTTGATCTACTTATGGATTACTGTATCTAATTTGTTATATAAAGAAGTGTGAATTAATTAAATAGTACCTATTTCAGCTCAATTTATAAGAGCTTCTAAGGTGTCGCATATTGGGGCTGTTTGAATTTTTTTGGCCAGCCTGCAAAGCCGTAATGTTGTACTATCCATTCTTTACTGCATCGTAAATTGGAGACGTTAAAATTTTAATCTACGCCACGGATAACCCCCCTTTTTTATACGACATAAAGGTACTGCCACTTAGATGGCCGCCATTAATTTCAGCATGATTATCGAAGACTTGTTTGTTGATCAATATATTTAAAGGACGCTGGTTCCAAGAGCACAAATATAGGTTTGCCAACACAGTATCCATATTTTCTCTTAGAGAAAGATCCATTTGGCTTTGAAAGTGTGCGACTGCACTGCAACAGCTCATCTTATGATCACTCTCTTATTGTGCATCCATATTGATATCGATGAGCGCTAATTCCAAAGATAAAAGCCACAAAATCCTCAGCAATCTACTCATTCTAAAATACATGGCGTGGGTCATTTAACTATTGATGCAGTATTAGCCGTCACCGCTATATCGAATTCACTACCATTACGCACCATAAACCCAAAGTGTAATCACTAAATTAACTTAACCACATTATTTTGGCTTGAATACACAGGAAAGACGAAAGCCTACCTTGCTTTTTCAACCCGGTTACGGCATTTTTTAGCAAGATAGAGCGCCTTTGCCCATTTCATTGTTGCACTCCGGTATATTCAACTAATACACTAGAGCGACTTGCTGTAGGGTTAGATTCTATTGTAATGATAATCGTTGTACAGCCCATTATGTATAGATAAAGTGGTTGCTTTAGACTTTTGATATTACGCTTTTTTAAAATAACGAGGTTGTTAATTAATGAAATATATTGTACTGATCACCAATATGGATGCACAAATTGAGCAACAATGGTTAGCGGTATTACAGAAAAGATTACACAATGAAAAAATTCTTTTACCCGATCAGATAACAGCTGTTCAGGCACAACAGATTGATATTGCAATAGTGGCCAATCCTGATCCGAAAGTTGTTGCACGATTTCCCAATTTAATCTGGATTCAAAGCTTATGGGTTGGTGTTGAAAAGTTGATCACCACATTACCTCTGGATAAAATAAAGCTGGTTAAATTAAATGATCCGCACCTTACACAAACAATGGCTGAAGCGGTACTCGCATGGACACTCTATTTACAGCGCAATATGCCTGAATACACCCTGCAGCAAGCACAAAAAAAATGGCAGCCAATCCCCTATAAAAGTCCTCAAGAAACACGTG
The DNA here is from genome assembly GCF_000015285.1 of Psychromonas ingrahamii 37. Classification (NCBI taxonomy): domain Bacteria; kingdom Pseudomonadati; phylum Pseudomonadota; class Gammaproteobacteria; order Alteromonadales; family Psychromonadaceae; genus Psychromonas; species Psychromonas ingrahamii. The sequence continues at coordinate 2,600,912 of NC_008709.1, forward strand.
TTTCAATATTGGGTGCGGGTACTTTGAGCATGGCAGCGGTCAATATCTTAAATCGGCATGGTTACCCTGTTTGTTGTTGGAGCCGCAGCGCAAAAAAACTTACCAGCGGTCACCATTTCACCGGAAAATCCGGCTTGCAGTCAATGCTACGTAAAACCGATATTTTGATCAATTTACTGCCTTTAACCCCCACTACCCACCACCTTATTGATGATAATTTATTAAAGAATTTACCTAAAGGAAGCCGCTTTATAAATTTCTCACGCGCGGCAGTCGTCGATACTAAAGCGTTATTAGCACTATTGGATGAGTCACATATTGCACATGCTGTACTGGATGTTTTTGACCAGGAGCCATTGCCCGTTACAAGCAAGATTTGGCAACATTCAAACATCACCGTTTTGCCGCATATTTCGGGGCCAACAGATATCAATAGCGCAGCTGGTATTGTGGCTGAAAATATAAAAAACTATCGAGCAACAAATATCATTCCCGATGCCGTCGACAGTGAGCAAGGTTATTGATTGTTGATACTGCTTAGCAATAATAGGGCAAGTTTTTAGATAAACTGCTCATAAATAACGCCGATATTTTCAGCCGCTATTAACCTCCGGATTAAGACTCAACTAATTTGTGAAGTATCTTGTAATAGAGTATCAAATTAGTTAATTTTATCGCCGTCAAAACAGGCCTATTTTGGCTTACTCACGAGAGAATTTGAGCGTCAGCTATTAGTGCGCGCAAACGGCAAGATGCGGGCATGGGTGTTTTCCAAGAGAGTTGTCACTTAAATTTTATCTTAAGGCCACTTTACACATTTTAAATAACAGGAAGTCTTTATGCATCTTTGTCCCTTATGTTCATCAAATCAGACTCAGTTCTATTTTGAAGACAAGAATCGCTGCTATTTCCAGTGTTCCCGCTGTGAGTTGGTCTTTGTACCCGAGGAGCAGAGGCTCAATGCAGTAAGTGAGAAAGCCCATTATGATCAGCATGAGAATGACCCAGATGATCAGGGGTATCGGCACTTTTTATCACGCTTATCCTTGCCTCTTCTTGAAAGGATAGATTCAGACACTGCAGGATTGGATTTTGGCTGCGGACCGGGGCCTGCATTGGCACATATGCTGCGCGAAGCTGGACACAATATTGCGCTATACGATATTTACTATCAACCCGATACCGATGTGCTGGAAAAAACCTATGATTTTGTGACTGCGACAGAGGTGATAGAACACCTTTATGATCCTAAAAATATATGGTCACAATGGTTAAATTTAGTTAAGCCGGGTGGTTGGATAGGAATAATGACGAAACAGGTGATAGACCTTGAAGCATTTTCGCGCTGGCACTATAAGAATGACCCTACCCATGTCTGCTTTTTTAGCCGGGCGACTTTTCGCTATCTGGCAGAGCGTGACAAGCTTAAATTAGAATTCATTGGAAATGATGTGGTTTTACTGAGAAAACCTCATTAGTGAGTCGAAATACGGTGTTTTTCAAGAAAGTTTCCTTGACCTTATTGCTCACTTGGCAATGCTGGTGCCCTGCACATTAATAGGCAGGATTTGATAACTCAGCTTATTAGTCTCAACAGTTATGACCAACCTCATGCTCGCTACTGGAAAAGGCGAGCGTAGCAATAGCTTAAATTCTCACTGTTTAAGGCACTTGGAAGCAGAAACCTTTGCTTTTTATGCTCTAATAAAAATTTTATCAGCCAATGCTTTAAAGTAATAAAAGAGTTAAATACCCGGTTTTTTACCTTCCAAGCATAGACATATCTATCTCCTCCGCCAACATTCTCAAAGCATCAGATTGGTTTACCAGAACCAAGATGCTCGCAATCGCACCTTTTAATTGCTCATGAGCTGAAAAATCAGCCCACAGTTTCCGGATCATCTGATTAAAATTCATGTGCCGATTTGTCATATTTGACTGGTAGGCGACGCCTAACAACTGCCGTATAGCATTTCTTGCTTCTGCTATACGCCCTTCCATCGGTTCTAAAACACTTAATACCGTATTCTGAGCTTCATAAATAATAGAAGTTGCAACGGACAGTTGCCGTTTCTTTTTAGATATTTTGGGATCAGTGGCGTAAGAGGCAGCAATAATTTTGCTACGTAAACCCGCTATTTCTGCACACTTAGAAATATTATATTTTTTCATTACCTCTTCAGTATCAAGCAACCATTGATTAAAATCGCCAAGAAAACGCAACTCTTTATTGGCTGATTTTGTGACCAGATCAGGGATAAATAAACATTGCTTTAGCAAATCCTCATACGCGTCGATGTAGGAGTATTTCATAATTACTCTACCATCAATTTGGAGACTATATTACCATCAGCATCTTCCATCACCTGCCACTCCATACTCTCTTCAGTAATCTTCATCTTAATATAAAGCAGAGTTTCCGGCTTTTTTTCTCTCAGTTTATCACTCTCAACCGTTATTTTGGCACTTTCAATTTTTCCAGCTACTGCTCTTTTTTTTATTGCCGGTTGAAGCTGTTTTACCAAATTCATCATGAGTTTTTCTTTGATTTTCTCATCATTCATATTATTTTTTTTAAGCGTTTCATCAAAAATAACACGCCCTTTTTTATCACTGATGATCGTTTCTATTGCAATATCAGACACCGTTTCACTAAAACTCTCCAACGATATTTTTATCTCTGCGCCACTTTTTATTGATTTTTCCAAACTATCAATTTGCAAATAAATTGATTTTCTTAAAGATGTTGAAATCTCCCTGTTAAAGCTCGACACTTTAAAAATATTTTTCACCTCTGCATACGTAATGGCATAAAATAATGTATTATCAATGGGTTGATAATCTTTCTCAACAGTCATTTCCAGTTCATCGATAGCAATAGGGATAGTCAACTCAGTATCATCTATCTTCATTCTGGGAATGGAAAAATGCTTTAACAACTCATCTTCAGCGTACATCTTGGCAATATTGGCAGACTCCACATCGGCGATGACCCGTGCATAGTTCAAATCTTTTACCAGAGAGCCTAAATAATCTTTTAACGTTGGCATACTATTTCCTTGTAGTTTTAAAATGCCTAACCCAGATAAATGACGCACATTCGGCCATTATCTGGATCAGGCATTTATGATGAAAACTCGGCTCTCGGGTTTTCATAATGACCCATCTTTAATTTCCTGTTGGTTGAGCAACTATTGCATCTTCCAAAATACCCAATAGTTTTTCCATACCTGCTGGTATTTCATCCTGGGAAATCTTAATCTTCACACCAAGTTGATAGGTTTTATCAACTTTACTGCCCTGTCTGCTAGTTCTTTGATAAGAAGCATTAACCTTGAAGTTAACCGATGAACTATATTTAACTTGAGCACTGGATTTTGCAAAAAGTGATGTGATCACCCCAGAGCCGCCGCTCGCACTCCCCGATGTACTGGAGTTATATCCAAAACTCGTCGATCCTTTAAACTCAGAACCAACATTTGTAAACTCCATCGACGTTATTTTCGCATTGAAATTAATTTCCCCCTCTTCAACTCTAATAAACGGAATGGGTAACATTGTTAAAATAGGCACTTCCAACTGCATCTCAGCAAAGACAGCCGGCACCGCATCTTTATCTTCAGTTGTAACAGTTACCGCAAGTCCTGTACCACCAGCAACAGAAACGGTAGTACTTCCATCATAACCACTGCCAGCATTGGTCACATTAATCGCTGTTACTGCACCACTGCCATTAACTGTCGCTGTTGCTCTGGCATCAGTCCCGACGCCTGCAATAGTCACTGCAGCACCTTCGGTATAACCAGAGCCCCCATTAGTAACGGCAATACCTGTAATTCTACCTTTGATAGCCGCTTCATAGGGCGAGACCATTTTAGGATATTTAAAATTAACGTAAACGGGTGTTCCAGGCGTCACTTCACCCGTTGTCTCATCCTCAGAATCCGGCGTAAAGCCGACTGATTTTATAAAATCAACGGTTGAAAGAGCCGCCTGAGCCTGCGCATCTACTATCGCGCCCAGCGGCCCTCCGATCATGCTTTGAAAATCGATACTTGAAAGTTCCTGTCCTGGGGAATAATTTGAAATAGCCATAATACTTTCCTCGCATTTAACATTAACGCAAATCGAATGCTCTGCTGGTGCACTCCAATACGGTTTAAAATAAAAACTCAGTATTGATAACAACAATCATCTTATTTCAGATAAAATCCGAATAGGATTATTGTTAAGTAACACCCTATAGAGCCTATAGAACCTAGAGGGCCTTACAAAGAGTATGGTACACTTACCAAGTAAGTAAAGATTATTTTTAGGGTTAGAAATACAAGTGAAAACAATATTAATAGTCAATTATACCGCCCCTAAAGGAGCAGACTTGTAAAGCCAAGTTGACCAGCCCCTTACCGGAGATGATAGATATGTTAAACGATATGTTGGATACAGATACCCAAGAATGAACTTATTTAGCTAAGAAGATGAGAGCTCACTTGTGTGGCATGGTTTGGGCAGCATAGTTTGGACAACTTCTTATATAAAAGTGATTTTAATAAGAATGAACTGAGCATTAGCTGCCTTATTTTTCACTTTTCAAACGGCTACAAAAATTAGCATTTCGTTGAAAACTACAGAGTAATATTTAGGAATCCAATGTCTATTGTATTGTTTATGGTTAGTGACTCGAACTCCAAGAAAATATTATTGGCAGTAGAGGTAACAGTACAGTGGCTCAGTTTAATTAATAAGGCGCCTTAGAAACTAAAAATAAGTGACTAAATTAACTTAGGCACTACTGATGATTATATTCGGGGAAAAGCGAGCATAACTGAGTCGAATTTAATGGAACAGATTACTATCTCACAGGTAAATACAAAAAAGAACTCTGATTGCTCGCTTTTTTGTCATGTTCAAAACCACTTTTTCAGGCTGAATATTCCGCACAAAATTCAATAAATGCATTTAAATTCATTGGCTTAGCGATAAAATAACCCTGCGCTGTATCACACCCAATGCTCTTCATTGTATCCCAATCCTCCTGTGTCTCCACACCCTCGGCAGTGCTATTAACAAGTAGCTTTCGCGCCATGTTGATGCTCGACTCAACGATGATTCGTAGCGACTGATTAGTGGCGACGTCCTTCACAAAAGACTGGTCTATTTTTAGTTCATTGAAGGCAATCCGCGTGAGCTGCTGCATGCTGGCGTAGCCCGTGCCGTAGTCGTCGATAGAAAGACCGAAACCGTGCATGCGCAATCTTGCCAAATTTTCCAAGGCAGGGGCAACCTCGGTCATCGCTGCTGACTCGGTGATTTCAAGAATGATTTTAGTCGGATCAACGCCGGCATCCCGCACCACCTGAGTAATTCTTTTTGCCAGCGTAATATCGCTGAGTGAGGTCAATGATAGATTGACCGAAATTGTCATCCCATAACCCTGATCCTGTAATAAATGGCACGCAACCGTCGCTTTCTCCAGCATCAGAAATGTCAGTTCGTCTATCTCGCTGCTCTGTTCAAGCAAATGGATAAATGCATAAGGCGTGATCACCCCGTGCTCTGAATGTAGCCACCGCGCCAGCGCCTCAGCACCGATAATACGACCCGTTTTAAAATCTACTTTTGGCTGAAAAAATGGCTCAAATTGTTTCGCGCGCACACCGATCATTATTTCATCAAGACTGAAAACAGGTGCACCATGTTAGTATCGGTCACTGCTTGCTGCAATTTAACTTCCGTAGACAACATAGATTTAGAAATCAGTAATTCAAGTTGTGCAACGGTGATCGGTTTCTCTACAACACCGATAAGACGAATATCATAAGCGAGTGACATCTTTGCCACTGAAGCCAGCAATGCGCGGTCCAGCTGACTGAGTATAATGATCGAGGTTGCCACTTTTTCCTGACCTAAATGTCGCAAAAATTCCATGCCATCCATTTCCGGCATATCCATATCACAAATAACAATATCCACTGGCCTGGCATCTGACTCATGCAGCAGATTAAGCGCCTGCCTGCCATTTTCTGCATCGCAGATTGCAGTCACACCCACAGAACGCAACATGTTGACAACCATCCGCCGTTGAAAGCTATCGTCCTCTACAACCAGAATATTAAGTTCACTCGCTTTCATCCGCCTCTCCTTTCGAGTCTGTTAATGTAGCCAAATAGCTATCAAATCGTTCGAATGCATCATGCAGTTCGGTCATTCTTGTTCGTGCACCGTCTATATTTCCTTCCATTGCAGTCTGTTCGATCGTTGCATACGCACTTGCCATCTCGGTGGCGCCCACCATCAGGCAACTACCTTTAATGCGGTGGGCGGTATACTGCACACTGAGAGGATCACCCTGCACTAACATCTCAATCAATTTGCCGCGGTCAGCGCTAATGTATTGCTGAAAATCATACAGCACTTGAATCTGCTCGGCGCTGTCCGGCACAACCTTGCTAAGCTCGGCATAATCGATAGGGCCTTTAGTCTCACCGCCAGCATAAGCGGTGAATTGATTCTTCTCTGGTGCAGGGATCGACAGCCACTTGGCCAGCATCGTTTTTAATAGTGTCATACCGCTAAGTTTGACCAATAGTCCATCCATCCCGGCATCCTCACAAAACTGCCCTTCCTCAATGCGCGCATTGGCCGTCCACGCAATGATTGGGGTGCGTGGAAGTATTTCCTCCATTTCTATCTTGCGAACCGCTCGTGCAAAGGAATAACCATCCATTTCCGGCATATGACAGTCAGTGATAACCAGCGCAAAGTGCCCTGCCCTCCACTTTGACAATGCGACCAGCCCATCCTCAGCCGTCTCAACTCGTAAACCAAGCAACGTGATCTGGCGCGCCAGCAGGTCGCGATTGATAGGATGATCATCTACCGCCAATATCATCGGTGCATCCTCGCGGTTGTCAAACAGTGGCCTTATCTTCTTCTGCTCAACGACAGGGACTGGCGTTGGTAATGCCTCGCCGGGCGCCGCAGAAATGGGCAGAATCACGGTAATGCTAAAAATGGCACCCAGCCCTGGCTCACTGACCAGTTCGATCTTCCCATCCAGAAATTCTGCCAGATGCAGACAGATCGACAGTCCTAGTCCAGTTCCACCATATTGGCGGGCGGTATCTGCACTCTCCTGTTGGAAGCGTTCAAACAATTTTGGCTGAACAATCTTGGGGATGCCCACACCGGTGTCCTTGACAAAAAAACGTATCCGCTCACCGCTCTCAAGTTGCTCTAAGAGTTCAGCGCACAGCTCGATTTCTCCTTGTTCGGTAAATTTGAGCGCATTGCTGACAAAGTTGTTCAGTACCTGCGAAAGGCGAAGCGGGTCGACAATATGCGCAGCGCTGAGTTGGGAATCGGCATGCTGCCACAACTTCAAATTTTTAGCACTGGCGACATGTGAATAGGTATTGACCACCTCTTGTAGCAGCATGGGAATTGAGGTCGATTGTGGAGAAAGGATTAATTTTCCATCTTGAATTTTTGACCAATCGAGAATGTCGTTGACAATTCGTAACAGATTTCTGGCAGAGTCCCACGCTGCTTTCAGTATTGGCTCCTGCTCGTGATCAAGCGGCGACATAGAAAGCACCTCGAGCATGCCCAGCATTCCGGCAAGAGGAGTACGTATCTCATGACTCATAGTGGCAAGGAATGAATCCTTGGCTTGACTAACTTGTTCTGCTGTTTCCTTGGCAGCAATCAGTTGTTGTTCGTGTTGTTGACGCACGCTGATATCACGCACCGTACAAAAGAACCGGTGTGTTTCACTAAGATGCATTTCATTGATAGACAAATCAAGTGGAAAAGTACTGCCATCCTTACGTTTACCCACCACCTTGCGACTGATGCCGGTAGTATTCGTTATTCCCGTATCCAGATGGCGTTTAAGATAATCATTGTGCTCGCTATAATCAGGTTCCGGCATTAAGATATTGACGCTGCCGCCCACCACCTCTTCGCTTTTATAGCCAAAGATGCGTTCAGCGGCAGGATTGAAACTTTGCACTATGCACTGCGCATCGATAGTAATCAGACCATCCAACATATGATCTATAACGCTAGATAAGTGTTTTTCTGACATGACAGCTTTAAGTATCTCGCGATGCACTCGGCGCACCAATGGCAAAAAGATAAGCAGAGTGAGCAGCAAGATGACTGAAATCTGCGTGGCCATAATAATTTTCTGCTGATCGCGTAGGTCGGCCAGACCAGCCTCGCCTTCACGCTGATACTGATTAGTTATATCATTTAAGTTATTAAGCAATACTCCACTGCTAGCATGAATATAGCGAATGTCTGGATTAGCGATGGTTAACTTGTTGTCAGAAGTATTAATCAAGGAACGGGCAGCCTCAATATAATCACTCACGCCCTTATCCACACTATGTGGTGGTTCAAACATCATCCGCTTGATCTCACTCGAGGGGTCACCGAATAATCCTATAGCTTGATCCCCATAAAGCAGACTCTGGTGGGACTTTTCTATTAAATTGCACACTTCCAATAGTCTGTGACGTAAGTTTTGTCGTTCTTCAGGATAACTTATAAGATTACTGCTGATATCGGCAATGCTCTGAGAAAGCATACGCTGTCGACCACTGACATTGATCAAAGCACTGTTTTTTTGGTTGGTCTTAATAACGCCATCTGCAACCATGTAACTACCAAAGATGAGCAGTACAAGTACCAGACAGGCCACCAAGCCAGCGGTGATCAAAATTTTATAAACGTAGATACTTTGTGTTTTTTTATCACCCATAGTGTATTTCCTAGCCCTTGATTATTGTACGAAAATTCTGTATCAGAATATTGCCAAAATAATTGAGTAGAATAATGCCTTTCTTGCGTCCCTGACGACTATTAAGTACTGGTGCACCATAACAAATGATTGATTTATAAGGAATATCCCGCTTCTAGTGCTCCATTTAATATAAAATAAATTGCAGCGATTGATATCCACTTTATCAGTAAATCGGATCGTAAAACAGATGGGCTAGGTTGGTATTAAAGCGATTAACAGGCAAGTGAACGCGTCATTAACGGCATTTAATTTACTAAAAATTGAAGAGCGAACAGAGAAATCAACCAGCAAGCCCGCGGTGATATCAATCGCACTTAGAAACGTCGAAAATTCAATCAACATTTGATCGACAGGATTTTTAACGAGTAAATATTATACCTACGTTGTCATTAAGTATCAATTACTTATAATCATATAGCGATGACGGGGCTATTACATCATAAAACTTTCCAGACTGTTGAAATAAGTAATAGCGTTATTAAGTTTGTTGTTTTTGCCTTTGCTTGTAGGGGTTTTTCAACATGACTTACATACAAACCTGCTCAGCAGTTATTTGAACTACGCTTTATAACTGGAATACTTTTGAGTATTCAGTCTATGTATGTGAAATAATTTTCCTTAGACAAGAGATGCTTGTTAAATAATGGCGAGAGCATCGTAACAAATTGCATAAAAAAATTAATTAACAAGGACAAAATATGGCGGGTTATTTCGCTTCGTTCTATTTAGCCAATCAAATTTTGCCTATTATTAATGCATTAAAGTTCACCCTATATTTTGAACTATAGAGATTACAAATAAAGGGGCTTAATGTTTTATGCGATCCTATTTTCAAAATATCCATGTTTTTTCCTATCAGATCAATAGGAATTAATTATTTTACATTTAAATTAGAATGATCAAATATACGTAGAGTATATAAACAGGTATAAAATCTTTTCGACTACAAAAAGAAGAAAAAAAATCAGTTAAACAATGATCTGCAGTGAAATGCTAGAATTTAAAATGGAAGCGTATGACTCAAAAAGGTCATTATACAATGGTTTCTAGTGATTATTACGAAGGTAAGTGAGTCGTAATCTGAATGAATTCTTACCTCAAATTGAAGTATGGCAGCATGCAACTGCAACTGGCGAATTTTGCCCTGCAGTTGGAGACTCGGTAAAAAAACACTGCCGGTAAATACCGCTGCTGAGCAGATGACTGAGCGTGTAGGTAATTACATTACTATCAACGAAATTTTAAGCTGATAGGCTAGAATTAAAAAAGCAGGGAATTCCCTGCTTTTTTGTTCAAAAAAGTATCGGTAGCCAAACCTTTTAGGTTAATTGCTAAGTGCTAACTTCAACCCGGAATAATGAAATTTCACTGTCGTTTAAAAAACATGATTTAAAAACAATATTTAAAATCATAATGTTATATATTTTCGTATAAAGTACAGTTAATTACGTATGTCCAGCTCTGTGCCTAGGAAGTCTGATAACAGGCAGCTCTGTCACAATTGTGTTTTGACAAGACGAATTGTAATCCAAAGTGGTTACTTTAAGTAATCATGTTGTGCCATTAACTAAGATTCATGTATATCACCCCACACAAGGAAAATGAATATGAGCAAAAATGCGACAAATACTGGCGGTAAATGTCCAGTGATGCACGGCGGTGCAACAGAAGTTAGCATATCGAACATGGAATGGTGGCCGAAGGCCCTGAACCTCGACATTCTTCATCAACACGATAGTAAGACTAATCCGATGGGGCCGGACTTTAACTATCGGGAAATGGTCAAGAAGCTTGACGTAGCAGCGCTCAAGAAAGATATGCACGCACTGATGACCGAGAGTCAGGACTGGTGGCTGGCGGACTGGGGGCACTACGGTGGTCTTATGATCCGCCTGTCCTGGCATGCCGCTGGGACTTATCGTATTGCCGATGGACGAGGAGGTGCCGGTACCGGCAACCAGCGTTTTGCACCGATCAACTCCTGGCCGGATAACGTAAACCTGGACAAGGCGCGTCGTCTGCTCTGGCCAATCAAGAAAAAATATGGCAACAAGCTCAGCTGGGCCGATTTAATTGCCTATGCGGGCACTATAGCTTATGAATCTATGGGCTTAAAAACCTTTGGTTTTGCCTTTGGCCGTGAAGATATCTGGCATCCCGAAAAGGACACCTACTGGGGCTCAGAAAAAGAGTGGCTTGCGCCTAGCGGCAGCGAAGGAAGCCGTTATTCCGGTGAGCGCGATCTGGAAAATCCGCTGGCCGCAGTAATGATGGGATTGATTTACGTTAACCCCGAAGGTGTGGACGGTAATCCCGATCCGCTTAAGACAGCTCATGATATTCGAGTCACCTTTGAGCGAATGGCGATGAACGATGAGGAAACCGTCGCGCTCACCGCTGGGGGTCACACGGTGGGTAAATGTCATGGTAATGGCGATGCCGATCAGCTCGGCGCAGAACCTGAAGGTGCTGAAATTGAAGATCAGGGCTTTGGCTGGTTAAATAAAACCAAGCGTGGTATTGGCCGCGATACTGTATCCAGTGGTATTGAAGGCGCATGGACGACAAACCCTACCCAATGGGATAACGGCTATTTTCAACTGTTGCTAAATTATGAGTGGGAACTGAAAAAAAGCCCGGCCGGTGCTTGGCAATGGGAACCTATTAATATTAAGGAAGAACACAGGCCGGTGGATGTTGAAGACGCCTCTATTCGCTTAACGCCTATCATGACCGATGCCGACATGGCGATGAAGATGGATCCGGAGTATCGGAAGATATCAGATCGTTTCCACCAGGATCAGGATTATTTCTCCGAGGTCTTCGCACGAGCATGGTTCAAGCTGACCCATCGTGATATGGGACCAAAGGTGCGTTATATCGGCCCTGATGTACCGCAAGAAGAGCAGATCTGGCAAGATCCGGTTCCTGCAGGAAGCACTGATTATGATATTCAGGCGGTGAAAGACAAAATAGCTGCCAGTGATCTCAGCGTAAGCGAAATGGTATCGACCGCATGGGACAGTGCCAGAACCTTCCGTGGTTCGGACAAGCGCGGTGGTGCTAACGGAGCACGCATTCGTCTCGCCCCGCAAAAAGACTGGAAAGGTAATGAGCCAGCACGTCTAAGTAAAGTGCTGGCGGTGCTTGAAGGCATAGCGGCCGGAAGCAAAGCAAGTGTTGCTGATGTGATTGTGCTGGCAGGTAACGTCGGTATTGAACAGGCCGCAAAAGCCGCTGGTTTTGATCTGACGGTGCCGTTCTCCTCCGGGCGCGGAGATGCAACAGATGAGATGACGGATCTGGATTCTTTTGACGTACTGGAACCTATTCATGATGGCTATCGCAACTGGCTTAAGCAGGACTACGCCGTGAGCGCTGAAGAGCTGATGCTTGACCGTACGCAACTGATGGGACTAACCGCGCATGAAATGACCGTACTGATTGGGGGTATGCGGGTGATTGGTACTAACCAAGGTGGCACTAAGCACGGTGTGTTGACCGAGCATGAAGGCACACTCAGCAACGACTTCTTTGTTAACCTCACGGACATGAATTACACCTGGAAGCCGACCGGTAATAATCTTTATGAAATCCGCGACCGTAAGACAGATAAGGTCAAATGGACAGCAACACGAGTTGATTTAGTCTTTGGTTCGAATTCGATCCTGCGCGCCTATGCCGAAGTTTATGCACAGGATGACAACAAGGAAAAATTTGTGCAGGACTTTGTATCTGCATGGACTAAGGTGATGAACGCTGATCGTTTCGATCTGATCTGATTTTTGAGCATAGCTCCCTACGGCGCAGATCACTGCGCCGTGGGGATAATAAAAAGCACTTGAATATATTATCCTAAAGCCCATCTCTTAACTAAAAAATACGCTACAAAGATCGAAAAATGGGGTCATGTTTGCACATAAACCCCGTTTTTTTTTATCCTCTTCAGAACACTTCAACTTTCTGCTTAGTGCGCTTTAAAACTATTCGAATGCGACTGAACCCTCAGAATTGTGCTTTATCAACCATTTTCAGCCATATTGGGTTTGAAAAAGCTTTCTTTTCCTTCTTATCTTCTACGACTAAACTTACCCAGCCTGATTTTTGTGGCAGATCAAATACGACCGATACCTTATCGCCCGATAGCGTCTGCTCACTGATCACACCATCATTGCCGATTAACTGCACCGACTTAAGCCCATTAACCGATAGCAGGTCAAAATTGATTGATTTCTGCTGATTTTTAGCCAGCTTTATGGTGTCGCCAAACATAACGTCTTGTGGGTATATTACGGGGCCAAATGACACATAAGCACGGCCATTTTTCATTGCCTGAGCAAATGCTTTAGCGTTTGGTTTACTCCCTGTATAGACAAACATACGGTTAAGACCGGTTGTTTGATTCCAGACATCATGTGTGTCAGAACCGGCAGTATAGTAGTAAGGTAAACCTTCAGACCATAGCTGACGTGCTTTCTCAATCGCTTTTTTATAATCCACTACTGCATTTATCTCGATCAGATCAATGCTTGGATCAAAGCCACCGGGTGCCGTATTTTTCTCCAGGCTGCTCAGATAACCATAAGGAATATAGGGATGGTTAGAAGCGACTACGCTTGCTCCCATACGGCGGGCATCTTTAATAATGCTGTGAATATCATCCACACCCGGATCCACCGATAACTGCGCGCCAATCTCAACAGGGAAGACATTAAAATGTCCCCACGACGGTGAGATTTCTATCGATGGAATAAAGGGTACACCACGCTTATCCGATAGCGCTTTAATAACCACATTGTTTTTTGTTGAGTCATGGTCACTCACAAAAGTAACATTAAGACCGGCTGCCAGTTGTGAACGCACCAGATACTCAGGTGACGTCAACCCTTCCAAGACATCGGCATGATGATGCAGATCACCCGCGTACCAACCTTGTTGCGTTGGATAAGTACTGACTGGGATTGCGCTGGCCAGGTTGGTTGTTTTATTGGGTACAATGCTGGCATCAAGCAACACAGGTTTAGCTAAAAAATTATCACCAGCAGAGACTTTAAGCTGATAATCACCGGGGGCCAAGGTAAATTTGGCCTGCCCGATACTGTCTAACTGGGTGAAGAATGTTTTCGCACCAAAAAATTCAATCAGCGGTTTATTACCTTTTTCAATCTGAATTTTAGCGTCTAATGCAGACTTTGTCTGTGCATCCGTCACCTGGATATTGACTTCGCCCGGGGATAAAAGGTCAGCGAAAGAAAGTGTTTGCGACTCATTATTTTTGATAGTGATGTCATGCTTTGTACTGTCTGAATAACCCTTACCCGCCGCGTATACCTGGTAATCTCCCACAGGCAAATCAATATTATACTCGCCATTCTGACCTATTACCCAAATGTATGGCACGTCATCCTTAAGCACGACCACCGCCGGCTGATTGACAGACTTACCCTGTTGAGTTTTTACGCTGCCCGTCAACGTTCCCGCCTGCAGATTTTTACGCTCAATCTCAGCCTTAACCACCGGCGAAAGGTCGCCACTGGCCAGCACCTGATAATGAGCTTCAAAGGACATTGATTGTGATTTTTTCAGGCTATGTTTTGCATATAGATCCCGTGATTTGTATTTTAGTTCTGTCATATACGGCGCATGCAATGCAATTGCCCAATCCGCGCCATAGCCAACAAAACGGTCTGCTATCGGATTATCAACCACCGCTTCGTCTTTACCCGCATAACCCGGTACGGCAAACTTATAACCACCATCCGGCCATAATGTATAACCGGATAACAGATCAGCGACTGCTTCACCTTCGTTGGTCATGGTGGTTTTAACATGAATAAGATCAGAGTCTGATGCCAGGCTATAAACAGTACTAATGACCATCTTACCAAAATCGCGGGTAATCTTAACTATCGCCTCATCCTTACTGTCTTTAATGATCTCAACGTTTTGATAAGTGTTCGGCCAGCTTGACCAGTTATTTGGAATGAAATCAGCAAAGGCGACACGGTCATTACTTAAGGATCCATCCTTTTTAACATTGGCAATATCAACAATACAACCACGCGCTACACCCCAAGGAGGCGCAGAGCCAACCGCTAACGAAAAGGCCAATTTATTATTCCTGACGGTTAAGTCTTTCTCGGAAGTTGCATTACCGGCGGGGATAATAGTCTTACCCTGAATAATACTGACCGCTGCATGGCTCTGCGCCGTGGCAGCCAAACCAGAAGCTAACATAACGACACTCACAAGCAGGGTTTTACGAAATGATTTTATCATTACTGTTTACCTTACGCAGACACTGTAGCCTGCTTTTTATTTAAAGGAGAATTTAGTAAAAAGCAGGCTACAGTGTCTGCGACAAAAGTGCAAAAAAGTCCAAGTATTTGATTTTTAAGAAAATATATAAAATTCATAAGTTTAAAATTAAAATACTGATCCGAATAACACCACATATTTGTAGATTTAAAAGTCAGTTTGGGGAGAAATAGTTCAAGAAGTATATGATCATTCAAGTTTTATTAAAAAATCCTTAAGCACTCGACATTGACTTTATATAATATTTTTTTGCGAATTTCACGGTACTTAACATTTCTAATTAACAATTAAGTGAACTATAGTTGATTAAATATTGATTAATAATTTGGCAGAAAAAGCATCACAGTAAAGATTCTTTCACACGGGAATGTAGATATTGTGCTTATTAATTTAGATAGGTGGGTGTATTTTCGTGCAAAGTGACGTCTGTAAACTGTTAGCTTATAAGCCCTTTCAATATAATGGCGACTTTTTTTAAAAAAGTGTATTACAAAAAGTTACTTGTAGGCTGTAACGATTTTAATGCCTGATTTAAATAAAAGTTATTGGTTGATTTTGATTGATAAGGATATATCACTATGTGTAATGACTTATGCATAATGCCCCCCTCTCCAGATCTGCACAACAAAATAGACGAGTCTAAACGTGCATTCCTAAAGGGAAGTCTTCTTGGTATAGATCAGGTAGATTTACTCGACATGCGAACATTTACCTTGATCACCGGGCGTCCGGCAAAAACCCGTTCACACAACAATTCGCTAGAGTCTGCTTCTGTAAAAGGAGTACGTAAAGCACTGGTTTTATTAGTGGACTTCTCTGACAAAAAAGCCACTGAACCCAAAAGTCACTTCAATGATCTCATGTTTTCATTAAGTAAAAACAGCATGCGGGATTACTACCGCGAAGTTTCCTATAATAATCTGGATGTACAAGGTGAAGTAGCAGGCAGTGGCCCAACTAAAGATTGGTTTCGTGCGCCCAAGCCAAAAAGTTATTATACCAATAATGACTTTGGCTTCGGCAGCTACCCGCAAAACGCACAAAAACTGGTCGAGGACGTCATTGATTTAGCGGCATCGCACGTCAACTTTGCCGATTATGATAATTCCGGCGATGGAAAAGTTGAATCCTTAGTGATCATCTGCGCTGGCATCGGTGGCGAGCAATCTGGTAACAAGACTGACTTATGGTCACATAAATGGAGCATAGTACCAAAGTCGGTCGATGGGGTGATCGTTGATCGTTATTTCATGGCACCAGAAAATGGAAAAGTAGGAGTAATGGCACACGAACTTGGGCATCTGCTAATGGGGTGGCCTGACTTATATGATACCGACTACTCCAGTCGAGGTACCGGACGCTGGGATCTAATGGCCGGAGGTAGCTGGAATAATAATGGCGACACCCCGGCTCACCCTACTGCCTGGTGTAAAGAGAAAGCAGGCTGGATCACGCCAACGGTTATTTTTTCTGCCGATCAGGCAATCAATCTGCAACCCTATGCAGATCATGCCCAAGCTTATAAATTGCCCATTGGCAGTGCAGGCAGTAAAGAGTACTTTTTGCTCAGTAACCGAAAAAAGCGCGGCTTTGATCTACATTTGCCCGGTGAAGGTATGATTATTGAGCATATTGATGACAATAAAATCAATAACACCGACGAAAACCATTATCTGGTAGACATAAAGCAATGTGATGGACTGAGGGAGCTAAACTTAAACATTAATAGCGGAAACGCGGGTGATGCTTACCCTAGTACTGCTAACAATTCATTCACTAATAGCACTTCGCCAAGCAGCAAAAGTTACGCTGGCGCAGACTCCAAGATAGCGGTAACCAATATCACTCAGTCCGGTGACAACGTGACAGCTAATGTCAATGTTGGTGGGGCTACAGCTAAGGTTTGGAAGAATAATGTGGCCATTAGCAAAACTTATGCGACTTACCACAGCAAAAATGCCTGGGCATACATTGCCGGTGCCGGCTGGCGCAAAATAGATGGTCTGTCAACCGATGGTGTTACCAATGTATTTATATTACTGGTCTATGCACAAGCGTTCAACAGAAATGTTTCAGTACAAATTGATGGCGATAAAATCTATACCGCTTATATGAACTAGGAGAGATAAAATGAATTTTTCAAACAAAGCTGTAACACGCACTTACGCAACGCCTCATTCTCAAAATTGCTGGGCTTATCTTGCCACTATTGGCTGGAGAAAAATAAAAACAAGCACAAATGATGGCTCTACTAATATGTTTATGATCCTAAATACCGCCAAAGCCAGTGGTAAAACAGTTTCTGGAACGATTGAGGATAGCACCAGTCAAATTACTGACCTTTACCTTAACTAGGAGATTGTAATGGCACAAACCATCATTATTAATATAAA
The DNA here is from genome assembly GCF_000015285.1 of Psychromonas ingrahamii 37. Classification (NCBI taxonomy): domain Bacteria; kingdom Pseudomonadati; phylum Pseudomonadota; class Gammaproteobacteria; order Alteromonadales; family Psychromonadaceae; genus Psychromonas; species Psychromonas ingrahamii. The sequence continues at coordinate 2,618,432 of NC_008709.1, forward strand.
TGAAACTGGCGCAAGTGCTGGAGGTTTAAGCATTGAGCAAGCGGTTGAAGTCGATACCCCGAGTCCTGATATGACAGAGATAAACTCATCGGATAACTTTAATGGCGCTCCTGCACCAGAAGGTGCTGACATCTCACAAATAGGATATGGCGAAGCCCCAAGCCCTGATATGACAGAGATAAGCTCATCGGACAGTTTTGATGATGCTCCTGCACCCGCGGGTGATGACATGTCGCAAATAGGACATGCTGAATCCCCAAGCCCAGACTTGACCGAGGTAAGCTCATTGGACAGCTTTGATGATGCTCCTGCACACCCTAAGCCGGCTGGATAGCCTTGCCTCTGAGAGTTAGTTTTAAACTATCGGGCTCTGCAGTTACCGCTCTAGAGCCCGATAATTTTCCAAAGACAAAAGTCATAGCTAACACTTAGAAAATAAGTCTGATTGGATGAATCAAGCACTCACCAAAAAATGATGGAAATCAATATTTCAGCTGCGTTAAAAGCAGTGTTAGCAATTACGTAGCAGCAACATTCATAGGATATTACGCGATCGTATTAAAGTGGTTTTGTTACGTTCATAAGGTTTGATAATTGTAAAATTTAAATGCTATAAAGCAATATTGGAAAGTGATGAATGAATATGCTCGAAATAATCGATATTGGTCCTGTTTAAAACAATATGATTATTTTAAAACTTTTAACCGGCATCTTGAAGTCAAGTGGGTATATAGAGTCTGGGGTATTGGTCTATGTCTGTTTTTTATATTATCGGGAATATGTATGGCAAATGTTAGTGCAGCACCAAATGAATCAATCTTGATTGGACGAGTTATTCGGTTAGAAAAACAAGCTAATGGCAAGACGGAAATGCAGCTCAAAGTAGAAGACGTTGAGTGTATTTACGGTCCCTGTTTTTCTGAAAAAGATCAGGAAATAACTTGTTTTACCTTTCAAAACACTAAATACGTGATCATCGGAAGTCGCATTAAGGCAAAGGTCGAATATATAGGCGGCCCACATAATGGCCAATATCAATTATTAAATATTGAAGAATAATCGCTTCAATATACTGGTATGTGAACATGAATAATTGGGATCATGATGTTATCTAATGATTTTCAGGTATCCCTTAAATATTATTATTTCGTTAAAAGAAATCAAAGGGAATTGATTAATCTAAAGCATGTTGACAGTCAGAATATCTAAAGTGGAATGCGATTTTTTTCGACTTGAAAGCTAATGCCCTTTGACCCCATGCGCTTTACAAAAAACGTACTTAATTGCACTAATCACCTGTGATCTAGTGATTATTATTCGCCCGGAGTGAAATATAATAGTCAATTAAATAAGTAAGTTATCCTGCCGATACAGCTTAATAAACAGATCGACAACTCAATTTAATCAGCTCATTATTGAAAATATAACAATCCATTTAATATTAAGTAAATATGAATTACCATTGTTTTTTAAGCCAAAAGATTGGAAATGAAAGTTTCTATAGCCTCGTCAGGCCCCCATCAGGAGCATCCATGTTTGAAGCATTAAGGCTTAAGTTTTTTATCTCGAAAGTGCAGGCAGAGCTATTAGCTCAGCATCTAGATCAGAATTTTACAAAGGCTGTATGCCAACTGTCATCAAATATGGAACAGCTCAATTTACTGCGTAAACATGCATACTTTCGAAAAGATAGCATGGCTCCGTTTATAGCTGTTTGTCACCTATTAGGTGACAGTCTGGCGTCAGACACCTTAGAAATAGAAATAAAGAAGACATGTGCAGCCCTACTTGCTGAGCGGCTACAAAAAGCAAGAACCGATCTTAAATTTCATCGGCGTCACTTTAGAATTTTTGGTCACTTAGAGAGAAGACTAGCGCAATGGATAGAAGTTAAAAACGCCTAACCAGTGCTTCAAGTCGTTCCCTAGGCTCAGCAGGACAGGCTAAAGTCAGCCTTAACCGGAACTTGTTATAAATCAAAGTCAGCGCTATAAAATCATTCACACCTTGCTCCTGTTTGCTTTGATGTTTTAAAAATAAAGCAATCAGCATTTAATGATCCGTTTGAATTCAAACTTGTAATATCAACGGCCGCTTCACCCTAATATTTTCAAAATCACTTTAATGTAAATATTGATGCTTTAGGCACGCAGCTTGTAAAGTGCATATTTTCGGCACAAGTCGATTAATCAAAGTATTATACTAAAAATAAATCGGCTATTGCCTTGAAAGCTTTGTATAAACAAATAACGACAAGAAAATAACACTGGCACCCATTATTTTTTGGAGCTCAACAGTCTCACCGAGCATTGTTATACTGAGTATTAATATCCAAATAGGCTCTAAAATCATAATCAATGAAGCGATTTCTATATTCACTGAATACTGCCCTACAGCCTGAAGCAAATAACGCAGTGAGGTTGCGACAATGGTAGACACAATAAACCAGCATATAACGCTGTTACTTAATTCGTAAGATGCATGCTGGGTCAGGGAGACAAAAATTGCACTGCTGATTCCGACGGTGAATAGTTGTAAAAATATAGAAACTAACGGCTTAACCTCTTTTGTCACTTTTTTATTAAACACAAAATAGACGGAAACTAAAGCTGAAGCGAGTAAGAAATACCACTGACTTTTTTCGACATGCCAACCATTAGACAACGTCAGCAGCATCATTCCTATGATGGCAACCGGTAATGCCAACCAAAAGGCCTTGTTCGGTCTTGTTTGAAAAAATAGCCATGAAGTAAATGGTGCAATTATCATGGCTAAGCTCATAATAAAAGCGCCTCCTGAAAGGCTGTTAGTGATAGAAACAGCATACACCCAGACCTGCATTGAGAGCGCTAAAACAAGGCCAACAGCGCAAGCTGAAATCACTTGCTTAGCGTTTAAAATCAGCACGTTTTGGTAGCAAAAAGGAAATAAAATAAGGCTGGCAATCAGAAATCTAGCAGCAATAAAAACATCTCCAGGCACCTCCACAACCACTGATTTTGATGCAATCCATCCAATGGCCGCAAGCAGCGTTGCCAGTAATAGGTGAAACTCTCCACGCATAGTGTTTTCTCTTGTTAGGAATGGTCAGGCAATCACGGAACATTTCAAAAAGAAATCACAACACCTTGCTTTATTATAACTTTTGTAGCATTGCATGTCTTTTATAAACCAATTTAAACTATCTAATACAAGCAGTAAGAGAGCCTCCCATGTTTGCAGAACAGCTCTTAGAGAGTCGATTACTAAAACGGCAAAAAAAGTGGAAGAAACACTTTATTTAATACAAAAACGCAACCGAAATCTGGCTCACCGTTACCAAAAGATACACACGTTATTACGTAATATTTTCACATAGCGTTGTTACATAGCGTTCTTTCATAAATCTAAGCTTAAGTAGATTACGGCACCTTAATAACCTAAGATAAAAATAGCTTTTTAGTCATTTTTCAACAAAACCTCCTGAAATCATGACAAAATAATCTTTATATTTTGTGCATCAACAGATTAGATAACACTAAGAAATAACATTAATAAATTAAAAAAATGACATTCATTTTTTTAATTTATAAGGATGATATTACAGACTTGATTCATTAATAACGGTTTTGTTACGTCCTAATGATTTCGCCTTATATAAATTTTTATCAGCATATTTAATAAATGTTTCTGCTGCATAATTTTCGATCGATGGAATTTTTATATAAGCGCCGATACTCACTGTAACATAATCAGAGACAGGTGATTTTGGATGAGTAATTTGACATAACTCAACATTATTTTTTATCAACTCGGCTAACTGTAATGTCTGCTGCGCACTCGCCCCCGTAAAAAAGATAATAAATTCCTCTCCGCCAAATCTTGCGACAATGTCCGTTTTCCTGGATAAGGAGTTTTTAATCGCATTAGCCACCTGCTTTAAGCACTGATCACCCTTCAGGTGACCATAATAGTCGTTATATAACTTAAAATAGTCGATATCTATCATTAATACTGCTAGCTCAGTCTGCTCTCGTTGCGCTTTATCAAAGCTGAACCCAAGTAATTTCATAAAAAAACGTTTGTTGCCTAACCCCGTTAATGGATCAGTTTCACTTAATTCTTTGAACATCTTATGTTGTTTTTTTATCCTTCGATACTGGCGTACTATTGCGGTGGTATCTTCAATAATGCCATAAATTATGGCGACCTCTCCTTGATCGTTAAGCTCAAGTATCTTAGCCCTGCTTGTAAAGTAATGAGTGATATTTGTTCTTGGATCAAAATAGGGAAATTGATTTTTGTACTCTGCGGTTTTTTGATTGAGTAAATCCTGATATTCAGCCAATATTAATTTCGCCTGCTGAGATGATTTTAGCTCAACATTTTTAAGATAATCACCCGCGATAGGGCAAGTATTAGAAACAGAGTGGTAGGGTAAAGATTTATCAAGGTTAAAGACATCCTCCATATACTGATTGCAATAAAAGAGATCGGGCTCATTTTCAATATCCATAATCCACCAGCAAACCTTGTGGAAATTAAGATAACGGTTTAACTCTTGAATATGTTTTTCCAGGGAAGATAACCTCATAAATTCGAACATCCTTTGTACACAATCTTTAGCTGTGTTTTTCTCGACAGAAGAGCATAACTCAAGGCTTAATACTTGAGCAGGTTGCTATTTATCGCATAAATATCAAGGTCAAAACTAGCTATAAGTATTTGCATATTAAGACAATTAGCATGATTTATCCTGAAGTATGAACAAAGACACACTCGCAATCAAGCTGTAAAATCATCAAATTTTGCACAGCCATTGCTATTGGGAGAAAGCCAGCGGAAATGAGATTAACCTAATTGAGCCACTTCTCAGAGGCCGACGCGCGAATACAATTTCAATAATAATGGTTGATAGTCTAACGATTTAGCCCTAAAAAACCGATCGTATTCCACAAAATATGTCGCTACAAACTAAAATCGATAAATTAAAACAATGACAAGCCCTGCTCAAGTCACCGCATCCCACCTATAGACCCTATAACATTAAGAACCAACTAGCCCGCAATGCCTATTTACTTAATGGCCTGAATGAAATCAGTTTTAAACATCTGCGGGCTATGTATATCCGCAGACGTAAAAAAGAGCACTGCTATTCCTACAAAATAGAAAATCAAACCATAGACTATTAAAGAAAACACCGTCTTTCATTGGATGGAAGATGACTTGACCCAGAAGGTTTAGGCTCTTTCACAATTTTTTACGTCATTTTCAAGCGTCTGGCTAAATAAAAATAAATAAAGATGCCACCTATTTTTATAACCATACTCTGCCCGTTCAATCCAGTAATTCAAGATAATCAATCAGCGAAAAAGGAATACCTTTATCTAATAATGCCTCCGATTTAAAGCGTCCTCACACTCATTTACAGGGAAAAAATGAGAATAGCTTTTGCTAGCCCGTGCCAAAAATTATGGGTGGCTAAGTTAAACCCTAAGTTAAACCCTAAGTTAAACCCTTATAAAGTAAAGTGTATCACCCAAGTAAACCTGTGTTGCACAAGATTGTGTCATAATCATTCAAAACAGTGCCTGAATAAAATAGAAAAGAAGATTAATATTTAGTCAATTAGATGGAAGTCCAGCGATTACTTTCTTACAAAACTAAAAATCAGAGCCCAAATTTACTTAGCAGCCATTATTCACGCAATCACGAAGAAGCCGGCATAGTGCGATCAACCTTTTAGGCTCTGTAAATTATGGTAAGATAATCAAGTGATGACACATCAGTATTTAAATATATAAATCCAGATTGCTTCCATCTCTCACATTGATATATTAAAAATGTTTTATTTTATATGTGCGCCTACTTAGTTGTGTCTTTAGCTACCGGTATTTCTTTTCCGCCATAGCCGCGCACAAGCCCGTTGGACAACACTAAAATTAATTATAAGCATATTCGTACAGCCTTTAAATGTGATCTAAAAATAGAGGTCAAATGCCTAAAAATAAGGATTAGATTATGAATAAAACAGCAGAAATAAAGCCAATAAATATTGAGTTGAAAGAAAATAATCTGATAGAAGCAATTGAGCATGATCAAATCATATAAACGATCAAGCATAGTCTGATTTATTTACCGAATCGGCATTAAGAACCGCAGATCTAATTAAAAATGACTTATCAAACAGACCTTAGCAGAACAATGACAATGGCAAAATATAACCCGGGAATAGTTTCGTTGAGTTAGTTTCAAACACCTCTTTTTCGGTCTGTCCGAAGAGAATTTATGCAATTAATATTTTGGAGAAAATAAAGATGTCAGAAATAAATAAGTATTCAAAAACAGTGACGTTAGATGAATCACAACCGGCTTCACAGGCCATGCTTTATGCTATTGGTTTGAAAGAAGAGGATATGAAAAAAGCGCAAGTGGGTATTGTTTCAACAGGATGGGAAGGAAATCCATGCAATATGCACTTAAACGAATTTGCTAAAGACGTGAAAAAAAGTGTGAACGCAGCTGATTTGGTGGGATTAATCTTTCACACAATCGGAGTGAGTGATGGTATTTCAAACGGGACTACCGGGATGAAGTACTCTTTAGTGTCTCGTGAGATCATTGCTGATTCTATTGAAACGGTTGTAAGTGCGCAATTTTATGATGCGATTGTTGCCATTGTAGGATGTGATAAAAATATGCCCGGTGCAATGATGGCATTGTCGCGTTTAAATCGTCCGGGAATATTGGTTTATGGCGGTTCGGTTAAAGCTGGAAAATGGAAAGGTGAAGACTTGAATATCGTTTCTGCTTTCGAAGCTTATGGAAAAAAATTACAGGGTGTTATCTCCCATGAAGATTATAAAGGGGTAATTCAAAATGCGATCCCGGGTCCGGGTGCTTGTGGTGGAATGTATACGGCAAATACTATGTCTTCAGCTATTGAAGCGTTAGGCATGAGTTTGCCTTACTCTTCATCGAACCCGGCGGTTAGCGATGACAAAAAAAGAGAATTAACAACAGTGGGTGATGCAGTTAAAAACCTGCTGGAAAAAGATATTAAACCAAAAGATATTATGACCAAAAAAGCGTTCGAGAATGCCTTAAGAATTATTATGATTTTAGGGGGCTCTACCAATGCAACTTTACATATGATTGCAATGGCCCGATCATCAGGTGTTGACTTGAGTTTAGATGATTTCCAAAAGATGGCAGATAAAACGCCATTATTGGCAAATTTAAAACCTTCCGGGGAATTCCTAATGCAAGACTTACATGAAATCGGCGGGATCCCTGCAGTCATGAAATACTTATTGGCTGAAGGTTTATTACATGGGGATTGTTTGACCGTTACAGGTAACACCATTGCTGAAAACTTAGCTGATTTACCCGGCCTTCCTGATGATCAGGACATTATCAGACCTTTGTCTAACCCCTTGAAAGAAACTGGCCACTTACAGATTCTTTATGGAAACTTGGCACCTGAAGGTTCAGTTGCAAAGATTACAGGTAAAGAAGGCGAAGTATTCGAAGGCCCGGCAAGAGTTTATGAAGATGAATTTTCAGCAATAAAAGGTATCGGAGACGAAGTGCAAAAAGGTGAAGTTATCGTTATCCGTTATTCAGGACCAAAAGGTGCGCCTGGCATGCCAGAAATGCTAAAACCAACTTCAGCTGTAATGGGGGCGGGTCTTGGAAAAGACGTGGCATTAATTACAGATGGCAGATTCTCCGGAGGTTCTCATGGTTTTGTTGTTGGACACGTGACGCCAGAGGCATCGGAAGGTGGATTGATTGCCCTGGTCCAAAATGGAGACATGATCCGAATTGATTCTGTTACTAACAAATTGGAATTGAAAGTCGATCAGGCTGAAATCAACAAGCGTAAAGCTGCTTGGATAAAACCAGCTTACAGAGCGACAAATGGTGTACTAAGAAAGTATATCGCCACGGTAAAATCTGCCTCTCTAGGATGTGTTACCGATGAAATAGACGAACTGTAGTCTCTAAGTAATATTAGTTATTAATTTGTTATCTCGAAGACCTGGCAGGATCTGTTGGCTTTTTGAGTACAAATTGCGTTCAATCTAAACGTGTTCTGAGCAAGGTATAACCCAGCGCAGGACACTTTTAGATGACCCCGAAGGCCAGCATTTGTGGATACGATCGACTACGTTATCGCCTGTTTATGTAGAATAATGACACGGCGCAGGCCTTGCCTTGTATCAGCATGCAAAAATTGCTGCAAAAATGCACAAAAAAGGTCAGAAAACCCGACCTTCAGCTCTTTATTCACAATACTCGCCACTCACTTTGTTAATATACTCCACGTGAGTTTCTTACTAGAATTAACCACACGACCGAACTGCTTTTTAATACCGACACCTTTATAAATTGCCTCTACGCGCTGTCGATTTCTTTGAACATTACTTGCATTAGCAATTTTCTGACTGATAACTTGCTTAAGCTTCTCAATATTGAAGCTCTTTTTATTCAAGGCAATAGACAGTGCCAGAATACTGTCGGGCATTAAAAGCTTGTGGTTGTAAGCGACAGCCTGACTAATTATTTTGGCCTTTACCGTAGTGGGGTCATCCAGATTATAAGGAGGCTGCCACTCAGAAACAGGTTTAAGCTTATCAACTTGGTTAACAACGCAAATGACCGCAGGTTTCTTACGTGAAATATGCTTGGCATATAAATAAAAATCATCAAACTTAGCTTTCAATTTTTTATCAAGATCCCGTGCTGGCTGATTTGCTTTTAGTACCCAAACTATCAGGTCTGCGTGGGTCATTTCTAACAGCATAAGTGTTTCTTTTTTTTCATCACCATTCAAACCGTGAAGATCAACAATGCGCACTTCTGCATCATTCAGCATAGCCGTATAGACTGTCGCCCCCTTAGTCGAGGGTAATATATCCACTTCAGCAACCAGCTCATTTTTGAGTACATTTATAATAGAGGATTTTCCCGCATTAGTTTGCCCCACCATCACAATGCGTATCGGCTCTAATTCAGACACCATTCTCTGCTGGTCTTTATCGGCAACCGTTGAAGCGGATAGATTCTCTTCATCAAAACTAAAGCGCCCGCTATACAAATCAATCGCAACACAAGACACTTCATCGAGTAAAGCTTGCTTGGCTTTAAGCTGCATATCTTCAAAAAATCCCTTAGTCATGCCGGATGTTGATTGCTGATTAAGTAAGTCAATCGCAAACTTTGATGGATTTAGATAAGCATTTTTAGCATGATTAGCCCAAATTGCTATATTTATTGCTTTTTCACCTATCTCACCGTATTTATCATAAGCATCATAACCTGCTTTTAAGTGTGAAATTTTTAACGCTTCAATCGCGAGACCATATTTATCCAGTAATTTACGATAGCGTTTACTGACTTCTTCAAAGACCTTTAATCCTTCAGGAAGGCTAAAATTTAGCGCTTCTTTGTCAAACTCAAGGGCTATAAATTCAAGGATTTTTATGCCTGCAGAATCAAGATTTGACCACTCATTATTTTCCGCCAGTAACTCTCTAGAATATAGCTTTACTCGCGCCCAAATCAGCATTTCATTTTGTGACCAGTCAGCAGAAGCTTTGACTAATCCCTCTTCAACTGTCCCATCGGCTGCAACAGTATTTTCTTGGTGTTTGCTATTTGAAACTCGGCTCAGCAAGAACAATGGCAGGCTAATAATGAGCGTGCTGAGCGCAATAATTAAAGAAAGCGCCAGAATATAATCATATTTAATCGCTAGAAATAATCCAAATCCCATCATCGCCAACATTGGCAATACGGCAGAGATGACAGCAATGCCCCAGCGCCCGCCTGATAACTCAGAGAGGAGTAAAAATAGATCCTTAATTTTATTCATAACCCGCTGCTGCCTTCCCTTTTTTAAATGATTTTTTATACATATTTTGCATTGCTTCATTAGAAGCAATGTCACCTTTACTCTTATGGTAAAAGTAATAACAAGCAGCTCGACCTAATCCATAAGTAGTCGCAAAGCTCATCGCGGCAGCGGCAACAGCGCCTGCTGTTTGACCATACACCGGAATCAATTTAACAAGTTGCCTTGCCCCAAGCTTTGCGGAGTATTGCAAAGCAAAGCCACTGCCTAATGTGCCAATTAATTCACTGAAGGTTCTGCTGTTCCATTGCACACCATATTGGTTCGCTAGACCATGCAGCATTTTTGCCTGAATAGCAGGAACAGAAACCAATCCAACAGCGGGAATAAGATCACTTGCAGCAGCACTGCCCGCGTACCAGAGTACTTCATTTGCTACTTTATCAAAATTTTCCCCCTCCACGGTTGAATGCTCTTTATCTTCAACTATCAAACCAATAACAGGTAGAAATTTTGTTAGCGCCGAGATTAGCAATTGATAGTTGTACACAGCACCATCTTCACACTCAAAGTCCACAGACACTGAATCAAAGCCCTTACCCCATATGCCACGGACTTGCCCCTCGTTAAAGGCAATCTGGCGCACTCGCTCAACTTCTTCAGAAAGTAAAACGGCACTGTGAATAAGCAGTAGGTGTTTAATCTGTTTGTTCTTTTTAATCTGTTTGAGTGCTGCCAAAACAGCACTCTGCTCGGGCTCATCAACTTTCATCACCACAACAACCGCATTACCGGATTGACCAATCTCTTTTAGGTCTTGAGCCGGATCATAATCGGCTTCACCTAAACCTCTGGTATCTAAGAAACGCATAACAGCTTTGTCTTGTGGAAAATCATAAACAGAAGCCGTCATGGTGCATGGTTCAAAGCCATTCCCGACTTCTACAGAAGAAAGACCCGTAACCGCTTGAATAAATAACGACTTCCCCGCGCCCGTTTTTCCTAATAACCACAAAGTCGGTAAATGTTTGCGCTGAAGTTCATGAGCCTGAGCCAGGTCAGGGTTTTTAATTGGATTTATAAATTCTTTTATTTGATCAAACATGGTTAATTCAACTCGTCAGGAATATTGATAGTATCTGGATCAGGGTAATAGAAAGTTATTTACAACTGCCATTAAAAAGAAGTGCCTATTACTTATCTAATGTGATTGGTGGAACAAAGCCGCTGCGCGGCAGAAAAAACACAACAGCAATGAAGCGGGCAAGTAAGATACCGTTACTGATGAGGATATTTTTATTGCAGGAAATTCATGATTATCACTAAAAATAATATACCTTAACTATAACTGTCTTTAACATAACATGCAGCAATAACAAAAAGAAAAGAAAAAACACATCTATACGGTCTCTTTAAAAAGGCGGTAGTCCTTGTTATCATGAGGGAACCATATATTTACAAAAAATCCAGTCTCAGTGATATCACGCTTTAATTTAAGGCGCATGCTCAAACCATAGAAAGCTCACGCTATAGAAATGTTAACGGGTGACATCTTTTTTCTTCTTTGTCTGTAATATGCGGACGTAGCATCAAAACAAGTAATTAACACAGTTAAATACACAAGCTATAAACTCGGGAATTAATGTATTTTTAACATATCCCATATTCCGCACTTATTTCCTAGAACCAACTGATGCAAATAACAATCTGATTTTTTGTACACACGGAAGATAAAAAATAAATATTATTCAATCAATTAGATCTTGCCCTTCATATCGGATAACTCTATTTGGCTGAGTTTGATAGAAAACAGGCAATATTTCAGCGGCCTTCTCATCAAGATGCCAATCGAATAAGTCTGTATTACAAAAAATTAGGAGTGTAATTTGAAGCAACTGTCTGTGTTAAAAGAAGAAACTTTAAAGCGTTTTATGGATATTTTTGAAACTTCTCATGAAGGACTTTGGGAAATGGGTCCGGATTTTCAGGTTAATTTTTTAAATCGCAGTTTCTATAACGCCTTTGCTGTCAGTACCAGAGGCTCCAACCTGAAGGAGTGGACTGCACTTGTTCATCCTGATGATGTTCATCTCTTTACTCAAAAGGTAGAACAACAAATCGACAATATGACCACTGTTGTCGATAGTGAATATCGCGTAAAGAATAAAGTTGGCGAATATATATGGATAGCGGCTAAGAGCACCTCCAGATTTGATCCCGATGGTCACTTGATTTATATGGCCGGTTCGCATAAAGATGTGACCGAAGAAAAAGAAAATCAACACAGACTCTATCAAACTGCCTATATAGATCCCAACACAGGTTTAATGAATGCGCACAAGTTACTTCAGGATTTAAAAGATAATTTTAGTCAACAAGCTGGTGCCTTATTGTTTATCAAATTGATTAACTTTAATGTCTATATTGATTCTTATGGCACTTATGCCGGCCATAAAATAGTTCGGAAATTATTAAACTGTCTCAGTGAGCTATTTATTGGCGATTGTCAGTTTTATCGCCAGAAATCGAGTGAATTTGTGATCAGAATAACTAAGCCTGTTACTTCCGAGCGAATAGAAAAATCGATTGAACAGTTGCTGGTAATATTTAAACATAACGGCAAAGACCTTAAGAATAACGATATACCAAATTTGAGCGTGGGCATTTGTATGTTGCCATCAAGCGCGGAATGCGAAAAAACACTTCTGCATCAGGTCAAACTGACCATGATATATGCCCACGAACACACCGACCAGCAATTTGCTTTTTTTAATGAGCAAATTAAACACATTGTAAAAAAGAGACTTCATATAAAAACAGCTATGAAATCAGCTCTTTATAATAATGAATTCCTGTTAAAGTTTCAGCCAATCATACAGTCTAAGACGAAAAAAGTGGACAGTTTCGAGGCACTTATTCGTTGGGACAGCCCTGTTTTTGGCGAAATCATGCCCGATGAGTTCATCCCTGCAGCCGAGCAAAATCTAAATATTATCGACATTGGTTACTTTGTGCTTGAACAGGCCTGCACATTTATCTGCCGCTACCATGAACTCAACGACCGGCTGGTAAAAATAGCCATTAATATTTCAGGGATACAATTATTACAACATGATTTTGTTGATCGGGTACTTTCTACTGTTAGTCAATTTATGCTTAATAACAGCGATATCGTGCTCGAGATCACCGAGTCTCTGTTGTTGGACTCTAATAACTTCGCAAAAGAGCAGATAACCAGATTAAGGGATAAGGGATTTTCTGTCTCTATGGATGATTTTGGCACCGGATATTCATCCCTAAATAATTTTTTTACTCTGCCTTTTACTCAACTAAAAATAGATCGTCAAGTCGTCAACCAGTCAATGATGACCACAGAAGCCAGAGCCTACATCGCATTCCTGATTCAACTTTGCCAGAATAAGGATATTGAAGTCGTTGCAGAAGGGATTGAAACCCAAGAGATGAGCGATGCAATGAAAGCAATAGGCGTCAATCTATTGCAGGGATATCTTTTCTCCAAACCGGCATCTGCCGCCGACGCCCTGAATATTTGTGAATACAAGTTTTAGCCCTTCAAAATGCAATAAGAATTTAAGCTGTCGTAATACCCCCTTTAGTTAACAACATTATTATTGATGAGGTAATTTCAAGCAGCTTTTAAAGTCACCACGCCAGAAAATCCCCTAAGTGAAGCAAAAAAAAGCACAGCCGATCAGTAATAATGATGCTATTGCGAAAAATATTAGAAAAAGGATCTTCATTGGGCTGAATAACCCAAAATAGTTCTGATTTTTAGATAACCGTCGTGCTCTTCGCTCGTGTTTGCAGGAAAAGGCAGGTAATAATAAGTAACATACCAAGCCAACCGGAAAAAGCAATATGTTCCCCAACAACCGATACAGCTAAGACTGCCGCTACAACAGGCTCGAAAAGCGTCAACAACGTCGCCCTGCTCGCATGCACATATCTAAGACCAAAACCAAAAGCAAGGTAGCCTATAAACATAGGCACAAGTGCCATATAAGAGACAACAAGAATATTATTGAGATTTGAAAATAAGTTCTCTCCCGTAAAGAATAAAGACGGAATTAAGATTGCGGCACCGAGTGCAAACAGACTTCCCATTGCTGATTCCGACTGTATTCCCTTTTCTATCAAGGATCTTGCTACCCAAGAGTATATTGCATATGTCAGTCCAGCGAGTAGCCCAAGCAAAGCACCAATAAACTTAAGCGCATTTTGTTGATCATATTGAGCACTCATACCCTCAGAATAGGTGAGTAAAACCACGCCTATCACGCCAAGTCCAACACTTACCTGCCAGCGTCTATCCATATGATTTTTTTTGCTTAAAAGACGCTCGAGCAAAACCGTTGCAAACGGCGCAGTTGCGATAGAAATGACGGTTCCTATGGTGATCCCTGAAAACTGCATTGCAGTATAGAATGCCAATGGGTAGATAGCGACGGCCAGCGCGCCGATTAAGAGCTCCCGCTTAACGGTGAGTAACTTATCAATATCACTAATAAGTTTTTTTCTCGCAATCATTGCCTGTAATAGCCCGCCAATTCCCATCGCAAAAGCGCCTATGGCTAAGGGGCTTAATTGCGGGGCGAAGCTTGCCACTGTGCCGGTCGTTCCCCATAGAATTGCAGCTAATAAAACAGCAAATCGTCCATTTTTAATTTGTTTTTCTGAAATATTGTTTAGTGACATTTTACCTCTCGAAGAACTAAGGGTTATTATAGAAAGGCTATTATAATTAAAATGAATAAAAATAGTTTGCTAAAAGGACGCAATTGTTGATTAAAAGGACACACTTTAAACTTGCTGACAGGATAGTCAGTGATGGTAAAATGAAGATCTCCTTACCGAATCGTTTAAGTCTCAAAATGCGAATGGAAGGCAGTTCAGTAAAGAGAACTTTTATATTGAGGTTAGATTAAAGGCAAATCAACGCACGTGGAGACAGGCCAAAATAGAGAGAAAATCGACGGCTAAATGCGGATAGGTCATTGTAACCGACTTGTTGGGCAATAAGTTGAACGGGTAAATCGGTATGCGTTAGCAGTGCTTTGGCCTTTTCCATGCGTTTTTGGGTAATATATTTATAAGCACTGATCCCTAAGTTATTTGTAAATAATTTCTTAAATTGAGTCGGGCTCAGGTAAGCTATTTTGGCAAGTTCCAATATTTGTAGACTAGCAGAGAGATTTGCATCAATAAATGCTTGCACGGATCTGATTCGTTGCTCTACATGAAGGTTCAAGATTTGCTTTTCTAAAAGTATGTAAAAGAGTTGAAAAACATCTTTCTCTATTACCTTATCAACCTAATATTCAAGTTGATTCTCTATAAAGTGTAAGTAACTTCGTAAAGGCGCTGTGATAGCAAACACAACATGATCAGAGAACAATAAGTTGCCAGGCAATTTATCGATGTCTGCGACGATAAAGCGAGCGGCTTCATTCGCTCTGAAATGATGTCTTTTGCCTGATTGGATAACAACACATTCACCCACTGAAACCTTTCCTTGATAACCATCAAGTTCAATATTAATTCCCCCTTGTATTGGAAGTACTAACTGATGATATAGATAGGAGTGGCTTTGTCTTTGCTTTGTGTAAGTACGAATGCTCAAGCTATTTTTCATAGTAAGATCAGTTTGTAATTAGCAATGTGACTAAGTGAGTTTGTCAGGTATTGTGCATCAACAAGGTGATTTACCATACTTTTTAAATAAATAATGTACAACATACTCAATCTTTAAATCTACATTTTCCTCGGGCCATTTAAATCAGACTATTACTGACTAACGCCCGCTTGTTCCGCCAAGCTAATTGAATCATTTATTTTTAGTTTCTAAATCCGTTTGAGGATTTTTACGGGGTTATCTTTCTAAAGCGTAAAAGGGCAAAGCGAGACAGACTCTTTACTCGATTATCGAAATCTAAGGCTAATTTCAAAAATGCCTTTGTATGAAACGAGCGGACTAGCAAATAGCACAGAACAGCACTTATATAACGGTTGTTCGGTGCTATTTATAAAAATTAAAGACCCGATAAAGATTTCCACGTTTTGCTACCGATAAAAGTATCCCCTTGGTACAAAGCAATTAAATCTCCTTCTAGATGCCTTTTGGCTTTCAACACTACCCCGTCCCATACGTCAGTTTCAACCCGGTCGCCAACCGTTATTTGCTGATTATATAATTCTGAGATATCATTCCGCTCTGCCAGTGCCTCGGATTCTGTCGCAAAAAAATAGGACCAATTTGGGCCTCCATGCTCAAACATACAGATACTGAATCCATTACCAGTAGGGGTCGCATGGACAAAGAACTCACCTTTGCGAACTGCAATTTCGATGTCAGCCGCTCCTTTATTCATATCTAAAAGATGATTGGACATAACTTGAGTTTCCATTTTCAATTCCTTTTATATTGATTTTTTACGCATATTTATTATATAAAAAAACAATTTCGTGCAATTAAATAATGCATGAAACGGAGGTTGGATTTCAATTTAAACATTAGTTTATGACAGAAATATTAAATTACCGACTATACCTCCAATAGGTATATATTGTGAATTTAAGTGAGCCATCACATTCAATAATTAAATGACAATCAGAATCAATATCAGTAATCCTTCGCCAATGGAGATACTCAATAGAATCTGTTTCCGGGGCATTCCCGAAAGCCATGAAAAATAGAGGAGATGTTATGGTTTATGTGATTGCGCAATTTAGAATGCTGGTTGTGATTGCTTGGCCCTTGGCAAGTAAAAAGTAGACAGCAGTCATGTTAATGACTGCTGTTGTACACCATTCTTTTACACCCTAATTATTTAATCCCTGTTATGTTCAACAGATATTTTTAAGCATTAAAAAAAGGCTAAAACAGATCATGCAATATATCTCCTTAAGAGAGAATGCGGTTTACAGAGCCATACAGAACGTCATTTTTTGGTGATAGCTCCATCATTATCAATTTCTTTTTACTGTTTATTTTTTAAGCTAAAATGGTTTATTTATTAAACAAACATTGACTTTCATTTTGGATTCTATAAAGTGCCCCTCAGCAACAAAGAAAGCCTTTTTTTTACATTCTCCATTCCGTCGTTTTATTAATAATACCTCGCACTGTAGTTTTTAAGTTCCAGTCTGTTTTTACGCTATTCACGCCCCTTGAAGGCAATTTCACATTAAAATTACAGGATATTATTATGTCTAATAAAATACAAGGAACCGTTAAATGGTTCAACGAAGCGAAAGGTTTTGGATTTATCGAGCAAGCATCTGGTCCAGATGTATTCGCTCACTTTAGTGCTATCGCAAGCGAAGGTTTCAAAACCTTAGCTGAAGGCCAAAAAGTAGAATTCTCTGTAAGCCAAGGTCAAAAAGGCCCGCAAGCAGACAATATTGTAGCACTTTAATTTGCTGTGATATTTTAGCGCCGATAGAGCGCTAATTTAATAAAATAAATGGTAGACCTTTACGGGTTTGCCATTTTTTTTGTCATTAATTGGAAAAATAAGAATGAAATCCGGCCAGTATTTTAACAACTAATCTGCAAAGGCTACTGTTTAGGTCAATGCCTTTTAGAGAGTTCATTTAATACCTATTATGGTCACTAATTACATTTATTACATTTTCTTATTTAAAGTCTGGTTTTATCATCAAATATACACAACTCCCCTTAAAAAAGAGTGGATAGATCAATATTAATCCTAAAGTGGTGTGTTAAAAAAGTGTCTTTATGAGAATTTTTTAAGCAAAAAAACTTTTTCTATTTGGCAGATTGGTATCACTTTTTATAAGTGCCCTACTTTAACCAAAATAACTGTTTCTTGCTCAACATAAGGAGAGTGTTCACTTAAGTGTGGACTGCGAAGCCAGGTTCCCTTGGGATAACGACCATATTCATCAATAAACTCGCCACTGATAACAAATATTTCTTCACCACCAAAATGGCGGTGTCTTTGAAAATGCTCACCTTTAGGCCATTTAACCAGCGCGGTAGATTCTCCTTTATAGTTGTGAAGTGGCATCACTGACAAGCCCCCTATTCCCGGTGACCAAGCTGTTTGTTGCGAATAATATCCTCATTATCACCTGCTTGAAACTGGTGTAATTTTACCAACAGAATACAGCCTTCTTTGCTAAAAGGCGCGTGTTTAAATCATTCAGGATTTCGAAAGTAACTGCCAGCATGATAATCTCCCGTGTGATCAGAAAAAGTACCTGACAATACCAGTATTTCTTCACCTAAAGGATGATCATGCTCTTTAAAACTGGTACCCGGATTAAACTTGACTAAGCTGGTTGCATGACCTCTTTCAGCGTCTCCTCTGGCTAAAGGCTTACGCCAAACGCCGACATGTGGACTGGCGATCCAAAGTTGCAGGTGCATTTGAATAGCAATTTTTTTGTCAAAATTCATATTTAACATCTAGTTCACTCCATTTTCATGGTTGCTGCGGTTGCCTAAAACAAACATAATAGGTTAATAACTAAGGTATCAAACGGTTATTTGATCTGCCAAGCAAAGCAAAGCAAAGCATAAAATGGTAGCACCAGCAACCACGGCAACAACCAATGCTTTGAGGAAAATATACCGCTTATTTAAATCCTGACAGAAAATTATAAAACCCAAAGTTCAAACCTCCCCATGGTAAATGAAAGGTAAAAGGCAGACACCATTGAACCTATCCAACGCAAGATTTCTTTTCCATCCATTAGTTCTTACTGGTGCAAAAAAACCCAAGAAGTTCTAAGTGTCGTGCTTGCTTTACGCCAAGTGCACGGTTATTCTGCTCCTATTTTATGGATAACAGATTAAATATCACTATGAAAAGTCAGTTTAGATTACCGATAATTCTTGATGGCGGAATGGGCCGTGAGCTTAAGCGCATTGGTGCTCCTTTTCAGCAGCCTGAATGGTCAGCTCAAGCGTTAATTGAATCCCCTCATTTTATCTCTGAAGTACATAAAAGCTTTATAGAGGCAGGGGCTGAGGTTATTACCACTAATACCTACGCATTAGTACCCTTTCATATTGGTGAGAAGCGTTTTAACGAACAAGGTGCTGACCTTATTAAGCTTGCCGCAAGATTAGCCCGCGAGTGCGTCAAGGAGAATTCAGCTGTGTTGGTCGCTGGTTGTATTCCGCCAGTGTTAGGCTCTTACCGGCCAGATCTGTTTTCAGTGGAAAAAGCTAAGCCAGTGCTTGAGCTATTGATAAAAAATCAGGAAGCTGATGTGGACATTTGGTTAGCCGAAACGATATCTTCTATCGCAGAAGCCGCCATGATCAAGGCTCGTACTGTTGTCACCAATAAACCAACTTGGATTGCGTTTACCATTAAAGATGAAATAACTACCGAGCCGGCCCTGCGTTCAGGAGAGTCAGTTTATGATGCGGTTAGCCAAATCGCAGGACAAAATGTTTCGGCGATCTTATTTAATTGCAGCGGTGTCGAAGTGATGGAGACAGCACTTATCACCGCAAAACAGGCGTTATTAGATAAAGAAATTGAAGACCAAGTCCAGTTGGGCGTGTACGCGAATAATTTCCCTCCGATCGGTGAACTGCATCAGGCGAATCAGGATCATGGTGTCTCCGGCATAAGAGATGATGTTCCCCCGGAAAAATACCATGAATTTGGATTATCTTGGATTAACGCTGGCGCCTCTATTATTGGTGGATGTTGCGGGGTTTCACCGGCACATATCAAAAAATTAGCCGAGCTTAAATAGCCTTATAACCTTATTGCTTTCAAGCTTCGAGCCTTACTGCTTTACAGCCCTTATAGCTTGAATGTCAGTCCCTCCTGAGACATCATTCGCTTAATAGAGTCGCGTTGCAGCATAGCTTGCAGGTGCCTGCGCAGGTTTGGAAAGTCCTGCGCACGACTGTCATAGCGGCTGCTCCAGTAAGCCACCATAAACAGATGAAAATCTGCGCCGCTTACTCTGTCCCCCAGAAGCCATGGGCCTTTGCCGCCCAGATCATCATTGATAATCGACCAGCAGCGGCTCAGCTCATGGGTTGCTTTCTCCACCACCGGAGTCAAATCGCTATCGCCGGCGACGCAGTGCTCCGGATGAGCCCAGCGGTTGGCTGCTTCCTGCAAGGTATTTGACATCCAGGTGAGATATTGATAGTAGTGGCCTCGTTGCGGCGAATGCGGTGCGGGCGCCAAACCTGCATCCGGGTGCTGGTCAAGCAGGTACATCAAGATCGCCGCCGATTCATAAATGACCTCGCCCCGGTGCTCTAATACGGGCACTTTGCCGTTCGGGTTAATTGCCAGATACTCCGGTGTACGTTGCATCCCTTTAGCCAAGTCGATTTCGATCAACTGATAGGCGACACCCAACTCTTCCAGTATGGCGTGAGTGGCCATATTGGCTCCTCCGCGATCCCAATACAGTGTGTAAATAATACTTCTCCTTGTGTAATTAAATGTACAAAGGCTAAATATGCACCAAAATGAAGCAACTATATCACCGGAGGATACATTATTTTGCCATTAGCCACCTATTCGCATGGACAGTGACTAACAACATAATAAAAAAGGGCGCTTAGTGCGCCATTAGCTATCGTCAAATTCGATAGTTTTTAGCTTGGAATAAATCAGATGTTTAATAAGCGCCCGCTTTTTTTACCAAATCTTGAGCTTGACGCCGTAATATTCCTTCCGCGCCCAGCCTAAGTGCTTTTTGAGCAAGTGATGTGGCTTGATTATAAGCCGCTTCTTGATAACGCAGTTCACCTAAACGATAATAACTTTCAGGGAAACGAGGTGCCATTCTAATCGCTCTTTCAAGAGAAGAAGCGGCGGCCTGCCGGTCGCCATTTTTTTCCTGTTGCTCAGCGCGCTTGAGTAAATAAATGACCGCAGAGGGGGCGCTAGCCGCGCTATCAACAGGCACTTCCTGAGGTGCCAGCTGCACAGGCTCACGCGGAGTCTCGATAACAGCTGGCTGTTTAGTTTTATCAATAGGTTGAGTGGGTATTGTGCTACAAGCCACCAAAATCCATGGCAAACACAGCACTGCACATTTATTAAAAAAATTCATAATTGTCTCATATTTTATCTACTAATTTTTTAAACCAATCAATTACCTTGGTCGCTCCCGGTTGACAACGAATCTCTTGATCGGGCTCAGTGCCCACCACAAAGGGGAGTGGAATAGTGTTAGTACAAGACGGCTGGCTACCCTGCCCCGTATCCCTGTCAACCCACACCATTTTGATATCTTCAGGGGGTAAATTTTGAATAGGCAAGCGTGAACGCTGCTTAAAAATATCAGCCCACACACGCAGCGCACCACTGGAGCCCGTCAAGCCGGTACTGCTATTATCATCGTTCCCTAACCACACAACCGCCATCATATCGCCGGAAAAGCCGGCAAACCAGCTATCGCGAAGATCATTTGTTGTACCTGTCTTGCCTGCAACGGGGAAATCAGGTAACAACCACTCTAAAGACTTAGCCGTCCCTTCGTGGGTAACCGCCTGCAGGGCATGACTCAACATATAAATCGATGCCGCATCAAAACGTTTATCAACCTCCAGAGGGTAACTGGTTAATAACTCACCTCCGGGCTCGACAACCGCATTGATCGCCATTAAAGGGGTGTAAAAACCGTCCGCTGCGATTGTTTGGTAGATCTGTGCAACTTCAACAGGTAGCAGATCGACGGCTCCCAGCGTCACCGAAGGTAATGCAGGAAAGTTTTGCTCGACCCCCAAACGATGAACGGTATCAACCACCTTATCGATCCCGATAGTATTACCTAAACGCGCCGTCGCCTGATTATAAGAATGGGCGAGCGCTTTATATAACAGCACATCACCATGACTATCAAGATCATAATTTTTCGGGGCCCACTGATCACCATTAGGCAGCTGTAATATATATTCGTCATCACTTATCAGTGTCGCTAGGGTATAACGTTCTGGCTGTTCAAGGGCTGCCAAATAAACGGCAGGCTTAAGCAGGGAACCTATTTGACGGCGCGCATCCAGTGCACGATTAAAACCGGCATAACGGCCATCTTTACCACCAAGAACAGCGATCACGGCTCCCGTATTGGGGCGCGTAATAACTACAGCACCCTGTAATTCGTCACTCTTTCCACTGGACTTGTGTTTGGCAATATTAGCAGCAAGACTTGACTCGGCACTCGTCTGTACAAGCGGATCAAAATGGGTAAAAATTGCCAGGCCGCTGGAACTAAGATCTTCTTCTTTATAGTCGCGCTGCAACTGTCGGCGCACCAGATCCAAGTAAGCGGGATAGCGTCGATGACTTGCGACACTCGGTCCGCCAATTTCCAACGGACGTTTTTTAGCCCTTTCGGCCAAATCAAGATCCAGGCGTTCTTCGCGCACGGCAATATCTAAGACGAGATTTCGACGTTCTAAAGCCCGCTCAGGATTACGCCAAGGATTGTAATAATTTGCCCCCCTGACCAAAGCCACCAACAACGCCTGCTGCGCTATCGACAAATCAGACAATGGACGATTAAAATAATACTGACTTGCGAGGCCAAAACCATGAATAGACCTTGGGCCATCCTGGCCTAAGTAGACCTCGTTAATATAACCCTCTAAAATTTCAGACTTACTGAAATGCAGCTCGAGCAGTAAAGCCATTAAAGCTTCCTTCGCTTTACGACTTAAGGTTTGCTCGGAAGTAAGGTAATAATTTTTAACCAGCTGCTGAGTCAGCGTCGAAGCGCCCTGAGAAATGCCGCCCTCTTTAATGTTGGCGATTAATGCACGGACAATACCGCGCGGGGAAATACCAATATGACTGTAAAAACGGTTATCCTCCACCGCGACTAGCATATTTTGTAGCGATTCCGGTACTTCAGAAAGCTTAACCAATAGACGATCTTCATGATGTGAAGGGTAAATGCCGCCGATTGCAAGAGGTTCTAAACGCAGTAATTGGGCACCATCATTGCTAACGAGCTCGGAAACCACCCCGTCTTGTATATGGAGAGCAACCTTACGGGCGGGCTCAAGGTCATCACTAAACTGAAATCCGGAGGTATAAATATTAACTGTATTACCCGTAATACTGGCTTGGCCAGGATTTTCAAGACGAGATACAAAATGATAACCCAACATCCCTAACTCTATTTTGAAGTCTCTTATGGTGAGCGGTGCCCCTTCATATAGCTCTAAAGGCCGCGCATAAACTGTTGATGGCACAGACCATTTTTTACCCGTAAAGGTCGTTCGAATGGTGGAATCAAGATAAATAATGGCCATTAGTGAAATCACCGATCCGACCAGAAATAACTTCCACCATAATACCAATTTAGACTTTTTCTTTTTATTTGTAATCAACACATCTACCTCTTTTTTGCGCCACTAAAGCCTGGTCTTTTGCTAAAAGGATGTTTATAAATCAAATTATACCTATGCGATCATTTTTTTGTTTTATATTTCAACTACCATGGTCTTTTAGTCAGTATAGCGACCCTAACGACCATCGATTTTAATCAGTATACATGAAGGAGACATGAGCATATTGCTATTATTTACGAGAAAATATAGCGGTAGGATTAACAGTCATTAATGTACAAAACATTCTCTTTTAACAAAATGCTTAACTATCAAATGCTGAAATACTCATGGCTTTAATGTAAGCAAAAATATTTTGATTAACCGTTAACTTTAATTCATATAAAGATTTTATGGTTATTTTAGCCAGTATTTTTTGGTTGCCCGTATTTAAAGTTAATAATACGCTGCTGGTCGGCAGGTGCTCTATTTGTTCGACTCGCACGCGCAGACAGTTTTGCAGTGAACTAAATTCTAATTTTTGGGTCGCCAGAATCACATCTTTGCTTTCAATTTTAATCGAGATATCTTCAAGGCTAAGGGGTTTTTCCATCGCGACAAGAATTGTCTGCTGATCAATTAAACCGTGCAGGACAGAAAACTCATCATCCCAATGGACAGCCTGTACATTGACTATTAAACCTGAATGGTTATGTTTTGCTAAGCTTAAATCCAGATTTAGAAACAATGACTGGGGACAGCCAATACTTTCAATCTCCCCCTGATTTATAAGGATCATTTTCTGACTCAGATAAAAAACTTCCTGCATTGAGTGGGTAATATAGATAATTGGAATTCTTTCACTCAGTTTTTTGATAAAAGGTAATAATAACTCTCTGCTGTGCTGATCTAAGGATGACATGGGTTCATCCATCAGTAATAAATCGGGGCCGGTTAAAATGGCTCTGGCAATGGCAATACGCTGTTTTTGGCCGCCCGATAATTGCTGCGTTTTTTTATTTAGGAGCGGCTCAAAATCAAGCAATGCTGCTAATTCAGCAATAGTGTATAAACTATTAACGGTCTTTTTCATCGCCAACTTAAGATTACCCAGCGCATCAAGATGTGGGAACAAACGCGGCTCCTGAAAGACCATGCCAATATGACGTTTTTCCGTTTTAATAAAGGTTGCATTATCCTGCCAGGTTTTCCCAAGGCATTCTAAAGAGCCACAAAAAGTATTATCCAACCCTGCTAATACACGGAAAAAAGAAGTTTTACCCGCCCCGGAATCACCAAAGACCGCACAAATCCCCTGCAGTTCCACTTGCCCTTGAAAATGAAACAACAGTTTGTGCTGTGCTGATTTTTTAAGATTAAATTTAAGCATCGATCATTCTCTGTTGGCGCTTTTTTAATACACCGTAAATAAGCACCAGCAGGGTCATAGAAAAGGCTAATAAACCAAAAGAGAGCAGATGTGCCTGCTGGTATTGTAAGGTTTCTACATGATCAAAAAGCGCAATAGACAGCAGTTGCGTCTCCCCCGGAATATTTCCGCCGATCATCAGTACCACCCCAAATTCTCCGACTGTATGCGCAAATCCCAGCGCGCCCGCAATAATAAAACTGGGTAAAACCATCGGGAAAACGACTTTGTAAAAGGTTTCTGTCGAATTAAACCCCAATGTCGCGGCAACTTCCAGGTAATCTTTATCTAAATTGACAAAGGCACTTTGCAAAGGTTGTACTACAAAAGGCAAGGAATAGATGACTGAAGCAATTAATAAACCAATAAATGAAAAAGCCAAGGTATCACCGGTTAACCTTAACCATAATCCACCGATAAAATTATCGGGTGAAAATGAAATTAGCAGATAAAAGCCTAATACGGTGGGGGGCAATACCAAGGGTAAAGCAACTAATGCTTCAATAAAGGGGCGGAGTACAAAGCGACTGCGGGCAAGCCACCAGGCTAATGGCGGCGAAATAATCAGTAAAATAAGCGTGGTTAAACCCGCTAGTTTAAAAGTCAGTATAATGGCACTGTAATCTAATTCAGTTAACATATTTTATTGTCAGATACCCTTTTGATCGAATCAACCTTTGTATTGTTGTCGAAGTTAAATAATCCATAAAATTATACACTTCTAGCGATTTTTTTGAACCTGTTAGCAGCACCCCTTGTTGTAAAATAGGTTGATGATAGCTGGTTGGAATTAAAAAAAAGTTGCGGCCCTGATGCTCTAATAATAAGGAATAGGCCACAAAACCGGCTTTAACATTACCGGAATCTATAAATTGATAGGTCTGACTGATATTAGCCCCTTGTACATAAGAGAACTGCTGCAATAAATTCAAGTTGTTAAGGGTTTGCTCAGTGGCTAAACCATAGGGTGCAAGTTTAGGATTAGCAATGGCTATCCGCCCCTTAAATTTTTGCAGAGTATCTGCATTCACAAAGTCGGCATGTTTTGGTGCCCAGAAGGCGATTCGCCCTTGTGCATAGGTAAAACGCGAACCGCTCACACCTTTATTCGAGTCTTCGGTCAATTTTGCCCGTTTGAGATCAGCAGACAAAAACAAATCAAAGGGCGCTCCCTGTTGAATCTGATGATATAAAATACCCGTTGATGCACTTGATATTAAAATCTTCTGCCCGGTTTCTATCTCATAAAGTGCCGCAATTTCAATGAGGGTTGTTTTAAAATTACTGGCTACCGCAACTTTAATACTCGCTTGTACTGAAAAACTGTAAAGTAACATTAAAAGAAGCAGGCAGATGGTCATTTTCATGAACAATTTTTTAGTCATTTTTATGACCATTTATTCAATGCACTGCGGTCTGATTCTCGCGCATCCACCCAATAACTTGTCCCCTGACTGTTACACTCTTTTTTCCAAAAAGGGGCCTCTGTTTTAAGATAATCCATAATGTATTCACAGGCCGCAAAAGCGTCCTGGCGATGTGCTGTGGCGATACCAACAAAAACAATTTGTTCACTTATTTTTAACTCACCAACACGATGAATCAAAGTACAAGCCAGAATATTCCAGCGCTGCTTCGCCTGCATCACGATTTGAGCTAATGATTTTTCTGTCATCAATGGATAATGCTCCAGGGTTAAACTTGCCACCTGTTCTCCCTGATTAAAATCACGTACTAACCCTGTAAAGGTGACCACTGCGCCGACGCTCGATTGTTCACGTAAACGATCGTATTCACGCTGTTGGTTAAAATCTTCAGTTTGCACCCGGATCATCACTAACCTCCCGTGACAGGAGGAAAAAATGCAACTTCATCACCACTATAAAGCGGGACATTATCTGCCTGCATGGTTTGATTGACAGCAACCATTAATGATCCTTTTGAAAGCACTGACAAGTAGTTGCTATCAAGCGATTTCAAGTTTTTAAGCAGGGTCGTCAAATCGTTATTTTCAGCGCTCGGCAGCTGTAGTCCACTGACGCCTAACTGATCACGTATTTGTGCAAAAAATAAAACGTTAATCATCAAAATTCCTTATTCACTGGGATGTAAAGTGCCCTGATTTACCACCGGTTTTTTCAAGCAGTTTGACCTGAGTTATCACCATATCTTTTTGTATCGCTTTACACATATCATAAATCGTTAATGCGGCCACGGATGCGGCCGTCAAAGCTTCCATTTCAACCCCTGTTTTGCCGCTTAACTTACATAAGCTTTGAATACGCACACGGTTAAATTCAGGCTCTGCCACCAACTCTACCTCTACTTTAGTTAGCGCTAAAGGGTGACAAAGTGGGATAATATCAGATGTTTTTTTTGCCGCCATAATGCCGGCAATACGGGCAGTGGCAAAAACATCACCCTTATGGTGTTGCCCGTTCAAAATTAATGCCAGGGTTTCAGCTTTCATTTCCACATAGGCCTGCGCGATGGCTTGACGCTGTGTGGTGTTTTTGTCCGTTACATCAACCATATTGGCTTTGCCGTCTTGATTAATGTGGGTAAATAAATGAGTCATAAGTTACCTTCTAAGTAATGGCTTATAAGTGTTCGAACATGCAAATCAACACTACGTTTATCTATTATATTAATAGTTAGAAACATTAAATTGTAAAGATGTTTCTAACTATGTTCACCGACTTAAAGACCAATATGGGGCATAAAATTACAGGGTTTATGCTGAGAGTTTAACTGTTCAACAATTATTTTCGACCAGGCGGTTTTACAGGCCCCGGTAGAGCCCGGCATACAGAAAATAACCGTCTTATTGGCAAAACCCGCCACTGCCCGACTTTGAATAGTCGATGAACCAATTTCCTGATAGGACACATGGCGAAAAAGTTCACCAAAACCTTCAACCTCTTTGTCAAATAAAACCGCTACCGCTTCAGGGGTGGTATCGCGAGAAGTAAAACCAGTGCCGCCGGTGATTAATACAGCTTCAATTTCCGGATCGGCAATCCAATTCGAGACAATGGCACGAATTTTATAGAGATCATCAATAACAATCTTTTTATCCGCCAGTAAATGGCCTGCTTGTTGTAATGCTTGAGCAAGGTAACCGCCCGAGGTATCGGTTTCTTCATTACGCGTATCAGAAACGGTTAATACAGCCATCTTTGCGGCTTTAAATGCTTGTGTTGAAAGGTGACTCATCTTTATTCCTTAGTATTTTGCAGTTGTTGATGGATTTCCAGACAGCTTAACCATTGATCCGGGGTATTACTATTATGGAATCTGCAATCCTGCTGTTTTATAATATTAACCGGTTGTATTTTGAGTGTGTTAAGCAAGCAGTAAAGAGAGCGATCTTTTTTCTGCGCTGAAGCTAACGTTTCTGTCAGATGATTTTTGAGTGATAAAGTGAGCGGTAATATCATTGGAAATATCGCCCGTTCATAAAATACTCCCTGCGGGTGTGTTTTAAATTCGAACAATAAACCAGCACATTGCGGTTCGCCCATTAAGGGCATATCGACGGGTAAAATAAACAAAGCATCGTAATCCTCATAAAGTGCTTCAACACAGGCATGTAACCCGCCAATAGGTCCGCACTGCGGATAAATATCTGTAATACAGTAGAAATCAGGATAAAAACCACTGACAAAGGTTTTATCAAGATCAAGACCTTCGAGCAAAACAACAGCACGTGCTAATAATGTTTGCTGCGCTAATTGTAACTTTGCTTTATCCTGCCCCATTCGGGAAGACAGTCCACCCGCTAACACAATGCCTGCAATTTTCAATCTATCATATCCACCAGCCAAAAAAAAAGAGCATAAATGCTCTTTTACGGGTCCTGTAGTATACTCCCATAAAAATCAGAAATATAACTTGATTACCACCCTTCTATGCCCTCCATATTTGGTAGTCTGTGGGCAATACCTTTATGGCAGTCAACACAGGTTTTTTCGCCAGACGCCAGGGCCGTAGAGTGTGGTTTTCTGCTGCGAGTACCTTGTTCACTGAAATCCATAAAATCAAATTCATGGCAGTTCCGACATTCTTGAGAGTCGTTTTCTTTCATTCGATGCCATTCACGATTTGCCAAGTAACCCCTTCTAGCTCGAAATTTTTCTTCAGTATCAATGGTTCCCATGGCAAAAGCGACTAACTCTTTAGATGCTTGAACTTTACGGATAATTTTGTCAGTCCAGTTATGCGGCACATGACAGTCGGAACAAATTGCACGTACGCCTGAACGGTTAGCGTAGTGGATAGTTTCTTTGATTTCTTTGACAATGGGCGCATGACAACTTGAACAAAATGCTTCCGTATTAGTCGCCTCCATGCCCGTATTAAAACCACCCCAGAAAATCACCCCGCCTAAAAAACCAATCAACAGGATAAATCCCATCGCGGCAGAAGAGGGTGATTTCATAATGGTCCATAACCGTTTCAATAAATTTAGCATAAGTAGTTTGCTCCTAACTTACTGTAGCGAGTCAACGGGTCGGAAAGTATTTCCCACCAAGGGTCTAGCATCTGCTTGAGTAACATGGCATTGTAAGCAGAAATAACGACGCGGTGATACATCGGATAAAGTGGTGCCCTCACGTGTTTCAAAATGGGTGACACTGATTTTTGTTGCACCCATTGCCCCCGCATTTTTAAAACTGTGGCAGGATAAACATTTATTGGCGTTCAGATTAACCTGGTAGCCGCGGGTAGTATGAGGAATAACAGGGGGTTGTTGCACATAGTTTCGATCGACTGTTGAATGATCTCTCGGTACGCGTTTCATCGCTTCTGATTTATTGACTTCTGAAATTTGCTGGTAACCCCGTAGCGAAGTAAGTCCCCCATTATCGGTTTGCATTACCTCCCCTGCACTCCATACGGATGTACTAAGAACAAAGATACCTAAAGCCACAATCCCGGTCAGACATTTTTTCATAACTTTCTCCATCCTGCTGTTAATGCTAAATAACAACGAAGAATTTAAATATTTTACGGCACCAAAACAGATTTTTTCTGGAAATTGGAAATGAATGCCGTAACGCGCGAATTAAACTTTCTTAGTAATTTTCACTGCACATTTTTTGTAATCCGTTTGTTTCGACAGCGGATCCGTTGCATCAAGTGTAATTTTATTCACTAACTGCTTCGCATCAAACCAGGGCATAAAGACTAAACCTCGAGGGGGCCGATTTCGGCCGCGGGTTTCAACACGAGAAGTTAACTCACCACGACGTGAAGCCAGTACAATCTCATCACCACGTCGGA
Source organism: Psychromonas ingrahamii 37 (assembly GCF_000015285.1). NCBI lineage: Bacteria > Pseudomonadati > Pseudomonadota > Gammaproteobacteria > Alteromonadales > Psychromonadaceae > Psychromonas > Psychromonas ingrahamii. The sequence goes on from NC_008709.1 coordinate 2,648,291, forward strand.
CACCCCGTGCTGTAGCATCATCTGGGTGCATAAACACCACTGCATCAGGAAATGCTTTATAAAGTTCGGGTACACGACGGGTCATGGATCCTGAATGCCAATGTTCTAATACACGACCGGTGCTTAACCACAGGTCGTACTCTTGATCGGGTGATTCAGCGGGTGGCTCATAGGGCAGTGCGAAAATAACCGCTTTCTTATCCGGATGGCCATAGAACTGAACTTCACTGCCTTTTTCGACATAGGGGTCGTACCCTTCACGGAAACGCCACAGGGTTTCTTTGCCGTTAACAACCGGCCAACGCAGACCACGCGCTTCATGATACTGATCAAAAGGCGCTAAATCATGACCGTGACCACGTCCAAATGAAGCGTATTCTTCAAACAAACCTTTTTGAATGTAGAAGCCAAAATCACGCGCTTCGTCATTTAATCGCTCGTCAGCTACTTCGTCTAAACCAAAAGCATCTACCTGACCATTTTTATAAAGCACATCAAATAAAGTTTCCCCCCTCACTTCCGGCATTTTTGCGATCAGATCTTCCGTCCAAACTTCTTCAATTTTAAAACGTTTAGAAAATTCAACTAATTGCCATAAATCAGATTTTGCACCTTCGGGTGCTTTAACTTGTTGATGCCAGAATTGAGTACGACGTTCGGCATTGCCATAAGCGCCCTCTTTTTCCACCCACATCGCAGTCGGTAAAATAAGGTCCCCCATTTGCGCAGTAACAGTCGGGTAAGGGTCTGACACTACAATAAAATTTTCCGGATTACGGTAACCTGGAATAATTTCTTCATTAATATTGGCACCCGCCTGCACGTTGTTATTACACATCACCCAGTAAGCATTTAACTTACTGTCTTTGAGCATACGGTTTTGTAATACAGCGTGATAGCCGGGTTTAGGTTCTATTGTACCTTCCGGCAGTTTCCATAATTTTTCGGCAATGGCACGATGTTTAGGATTTGCCACCACTAAATCAGCAGGTAGACGGTGAGAGAATGTACCCACTTCACGTGCGGTACCGCAAGCTGAGGGTTGACCTGTTAATGAGAAGGGTCCGGATCCTGGTTTAGAAATTTTACCGGTTAACAGATGCACGTTATACATTAAGTTATTTGCCCAAACACCACGAGTATGTTGATTGAACCCCATGGTCCAATATGAAACGACCTTCTTAGCCGGATCAGCGTAGACTTTGGCCAATTCAATCAATTTTTCAGCAGGGACACCTGACATTTTAACGGCATAATCAACATCAAATTCAGAAACATACTCGGCAAACTCTTCAAAGGTTATCGGCGACGACGCACCAGAATCCGGATTTTCAGCGGCTTTTTGTAAAGGATCAGTAGGCCGTAAACCATAACCAATGTCCGTGACACCTTTTCGGAAATTGGTATGTTTTTCAATAAAATCTTTATCCACCGCATCATTTTGAATAATGTAGTTGGCAATAAAGTTTAAGATCGCCAAATCAGATTGTGGCGTAAAGATCATGCCATTATCTGCCAATTCAAATGAACGGTGTGTGTAAGTAGACAACACGTGCACACTGACATCGGGGTTGCTTAAACGGCGATCGGCTAAACGCGACCAAAGAATAGGATGCATCTCCGCCATGTTAGATCCCCACAGCACAAACACATCGGCATTTTCAAGGTCGTCATAACAGCCCATCGGCTCATCAATACCGAAAGTGCGCATAAAACCACCCACCGCAGAAGCCATACAATGGCGCGCGTTTGGATCTAAATTATTGGTACGGAAACCCGCTTTCATTAGTTTAGAAGCAGCGTACCCTTCCCATAAAGTCCATTGACCTGAACCGAACATCCCCACCGCTGTGGGTCCTTTTTTCTTCAAAGCATCTTTAAACTTGTCAGCCATAATATCAAAAGCAGCATCCCATGAAACAGGTTCAAACTGGCCATTTTTATCATATACACCCTCGGTCATACGCAGTAAGGGAGTAGTAAGACGATCCTTGCCATACATGATTTTTGACAGGAAATAACCCTTTACGCAATTTAGTCCTTTATTGACCGGTGATTCAGGATCCCCTTGTGTTGCAACCACCCGGCCATGTTGTGTACCGACCAATACACTGCAGCCTGTACCGCAGAATCTGCAGGGCGCTTTTTCCCATTTTATTTTTGTTAAATCTTGACTTGCAATTAAATTACTCGCTGTTGCTGGTAATGCAATACCAGCAACAGCAGCGGCTGATGCGGCAGCCTGCGCTTTCATAAATTCACGTCTCGTAAATTTCATGTTGCTTCCCCACTATTTGATGAAACCAAATGATTTAATTGAGTTTCCACTGATTAATCAATTAAGACTCAGATTCTAATGTTTCAAATTCATGATAGACAAGACCGGTACTAAGCACCCCGTCTAACGCATTTATGGTATCAATCGCTTCCATAATAACGCGTTGATGAGGCGCTTCTAGCACCACCACCGCCTTACCAATCGGTGACATGGTGATTAATTCAGCACCATCTAATAAATTGATGCTTGTTTCTATTTCCTGCCGCTTTTCAGGCCTGATATGTACGATTAAACTCGATATATGCAATTCTTCCGTTTTCATTCTAATTCCTTTATAAGGACAGATGCAGTTGGACAAGGTGCCATGCAGGCGCCACAACCAGTACATAAATCAAGGTTAATTTGAGGGACAGCACTTAACCCTATTTGGAAAGTGAGTGCCTGCGCTTCACAACTTTCACTGCAGCTGCGGCAATAGACATTTTCATAGGCTAAACATGATTCGTCGATCTGGGCTTTTTTTAACCAGGGTGGTTGTTTTGTAGAGATAAAAATCTGTTCATCGCAAATTTCAGCACATTGCCCGCAGAAAGAGCATTCACCAACAGTAAAATCAATATTGGGGTAACCACCATCACCCTTGACGATAATTTTTTCCGGGCAAGCGGTTATGCAATCGCCACATTGTGTACAATTTTTCAAAAATAAATCTACATTCGAAATCCAGGGTAATAAATTATTAACCGTCACTTTGTCATTATTTTTAAATAATCTTCTTTTACTATTATCAAATTTCACTAAAAAACCTTATTTATTATATGGTTATTACCTAATGATCTATTATTAAATAAAATAAACGATTGAGAAAAATAATCTTTACAGACCTGATCACTATTGATTTAGATCAAAAACTGAATTTCAAAGAAGAGAAGCTGATCACGTTTTGACGCTATTATTTTTTTAAAAGATTTTGTTGTCTGTTTTTTGAGAGGCTTGGTTATCTATTTTTTAGGGGAGCTGTTGTATTTTCTTAGAGGCCTGATTATCTGTTTTTTAGAGGTTTGGTTATCTGTTTTTAGAAGAGCTGCTGTCTTTATTGTACAAACCCTGTTCCATTTAACTGTCGTTATCATTTTAATACTTTAAATTACAAAGCATTAAGCATAAATAAAGCGAACAATCATTATTCGGAACAGAGCCCCTTGGGACATATTATGATTATGCTAACAATCCAAGTTTAACCGCCAATTGATGCAAGGTGCGGCGTTCCTCCCGATTCTCCATCTGCCAAATAATGACTCACTTTTTTGCTTTTCAGTGATTCTACTATTCGTTGTTTAAGCTTTTCTTTATCTGCAGATGTTCCTAAAAGATCCCGTAAATCAACTCCTTCTTCACCGAATAAACACAAATGCAGCCGACCTACCGATGAAACCCTTAAACGATTACAGCTTTTACAAAAATCTTTACTGTAGGGCATGATTAAACCAATCTCCCCCAGATAATCAGGATGGTAAAAAATTTGTGCAGGTCCGTCATGACTTAAGGACTGTTTTTGCGTCCAGCCATTTTCTAACAGATTTTGTTTAATCCATTCACCAGAAAGGTGATGTTTATTAAAGAATTCACCGTTATCTTCTGTCTGCATTAATTCAATAAAACGTAATTGAATGGGTTGATCTTTTATCCAGTTAATATACAAATCAATGTCAATATCATTAAGACCCTTCATTAACACACTGTTAATCTTAACCTGTTTAAAACCCGCTTTGACCGAAGCATTGACGCCCTGCATGACTTTTTGAAATATATTTTTCCCGGTAATAAGGTGAAAAGTTTTTGCATCTAAGCTGTCGACGCTGACGTTAATCGAATCAAGACCAGCATCAAACCACGCTTGAGCATGACTGCTTAAATTGTAACCGTTAGTCGTAGTGGCTACTTTTTGGATGCCAGGGATAGTGGCAATGGCTTCAATTATTTTCGGAAAATCTTTGCGTAAAGCGGGTTCTCCACCTGTTATACGTACTTTTTTAGCACCCAGTTCGGCGAAAGCATTGACTAAGTTGGTTATCTCCTGCTTGCTCAAAAACTGTTTTTCATGGGTTCGCTGATATCCATCGGGCAGACAATAATTACATTTAAAATTACAGACATCGGTTATCGACAGGCGTAAGTATTCAAACTTCCGATCGAAGTTATCAATAAGTTGTTGGCTCATGTTAAGTTCCTTTCCAAATACGGGAGGCAAAGACATTTCTCTCTTTACCCTTCTTGCGCTGACCAAAATGTCAGACAAGCGGCTTAACAGACTTATTTACCTTAAAAAGGAAACTTAGTTTTATTAAGCTCGGAGCTGGTTTTAAAAAATGAGATTCATTTACCTTGGTAAATGAATCTGGAGACAGACAGTAAAATCTTATTTATTAATCATAAAAAGATCTGCTGCGGTGATTTGCTTTTTTAGTTATACTTTATTTTTAAGCATATATATACATCTCCTGAACGACTCATCAACAATCGGTTATAAGATCTATGATTAAATCATGCCATAAAAGTATGATAGAAATTCTGTTTAGTGCAGATATTTTTGTTAAAATGCTTTTTTTACTTTAACCGCGAAATATATGCTTCCAGATTCCCTAAAAATAAAGATCCGGGCAGGTTATACGCTTATTACTCAGGCTTTACCTCATTTTTCAACGCGTAAAGCACAGAATTATCTGGTCGCTGAAATCGCAAAAGTACTCGCGGGTGAATATGATAAATCACGACGCATACTGGTTGCAGAGGCCGGTACCGGGATTGGCAAATCATTAGCTTATATACTAGCAGCGCTACCCGTCGCGCAACATGCAAAGAAAAAACTCATTATTTCGACTGCGACAATCACTTTGCAGGAGCAATTAATGGTTAAGGATCTGCCTTTTTTTTTGCGCCATAGTGAATTTAAATTTACTTTTACCTTAGCTAAAGGGCGTCAGCGTTATTGCTGTGAACATAAACTGTTCAGCACCCAACAAGGCACGGAACAACAGGCTTTATTTACCGAAAAACCACAAGCAGGTGATCAGGTATTATTAACACGCCTACATGAAGCGTATCTTGCGGGTAAATGGTTAGGGGATCGCGATAGTTGGCCAACACCCATTCCAAATCGCGTCTGGCAACAGATCGTTTCCGATAAATTCAGCTGTAAACGCGCCTTAGCGAATCATCGCCAGTGCCCTTTTCATCGTGCTCGCGATGCTATCAATAAAGCAGATGTTATTGTTGTCAACCACGCATTACTGTTGGCCGATCTCGAGTTGGGAGGGGGAATCATTTTACCCGAACCTGATAACTGTTTTTATGTCCTAGACGAAGCCCATCACCTGCCCAAAATATCCAGAGATTTTTCCAGTGCGCGTGCCAGTATTAAGGGCAGTCAAGATTGGCTTAAAAAAATCAACCAGCTAAGTCAACATATTAATAAGACCATTAAACGCCATACGACTATTACACCGGGTATTAATATGCTCGAAAGCGCACAAGAAATAATAAAGGAGCTGAAAACGGTGGAGTTATTTTTTAACAATAACCCCAGCTACTTTAATGAATCAGATAAATACCGATTTGCATTGGGGGAGTTACCCGAAACATTACATCACCCCGCCTGTCATTTAAAAGAAGAAAGTAAAAAATGTTTATCGGCTTTAAATAAACTTTCAAATATTATCAGTGAAGAAATCAAAGACGGTAATGTTAAAACAAAGGATGTTGAACCTTTAATGATTGAACTGGGATTTTTCCAGCAGCGTATCGAAAACATGCAGACACTGTGGGTTATGCTGACCAGAGAAAAGACAACCAAGCAGGCACCTATCGCTGCGTGGGCTGAAAGAGAGAAAGCAGAAATTTATTTAAATGCTTCACCGATAGAGGTCGGGGGAATATTAGAGAAGATATTTTGGTCACAGGCTGCAGGGATTATTTTATGCTCCGCCACATTGACCTCACTGAATAATTTTGAATACTTTAAGCGCCAAAGCGGATTAAAAAGCAATGATGGCACGCAATACTTGCGCTTAAAGTCCCCCTTTAATTACCCCGCCATCCCTTTAATTATTGCAGATATGGAAAGCGATCCGACTCAAGCGGGTTTTGATGATGAACTGATTGAAAAAATAGAAAATTATTTACGCGACAACGAGGGTAATTTAGTTTTATTTGCATCCTACTGGCAAATGAATTTAGTGGCCGATAAGCTCAATAAGAAATACCAAGAGGCTTTATTAATACAAGGCGTCTTGTCGCGCAGCAAACTTATCAAAACACATAAGCAGCGCTGTGATCAAGGCAAAACAAGTATTATCTTCGGTACCGGCGGATTATCCGAGGGACTGGATTTGCCCGGACATTATTTGACCAACTTGATTATTACCAAATTACCTTTCGCCGTACCAAACTCTCCCGTTGAAGAAGCGCATTCTGAATGGATAAAAGCCCAAGGTGGCAACCCTTTTTTACAGCTTTCTATTCCAGAGACAAGTAAAAAACTGATCCAGTCATGTGGACGATTGATTAGAAAAGAAAATGACACAGGGCGAATTATTATATTGGATAAGAGAGTAAAAACGAAACGTTACGGAAAAGGTTTACTGGATGCGCTTCCCCCTTTTGCGATTCAATTTGAGCATAAACATTAATGACTGAACTTTTTTTTGACCCCGGCACTTGGGCGTTACTTGTTTTTGTAGGCTTGATCGCAGGTTTTATTGATGCGGTCGTTGGCGGAGGAGGCATGCTGACGGTCCCAACATTATTAAGCTTAGGTCTACCTGCCCACTTAACCCTTGGTACCAATAAATTATCTGCTTGTTTTTCTTCGGGCATCGCATCTTATACTTATTTTAGAAAACAATTATTTAACCCGCAATTTTGGAAAAATAGTTTCTACAGTACGCTAACAGGTGCCTTTATTGGCACGGTGTTTGTTAATTTAATTGATACTCAATGGCTAGAAAAAATACTGCCTGTTATTATTTTGATTGTCGCTCTCTATACTTTATTAAATCAGATACATGATATTGATAATCATAAACTGCCTGAAAATAAATCTATTTTTCGCATAAAACAGATAATTCAAGGGTTTTTGCTGGGCTTTTATGATGGCTCCTCCGGTCCGGGAACAGGGGCATTTTGGGTAATTTCCAATATGCGCCTTTATAAACTAAACATTTTGCTGTCTAGCGGCATTGCAAAGGCGATGAATTTCACTAGTAATGTGACTTCCCTATTAATATTCATCTATTTTGGTCAAGTAAACTGGTTGATTGGGTTAACAATGGGAGCCTGTTTGATGCTTGGCGCATACATAGGGGCTCATTCTGCCATTCATTTTGGCGCTAAATTTATACGCCCCGTTTTTATATTAATTGTGGTCATCATGGCCATTAAATTAGGGTACGACGCATGGTTCAGTTAAGTTCAAAAAATTTACCGATAGACCAATTAAATAGACAATTAAAGGTGTTAAGCAAAAGATGCGAAGTACTGGATGAGTCGGTTAGTCAGACAGAAAACAAATGTTTTGTTTTTGAAGTGCATATATTTCCCAAGCGTTGTCTCACGCTGTTAGGCTACATCAAGCAAATAGAACATACTGCCAAATCTTTACAAAATGCACTTGATAAAAACCTTCCCGAGGCCCTGATAGCCTTTGAATGCACACTTTTTATTGATCAATTTCAGGTGTTATTACAACTGGTACAAAGCTTAGAAAAAGGAGAAGCTGACATATTATATAAATCCTATTCATCCATTAAAGAAAATATCTACCAACAGTTACAGAAACAATATCACTATGAAGAACGTTTATTAAACATGATTGCAGAGCAGGAAGAGTTAATGACCCATTCAAATGCTCAACAAAAAATAGACATTAAAGAAAAAATTGAGGTCTTAAAAGGACGTTATCAAAAGTGTAATAGCTATACTCAAATGTTAGAATTTAAATTTCAGGATAGCAGTGATGAGTGAATATAATGAAGATAAAAAAAATAACCCACCACTAGTCGATGCGCTGCAATCAGTGCAACTAGCCGTTGATTTAATTCAACTGTTAGAAGAAAATAAAATTGATAAGCAAGTGGCTATGGACGCTTTAGAGATAGTATTAAAGGATTTTAAAAATAAACCAGCCTAAAATACTTTGATATAAATGCCCGGCATTTTTGAGCAGTTTACTCAATAAAGGCGTTCTTTAAGATCAGAAAACGTTGAGTGAGTACTTAGCAAGCTATAAAATCATTGGTTTTCTGATAAGGGATTTCACTGACAGTGATGCCGGTAACACGTGCGGTTTTAGGCCCTTTTTCAAGCCATTTCAGCATTTTCGCTATTTGTTCACGCGGGCCGTACATAACAACTTCAACATCACCGCATTGTAAATTTTTTGCATGTCCCATAACATAATGCAAACGCGCTTCCCTGCAGGTAAAATAGCGAAAACCAACCGCCTGCACTATGCCCGACACAATCACTTTACAGCCAATATTATCCATTATCACCCTCTCTCTAAATAGCTCACCTAATGAGTAGAATTGTTAGAACCTCACATCGTAGATCATTTTTTTAGGCTGAACCGTTAAGTTAATACCAACCAGATGCCGACACACATCATTAAGCTACCGGCAATTCTATTCATTAAAATAACATTACCACGTTGCTGCAGAAGGTGCCGCAAAGTATGACCACCCGCCGCATAAAGCAATAAACAGACTAATTCAAAAAACAATATGATAGCGACTAAAATCATCGCTTGTGGATATAATGGTAGCTCAGAATTAATAAAAGGGGGTAATAGTGAAATCATAAAAGCCCACCCTTTTGGATTGGCAATAGCGGTCACAAATCCTTGGGTTATAAGTGACTTACGGGTAACACTGTCCTGTTGCACAAAATTTTCTGGAATTGCCATTTTACCGCGAGAACGCCACATCTGTATACCCAGATAAAACAGGTACAACCCCCCCAAATACTTCAGCACCAGAAACATATTCGGCCGGGCTAATAAAATAGTTGCCACCCCAATCAATGATGAAATGGTCACCAGCGCAACCCCAACTAATTCACCAACCATCATCCATAGACTTTTACGTACACCTATTGTCATACCCAAGGTCATTGCCAACGTCATACACAATCCAGGCGTCGCCGATACTGCAAAAAAAGTGGGGACAAATAATATCAGAACAGAATATTCCATTTTCTCTCAATTAGATAAAAAAGCGCCAGTAACGAGGCGTGGTTTGCAGACTATCCTTGTTCTCACTTAACAAAATCCTATTGAATGATTTTGAACAGCGTTAGCTGACCGCTAAGCAGTAAGAACAAGACGCTCTGAATAAATATCAACCCAGTTAGCATTGATATTGACAAGCCGGGTTGGTTACCTTTTGAGTTATTTTAGTATTATTAAATAACGCTTACTGTTTCCGCCAAGTTGTGCCGCCAGGGCCATCCTCTAAAACAATTTTTAATGCCGCCAGTTTATCACGCGCTGAATCCGCTGAAGCCCAATCTTTATTTTGTCTAGCATCATTACGTTGTTTGATAAGCGCTTCAATCATGGCAACTTCTTCGTTTTTTTCATCACCCTGCAAAAACTGCTCGGCTGACTGGTTTAATAAACCAAGCACATTAGCAAGTGTCACTAATAGTCCCGCAGATAAAGATGCTTGCTTAATATTCGACTGTTTAAGACGGTTTATCTCTTTAGCAAGATCGAACAATACAGCTAAAGCCCCCGGCGTATTAAAATCATCATCCATTGCTTTAATAAATTGCTGATAATGCAGATTCGTTTTATCAAGCGGAGTGTCTTTACTGAAGGTTAAATCACGAACTGAGTTGTATAAACGCTCCAGGCTCGCACGGGCCTGTTTTAAATTATCTTCAGAATAGTTAAGTTGGCTGCGGTAATGTCCCGAAATCAAAAAATATCGGACGGACTCACTATCAAAAAATTTTAACACCTCTTTAATGGTAAAAAAATTCTTAAGTGATTTCGACATTTTAACTTTGTCTACTTGCACCATTCCCGAATGCATCCAGGTATTCACATACTGACCATGATGGGCGCAACAGGATTGCGCAATTTCATTTTCATGGTGCGGAAAAGCAAGATCGGATCCACCACCATGGATATCAAATACTTCACCAAGATGTTTATGGTTCATAGCTGAACATTCAATATGCCAACCGGGACGACCGTTCCCCCAAGGCGAAGTCCAAAAAGGCTCAGCGGGTTTTGCCATTTTCCAAAGAACAAAATCCAATGGATTACGTTTACTCTCTTCAACTTCAACGCGCGAGCCTGCCCGTAACATTTCCAAATTTTGGCCGCTTAATTGACCATATTCTTTAAAGCTGTCAACTGCAAATAAAACATCATTGTTTTCGGCAACATAGGCGTGCCCTTTTGCGATCAATTTTTTGATCATCTCGATAACTTCTGGCATATGATCCGTCACCCGAGGTTCAAGATCCGGACGTAACATAAACAACGCATCAAAATCCTGATGCATAGCCTCGGTAAAACGTGATGTTAATTGATCACAGCTTTCATTATTTTCAGCTGCTCGTTTAATTATTTTGTCATCTACGTCGGTGATATTACGAATATAATTAAGTGAGTATCCACTAAAACGTAAATAACGCGCCACAGTATCAAAAGCCACAAATGTGCGACCATGGCCTATATGGCAATAATCGTAAATAGTGATACCACACACATACATACCAACTTTACCGGGAATGAGCGGTTTAAACGGTTCTTTTTGTCGCGTTAAGCTGTTGTATATTTTTAACATGAAGCTTCCAATCAGATCACTATAGAATGGGCATTCTAACCTGCAATTAATAGAAATTCACCCTTTGTATTTAATGAATATCATGCTTTAGGGTATGATATAAGCAGACCCTAAGGGGATTTATTATTTTTTCAATAACAGGAACTAAAAATGGTTACTTTACATACAAACTTTGGTGATATTAAACTTGATTTAAATGCAGAAAAGGCACCTAAAACTGTTGCTAACTTTATTAAATATGTTGAATCAGGTCATTATGACAATACTATTTTTCATCGCGTTATCGATGGTTTTATGATTCAAGGTGGTGGCTTTGCGGCAGGGATGGAAGAAAAACCAACCAATAAACCGGTGAAAAATGAAGCAAATAACGGTCTGTCAAATACAAAATATTCCGTCGCAATGGCAAGAACAATGGAGCCCCATTCTGCGTCTGCACAATTCTTTATTAATCTTAACGACAATAAGTTTTTAGATTTTAAATCGGAAACAACTGATGGTTGGGGATATTGCGTATTTGCACAAGTTGTTGAAGGAGTCGATGTTGTTGATAAGATAAGAAATGTGGCAACAGGCAACTCTGGTTATGTGCATCAAGATGTTCCTCTGGAAGATGTGATCATCAAAAGTGTCACTATTGTTTAACGGTTAACTGGTGTCTTCTATGCGCACACTCTTCATCGCCGATCTGCATCTCAGTGAAAAGCATCCGCAAATAAGCCATGCATTTTTTGAGTTTCTGCAAAATGAAACTGAAAATGTGGATGCCTTATATATTTTGGGTGATTTATTTGAAGTTTGGATCGGGGATGATGAGCGCACTCTCTTAATGAATGAAGTTGCTCTTAAATTATCAGAATATGCACTGAAAAATAATATATTACTGTATTACATTCATGGTAACCGTGATTTTATGATTGGCAAAAAATATGCAAAACAATCATCAATGCAATTGTTACCGGAACACTGTGAAATAAATTTGTATGGCAAAAAAATACTGATTTTACACGGTGATACACTTTGTTTAGCAGATAAAAATTATCAAAAAATGCGTACGCTGCTCCATAACCCTCTCATACAATTAGTTTTTAATCTTTTACCACTCTTTCTACGTAAAAAAATAGGCTGGAAAATTCGTCATGCAAGCCAGTCCAAAAAAGTCTATAAAAATCGAGAAGTGATGGATGTCACTAAAGATGAAGTAGTACGTTTAATGGAGAAACATCATGTCCAGACTTTAATTCACGGACATACCCATCGAGTAGCTTGTCATGAGATGTTAGTTAAAGGGCAAGCTGCACAACGATATGATGTCGGCGATTGGCGTCATAATTTAAGTTATGTCGAAGTTCAAAAAGATAAAATCAATTTAGTTATCCGCCCGATTAATTTCTATAACTAACCTAATGCCAAACTTGCGCAGTTAAAATTAACCGAAGTAAATTCACAACCTGTCGTTTGTTAATACTACAAACATAAAAAAGCCGGCTAGATAGCCGGCCTAAAAATCAAGCTTAAAAGTTAAGAATGAGCATAATCCAGCGTAATAGCAGCCGCTTCAAGTAAAAATGAGTCGATAGGTTCAAAATCATCTGGAATATCATCGACAGATTTTACCTCGGGTAAACCGGCACGTTTTAAACGTTCGTTAACCCGTACTAATGATTCCTTTTCCTGTTCTTCTCGTAATTTAATCCGATCACTTTCTTTAAGAGAAATGGTCGTCATATCTTTTTCTTGAAGATATTCTTCAATATCTTTTTCTAAATAACTAAACTCAATTTTATTTTTAATACGTAAATTGTGCTTTTCAGTCAATGACTTAACAACAGATTGTAAATTATTTACCGGAGAATAATCGGCTGATTTTATATTATCCCAAGGTAATGCATTTTTTTCCAGACTTTCACCTGTCTCATTAGGATCGATCCCACTTGGGAATTGAATATCAGGAATAACCCCTTTGTTTTGCGTACTGCCACCGTCGATACGATAAAATTTTGCAATAGTATATTGAACTGACCCCACCAGATCGGCATCTTTATCATAAAATCGAGATATACGGCGGTGTTGTTGTACTGTCCCCTTTCCAAAACTTTGTTCGCCAAGGATAATTGCACGGCCATAATCTTGTAAAGCGGCAGCAAATATTTCAGAAGCAGAGGCACTATTGCGATTAATCAGAACAGTTAATGGCCCTTTATAACTTACCGCTTTATTTTCATCCTGATGAACCAGAACTTGATTACGTCCATCCCGTACCTGCACAACGGGCCCTGTTCCAATAAACAAACCGGTTAATAGTGTCGCTTCGCTTAATGCGCCACCGCCATTATTGCGCAAATCAATAATAATACCTTTAATATTTTCTTTTGCTAATAAAGCTAATTCTTGGTCAACATCTTCACTTAAGTTCATGTAAAAGCTTGGAATAGTAATAACACCAATTTTTTGACCATCAATCACTTCTACAGATGATTTTGCTTCACGGTCTTCAAGATGTATTTGTTCGCGCGTGATGATCACAATCTTGCTTTTATCGCCGGCTTTACCCGATAAAATCTGTAATTTAACATCGGTTCCCTTCGGGCCTTTTATTAAATCGACAATATCATCTAAGCGCCATCCAACCACATCGACAACTTTTCCATCTTCTTGTCCGACGCCTATTATTTTATCATTTTTGAATATCTGATTAGAACGCTCTGCGGGTCCACCGGGAACAAGGCTTCTGATAACCGTATAATCATCTTCGAGTTGCAGAACAGCGCCTATCCCTTCCAGAGATAAGTTCATTTCCATTTTAAAACGTTCAGCATTGCGGGGTGACAAATAGCTTGTATGGGGTTCAATAGTTCGCGCATAAGCATTCATAAAAGTTTGAAAAACATCTTCACTTTCAGTTTGGGTCAAATGTTTAAGTGCATAGTTGTAACGTTTACTTAATAGCTCTTTGATTTTATCCCATGTTTTACCGCTTAATTTAAGGACTAAAGCATCGGATTTTACTTTTTGTTGCCAAATTTTATTCAGTTCAACAGTGTCTTTTGCCCAGGGTGCCTTGCTACGGTCAAATTGAAACTCATCAGTTGTGTCAAACATAATCTCTTTGTCTAGCAAAGATAATGCATAACTAAAACGTTCATAACGGCGTTTTAGACTAAGCTGATAAATTTCATAGGCAGGCTGTAATTGACCCGTTTTTAAATTATCATCAAGCAAAAATTGATAGCTTTTTAAATCATTGATATCGCTTTGCATAAAGATTTGTTTATTATAATCAAGCTGCTCGATATAACGCTCAAACACTTGTTGCGAAAGAGCATCATTCAAGGGTATATATTTGTAGTGAGAACGACTGAATAAGTCGCTCACTCTTTTCGTCACTTTAGCATGCTGTGCTTGTTGCTCTAATTGAGGGATATCTGCGCTATCAAAATCGGCTGGAACAGCGCATACAATACCAATATATAAATAACTTGCTATAACGGCTAAGTGTCGAAAATATTTGTTCATCAAGATTCCTTTACACAATTAGATGTTTGGCTTTAACTTTAACCATCATTCCAGAAGCCAGTTCTACCTGAATATCATCCTTTGAAATTTCAACAACAACAGCTGAAACAGGTGATTTACCCAGCAAAACTTTGACAGTTTGTTTCAACGCAAGTTCAGAGTGCGTTGCCTCTTTATAATTACTCAGGTCAACCGAAGATTCTTTTTTAAGCTCTTTCTTCTCAGTGCGTTTAGGGACATTAACTTGCTTGGCAGCTTTAGCTGGTGCGGCTTCTTTCTGCACTTTTTTCTGTTTAGCAAACACTTTATCTTTGCTTTCTTTGAGTGTTTTTAAAGCATGCTCTGCATGCTCAGCTGAAACAGCGTCACCTTCATTGCCATCTAAATCAACACGTTTTTCTGATACTTTTATGCAGTGCAGGTAACGCCAACTTAATGTGTATTGGCGTAAAGCACCACGTAGTTGAGTTTTACTAACCCGCTCTTCATTTTCTAAACGTACAGCAAGATCTTGAAATATGCCAATTTTCAAAGGTTTTGCAGGATTATTAGCCGCCGTAAAACATAACGGAAACTGTTCAGTAAGAAAGTTAATTATTTGTTTGTTGTTAGTAAATTTTTCTGTATTTTCCATGTAGAACCTAATTAGTGATGCCAGTAGCTCAATGATTAAAACGATGTCTTGAATCATTGCGAGTATAAATTTATTCCACAGTATAGGGATGCGATAGTAAAATGTGAAACTTAATTTAAGTTTGTTAATCATTTTACGGATTGTAAAGGCCTAAACTGACACGCTTGCTGCTTTATTTTTAATTTAATCTGTTTTTAAAGCACCTAAATTGATCTAACCCCATAACTTTATAACAAAAAAAAGTAGAATGTGTCGCCCATAAACCCCTTGGTTTATACTGACTTGATATCAGAATAGAGATTATTTATGACTCCAGAATTACTTTCCCCTGCCGGGACGTTAAAAAATATGCGTTATGCTTTTGCTTATGGAGCAGACGCTGTTTATGCAGGTCAACCCCGTTATTCTCTGCGTGTAAGAAATAATGAATTTAATGTTGAAAAATTAGAAATTGGCATAAATGAAGCACACGCACAGGGCAAAAAACTTTACGTTGTCTGTAACATTCAACCCCATAATTCAAAATTGAAAACATTTATACATGATATGCAGCCAGTGGTGAATTTAAAACCAGATGCTTTAATCATGTCTGATCCCGGTTTAATCATGATGGTACGGGAAGCATTTCCACAGATGCCCGTACATTTAAGTGTGCAGGCGAACGCAGTGAACTGGGCAAGCGTTAAATTTTGGGAAAAACAAGGCATTGAACGGGTTATTTTATCACGGGAATTATCATTAGATGAAATCGAAGATATTAGACAACATTGTCCTGATATTGAGATTGAAGTCTTTGTGCATGGTGCACTCTGTATGGCATATTCAGGCCGTTGTTTGTTGTCCGGTTACATCAATAAACGCGATCCTAATCAGGGAACATGCACCAACTCCTGCCGCTGGAAATATGATGCACATCCAGCAGAAGAAAATGAAACGGGTGATATTGTGGCGATCCAACGCCCGAATCCAACCTTAGGAGAAGGAAAACCGACTGACCAAATGTTCCTATTACAAGAGCAAGGTCGTCCCAATGAATACATGCCGGCATTTGAAGATGAGCATGGCACTTATATCATGAACTCCAAAGACTTACGCGCGATTCAACATATTGAGCGCCTTTTAAGTATTGGCGTGCAATCTCTAAAAATTGAAGGCAGAACCAAGAGTTATTATTACTGCGCGCGCACTGCGCAGGTTTATAGAAAAGCGATGGATGATGCCATCAATGGTCGCCCCTTTGATCCAAAATTGATGGGAACATTAGAAAATCTTGCGCACCGGGGGTATACGGAAGGTTTTTTAAGTCGCCACACCCATGATCAATATCAAAACTATGATTATGGTTACTCTATCAGTGATACTCAACAATTTGTAGGGGAAATGACTGGTCGTGACGCCCAGGGTTTCGCTGAGGTGTTAGTTAAAAATAAATTTTTAGTTGGTGACCAACTTGAATTGATGACACCGCAGGGAAATATTAATTTCGCCTTAGAACAACTGCAAACCAAAAAAGGAGAGCTTGTTGATGTGGCTCCTGGTTCAGGACATATTCTCTATATGCCAATACCCAAAGAAATCGACCTTAGTCATGCTTTGTTAATGCGTAATCTTAATAACGACCAAAACACGCGCAACCCGCACAGTAAATAACCATGGCACTCTTAATTAAAGATAACTGTATCAATTGTGATATGTGCGATCCGGAATGCCCAAATGAAGCGATCCATTTTGATGCGGAGATCTACAAAATCACCCCGGATCTTTGCACTGAATGCATTGGTTTTTATGAAAAGCCAACCTGTATGGCGGTTTGTCCGATTAACTGTATTATTATTGATCCTGAAAATATTGAATCTGAGCAGCAATTGATAGATAAATTTGCAGAATTATATAGTTAGTCGCTATAGTAGCTAGTTTTGTCTCTCTTCAGGTAGCGCATGCAACAAGCAAAATTTCTGCAAGGATCTATTTTAAAACATGTTATAACCATGTCTGCGACTAATGCTATCGGCATTAGTGCGTTGTTTATGGTCGATTTAGTGGATATCTATTTTATCAGTTTATTAGATAATC
The DNA here is from genome assembly GCF_000015285.1 of Psychromonas ingrahamii 37. Taxonomy (NCBI): domain Bacteria; kingdom Pseudomonadati; phylum Pseudomonadota; class Gammaproteobacteria; order Alteromonadales; family Psychromonadaceae; genus Psychromonas; species Psychromonas ingrahamii. The sequence goes on from NC_008709.1 coordinate 2,665,647, forward strand.
CAGCCCTCGTTGCTGCAATAGGCTATGCGGCTGCAATATTGTTTTTTACCACTTCAATCAGTATTGGTTTAGTAACGGCAAACAGTGCCAAAGTGGCCAAAGCCATTGGCCAGAAAAACCGCCAGAAAGCTTGCCGGTATATTTCCCACATCACTTTGTATGCTTTTTGCCTAACCACTTTATTAACCTTAATTCTATGCTGGTTTACACCACAATTATTAGCGCTTATTGGTGCGCAGGGGCTAGAATTAACCGAGGCTGGTATCTATTTGCGGATTATTTTACCCACCTTTCCCATTTTGGCTATTGCGATGCAGATGGGCGCGACATTACGTGCAATGGGTAATGCTAAAGCCGCCATGTTTGCTACATTAGGCGGCGGACTGGTCAATGCGGTACTCGATCCTGTCTTTATCTTTTTACTGAACATGGATTTGCAGGGTGCCGCAGTGGCTTCCGTCATTTCACGTTTTTTTATCTTGGCTATTGGCTTATATTTTGTTTTTTTTAAATACAAAATGCTTACTTTCCCTGACTTTACTCTTTTCCGCGCAGATATAAAAAAAATATCTCATGTTGCATTACCGGCAATATTTACCCAAATTGCAACCCCTATCGGTAATTTATACGTGACCTATGAAGTCGCTAAGTTTGGCACTGAATATATTGCTGGATGGGCAATTATTGGTCGCTTGATACCTGTATCTTTTGGTATGATGTTTGCCTTGTCCGGTGCCGTTGGACCTATTATTGGACAAAATTATGGCGCACAACAATTTGGTCGCGTCCGAAAAGTGTTAAATGAATCATTAAAATTTATGACCAGCTATACGATCGTTATCGCATTATTATTATCAATGGCACAAGAGATGATAGTTAATTTATTTCATGCACAAAACCAAACCGCTGAGATTATAAGAATATTTTGTCAGTATATCGCAGCCAGCTTTTTATTTAGCGGCATTACCTTAATTGCAATGACTTACCTTAATAATTTAGGCTACGCAAAATATGCAACTTTTTTAAATGTCGCTAAAATGACACTGGGAACTATCCCTTTTGTCACTATTGGTGCTTTCTATTTTCAAGCACCAGGTATATTGTATGGTCAAGCTGTAGGGAATATTATATTTGGTATTTTATCTTTGTTATTAACTTATAAGATAATGAGTAATATAGAAAAAACGAAATAAAATAACCTAAGTACTCACTCAAAGTTTTTTGATGTTAAAGAGTGTTTTTATTAAATAAACTGCTTAAAAATGTCAAGAAATTGTTGTAAGAGTACTTAGTTTTAACTTATTGGTCTATTTTGTTAACCATAAACAGTAAAATTGCTCTTATCAAAACCAACCCCAAACCACTTAAAAATACCGTCTTCAGTGAGTTGGCTATGTTTAGATATCAAATGGGATGATAAATTTCACCATGCGTTTTATTCTTATTTTTACTACAGCACTTATTTTAAGTGGATGTTATCAAAGCGAATCATCACTAAAGGATAATTTAATATACTGTCCTGAAAGTAAGGCTCTCTCTTTTAATCCACAAATCAGTCACGACATATCAAGTTTAGATGCAACAACTCACCAGTTGTATAACCGCTTGGTTAAGAGAGATCCAACCACTCAGAACTACATTCCGGATCTTGCTACAGGGTGGTTGTTAAGTGAAGATAAATTAAGTTATACCTTTTTCTTACGAGAGAATGTTAACTTTCATCAAACCGAGTATTTTACCCCGACACGTCATTTTAAAGCTGATGATGTTATATTTAGTCTGCAAAGAATGCTTGATCAAGACCACTCTTTCCATTCAGTTAACCGCGGTATGGATTACTATTTTTTTAACCACCCGTTTACGCATTTAATAAGAAATATTGTCAAAATTGATGACTATACAATTAAGTTTATTTTAAAAAAACCAGATATAACCTTGCTTGACAGCCTAGCGGCGCATTATTCGGTGATTCTGTCTCAAGAGTATTCCGAGCAGTTAATCGCTCGCGGCACACCTGAGAAAATTGATTTTTATCCTATTGGAACAGGTCCTTATAAATTTAAAAGCACTAATGATGCGGGTATTACTCACTATATTAACCATGCCAAATTTTGGGGAGGTAAGGTATCGGTAAACAATCTTATTTTTGATGTGACGGAAAATAATACTAAACGTTATGCAAAACTGCTAACAGGTGAATGCGATATTATTGCAAATCCGGCGCCCAGTCAGTTAAAACAGATGAGTGAAAAACCTAATATATTGCTAAGCAGTGAGCCTACCGCTAACATTCTGCTGTGGGCATTCAACAGCAATAAAATCCCTTTTACAGAAAAAAAAATTCGCCAGGCTTTCTCTCAGGCAGTGGATCAAAAAAATCTTTTAGAGGCAGTCTTTTATCAAAGTGCGACCGCAACAAACACCCTATTAAACCATCAATCTTGGGCATACAATCGCAGATCAACTGATATTCAGTACAAGCCACAGGAGGCATTAAGGACGCTGCAGGAAATGGGTTATGATTTTAACAGTACAATCACCCTTCTGACACCCGTCAAAAATTCTCTTTTTAACCATAGTTTCCATAAAATAGCAGAATTAATTCAAGCAAACTTATTAAAAATAGGCGTAAAAAGTGACATACTATTTTTAACTCAAACGGAACTTGAAAAACGTTTAATCAGTGGCAAATATGATACCTATTTGACTTCGGTCAATGGAAAAATAAACGATCCAGACAGTATCTTCAGACCCTTACTCAGTTGTGATTCAACCGTATTAGAAGGCAACTCAAGTCAATGGTGCAGTAAAGAGGTGCAATCTTTATTGAATTTAACCTTATTAGAATCAAATTTCACAACCCGAATAAAAAATTATTATAAACTGCAGGAAATTATTCAGGAGGAACGTATTTATTTTCCAATTGCACATGCATTACGTATGGATGCATTTAAGACCAACATATCTGGTTTTTTGGTTGATCCTTTTACAGGTATAAACTTCCAAAATATCAAAAAAACAGAAGCTCACTAACTATGCTTAACTATTTATTTCGGCGCTTAAATTTATTATTAATTACAGCACTTATTCTTTCCATTATTGCATTTATCATCTCACTTTGGTCAAATCAGGAACGCCCCGCCCAACATATTAATCTCTTTATGCTTTATTTGGATTACATGGGTAATATTTTACAAGGACAATGGGGAATTTCATTAATCAACCAAAAATCTCATATGATCAATGGACTGATTGCATTTTCCTCAACACTCGAACTCTGTTTAGTGGCTTTACTAACCTCTGTTATTATTGGTATACCGCTGGGTATTTTTGCCGGAATTTATCGTGATGGAATTTTGGATTATACCATTATGTCAATTGCCCTTATTGGCCTGGCACTGCCCGCATTTTGGCTGGCGATTATGCTGATTATGTTACCTATCACCTTTGATTTAGGGCTGCCAATCGATGGCAATATCAGCCCCATCTATGAAATCCCCATGATCACCGGTTTTCAACTGATAGATAGTCTATTAGCATCAGACTTATATGACCTGGCAGCCTTTATTGATCGTTTAACGCATCTGATATTACCCGCCGTTGTTTTATCTTTTTTTCTAACCAGTGAAATAATTAGACTCACCCGATATTCAATATCACAAGTCATGAAAAGTAATTATATAAAAGCTGCAAATACTAAAGGGCTAACGGTAATACAGATTGTTTTCCGGCATGTTTTAAAAAATGCATTACCGCCCATTATTCCTCAATTAAGACTGCAGTTAAATACGATTATTTCTATTGCAATGACGGTAGAAATTGTATTTGATGCTCAAGGGTCGGGTGTTTGGTTATTGACCAGCATCAGAGGCGGCGATTATTTAGCGCTATCTGCAGCTGTTATCCTTATTTCAGGATTTATTTTATTATCGAGCATAGTCATCGATATTTTACAGATGGTTATTTCCCCCACAACACGGAAAATGTTATATGCTGATAAATAACGAATTTAACGAGCAAAAAATACAATCCCCATTGCATTATATTTGGTCTATTTTCCTCAAAAACAATTTCGCGGTTTTTGCCATGTGGGTCGGTATTGTGCTTATCCTGATTTGCTTATTTGCTGATGTTATTGTGCTTTACTCCCCTTTTTCACAAGATCCAGAGCACTTATTATCAGCTCCTTATTGGGTTGAAGGTGGGACGACTGAGCATCTGTTTGGCACCGATGATTTAGGAAGGGATACGCTAGCGCGTTTAATTAAAGGTTTTCAATTCACCTTCGGTGGCGCATTACTTATCACCTGTGCAATCACTTTTATTGGTGCCATTATCGGCTCTACAGCGGCCTTAACCAAAGGTCTTAAAGCAAGTGTTTTACATCATCTTTTAGATGCACTTTTAACTATTCCGACATTACTTATCGCGTTTATTTTAATTGTGTTGTTCGACCCAAGTTATCAAAACGCCTTAATAGCAGTCTCCCTTTCACTCTTACCACAGTTTATACGGGGTATCTACAACACCATCGACAGCCAATTGAACAAACAATATGTCGTTGCCCTTCAACTTGATGGGGCAACCAATATACGCCTACTGCGGTTTGGTATATATCCAAATATCCTAGAGCCAATAGTAACGCTGATCAATAGGATTTTCACTATGGCGATATTAGAAATAGCAACGCTAGGTTTCTTAGGGTTTGGCACCCAATCACCTGACATTGAGTTGGGTAAGCTAATCGCCGACAGCATTGATCTTTCTTATTTATCCCCCTGGCTTATTATACTGCCAGGTCTGCTGATTTTTATTATCATCATGGTTGTTAATATATTTACGGAAGGTTTACGTCATGCAATTATACAAGGGGAAGATTGATGGCTTTATTAGATATACGCAACTTAAGCATCGATATCACAACAGCCCAGGGCACTACGCGGGTTGTTGATAAAGTATCATTACATATTGTTGATGGTTCAATACATGGTTTATTTGGAGAGTCGGGCTCAGGTAAGAGTTTAATTGCCAGCGCTATATTAGGATTACATAACCCAAATTGGAAAGTAACAGTCGATAGGATGTTTTTAGACTCAAAGGATTTAACTAAACTCTCTCCATCTGAGCGGCGTAAGATAATGGGCAAGGAAATCGCCATGATATTTCAACACCCCCGCTCTTACTTAGATCCAAGTAAAAAAATATTTCCACAAATAAACGAAGTTTTACCTAATATCTCTTTAAAAAACCGACTATTTGATAAAATAAAGCACGATAGAAAGAAAACATCAATTCAACAAATAAAAGAGTTATTTCACAAAGTTGGCATTCAGAATGATCAAGCTGTGTTACAAAGTTATCCTCACCAGCTATCAGAAGGTATTTGCCAAAAAATAATGATCGCAATGGCAATCGCTAATAATCCAAGGCTTATTATTGCAGACGAACCAACCAATGCCATGGAAGCCGTTACCCAGGCTCAGATACTGCGTTTATTATATAAATTAAATCGATTGCACAGTACAACTATTTTGTTATTAAGCAATAACTTTGGCTCTATCTGTAATTTATCTGATTTTATTACCTTGATTTACTGTGGTCAGGCTGTAGAGTCAGGTAACTATAAAAAAATTATTGAAAGCCCAATGCATCCCTATACAGAAGCGATGATAAAAACCACACTAAACTTTAATGAATCTATTATCCATAAAAGTCAATTATATACATTACAGGGAAATATTCCGTCATCAAACCAAATACCAATCGGTTGTCGTTTGGGACCACGCTGCCCGCGAGCGCAAAGAACCTGCGTAAAAAATCCTGATACGTTAAATTATAAAGGGCATACGGTCCGTTGCCATTACCCAACCTTAGATGAAAAAACAGCATGACAGCTCTTCTTTGCATAGATAATTTATATAAACAATATAAAGGCAGTAAGTTTTTTTTGTCTTCGGGCTTTCGAAATTCGGTAGGACCAATAAATTTCACCCTTGAGCAGGGTAAAATTTTGACTATTATTGGTGAAAATGGCTCAGGAAAAAGCACGCTGGTACAGATGATCGCAGGCGTTATTCCAAGTACTTCCGGTGAGATTTATATTAAGGGTCATGCTCTTACGACTATGTCACGACAGAATAGATGTAAATCAGTTCGTATGATATTTCAAGATCCAAAAATTTCCCTCAACCCTAAAGTGACTATTGGGAAAATATTATCTGCCCCACTAGAGTTAAACACTGATTTAACGGCAGTACAACGCAAGCAACAGATCATCGCCACATTAGAGTTGGTTGGTTTATTACCGGATTATCTGCAATTCTATCCAAATATGTTATCAGCGGTTCAACAACATCAAGTTGCCATAGCACGGGCGATGGTCTTAAATCCTGATGTCGTTATCGCAGATTCAATTTTATCAACGTTAGATATCTCTCTCGGTTTCAAAATAGTTAATATTTTATTAGAGATACAAGAAAAAAAAGGGGTTAGTTTTATATTTATTTCGCATCATATGAACTTGGTACGTCATATCAGCGATCAAGTTATTGTTATGCAACAGGGCAAGATCGTTGAGAACAATACAACAGATAATATATTCAATTCACCTCAAAAGATGAGCACAAAAAATTTACTAAAAAGTCAACAGCCAGACTACAGGAAATGATCGCATGATACTGAGTTGATTTATATGTTGTACGTTATATGTTATATTTTAAAATCAATGGCTTTTAATCAAAAATTTTATTATATTGTGGCTTAGTTTCTAATAGCCCATTATTCTTAGTTTCTAATAGCCTATTATATCGTGGCTTAGTTTCTAATAGCCCAATAACAGTACACCATGAAAACTCGTCACCAGCATCAGATTGAATCGAGTATGATGACACTATCCGGCAGTTTTAACCAGAATAATATATTAGCGTTCAGAAAATCATGGAGTCAATTTGGATGAACAATTATAAAAAAACGATGTGGGTAAATTATTTATTTACATTTTTATCAGCAGTGGCGATCACTTTGGTTATAAAAGTTGTTTTCAACCCGCTTCTTACTGAGCAACAAGAACAGCTTGTACAAGAGCTAAGTTTAGATAGCCCCCACCTGTTCGTGAATGAATCAGAATTAAGCCGATTAGTTGAACACAATCAATTTTCCTATATTAAAATAACTAACCCTCAGTTGATGCTGCCATTGGTCTATGAAAACAAACAAGCAACTGGAATTATAAGATTATTATTTTCTATCCCTTCAACTTTTGTTGTCTCCGAAAATAGCAATCAGATAATTGAATTTAAGTCTAACAATGATGCTCTATTCGGACTATTGCCTAATATTCTTTTAGCCCTGTATAGCGCATTAATCATTGTGTCGACATTTATAGTCTTTAATTTTTCTCATATGTTTAAAAGTATTGAAATAGCCCTCATTAACGAAATATCTGAGATAGAAGCACTACCTGGTCCCTATGCTAAGGTTTCTGCATTATTAAATGCTCAAAAAGAATCATTCCAAAACAAATTAAATAAACAGGAAGAAAAAATCGCAGGATTGACGCAGCAGGCGACGACCGACAATCTCACTGGCGTTAATAACAGAAGTTCATTCCGCAAAACCTTAACCGAAATTTTAAGTGCTGAAAGCGGACAAAAACATGCCATCTTATCGATTATCAGAGCAAGTGAATTACTGGCAATAAACTCTCAGCAGGGCTTCATGCAGGGTGATTTATACCTTGAAAATCTCACTGAAATTATCCGTAAAGTCACTTATCCCCATAAAAACATATCGATTTACCGCATCAGCGGTTCCGATTTTGCGTTAATCGCACTGGGAATGAGCGTCAGTGAAGCGCAACGAATTGCACAGGACTTAAAGGTTCTATTTGATCAGTATCAAGCTCAACATAAACTAGACAGTATTGCCTACAATGGCATATCATCATTCCAGTCTGGACAGAAGCCCGAACAAGTATTGGCACGAACTGATTTAGCATTGGCAAAAGCACAAACAGAAGGCGTTAATAGCTGGGTATTTCAACAAAGTAATGATAATGATAATCAATTTGGACAGCAGCAGTGGCGTGTCGTGATCGAAAATATTATCGCCAAAAAAAGTGTCATATTATTACACCAACCTGTTCTAATACTTCCAACTGATATGGTCGGCTATGAGGAAATTTTCACCCGCTTTGTATCCGATGATGGTCATGTCACACCCGCTGAGACTGTTTTTGCAATGGCTCAACGTGTTGATATGATAATTAAACTTGAGCAATTCATTATTGGAGAAGTCATAAATCAATGCCGCAGGAAAAGCGACCAGAAGAGTCGTTGGGGGATCAATATAAGCAGCTCTGCCATGCAAAACAGTAGCTTTATCGTGTGGTTAGAAAGATTATTATTACGAGATCCGAAAGTAGCTGCATTACTCACTTTTGAAATGCAGGAAGAGTTACTTGATAGTAACCTTGTTTCAAGTAAACGGGTTTTTGATATGCTCAGACGCACTGGGACACGATCTGCAATTAGTAACTTTGGTAAAGGGATTGGTTCATTTGGCCTACTTAGGACGCTTAAACCTGATTTGGTTAAAATTGATTCAAGTTTGATCAATAATATTGAGCTTGACAGTGCGAATCAACAATTTATAAGGATGATTATCGATGTTGCACACCGAATGGATTGTACTATTATCGCCGAAGGTGTCGAGCATTTAGCGCAAAAGCAGATATTAGAAACGATGCATATAGATGGTATTCAAGGCTTCTTAATCGCACGCCCTACTGAACTAAAGATCCCGGGCCAAGTGAACTTACTATAGTCAATTAACGTAAAAATCACACTAAATTGCCCGATGCTATGCAAGTCGGGCTTTGCATCTGAAAAATTATTTTTGTACAATGCCCCGCAAATCCTCTGCTCTCTTTTTCAAGGTTTATTCATGTCAGACGTACTTTCAAAAAAACAACAGTTCTCACTAAAAAAACTGAACAAATCTTTACGCAAATCAACAGGTCAAGCTATTGCTGATTATAATATGATCGAAGAAGGTGACCGGGTGATGGTTTGCTTGTCGGGGGGTAAAGACAGTTTTACCATGCTTGATATCTTACTTGAGTTACGCGCGGCTGCACCCATACATTTTGAGATTATTGCCGTCAACTTAGATCAAAAACAACCTGATTTTCCCGAGCATATCCTCCCTGAATATTTACAAAAATTAGGCGTTGATTACAAAATAGTAGAAGAAGACACCTACAGCATTGTGCAAGATAAAATTCCGGAAGGTAAAACAACCTGCAGTTTATGCTCACGTTTAAGACGCGGCATTTTATACCGGACGGCTAAAGAACTAGGCGCGACTAAAATCGCACTTGGACATCATCGAGATGATTTATTAGCGACGCTAATGTTAAATATGTTTTTTGGCGGTAAATTAAAATCTATGCCGGCAAAACTGGTTTCTGATAATGGAGAACACGTTGTTATCCGCCCATTAGCCTACTGTAAAGAAAAAGAGATTGAAGCCTACGCAAAACTCAAAGAGTACCCTATTATTCCCTGTAATTTATGTGGTTCACAACCCAATTTACAGCGCCAAGTCACCAAGAATATGTTGAACGAGTGGGATGTTAAATTCCCGGGCAGGCTAGAAACGATGTTTACCGCCATGCAAAATGTTGTTCCTTCGCATCTTTCCGACACTGCTCTTTTTAATTTTAAAGAGATAGATAAAAGTTCCGGAGTAATTGATGGTGGCGATCTCGCTTTTGATAAAGAACCGATAAAGCATCACACTGAAGACATTACCCCGATCGAAACACAATATTATCAACAGCATCAAGCCGTTAAAATAAAACAATTAACTTAGCGTTAAAAGACGAACTTTCAATCTATTCGTTTTGTTATAGATCATAGTATTATCTCTTAGAAAGCATGATCTGATGTGTTTCTAAAAAAAAGGTAGGCTTAACGCAATAGTCATTTATAATCGAATCCGAATTTTAATTTTAATTTTAATTTTAATTTTAATTTTAATTTTATAACAATAATGGAGAAAAGTATGAGAACACCACTAGTAATGGGTAACTGGAAATTAAATGGCACAAAAGAATCTGTATCCGCTTTAATCAAAGGCATTGAAGCCGCAGCAGATGCCGCAAAAAATGTTGAAGTTGCCGTTTGCCCGCCCACTATTTTTATCGAACAAGTAGCAAACCTAGTTGCAAATAACAGCATCGAATTAGGTGCTCAAGATGTAAGCACAAATATTTCAGGTGCTTTTACAGGTGAGACTTCTCCTGTAATGGTTAAAGAATTCGGTGCAAAATACAGCTTAGTCGGTCACAGTGAGCGTCGTCAGTACCACAATGAAACCGATGCCGTTGTAGCTGCAAAATTTGTTGCAATCCAGGCAAATGGTTTAGTCCCTGTATTGTGTATTGGTGAAACGCTAGAAGAACGTGAAACTGATAAAACATTTAATGTTGTAGAAACACAGCTTAAAGCCGTTATCGATGTTTCAGGTATTGACGCATTAGAAAACGCCGTCATTGCATACGAGCCAGTTTGGGCTATCGGCACAGGCAAAGTTGCATCTTCAGAGCAAGCTCAAGATGTTCACGCGCACATCCGTACTTGGTTAGCAGAGCAAAGCAAAGTTGTTGCTGCAAAAGTACAAATCCTTTACGGCGGCAGTGTTAAAGCTTCAAGTGCAAAAGAATTATTTGCCCAGCCTGACATTGATGGTGGTTTAGTGGGTGGCGCAGCATTATTGGTTGAAGAGTTTGTTGGTATTATAGAAGGTGCTAAATAGCCTTTTAATTTAATATCCCTATTTAATATCTATAGTTAATACCAATAAAAGGCGCTATTCAGCGCCTTTTTAGTTTCTTGTCTGACTTTCCCGCATAACCTGTTTCCCCCTCTCTATTGATCAATAAAGTAGGCAGCTATTTATTGTAACTATTAGAAAAAATAGCGCATTTAATCAATGCCGTGCTATTATCAAATAAGATTTTTTTTGAAGAACTTGGAGATAAAAATGAATTCACCGATCACTAATACCCGCTCAAAGAGCCATGGTATTGAAATTAATAAAGTACTTAGAAATACCTATATGTTGTTGGCTATGACGCTGGCGTTTTCTGCTTTAACGGCAACGTTAGCAACGATGATGCAAATTGGTCCAACCGCATCTTTAGTGCTTATGCTTGTGGGTTTTGGCACATTATTTATCGTATCTAAAAATGCAAATTCCAGTAAAGGGATCTTTTGGGTCTTCATCTTTACCGGCGTAATGGGCGCATCACTGGGTAATATGCTAAACCATTATTTAGCAATGGAAAATGGCGCAGCACTTATAATGCAGGCACTAGGTTCAACTGCTATTATTTTCTTTGCCCTGTCAGCTTATGTATTAACAACGCGCAAAGATTTTTCATTTATGGGCGGCTTTTTAATGGCGGGTATGATTGCTGTTATTATCGCAATGGTTGCAAATATCTTTTTACAAATACCCTTGATGCAAGTTGTCATTAGCAGTGTTGTTGTCTTAATTATGTCCGGCATGATCCTTTTTGATACGAGTCGTATTATCAACGGTGGAGAGACTAATTACATCAATGCAACCGTATCGTTATTCTTAAACTTATTTAATATGTTTATTCATCTACTGGTTTTATTAAACATTTTAGATGACTAATTATTTCTTATTTAAAAGAAAAAACGCACTCTGAGTGCGTTTTTTTATATCTGAATTTCAGGATGATATAGCGACGCTCTGTATTTTTATCTTATCCTTTAAGCTTTCTTATTTCCGACAGATAGCCTGCTAAGTTAGGCGAATTAATCAATATTAGCGTTATTAATGCAGATGTAAATAGAGAATTAAATCACAGAGGATTGGCAATATGAGAAGATCTTTGGGAATGGCATAAAACACCATTGAGACTGTTATACCATAATGAAAAAGATATGCAGGTAATGATCGAAACAAACAGACTGAATACCACACATCCTAACGCAAAAAATCGCCCAAGCTATCACCCATTTATTAGATAAATGTGGTGCGCTAAATTTTAATCATATTAACTAATTAGCGCCAATTTTTCAGCTTAACAATTCAGCTAATGAGCAAATCCCAGTTCCAATGCAGTTGCTGATCATATATTACTAACGCTCTATTTTTTAAGCTTAGCAATTCAGCTAATGAGCAAATCCCAGTTCCAATGCAGTTGCTGATCATATATTACTAACGCTCTATTTTTTAAGCTTAGCAATTCAGCTAATGAGCAAATCCCAGTTCCAATGCAGTTGCTGATCATATATTACTAACGCTCTATTTTTTAAGCTTAACAATTCAGCTAATGAGCAAATCCCAGTTCCAATGCAGTTGCTGATCATATATTACTAACGCTCTATTTTTTAAGCTTAACAATTCAGCTAATGAGCAAATCCCAGTTCCAATGCAGTTGCTGATCATATATTACTAACGCTCTATTTTTTAAGCTTAGCAATTCAACTAATGAGCAAATCCTAGTTCCAATGCAGGCTGGATCTTACTTGCCCGCCAAGCGGGATATAGAGTAGATAACACACTCATAAAAAAAGCGGCAACAGTCACAACAATAACTTGCTCATAAATTAAATGTGAGGGTAAAAAATCTATAAAATAAACATCACCCGATAAGAATTTATGGCCGATGACAGTTTCTATAAATTTAACAATATCGGTCAAATTTAAGGCAATAAAAATACCGATAGCAGCACCTAAAAGACAACCTACCAGACCATTAAATGCCCCCTGCACGATGAATATACCGCGTAACAACCATTTTGAGGCCCCCATGGTTTTTAAAATAGCAATGTCGCCTCTTTTTTCATTAACGGCCATCACCAGAGTAGATACAATATTAAAACAGGCAACGGCGATAACCAGCAATAAAATGACATACATTAAAGATTTAACCATCTGAATATCTTGATATAAATAACCCTGGCTGGTGATCCAGCTTTTTATATACAGATAATCATTAAGACTATAACCCACGTCCCGTGCTAATGTTTGTGCATCTAATATATCCGCTACTTTAAAAGCAATCCCATTCGCACTGTCGAGTCCCAATATTTGTTTGGCATCGTCGATATGCATAAAACCAAGGGCGTTATCTAACTGCCCTCCCATTTCAAATAACCCCACTAAGGTGAGCTTTATTTTACGAGGAGATTTTAATTGTTGTCCACCCTCTTGCGGCAATATTAATGTTAACGAGTCACCTATCTTCATAGCAAGCTTCAGTGCAACACTTTTACCTAATACGATTGAACGCTGCCCCGTTTTTAATAACTCCCAGCCTCCGCCTTTTATATAATGCTCAACAGCTGTCACATCCCTTTCACTTTTCGGGGCTATCGCTCTAATTTGCAACGCTTTTATTTGATCATCTTTTTGCAATAAACCATTCAGCATAATGTACGGGCTTGCGGCAATAACACCGGGATGATGCCTGACTTGTTTTAAGGAACTGTCCAGATTTTCAAAGCTACCATTGACTGTTTCTAACTCTGCATGAGGAATAACAGCTAACATCTGATCACGTAATGCCTTTTCAAAACCATTCATTGCCGACAGGCCGACAATTAATGCAGTCACCCCAAGCGCGATACCCAATATGGAGGCCATAGAAATAAAAGAAACAAACTTATTTTTATGTTTAGCCTTACTATATCGCAGGCCGATAAAAATTAATAAAGGGCGAAACATTATACCTTTCCCTGTAACACACCACTGTTCATATGTTCCTGACGCGTTAATTTATTGGCTAACTGTTGATCATGAGTCACTACCACAAAAGCAGTCCCCGACTCTTCATTAAGACTGACAATCAATTGATAAATACTCTCAGCACTTTTTGCGTCTAAATTTCCGGTGGGTTCATCGGCCAAAACCAGTTTAGGTTCATTGATTAAAGCACGAGCAATAGCAACTCGCTGTCTTTCCCCGCCAGAAAGTTCAGAGGGTCGGTGTAAAACCCGATGCTCCAAACCGACACGCTTTAAAATAGCGTGCGATTTTTGTGTTGCCACTTTAATACTTTTCCCCGCAATTAATAATGGCATAGCCACATTTTCAAGCGCATTAAATTCAGACAGGAGGTGGTGAAACTGGTAGACGAAGCCCAAGCATTGATTACGCCATTGAGATTGCTCATTATTGCTTAGTTGATGAATATTCTTACCCTGATAAAACACTTCGCCTTGAGTTGGTATATCAAGGGCACCTAACAGATGTAATAAGGTACTTTTTCCTGATCCCGAGCTACCAACAATGGCTAATAACTCCCCCGCGTTAACGGACAAATCAACATCATGTAACACTGTGGTTGAGAGTTTTCCTTCACCATAAACTTTACTTAAATTACGACACACCAAAAGTTCTTTATTCATATCTTAATGCCTCTATAGGGCTGACTTTCCCGGCTTGATAAGCGGGGTACAAGGTCGCCATTAAACTTAATAACATAGCACCAAATATGATAGCAAATATCTGCACTGGTTCGTACAAAACAGGTAATAAGCGGGTACCACCAGATGCACTAGAGAGCAGGTTCAGCCCCAAAAAGGATAATATTTCATTGATGTATGCACTCACCAACAGCCCCAATCCTGTACCAACAAGCGCTCCGATAATGCCACTCCAGGCACCTTGAATAATAAAGATAAGGTTGAGGGTTGTGCCTTTAATACCCAGAGTCTTCAAAATGGCCACTTCCGCATTTTTATCATTAACCACCATCACAGACGCTGAAAGTATATTAAATGCGGCAACTGCAATGATCAGACATAACAATAACCAAATCATATTTTTTTCCATTTTTACGGCAGAAAATAACTCACCATGTGTTTGCCGCCAATCCTGCAGCGTTTGCCCCTCTTTCAAAACAGGCGGCAACCAATCTTCAACATCAAAAGCATCATTAAAATAAAGCCTTAAGCCGGTCACCTGATCAAGGCCTATTCTGATTAAACGTGCAGCGTCTTGCGCATGTAATAAAACAAGTTGTTTATCAACATCTGATCCAACGGCAAACAATCCCATTACGGTAAAATTTCGCTGACTGGGGATACGCCCCAAAGGGGTAAAACGACTGCCTCTGGCTGAGATAATTCGAATTTTATCACCTTTAGTGACACCCAGTTGTTGGGCTAAACTTTGACCAATAATAACATTGTATTGTCCGGCTTTTAAATCACTCATCTGACCCAGAGTAAGATTGTTTTTAATCACGTTGCTGACATATAAATCAGGTATGATACCTTCAAGTTGCACTCCCTGCAGGCCTCTATTACTCTGAATAATGGCTTCGCTCCGCACCACAGGCTCGACGGTGTTGACTAATGGCATATTCTGTAATGCAGGAAGCCGGCTTTGCCAGTCATCAATGACTTGTTCTTGGTTACTAATAATTGCGTGCGGAATGGCGCCTAATATTCTTACTTTCAGTTCATTTTCGAAACCGTTCATAACAGATAACACAGTGATCAGTGCCAGTACACCTAAGGTAATGCCACCCGTTGAAAACAAAGAAACAAATGAGATAAATTTATTATTACGCTTTGATTTGGTATAGCGCAAGCCGATAAATACACTAAGGGGGTAGAACATAAATGCCTTTATTATTTAAGCTGTTATTTTGCCATTGGCAATGAAAGTTAAATGCGGTAAAAATCAGGAAATGACAAATAACGCTTTGATTCAAAATTATGAATAAACATTCTAATGTATCTGCAAAGATCAAGATACCCAAAAGTATTTAAATCAAAGCGATGGCTAATTTGTTGATAAATACACACCGGAAAGTTCAAAGTTCATTGCATAGTTGGTGTAAACAGTGAAAAATAGTTAGAGTAACTCCTTTTTTAATGAATATAATGGATAACACATTCAATGACTGACCTAGCTTTATTATCTGTTCCCGCATTAAAGAAAAAATCAGATCGTTTAATATTCGGAAATTTATTGGGTAGTAGTCAAGCATTGGCTATTAGTGAGTGTGCCAAACAACAAGCATCCCCCTTAATTTTGATCGTTGATGATACGCCCACTGCTTTAAAATTAAGGCAGGAACTTGAATTTTTCGTTGAAGATAACCTTGAACTAATTACCTTTCCCGATTGGGAAACACTGCCTTACGATAATTTCTCGCCTCATCAGGATATTATCTCTAACCGTATCGAAACATTATATAAGTTACCAAATCTTAAAAATGCCATATTAATTGTCCCAATCAGTACGCTGTTACTGCGTATCGCCCCCCCTTCCTATTTAAAACAGCACACTTTAATAATAAAAAATAAGCAAAAGATTGAATTACAAGCATTACGAGCGGATCTTCAAGAAGCGGGTTATTATGCGGTTGAACAAGTTATGGAACATGGCGAGTTCTGCGCACGGGGCTCCTTGTTAGATATTTACCCTATGGGCAGTGACACGCCGTACCGTATTGATTTTTTTGATGATGAAGTTGACTCTATTCGTCCCTTTGATAGTGAAAGCCAACGTTCTTTAAAAGCGATTTCGGAAATAAAATTACTGCCCGCACATGAATTTGCAACGGATAAAGACGCTATTAAGCGTTTTAAAGTACAATTTACCCATAAATTCACCTCACCGTTATCAACCGGTAACGACTCTGTCTTTGAGCAAATTAGTCAGCATAATTTACCTGCGGGTATTGAATATTATTTACCCCTTTTTTTTGCTGACACTGCAAGCTTATTTGATTATTTCCCAAGTAATGCCAGACTAGCAATTGCGGGTGATATTAATCAAGCCTGTAGCGATTTTTGGAAAACCATCTCCACCCGTTATCAAGAAAAATCTGTTGATTTATTCCGCCCTTTATTGCCGCCCGAAGAGTTATATCTGCGCCATGAGCAGTGTTTTGAACTTATAAACCAGTGGCCTCGTTATGACTTTCGTACGCAACCTTTTGAACACCCAAAAAACACCAAGCAGAACTGCGCAATACAAGCCGTTCCTGATATTCAGATTGAACATAACAAAAACGCGCCATTGCAGAAGCTCCAACATTTCATCACAAATTTTACCGGTAAAGTATTATTTAGCGTTGAATCAGCGGGACGTAAGGAGTCTTTATTAGAGTTATTAGCCACCTTAAAATTACCCCTTAGCGAATTCTCTACCCTGACCTCTTTTACTAAAAG
The DNA here is from genome assembly GCF_000015285.1 of Psychromonas ingrahamii 37. Taxonomy (NCBI): domain Bacteria; kingdom Pseudomonadati; phylum Pseudomonadota; class Gammaproteobacteria; order Alteromonadales; family Psychromonadaceae; genus Psychromonas; species Psychromonas ingrahamii. The sequence goes on from NC_008709.1 coordinate 2,682,878, forward strand.
TAAGAAACAACTTGGCATTACCATCAGTCAAGTTGAAAACAGTTTTATATTAACGGATACTGATTTTGCATTTGTGACAGAAAATGAATTATTAGGCCATAAAGTCACACAACGACGTCGACGTAAAGAAAATAACGATGAGAATTACAGCGCTGATCATATCGTGCGTAATTTGGCAGAGATTAAAATAGATCAGCCAGTTGTTCATATTGATTATGGTGTGGGTAAATATTTAGGGCTGGAAACAATAGAAACTGCTGGTCACTTAACTGAATTTGTTAAATTGGAATATCTGCGCGGTGATAAACTTTACGTCCCCGTAAGCTCTCTCCAATTAATCAGCCGCTATAGCGGTCATGATGTAGAAAATGCCCCCATTAATAAATTAGGCACGGAAACGTGGCAAAAAGCCAAAAAACAGGCCGCAGAAAAAGTGCGGGATGTCGCCGCAGAACTGCTTGAAGTTTATGCACAACGGGCAGCCAAGGTCGGCCATCAATATAAGCTTAATAAAACGCATTATGCGCTATTTAGCAACGACTTTCCTTTTGAAGAAACCCATGATCAGGCTCTTACCATAAAGGCTGTTATATCTGATATGTGTTCTTCACAGCCGATGGACAGGCTGGTTTGTGGTGATGTAGGTTTTGGTAAAACCGAGGTGGCAATGCGTGCGGCCTTTATCGCCACCGATAATTTACGCCAGGTTGCTCTTTTAGTACCAACAACCTTGCTCGCACAGCAGCATTATGAAAATTTTAAAGATAGATTTGCCGACTGGCCAGTGCGTATCGAAGTCCTTTCGCGCTTTAAAACAGCAAAACAGCAGAAACTTATTCTGGAAGAAGTAAACCAGGGAAAAATTGATATACTGATCGGTACACACAAACTGCTCAGCAGCAATGTGCAATTTGCTGATTTAGGGTTGTTAATTATTGATGAAGAGCATCGATTTGGCGTACGCCAAAAGGAAAAAATCAAAGCCTTGCGGGCACAAATTGACATTTTAACGCTAACAGCTACTCCCATTCCAAGAACATTAAATATGTCGATGAATGGCATGAGAGATCTTTCAATTATCGCAACGCCGCCAGCAAAACGCTTAGCGGTAAAAACCTTCGTCGTACAGAAGAAAGATCAAATTATAAGCGATGCAATAACCCGTGAAATTATGCGTGGCGGACAAGTTTACTTTTTACATAATAACGTTGCTACTATCGAAAAAGCAGCTCACGATATACAGCAGCTTATACCACAGGCAAAAGTGGCTGTTGCTCACGGGCAAATGAATGAACATCAGCTTGAAAAAATCATGGCTGACTTTTACCATCAGCGACAAAACGTGTTAGTTTGCAGCACTATTATTGAGACAGGTATTGATATCCCCAGTGCCAATACTATTATCATCAATCGTGCCGACCATCTTGGTCTTGCACAATTGCATCAACTGCGCGGGCGGGTTGGCCGTTCACATCATCAAGCCTATGCGTATCTTTTAACACCAAAACCCAAGCTAATGACCAAAGATGCACAAAAAAGGCTGCAGGCGATCGAAGCGTTAGATACCTTAGGGGCAGGTTTTACTCTGGCCACTCACGATTTAGAAATTCGCGGCGCGGGTGAGTTATTGGGCGATGAACAATCGGGGCAAATTGCCAGTATTGGTTACAATCTGTATATGGAAATGTTAAATCAAGCGATTGAGGCATTAAAAAATGGTCAGGAGCCTACATTAGAGCACCTTATGGCAAGCCAAGCGGAAGTTGAACTGCGTATCCCTGCCTTGATTCCAACGGATTACATGCCTGACGTTAATCAGCGCTTATCACTGTATAAGCGTATCGCTGGCAGTAAAAATAAACTTGCATTAAGAGAAATTCAGGTGGAATTAATAGATCGCTTTGGCCTATTACCCGCTTCGACTAAAAATCTTATCCAAGTGGCGACAATAAAACAGCAGTGTACGCCATTAGGCATTAAACGTTTAGAAGCACATGCGAATGGTGGTAATATTTTATTTACAGAAAATACACCAGTGGATCCAATGTTTCTGGTGTCATTGCTGCAAACACAGGCAAATACATTTAAACTAGATGGCCCCACTAAACTTAAATTTATTTGCGACCTGTCGGACAGCAGGCAACGAATCAACTGGATTATGCAATTACTGCATAGTTTTGAATCACATTTAATAAAAAAAGCTAAAGGATAATACTTTGAATTACAAACTGTTCTTACCCGTTATATTGTTGTGTTCCTCATTTTCAGCCAGTGCTGAAGAACGCTGGTTTGAAATTGAAGTCCTGCTTTTTCAACGTAATATCAGCCTTGAAAAAATAGGTGAAAAATTATCAGACGATGTGATAGCGGTGGACACGAGCAGCAGCACCTCAATGCTAAAGGTAAATGGGTCGGGTGAGGCTAATCCCGTGATTATTAGTGCACAACAGTTTGATTACAATGCCAATAACTTCATCCTGTTAAATAGTTCGCATCTGAATCTCAGCGCACAACGTGAAAGATTAGCCGCACACGCAGCCTTTAAGCCGATTTTACATATGGCTTGGCAAATGCCCGTTAAGAGCAATAATAGCGCAAAACCTATTCACCTTTTTGGCGGTGAAAATCTTGGATTAGGCACTCAATTAGGTGATAAATGGGCGGTCGATGGAAATTTTGAAATCTACTTAGACCATTATCTCTATATAGACAGTCAGCTCATTGTTCGTCAAAAAACAATGCAGGAGCAAATCAAACAACAGACCGCTGATGTGCAAAATTCAAGTACACTCGAAAGTGAAAATGGGGTTGAAACTATCTCTCTAAAGAGAGAGAGCGACACCTTTGAAAATAACCAAAGGATGGTTATTAAAGAAGTTATGTTTGATCAAAAACGCCGTTTAAGAAGTGAAGAGATTCATTATTTAGACCATCCATTGATGGGAATTATTGTACAAATAAGAAAAATTGAAGGGAAATAATTTTTATAAATAACCTGGTCAATCGCTTTGGCAACAGCGCCAAAGCGATTGAATCTTAAATATATTTCCAGAGTTGCGTGGGTAAATCGCTTAAAATAGCAATGGGCTTGTACTGAGATAAGACAGCGTCGGAGTGCACGCCATAAGTCACCCCAATACAATCGACATTAGCATTATTCGCCATTTCCAGATCAAAAGAAGAGTCACCTATCATCAGTGCTTGTTCAGCATTGATAGACAATGCTTCTAGTATATTATTTAGCATCAGAGGGTCAGGTTTAGAAAGCGTTTCGTCTGCGCAATAGGTAATTGAAAATAAGTCAGTCACTTCATATTGCAAGAGCTGTCGATCAAGTCCTTTGCGCCCCTTCCCCGTGGCAACTGCGAGCAGGTAACCTTGTTGTTTTAACACCTTTAGCCAGGCTTTAATACCCGGATAAAAGGGGGTGTTCTGTTTATTCAAATAGGTGTATTGATGACGATATGCATCGATCAGTTGTTGCTGCTTAGCGGGAGATAACATCGGGAACAGTATCTCCATTGCCTTATCTAAACTGAGACCAATAATATCACGAATGGCTTGGGGAGAGGGAGCCAGTATATCGCTCAGCTTTGCCGCTTGTATAACACAATTAATGATTTTATCGATGGAGTCCATTAAAGTGCCATCCCAATCGAAAATAATCACTGAATATTTATTATTTTCCGGATTTTCAAGCAACTGTTTATTCGAGTGCATACAAGCTCCGTTCTGTTAGTAACCGGTTCTATTATTAGTGGGTTCTATTATTAGTGGGTTCTATTAACATTTAATTTTGCTCCCAAGGTACTTAAAGGTAGCCCGGTGAGCAAGTGCCTTGGGTATAAAAAAACTAAGGCTTGATCTTAATTTCTTTGCAGCTTTTCTAGCAATAACGTAAGTTCAGAGCAAAGAGGTGCACTCACCGTCATCTGTTTTTCTAATACTGGATGGAAAAAAGTGATATGCGCCGCATGTAAAAATAAGCGGTTTAAGCCCAAAGCCTGCATCTCTTTACTGAATTGTTCATCTCCATAACGGTCGTCACAGGCAATGTTATGCCCTTTAGAGGCGCTGTGTACGCGTATTTGATGCGTTCTTCCCGTCACCGGAGAGGCTTCGACTAATGTCGCTCCCTGATAGCGCTGTAAAATTTTAAACCGCGTTTCGGATGCTTTACCCAATTCACTCACTTTTACAATAGAATCCTGTGCTTTTTTAAGTAATGGAGCGGTCACGCTGCGCCATTTTTTCTCCCAGACCCCTTTAACCAGAGCGTGGTATTGTTTATTCATTGTTTTATTACGTAACTGTTCATGCAGCGCACGTAACATACTGCGTTTTTTAGCGATCAATAAACAGCCCGAGGTGGCTTTATCAAGTCGATGTACTAACTCCAAAAATCGCGATTCGGGCCGTAAAGCACGTAATCCTTCAATTATGCCAAAATCAAGACCACTACCACCATGCACAGCAAGACCCGAGGGTTTATTTAAAATAATTAAACCATCATCCTCATAAACAATTTGCGATTCCAGACGCGCTATTTTATTCAATTTAGGAGAAGGTAAAGCATTTTCTTTTGCTACGCGCACGGGCGGGATACGGACGAAATCACCCGTTTGCAGTTTATAGTCTGGCTTAATACGTTTTTTATTAACACGCACTTCTCCCTTACGTACAATCCGGTAGATCATACTTTTAGGGACGCCTTTTAAGTGTAAACGAAGATAATTATCAATTCGTTGTTGTGCATTTTCTTGAGTAATCTCAAGTATGCGTACTGAGTGATTTATTTGTTCCATAAGCTAAGTTTATCACGTGTTAAGCAGATAATATCTAAAAATTTATATTGCGGGTAAAGTACTATTAATGAGACAATCTATAAGTTAATGACTCGTTAATAAAAAAATTAGCTAGCAGTCTAAACAACCCAAAAAAACATAATGTTGAGTCTTAAACTTATTCTTATATTTTGACTAATATCAATTGATAAAGAATCAGACCGTTGCTCTCACTTTCAAATGCACCTCTACATATTTCCAGTCGCGAGACTGTATAACCAGACTCGAGGTCAAGTGAACAAAGACATAACCAACAAATTAAAAATAACTATAAAATATAAGAGTTTATTAAATGAAAAGAATGTTAATCAATGCGACTCAAGCAGAAGAATTGCGTGTTGCACTCGTAGATGGTCAGATGTTGTATGACCTAGATATTGAAAGCCCTGGTCATGAACAAAAAAAAGCAAATATTTACAAAGGTAAAATCACTCGTGTAGAGCCCAGCTTAGAAGCTGCGTTTGTAGAATATGGTGCTGAACGACATGGTTTCCTTCCTCTAAAAGAGATTGCCCGCACATACTTCCCTGAAGGTTATTCTTTTAAAGGACGTCCGAATATTAAAGACGTCATAAAAGAGGGTCAGGAAGTCATTATCCAAATTGAGAAAGAAGAACGCGGTAATAAAGGTGCGGCATTAACCACCTTTATCAGTTTAGCCGGTAGTTACTTAGTATTAATGCCAAACAATCCTCGTGCAGGCGGTATTTCACGTCGCATCGAAGGCGATGAACGAACTGAACTCAAAGAAGCGCTTAGCCACCTTAAACTACCCAACGGCATGGGACTTATCGTACGCACAGCCGGGGTAGGTAAAACGCCGGAAGAGTTGGAATGGGATTTAAATGTATTAGTTAATCATTGGCAAGCCATTGACGAAGCTGCCCGTGCTCAACCTGCTCCTTTTCTAATTCATAGAGAAAGCAATGTTATCGTACGCTCTATTCGTGATTATCTGCGCCGTGATATAGGTGAGATTGTTATTGATCATGCAAAAACCTTTGAACTGGCTAAAAATCACATCGCGATGGTGCGTCCTGACTATGTTAGCCGCTTAAAATTATACCAGGGTGAAGTGCCATTATTCACTCATTATCAGGTAGAAAGTCAAATAGAATCGGCTTTCCAGCGTGAAGTCCGTTTACCTTCCGGTGGTTCAATTGTTATTGATCCCACTGAGGCCTTAACCTCTATTGATATTAACTCTGCACGTGCTACACGTGGTAGTGATATTGAAGAAACTGCTTTTAATACAAATCTGGAAGCGGCAGAAGAGATAGCCCGACAATTACGCCTGCGTGACTTGGGCGGTTTAGTTGTTATCGACTTTATCGATATGACACCGCCTCGCCATCAGCGTGAAGTTGAAAACCGTATGCGTGAATCCGTTCGTCAGGATAGAGCCCGCATTCAATTAGGTCGTATTTCTCGTTTTGGTCTGATGGAAATGTCCCGTCAACGTCTTCGGCCTTCTCTTGGTGAATCTGCATCTCGTGTCTGCCCTCGCTGCCATGGTCAAGGTACCATCCGTGATAATGAATCGCTTGCATTAGCTATTTTACGACTAATAGAGGAGGAAGGCTTAAAAGAGAATACGGTACAAATTCAAGCGACTGTTCCGGTTGCCGTTGCCGCTTACTTATTAAATGAAAAACGTAAAGATGTGCAAAAAATAGAAAAACGTCATTCTTGCGAAGTTTATATCATTCCCAATGCGAACCTGTTAACACCGCATTTTGAAATTAAACGTACCCGTAAAGATGGCAAAGAAGATATCAATTACGATGCCCTTGAAAAACAACATACGGTTTATGTGCCTAATGTCATCAAAGATGAGCATAACAATGAAGCCGATCCTGTATTGTCTGGTTTTTCAAGTCCTAAACAAAAAACCACAGAAGAAAAAACAGTAAAGAAAGAGATAATTCCGGAGCCTAAAACAGTAGAAGCGGCAAAACCTTCTCTCTTTTCAAAAATAATCTCGGCGATATCTTCTCTATTCAATGATAGCGAAAAACAACTGCCTGTTGAGGAAAAAGAAGCACCGCCCGTTGCAGAGCCAGTCACTAATAACCGCAATAACCGCAACAACAGTCGCAATCGGAACCGTAATCAAAATCGCGCCGAGAAAAGTCGTACTACGCAAGCACCTACTGAAGCTAAAGCGACTCCCAACAAAGAGTCTGAACGCCCTAAAAAGCAAGAAACGTCAGTTCAACCTCCTGCAAATGAAGATGCAGTTGCCGTTCGCCGTAAACGTAGAAATATGCGCAAAAAAGTACGTATTCAAAATACGCGTGAAACAGACTCGTCCAGTGTAGAAGCGCCAGCTGTTAATGAGCTGGATAATAAACCCGCTGTTAATACGCCTAAAGTTAAAAAACCGGCAGCACCGAAAAGCAAACCGGTAAAAGCAGAAACAGCTGACACGGAACTAGCGGTAGAGGGTAATACAGCCCCAACAGCAGATAAAATTGAAACTGAAGAACATAAAGCAGTTGCAATTCCAAGTCGTCGTTCACGTTATCTGCGCAATAATGCCCAACGAAATAAAAAGAATATGACGCCTGAAAGTGATCAGGAAGAATATAACTTACCAACAGATCAGCAAGATCCGATAAGTAGTCGCTACCCAGAATCTGAAACTGTTGATAGTGAAGCTAAATTTGAGCCTGTCGCAGATCAAGCAATGGCCGAAATGGTAAGCAATGCTGAGCAGCAAGCTTCTATTGCACCAGAAATTGAAACGATTAAAAACACATCGACTACACAAGAATCTGTTGAGCAGATTCAAAAAAGCGTTAATGCAGCAATTCAAGAAGCTCAGCAAATTTCGTCTGCGGCCGAAACTGCTAAGGTTATTGAAAAAGCTGAAGTTAAAGAAACCCCTAACGTTAAAGAAACCGCTCCGGTTGAAGAAACCGCTGCAGTTAAAGAAACCGCTGCAGTTAAAGAAACCGCCGCAGTTGAAGAAACCGCCGCAGTTAAAGAAACCGCCGCAGTTGAAGAAACCGCCGCAGTTGAAGAAACCGCCGCAGTTAAAGAAACCGCCGCAGTTAAAGAAACTGCTCCAGTTAAAGAAACTGCTCCAGTTAAAGAAACTGCTCCAGTTAAAGAAACTGCTCCAGTTAAAGAAACTGCTCCAGTTAAAGAAACTGCTCCAGTTAAAGAAACTGCTGCAGTTGAAGAAACTGCTCCAGTTGAAGAAACTGCTTCAGTTAAAGAAACTGCTGAAGTTAAAGAAACTGAGCTTGCAGGTGCCACTATTAATGAAAAATCAATTAATAAAAACCAAGGAATAATCAGTAATCTTAAAAAATCTTCAGCATCTCCAATGACTAAAACAGTCAGTGGACCACTTGATACAAATGCTAACATAATGATTGTTGCCGCAACACAGCGACTAACAGTCACTAAATCAGGGCGCCCGGCTGGTAGCCGTTTTGCTACCAGTAGTGCGAGCAGTGAAACAGTTAAGGCAAAATTATAATAAATATTTAGTTAATAGGCTTTAACTATCAATTTAAACGGATATTTCAATGGAATATCCGTTTTTTTTACTGTGTTTTTTTTTCAGAGGGTTAATATTAGCCCTTATAACCTATCTCTCTTTATTCAAGGTGTCTTTATGAGCGAAACAAAACATCAAAAATTATTAATTTTAGGTTCCGGACCTGCCGGATATACTGCAGCAGTTTATGCTGCACGTGCCAATCTAAACCCTGTATTAATCACCGGCATGGAACAAGGTGGGCAACTTACCACAACAACTGATGTTGAAAACTGGCCGGGTGGTTCCGCTGATATGACTGGACCCGGTTTAATGGATAGCATGAAAGATCATGCGGAACGTTTTGATACTAAAATAATTTTTGATCATATCAATGAAGTAGAATTAACCAAGTCCCCTTTTACCTTAAAAGGCGACAGTGATACATACAGTTGTGACGCTTTAATTATTGCCACAGGTGCATCGGCAACTTACTTAGGTCTTGACTCAGAAGATGCATTTAAGGGACGTGGTGTTTCAGCTTGTGCTACTTGTGACGGTTTCTTTTACAAAAATCAAAAAGTGGCCGTGGTTGGTGGCGGTAATACTGCCGTTGAGGAAGCATTATATTTATCAAATATTGCATCTGAAGTACATCTTATTCACCGCCGCACTGGGTTTCGCAGTGAGAAAATATTGTTAGATAGACTCAATGCAAAAATTGCCAACGGTAATATCATTTTACATACAGACAGAACCTTAGATGAAGTATTAGGCGATGAGATGGGTGTAACTGGCCTGCGCTTAAAAGATACGCTGTCCGATAAAACTGAAAATCTAGAAGTAATGGGTGTTTTCATTGCCATTGGCCATAAACCTAATACAGGTATGTTTGCAGGACAACTTGAGATGAATCATGGTTATTTAAAAGTGCAATCTGGTAACGATGGAAACGCAACACAGACCAGTATTAAAGGCGTCTTTGCTGCAGGTGATGTCTGTGATCATATATATCGCCAGGCGATCACTTCATCTGGCACAGGTTGTATGGCAGCATTAGATGCTGAGCGCTACTTAGATAATCTTTAGTGATTAACTAACATATTATCTAACTAAAAAGGTAACCATTGGCTACCTTTTTTATAAAAAGTCACTGCAACATGTAAGCAACGGGGTTATTTTTTATCTTTACCAGTCTGCAACCTTCTTTGAATTGCACCTAACTCTATCAATGCATACTTATATTCAATAAACTCATGAATATTTGTCGCGGTACTTAATTTAAAGTAATAGACCGCTTTCTCTAAATGGCCTGACAATTGATGCCAATGAGCAAGATAAAAATAGGCCTCACATAGACGCTCAGCAAGTTCTTTATTGGTGTTAACACCATAAGAGAGACTTTCAAGAAAATCTTTTTCTGTTGTTCTGCCCGCTATCACATCAACGATTGCCCAGGCAAAGCGAGGATCATTACTTAATTGAGTTGATGATTTAAGTGTCTGTAACGCTTTTAACTGATCGACTTTACTGTTAATAATGAAACGCCACAAAACCCGATAGGGATCATTTTGATCAAGCGAATAGAACTTTTCAATATCATTCATCGCTAATTGATAACGTCCGATTTGATACAGCCCAACTGCCCTATGCAAATAACTGTATTGCATATTATCGGATAACTCTAATGCCGAATCAAAAGCATCAAATGCCTCATCATAGGATTCGGATAATAATAGATAAAGCCCTAAAAAGTTATAAGCATCTGCAAAGGTAGGATCAACACTCAACGCTTGGATAAAATCATAACGACTATGTGCTGCCAAGCCCATTCGGTCATAAATAACCCCACGTTCATAAAATAATACTGCGTACTGTCTTGCATCCAGATCTTTTTGTTCAACAAGTAATTGATTAATTTTTAACAATTTAACTTCATCTTGATAGTCTATTTGCACAGCTGTAGAGAGAGGGAATTTATTAATTACATTATTTTGCGTTGAAAAATCCTGCTCAGTATTAGGAAGGCTTTGGCAAGCTGTTAATGTAAATAAAATAGGTAAAACGAACAATAATGAACAATGAAATCTCATGAACAAACCCTTTAAGACAAGTGAGTTAAGAGTGAACTATAACAAGCTGAAAGTAAAGTTAGATATATTTTGAAATAAAAAAAGCACTGCATGCAGTGCTTTTTAGCTGTCCAATTTATCTACTATAAGGGGTCTTGATCTGCCCCCTCTTTTTCAACAACTTCTGGAATCATATGCTCACGGGAAATACCTAATTTAATTGCCAGTGCACTGGCCACATAAATGGAGGAGTAAGTACCCACGATAACACCAATCAATAATGCCGTTGCAAAACCATGGATCAATGCACCGCCAAAAATAAACAGTGAAATCAATACAAAAATAGTGGTTCCTGAGGTAATTAAGGTACGGCTTAAGGTCTGTGTAAGCGATTTATCGACAATATCATTTGAAGTTGCCGTTGTCAGTAAGCGGAAATTTTCACGTATTCGGTCAAATACTACAATAGTATCGTTGAGAGAATAACCAACAACAGCCAATAAAGCGGCTAATACGGTTAAATCCACTTCAATTTTAAATAATGAGAAAAATCCGAGTGTTATAATAATATCGTGTGCTAAAGCTAACACAGAGCCGCACGCCAAGCGCCATTCAAAGCGAATACTGACATAAATTAAAATACAGATAAGCGCAATAATAATAGCTAAACCACCGGAATTTGCTAATTCAGCCCCCACATTAGGCCCAACAAATTCAATCCGGCGCATATCCACTTGTCCGAAATCGGCATTCTGTAATGACTCTAGCACCTGAGTCCCGATAACTTCTCCTCGAACGCCTTCTCGAGGTGCTAAGCGGATCATAACATCACGGCTAGTGCCGAAATGCTGAACAACTGCATCGGAGAAATCATTCGATGCTAATACATCACGCACATCGGGTAATACAGCAGGTTGCTCAAAACCAACTTCAATAACAGTCCCACCGGTAAAATCAAGGCCCCAGTTTAACCAGTTAATACTTAACGCGGCAACTGAAGCGACAATTAAGAACATTGAAAACCAAGATGCCGGTTTCGAATATTGCATAAAAGGCAGCGTTTTTTTCGATTTAATTAACTCAAACATAATATTTCCTTGCGCTAGATTGATAGTTTCTTAATATCATTACGACCACCCCAGACAGCGTTTACAATAGCGCGTGTTCCAAAAATAGAAGTAAACATAGAAGTCGCAATACCAATCGCGAGCGTAACAGCGAAACCTTTAATTGGTCCGGTACCCACAGCAAACAAAATTAATGCTGTTATGAAAGTAGTAATATTCGCATCCGCTATAGTAGAAAATGCATTAGAATAGCCTTCATGAATTGCTTGTTGGATTGATTTTCCAGCAGCTAATTCTTCTCTAATTCTTTCAAATATAAGCACATTCGCATCAACGGCCATACCCACAGTCAAGACAATACCGGCAATGCCAGGTAAGGTTAATGTAGCCCCTGGGATCATAGACATAAAACCGATAATCATAACGATATTGAAGAGCAAAGCCGTATTGGCGATAACCCCAAATTTTCGATAATAAACAAACATAAACAAGACAACAGCAAGCATGCCATAGACCATTGCCTTAATGCCGTTATCTATATTTTCTTGTCCTAAACTCGGTCCAATAGTACGTTCCTGGACGATTTGAATAGGTGCAATAAGCGCACCGGCGCGCAGTAATAGCGCCAGATTATGTGCTTCTGCCGCGTTATCAAGTCCGGTAATACGAAAACTACGGCCAAGCTGCGCTTGAATAGTGGCTACATTGGCAACTTCTTCACGCTTTTCAATAATAGCCTTACCGTTCGGTTTTTTCTTACCTGTCGGTAAATACTCAATAAACAGGGTAGCCATTGGTTTACCAATATTATTTTTGGTAAAACGGGACATCATGCTGCCACCTTGCGAATCAAGTGAGATACTAACCTGAGGACGCCCCATATCATCACTGCCCGATTGTGCATCCACGATATGGTTACCAGTTAAAATAATCTGTTTTTTAACCACGACAGGGCGACCATCTCTCTCCTTATAAACAATTGATGAAGAAGGCAAACGTCCTGCTAATGCATCATTAATATTTGTTTCTGAGTCTACTGCATGAAACTCAAGTGTAGCCGTTGCACCCAGGATCTCTTTTGCACGTGCCGTATCTTGAATACCCGGTAATTGAACAACAATTCTGTCCGTACCTTGCCGTTGAACTAAAGGTTCAGCAACGCCAAGTTCATTAACTCGGTTACGAAGAATAGTCAAATTTTGCTGCAGAGCGTACTCTTTGCTCGCCTGCAATTTCTGCTCCGTCATTTCAATAGATAGAATATAACGGCCATTATCAACGGATTCAGAAAATTGGTAACCTGGATTATTAGGTTTTAAATAGTCAATGGCACTGTCCAAAATTGATTGCTCAGTGAATGTTACAAGTACACCCGTTGCGCTATTCGCTTTAGTGATACCACGAAATCTTATTTTTTCTGTCCGTAAATCGCCACGTAAATCCTGCACCATTTGCTCTTGTGCTTTACTGACGGCCTCATCCATATCCACTTCCATCAGAAAATAAACACCGCCGCGTAAATCAAGGCCTAATTTTAGTGGCCCGGCACCAATAGCTTCTAACCAGGCAGGTGTTGAAGGCGCCAAATTAAGCGCAGTAACAAAATCGCCCTCTAATTTTTCAATAATGGTTTCACGCGCTAATAATTGATCTTCACTGGATTTTAGACGAATTAAAAGCTGATCATTTTCAAGAACGGCACTTTTAGGAATGATATTTGACTGTTTAAGAATATCTTGAACGTCGCCCAACGTCGAAAGCTCGACTTTTGCACCACGGGTAGCAGATATTTGAACGGCAGGATCTTCTCCGTATAGATTCGGAGCTGCATAAAGTAAACTGATGAAAACTATAAATAAAAGCAGCAAATACTTCCACATAGGGTATTTATTTAACACTGTATTGTCCTTAAATGAAGCGCCTAATAAAATGATAACGAAGTAATGTTTGTCTCTTACTTCGTTATCTCTATTAAAAAAGCTGAATGTTTCTTAGATAGATTTAAGCGTGCCTTTTGGTAAAATAGCGGTTACATAATCTTTTTTAATTGAAATGATATTATTTTCATTTAATTCAATTTGAAGATAATCATTTTCAGTATTAACTTTAACAACACGCCCAATTAAACCACCTTGGGTTAAGACTTCATCACCTTTACCGATACTTTCCATTAGGCTTTTATGCGCTTTAGTACGCTTTGCCTGAGGACGGTAAATCATAAAATAAAATATTGCAGCGAAAACAACCATCATCAAAACAAAAGACATACTGTCTGTTGCTTGACCTTCACCTGCTGCATGTGCTTCAGAAATAAATAAACTCATTTTGTTACCCTTATAAATTAAAATTAAATATTATTGTTATAGCTAAATTTGTTAAACGTCCAGCATCGGTTTTTCTTTTCCGATGCGTTGATAAAACGTATCAACAAAGTCTTCTAATTTACCCTGTTCAATGGCTTCACGCAAACCTTTCATTAAACGTTGATAGTAACTTAAGTTATGGATAGTGTTTAATCGCGCACCCAGTATTTCTCCACATTTATCAAGATGATATAGATATGCACGCGTATAGTTTTTACAGGTGTAACAATCACATTCGGAATCTAAAGTAGTTGCATCTTCACGGTGTTTAGCGTTACGAATTTTTATCACACCATCCGTTGTGAATAAATGCCCATTACGCGCATTGCGAGTCGGCATAACACAATCAAACATATCAATACCGCGACGCACGCCTTCAACTAAATCTTCAGGTTTGCCAACCCCCATTAAATAACGGGGTTTATCCTCAGGGATTTTAGGCGCGATATATTCTAAGATGCGGTACATATCTTCTTTCGGCTCACCCACTGCAAGGCCACCAATCGCATAACCATCAAAACCTATATTGGTTAATCCATCTAAAGAAATATCGCGAAATTGCTCGAAACACCCCCCCTGAATAATACCAAATAAAGCATTCGGATTTTGTTGTTCATCAAAACGATCCCGACTGCGCTGCGCCCAGCGTAGGGAAAGTTGCATCGAAACATCCGTTTCTTCTTCTGTCGCCGGATAAGGAGTACATTCATCAAAGATCATCACAATGTCAGATCCTAAATCGTACTGTATATCCATCGATATTTCAGGTGATAAAAATACCTCACTACCATTAATAGGGCTACGAAAATAAACCCCCTCTTCTTTTATCTTGCGCATTTTACCTAAGCTAAATACTTGAAAGCCGCCTGAATCTGTTAAAATGGGGCCCTTCCAATTCATAAAATCATGCAAATCACCGTGTGCTTTGATGACTTTCTGACCGGGGCGTAACCACAAGTGAAAGGTATTTCCCAATAAAATTTCTGCGCCGGTTGCATCAACCTCTTCGGGCGTCATTCCTTTTACTGTACCGTAAGTACCCACAGGCATAAATGCGGGAGTTTCAACGCTGCCACGATCAAAGGTCAAACGGCCCCGACGCGCACGCCCATCAGTATTAATTAATTTATATTCCATGATTTTCCTTATCAGATAAACAATCTGATTATATTTTTGTTTGTTTTATCTATTTTATATATTTAAAGCAGTTAATAATTCAAAACAGGAACAACGACTGTTTTGCTTATATAACGACTGACTGTTATCTATTTGGTTTTTTTAGTTAAAAACATCGCATCACCATAACTAAAAAAACGATATTTTTCCTGAATAGCCACTTTGTAGGCATTATCAATATTTTCTTTACCCGAAAAAGCGGACACCAGCATCAATAGTGTCGATTCTGACAAATGAAAATTGGTCACTAGTGCATCAATTATCTGAAATTGATAGCCCGGGTAAATAAAAATGCTCGTTTCAGAAAAGAATGGGGCAAGGTCATTACCCATTTTAACACTCACTTGTGCTGCGCTTTCAACGGAACGTACAGAAGTTGTACCAACGGCAATAACACGCCCGCCTTTCGCTTTAGTGGTGTTTATTTTATCAATAACTTCTTGTGACACCTCGGCATATTCACTGTGCATTTGATGATCGAGTATATTATCTACTTTGACAGGTTGAAATGTTCCCGCGCCAACATGCAGTGTAACAAAGGCAAAATCAACGCCTTTATCCTGCAATTTTGTCATAACTGCCTGATCAAAATGAAGACCTGCAGTGGGTGCGGCAACCGCCCCCGGGTTTTTATTATAAACAGTCTGGTAACGCTCTTTATCGGCATCTTCATCAGGGCGGTCAATATAGGGAGGCAATGGCATATGACCAATTGACTCAAGGACTTCAAGTACTGTGCTGCCATGATCAATATGTATTTCAAATAAGGGTCCCTGACGTTTTAGCATCACAGCATCAATGCTATTTTCTAAACGTAATTTACAGCCTGGTTTTGGTGATTTAGAACTGCGCAGATGCGCGAGGAAACTTTTATCATCTAAGACTCTTTCAACCAGCACTTCTATTTTTCCACCTGTCTCTTTTTCACCAAAAAGACGGGCAGGAATGACCCTGGTATCATTAAAAATAAGTAAATCATTTTCATCAATAAGATCGACCAGATCAGTAAATTGTAGATGTTTTAACTCACCAGAATTCCCTTCCACCGACAATAAACGGCTAGCTGAACGGTCTTTCATAGGGTAACGAGCAATTAGTGCTGGCGGTAATTCAAAAGAGAAATCTGAAACTTTCATGCAAAACATTCCGGAAGGATAAATCGATGTAGTTTAAGGATGACAAAAGTGAAGTCAAGCGGGAGTAACTTAAAAAAGAAAAATGATGCCATAAAATAGTTAATTATAAATATATTTTACTTTATCGTATCTAGATACGCATCGATATTTCACCAGGGACAGAAGCAAGTCCTTGTACGCACTATTATTGCCTTGCTGATAATATTTAGAATAAAAAAAAGGAGACATATGTCTCCTTTAAAAATCTAATTACTTACAAGCAATCGAATTAAGCAAGTGCTTTTTTAGCAACTTCAACTAAATGAGCAAATGTTGCTTTATCAAATACTGCAATATCAGCAAGTATCTTACGATCGATTTCAACAGAAGCCTTTTTCAGACCATTGATGAAACGGCTGTAAGATAGACCGCTAATACGAGATGCAGCGTTAATACGCGTGATCCATAATTGACGGAATACACGTTTACGTTGACGACGGTCACGGTAAGCGTATTGACCCGCTTTGGTAACTGCTTGAACAGCTACACGATAAACACGTGAACGTGCTCCGTAATAACCTTTAGCTTGTTTTAATACTTTCTTGTGACGGGCACGAGCCTGTACACCACGTTTAACTCTTGGCATTTTTTATTCCTTACTTAAGCAAATGGCAACATTCTGCGGATTTGTGGTACGTCTACTTTATTTACCATGCTTTGTGCACGCAAATGGCGTTTACGCTTAGTAGACTTCTTAGTAAGGATATGACGTAAGTGTGATTGCTTACGCTTAAAACCGCCAGAAGCAGTCTTTTTAAAGCGCTTTGCAGCACCTTTGTTCGTTTTTAATTTAGGCATTGCGAACTCCGCATTGTTAAATTTTAAATTAAACCAGTAAGGCGAATGTTTATACCGCTGCATAATAATGGACAGGGTATATAACACTACTTTATGCCTTAGCTAGCACGTTTGGGGCCTAACACCATCACCATTTGACGGCCTTCCATTTTCGGGAAAGACTCGACAACAGATATTTCCGCCAAATCCGCTTTAATACGGTTTAACAGATCTATTCCTAATGATTGATGTGCCATTTCACGACCACGATAACGCAGTGTTACTTTGGCTTTGTTACCCTCTTCTAAAAAGCGAGTCAGGTTGCGTAGTTTTACCTGATAATCGCCTATATCAGTCCCAGGACGGAATTTTATTTCCTTTAACTGAACCTGTTTCTGATTTTTCCGTTGTTCTTTAACGGATTTAGTCTTTTCATACAAAAATTTGCCATAATTCATGATGCGACAAACTGGTGGCTCGGCATTTGGGCTGATCTCAACTAAGTCTAGATCAGATTCAACTGCCATATTTAATGCTTCTTCCAGTGAAACGACGCCAACTGGTTTGCCTTCTGAATCAGAGAGACGCACTTCAGTCCCGGTGATCTCATCATTCAAACGATGTTTATTGCCCTGTTGTGGGGCTTTTTTTGCACCTTTTATAACCAATCCTCCTAATAAATTTAACGGCGTGTGATGATTTCTTCTTTAATATAAGCGGCAAAATCGTCTACTTTGAATTTACCTAAATCATCACCTTTACGAGTTCTTACAGCAACTTCACCAGCTTCGACTTCTTGATCACCGATGACAAGTAAATACGGAACACGTTTTAATGTATGCTCACGGATTTTAAAGCCTATCTTCTCATTTCTCAAGTCCGAAATGGCTCTAATGCCTGATTTTTTTAATTTATTTACAACTTCGTCGACAAAAGCAGACTGTTTATCGGTAATATTCATCACCACCACCTGTTTTGGTGATAACCATGTCGGATAAACGCCAGCATACTCTTCAGTTAGAATACCAATAAAACGTTCTAAAGAACCTAAAATAGCTCGGTGAATCATAACCGGTGTATGTCGTTCATTATCTTCACCAACAAAAGAAGCGTCTAAACGACCTGGCATTGAAAAATCTAGTTGAATTGTACCACATTGCCACCCACGACCTAAACAATCATATAAAGTAAATTCGATTTTAGGCCCATAAAAAGCCCCTTCACCCGGCAGTACACCATAATTGATATTATTTGTGGTTAATGCATTAGCCAAAGCCGCTTCGGCCTTATCCCAAGTCGCATCATCGCCCACTCGTTGATCTGGGCGGGTAGATAGTTTGACAGCAATATCATCAAAACCAAAGGTTTTGTAACATTCAAATACCATCTGAATACAAGCAGATACTTCGTCAAGAATTTGTTCTTCCGTGCAGAAGATATGGGCATCATCCTGAGTAAAAGCACGTACACGCATTAAACCGTGTAATGAGCCGGACGGCTCGTTACGGTGACAAGAGCCAAACTCGGCCATGCGCAGTGGCAAATCGCGATACGATTTCAGTCCCTGATTGAAGATTTGTAAATGTCCGGGGCAGTTCATGGGTTTAATCGCATAGTCTCGATTTTCAGAGCTGGTACAGAACATATTGTCTTTGTATTTACCCCAATGTCCCGATTTTTCCCAAAGAGCACGATCCAGTATTTGCGGCGCTTTTACTTCTTGGTAGTCATAAGCTTCCGTTTGTTCACGCACATATTTTTCAAGTTCTCGATAAATTGTCCAGCCATTACTATGCCAAAAAACCATACCTGGGGCTTCTTCCTGCATATGATACAAGTCTAACTGTTTACCAATTTTACGATGGTCACGTTTGGCTGCTTCTTCAAGACGTTTTAAATACGCATTAAGTTGTTTTTTGTCAGCCCAAGCGGTGCCATAAATTCGTTGTAACATTTTATTATCTGAATTGCCGCGCCAATATGCGCCTGAGACCTTCATCAGTTTAAAATATTGACAGAATTTCATTACCGGCACATGTGGGCCTCGGCACATATCAATATATTCTTCATGATGGTATAACCCGGGACGATCATCAGGGTGAATACCTTCAAGAATCTCTAATTTATAGCTCTCACCACGCTCTTTGAAAAGCGCTTTTGCTTCTTCTACCGAAACTTTTTCTTTAACCACAGTATAATTAGTTTTCACTAATTCGTTCATACGCTTAGCAATTTTTGCCAATTCATCATCATTGATCGTGACATCAAGATCAATATCGTAATAAAAGCCATTTTCAATCGTCGGACCAATAGCCATCTTAGCATTAGGATAAAGCTGCTTAATGGCATGCCCTAAAAGATGCGCACATGAGTGACGTAAAATTTCTAAACCTTGGTCATCTTTTGCGGTAATAATGGCAATATTAGCATCTTTCTCAATAGGATCACATGCATCAACTAACTGACCGTCAACACGTCCGGCAATACATGCTTTGGCAAGACCGGGGCCGATATCGGCAGCGATTTCCATTATTGAGGTAGTGTTATCGAATTGACGTTGATTACCGTCGGGTAGAGTAATAATGGGCATGCTGTATTTCCTCACAGTGATGCTTCCAACCAAAAAGCATTTGTATAATTGATAAATAAGATGCGCATTTTAAAGGAATATAACGCTCATTAAAAGCGCCAATTTCCAAGGTTCGAAAAGTAGCGTTTAATAGGGGCTGCATTGAAGATTAAAATACTGATAAGTTAGGGGCGAATGACAACCTTTGCCAACCGAATCTGTTAGTTATTTTTTTTTACTTTCTCCTCGGGAGTAAAGCTATTACCTTTAAATAAACTCATTACAGCCTCTTTATTACTGGCAAGGTATAAACCTAACTCTTCCAATTGCTGATCATCAAGCGTTATTGTACTAGCGCCAATAAATTCCGCGAGTTGATCCGCACTGTCTAACATTTTATCGTATGCATCGGCTTCTTTTTTACTGGTAAAGGTCATTTTTTCAACCCCTTTTCTTTCTACAATGTATTTTATGATTATTGTCACGGCGGCCTCTTTAAAATGTGAACTTATTCATGTATTTTTATACAGTACTAAAATCACGCTAAGATTGCAAATTTTTGTTAAATACACGTTTGTTTGCTATCTTTCCCATTAACTAAATAATAATATGAATTTATTCAATGAAAACAATAATCTGCCGGCATTGTGATATGGTTTCAAATGTTTCCCGCGTGCCTGTAAACTACGTGGCTAAATGCTGCCGTTGCGGGGGTCCAATATATAAAAATACCAAGTGCAGGCCGTCGGTGTTGCTTGCTCTCTCTTTAACCGCATTACTGGTAATAGTCCCGGCTTTTTATTTCCCGTTAATTTCAGTCAATTTACTGGGGATTACTGAGGACACAAATTTATTGCAGGGCGCGTTAATGATGCTTGATAATGCACCCGTTGTATCCGCTGCCGTGTTATTTTGTGCTGTCATAGCCCCCACATTATTACTTTCATGTATTGCCTTTAGCAGTGCATGCTTAACCTATAATTACTTCCCAACCTATATGCCAAAAGTGTTATATATCACGCACTCTTTGATTCATTGGTCAATGCTGGAGGTCTATATGATTAGCTTAATAGTCGCTATTTTTAAATTGATGAATTATGCAGATTTATATTTTGGCTCTGGTGTCTATTTTTTTATTACCCTGCTGCTACTTGATATGACGATTATCAGTAATTATAGCAATCATGCTTATTGGGAGCGTTATATCAATGGCAAGTAATCCAATAGCAGGACAAACAGGTTTTAAACAGGGGCTGCAACTTTGTAAAGTTTGCGGAAATCACTCGCCCTATAAAACAGAGCAGACCCGCTGCCCTGTCTGTTTAAGCCCTATTTCTGTGCGCAACAAAAACAGTTTGCAAAAAACCTGGGCATTTTTAATAACCTCCGCCATCTTTATTTTTCCCGCTAATTTATACCCTATTACTTATTTATTAAAAAATAATATACTTTACCCCGATACTATTTTCTCCGGGATATTAAGCTTAATTGAAAGTGATATGCTAACGATTGCAATTGTCGTTTTTATTGCTTCAATAGTGGTCCCTATTTTTAAAATAATGGCATTAACTTTTATCCTGCTTGCCATACAATACCGATGGCGCTTTAGCCATAAAAAACAACTTTGGATATTTAAGACAGTGGATTGGATAGGAAAATGGTCAATATTAGATCTTTTTGTTATTTCAATTATGGTGGCGGTATTTGATAAAGGGCAGTTACTCTCTGTTTATCCGGGAATAGCGGCCTCTTCATTCACTATAGTGGTGTTAACCACCCTCTTTGCTGCAAACAGTTTTGATACGCGTTTAATTTGGGATGCTAAAAAATAATGAACGAACAAGATTCAATGACAGAGGCAACAATCCTCAAGTCACAAACAATATCGCCCATCTGGTTTCTTCCTGCAGTTGCTGCACTTTTGGGTGCCTGGTTTTTATTTCAAAATATAACCCATGCTAATACGACCATTAAAATACACTTTGAACATGCGGAAAGCATCATAGTTGATAAAACGAAACTGCATTACAAAGGCGTGATCATTGGTACTGTCAAAAAAGTGGAGTTGGATGCCACCAGCGGTGTGAATATTATTGCAGAAATTGAATCTCACGCCAAATTTATGCTCCGTAAGAACACCAAATTTTGGTTGGTTTCACCCAAAGCGTCACTCACTTCCATAACCGGTTTAGATACCCTTTTTTCTGGTAGTTATATTAATCTGCAACGTGGTGAAGGGGAGTATACAACTAATTTTATAGCACAAACAGAGCAGCCCATTAACATTCCTGAAAACGCACGGCTCATTAATCTACAAAGTGACAATGCGGATTCTATTAATGTCGGGACACCATTATTCTACAGGAATATTAAAGTGGGTGAAGTTGCCGCGATCCGTTTAGAGCAATCAGGAAAAACTGTCAATATTAGCGCATTTGTTGATGGTGAATATAAACATCTGGTTAAAAATAACAGTAAATTTTGGAATATTAGCGGGTTAAGCGCCAATGTCTCACCAGCAGGTATCGATATATCCCTCAATAGCATCACTTCCTTAATTGCAGGCGGTATTACCTTTTCCTCACCTGAGGACGGTGAAACACTTAAAAACGAGGCTCAATTTCAATTATTTAATAATATTGATGACAGTAAAACAGGGCTCTCTATAGAGCTAATTACAAATAAAATCAATAACTTACCAAATGGCGCCGGCATTTTATTTAAAGGTTTTGGTATTGGCAGAATAACGGATATTCAATATTCTATAAAGGATCAGCAGTTTGTTGTCTCGGCGCTTATTAACCCTCAGTTTAGTGAATTGATCACTGACGGATCACAATTTTGGATTGAGCAGACATCATTCACCTTTGCAAAAATAAAAAATATTGGCAATGTCATTAAAGGGGATTATATTGCTTTTCAACCCGTTGAAAAAAACCAATTAAGCCACCGTAAAAAATCCACACGTTTTCTTATTCAGCAGGCAGCGCCCGCGAAAGCTTCGGTCCTTTCTCTGCTGGTATTAACCGAAGATGCTACCGGACTAAACCCGGAAGCCCCCATTACTTATCAAGGGCTAAAAATAGGGAAAATAACGGCTTTAGATTTTTCAGAAAAGGCTGGGTTTATCGCGGTCCACATTGATATTGACCAGCAGTATCACTATCTAATTAATAAAAACAGCCAATTTTATCTGCTCAACGGGGTAAATTTCAACGCGTCATTAAAAGGGATAGAGGTTCAATCTACCCCCCTTGAAAATTTAATTTCTGGTGGCATAGGCTTGTATAATAAAAAACCGGTTAATCAATCACACACGGTTGCATTTTTAAATAAAGATCAACTATTTAGATTATACCCCTCAAAGGCACTAGTAAAAATGGGCCTTAATGTTTTCAGCCAACCTGGCATTGTTCACCTTTTAAGCAGAGAATTACCCTCTGTGAGCGAAGGCTCTCCAGTTTATTATAGAAAATTGCCGATTGGCGAAGTGAGTGGTTTTTCTATTGATAATTCAGGTTTAATGCAGACCACCCTCAGCATTAAAGGACAATATAAACATCTTATCAATGATCAGAGTGTCTTTTGGAACATCAGTGGTTTTAGTGCGGAAGCCGGTCTTAGCGGTTTGAAAATACAAGCCGAGTCTTTATTAGCCATTGCCGCAGGCGGAATTGCGGTGGGTCCGGGCCATCGGGAGATCGACAATAAACACAGTAATGGTAAATACAAACTTTTTAATAACCAGAAACAGGCAACCACCCCCACGACTTTAATCAGTTTAACCTTTAATCAAGCAAAGGATTTACAAACAGGCAGCCCGTTACGCCTTAAAGGATTAGTTGTTGGTGAGGTTACTAATTTAACACTCACATCACAACAGAAAGTGCAGGCAACGGTCAATCTTAAACCCGAATTTGCCAAGCAGGTGGCACGCAAAGGTAGCCGGTTTTGGATGGTAACGAGTACAGCGAGCTTATCGGGTGTTAAAAATTTATCAACCTTAGTGACCGGGGCCTATATTAATGTCTCCCCTGGTGAAGGGATCTCTGAAAAACATTTTAGCGGTGAAGACTCCGAGCCACTTATTGGACCCAATCAATCCGGATTACGCCTTATTTTGGTTGCAGATAATGCCGGCTCTAGTGACATAAGCAGCCCTGTCTATCACCGCCAAATCCAGATAGGACAAGTAATTTCAAAACGCTTATCCTATAATTCTTCAGGGGTAGAAATCACCGTTAACATAACCCCCAAATATGCCCATTTAATTCGTCAAAATTCTATTTTTTGGCCTGCTTCTGGATTTAACTTAGAGTTTGGTATCACAGGTGCCGCCTTAAAAGCGACCTCTTTAACCTCTTTAATTAAGGGAGGGATAAGTATGAGTACGCCAGATAACCAACCGTTACAACCTGCAAGCGATCCATTGTCTCGTTTTCAGCTAGAAAATGAAATCCAGGAAGAATGGTTAAATTGGAGATTAGCTATCCCTAGACCTTAGACTTAGAAATAAAAAATAAAAAATCCGGCAATATCTTATACCGTGCGTATCTCTCGCGCACATTTAAAGGAATTATAATGCACAGTAAGACCCGACTCCCCCAGGCGTTTATCGATAAGATGACCGGCATTTTACCAAACCAATTGAAGATAGAAGATTTTATAGCGGTTTGCCAACGCCCTCTGCGCCGTGCAATCAGAGTCAATACATTAAAAATATCTGTTGAAAAATTTCAAATAAGAGCACAGGAACAGGGCTGGGTATTAACAGCAATACCCTGGTGCGCGGAAGGCTTTTGGATTGAACTGCAAGAGGAGCCAACCCCACTTGGCAACAGTGCAGAACACCTTGGCGGTTTGTGCTATATCCAGGAAGCGAGTTCAATGTTACCCGTCGCTGCCCTGTTTCATTTTTTCACCCCCACGACACAGTCAATAGTGCTTGATGCGGCGGCGGCCCCAGGGTCTAAAACCACGCAAATAGCGGCAAAAATGAACAACAGCGGATTGATTATCGGCAATGAATTTTCTTCCAGCAGGATTAAAATGTTACATGCTAATATTCAACGTTGCGGCATTAAAAACGTGGCCTTAACACATTTTGATGCTCGAGTATTTGGCAAATGGTTACCGGGCACCTTTGACGCCATTTTATTAGATGCGCCCTGTTCAGGGGAAGGGACTGTCCGCAAGGATAAATATGCCATGAATAATTGGAGTCAATCCTCTATTAACGAGATTGCATCCACGCAGCAAGAATTGATCCTCAGTGCTTTTCACGCACTAAAAGAAGACGGAATTTTAATCTATTCTACCTGCACATTAAGCCACGAAGAAAATCAGGATATTTGTTTTTTCTTAAAAGATAAATTTCCCGAGCATATTGAATTTTTAGATTTGGAAACCTTATTTACCGATGCAAAAAAAACCCGCACGGCGGAGGGTTTCTTACATATATGGCCACAGGTTTATGACAGTGAAGGCTTTTTTGTAGCGGCCATTAAAAAGACCAAAGCCTGCACTGTTGCACCCGCCGTAAAACGTTTAGGTAAATTTCCTTTTATCAGGCCAACCAGACAGAAAGAGCAAGCGCTCTATGAGTATTTCGCCAGCCAATTTGCCATTACAAATATCAAAGGTATGTTATATCAGCGTGATCAGGAATTATGGCTGTTTCCAGATCCTATCAAACCCCTGATTAAGGAGTTGCGGTTCTCGCGCTTAGGTATCAAGATTGCCGAAGAATTTGGTAATGGTCGCAAATCAGGCTTTAAAAGCACGCATGAATTTGTAACTTGTTTTGGTGATTCGATAGACGCTCACAAATTGGAACTCAGCGCTGAGCAGGCACAAGAATTCTATCAGGGTCGTGATATTCGCGATATTGACGCTAAGGGGTTTAAAGGTGAAGTCCTATTAAGTTATCGGGGGCATGTAATTGGATTAGGAAAATCACTTGATAATCGCATTAAAAACAGTTTACCGCGGGAGTTAATTCGTGATAATAATTTATTTATAAAATAATCTGTTTCTAAAATAATGCGTCTTTAATTTTACAGTTTACATTATTTCACCCCCTATCTTTTAAAAAAGCGAGTTAACAAAATGTTATTTATTTTAAAAAAATGGATTGGCTCTTTGCTGATGCCGCTGCCGATAGTATTAATGCTTTTTTTGTTCGCACTTATTTTACTGTTTTTCACACAAAGACAGAAACTCGCTAAATTTAATTTATTAGTGAGTTTTATCCTTTTATTTTTATTGAGTTTTATGCCCGTGTCCGAACAACTGGTGCAGCCATTAGAACGTCAATATCCGCCTGTGATGCAGCCGGCACAGAACTTCAAATATATTTTAGTATTAGGCTCGGGCGGTATTGCAGATCCAAGTTTACCCGTAACGGGGCAATTATCAGCAGTGGCATTAAGTCGATTCGTTGAAGCGTTGCGTTTGTATCA
This sequence comes from Psychromonas ingrahamii 37, assembly GCF_000015285.1. NCBI lineage: Bacteria > Pseudomonadati > Pseudomonadota > Gammaproteobacteria > Alteromonadales > Psychromonadaceae > Psychromonas > Psychromonas ingrahamii. Next base: position 2,708,872 of record NC_008709.1, read on the forward strand.
CGCAAATCCAAATGCAACTCTGGTGGTTTCCGGTGGTAATTTTGGAGATATAAAATCTCACGCATTGTTAATGCAGGAATTGGCAATGGCAATGAATATTCCTAAAGATAACATTATCCGCCTAGATAATACCTTAGATACCGATGACGAAGCCAAACAGATGTCGAAAATCATCAAAGGGCAATCAGCTGTTTTGGTAACTTCTGCGACGCATATGCCACGCTCAATGGGACTTTTTAAGCAATATAATGCATTTCCCACCCCTGCGCCGGCTGACTATTTAGCCAAAAAACGCGAAGGTGAAACGCCTTATTATTATTATATTCCCTCATCTAACTACCTTGATAAAACAAAAGTTGCCTGGCATGAATATCTTGGAAAATTACAAAATATAATCACAGAGCAGCTTTAAAAATCAAAAAAAAGATAAGCATTGCTTATCTTTTTTAAACTTATTGCCTTAAGAGTGAAATTTATAATAATGGTGCATTTTACTTAACAACTACCTGCACAACAGCCTGTATAACAACCATATGCTCACCATTAAAAGAGATGGCTGGTGAGCCGTAGAGTTCATAACCCTGCGCTAATAATTTAGTAATACGTTTACAAAAATCAGCATCATCTTTACCTGTGACTAATTTGTATTTTTGTTCTGACATCTTCATTTCCTTTTTTAATAACAGTATTTATCTAACAATTGGCATAGGGTTACTCATTAATAAAATAAATTGAAAATATGCCCCCCCTGCTTAGTACTCTTATATAAATTTTTTGGCATTTTTGAGCAGTTTACTCAATATAGGCGCCTTTTAATATCAGAAAACGTTCAGGTTAGTACCTAGACAGGAAAAAACAGGGCATATTTACCACCTTGTTTGCCACCGCCTATTTTTTAAGGCCGGTAAACCTTAACATTGTCAAAGCCAGATTCTTTTAAATACAACGCCTGCAGCTTGCTCATTACACCGCGAGCGCAATATAAAAGGTAGATTTTATCCTGCGGCAGTGTTTCAAACTGGTTAGATAATTTAAAGAAGGGCAAGTGTTCAATAGTAACTCCCTCAATATCAAGCGGGGATTCTTCTGCTTCATCTAGCGATCGAATATCTAAAACAATTTCATTTTCTGCAAATTGAGAGACAGACTCAACTTCTAATATTTCTTTGTGTACCGCTTTCGCAATATCACGAATATCTATTGTGGGCGCTTGATTAACAACCTGTTCGATTAGTGACAGATCAAATTTTTCTTCCTGCTTCTCAATTTTTCTCATCACCGCTTTGACGGTTGGACGCTGCGAAATAACCCCACAATACTCGGGAATAGTTTCAGAAATTTCGGCTGTTCCAATAACCCGGGCGCAATCGACAATATCCTGCTTATCGGTCGCAATCAACGGCCGCAGAATAAGCATATCAGAGACTTTGTCGATCACCGATAAATTACGCAGTGTTTGACTGGAAACTTGACCCAAGGCTTCTCCGGTAATTAGTGCCTCGACACCTAAACGTTCCGCCATAAGGGTTGCAGCACGCATCATCATACGCTTTAGCACAACGCCCATTTGACCATTTTCTACTTTTTCTAATATTTCTGCGACGACAGGTTCAAAGGGAATTGAAATAAATTTGACCCGATGTGATGAGCCAAAACGATTCCACAACTGATAAGCAACCTGTTTAACGCCTATCTCATGTGCACCGCCGCCAAGATTAAAGAAGCAGTAATGCACACGTGAACCGCGTTTAATTAACTTATAACTTGAAACACCGGAATCAAAACCACCAGAAATTAAAGATAAAACAGATTCTTGAGTCCCTAATGGGAAACCGCCTAAACCAGGATGTTTTTTATCAATAAAGAAAAGTTTTTCGTTATTAATTTCTAAATTAATCGTAATCTCTGGCCCTTTTAATTTCACGCCCAGCGTATCAGTGTGCTGATTTAAGCCGCCGCCCACATAACGCTCAGCATCTATTGAAGAGAAATCATGTTTACCGATGCGTTTAATACGCACACAAAAGGTTTTTCCATCGAGTGAATCACCCACCATAGCGAGCGTTTGCTCATAAACGTCATGCAAATCTGTATATACAGATTCGGTTACTTCTAAAAAGTGTGCAATACCCGGCGTACTGCTTAATAATAGAATCAAATTGGCTTTATTTTCGGCGCTTTCATTTTCGGTGCGAACAATGATCTTATCCCATTCCAAAATAACTTTAACCTGTTCATCATGACGCGTTAATACATTACGGATATTACCCTGTAATATTTTGCTGAAACGATTACGAACAGGACGACTTTTCATCATGATTTCGGGAAAAAGTTTTACGATAAATTTCATTGTGGCCACTGTGCTGATAAATAAGGTGGCGGACTATAGCAAATAGTTTGACAATATTCACTTCTATTAATCAGGAAAAAATGAGATCGAAAATATATTTGCTTACTGTAGCCTCTTATTTTTAATAAGATTTATGGGAGAAAGATAAAACAGTCTTTTATTTAACTTGTAACGCGTTACAGCTGATTTCACACTCGCCCAGCTCAGTCGCTATATAGAGCGTGTCTCCCGCAATAGTGACCGAATAATCCATGGTACGTTTGACCAACTTCGCTAAAGCCTTTATCTGTTCAAAATTAAACTGATAAACCTCGACATTATTAAGTTTCCCAAAATCCGTTAAGGATTGTTTCCACCAGACCGCTGATTTGCTGTTAAAACTATAAACCTTAACAGCTTTGGCTAAACGTGACGCTTTTTTAATTCGTTCAAAAGCCGGCTCACCGAGATCAATCCATAATAAAAGTTGATCATCTAAGCTTTTTGCCCAGATATCCGGATCATCCGCAACCGACAGCCCTTTGGTAAAGCTTAAAAACTCTTGTGCATTAAGACAATAAGCCATCACACGCGCCATCATACGTTCTTGTGTTTCTGAAGGATGCTGGGCAACGGTTAGATTAAGGGTGTCATAACGATCATTATTAAGATCCGATAGATTGATGTTCATTTTAAAAATTGTCGGTTTCAGTGCCATTATTTTTCCAATTTAAAGAAAAAAGCCACGTTTCAACGTGGCTTTTTATTTTTTATTTTGCAGTTTATTTATGCAACGGGCATCTTAGCCAGTTCTGCACAGACCAGATCACCAAATTCAGCGGTACTAACAAGATTAGCTTCGCCTTCTTTAGAAAGATCCGATGTTGAATAACCGTTTTCAAAGACAGCCTGCATCGCAGCCCAAAGGTTTTTCGCCTCTTTCTCCAACCCAAAACTCATTTCCAGCATCAGTGCAACTGAACCTATCATTGAATAGGGGTTTGCAATACCTTTGCCTGCGATATCTGGTGCACTGCCGTGTGAAGGTTCATAATAAGATTTGTCAGGACCTTTACACGCCGATGGCATTAAGCCTAAAGAGCCCAAAATACCGCCCCCCTGATCACTTAAAATATCACCAAACATATTTTCCATGACCATTACATCAAACATACCGGGGTTTAGACAAAGGTAGGTAGCAGCAGCATCAACCAGAATATTTTTAACTTCAACTTCTGGATAGTTTTTGCTCTCTTCTTCAACAATTTCATTCCACAGCACGCTTGACTTTAAAACGTTTGATTTGTGAATATTATGCATCACTTTTTTACGTTTCATTGATACTTCAAAGCCGACTTTGACTATCTGACGGATCTGATCTTCGTCATATTCAAGGACTTCACGTACAAAACGTTTACCGTCTGCATTAACACCCATCTCTTTTTCGCCAAAGTATAAACCACCCACTAATTCACGGATGATCATAATATCAATACCTTCACCAATAACAGAGGCTTTTAATGGCGAAAAATGTGCCAGACCTTTTGGTAAGTAAACCGGACGGAAGTTAGCAAAGGTATTGTAACGACGACGCAGCGGTAATAATGCACCACGTTCAGGTTGTTCATCAATAGGGATTTTTTTAGAATCTTCGTGATTTAAGCCAATTGTCCCTTTTAGAATCGCATCCGCTTTATCACAAGCCGCTTTAGTTTCATCCGGAAAAGCATGACCCATTGCAAAATAAGCAGCTGCACCGAATAAAACATCGTTAAGTTCAAAATTAACGTCTTCGTTACGCTGTTCAATCAGTTTTAATACTTTAACAGCTTCCTTCATTACTTCCGGACCAATACCGTCACCTGCCAGTAATGCAATGTTATATGTTGTCATTTTATTTCCCTAAATAATGAATGTCTTCTTTTGTAAAGTATCATAAGTAAAAGCCCCCCTAGTTTCAAACCTAGGAGGGCTTTTTTAGTTAAATTTGTTTGATTTTGTTAGGTAAGCAGGCAGATTAAACTGGATTTTCAATATCTATAAATTTAACATCAAAATCAAACTCGCCTGCTAACCATTCACCCAGGGCTTTTACCCCATAACGTTCCGTTGCATGATGGCCCGCTGCATAAAAATGAATGCCCATTTCTCTTGCAATATGCACGGTACGCTCAGAAACCTCACCAGTAATAAAAGCATCAATGCCCTGCTCAGCCGCGATAGTAATATAATCTTGACCACCCCCGGTACACCAGGCAATCGTTTTTATCTCTTTTTTCCCGCCATCAATATGCAGGGGTTTACGTGCTAATACGGATTCAATACGTGCGGATAATTGCTCGGGACTTATCGCCTGTTCAAATTTACCCACTCGAGCGACACAGCGCTTATCCCATGGCTCTAACGGACGACGGTCAGTAATGCCCAATAATGTTGCCAATTGGGCGTTATTACCCAATTCTGGGTGTACATCAAGCGGTAAATGATACGCATAAAGGTTAATCCCTTTATCCATCAGGGCCTTGATACGCTTATATTTCATGCCGACTATCTCCGGCCCTTCCCCTTTCCAAAAAAAACCGTGATGAACCAAAATGGCATCGGCATCATCGAGAGCGGCGATATCGATTAATGCCTGGCAGGCAGTGACGCCGGTAATTATCTTTTTAACTTCCGGCTTACCTTCAACTTGTAAACCATTTGGACAGTAATCTTTAAACTGATGAATTTCTAAAAATTGATCTAATTTATTGGCAAGTTTTTGATTATTCATAGGCACTCCAGTAGATTAAATTTTTATTTTTAAAAAGTATAACGTTATTTATGCTTCATTCTGTCTTGTTTGATAACGATAGTCTGTTTTATTTTTCTATCAGATAACGTGTTGGGATAATAAAAGAAAATTGACTGCCCACCCCTATTGTACTTTGTACCTTTAATTCACAGCCGTAATGACTCAGGGTATGTTTGACAATAGAGAGACCCAAACCGGAACCGCCGGTATCTCTAGAACGCGAACCTTCAACACGATAGAAGCGCTCCGTAAGACGATGAAGATGCTCTTCAGCAATGCCTTCTCCATCATCAACCACAGAAAAATGGCCACCGGTTTTACAGGAAAGACGCCATCGCACCTTAACTGAACCATGCTCAGGTGTATAGTTAATGGCGTTATAGATTAAATTTGCCATCACACTGCGTAACTGCATCTCATCACCCAGCAAATGCAAGTTCGGATCTATTTCAAATTTAATGGTTAAAGATTTATTTTTTCCTAATTCAATCGCTTCATTTTCAATCTGCTTAAGCAAAAAAGGAACATTAACCACGGTATTTAAATCAACACTGCCTGCACCTTCTATTTTAGACAAAATCATTATCTGCTCTACCAACGCACACATTCGTTTTGTCTGCTGGTCTAAAATAGTCAGCGTTTTTGATTGTTGCGGACTGTCCACCAGCTGCATATCCAATATTTCAATGTAACCTTGTAATACCGTTAACGGGGTGCGCAATTCATGAGAGACGTTGGCCACAAAACGACGACGCATTTCGTCCATCTCTCGATAACTGGTCACGTCTCGAACAATCAATAAACGTTTGTGTTTTGCGTAGGGCATAACACTAAATTCAAGTAATTTATCTGCGTGAATAGGAGAAGGTAACTCTAATAATTCAGAAGAATCATCACGTTTTAAAAATGCCAAAAATTCAGGATCAGGTACTAGGGAGGTAATATGTTCTCCTGAAACTTCTTTACGAGAAAAACCCGAATTATCGGTTCGCTTAAAACCCAGTTGAAATTGTGCCAAACGATTGGACCAAACAATACCCCCGCTTTTCGCATAAACTATCACCCCATCTGAAAGCGCTTCTGAACCTTCACTAAAACGGCGAATGATACCGGCCAAATCATTACGACGTTTGCGATGCCTTTGCTGCATATTATGAAGGCCATTAAATGCATGTTGCCAGTCTAATTTACCCTTGGGCAGGATGGTGCTTTTATCAAACCATAACCAGTTATTTAATTTTTTCAGGTAATAATAATGCCACACAATATGGGCAAACAAGGAAACCAGTAATAAGTCTTTTAAACAATTAAAAACAATACCTAAAATAATAATTGGGGCATAAAAAACAGACAATGCGATAATTTGATGTTTTGCGGTAAAAGCTTTCAAAGTAATAACTCTATTAATATAAATTACTGATTTATCAAGTGATTAAAAACGTTTCGATGATCAAAATCAGCACGGTGAGCCGTGGATAGTTTAGGCCCTTAAAGTGGAAGCTTTAGTCATTCCAAATCGATACGTCATCACCTGAGATGACGGTTAAGGTTATATTAGCTACGGACTGAAAAGCGATAACCGGCACCGCGTACGGTTTGGATTAAATGATCATGATCTGCTAACGCTTTACGCAGTCGTCTAATATGTACATCTACGGTACGGTCCTCAACATAGACATTGGTTCCCCATACATTATTAAGCAATTGCTCACGACTGTAAACGCGTTCCGGATGAGTCATAAAAAAATGTAATAAATTAAACTCCGTTGGTCCCATATTCAATGCTTCATCGGCCAACGAAACACGATGAGAAACCGGATCGAGTTTCAGCTTATTGAAGGATAATTCATCATCGAGGGAAGTTGGATTAACACGTCGCATCACTGTTTTTAATCGCGCCATCAACTCTTTAGGCGAAAAGGGTTTAGTGACATAATCATCCGCACCATTTTCCAGGCCCCTGACTTTATCTTGCTCTTCGCCTCGAGCGGTCAACATGACGACCGGGATGGAGCGTAAAATATTATCTTGTTTGAGGTGGCTAAGTAATTTTATGCCACTACCGCCCGGAAACATCCAATCCAGTAAAATCAAATCGGGATAGGGTTCGTGTAATTGATTTAATGCACTTTGATAAGTATCGGCTTCAATGCACTCATAACCATGCTGGTCTAATACAAAACATAACATATCGCGGATTGCGACTTCATCTTCTACAACTAATATACGGCTCGCCATTTGATACTACCTATCTGTTCTGAGTAATGGTTAGTTTGAAACTACTTCGATTAAACCATTATTGACTTACATTATGACAGTTATATTACAAACCTTCATTATTTGTCATAAATTTGCAATAAAAGCATTATGATGCAAAAAAAATGCAACACTTACCGATTTCCCTAAAATCATTTACACTTGTACCCAAAATACCGGAAGATGCTGATTCAGCATCTTTAAGTCATTTAGGACTAACTCTCTATCACTAAAGGTGCATTACATGTTTTTCAAAAACCTACAAGTTTATCGTTTTACCCGCCCCCTTGAACAAGACATTGATACATTAGAAAGAAATCTTGAAGAATTTAAATTTAAACCCTGTGGCAGCCAGGATATTTCGAAACTAGGCTGGGTCTTCCCGATGGGAAAATCAGGCTCAATGTATACTCACATTGCAGGCAAGCAAATTCTGATTTGCTTAAAAAAAGAGGAAAAGATGTTACCTGCAGGGGTCATTAAAGATCAACTGAATGAACGCGTGGAAGCGATTGAACTTGAACAGGGCCGCGCACTGAAGAAAAAAGAAAAAGACAGTCTAAAAGAAGAGATTGTCATGCAGTTGTTACCACGGGCATTTAGTCGTACTTCACAAACCTTTGCCTGGATCGATTCAGAATCAGATATGTTATATGTTGACGCATCCAGTACCCGTAAGGCCGAGGAGCTTATTTCATTACTGCGTAAAACATTAGGCAGTTTGCCCATTGTCCCTATCCAGCTTAAAAACCAGGCAGATGTGATTATGACCGATTGGTTAACCGAGGGTAATATCCCCGCTAACTTTGCATTAGAAGATGAGGCCGAATTATGTTCGGCATTAGAAGGTGGCGGTATTATTCGCTGTAAACAGCAGGACTTATTATCCGATGAAATAAAAAACCATTTATCAGCTGATAAATTTGTGACTAAATTAGCCCTGTGCTGGGCTGACAGTATCTCATTTATTATTGGCGAAGAATTTGCGCTTAAACGCATTAAGTTTGCCGATGTATTGCAGGAACAAAATGAAGATATCGATAAAGATGATTTTGCGGCTCGCTTCGATGCTGACTTTGCCCTGATGACGGGAGAAATTAAACAGCTCATTCCGGCTGTGCTAGCGGCTTTTGGTGGCGAGCAAAGCCTTTAATAAAAAATAGACAGCATTCGGTTACAGGTAAATTGCCTCTCTGCCTCACCTGAAAAGAGGGTCTGTTGACCATTCGAGTACGAATTTTTTTCAATATAAAAGTGTTCTGAGCAAGGAATGCATCGTTCACATAGTTATTCTATGTAAACGACAAATAACGCAGGACGCTTTTAGATGAACCCGAAGGGCAACATTTGTGGGCACTTTTTACTGCGTTATAGCCTGCTTATGTAGAATAACTACACCGCGCAAGCTCTGCCTTGTATAAAGCACGCACAAATTGCTGCAAAAATGTACACGAAAGGTCAACAGCCCCTAAATACCTTTGATATTCTTCTCAAAAATATCGAAGGTTTTTTATCTTTGTTCCTCAAAAAATGAAAAAATCTGTTAATATCTTCGCTTACAATCCCTTAAAATTTTCAATGAGTCGAATAATATGAGTGTTTCAATTTTTGGCAGTGCAAAGGCTAATAGTGCGACAAAAGCCCTTCTTTTAGGATCTGGAGAACTGGGTAAAGAAGTGGCAATTGAACTGCAACGCTTTGGTATTGAAGTGATTGCGGCAGATAGTTATGAAAATGCGCCTGCAATGCAAGTCGCGCATTCATCCCATGTTGTTAGTATGCTGGATGGCGAAAAATTAGCGACAATTATTCGAGCCGAAAAGCCTGATTTTATTATCCCTGAAGTAGAAGCCATCGCCACGGATACATTACTTGCCTTAGAAGCAGAAGGTTTTAATGTAGTACCCACAGCCCGTGCCGCAAAATTGACTATGGACAGAGAAGGTATTCGCCGCCTCGCTGCTGAAACCTTAGGAATAAAAACATCACCCTATATATTTGCAGACAGCAAAGAAGAATATTTATCTGCGATCGAGAAAATAGGCAAACCTTGTGTGATTAAACCCGTTATGAGCAGTTCAGGTAAGGGCCAAAGTATTGTAAAAAGCGCTGCCGATTTAGACAATGCATGGACCTATTCTCAAGTTGGCGGTCGTAGTGGTGAAGGTCGTATCATTATTGAGGGTTTTGTGCCCTTTGATTATGAAATCACGCTATTAACAGTGAATGCCGTTGATGGTACTCATTTCTGTGACCCTATTGGTCATCGTCAGGAAAATGGTGATTACCGCGAATCCTGGCAACCACAAGCAATGTCAACGGTGGCGCTGCAGAAGGCACAGAATATCGCCAAAAAAATAGTCACTGAACTAGGTGGATATGGTTTATTTGGTATGGAGTTTTTTGTCAAAGGCGATCAGGTTTATTTTAGCGAAGTCTCCCCTCGCCCGCACGATACCGGATTAGTTACCTTAGTTTCACAGGATGCTTCAGAATTTGCGTTACATGTTCGTGCCATTTTAGGTTTTCCTATTGGTCGTATTATTCAATATGGCCCCTGCGCATCGAGTGTTATTTTAGGCAATGGTCTATCCGATGATATTAAATTTACCAACCTAGATCAAGCACTCGGCAGCGTCGCCGGTGCGCAAATTCGACTATTTGCCAAACCAGATATCAATGGTCAGCGACGTTTAGGTGTCGCCATTGCACGTGGTGAAACAGTTGAAGAAGCCGTTGATAATGCCAAGACTGTCTCGAATAAAGTTAATATTATTTATTAAGTAACGCTGCTAAAATTTTGTTGTCAGTATTTAAAGGTAACTTTAGTTACCTTTTTTTATGTCTTTTTTCTCTCCAAACACAGCCAGCGCTTAAAAAAAACACAACTTCAGCATAAAAAACTTGAAAAATAACACAATCACCATTACTGTTGTTTTATACAGTGTTTTTAAATACAGGTGTTTATATGTTATCTAACTGCATGCAAGCCAAAAATAAAATAAAATCAGAAAATAATAAATCACTACACTTAAGCCGCAAAAACCACGTCAATGTCAGTTATAATTTAGCCAACTATCACGCATTATTGGCACATATGAACAATGATCAGGATCAACGTTGGATATTATTTATCGCCCCTCCCGGTAAGCCTAATTTTAGTTTTTTACAACGCTCAGGTATTCATAAAAGTCGCGTGCTCACCCTTGATGCCCATAGGGTAAAAGATTCACTTACGCTGCTTAAAAGCACACTGCAAAGTAATAACTATTCAACCGTTATAACCTGGTTAAGTGAAATTGATAAAACACTACAGGCTGAATTACAGGGTTATTGCCAGACAAGTAAAACAAACTGCTTTGTTTACTGTAAACAATAATCTCAACGTCCTAAAATTTGTTATACCCGAACGACTTGAAGATGCAGATTCAGATTCAAATAATTTGGGGTTATAATGCTGACAATTTTATCGAATAGGCAGCATTAATATGTACCACTACTGTGAAAAAACCAAAAAATTAATTAATCTTATCGGCAGCGGCAATGCCGCTTATGTGCCAAAAGCGATTACTTGTGCAATTAACACTCTAGACAGAATTGCGGCTAATAAAGATTTACCGGAAAATGTTAGAGAAGAGGCTGCTTATGCGGCTGCAAACCTGTCACTCAGTGATTATAAAGACGATTAAAAAATAGTGGTCAGGAATAAGATAAGTTAACCTGAGAAAGTGAGAAGCTTTCAGGGGTGGGAAATATTAACTTAAGCCGATATCTGTTTAAAAAAATGGCGATAATAATAGATAATCACCATTTTTCAATAACTTGATTTTAGGATCTTCATAACCTAAAAGCGATAGCGTAAACGTCCTATCAAAGGGACTCAACTAAACTGTTATACTTCAACCTCAAGCATACGGGCGATACGATCTTCTTCCTCTTCACGTGCCGCGCTGATTTCACTTAGAATATTATCGACATCGGTTATTTCATTGCTTTCAGCAAATAAGCCCGTTAGCACAACATCATTTTTCAACTCACCTGCTTCATATAAGGCCCAGATTTCTTCGGCATACTTGCTGTCTTTCAGCGCCGGGGCAAATTGTGCATAATAAGCGGTCATATTATTAACATCGCGAAATAACATTCGTTTGGCATTGTTATTTCCGGCTGCGTCAATGGCTTGAGGTAAATCGATAATCACAGGTCCCCACTCATCAACTAACACATTAAATTCTGATAAGTCACCGTGAATAATGCCAATATTCAACATGCGAACAACATAATTCATAATTTCCAAATGGTCATCTAATGCTTGCTCTTCGGGCATACTGACATCATTAAGACGTGGCGCGGCAAACCCCTCTTCGTCAGTGATTAAATCCATTAATAAAACACCTTCAAAACAGCCGTAGGGTTGCGGTACGCGTACGCCTGCATCGGATAATTTGTATAAAGCTTCTACTTCAGCATTCTGCCAAAGTTTTTCCTGTTCCCCACGTCCAAACTTTGACCCTTTTTCCATCGCACGGGCGCGACGTCCGTTGCGTACTTTGCGGCCTTCATTGTATAAAACGGCTTGTTTAAAACTACGTTTACTTGCCTCCTTGTACACTTTAGCGCAACGCACATGCTCACCACATTGCACCACAAAAACAGTTGCTTCTTTACCACTCATTAATTGGCGTAATACCTTATCAACTAAACCATCGTCAACAAGAGGTTGTATTCTTTTAGGTGTTTTCATATTTTTTTTTACATTCTCTTATTGTTAATAATTGATTTCAGTATGATAGCATTTAGCTTGATGTCGTTTGCTTGTTGAAGGTCCGTACCTGTTATAGGGCGCATTAAAAGCTAACGTCCAGATCAAAGAATAGACCTCTCTATTGTGCGGATTGTCACCCATTATTATTGGTAGACTATTAATAACTTTTCCTAGCCTTTTAATATTACGCTGTTTGCTTACATTGATTTGTTGAAATTCAACAGGATTTCCACAATCAACCACTTTTCATTTGACGCGGGGGCAGTTTTACTGCTGATCCCTACTGATTTTATCATTTGTAGATCTAAACAACCTTTTGCCGCGCTATAAACTGGCTGTGATTATACTTGTACCCGCGCATATTGACTAAAAAAATGAACCAAAAATGTCACAATTATCATAGAACTTATCATTTAAGTCCTGCCTATGAACGGATAAGTGTAACATTGATAGCAGTACCCTGCAGTTAAAATCACCGATACCTTCACTGTTTTGAAATTAATTAGTGGCTTGCGTTTGACTTCTCGCCACGTCACGGTAACCTTGAAAAAAATAGTAACTGTTGAGACTTAAATGGCCTTAAAAAAACCCGAAAATATGCATTATGAAGAAGCTATCGACGAACTAGAAAATATTGTCAACCATTTAGAAGTGGGTGACTTAGCTTTAGAGGATGCTTTAAAACAATTTGAACGGGGCATTGCATTAGCGCGCAGCAACAACCAAAAACTTCAAAAAGCACAGCAGCAAGTTAACATCTTAATGCAACAAGACGCTCAGGCACCGCTTCAAGAATTTAATGATGAGTAAAGTATATTGTTTAAAAGTGCATTATTTTTGTAATAATTCACTTTTTCTGTTTTTATCCTATTAACGTTCAATTAACACAACTATAAAACCCTATGACACAACTTGCAGAAACTCTGAATCAATATCAGCAACGTGTTGATAAAAATTTAAATAAATATATCAATATCACCCACCCTATCTCCCCTTTATTGAATGAAGCCATGGGATACGGAGCTTTATTAGGCGGCAAACGCGTCCGACCATTCTTGGTTTACGCCGTCGGTGATATGCTTGGTTGTTCATTGCAATCGTTAGATCCACTGGCGGCTGCCGTTGAATGTATTCATGCTTATTCATTGATTCATGACGATCTTCCGGCGATGGATGATGATGATCTTCGGCGCGGGCAGATGACTTGCCATAAAAAATTTGATGAAGCAACGGCGATTCTTGCAGGTGATGCATTACAAACCTTAGCGTTTGATATAATATCAATGCCAAACAAGGCAATAACAGCACAAGCACAATTAAAAATGGTCAATTTTTTAGCGAAAGCGGCAGGTGATCATGGTATGTGTGCCGGACAAGCGTTAGACTTAGTCGCTGAAAATCAATCTGTCAATTTGGTTACCCTGCAAAAAATACACCAGGCAAAAACGGGTGCTTTGATAAAAGTTGCGATTCAATTAGCAGCGATGACCAAAAGCGATTTACACGAAGATCATTTTCAGTTATTAAATACTTTTGCCGACGCAATCGGTTTGGCATTTCAGGTACAGGATGATATTTTAGACATTATCGGTGATACACAAACTCTGGGTAAACCCCAAGGTTCCGACCTTGCTCTGCATAAATCAACCTACCCGGCACTATTAGGTTTAGAAGAAGCACAAAATAAAGCACAAGCACTTTGCCACGAGGCACAACTTGCTTTATCACAATTACCTTATAATACAGAATTGCTATCGAAATTTGCACAATACATCATCGCGCGCGATAGATAGGCAATATCTACACTCATTAAAATTACCAATAAAAACATTTAGTAATTTTTTATTATTTTCTATATACACGACTGAAGCTTATGCCATTGGATTTAAAAAACTACCCATTGCTGACGAATATTAATTATCCAGAGGATTTGCGGTTATTAAAAAAAGAGCAATTACCGGCTTTTTGTAATGAATTACGTTCATTTCTTCTAAATACTGTCAGTCAAACGAGCGGTCATTTAGCATCCGGTTTGGGTGTTGTTGAATTAACTGTTGCTCTGCATTATATTTACCGCACGCCTTTTGATAACCTTATTTTCGATGTTGGCCATCAAGCATACCCGCATAAAATTTTAACGGGTCGGCGAGATAAAATGGGCAGTATTCGTAACTTTAAAGGCTTACATCCCTTTCCGTGGCGTGAAGAAAGTGAATATGATGTGTTAAGCGTTGGTCACTCCTCGACATCAATAGGGGCAGCATTAGGCATGTCAATTGCTGCCGAAAAAGAACAACAAGGCCGCAAAGTAGTCGCTGTTATTGGTGATGGTGCCATTACCGCGGGCATGGCATTTGAAGCCTTAAATCACGCAGGTTCATTGCACAATGATATGCTGGTGGTGTTAAATGATAATGAAATGTCAATTTCTGAAAATGTCGGGGCTTTAAATAACCATTTAGCAAAAATACTCTCCGGTGATATTTATACTCAGCTTAGAGAAGGCAGTAAAAAAGTACTTTCTAATATCCCTCCCGTTAAAGAGCTGGCCAAAAGAACGGAAGAACACCTTAAAGGAATGATCTCACCTGCCACCATATTCGAAGAGTTTGGTTTTAACTATATCGGCCCGATGGACGGTCATAATGTTATCGATTTAGTGGATACGTTACGCAATATGCGCTCCCATAGCGGACCGCAGTTTTTACATGTAATGACGAAAAAAGGCAAAGGTTATAAACAGGCAGAGCTTGATCCTATTAAGTACCATGCGGTACCAAAATTCACACCGGATCAGGACCTTCCAAAATCACCACCCAGCTCTGCTACTTTTTCACAGGTATTTGGAGATTGGTTAAATGATATGGCCGATCAGGATAATAAACTGACGGCAATTACGCCAGCAATGCGCGAAGGCTCCGGTATGGTGAGCTTTTCAAAACGACATGCTGACAAGTATTACGATGTGGCTATTGCTGAACAGCATGCTGTCACACTGGCGGCCGGCATGGCAATTGCTGGATTAAACCCTGTTGTTGCTATTTACTCAACTTTTTTGCAACGTGCCTATGACCAACTTATCCATGATATTGCTATCCAAAATCTAGGGGTGTTATTTGCCATAGACAGAGCCGGTATTGTGGGTGCGGATGGTCCAACACATCAAGGTGTGTTTGATTTAAGTTTTTTACGCTGCGTTCCTAATATGATTGTAATGACCCCGTCCGATGAACAAGAGTGTCGGAATATGCTTTATACGGGTCATATGCTCAATCAGCCTGCCGCGGTCAGATATCCACGCGGCACCGGAACCGGTATCGAGATAAACAAACAGATGAGCAGGTTAACTATTGGTAAAGCGAAGGTGGTAAAAGAAGGTAAAAATCTTGCCATATTATGTTTTGGTACCTTTTTACAACAAGCCTATTCCGTCGCAGAAAAATTGAATGCGACCCTGGTTGATATGCGCTTTGTTAAACCGCTTGATAAAGAGCTGCTTGATAATCTCGCCAGCACCCACAAAGAGTTTGTCACTATTGAGGAAAATAGTATTGCCGGTGGCGCAGGCTCAGCAGTTAATGAATATTTTATGTCTCAGCAAATAAAGACAAGCGTTTTAAATATAGGCATACCCGACAGGTTTATTGAACAGGGAACGCAGCAGGAAATATATACATTACTTGAGCTCGATAGTGCTGGAATAGAGAAGCAAATTGTCAGCTACTATAGCCATCTCAAATAAACGAAAAAGGTTAATATTTCTGCAGGCCTATCTGTATTACGCATTTAAATCACGTAATAGCACAGGTTAGCCTGCAGCAGATAGCCTACTGATATTCATTTGCTAAACCACTGAATACACTGGATCACTTAATTTTAATCTTCTTAGCTATTGATCATTCTAATTTTAAATCTACTTAAAATGATCCCATCCGCCCGTCGAATAAGTAACCGCTTGCTTTTCTTTAAAAAACGCGATTAATTCAGATTGTTGTAAAGTCGTACGGCCGATCACGGAAAGGCTTGGTATAGGCTGTGTTTGTTGAGCTATTCTCTGCTCTAATAGCCTTAAATTATTTTCACTGATTGTAAATAATAATTCATAATCATCCCCACCGGTTAATGCGTATTGTACTGCCTCATCATTGTTAAGCTTTCCTAAATTAACTTCTTTCCGCATCGTTTTTGACAAGGGTAAAGATTCTATCGCAATGTTTGCAGCGCAATGAGACGCTTTCAAAATATGGATAAGATCCTGGGTTAAACCATCGGAGATATCTATACAGCTTGATGCTAAACCGCGTAATAAAATACCGAGATCAACACGCGGCTCAGTCAGCTCTAACGCATCCACAAAGTACTGAGGATTTGTGACCGCTAACTCATTTAATTTTATAGACAAGCCTAAAGCGCCATCTCCAATAAAATTTGAAACACAAATCAGATCGCCCAAGTTAGCTTTATTACGTTGCAGCGCTAACCCTCGAGGAACAATACCTTTCACAGAAACAGTGATCGATAAAGGACCTTTTGTTGTATCACCCCCCACCAACACCACATCGAATTTGTCTGCTAATGCAAAAAAGCCGCGTGTAAATTCAGATAACCAATTGGGATTATTATTCACCATAGCACCATTGGGTAACGTAATAGCAAGGGAAACCCATTTAGGTAATGCGCCCATCGCAGCTAAGTCGCTAAGGTTCACGGCAAGCGCCTTATAACCTAACCGATATGGGTCAACATCCTCAAAGAAATGGACGCCACACACTAAACTGTCAGTGCTAACGGCCAATTGGTAACCCTCTGGAATATCCAAAAGAGCACAATCATCACCGATCCCTAACGCCACACCACTATTTTGAACTGTTGTGCTGCGTTTAAAATAGCTGTCTATCAAATCAAATTCACTGAGATTCATTTACGTTTTAACTTCAAGGTTGCTTTTACATTGGCAGTTGGTGTTGTTGTGTTTTTGCTGTTTTTATTGATAAATATTTTTTTTGCCGGCTGATGACTATTATTGGCTCCCGTTGATTTTTTTATGGCCTCCGATTGTGGGGCTTTGCTAACGGGTTTTGCAGGATCAGTCGCTGTCTTTGACGAAGAAGAAACCGCTTGGTTTATTTCTGCCAGTTCTATATTGGTTAAATTACGCCATTGGCCTGGTTTTAAATTGCCTAATCCTACTTTCATAATGCGTGTTCGTTTTAATTTCAGCACTTCATAACCTAAGTGTTCACACATACGCCTGATCTGGCGATTTAATCCCTGAGTCAGGACAATGCGAAAGATAAAGCGACTGTCTACTGTTACTTTACAAGGCTTGGTAATTGTATCAAGGATAGGGACACCACGCTGCATACGCTCAACAAAGCGTTCACTTAACGGTTTATCAACGGTGACCAAATATTCTTTATCGTGCGCATTTTCAGCACGTAATATTTTATTGACTATATCACCATCACTGGTTAAAAAGATTAAACCTTCAGAAGGTTTATCTAGTCGTCCTATTGGAAAAATGCGTTTTTTATGACCAATAGCATTAATAATATTGCCATGGATATGACGCTCTGTCGTGCAGGTGATGCCGATCGGTTTATTATAAACAATATAGATACGATCCAATTTATCCTGAGCACTGGCGTTAATTCGCTTGCCGTCGACCAATACGAGATCACCAAGTTGCACTTTTGTACCTAATTCAGGTATATCACCATTTATTTTTACACGATTTTGCTCAATCAACTTATCCGCTTCCCGGCGTGAACAAAAGCCTGAATCACTGATAAACTTATTCAGCCGTATTTCACTATTATTATCCACAATATTATCCTGTATTAATCGTTTAAAACCCAAAAAATGTCCTTGCACAGCGATTAAAAAGGCGCAGCCCGTTTGGGTAATAAATAAAATGGGTATCGATGACTTGCTATGAACATTAAACATTAAACCGTGAGCAAATGAAACAGCTCAAAAGTAATGAATTATCCGTTAACAACCGGTTGACCGCTCTGCCTTTTTTAGTTAGAACAGCAAAACTCAGCCGCAGCACTCTTCAGCATACAGCCCAGGGATAATAGTTTTTTGTATTATATGGCGTTTATTGGACTTTCAAAATAGTTTATTTATGTCGCTATTAGCGCAAAACAACAGCATGTTGCATTGACTGATCTTTTATATTCATTTAACTGCGGCCGTTTCTCCCAATCGGTTTTTGGAGAAGACTTGTGACGGACTAGAACAAAGTAGATAACTGCCATGATTGTAAAAACCATCAGGTAAGTCCTATAACTTTTCCAGCAAAATTATAATAGAAGACAGTATAAAAGATGATCAAACAGCCCACGTATGTTGATTTTACTGCAGATATTTTTATTTCAGGCATAAAAAAAGCAGCTAGAAAGCTGCTTTTTTTATTAATTTGGTGCCCGAAGCGAGACTTGAACTCGCACACCCATAAGGCGAGGGATTTTAAATCCCTTGTGTCTACCGATTCCACCATTCGGGCGTTTACTTAAATTGCACTAAGTAACTGCGAGGCATTCTATAGAAATTATTAGCAACTACAAGTGGTTAACCTCGTTAAAATGAACAAAACCGTTCAACTGCTTACAAAGCAATCAAAATAAGCAGCTTGCTCACATCAAGCGCGTCAGGGAGGGACAATTCAGATTATTAAACACTTATCGGGTTATTGAACTCTTATAATGAGTTAGGGATAATTTTACACCATAAGGAGCTGATATTAGAAAAAGCCTATCTTTCTACTAAGCGCTTGGCACTTTATTTCAGGCATAAAAAAAGCAGCTAAAAGCTGCTTTTTTTATAAATTTGGTGCCCGAAGCGAGACTTGAACTCGCACACCCATAAGGCGAGGGATTTTAAATCCCTTGTGTCTACCGATTCCACCATCCGGGCATTTACTTAAATTAAGTAAGTGCGGGATATTCTATAGCACTTTTTATCCAGTACAAGTTTTTAACCGTGTTTAATCAATAAAAACGTTCAAGTGCTTGTAAATTAATCTAAACTACCATATTTCCAGAATTTACAAGGTGCAGTTGATAGCATTTAACAGCAGCACTAATCTACAATAAATAATTTAACAGACCGTTCGGGAGATAAATTTTAAATACACGTCGAAATAGCGGTCCCCATAAATTCAATCGCAGTGACGCCTCTCATAAAGACAACAATTATCTAAGATAGACTAGACTTTCCAACGAGTCGACTTTAAGACAGATCTGAATAATAAAGGGCAAGCAAAAATTTATTTTTTGATATTTAAATGAGTCAGAATAAGTGGAAAAATGTTAAACTGATTTGAGCATAAAGGTTAACGATCAATATTTTTCTTAAACCAGATGCTTAAGTAACTAGATATTTTCTTGTGCAGACTAAATTTATCGACCATCAATTTAGTCCGTTTTAGAGAAAGTATTTAGTCTTGTTTATAATAGTTTTGCATTTCGGATATGAAAATGAATAAAAATGATCCTCTAGATGGCGTTAAACTCGAACAGATATTGACTGAACTTGAAGCTAAATTGGGCTGGCGTAAAATGGGAGAATTACTTAATATTCGCTGTTTTATGGACAAGCCTAGCCTTAAATCTAGTTTAAGATTCATGCGAAAGACACCCTGGGCACGCAGCAAAACAGAGGTTCTTTACCTTAAAGTTTTTTTTAGCGACCACCCCGCCACCACGTTATTAATAAGAAAAAATATTACCCGGCAAAGGGAGGCGTCTGCACAACTTCCTGAAAAATCGGACTCCTTTGCTTGGCCATCATTGAAAGATAAACAGAGCGATAATTAATGCTGATGATAATTGGGATTTCATGTTAAAATCTCACGGTACTGTTTATTTTTATTAGATTAATATCTCATATTGATATCTCCAGATAAACAAAAAATAATTAATTAAGCACTAGGAAAAAAATACCAATGGCACAACAAAATAAATTTGATTACCGTATTACCCAAGAAGGCGATAAATGGAATGCGGAAATCACCCGCCGAGTGACTGCCCGTAGAACAAGTGTCTCAAAGCGCCAAAATGGTTTTGAAAATGAAGCGTTAGCAGAAGTATGGGCAAAAGAAGAACTCGTACAGTTTGTGAAAAATTTACAGGCCGCAACGATACGTAAGGCGGACAAACGTACTGTGCGCAATGAATTAGCAGCTAAAGCAGAAGCTGAAAAAATAGCAGCCGCTGCAGCATATGAAGAAAAGCGCCTTGCAGCCATGGAAGCGCAAGATCAACAAGAAAACGAAGAAGCCTAATTATCAGGCTAATGTAGTTATCAGACTAATAGCGTCATAATCTAACGGTTGTATTCTACACATCAGGTTATACTGAGATATCCAAACTAGTTGAAGATACAGTAATCAGCATCTTCACGTAGTTTGGGTATATACAACTGCTAACTACCTCTTAAATTATAAATACCCTGTTCGTTAAGCGGGCTCGTTAAGTAGACTCGGTTTAATAATATTTATTAATAGGTGACAGATCACTTGTATAAACTAATTATTTACACGCTTATTTTATCATTTTACCCGCATTTCATCGCTGCAGAAGAGAACAACAAGGGTATCTGCTTTAGTAAAAGCGAACAGCATAGCTTACTCGATGATAGCTACCATTATCTTAATACTAAATTTTGTCAGCCCGCCCCGTGGTTTGACAATTTTTTTATTGATCAAAAAACAACAAAAAATGTGCGCGCTGGTACTATGATACGTTGGTATAATGATTTGATCTGGCTTGACGGCAAAGGTTTTTCATATGAGCCCAATATCAGTGCTCGACTCTACCTGCCAAAAATAAGTAAAAAATTTAAAATCATTTTCGAGTCCGATACAAAAGATACAATCAAAGAACTGTTTCCAGATGACCAGTCCCAACAAACCAAAAATGCATTAGGACTGAGCTATGATGTATCGGTCAAGACGCGCAGCAGTCTTAATATAAAAGCAACCTTACGCCCTGGTTTAGAAGTCAGCTATCGTTATATCTACCCTTTTACGCAGCAGACCTTATCGCGATTTACACAAAAAGTTTATCAAAACAAAATGGTCACCGGTGAAATTACTTATTTTGATATTGACCATTCATTTAATGATAAATTTTTATTGCGCTGGGCAAACTTCGCCGGATTAGATACTGACGTTGAAGGTATTGAAATGGGAACGGGTTTGACCCTATACCATTACATCTCCCCCACTCAGGCACTCAATTACAGAGCCAGTATCAGCGCTAAAAATAAACCCGACTATTATATTGATAATACGCATTTAGGGTTAACCTATCGACACAACATCATCCGCAGCTGGTTTTTTTATGAGCTATCTCCTGAAATAAACTGGCCAAAAAACAGCCTTCAGGAGCAAAGCAAAGATGTCTCTTTTACACTGCGCTTAGAAGTTATGTTTAAAAATATATAATAACAATCACGGCCTTTAGCACAGCGTCAAAGTCCCCTACCTCTGTTTATCGTCTATCGACTCAGATCCTTAAAAAAGAGCAGAAATTTCGCTTAATAGCTGTTGTACGCTATCAATTAGGAAGCATATCTATTTAAATATTGCTTTCAAACCAAAAGGCAGCGAAATAACACACTCTGAGTAAAATACACCAGCATTCATTTATTATAAAATAGTTTAGCTAAGTAGGCTTGCCGCACCAGAAATTTAATTGATGGGAAACGCTTTATAGTGCAATCGAATTTGTTCTGCTATTTGTGCTTTGAGCGATGTCGAAATAAGACAAATATCTTGCTCGGGAAGCAACCTTAAAAATCGTTTAATTAACTTATCCTGAGGAGCAGGCGTAATATCCACCCAACTCGCTAATAACACACGATTGATTCGCGCAGGTAAGGATCCTAGTGTCCCGGTGTCATTCTGATTATGGATTAACAAACCGGTAGTGGTACCCTTGTCTAAGGTTAAAACCTGGTAAAAATACAGAGTATGATAATTTAACTGAGCGATTTTTTGAGCCTCTGTTGGTGACTCAGAATGAAGTGTTTTTTGTGCTAATATCTCGCTATAACATTGTATAACGGATTCCCCAAAGTTTTTTGCAAAGTGATTGGTGGTCATGCTATCAGGATTAAAGCCCTCAAGATAAAAATGGCTCACACCGCGAAAACATTGCAAAGCAGGAATATAAAAATACGCATTCCCCAAACGCTCCCCCTGCTGATAATATTTTCCGGTTATTTCTTTTAAGCAATTATCAAATTTTTCTTTCTCTTTCTGATCGGGTATAGAGGGATTTAAGTCCGCCATTATTCGCCATGAACCTTGACCATTTTTAAATTCAGTCCAGCTAATATGCATATGCAGAGAAGGCGCTAACGGATTACTCGGGTGAATGATAGTCGAAAGCGCGGTCGCGGAAGAAAAGGACTTATTGGGCAGATCGTCATATTGCACTTGAGAAATATTGATTGAAGCACGGTTAAAGAGTTTGCCTTTCACGGCCTCAAATCTGAGTCCCCCACCATGTAGCCCTTCGTCTCTAAGCCACTCAACGGTTTTAAATTGTGCCGGGCAGCCAAACTCTTTACTTACCAACTGCAATATTTCCATAAAGTCACTTTGTAACGTTAACAGCATCTTCATTGTTTCTTGCGCTTTATTTGAAGTGGGTGCAATTTTCATATAATTATTTAATCCGGTAACTTTTTTACTAAGAACGAGTGTAATAAATACGGTCCTTAATAGTAAGAGGTAATATTAATTATCACCTATTAACTATTAAGGACCGTTTAGGTTTTATTTGATATAAAAAATTGAAGTATCAATAGCTTAGCTGACCATTTTTATCTGTTCAGTCGTAGGATTATTATTTAAGTTTAAGATACATAAATGCCAACCTGCGGTGACTAAATTAAAGTAGCGCCGTTATGTAAAAGTAAACACGCGACTTAATTTGCGCTTTAAGGACGTAACGTTAAGTCGAGCTGATCAACTATTTCAGCCCAATCGGCATCTTCATCTTTAGCTTGCTTTAAAAAATCTGCCTGTGCACTATTCCAAAAATTAGCTTCATGCAATTTGGCATCCCCCTTCAAAATAGCGTTTTTGTTTATAAAAGAACGAATTCCCGTCTCAGAACTATCCAAGCCTAATTGATCAAACAAAGCTGATAAAGAATGATTTTGTGTGTCCATTTTAACCTCTCATATGTTGACTTATTTGGAAAATCTTTGATAAGTATAGTGACTTATCACTGCCTAACTACCTAATACCTAATACCTAATACCTAATACCTAATACCTAATACCGTATTTTTCTGGAATCAGTATAATCTACTTTAAATTTTATTTTTTATCTCGACAGTATTGCCCTCGGGATCATTAATGTAAATAGAGTTACCAAATCCTTGTGCGCCATATCGCCTGGTAAACGGCTCAACAATAAGGCCAAAACTTAATAAATATCTGCTAATCTCTTCTTCCGGCATGGCTTTTATTTGCAAACAAAAATGATCCATATTGTTTTCTGTATGAGTAGCAGCACCACCACCGAGATGACCTAATTCACTATCAACAGAGACTAAATCAATTAAAGCATTACCTGCACGTAACTGAATCAACCCTGTTTCTGGTGACGTTTCCCTTTCAATACAACAACCTAGAATTTGACAATAAAAAGTTAACATTTCAGCCATTTTTGTCGTTCTGAGAACAAGATGATCAATACCGTTAACTTCAATGCGCATTTTCACATTCACCGCCTTTATAGATATCTGCAATTTATGCAAGGTTACAAACTGAACTTCGCATGGAATTTCGCATAAATATTGCTTAAAAAAAAGATAGAATAAGTCTTTTCATTTTAGGCTATTAAGATTGCAATGCCACCCTTAATTCTATTGAGAGCCTAATTACGCTGCTAATCTGTGTTATACCAAAAGAACTAAAAAGCTGATCACCCTTGCTGGTTAAAAGAATTAATCACTTGATTAATTCTTTTGGTATTACTAATGCAAATTTGCATAAAAAAGATCTGATATTGTGCAGAAAAAACGAATACTAGCAAGTTGTATGATGGCTGGTTATTGCAAATAAAACAACGAGGTTAGTCTTTATTTTCACCCGTAAAAGTGCTCAAATAGTGGTATGGATTGGTATAATATGCGCTCACCTTTGCTGCGCAGACAAGCGGTGAGCTATTTTTTGTGTATTTAATAATAACAGCTTTAATCCATTACCATTAATGAAATTCTACAACGGTAACCACGAAATATATTTATTTTTGAAATAAAAAAACCCCGTTAAATAACGAGGTTTTGAGACTATTGATACAAAAATATCTAAAAATATCAGCGGGTAATTACCAACCTGTTACTTCACGTAATGCTTGACCAATCTGAGCAAGTGATTTAGTGGTTTTAACACCAGCATCTTCAAGTGCTTTAAACTTATCATCGGCAGTCCCTTTACCACCGGCAATGATTGCACCGGCATGTCCCATACGCTTACCTGCAGGTGCAGTAACACCGGCAATATAAGATACGACAGGTTTAGTCACATTTGCTTTGATAAATGCAGCGGCTTCTTCTTCCGCAGTACCACCAATCTCACCAATCATAACAATAGCTTCAGTTTCAGGATCTTCCTGGAAAAGTTTCAGGATATCAATAAAGCTTGAACCTGGGATAGGATCGCCACCGATACCCACACAAGTAGACTGTCCAAAACCTTCATCAGTTGTTTGTTTAACTGCTTCGTAAGTTAATGTCCCAGAGCGAGAAACAATACCTACTTTACCTTTTAGATGAATGTGACCAGGCATAATGCCAATCTTACATTCGTCAGGAGTGATAACACCAGGACAGTTAGGACCAATCATAACAACACCAGCTTGATCAAGTTTAACTTTAACGCTAACTAAATCCAGTGTTGGAATACCTTCAGTAATGGTAACAATCAGTTTAATACCCGCGTCAATCGCTTCTAATATGGCATCTTTACAAAATGGAGCTGGTACATAGATAACCGATGCTGTCGCACCTGTTTTTTCAACTGCTTCGCGTACCGTATTAAATACAGGAAGACCTAAATGCGTTTGACCACCTTTACCCGGTGAAACACCACCGACCATTTGTGTGCCGTATTCAAGCGCTTGCTCAGAGTGGAAAGTACCTTGTCCGCCAGTGAAACCCTGGCAAATTACTTTAGTGTCTTTATTAATTAAAATGCTCATTATTTGCCACCTACCGCTTTAACCGCTTGCTCAGCAGCATCTGTTAATGATGCAGCTGCGATAATATTAAGACCAGATTCTGCAAGAATTTTACGACCTAAATCAGCATTGTTGCCTTCTAAACGCACGATAACAGGCACTGTTACACCAACTTCAGCTACTGCGCCAATGACACCGTCAGCAATTAAATCACAACGTACAATACCGCCAAAGATGTTTACTAAAACAGCTTTAACATTATCGTCAGAAAGAATGATTTTGAAAGCTTCGGTAACACGTTCTTTGGTTGCACCGCCGCCTACGTCCAGGAAGTTAGCCGGATTACCACCGTGTAAATGCACGATATCCATTGTTCCCATTGCAAGGCCGGCACCGTTTACCATACAGCCGATGCTACCATCAAGAGCAACATAGTTAAGTTCCCATTGTGCAGCATGCATTTCACGTTCATCATCTTGCGTTGTATCGTTTATCGCATGTAACGCTTTTTGACGGTACATTGCGTTAGAATCGATAGAAATTTTACCGTCTAAACAGATAAGATCGTCTTGTGCAGTCACAACCAGTGGATTGATTTCTAATAACGATAAATCTTTCTCTTCAAAAAGAGTCGCAAGACCCAGAAAGATTTTTGTAAATTGACCAATCTGTTTACCAGAAAGACCTAATTTAAAGGCAAGTTCACGACCTTGGTACGCTTGTGCGCCCACTAATGGATCAATCATTGCGGTATGAATAAGCTCAGGCGTCTCTTCTGCTACTTTCTCAATTTCTACACCACCTTCTGTCGATGCCATAAAAGTAACACGTTGTGAAGCACGGTCAATAACCGCACCTAAGTAAAGCTCATTAGCAATATCACTACAGCTTTCTACTAATAACTTATTAACCGGTTGACCGTTTGCATCGGTTTGGAAAGTAACTAAGTTCTTACCTAACCATTTATGTGCAAACTCACGTAAACCATCTTTAGTGCTAACTAACTCAACACCACCGGCTTTACCACGGCCACCTGCATGTACCTGACACTTGATAACCCATTTGTCTCCACCAATTTGAGAGGCTGCACTTACTGCTTCCTCAGCGGTATCGCATGCGATACCTTGTGGTACAGGTAATCCATATTCTCTGAACAACTGTTTTGCCTGATATTCATGCAAATTCATGATTCTTATCCATTTATTTGGTTTAACTTAATGACCCTATTAATCAGGTCATAACTCGAAGTAATGTTACTTACGTTAGCGCCGGTTATATTGACTAAATTACGGAAGATATAAACAGCGCTGGACTACCCCTTAAACATCCAATAATAAGCGCGTTGGATCTTCAAGCAATTCTTTGATTGCGACTAAGAAGCTAACTGATTCTTTCCCGTCGATTAAACGGTGATCATAAGAAAGTGCCAGATACATCATCGGTAAAATTTCCACTTTACCGTCAACTGCCACAGGACGATCTTGAATTTTATGCATGCCTAGGATGGCGGCTTGTGGAGGGTTAATAATAGGCGTTGATAATAAAGAACCAAATACCCCGCCGTTTGTAATAGTGAAGTTACCACCAATCATTTCATCAACGGTTAATTTTCCATCACGGCCTTTAATCGCAAGTACTTTTATACCCTTTTCGATTTCAGCAAAATTTAAATCATCCACATCACGTAAAACAGGTGTCACTAAACCGCGAGGTGTTGAAACAGCAATACTGATATCAAAGAAATTATGATAAACAATTTCATCACCATCAATAGCCGCATTCACTTCAGGGAATCGTTTCAGTGCTTCTGTCACAGCTTTAATATAAAACGACATAAATCCTAAACGTACACCGTGTTTCTTCTCAAAAACTTCTTGATATTGGCGACGAAGATCCATAATCGGTTTCATGTTAACTTCATTAAAGGTGGTTAACATTGCAGTAGAATTTTTTGCTTCTAATAAACGCTCAGCAACACGCTTACGCAAACGTGTCATTGGTACGCGCTTATCGCTGCGAGCAGCTACCGCAGCAACAATGTCAACTTTTGGTTCAGTTTGTTCCTGATTTTTTGTGACTCGATGTTTTTCTACATCTTCACGTGTAATAGAACCGCCTTTGCCTGTTCCCTTGATATCGGCGGCATTTAACCCTTTTTCAAGAATTAAACGTCGCACCGATGGGCTTGCATCTGCAGTGTCAGTAGCAGTAGCAGCGGTGTCAGTAGCAGATTCAGCAGGCGCTTCATCAGTTTCAGTTTTTTGCTCTTTTACCGGCGCTGCTGCACCTTCTTTTAATTGACCCAACAATTGCTTTGAAAGGACGGTTGCCCCTTCATTTTCGATGATGCTTTCCAATACACCAGAGGCAGTTGCTGGCACTTCTAACACTACTTTGTCGGTTTCTATTTCAACAAGTACTTCATCACGCTCAACAAAATCACCAGGTTGCTTATGCCAAATGGCAACACTTGCATCAGCAACTGATTCTGGAAGCTCGGGAACCAATATTTCAATCATAATTGACCTTTCCTAGGGTAAAAACCCTAAACTAAAAAATTCGGGTTTGTTTTAAATATTATTCAACAACGGCCAGTGCGTCATTAATTAATGCTTTTTGCTGCTTGAGATGTAAAGACATATAACCAACAGCCGTTGAAGCCGATGCGTCGCGGCCGGCATAACGTAATCGCGCGTCAGCTGGCAATATACTCCTGAAATTATGCTGAGTACAATACCAAGCACCTTGATTTTGAGGTTCTTCCTGACACCAGACAAAATCTTTAACGTGTTGATAAGCACTTAAAATATCATTAACTTCATTCGCGGGGAAAGGATATAGTTGTTCAATGCGTATAATTGCGACGTTAGTCAATCCGGCATCACGACGTTTACCTAAAAGATCGTAATACACTTTACCACTGCACATAATAACAATATTTACTTCTTTAGGATCATGCTCATCAATCTCAGCAATCGCATTTTGGAATGTACCATTTGCTAATTCATCTAGACTGGAAACCGCTTCAGGGTGACGTAATAATGATTTAGGTGACATTACAATTAATGGCCGACGCATTGAGCGCACTACTTGACGGCGTAACATATGGTAAACTTGCGCTGGTGTAGAAGGTACACATACTTGCATATTATGTTCCGCGCAGAGTTGCAGATAACGCTCCAATCTGGCAGACGAATGTTCCGGTCCTTGCCCCTCGTATCCATGTGGTAATAAAACCGTTAAGCCACACATACGTCCCCACTTCTGCTCTCCAGAAGATAAGAACTGATCAAATACAACCTGTGCACCGTTAGCAAAATCTCCAAACTGCGCTTCCCATATACACAAGCCTTTAGGGGCACCTGTTGAGTAGCCATATTCAAACGCTAATACCGCTACTTCCGACAGCACTGAATCATAAATATCAAAATGACCCTGTTTTTCAGAGATATTTTTAAGTGGAATATAGCGCTTTCCTTCCGTTTGCTCATGCAATACGGAATGACGATGGAAGAAGGTACCACGGCCGGAATCTTGACCGACCAGTCGAATATTAAACTCACTGTCAAGCAGCGTTGCATAAGCTAAATTTTCAGCAAAGCCCCAATCACATAATTTTTCACCACGTGCCATTAATTTACGATCGTTATAAATCTTTGTAACGCGTGAGTGTTGCTTGTGGGCATCCGGGTAGTGGCTAATTGATTCCCCTAATTCCATTAAACGTTCTTTAGGAAATTTTGATTCATAGGGAGCATCCCAGTCATGCTTTAAATAGGGAGACCAGTCAACTGAACGGTGCTGCATAACTTGCCATTCTTTCACGACACATTCACCGCTGTCTAAGGCATCACGGTAATCTGTTACTAATTGTTTCGCATATTGCTCATTAATAACACCTTCAGTAACAAGCTGCTTTGCATAAATTTCACGTGGTGTGGCATGCGCTTTAATTTTTTTGTACATCAAAGGCTGGGTCGCACTGGGTTCATCGGCTTCATTATGGCCATGACGGCGGTAACAAACCAAATCAATAACAACATCCCGTTTAAAGGTATTACGGAAATCCAGTGCTATTTGTGTAACAAAAATAACGGCTTCAGCATCATCTGCATTAACATGAAAAATCGGTGCATGAACCATTTTTGCAATATCGGTGCAAAAACGAGTAGAGCGAGCATCTTCCCGGTCAGATGTTGTAAAGCCAATTTGATTATTGATAACGATACGCACTGTGCCGCCAACTTTAAACGCACGTGCTTGTGACATATTAAATGTTTCTTGCACAACTCCCTGACCTGCGATCGCGGCATCGCCGTGAACGGTAATGGGCAGTACAGTTTCACTAAAAGCTTTTAAACGCTCTTGCCGGGCGCGAACAGAGCCCAATACAACAGGATTAACAATCTCTAAATGCGAAGGGTTAAAACTCAGCGCTAAATGCACATTACCTTTCGGGGTTTTAAAATCACTGCTAAAACCCTGATGGTATTTCACATCGCTTGAACCATCAATAGTGCTATGTTTGCCTGCAAATTCGTCAAATAAATCCGCGGGTTTTTTGCCGAACACATTAACTAATACATTAAGACGGCCTCGGTGAGCCATTCCTAATACGACTTCCTGTGCGCCTTGCTCTCCAGCACGTCGAATCAACTCTTTTAACATTGGAATAAAAGAGTCACCACCTTCTAAGGAAAAACGCTTTGCACCGGGGAATTTAGAGCCAAGATAACGTTCAAGACCTTCCGTTGCAGAAAGTTCTTCAATAAAACGATTCTTTGCCTCATAGCTGAACGAAGGTTTACTTTCACAGGATTCGATACGGTTTTGCAACCAGCGTTTCTCATCCGTATTAGTGATATGCATATATTCCGCACCCACTGACCCGCAATATGTTCGTTTCAGTGATGCGATAAGATCACGTAATACCATCGTTTCATTAGAGGCCGCGTAGGACCCTACATTAAAGCTCGCATCAAGGTCTGCCCCTTCTAACTCATGATAGAAGGGATCTAATTCCTTGATTGTTTCCAGTATAGTCAGCCCTAACGGATCCAATGAAGCCACTTCGTGGCCTCGATTACGATAGGCACCTATTAACTGCAAAACGCGAACCTGTTTCGCATCATTATGCTCTACGTCATTAGGCGGGGTAATACATTTTGTTGCTTTGGCGGCCAGTTTCATCTGCGCACGAATGCGGGAATGCGCTTCTTCAGGTTTATCACTGACTTGTGGTAAATCATCAAATACTTTCCGCCAGTTGGCGTCAACAGATAAAGAATCTTCTAAATATGACTCATAGATATCTTCAATATATGTTGCATTGCCCCCGGAGAAATGGGATGAAGCTAACCATGTCTTCATAACATTAGTTGGCATTTAAGTTTCTTCCTTCTTTTACTTATTAGTTATAATTACATAAAAAATTAAATAGCACGTTGTAATAACATTGATTTGATTTTTCCTATTGCTTTTGTCGGGTTTAATCCTTTGGGACAAACACTGACACAATTCATAATATTATGACAACGGAATACACTGAATGCATCATCTAAGTCTGCAAGTCGCTCTTCTGTTGCATTATCACGACTGTCGATAAGGAAACGGTAGGCCGCTAATAAACCGGCAGGACCAATAAATTTATCTGGATTCCACCAAAAAGAAGGACAAGAACTTGAACAACAAGCACATAAAATACATTCATATAAACCATCGAGTTTTTCTCTCTCTTCTGGTGTTTGTTTGTACTCTCCAACGGGTGGTTGACGATCATCAGGAATCAAGTAGGGTTTGATTTTTTCATATTGAGTATAAAATTGGGTCATGTCTATGACTAAATCACGTATTACGGGTAATCCCGGTAATGGACGTAATATTACTTTACCTTTCGACAATAAATCCGACAATGGAGTGATACAGGCTAAGCCATTTTTACCATTCATATTCATACCATCGGAACCACAAACGCCTTCCCGACATGAACGACGAAAAGATAAGGTAGGATCCTTCTCTTTCAGAGTCATTAAAGCATCAAGCACCATCATATCAGAGCCCTCTGCAATATCTAAAGACATATCTTGCATATAGGGCGCGTTATCAACATCAGGGTTATAACGATAAATAGAAAATTTCACTTGCATAACAATAGCCTTTTTAATAAACACGTGCTTTAGGAGGGAAAGGTTCACGCAATACTGGTTTCATATTAACATCACGCTTACACATCTCTTCGGTTTCAGGATTAAAGATGCTGTGGCATAGCCAACTTTTATCATCCCGATCCGGGTAATCAAAGCGGCTGTGTGCGCCTCGACTTTCCGTTCTAAAATTAGCGGCCATGGCAGTTGAAAATGCAGTTTCCATCAAGTTATCAAGCTCTAAACATTCAATGCGGTTAGTGTTAAATTCGGTACTTTTATCGTCTAATTTTGCATTTTTCAAACGCTCACGCAGTACTTTCAGTTCAGCTAAGCCTTCGGCCATTGCCTCACCATCTCTAAAGACAGAGAAATTGTTTTGCATACACTGCTGCAGATCTTTTCTGATTTGATTTGGACATTCAGTGCCGTTACCTTTTTCCCAACGGTTAAAACGTTCCAGTGTAGCATCAATATTTTCCTGGGTAGGCTCCTTAGCTGTGTTTTCTTGCGCAAGCACCACACCCAAATGTTTACCTGTCGCACGGCCAAATACCACTAAGTCTAACAGTGAATTACCACCTAAGCGGTTAGAACCGTGTACTGATACGCATGCTATTTCACCGACTGCAAAGAGTCCTTTAACTTCTACATCTTTACCGTTTTCATCCAATTTAAGCACTTGACCATTGACTGTTGTTGGTACGCCACCCATTTGATAATGACAGGTTGGAATAACTGGAATAGGCTCTTTAACAGGATCAACATGCGCAAAAGTACGTGATAATTCCATAACACCTGGTAATCTCGACTCTAAAACATCTTTACCTAAGTGGTCTAGTTTTAATTTAAGGTGTACGCCCCACGGCCCCTCGCAACCGCGACCTTCACGAATTTCAATCATCATTGCACGGGCAACAACATCGCGCCCTGCTAAATCTTTGGCATTTGGCGCATAACGTTCCATAAAACGTTCGCCATCTTTATTAAGCAGATAACCACCTTCACCACGACAGCCTTCTGTTACTAGTGTACCTGCACCAGCAATGCCAGTCGGATGGAACTGCCACATTTCCATATCCTGCACTGGAACACCCGCACGCAGCGCCATGCCAACACCATCGCCGGTGTTAATATGTGCATTAGTGGTAGAGGCGTAAATACGACCTGCTCCACCCGTTGCAAGCACGGTCGCCTGTGCTTTAAACATCACTACTTCGCCAGACTCAATATCAATAGCAGTACAGCCAACAACATCACCGTCATCATTTTTTACTAAATCAAGTGCATACCACTCAGAAAAAACGGTGGTTTTATTTTTAATATTCTGCTGATAAAGTGTGTGTAATAAAGCATGACCAGTACGGTCGGCAGCTGCCGCAGTACGAGATGCTTGACCTTGACCATATTCTTTAGACTGCCCGCCAAAGGGACGCTGGTAAATACTGCCGTCTTCAAAACGAGAAAAAGGCAAGCCCATATGTTCAAGCTCGCGTACAACTTCAGGCCCGATTTTACACATATACTCAATAGCGTCCTGGTCACCGATATAATCAGAGCCCTTAACGGTATCATACATGTGATACTGCCAATCATCTTCATGGGCATTACCCAATGCGACAGTAATACCGCCTTGCGCTGAAACAGTATGAGAGCGGGTTGGAAAAACTTTACTTATTAAGGCACAACTTTTGCCTTCTTCTGAAATGGAAAGTGCTGCGCGCATACCTGCGCCACCCGCACCAATCACAATAGCATCAAATTCACGAATCGGTAAACTCACCTTAAACACCCCACAAAATTACAAAACCAAAAATAACATAGACAAATGCCGTTGACGTTAATAAAAACTGTAATGCAGCACGCAACAAAGCATTTTTAACGTAATCAGTTAGCACTTGCCAAAGACCAATCCACGAATGCACTAGCATTGCAATTAATGCAAACAAAGTAAATACCTTGGTTAGCGTCAATGAGAAAAAATCAACCCACGTAAAATAGTCAATGTCTGCAAAAGTTACAAAACCTACAAGATAAAGAACATATGCCAATATAATGATCGCACTTGCACGTGTTAAAACATAATCATGAACTCCGTTTCTACCGAAGCTGCCCACAACGTTTACCATACTAATACCCCTGTTAATACTGATAAGATAGCCGTGATTATAAATCCAACTTTTGCACTCAAAGCGGCACTTTCTAATTCTTCCCAATAACCCAAATCTTGAATCATATGGCGTACACCAAATACAATATGGTAAGTAAGCCCGGTTAGCGCTGCCCAGATAATAAATCCAATGAAGAAATTATCTATATATCCCATCACATTATTAAAATCTGTTTCTGAAGTTAAGGACTGATTTAACAGTGTTAAGAATATTGCTAATGCAATAAATACGATGATCCCAGATATTCGATGCAATATTGATGCTGTTGCAGTTATCGGGAATTGAACCGTGGTTAAGTCTAAATTTTTAGGTCTGTCTCTGCGCACAATGAGGTCTCTTTTTATTAGCCGATAAGAAGTTTTTTTTAGCAGGTACATTGTTAGCATATTGTTGACATAATGTCAGTCATATGACGTTTTTTTGTGATACAAACGCAATTATAATCCGGTTATCTGAGGAAAAGTACAAATTATAACCACTTGTTATGGTAACTAAGAATTGATGTGATAATTTGATGATTTAATGATTTCTTGTCATTGGATTTTAAAATTCTAGTGCAGATCATTTTATAAAATGTTCAGTTCGACTTTTTCCACTTTTTAAACCAAAAGTTATTTGGTTTTTTTGATAAAAACATGATACTTTACAAGTTTCACTGGCTGTCATTTGTATCTGCTACTTACCTAAAAAAATATATATACTTCGACAAAAAACATGCTTTGGTTAATCATGACCCCTTAGTGTGGATAAAATTTTTTGCAGCTATTTTGCAGTTATAAAGCAGATTCATTACAAGCCTAAAGCTGATCCTGCTCGCTGAACGAAATAACGTTGCTCACCGGTTAATCCTGGATCCTATTGACCTTTCTAGTACAAATTTTATTCAATATCGCATTGTTCTAAGCAAGACATGAGGAGAGCAGCATGGTTATTCTATGTAAATTGTGAATATAATGCAGAATGCTGACAGCCTATCTAGGATAAGGACACAACGCAGGCTCTGGCTTGTATAAAGCACGCACAGATTGCTGTAAAAACGCACAGCAAAGATCAACAGATTCTTGTGATTTAATTTTAAATTCTCTATTATAAGTTTTGTACTAACGTTTTGCACTCATGTCAGCTAGATAGTCGATAGTATCATCTAAAATTAAAGTATTCCGTTAAATTAGAGCAGAACAGCTCGCAAAGTTGAACTGTTAAAATTGACAAGGCTAAATTTAGCCTGTAAAAATATGCGGGTTAAATTCTTGTAATGCTTGTAATTCTTAAAAGAAATGGAGATAGAACAAATGTCTGAACAAAAAGCAATACTTCAATTACCTGGACAAGAAGCAATAGAACTACCAATCATGAAAGGGACTGCCGGTAATGATGTCATTGATATTCGAAGCTTAGGGAAAGCAGGTTATTTTACCTATGACCCCGGTTTTCTAGCAACAGCTTCTTGTGAATCAGCAATAACCTTCATAGATGGCGACAAGGGAATCCTATTACATCGCGGCTATGGAATTGAAGAATTAGCTGAAAAATCTGACTACCTCGAAGTTTGTTATTTACTGTTAAATGGCCAATTTCCTGACCAGGAACAGTCAGAAAAATTCCATCATGTTATATTACACCATACAATGATTCACGAACAGTTAGCAAAACTGTACCAAGGTTTCCGTCGCGATTCTCATCCAATGGCAATCATGTGTGGTGTTGTTGGCGCATTATCAGCTTTCTACCATGACTCTCTTGATGTTACCAACGAAACTCATCGTGAAATTACCGCTTACCGTCTAATTTCTAAAATGCCAACCTTAGCGGCCATGTCCTATAAATATTCAAATGGTCAGCCCTTTGTTTACCCTGACAATAGCCTTTCATATGCAGGTAATTTCCTGAAAATGATGTTTGCTGTTCCCTGCGAGGAGTTCAAAGTAAACCCCGTACTTGAACGTGCGATGGATAAAATATTTATCCTGCATGCAGACCATGAACAAAATGCGTCTACTTCTACCGTCCGTCTGGCTGGTTCATCGGGTGCTAACCCATTTGCGTGTATTGCCGCAGGTATCGCATCTTTATGGGGTCCTGCACATGGTGGCGCCAATGAAGCTTGTTTGAATATGTTAGAAGAAATCGGCAGTGTTGAAAACATTCCTGAATATATCGATAAAGCAAAAGATAAAAATGACCCATTCCGCTTAATGGGCTTTGGACATCGGGTCTATAAAAATCACGATCCCCGTGCAACTGTTATGCGAAAAGCCTGTCACGAAGTATTAGATGATCTGAACATTAATGATCCTCTTCTTGACGTTGCTATGGAGCTTGAAAGAATTGCGCTTGAAGACCCATATTTTGTAGAGAAAAAACTCTACCCGAATGTGGATTTTTATTCTGGTCTGGTACTGCGGGCAATGGGTATTCCTAAATCAATGTTTACGGTTATTTTTGCGATTTCCCGTACTATTGGTTGGATATCACATTGGAAAGAGATGTTAGATCAACCTGGACTGAAAATTGGACGACCACGTCAGTTATATACTGGTGAAGTTGGACTAAAAATTGATGACGTTAAAAATCGTTCTAACACATAGCAAATGAATAAGAAGTGATCAGAATTACTGTTGAAAGCGACACTAGCTGTTTTGCTAGGACTCATTTATCCGGTTCAATACTTGATCATTTTTGTTATACATCAGCAACCACTTAAAAGTAGTGGTTGCTGAATATTCAAATCTTATAGGCGTAGTTGCCACTAAATTTATTCAATCCTACCGCGCTTCTTTCCTTTTCTAAATTTGTAAATATCGATGACTCTATACATTCCAGAATTGCCCATAAATAATACTATTTTCCCAGACACAAGCTTAGCGTTAAGCGATCCCGATGGCCTTTTGGCTATGGGCGGGGATTTAAGTCCGCAACGAATCATCAAAGCTTACCAGCAGGGTATTTTCCCCTGGTTTAGTGACGGCCAGCCCATTTTGTGGTGGAGCCCTTCACAGCGCGCCATCATTCAACCAAACCTTGTGCATATCAGCAGCAGCATGAAAAAAATAATTAGCAAAAATAATTTCTCTCTTTCTATCAATCATGCCTTTCACGATGTGATTGACGCCTGTGCGGCGCCCCGGGGAAATCAAAACGAGACATGGATTACTTTCGATATGATCGCGGCATATCAAAAACTTCATCAACAAGGTATTGCCCATTCCATTGAAGTGTGGCGGGATAATAAGTTGGTGGGTGGTTTATACGGTGTCTGTATTGGCAGTGTATTTTGTGGTGAGTCGATGTTTAGCAAAGAGGATAATACTTCTAAAATCGCCTTTATAGCCTTATGCCAGCACTTTGATAAATTTAAAGGCCAGTTGATAGATTGTCAAATATTAACCAAGCATCTGCAAAGTTTTGGAGTGCAAAATGAATCTAGAGACAATTTTATAAATTATCTTAACCAATATAAAAATATAAACATAAATAAAAAATGTTGGGACAAACAGACTATTTTCATAAAAAACAGATAGGCAATAACGCCGTAGAAAGGAGCTACAAACGCTGCCCAAGGGTTCAGCTAAAAGCATTTTGCTCTTTGTTGCAAGGTATTTACTTAAATGACTACGCTGCACACCTCGCGGTGCGATTAAAACGCTTTTATCACCAACAAAAATTAACCACGAAAGATAAACAGGCCCTCGCTTATTACATTACCGGTGAACAAATATTGAATTGTTTACTCATTCCGGCTAAAACGTCCTTTCTTGAAATGAGTCCGATAAATTTATTATTTTCATCTACAACGGGGTAAATTTTTGGCTTTGCAGATAACATAAGCTGCGCTAGGTCAATAATACTCATGGTTGCTTTAACCGTCAGGGGAGTATTAACCATCACATCCTCAACTAACGCAACTAATTCGCAGTAGTAACTTGCTGCCAGCATTTTAGCTAAACAATCCTGCTCAGATAACCAACCAATAACATGGCCGCGATCATCAAGAACAGGCCCTCCAATCTCTTTACTCACGAGCAATTTAGTAACCGCACTTTCAATTGGCATCTCTTTTTTGAAAAAAATACTTTTACCGGACATGCAGTGTAATATTTGCAGATTTTCCATATAAATCTCCTCTTAATGTAATTAAAGTTTAATCTTTTTTGTCTGTTTGTCGATGATTTTACAATAAATATGAGGGTTCCACGGAAATTTAGTTTCCTTCGCATATGTTTCCTCGCTAAACTACCCCATATACATATTCAAGCATTAAGGTATTTTATGGCTTCTCTACAAGAACAACTGATGAAATCCGGTCTTATCAACAAACAAAAAGCACAGCAGGTACAAACGGATAAACGCCGTAAAGCAAAACAAAAGAAGAAAAAAGGGAGCGTTGAAGTTTCTGACATGCAAATGTCGCTCAACGATCAAAAACAACAAAATAAACAACAAGATCTGGATAAAAATAAAAAAACACAAGCAGAATTAGCGTTGCGCGCAGCACACGGTAAATTGATTCAGATGATTGCCCAACATTGCGAAAAGAATTATCAAGGTGAAATTGACTATCATTTTACCTATAACAACAAAGTTAAACGCATTGCAGTTGATAGTAAAACACAGCAGGGCTTGATTCGTGGTAACTTAGCGATTTGTGTATTAAATGAAGCATTTTATTTAATTAATAAAGAGGCAGCGGGCATATTAGCAGAGATTGATTCCTCAGTATTGGTCGCTTTACATGACACAAAAGAGCCATTAGAAGCGCTCGAAGATGATCCTTACGCTGATTTTGCTATTCCAGATGATCTTATTTGGTAAATTTATCCACTAAAAATAGCTCCTAGAATGACTTGAAGATGCATTTTCAAGTCATTCGGATATAAGCGAGTCTTTTTGATGTTAAGGACACCCTTTTTACGACCCTCTTTAAATTAATCTCTAAAGTTATTAAACTGAAATGCCTGGTCGAGCTCCGTCCCTTTAATCAAGGTCATCACGGCCTGTAAATCATCACGTTTTTTTCCTGTAACACGCAGTTGTTCACCCTGCACGGCAACCTGAACTTTCATTTTATTATCTTTAATAAGTTTAATTAATTTCTTAGAAGTTGGTTGATCTACCCCTTCTTTAAATTTAATAACTTGTGTCCATGTTTTCCCTGTGTGGTTTGGTGTTTCCGGATCCATTGCACGCGAATCAACTCCGCGCTTAATCAAATTTGTACGCAGCAGATCCATAAGTTGTCTTAACTGTGAATCATGCTCTGCTGACAATTTTGCTACGTCATTAGTGATTGAAAGACTTGCTTTCACACCTCGAAAATCAAAGCGAGTAGCAAGTTCACGGTTAGCATTGTCAACGGCATTTTGAAGCTCAGACGTATCAATTTCTGAAACAATATCAAATGATGGCATTTTATTATCCTGTTTTTTATTAAAAATTTAATAACGCTAAGTTACCAGAAAACTTCAATTTCATCTATGTTATGATCTTTAAAATAATTATTTCAGGCTGAAAATATGTGGCAAATTATAGGTGCGGGCGCAATAGGTTGTTTATGGGCCGCTAACTTATTGCGGATCAGAGAAAAAGTCCAGCTTATCACTCGCCGCCCCTGCACAGCTAACCTCCTGCAATATCAGGATTTATTAAAGCAGCAGTTTACTTTTCCTATAACGACCAGTACATCACTCAGCAGTACTTCTGATCCTGTCTTAGTCTGCGTGAAAGCAACACAAGTGATACCCGCCATTACAACACATCTAGCCTCAATAGATGCAGAGCAGGCTATTATTTTAATGCATAACGGCATGGGCTGTGCTGAGCAGGTAGCAAAATTATTACCTGACAATCCAATTATCTGCGCAACAACGGCAAATGCAAGTTTACTGCATTCTCCATTAAATATTGAGCAAACGGGCAAAGGTGTCACCTACTTGGGAGCCTACAACAATAAGGGAAAACTGTTTCAATCATTACAGGTGCCTCTGAATTCTGCCCTTACCAATACCTGCTGGTGTGAGGATGTTAATGAAAAATTATGGCTTAAACTAATCATCAATATGGCTATCAATCCATTAACAGCCATTCATCAAATAAAAAATGGACAATTAAAAGAGTCTTTTTTTCAAACGCAAATCAACAGTCTGGTAAATGAAAGCTTAGCAGTGGCTAACGCTGAAGGTGTTACCTTTAAAAAAGAGGAAATATTAGCAATTATTCAACAGGTAATAACATTAACAGCAGAAAATCTTTCCTCCATGAACCGGGACATTTTTTATCGAAGACACACTGAAAATGAGTTTATTGCGGGTTATTTATTAAAATCAGCCACCTTTAAGCAGATTCATACCCCGACAATTATGCGCCTTTATCAACAAATAAAGGCATTGGAGCAAGCCGCTCTTGCCGAACAATGATAGCCAAATAATACATCTTGAAATTTTGCCAACGTTAACCTGATGCGGGATTAAGACATGATTTAAAGCTGCTGATAATGAAAAACATGATCTGATAAGCTATTAATTAATATCATATTTTTAGAGCCTTTAAGAATATTAATTTTTTCTGGACGGTCATTGAATCCATTAATTTGAATCTCATTTTCAGTTGTTTCAAGATAACCAAATTGAATATTGCCAGGCAGCATATTCCAACTGCGTAAATCTGCGTTTTCCGTGGCAACGGTTGCCAGATTTAATAACAGCCCGACAAGATTGTCTTTTTGAGTGACACGACGCACCAGTTCATATTTAGCTAATGCGCGGGTTGTGGTCAGTAATAAAATAGAAGGCGTTTCTCGCTCTAAATCTTCTCTTACCAAGTCGTCTACATTTTCCACTATTTCGGTACGGACCTGTTGCTTAGAGAGCCTTAATTGAGCACCTCTAATACGCTGTTCTACTCTTGGATAATCAGGCATTGATATTCTAATTAACTGTGCGAAATTTTGGCTGGGCAGCACCACGGTTCTTTCAACCTTATGACTGACCACGCCGTCGAAATACAAAACAAATACTTGATTATCTGTCTTTTGACTGGGCTTAGGCAAATCCGGGAAGCGCTTTTGATAGTTGACAAACTGCTGCTCAGCACCCAATTTAAAACTCATCCGCAGTAATGCTTGTTTTAATCCAAGGGGGAGTGGCATAACACGTTGTGTAATAATATCCTGTGCAAATCGATAGCTTATCAGAGCATTGGATTGTTCATTTAACAGCTCATAAACAATACCGGCAATAAGATGAGCACTTGCTAGTTGGCCATTTAATGAATCTTTTTCGGCGAGTTTTTTCATAGCAATATCAGCTTGCAGTATTTCTACCCGCGCACCTTCTAACTCGTTCTTAAACAAATAACTGAGGGCTAAAATATTATGCACCATCACCCGATCAGTTGGGTAACCGCTATAACTTCTTAAGGTTTCACTTAACGTGCCCGCCCCCACATTCTCGCTGATTGAGGTAGCTTCTAATACAGACATCTCTTTTTTGGCTAAAGAAAGTGTTGTTATTGCACTGTCGAAATCTCCCGTGAGAAACGCCAACAAACCTTTATTAAGGTGGAATTGCGCATTATCCCGCGCTTTGGGTTCAGCATCTTGTAACTGTGCCAAAACACGCTCTGGCGATTGGGTATTTAAGGCCGTTGCTAACCGGTTAGAATCTCTTTGGTATGCTGTGCAGCCAGAAAGTAGCACAATAACGACAATCAATAATATTTTCTGCATACAGTTACCGGAAAATAAGATGGAAGAGCAAAAACCAGGCATTATAACAAATCCACTCACTGGATATTCTCCTTAGTGGAATGGTCATAATGCCTGATGAAGTCGGTTATTACTGGCGTAGTCGACTGTTTCTGACCAGTTTTTTAATCTTCTTCTCGCCAACCCAAACTTTACGGTTATCTTTAATGCTGATTAATTCCAAATTCACCTGATAATAACGCACTTGGGTTTTGCCTTCCATATCGATAATAGTATTAATTTGTCCCTGCATCATAAAATCAGCGCCATACTCTTGTCTTGCTACATTACGAGACTCGGCTGTTGCATTTAAATCTTGATCGCCACGTTCCGCACGGACTTCTTGACGCGCAACCGCTGAAGCGACAAATTGCACTTTGCCCGAATTGATTAATTCACGCTCCATATTAGCAACAAAGGTATTAGTATTAATATGCTCATGGCTTAAGTTTTTAACTGACCCCACAATGACCGCAGGATCTTTACCTGTTTGGGTAACAAACTGGACAATCCAGGGGCGAGACAATGAATCGTCAATCATTTCCCGTGCTACCAGTTGCGAATCAGTATCATTCCATGCCCCGCTTAAATCAATTTGCTCTTGAGCATCTATTCGTTCAACCGATGTTGAACAGGCGGTCAGTATAAAAGTAACCGCCAAGGCTGCCCATAGATTTTTTTGTGTTTTCATTGTTGACCCATCCTTTTAGATTAAACTCTGCCCGATTATAGGCATTAAACAGTTATTTTTCAGCAAGAAATCAACTTTCCAAGCGGTTTTCCGCCCAACAGGTGCAGATGTATATGATATACCTCCTGACCACCGTCTTGATTACAGTTCATAATTAAACGGTACCCGGATTCTGCAATCCCCTCCTGTTTTGCCAATTTTTTTGCCACCGTATACAATTTACCAATTAGCAGCTCATCTTCTATTTCTATCTCATTAGCAGTGGCAATGAGTTTATTCGGAATAATTAAAATATGCGTTGGTGCCTGAGGGTTGATATCTCTAAAGGCCGTCACGAACTCATCTTGATAAAGCAATTCCGAGGGGATCTCTTTATTAATGATTTTTCTAAAAATGGTTTCTTCTGCCATCATATTTCCCTTA
This sequence comes from Psychromonas ingrahamii 37, assembly GCF_000015285.1. Taxonomy (NCBI): domain Bacteria; kingdom Pseudomonadati; phylum Pseudomonadota; class Gammaproteobacteria; order Alteromonadales; family Psychromonadaceae; genus Psychromonas; species Psychromonas ingrahamii. The sequence goes on from NC_008709.1 coordinate 2,751,392, forward strand.
AGTTAATTAGCTGTTTTTCTACCGGTTAAAATCAAAAATGCCTTATTACAACGCTATTATTACCGTTCTGAAATCGCGCCTTTACCCACGCCTTCATAAGCATACACAGTGACTTTTTTATCACCCATCCGGGCTTTTATCTGTTCACAAATAAATTCAGAGAGAGATTCTACTGTTGTATCATTGGGTAAAACTTCAGCGCGCCCTGCCGGTATAAGCAGCTCAAAATAACCTTGTACCGCGTCGTAAGCGGTGTATATTTCAGCACTATTATTTTTTCCTGCTACAAGAAAAGACAAGTCTGATTCTGTAATAATATCTTCAGCACTGACCAGGTAGATATCCTGCCAACGTTTAGCCCATTCTTCTGCCAGCGCTTCACTGTATTTATCATCAATAAATATATCGATTTTAGAACGGTGCCCATGAGCAATACGCTGACAGTTACCCTTATGTTTTTTTAATCCATGCGTGTAATGGTAATAGGGAGTGGTAATATTTTCACTACGTAATTTAATGTCAAGCCCCAATACGTTTTCAGGTAACTGCGGCAGAATAATTTGCTCAAGATAAGTCTCTAATACTTCAATAGAAACGGTTTTGCTTTCCAGTAAACAATAGGCTTCATTTGGACAGTTTAATTGTATAACGTCACTATCACCGAGTTCGAAATTAACTTGTGTTCTATGGCCCTCTGGAGTGACAGTGCAATTATCTGCTGACTGTGGTAACAATAATTTATGATCTACTTCGGCATCAATAATAGTTTTAATCTGTTTTTTTACCAATGAGAAATCAAGGACCATGGATTGCTCATTAAGCGCCCCTGTTAATATAACATCCACTAAATAACTTTCACCGACAAAACCTCGATTTTTATCTAAATATGACGCATCGATAACCGTTAAATCACGTACAAATAATTTCATTCTATCCTCATTCAATAAACGACAATCAAAATCTGTATTTTCTTGCCGACTTTATGCCTATTTTCGTTAATATTATTGTAACAATACAACAAAGCGCTTTGTTAAAATGGCGGGTTTTGATCATCCTTTTGATTATCATCGGCAAAGTTATCACGTTTTAACTGTTCGCGTAAATTAGGGGGGATCCCCTGGATAGTTAATGTATCGCTATTCGCATCATAAAATATGCGTTCCCCAAGGTGTTTTTGATCAAAACTAATGCTTATCCCCCCCCCTTGCCCAACATATTTGGTCAGCTTTCTAACCACACTACGGTCGACGGGAAAACTGTTTTCTAATTGATAATCTTCACTCACAAAGTCGTAAAAACTACCCTCAAGTTTTGGTGAGTCCTGAAGTTGTTCTGATAACACGGAAAGTTCAATATCATCCCCCTGTTTTAACTGTTCATTACAATATTCAAAGGCAACTTCACGTACTTCTTTTTTCTTCGCAACGGGTAAGGCCTGATTTTCGCAAAATTCATCAACGGCCTTCATTAGCCCCTGATTTTGCTCTTTTGCATCAAAACCTTCCTGTGCGCCCATAAAATCCAGGAAAAAATCAGAAACTTTACGCCCGGCACGACCTTTAATAAATGAGATGTAACGATTTGACTGCGGATCCCGCGCCAATAAGGTTAAATCAATACGTGCGACAAGTTGTATTTTGCTGGTTTCAATATGCTGACTCTCCTGCAACTCAAGATTTTCATTAACACTGACTGAGTGATTATTTTGCAGTAATGCAATAAATAAATAATCACTTGCTGTCCAACTGTATTTGCTGATTAATAGAATCCCCTCTTCCGCAAAATCATGCTTTTGCAACTCTTCAACTAAACAACTGGCGGTTTTTTGTGAAAATCTCACAAAATCGAGCTGTTGAGACATATAATCCGTCAACGCCTCTCTAAACAGAGGTGATTTATCAGTTTTATCTCCAAAAGAAGCAAAGGCTTTATTCGTTTTACTTTGGTAAGTACGATGCAGTTTGGTTAAAAATTCATCGATAGAAGCTGAAATAGGTAACTCCCCTTCACGCATTTTACATTGTAAAATCCCTTCAGGGTTGTAGGATAAAGAATGTAAAATAATATTACTGGCAGAGATGTTCATAAATTTTTGCACCATATTAATAAAGAGATAACCGTAAATTATACAGAGTGAATGAATAAATAGTCTATAATTTCTATTCACTGTATAAAAATAAAAACAAGCGACCTTAAGTGATTGGTATAATTGATAGAGTAAGTTATTATCACATTTTTTACTTTAAAGTGAGCCAGTGACTATGCCAATTATTTCTAAATATTCAAACAAAAAGATCGAAACAATACTTGATGAAGTAATGGAAGTTCTTCATCAAAATGATGTTTCTGTCGATTTAAGTTTAATGGTATTAGGCAACGCCATCACGCACGTCATTAATAGTCAGGTTCCAGTTGACAAACGTGCACAAATCAGCGAAAAATTTGTCAAAGCACTTTCGGTTTCGATTAATTCTAAAGAAAAATAAAGAATATGGTAGAAACAGGTAATAAATTCCATGATAAAGTTTCCAGCTTAATAAACTGGGGGCATTGGTTTACTTTTTTTAATATAATCATTGTGTCCCTTATAGGTTTACGATATATCGCCTATGCAGGTATGGCGGATTCCTTTGCCGGTATTATTTATCAATTTATTAGTTTAATTGGGCATTTTAGTTTTCTTTGTGCAGCTGTCTTTATGCTGATTTTATTCCCCTTGGCATTTTTAATCCCTTTCCCGCGTTTATACCGGATTATTGCTATTTTTATCAGTACCATCTTGATCACTTTTTTAATTATTGATACGCAAATATTCAAAATTTATAATTTTCACCTTAACCCTTTAATTTGGCATTTTTTACAAAGTCCCTCTCAAGTCGAGCAAATTTATACAATTAACCTGCATTACATCTCGATTCCGATTATCTTTATTATTGAACTATTTGTTTCCTATTTTGTATGGAAAAAATGCCGTAAATTACAGGCTAAACGTATTGGTAAACCTATTGCAGTTGTACTGTTTAGCGCCTTTGTTATTACGCATTTAACGTTTATATGGGCGGATGCAAAGCAATATCGTCCCATTACCCAACAAAAAGCAACCTACCCACTCTCCTATCCAATGACGGCACGTACTTTTTTGAAAAATCAGGGCTGGTTAAGTGAGAATAAGTTACATGAGCGTATCAGTCGCCAGAGTAATGAGTTTAAAAATGAATTACGTTATCCGATAACGCCATTAACTTTCCAGACAACAAAATCTGCGCAAAATATTTTATTAGTGACCGTTGAAGCCTTACGCGCAGACATGTTAAATGAACAAAACATGCCCAAGCTTTATAAGCTTAGCCAACAGGGATTAAATTTCAAAAACCATTACAGTGGTGCGAGTAATCGGGCTCAAGGTATTTTTAGCTTATTTTATGCTTTGCCAAATAATTACTGGTCAGATATAACGCTTAATTATATCCCCCCCGTGTTACTAACCCGTTTACAACAACAGCACTATCAGTTTGGCTTATTTTCAAGTATTGGCTTCAATCAACCCGAGTTTTTACAGAGCAGTTTCAGCAACTTAAAAACAGAGCATTTAAAAAATGCGAATGCAGAAAATGGTAATCAGAAGATCACCAAAGAATGGTCTCAGTGGTTAAATCTGCAAAATGACACAAACAGCTGGTTCAGTTTTTTATACTATGAACAACCGGATAAATCGTTTTTACATAACACTGATCATGTCAGTTTTATGGATCACACCAAAAAACTTGCCTTATATCAAAAACAAGTATTAACCATTGATCAACAGATAGCTCAAATAATAAAAGCCCTGAAAAGCAAAAACCAACTGGAAAATACGATCGTTATTATTACCGGAACGCATGCCGTGTCTTTCGCAAAAAACAGTTCTGCACAAAGCGCGATCAGCGATGCACATGTCCCACTGGTGATCTTATGGCCAGGTGAAAATGCCGGTCAAATTTCTCGCATGACAAGCCATTTAGATATTGTCCCGACCTTGATGGAAAAATCTTTAGGCGGCCAATCTAATGCCAATTTGTATAGCAGTGGACAAAGTTTATTTGATGAGAGTGAACGTCAGTTTTTATTGTCAGGGGATTTAAACAAATATGTAGTGTACGAAAAAGAAAGAATCACTCAATTTTCAGATGATGGTGAAGTCAATAGTATAGATTGGAATGCTAATCCGCTTGCCGAGGATAAAGATGATGTCACCTTATTGATTAAGGTTGTATCACAGTTACGCCGTTTTAATCGTTAGTTGTTAATAATGGGCGCAGGAAAATAAATAAGAGCAAGGCGTTTAATTGAGTGGAAAGAAATGACGTTATACCAATTCCACTAATTAAGTGATCTGTTTAGGCGCTGGGAAAACCCATGAAAGCAAGGCATTGATTGCAGTAACTAGTTGTTCTAATTATAAAATCAATAACGAAGCTAGCATGTGTTTTAACCAGCATAAATGAACAGAAAATTAATGGATTTGGTATTAGTCTTGCTATCAGCAGGATTGATCTGATATTAATGCGTAGATATGCTTAAACGAAAAAAAGGCTTCTCAATGAGAAGCCTTTTTAAATGTGGCTGAATAAAGAGCAGGAGAGATTCAGACTCTCATAACCTATAAAACCAGTCGTATAAAACAAAAAACCGCGGTAAAAAAGCGGGCTTTTAATGTGTGGCTGAGTAAAAAACAGGGGAGATTAAGACTCTAATGACCTATAAAACCGGTCGTATAAAACAAAAAACCCGCTGTAAAAAAAGCGAGTTTTTAATGTGTGGCTGAATAAAAAGCAGGAGAGATTCAGACTCTAATGACCTATAAAACCGGTCGTATAAAACAAAAAACCCGCTGCAAAGACAGCGGGTTTTCAATGTGTGGCGGAGGAGGAGAGATTTGAACTCTCGGAGAGCTATTAACCCTCGCTGGTTTTCAAGACCAGTGCATTCAGCCGCTCTGCCACCCCTCCGGAACGAGGCGTATGATAAAGATATCCAGATACAAAGTCAAGTGCTTTTAAAAAATGTTTTATATTTACTCTTTTTATAGCATTGCCTCTTTTATTAAAACGCAATCACCTTTATATTTAACACTGTCAAACAGCTGAGCTTATTTCCTTTCAAAATAGGCTGTTTATATCGACATCTATCTAAGGTTTTATTTTATGTTTCAGAACAATCCGTTGCTAAGTCAATTAAAAAAACAAATTCAAGAAGATATTCCCAAACGTCAGGGAAAGGTTAAAGCAACTGATCGTGGTTATGGCTTTTTAGAAACAGATAAAGGTAAACGTTTTTTTATCCCGCCAAGTGAGATGAAAAAAGTATTACACGGCGATCAAATTAATGCATTTATTCGTGGTAAAGGTGATAAATCAACTGCGGAGCCAAATCAACTCAAAAAAACAGGTTCAGCTGTTTTTATTGCACGGTTAGTTATCAAGCAAAAAAATATCTCTATTATTCCAAAAAATCCCCTGCTTAAAGGATTTTTTAAAATAAAAGGCAGCCAATCTTTGCAATCCAGAGGATATCAAGATGGTGATTGGGTTAAAGTTGAATTAGTAAGCCATGCGCTCGAAGGAAATGGTTTTTTAACTCAGATTATCGAAAAAATAGCCGATGCCAGTGATCCTTTTGCCTATCGTTTATTAACCGTCGCAACTCATAACCTAGCCAACAAAGCCCCTGAATTTGATCATCCATGGAAAATTATTGATCCACAATTATCCCGTAGCGATTTAACTAAAACCCCCTTTTTTACTATTGATGGTGTTAACACCCAAGATATGGACGATGCACTGTACATCGAAGCTGATGAGAATGGTTGGAAATTGACCGTCGCGATCTCAGATCCATCCGCCTACGTACCAGAAAATAGCGACATGGATGCTGAAGCTAAACGTCGTGCCTTTACGTTATATCTACCTAATTTTAATGTGCCCATGTTGCCGCGTGATTTGAGTGACAGTCTTTGCTCATTAAAAGAGGGCGAAAAACGGGCAACACTCTGCTGTACTATCCATATTAATAAAAAGGGTGAAATTGAGGGTGAACCCGCATTTTATGGCGCATGGATAAAATCTCATTATCGCCTTAACTATACGGATGTTTCCAATTATCTCGAAAATGAAGAGCTCAGCAATGATTGTTGGAAACCCAGTACACAACTTGCCGAGCAACTGCGCACTTTGGATTCGCTCTCCCTAAAGCGTCTACAATGGCGAACTGATAATAATGCTGTCTTTAAAAACCAACCTGATTACACCTTAAAACTAAACAATAAAGGTGAGATTTCCGAAATACTCTGCGAACCAAGGCGCAGTGCTAATCGCCTGGTAGAGGAATCGATGATTGCCGCCAATATATGTGCAGGTGACTTTTTAGCAAAACATAAACAGCAAGGTGTGTTTAATACCCATTCAGGTTTTTCCAGTGAGCGCCTGGGAAAAGTAGTCTCTTTACTGAGTGAGTTTGGCATTGAAAGTGATATTCAAACATTAGCCACCGTTACAGGTTATACAAAAATACGCCAACAAACGAATTTATTGCACAACAGTTATCTGGACCACAGATTGCGTAAACTGCTCAGTTATGCCGATATTAAAAACACACCAGAAGCACATTTTACCCTTGGGGTCGACCACTACGCGACGTGGACTTCTCCTATCCGCAAGTACGGTGATTTACTTAACCATCGTTTGATTAAATCAGTGTTGTTAAAAGAAGATAATATTCAGATCGATAATGAGATCGGGCAGGTGCTTAATGCAGCCCGTAAATTACAACGTTTAGCCGAAAGAGATGTTAATAATATTCTTTACAGTCAATATCTAAAGAATCAGGTAGAGTCCAAGTGGCGCTATAAAGCGGAGATTTTTGATATTATTAAAGCGGGTATCCGGGTCAAAATACAAGAAAATGGGGCGACTTTCTTTATCCCTTGCTCACTACTGTGCAAAGACAGCAGCGATGCCACAAAAATCGACTGCAATCAAGCATTAGGAAAAGTTATTATTGCACAACAAACCGAATTACAACTCGGGGATGTGATTGATGTGATGCTTAATAATGTCAAAGTGGAAAGCGGTCAATTAATCGGAAAGCTTGCCGAATCATTGACAATTAGCGAGTAATTTAATCGGTAAAATTTATTTTTCCGATTAAATATCAATCACTTAAAAACCATAAAAACATCATGGTTAAGAAAGCATCGCAGAGTTTAATTTCTTCTGTATAATCAGCGCTCATTTTCCAGTTAGGCAAAAATAATGAGCGTTGATCTATTACAAGCCGAAAGACCCCTTTTCTCATACCCGTCATTTAAATCCAGAAACGAAAAAGCAGCGCCATTCCTACCAATGTCACGCCAAGAGATGAAAAAACTCGGCTGGGATAGTTGCGATATTATTCTCGTTGTGGGTGATGCTTATGTTGACCACCCCAGTTTTGGCATGGCGGTGATCGGTCGAACACTTGAAGCTCAAGGTTACCGCGTGGGTATTATTGCTCAGCCAGATTGGCAGAGTAAAGAAGCCTTTATGACATTAGGTAAACCTAACCTGTTTTTTGGTGTTTCAGCCGGTAATATGGACTCGATGATCAACCGTTATACAGCGGAACGCCGAATGCGTCACGATGATGCCTACACGGCTAACAACGAAGGTGGTAAACGTCCAGATCGTGCGGTATTAGTGTATACACAACGCTGTAAAGAAGCTTACAAATCGGTGCCCGTTGTTATTGGCGGAATTGAAGCCAGTTTACGCCGTATTGCCCATTATGATTACTGGTCCGATAAAGTGCGTCGCTCAGTTATTCTCGATGCGAAGGCCGATATTTTATTATACGGCAATGCGGAGCGGCCTCTTCTAGAAGTTGCCCACCGTTTATCACAGGGTGAGCCGATAAGCTCGATGACCGAGATTCGCGGTACCGCTATTTTGACTAAAGCCGCGTTACCAGGATGGGATGGTGTTGATTCACGCAAGGTGGATCAACTGGGTAAAATAGATCCTATTATCAATCCCTATGCCGATATTAATGTTGCCTGCGCCACACAAAAACTGGCGGACGAAAGCTTAAACGATCCAACCCAGGTTATTACTATCCAACCGGCAGAATTTAAACCAAGCAAGAAAAAACCTTGGGAAAAAACCTATATCCAACTGCCAAGCTACGAGAAAGTCTGTCAAGATAAAGTGCACTATGCTCATGCTTCTCGTATTATGCATCAGGAAACCAATCCCGGTTGCGCTCGCGCCTTAGCACAGTTCCACGGTGAACGTTTAGTGTGGCTCAACCCACCTGCCTATCCGCTCACAACTGAAGAGATAGACAGTGTTTTTGGACTGCCTTATCAGCGTATACCACATCCGTCCTACGGTGATGCAAAAATACCGGCTTACGATATGATCCGTTTCTCAATCAATATTATGCGCGGTTGTTTTGGCGGTTGTACTTTCTGCTCAATTACAGAGCATGAAGGACGGGTAATACAAAGTCGTTCTGAAGATTCTATCATTAAAGAAATTGAAATTATTCGCGATACCGTCCCCGGATTTACCGGTGTTATTTCTGATTTGGGTGGCCCGACGGCAAACATGTATCGCCTGAAATGTAAAAGTCCTAAAGCCGAACAAACCTGTCGCCGTTTGAGCTGTGTTTACCCCGATATTTGTCATCATCTCAATACTGACCATGAGCATACAATTAATCTTTATCGTCGCGCGCGTAAACTCACGGGTATTAAGAAAATATTGATAGCCTCCGGTGTACGTTATGATATCGCCGTTGAAGATCCGCGTTATGTGAAAGAGTTAGTTGAACATCATGTTGGCGGTTATCTGAAAATTGCACCTGAGCATACAGAAAAAGGCCCATTAGACAAAATGATGAAGCCGACCATGAGCAGTTATGAAGCATTTAAACAAATGTTTGAAAAATACTCTAAAGCGGCGGGCAAAAAACAATACCTTATTCCCTATTTTATTTCGGCGCACCCGGGTACTACGGATCAAGATATGATTAATCTTGCATTATGGTTAAAAAGTAATAATTTTAAACTCGATCAGGTACAAAACTTTTACCCTTCGCCTCTGGCGAATGCAACCACTATGTACCATACCGAGAAAAATCCGTTACATAAAGTATCCAAAGACAGTGAAGAGGTGATAAGCCCTAAGGGTGGCCGACAACGTAAACTTCATAAAGCGATATTACGTTATCATGTGCCGGAAAACTGGCCATTAATTCGTGAAACCCTTAAGAAATTAGGATTAGCGAGAAAATTGATTGGTAAAAGTCCTCAGCACCTGGTGCCACCGGAATCACGTAATGAGCTACAGGGTATTGCTCAGCAGGGTAAATTTGTAAGCAAGAATAAACCGGTACAAAGTGCTGTCACCCGCTTTACCGGCTCCGCACAATTTAAGAAAGCGGCACCCAATACAAAACAGGAAAAATCAGCCGCTGGCAAAAAAATAGGCAGCAATAAACCAGTACCACTTGAAAAAGCAGAAAATAAGATTGCGAGTAAGCCCAAAAATAAGCAGTTTAATTTTGCAGGGCAAAAGAAAAAGTGATTATAAAAGCTTGACGAGCTAATTATTTAAGGGCGGTTATCCGCCCTTTTTACTGCCTAGATTAAACAATGGATAGGTTAAAAAACAGATCGTCCAGAAAATGAATGAGAAAGTGTGGTGCTGTCGACATACTCCAGCTCGCCTCCCACTGGCACACCGTGTGCGATTCGACTCACTTTTATAGCATATCGCTTGGCCATCTCGGCAATATAATAAGCCGTCGCTTCACCCTCAACTGTTGGATTTGTCGCTAATATAACTTCAGAATGTTGACCTGATGAAAGTTGTTTATCAAGGAGGTTTAAACCAAGCTGCTCCGGTCCAACGCCATCAAGGGGGGAAAGATGCCCCATCAGCACAAAATAGGTACCTGAAAACAAAGCCGTTTGTTCAATCGCCAACACATCAACGGGCATTTCAACAACACAAATCATGCCGTTTTTATTACGTTTATCATTGTCACAGATAGCACATAAATTCTGCTCGGTAAAAGTACGGCATTGTTGGCAGTGACCTATTTCATTAACGGCTCTTTCAAGCAGAGAACTCAGGTTTAAAGCCCCCTTTCTATTTTTATCCAGCAGATGATAAACCATCCGCTGCGCAGATTTTGGACCGACACTGGGCAAGCACTGTAATGCCTGCATTAGATCTTCAAGTAAAGAACTGGAACTCATATCTAAGGCTGCTTCTTATTATTAAGTAGAGGAGGAGATTTTACCTTAATTACCTTCTTAAATATATTTAACTGTTATCTTAGCAAGGCAATAAAATCACTCTGCTTATTGGCCAATCCGCTCGCTATTTTTCTATCAACCATTGCTAACCGTTAAGTTTACCCATTATCAGCGTCTTTGGAGTGCAACAAAGCAAAAAAGAACTCGCTGCTCCATCTTCTACTTTTTAATTCAACTAAAAACGGGGATCAGTGTTCATTTCAGGATCTCTCCTATTGCAAGATCCGGCATCGAAAAATATGCTTATGCAGCACAACGGGTTCCATAGATAAAAGGGATCGTTGATAAATTTTCATTATTATATTTATCAACGATCCCTTCTCTGGTTAAATCTACAGAGAAACAATAAGCGAGCGCTTTATTCCATTCTCTTATCCACAAAAGAGATCTGATTACGGCCATTTTCTTTTGCCCAGTATAATGCTTGATCTGCCACTTTAGGGGTTTCTTCCAGCGAACAGCTACCATCATTGACAGCGCATCCAATTGAAACAGTCACCGGCCCATACCTATCGGTCCAACCTTCTATGCTGGGGAAGTTTCTATTTTCATACGGATACTCTCAGCGACGCGCGCAGCTCCCTGTCTGTTGGTATCAAGCAGTATAATAGAAAACTCTTCTCCCCCGATACAGCTAACAAGGTCAATGCTGCAGACAGAATTTTCAAGCATTTGACTTAATGTGACAAGTAATTGATCACCCATATCATGACCTTCGGTATCGTTAATTTTTTTAAAATAATCAATATCCAAAATCAAAAGCCAAAGTTTATTTTTAGTACGTTGGGCGCGCTTAATCTCTTCTTGACCAAATTCCATGAATTTTCTGCGGTTTGAGAGTCCAGTCAATTGATCATACATGGCGGCTGAGCAAGTAAACGTTCTCCTTCCCAGCGCTCAATATCGATCTTTTCTTGAAGAATAGCCGAAATACTCACCATTGATATAATAAACCAACAGATGGTCACCACAAAAATACCGAATAAATTCACATCGCTAGAGTGGAGTGATTCAATCAGCAGATAACCGAGTATGGTTGGGATAATATAACCTGCGGCTGTTTGCAGCCTGGCTATTTTACCGCCAATATGCGAGCTTAAAATCGCTTTTACAGCCCCGGTTTTGGCAGTCATTAGCAGGGTTGCGGTTGCCAGAGAAAATCCTGTGAATGCCGTCAGAATCGACATCTGACCGTAAAAGTGATCAAGCCCATAGGCATAACCCGTAAAGGAGACCATGGGTATGGCTATTGCAATAAAAGCGACAAGTTGTGAGGCTGTGAATCGTTGAAAACCATAGAGTATCAGGCTAACAGCAATGAGAAAAAACATGGCGGCAGATTTGCTCCCCATATCATTGCTTTCCCCATTTGCAGGTCAAGCTGCACCTGATGCTGAAAGGGGGTTATCAACGCGGAAATATTTGAATCACTAACAGTATCGACAAAGAGAGTCGATATAACAATCATCACGAGAAATGCCAATAACCTCGACAACCACCGTTCGTATTTGTGATTGTTACGGTTTCGAATTGCAAACCCTATCAGAATCATGCAGATTGCAGTCAACGGGTTGGTTGCTGCTCCATCGGTTATTGGCCTGTATAGTTCTTCGATAGCACTAACATAGCCCGCTATGGCCGTTACACCAAACAAGATACCCACTGTGCCGAGGGGGCAGACAAGCGCTTGAGCAAACTTAACAAGTACCCAGGGTTTTTCTTCAATAGTGGTTTTTAACATAGTTGATTCGACTCGTCTTATTGTTTATCTTTTAAGCAGAACATTATGACGGATTGGCTAGCATGATCTTTTCCGAGGCAGTTTTTATCTCTATATAATATGAATTCCTACAAATATAGGATAAACATATGTCGGCGCTATTTAGGAGGGATCACAATAAAAATAAAGGGCCTTAGTCAGCCCCTCTAAGATGTATCAGATTAAAAAAGAAACTTGTGCTTTCTAAGCCTTCTAAAAATGATAAATCGTAATGCATTTTTTAATAATAACTAGAATGGCATTTTAAAACCAGGTGGTAATTCCATACCACCCGATACACCGCTCATTTTATTTTTATTGACTTCTCCAATACGATGAACCGCGTCATTCATAGCCGCTGCGATAAGATCTTCAAGCATTTCTTTATCATCTTCCATCAGGCTCGGATCAATCTCAACTTTACGCACATTGTGATTACCCAAAATCGTTATTTTAACCAAACCCGCACCAGATTCACCGGTAACTTCTGTATTGGCAATTTCAGCTTGTGCTTTTTTCATATTTTCTTGCATCTCTTGGGCTTTTTTCATTAAATCGCCCATGCCTTCTTTACTAAACATATCACTTCTCTTTTTGATGGATTAACATATAAAATATAGTATCAGATTATAACGGTATGATGCTATTTTCGTAGACCTTTGCGCCGTATTCACTGACAAAAGTTAGAATGTTTTGATCTTCTTTAATAGCCGTTTTTGCATTATTCAAATAGGTTTGATAAATAGCCAATTCCGACTCAAATGCGGTTAACTTGCCAGTGACATGCCCCACTTCAACATACATGCTCATTTGCGCCCCAAAATGAACTTTTAATTTTGTCTCTAATTGTGTGCATAATTGATGGTTATTGAGTAAGTGTTGTTGTTCAGGTTTTAAGGTCAATACAATTTGCTGTTCAACTATTTTCATGACGCTATTTTTGGCTAATAACTTCACTAAACCGACTAAGCGCATTTTCTGAATAGCTAATGCCCAGGGATCGCTTAATTTGTCTGCCACATATTTGCCGGGATCAATTTCCGCTCGTTCAATATCATCATTAACAAAGATATTATCTGATAGAAAAGTGCTACTTTTATCTTTATTCTCCGCAACAGCAGGTTCTTTTTCCTCCCGCTTATTCTCCAGGATATTTTCCGGTCCACGGCTTTCACCATAATCAGCACTCATTGTTTGACTAAGATAGTCTGCCGGCTGTTCTTGATTGTCACTATCCGGTACAAACTGATCCTGCTGATAAGATTCAAGGGGGATTATCTCTTGATCGACCCTATTATCTTGTATTGCTGATAGATTATCAGCAATAGCATTGTTTCGATTAACTCCCTGAAGATCTGGCGTGCTGCTGATATCCTCATCAATGCCACTCATCTGATACTTATCAGCTTTAAACTCTGCTGTTACATTTTCCGCCCCGGATGCGACAACTGAGGCAGGTTGTTCAGTAGTTGTCGCCTGGTTCTTTTTTGCGCTTTCTCGTTTTAATCTATGACTACGTAACATATTTCGAGAATGAGAGACCTCAGCAACAGGTGCTATTTTTTCACTGGGCGGTGCAGACTGATTCTGCTGCGGCTCTGGTTGTCTTTCAATTGGGGGCGGCACCGAAGACGCAGCTGATCTCTGTAATGGCTCGACAGAGGGAGACGTCGACTGAACTGAATCTGCGCTTTTAGGCTCCTGTTGCACTATTTGCGACGCTGCCGGGTTTTGCTGCAAGTTTTCTATCACAGGGGCTTCTGCTATTTCTACAGATTCGACCGATTCTGAAGCCGCTGCGATATTACTCTGCTGCGCATCACTTGCTTCCGCGCTATTCGGATTACCAAGTTGCCGCTCATCCAAACTGATATAATTTGCGGGTTTAAAGGCAAGCAGACGCATCACCGTCATCTCAAAAGCAATTTTACCGTTAGGTGCAAAAGCGTAATCTTTATAGCCCTGAACAGCAATTTGATAATAAAGCTGCACCTCTTCGGGCGTTAAACGTTCTGCTAATAATTGTACGGCAGATTTTTGGGTTACATTCTGTTTAGGCTGCATCTGTGATAGTGCAATTTCATGACACAAACTGGCTAAGGTTTGGTGTAACATGGCAAAATCTGCCCCAAGATGCACAAATTCATCTATTTTCAGGAAGACTTTTGAAACATTTCCGGAAGCAATAAAGTGTAATAAATAATGCAAATGATTGTTGTCAATAGAGCCAAGCATCTTTAATACAGACTGGTATGCAATGTGGCCAGAGCCAAAAGCCAGTGCCTGGTCAGTCAAACTTAACGCATCCCGCATACTGCCCTCTGCTGCCGTGGCAATAACAGTCAGCGCAGCATGCTCAAACGTCGCCTGCTCATGGTTCAGAATATAAGCTAATTGGGTTTCAATTTCTTGCGGCAAAATCGCTTTTAAGTGAAATTGTAGACAACGAGATAATACCGTAATGGGTAATTTTTGTGGGTCTGTCGTGGCTAATAAAAACTTCACATATTCAGGCGGCTCTTCCAATGTTTTTAGCAAAGCATTAAAGCTGTGCTTGGAGAGCATATGCACTTCGTCAATAAGATAAACTTTATAACGCCCCTGTGCAGGTTTATATTGAACATTATCAAGCATTTCACGCGTATCATCGACCTTAGTACGGGAAGCGGCATCTATTTCTAATAAATCAACAAAACGCCCCTGATCAATAGCCTGACAATGTACACATGCGCCACAGGGTGTTGCCGTCACCCCCTTTTCACAATTCAGGCTTTTTGCCAAAATACGTGCAATGGTCGTTTTACCTACACCGCGGGTACCACTGAACAGATAAGCATGGTGTAATCTGTTTTGCGCCAAACTATTAGATAAAGCGGTCAACACATGTTGCTGGCCAACCACTTCCTGGAAATTACCTGGTCGCCATTTTCGTGCTAAAACTTGATAACTCACAAAAATTACTCACCTTCAAATTTGATTAAGGAAAAATACGGAACATTAAGTGCGTGCAGTTTTTGCGCCCCTTTTAAGGCCGGCAATTCAATAACAAAAGCTGACTCAATAACAATTCCCCCCGAGCGGTGAATTAATTTGATAGAAGCTTCGGCTGTCCCGCCCGTCGCTAAAAGATCATCCACTAGTAACACTCTTTCATTCTTTTTAATCGCATCGCTGTGGATATGTAACGAATCAGTGCCATATTCAAGTTCATAATTTTCATGAACGGTTGTTCGGGGTAATTTACCCGGTTTACGCACAGGCACAAATCCAGCCCCAATCGCCGCCGCTAAGGGAGCGCCAAAAATAAAACCGCGCGCTTCGGTGCCCACCACTTTGGAAATATTTTGATCTTTATAACGTTCGACTAATAAGTTAATGGTGGCTGAAAATGCAGCGCCATTTTCAATTAAACTGGTGATATCACGAAACATAATGCCCGGAATAGGATAATCTGGAATACTTTTAATACAGTTTTTGATCTCTTCTAATGTCGGTGCTGTCATTATTTAACTCTTTTTAAAAACCTGTAGGTGAAGAATAATTAGTTGCATGACCATGTGCAAGCATTGCTGACATATATACGCAAATTACTTGTAGATGTAGCACTCAGCAAGACGATAAATGATAATATTCGAGGAAGAAAGCTGATGTTCTAGTTGTTCTAAATCAAAGCCTTCTAACAACATCGATCATCATTTATCGCATTACCCTTCCGGAGATTCGCCCGAAGGCGAGCACTGCGTTGTAACACTTAAAAAGGGGATAACCATTTCCATCATATTACAACTTGTTCTAGCATACGGATGAAACTCTGAATCTACATCATTAAGTCGTTTGGGTATACTCATCAATAATCAGAAAATACTCCTAATTTATTGTCTTTAATCCGCACATGAAATAAAACTAAAGACCCTGATTTTCTATTTGCTGCTACTTTTTTAAGGCGTCGGGACAGATCTTATTTGTCACATAAATCATCATACTCAGGTATACTGCCGCTTTTTCAAAGAGAGAGTAGCTGATGCAAATAACACTTGCCCCGATGGAGGGCGTCATGGATCACCAGATGCGCCAATTGTTAACGGCAATTGGTGGTTATGATCTCTGCATTACCGAATTTATTCGCGTTGTTGATATGCAACTCCCGGCAAAAGTATACCGCCGTCATAGCCCGGAACTGTATAACGACAGTAAAACTGCCTCCGGCACCCCGGTACGCATTCAATTATTAGGTCAAAACCCGCAATGTTTAGCAGAAAATGCGCATCAAGCCATCAGTATCGGCTCCGATGGTATTGATCTTAATTTTGGTTGCCCTGCAAAAACGGTTAATAAAAACAAAGGGGGCGCCGTGTTATTAAAATCACCGGAAGCCTTATATCAAATTGTGACCGAGGTACGTAAAGCGGTGCCCGTATTTCAAACGCTCAGCGTCAAAATACGACTGGGTTATGAGGATAAGTCTCTCGCAATTGAAAACGCGCAGGCGATCCAAGCCGCAGGGGCCGATGAACTTGCGGTGCATGCCCGCACGAAGGCAGAAGGTTACCGCCCGCCCGCCCACTGGCATTGGATAGCTAAAATTAAAGATGCGATCACTATTCCCGTGACAGCAAATGGTGATATTTTCTCTGTTGATGATGCCAAGCGT
This sequence comes from Psychromonas ingrahamii 37, assembly GCF_000015285.1. Lineage (NCBI taxonomy): Bacteria > Pseudomonadati > Pseudomonadota > Gammaproteobacteria > Alteromonadales > Psychromonadaceae > Psychromonas > Psychromonas ingrahamii. The sequence continues at coordinate 2,768,141 of NC_008709.1, forward strand.
TGCATGGAAATAACCGGTTGTGAGCGATTAATGATCGGCCGGGGTGCCCTGGCAACACCCAACTTAGCACAAGCAATTAAAGGGATTGAATCTCCTAATAGCTGGCCAGAGATTTTGAATATACTGGAAAAATATATGTTTGTTCAAACTCACGGCGATCAGGAAAAATATTTACCCAGTCGCATTAAACAATGGTTAATATTTATAAAAGCGCAACATCCGCAGGCTGCTGTTTTCCTTCAGCAGGTGCGCACTATTAAAACAACCCAAGAAATGTTGGCGGCGATCAATCAAGAGCAGTTAAGGTTTAAATAATAAAGACTACTTTGTTAACAAAAAAACCACTTCAGGATTTAATATACTGAAGTGGTTTACTGATTTAATTAAATAGTATTTCTATTTAATTAAACGACGTACCAATAATACCGGCAGTGCGAAAATCCATAACCACAAACTTGCAGCCCCGGAGCGCTCGTAGGAACTATCAATGCTTTTTAACAGCTCAGAATCCCAACAGTTTGGACTGTCATCCGGCGTCATTCCAGCAGTCGGTGTTAATTTCAACATGACTTCTGTGCCATTGGCTCTATTCACATAATCCTGATCTGTTAAGTATGTTTGACCTTCCGCTAATACTTGACCCGCATCATTAATAACCGTTGCACTGCGAATTCTATAGCGTGGTGAAGTAACAGCACCCGCGTTTAAACTGCAGATTAAGTCATTTAGAAACCAGCTTTGATCGGTGTTATTGTTATATAAAAATGCAGATTGAGCACGAGGACTCCCACCATTGACAGAATGGGTTTGATCATAATCATCCGCTTTACCGACAATAAAACCCGATTCATTAATATCATACACTTGGCTATCAGCACCTTTTTTAGCGCTGCTGTTGCCATTTAGCCGCTGCTTAGTGCTCTGAACTTTAATGTCCTGTAGCGGAAAGCGAATGCTGTCTCCGTCAATATCATAAACAAAAAACTCAGTGGGTTTATTAACCGATTTTGATACATTATATTCGCGGTTACCAATAACAGTATTAGTGTCTGTAATAGCAATAGCCCAGGTATTATAGAGCGTATCACCTTGATCACCTTCGCTTTCAATATCTCGAGCAGCATCGGTTAATTCTGTCGGCGCGCCATAAGCCCCATCAGCATCGGGTGTCATAATAATGGCACGCTGACGGCCGCCTTGTTCAGCATCAGAATATTCAAAAGTAGAAACACCAACAGCAATACCAACTGCATTAATATCTAAGGCACTGGCGCTGTAGGTTGCATTTGAATCATTATTATCAGCGTTATCATCAAGCCAGTTGCTTGCTAAAGAAAAACCACTCAAATCGACATCAGCACTTGAACTAACATTAACCGTTCCGGCATTATCAATCACCTCCCAAGCCCAAGCCTGAGTATCAAAACCGGGACAATTAACAAGTTCATTAGTCGTTAATATTTGATCATTTTCAGCACTAAAATAACAGTTCTGGAAATATTCAGCAGTATCTTGAGCATAAGAGACACTGGAAGCTCCTACTACTAAGGTTTTTGTCTCACCATTGCTATAAGTAACCTGTTTAATTTTATAAGCACTGCTAAAACCGCCATTAGTGGAGAATTCAGGTAATAATGAGGTAACAAAATCACTGCCCTGATATTTAATAAATGCACGGCGGACAAAATCGCGTTGATTAGACACATCATAAGGTGCAGAAGAATAACCAACGATAAATCGGTTAGTTGCTAATGAATCTGTAACATCGGTGATTTTTACATCGCTATTATTAACTGATGCCGGGTAAGGAGTTTGTGCTTCATCAAAACCATTTAACAGAGTATTACCCATAAAATAACTGGTGTAATCAACGTTTTTCGCATTAGACTGCGCATTACGCCATGCCTGAGAAGCATTATCATAACTTAAGTCACCGAAGGTTTCTGAACCATAAAATGCAAGTTCACAAAACACGGCATCATATTGACAATCCCGATTAAAGGTAAAGGGCAAACCAATATCCATATCTATCGATAAGGAGGCTTTCATCGAATAGGTGCCGATAAAAGTACCATCCTCTGACATGGCAGAAGGATAAGGTCCATAACTCGCCCCTTCTGCAATAACGTCGATTGTTTCAACACTATAGTAAGCAGCACCAGCCGGAGCCGGAAGTGCCCAACCGTTAGCAGATAATAATAACGCCACTCCGGTCAGGGATAGTTTATATCTCATTTAGCTGTTTTCTCCATTTTGCAATTCTTCTAACTCTTCCCAGCGCATAAAGGTTGTTTCAAGCTGCTCTTCGGCCTGGGCAAGTTGTGCTAAGAAGGCATCCGCTTCGGTTTTATCTTTGTTAAAAAATTCAGGCGTATTAATGGTTGCCTGTAAACTTTCTACTTTTTCTTCCAGCTCTTCAAGTAAACGCGGTGAATTATCCAGTTCAAGTTGTAATTTATAGGATAATTTTTTCTTGGCAGCTGCTTTTACAGGGGCTTTGTCTTTTTTAGCAGCCGCTTTAACGTCGCTAATCACAGGCTGAGCGGGTGCTTCACTTTGGGTTTTATGGCGCATAGCGTCACTATAACCACCGACGAACTGTTTTACGTTACCATTGCCATCAAAGAACCAGGTATTAGTCACTGTATTATCAACAAAACTACGGTCATGGCTCACCAATAATAAAGTGCCCTTATAATTGGCTAACAGCTCTTCTAATAACTCCAGCGTTTCAACATCGAGATCATTGGTAGGTTCATCAAGAATTAATAAGTTACTGGGTTTTAAAAATATTTTAGCCAGTAACAGACGGTTTTTTTCACCACCGGATAACGCTTTAACGGGTGTACGAGCGCGTTCCGGATGGAACAAGAAGTCTTGTAAATAACCTAAAACATGGCGTTTAATGCCATTCACTTCCACTTCCTGCTTACCTTCAGCAAGGTTATCCATTACCGATTTTTCAGGATTTAATTCACCCCGGTATTGGTCAAAGTAGGCAACATCAAGCTTAGTACCGCACTTGATTTCACCTGCATCGGGCTGTAATTGGTTCAGTAATAATTTTAACAGGGTACTCTTGCCGCAGCCATTTCGACCGACTAATGCAATTTTATCTCCGCGCATAATAGCGCAGGAAAAATCACGTACTATGCATAGCTCATCATAACTGTAAGCAACATGCTCGGCTTCGAAAATGATTTTCCCGGAGCGCGTGCCGGCGTCAATATTAATTTTCGCTTTGCCCTGCACATTTTGACGATCTGCGCGTTCATTACGTAATGATTTAAGCACTCGAACACGGCCTTCATTACGTGTACGACGGGCTTTGATACCCTGGCGAATCCACTTTTCTTCAATCGCCAATTTACGATCGAATTCAGAATTCTGCTCTTCTTCGACGCGTAATGCTTCTTCTTTAGCAATCAAATACTCATCGTAACCACCCGGCCAGGAGCTTAAATTACCACGGTCAATATCAATTATACGTGTTGATAAACGGCGAATAAATTCCCTATCGTGGCTGATAAAGATAATCGCACCTTGAAAACTGAATAAAAAGTCTTCTAACCACTCGATAGTACCGACGTCGAGGTGATTGGTAGGCTCATCAAGCAACAACAGGTCTGGATCATTCACTAATGCTTTTGCTAAAGCGACTTTGCGTAACCATCCACCGGATAACTGATCCAGCGTTGCCTCGGGGTCGATTCCTAAACGATCTAATATTTGATTGATTTTACTGTCTAACTGCCAGGCATCCAGCTGATCGATTTGCTCCTGCAGTCTTTGCAGTTTATTTAACTGCTTTTCACTGCAGTCTTCTGCGATAACATGAAGTTGGTGATGATATGCTTTTAATATTTCACCCGCATTTTCCATGCCGGAAGCCACAAAATCATAAGCACTCAGGGTATTCGCTGTGGGTGGATCCTGTTCTAAACGTGCCACTTTGACATCGGTATTGATCAATAAAGTGCCATCTTCAAGTTGAATACGACCGTCTAATACTTTTAACAGGGTTGATTTACCTGCGCCATTACGCCCGACCAAACAAACTCGTTCATTAGGTTCAATAACCAGATTGGATTTATTTAATAATGGGTGCTCACCAAAGGCGAGCTCTGCGTTGTGTAACGTTAATAATGCCAATTAAATACTCTTTTTAATTAAATATGAAGGTTAATAAAATCGTTTAACTGCTGTAAATCAAATGGCCAGTTAAGCGTATCCCCATTGTCACTTTGAATAACGGGAATACTATAACCATATAGACTCACTAACTGCGGGTCATCGATAATATCGACTTTTGAATATGAAACAGACGTCTGCTGCAATAATCTCTGTGCATCATCACATAAATGGCAGCCGTCCGTAAAATATAATAAAAAATGCTTCTGCACTATTATTTCTCTTAATCAGTATGCTTAGTTAAAATCCAGCACTGATGAATTTTTTTATTGCGTCTAAAGTCTTCCGGTATGGAGGACTGGCTGATATCTTTAATATAAAAACCTAATGCTTTAATAGCATCAACATCTAATTTAAAACCACGTTTATTATTTGAGAAAATAATTTCGCCCTGCTTATTTAAACGCTGACTGGCAGAGGTTAACAGTGCAACATGATCCTCCTGCACGTCAAACACATCATTCATACGTTTGGAATTTGAGAAGGTTGGCGGATCAATAAAAATAAGGTCATACATCTCGTGGGCATGCTGTAGCCATTTAATACAGTCCTGCTGAATAAACTCATGTTTACCTTTAATGCCGTTTTCTGCAAAGTTATCTTCGCCCCAGGCGAGATAAGTCTTAGACATATCAACACTGGTTGTTGATTTAGCACCACCCAGTGCAGCATGCACAGAAGCCGTTGCCGTATAACAAAATAGATTTAAAAAATCTTTGCCTTTAGCCATGTTGCCAATCAGTAAACGGGTTGGTCTATGATCTAAAAACAGGCCAGTATCCAAATAATCCTGCAAATTAACCAGCATTTTGGCCTGCCCTTCATGGACGACTAATGACTGTTTTTTGGTATCCAATTTTTCATATTGCTGACGCCCTTTCTGACGTTCACGTACTTTAATAACTAATTTGTCATCGGGGAGATTTAATACGTAGCGTACTGTAGAAACAACATCTAAGAAGCGGCGACGTACTTTTTGTGTCTCAATCTCTTTGGGAGCACGGTATTCTTGAATAATAATATATTCAGCATAACGGTCAATAGCGACGTTATATTCAGGTAAATCGGCATCATATAAACGGTAACATTCAACCCCTTCACGTTTTGCCCATTTTTCCAGTTGTTTTAGGTTTTTAAGTAAACGGTTAGCAAATTCTTCCGCATAAATAGCGGGTTTTATTTGTTGAACCTCTTTAAAAACAAGCTCAGACTCATTTTCGATTGCGGCTTCAACAACACTTTCATTTTGACCCATGGTCCAGGGATTGATAGGCTCAGGGGTTTCTTTGTTTGTCTTTTTCGGGGCTACCGGTTCAACTTCTACGGCCGGACGTTTTGGCGAAATACGGTAATTCTTAAGCACACACTCAATCGGTCCATTAAAGAATTTAAAACTTTTACCCGCACGCATCCCTAAACAACTTAATAATTCAGTGTCCATGGCAAACATAGATAAATTCCAACCGGCAAAGGCATCTTTAAAATGATAACCAAGCTCAGTATAAAGTGTGATGGTATCGCTGAAACTGCCTAGACGTTCACCATAGGGAGGGTTAGTAATTAACATTCCGGTTTCAAGTTCTTCGGGTGGTAGTACTTTTTTAGCATCGGTCACAGAAAATTCAATTACTTCGCCAACCCCTGCCCGTTGTGCATTTTTGCGGGCAATTTCAATCATATCTTTGCTTAAATCAGATCCGTAAAAACGTGTTTCACACTGATTGACTGCGCGACGTCCATAAACTTGTGCCGATGTTTTAAGCGTTTGCCAGCATTCCTGATCGTGTTTTTTCCACTTTTCAAAACCAAAGGTTTCACGCAACGAGCCTGGCGCTATATTTAACGCCATCATGGCCGCTTCTATAACCAAAGTACCTGAGCCACACATTGGGTCTAAAAGAGCTTCACCCTGCCAACCACTGCGTTTAATAATACCAGCAGCTAAGGTCTCACGCAGTGGCGCTTCGCCTGCGATAGTACGGTAACCACGAAGGTGCAGCGGCGAACCCGACAGGTCTAAATAAATAGTCGCCTTGTCTTTCCATAAACGGCCGTTAAAACGAATATCAGCATCACGTTTTTGAACATTTGGACGCTCATCAAAGTGCTTACGGAAACGATCCACAATCGCATCTTTAATTTTTAACGCACCAAACTGAGTATTACGAATTTCATCGTTGGTACCGGAAAAATCGATAGAGAAGGTTTTATCAACATCAAAATGCGTTTCCCAGGGAATATTGCTGCAGCCTAAATACAGATCCATTGAATCTAACACTTTGAATTCAGAAAGCTTTAACAATACTCGGCTGGCAAAACGAGACCATAAACAAACTTTATACCCTTGCTCTAAGGTGCCCTCGAATTTCACGCCACCATTCATTTGTTGCGGATTTTCAATACCCATCTCTTTTAGCTCAACTTCAAGCAGAGGGGCCAACCCTTTAGCGGTAGGGATAAAATAACTTAACATATAGGATCTCACGGGATTATAGAAAATAAAATGGGACGTATTATACCCTTAAAATTCGATTATCCCAACATAATTAATATCGAGCGGTTGTTAGCTGTCGGCTATCAGCTGTCGGGCGATCGGGCTTCGAGCTATCGAGTTATCGGCTGACGGCTGTTGGCTATCGGCTGATGGCTGCCGGGGCATTCTAGCCTTTTAGCGTTCTAGCCTTATGGGTCAGTTCTTGATTGCTCTGATGGCCAATGAAAGAGAGTTTACCGTAGTGGCGGCATCGGCACTGGGATTGTTAAAATAATTGCTTATTATTTTGCTTATAATATTTTGCAAATGACTGGTGCTGGCTAAATTTTGGGTAAAAGAGGGGACCAATTGCCCATTATTAAAATCAGTAAAAGATTTATGTGCACATTGATTAAATTTATCCATATTAATGCCACGTCGAACTGGAATGGAACCTTTTGCGAGATTAAATTCGGCTTGAAATTTTTCGCTTAACAAGATATTGACAAAGCTGCGTTGTGTTTCCCCCGAATTTTTTGTTCCGTTTTTTTCAAAAAACACAAAACTGTCGATATTGTAACTAAAAAGTCCTTTACTTTCAGGGACATCAATACAGATATAGTCCACCATGGCTTTTTTTCCCTGGGTATTCCACATCCCCATTGCCCAGTCTCCCATAAACTGCATGCCCGCCTTATTATTGCTAATAAGCTGGCTTGCCTGATACCAATCTTTACCACGCATATTAATATCAGTGTATTGATGTAAACGTTTAAACTGCTCAAATACATAGATCATTTCTGGTGACGTTAACACCGCTTCATTATACTCAACAAAGGCCTGTTTATACTTTTCGGCCCCTAATAAAGACAGTGCCATCGATTCAAATAACAGCGCATCCTGCCAGGCAGTCCCGCCATGCGCAATGGCGATATAACCTGCAGCCTGTATTTTATCTGCATTGGCAAAAAACTCCTCCCATGTTGTCGGCAGAGGGAGACTCAGCTCGTCAAAAATGGCTTTGTTAAGCCACAACCAATTAACACGATGAATATTAATCGGTACAGCCATATATTTCCCGTCAAAGGTCACCGTCTCACGGACGATCTTGGGGAGAATCTCTGGCCACACGCTGGTATCTGCTATCGTCCCAATATTTTCAAGCATGCCTACTTTTGCCCACTCACCAATATCCGGACCTTTAATATGGGCGACATCGGGAGGATTCCCGGACAGTGCCCGCATTTGCAATACACGGACAGCACTTTCACCTCCTGCCCCCACAATGGCAAAGTTATTCCATTTTATATTCTGCTCAAGCAACGCATCTTCAAGTATGCCTTGTGCTTCAACTTCTCCCTTAGCTGTCCACCAGTGAAGCACCTCGACTTCTGCCGCATAAACATTGACAGCGCATAAAAGAGCTGCCAGTAAAATTAAACATTTCATCTCAGCATCCCGCTTTATCATAAATTAGACTTGTAAATTCTTGGTAAGGTGATGATCACCTCCAAACCGCCCTGATCCCGATTAATAAGATGCAGCTGACCGTTATGTGCATGAATAATATTACGCGCAATACCGAGCCCAAGACCATGGCCCTGCTGGTCATAATGTAAACGGCGATACGGCGTAAATATATTCTGAAGTTCTTTAACTGGAATACCCGGACCATTATCTTGAATTAAAAGCTGCAAACTTTCATCACTGTCCGTAAGGTAAACCTTTACTGAATGACCATACTTAACCCCATTATCTATTAAGTTAGAAAGACAGCGTTTTAACGCCAGAGGCTTACCGCGATAAGGGGCAATTTCCCCGGAGATAATCTCTATTTGATCGGGTTGTGAACTACTTATCTGCTCTAATAATTTCAGCACATCAACTGACTGGATATTTTCATGAATATCAGTATCTTTGACCGTTTGTAATGCCCCCTTAACCAACATTTCTAAATCGTCTAAATCGTGATTAAAGGCGACTATTTTTTTTTCATTATTCAATAATTCCACGCGCAATCGTAACCGGGTAATAGGCGTTTTTAAATCATGAGAAATAGAGCGGAATAACACTTCACGATCTTGAATATAGCGCTGTAATTTTTGCTGCATGCGATTAAATGCGCGTGTCGCCATCACTATTTCAGAAGCTCCCTCTTCCTTAAGGGGTTTCTGGTATAAATCAATACTCATTTCAGACACCGCCAGAGCCAACTGTTTTAGGGGTCTGGTTTGCCAAAAAAAGAATAAAGAGATAAAGATAAGTAAAATAAAGGTAGTAAAAACCAGCGTAATGATCTGTTGAGTTGATATAATTGAGTTTTGTGAAAGCAAATAAGGAGGAGGTAAAATAGCCGCCAGATAAAGCCACTCATTCTCAGCCATTTCAACCTGCATCACTAAAACGGGTGGTTTAACGGAAGGAATAATCAAAGAATAAGCCCCCCAGGAAGGTGGTAAATTTTTTAATAAAATATCATTTTTTAATACGTGTAAATTATCTGGATGTGAAAATTCTATGTGCAATTTTTTTTCCGTTGAAATTCTTCGCCTGAGTACATCCTTAACAGTTTTTATAATCTCACTTTTTAACCCACTGGCCGCGATCGGATTGATGTTGATAAGTTCACTGTTTAACGACACAAAAAAACGGCTACCACCTAAATCTCGAAGTTGCTGTAACGCCAGATAACGGTATTGCAGGGGCAAATCTTGAAAAAATGAAACAGTGCTTAAGGCATTTTCAGCTAAATTATTAGCATTAAGCAGCAGTGATTTTTCTTCACTTTCGGCAAACTGATTTACCCAAAAAAAACTGCTCATGGCTTGTGCGACGATAACCGATACCATCGTCAGCAATAACATACGGGAAACTAATGATCTGAACAATAAGCGCAAATAAACCATCATATTAATCCTGCATGACTAAAAATATTAATTTTTTTCATTAACATCGGCGATAAAGACATATCCGGCACCGCGGATCGTTTTTATGATTTTTGGTGATTTAGCATCATCCTTTAAACACTGACGCAAGCGGCTCACATGGACATCAATCCCACGCTCGTTGGCAAAAGCATCCCGGCCATGCAGTGCCTGACAAATTTGATCTCGTGAAATAGCGCTATTGGTATTGTCTAAAAATAGGGTAAGCAATTGAAAATCTGCACCGGTTAATGATATCTCATCTTTGTTGTCATCTATTAAAAGATGCTGTTTAGTGTCAAGCTTCCAGTTTGAAAACAATAAATAGCGCGCTTTTGCTGAGGGTTGATTTTCCTCACTGGCAAACTGTGTTCGTCTTAATAACGCTTTAATACGTGCCAGTAATTCTCGGGGGCTAAAGGGTTTAGCGATATAATCGTCAGCACCAATTTCCAGCCCTAACACACGATCCATTTCATCGGAGTTAGCGGTTAACATAATAATCGGTACATGGGACGTCTGCCGGATTCGTTGGCAAAGGATAAAGCCGTCGTCACCGGGCAACATAATATCCAGTATGATTAAATCGGGCTGATGGATTAATCGTTGTTTATCCATTTCCAGGCCGTCTTCCGCGGTAATCACATCAAAGTTATTCTTTGATAAATATTCCGCTAACAATTCACGTATTGCCTGGTCATCATCGATCACTAAAACTTGTTTATTATTGGTCACATTTATTGCCTTTAAAAACAGAAATCCACAAACTCATTATCGGCAGGATGTTAACGGAATCCTTTTTCAGTTAATAGCCGTGCCAGTCATTAATGATAAAATAAATCAGGCACTCAGCATAACATTTTTAAATGTGAGAAGAATATCTCAAAAAAAACACCTGCAACGATTCACTTTCCCCTCCAAAAATTTAATTTTTACGCTTAATTTTTATTATTAATTTGACAGTAAAATCAATATCTAACAAAAAAAAGTCCGATACCCTGTTTTTTACACTTGCCAGCAAACAAAACGATGATAAAATGCGCGCGCTGACACCGCACTAACACGTAGAACAATCCATTTCTGCGTGTTTTAACACAACATTAAGAACAGCTTAAAATAATAATAGGAGCGTATTAAATGTATCTATCAATCTTACTTAACCACGCTACAGCCCTGTTTTTTATTGGTTATGCTGCTTGTCACGCTTCATACCATACTTATTTAAACTCTCTCACAGAACCGTGAGTTAATCGCTTAACCCCCTGTACCACCCTCATTTTTCTAAACGTAAGTAGAATCACTTTAACTCCATTTTATGGAGCACTTTAAAATATTTAAGGATCTCGTTATGCAAAACGTCCTGAATTTGACGCCTGAAACCCATTTATCAAACGATCAAGAAATCCCCTTAGTAAACGAATTATATGATTTGACACCTGACAATGTGCTTTTAAATCAAGAACATTATGAATCAGAAGTGCGCTCATACTCGCGTCGTTTACCGCTGGCGATTAATAAAAGTCGGGGCGTTATTATTGAAGATACCAAAGGACAAGTTTATTTAGATTGTCTTGCGGGTGCAGGTGCTTTGCCGCTTGGACACAACCATTTTGAAATCAACCAAGCGATGATAGAACAACTCAATAAAGGGGTACCTTATCAAACATTGGATATTACGACCCCGGGCAAAGACAAATTCATAAAATCTGTGATGCAGTTTTTACCCGCTAATTTTGCTAAAAATGCCTGTATTCAATTTTGTGGTCCCTCTGGGGCAGATGCTGTAGAAGCCTCTATTAAACTTGCAAAACTTTATACTAAACGTAATACCATGATTTCTTTCCATGGTGCTTACCACGGCATGACCAATGGCGCGTTATCATTAACCGGTAATTTGGGGGCTAAAAAACGCCGCAGCGGATTAATGCCCGATGTACATTTTTTCCCTTTTCCATACAATTTACGTTGTACCTTTGGCCTCGGTGGCATGGAAGGCGTTAAACAGAGCATTCGTTATATAGAATCGGTCTTAAATGATGATGAAAGTGGCATTACTAAACCTGCTGCTATTATTGTTGAACCTATTCAGGGCGAAGGTGGGGTGAACCCTGCGCCGGTTTTCTGGTTACAGGAACTGCGACGTATTGCCACTGAACAAGGTATTTTATTAATCTTTGATGAAATTCAGTGCGGTATTGGGCGCTCTGGAGACAATTTTGCTTTTGAAGCGTCAGGTATTGAGCCTGATATCCTTATATTATCCAAAGCGATTGGCGGTGGCATGCCCATGTCAGTTATTTTGTACAACAAAAAATTTGATTGCTGGAACGCAGGTGAACATACCGGTACTTTCCGCGGCAACCAGTTAGCGATGGCAAGTGGCGCTAAAACACTGGAAATTATCCAACGTGATAATCTGGCCGAGAATGCCAAACAACGCGGTGAACAGTTACGCGCGTTATTATGCGAGATTCAAACTGAAACAGATTGTATTGCCGAAGTGCGCGGACGCGGTTTAATGTGCGGCATTGAAATAGTCAAAGCAGGTAAATTTAACTCATTAGGCCATCCGGAAAGCGATCCTGAACGTGCATCATTAATTCAACGTGCCGCGTTAGAGCGTGGTTTAATCATTGAAAAAGGCGGCCGAAAAGGTGCTGTGTTACGCTTTTTACCACCCCTTATTATTAGCGAAACACAAATCAACTTTGTTGCTGAAACCGTTAAAGCTGCCATTATAGCGACACAGGATAACATCACTGATGCAGCCTAATTCACCTTGGTCCAAGCACTTTATCCAAGTCGCCGGGGCCAATAACCAGGCCTTTACAGTCGCCAGCCAGCAAGCACTGGATAATATAAACAGTCTCTTTGCGCAGTGCACTAAACCTTATTCGGGTTTGACGCCGGATTTGTTAAAAGAAGCAATTTATAACAGCAATTTAGATAAGGTTGAACCACTACAGCAGGTTATTGAGCAAACCAATGATCTGATCGCTAAAAATTCAATTATGGTACAACACCCGCATTGTATTGCGCACCTTCATACCCCGCCATTAATCTCGTCGGTGGTGGCTGAATTTTATATTGCGGCATTGAACCAATCAATGGACTCATGGGATCAGGCATCTGCTGCGACTTATCTAGAGCAGTTTATTATCGATTGGCTGCTTAAAACCTATGCGCTCGGCGATAGTGCTGATGGTGTTTTCACCAGCGGCGGCACGCAGAGTAATTTAATGGGCTTATTATTGGCACGGGACTGGTTTGCACAACACTATTCTGGCCATAATATTCAGCAGGATGGTTTACCTGATTACGGTAATAAATTACGTATTATCTGTTCAGATAAAAGCCATTTTACCATTCAAAAATCCGCCTCATTAATGGGTCTTGGGGAACGTTCGGTTGTGTGCATTAAAACCAATATTCAAGGTCAGATGGATACTGTGCATTTGCAGAGCACCCTTGATGATTTGCTGGCACAGGGATTATTGCCGATGGCAGTGGTTGCCACCGCAGGCACAACGGATCATGGCGCCATTGATGATTTACAGGAAATTATAAAAATCAGCCGCCATTTCGGTCTGTGGTGCCATGTCGACGGGGCCTATGGTGGCGCATTAATGCTTAGTCAAAAACATAAATCCCGTCTACTAGGCATGGAATCAGCTGATTCCGTGAGTGTGGATTTTCATAAACTCTTCTATCAAACCATCAGTTGCGGCGCTTTATTAATTAAAAATAAAACACACTTTAAAAGTCTGTTGCACCATGCAGATTACCTTAACCGGGAAGGTGATGATCTGCCTAACCTGGTTGATAAAAGTATTGCTACAACCAAACGTTTTGATGCATTGAAAATGTTTATGACCTTAAAAGGGGTCGGTGCTAATACATTGGGTGAAATGTACGACAAGTTAATTGAACTCACTCAGGCGGTGGCAAAATCTGTGCAGCAAAACAGCCATTTTGAGCTTTGTTGTGAGCCATTATTATCAACGGTTTTATTTCGCTTAAGCACAAAATATCAAGGTCTATTAACGCTTAATGAGTTTAATCAGCTACAGCAAAAATTACGTTTGCAATTATTAACCTGTGGCGATGCTGTGATTGGCGAAACCAAAGTTGATGGCAAACTTTATCTTAAATTTACCCTGTTAAACCCCTGTTTAACATTAAACAATTTTGATAATTTATTTAAAAAAATCGAAAGGCATGCACAACAATTAATACCTAATACCTAATACCCAAAATAATTAAATGATCACCTTTTTATTTTTTTATAACTTACAGAAAAATATAGATAATACCCATTCCACTCAAGAGAAGATTCAATAAGTGGATTGGGTATTATCTCTTAACAAGGACTTTAAAATGTCAGTATTACAGATAGGCGCCGGTGGCGTTGGTTGGGTTATTGCCCATAAATGTGCCCTGCATAATGATGTATTTGGCGATATCACCCTAGCTTCCCGCACTATTTCTAAATGTGAAAAAATTATTACCTCTATTAAAGGACGTAATAATCTGAAAGACACCACTAAAAAAATATCAGCAGTGGCGGTTAATGCCGATGATCTTAATGCCCTGGTTAAACTTATTAATGAAGTCAAACCCGATTTACTGATCAATGCGGGCCCCCCTTGGGTGAACGTCAATATTATGGAAGCCTGTGTTTTAACTAAAACCGCTTACCTTGATACCTCGGTTGCGACAGATTTATGCAGTCCCGGACAACAAGTTCCTGAAGCTTATGATCCGCAATGGGCCTTTGCCGAACGTTTTAAAGAAGCCGGTATTACGGGTATTTTAAGTACGGGTTGTGATCCGGGTGTAGTCAGTGTTTTTGCAACCTATGCCCATAAGCACCTGTTTGATGAAATTGATAGTATTGATGTGATGGACGTTAATGCGGGCGATCACGGTCAAAAATTTGCCACTAACTTTGATCCTGAAACCAACTTATTAGAAATTCAAGGTGATTCTTTTTACTTTGAGAATCAGCAGTGGAAAAGTGTTCCCTGCCATAGTCGTATGATGGAATTTGATTTCCCCGTGGTGGGTCCGCAAAAAGTGTACTCCATGGCACATGATGAAGTACGTTCTTTGGCTGAATATATTCCCGCTAAACGTATCGAATTCTGGATGGGTTTCTCCGATTCCTACCTTAATTATTTTAATATGCTGCGTGATCTTGGCCTGCTAAGCCCTAAGCCCATTACCACAGCTGAAGGCATTACGGTTAAACCCCTGCAGGTATTAAAAGCTATTTTACCCGATCCCACTTCCCTTGCATCCGGTTATACGGGTAAAACCTGTATTGGCACCTGGATACGCGGTCAAAAAGATGGCCTGCCTAAAAGTGTCTTTATCTACAATATTTGCGACCATAAAGAATCTTATATTGAAGTTGAACATCAGGCAATTTCCTATACAACGGGTGTACCTGCGATCACCGCCGCCCTGCTTTACTTTCAGGGTAAATGGAATGATGTGGGTTTATTCAATGTAGAACAGCTCAACCCAGATGATTTCTTAGCGCTAATGCCAAGTGTCGGTTTAACCTGGCAGGTACAAGAGCTAGACGCTTAATCTCCGCTTACTTTAAACGAAGGTTCCGGCCTTCGTTTTTATTCCTACTTTCTAACCTAAAAAAAGACTCCCATTATGCGCTTTAATGAAAACCAATTAACCACCCCTTATTTTATGGTCGATGAAAAAAAGCTGATTGAAAATCTTGAAAAAGCCAAACAGCTGAAAAAAATTTCAGGGGCTAAATTAGTATTAGCATTAAAGTGTTTTTCAACCTGGGGAACGTTCGACACAATTAAACCCTATTTAGACGGCACCACCAGCTCCGGCCCTTTTGAAGTTCAACTAGGCCATGAGACCTTTGGCGGTGAAACCCATGCCTACAGCGTGGGTTATTCTAGCCACGATATCAATACCGTTGCGCCTTTATCGGACAAAATCATCTTTAACTCATTAACTCAGTTGGCCACACATTTTGAGGCAGCCAATCCCTTTGCATCCTTAGGCTTGCGCATTAATCCTGAGCGCAGCGTTGCCGGTCAAGATCTTGCCAATCCAACCCGCCCTTACTCACGTTTAGGCGTAAAACAGGATTTACTGGATTTATCCATTGTTGATAAAGTGGATGGTTTTATGTTTCATATGAACTGTGAAAACAAAGATGCCGATGCCTTTATAGAAATTTTAGATTATATTTCGAACACCTTTGCAGAATATTTAACCCACCTTAAATGGTTAAGTTTAGGCGGTGGGATTTTCTTTACTGCGCCGGATTACCCGATTGAAAAACTGGCCCTGGCATTAAAA
Source organism: Psychromonas ingrahamii 37 (assembly GCF_000015285.1). Classification (NCBI taxonomy): domain Bacteria; kingdom Pseudomonadati; phylum Pseudomonadota; class Gammaproteobacteria; order Alteromonadales; family Psychromonadaceae; genus Psychromonas; species Psychromonas ingrahamii. Next base: position 2,784,071 of record NC_008709.1, read on the forward strand.
GCCTTTAGTGAAAAACACCAGCTTCAACTCTACTTAGAGCCCGGTGAAGCAATTATCACCCGCACCGCGGATCTGGTGGTCAGCGTCATTGATATTGTTGATAATAATAAAAAAACAGCCATTGTAGACAGTGCCACAGAAGCCCATCGTTTAGATACGCTAATCTACAATGAACCAGCCTCGATTGGCGAGGCCTCCGCTGATGGAGCATTCCCCTATATTATAGGATCATGCTCCTGTTTAGCAGGCGATCAATTCTGTGAAACACAATTTGATGAAGCGCTGCAAATTGGGCAAAAATTACATATTCTCGATTCTGCCGGTTATACCATGGTCAAACTAAATTGGTTTAACGGTTTGAAAATGCCCAGTATCTACTACAAGCGTGTCGATGGGGAAATTGAGTTATTAAACTCTTTTGACTATCAAGATTATAAAGACAGTTTAGGCAAAGGCTAAACAAAGGATTAAACTAGCATAACGTTTGGATGAGTAATACTTGCCGAGTGTTCTGACAAATAACACCCGGCGCGCGTTAACTCTGCGACCCCCAGTATAACAATCGATGCGCTGGGGGCAGGATTAAATGACCAGACTTAAGATCCTATTTCTGCCACTGTTTTTAGCCCGGTACATTAAATTGTCTGCCTGCTCATAAATCGTTGATATACTTTTAGTCTTATGTTTAATCGTTACTATGCCGAGCGAAATAGTCAGTAATTCATGATTTTCATTTTGAATATGGTCAATTGCTAAACTTTCTACACCTTGTCGAATATTATTGGCAAATTCACGGGCGCTAACTTCATCATCACTGTAGAATAATAAACCGAACTCTTCCCCCCCTAATCTAAAGATATAATCATCGGCACGCAATAAACGCTTTTGCAGAAAACGGGACAATAGAATAAGCGCATTATCTCCCGCCACATGACCATAAGTGTCATTATAATTTTTAAAATTATCAACATCAATAATGGCAAAATTTAATAATCGTGTTTGCCGTTTTGCAATACTTAAGTTATTTGCAAATATATCGTTAAATTTTCGTCTGTTATGTAATCCGGTTAATGGATCAGTTTCAGAATGCACTTCTAATTGTTGACTTTTTTCTTGTAACGCCAACTTTTGATTTTCCAGCTCAGTCACATCAAGCATCACACCCACAATACCGACCACATTATTTTTTTTATCATGTACAGTGGCTTTGTGAAACACATAAATCCGAACTAAACCATCGGCACAATTGACCGATGCTTGATAAACCTGCTTACCTGGATTTTCGAATAAATACTGATCTTTAGCATAATAACCCGGCGCTAATTCAGCAGGTATATATTGTGCTAAATCAAATAATGAGTGATTCATTATCTGGTCTTTGCTCACACCAAAGATGATATCTGCAAAGCTATCATTACAACTTCTATAGATGCCCTGCGCATCTTTAAAATAGATCGGAGTAGGAATAGTATTGCCCAGGGTTTGCAAAAAATGATAGTCTTTTACCGATGTATTTATTAAACGGTCGGACTGCTTAAGTTTTTTTTCAAGCAGGGTTACCTTTGCTTCTAATTGTTCATAAGTTAAATTTTTCTTCATCGCATTTTCACAATTATAATCCCAATACTCAACACCCACGATACACGCAATACACGCGATGGCAGTTATTGAGAGAGTAAAACTGACTAATTTTTAACCTGTATTGGTAAATTATGTCTTAAATTAAAGCATTAAGATAATATTTCGATGTCTGTATCAGAAACAGACTAATATGCAGGTAAAAAAATAACATGAAACTATATCTAATACTAACTCTATTGCCCTGAGTACAATAATAACACTTTAAATCTGCCTTGGTTAAAAAAGCTGTTAAGCAGCTAGCCAGAAAGCTTTATGATCCGATCGCTATACTGCTGATAACTTATTGACACCTTTTTACAACTTACACCCGTCAAAAGTCCAGCCATTAAATATTGATTTAATTTCCCGGGTTTTCATAAGCTGATTGATATCATGTTGCTCTGTTCGAGCTTTAATCTTTAATCTTTAATCTTTAATCTTTAACATTAGGCAAATTCAATGCCGTTTATAAAGTGCTCACCTGCATATTAATCGCTTCTTTTCCCCATGATTGGCAATGGATTGTTTTGCATCTCATTAGGTGTACTATTTAGGCATACAAAAAACGGATAATAACCAAAACAAATCATAATACCAAAGGAGAAAAATAACTAATGATTGATTTTCGTTCTGATACAGTCACCCTTCCATCGCCCGCTATGCTGCAGGCGATGATCTATGCCCCGGTGGGTGATGACGTTTATGGTGACGATCCAACCGTCAATGATTTAGAACAATGGGCTGCAGAACGTCATGGTTTTGAAGCTGCCATTTTCTGCACCTCCGGCACGCAGGCAAATCTATTGGCGTTGATGGCACACTGTGAACGCGGTGATGAATACCTTTGCGGTCAGCAGGCACATAATTATAAATTTGAAGGCGGTGGTGCGGCAGTATTAGGATCGATTCAGCCACAGCCTATCGAAAATGAAAATGATGGTTCCCTTTCCTTTGCAAAACTCGCCTCGGCCATTAAGCCTGTCGATCCGCATTTTGCCCGTACCACATTATTAAGTCTTGAAAATACGATCAATGGAAAAGTGCTCTCACTTGCTTATCTGCAACAGGCTCGCACATTCGTGAACCTTCATGGATTACAGCTGCACCTTGACGGTGCCCGGGTATATAACGCAGCCATTGCATTAGCCGTTGATATTAAAGAAATCAGTCAATATTTTGATTCAATGAGCATCTGTTTATCAAAAGGGTTAGGGGCTCCGATCGGTTCACTCTTGTTAGGTGATAAGAAATTAATCGCAAAAGCCCGTCGCTGGCGTAAAGTGTTGGGCGGTGGGATGCGTCAGGTGGGTATTTTAGCGGCGGCAGGTAAATATGCCTTAACAGAGAATGTAACCCGTTTAGCAGAAGATCATGCTAATGCGCATTATCTTGCCCAGCAGTTATCATTACTCGAAGGTTTTACGGTCAATCCGGCATTAGTACAAACCAATATGGTTTTTGCCAAACTTGATCCGGCGATCAATCAGCAAAAATTACAGGATACGTTAAAAGAGCAGGGTATAATATTGAGCACAGGGAACCCGGTTCGTTTAGTGACTCATTTGGGTATTAGTCGAATCGACATTGAGACTTTTTTAACCGCGTTAAAACAGGCTTTAAAACCTTAATAAATGGACGCGGCGCCGCTTTTCAGAGCGGGTATTATCCCGGGAAACAGGTGCTAGGGCCTGTTTCCATTGTCGCCTGCCAATTGATCTAATAATTTAACAATATTTTTCTCATAGCGAGCCACTTCACTTTTTTCAAATCCGAGATGCTTTTCTGCCAGTTCACCCTTACCGGAAAACAGATACGAGCTCGGCATAGCAGTAATTTTATATTTTTGCGCGCTAATACCTTTAGGATCAGAGTACAACAGAAAGTCAGCGGGGAAGGCTTTAATAAATTGATCGGCTTTGTTTGAATCTTTATCAAGATTGACGGCAATAATAACCAGCCCTTTATCCCGGTATTTGCTGTGCATCGCATTTAACCACGGAAAAGATTGCCGGCATGGCCCGCACCATGATGCCCAAAAATCCAAGTAGACCACTTTATTCTGATACTCGCTCAGATTAAGTTCACTTAACCATTCCGGTTGTCGTGCAACCGTTATACTGCTGGTTAATAAGATCATTAAAACTGTCACAAATTGCACAAACCGGCTCATAGTTTCTCTTTGTTTATTTCTTATTTTCAATAGTTCACCCCAGTATGGTAGAGAATATTGCATATTCCTTAATAATTTAGCACGTTATGGGCGATATTAATGTGAATCAGTCAACACCATAAAATATTTTATCGGTAGAAATAAACAATCCATCCTGAAACGGCAATGCCAGTGCAGTACTGATATACCGAAGCAATTTGGCGTTAACTACAAGGTGCAGGCCAATGAAGCGTAAAATTGCCTTTAGTTCACCGCTGGATACTTGTAAAATAGTTAAAAATTAATGGAGATAATTCAATGACCACAACAAGAACAATAACCCGCCCCGATGATTGGCACTTGCATTTGCGCGACGGTGAAGTACTAAAGGACACTGTGCGTGATACCAGCCGTTATATGGGCCGCGCAGTTATTATGCCTAACCTTGTACCGCCCGTAACAAATACTGCATTAGCACTTGCATATCAGGCCAGAATTTTTGCGGCGCAGCCGAAGGCTGGCTTTAAACCATTAATGACCCTCTATTTAACCGATAACACCAGCGCTGATGAGATAAAAAAAGCCAAAGCATCGGGACAAATTTATGCTGCCAAATTATACCCGGCAGGTGCCACTACCAACTCAGAATCAGGTGTTACCTCGGTTGAAAAAATAAAAGAGGCTCTGCAGGCGATGCAGGAGGTCGGCATGCTGCTACTGATTCACGGTGAAGTCACCGCCAGTGACATTGATATTTTTGACCGTGAGGAGATTTTCTTACAGAAAGTCCTTGCCCCGATCGTTGCATCCTATCCCAATCTGAAAATCGTTCTGGAACATATCACCACGGCGAATGCGGTAGACTTTGTTAATAATGCAGGCGACAATGTTGCAGCAACTATTACCGCCCACCATTTAATGTTTAACCGTAACCATATGTTAGTAGGCGGAATTCGTCCACACTTATACTGTTTACCTATTTTAAAGCGTAATATTCACCAGCAAGCATTAATAAAAGCTGCAACCAGTGGCGCTAAAAAATTCTTTTTAGGCACCGATTCTGCTCCACACGCGGTTAACCGTAAGGAAGCGGCTTGTGGTTGCGCGGGGTGTTATACCGCTCATGCAGCCATTGAATTATATGCAGAAGTCTTTGAACAAGCCGGTGCATTGGATAAATTAGAAGCCTTTGCCAGTTTTAACGGCCCTGATTTTTATAATCTACCACGTAACAGCGATACTATTACCCTTGAGAAATCAGCTTGGGATGTGCCTGCGTCAATGAGTTTTGGTAACCAGCAAGTGGTGCCGATTAAAGCCAATGAGCAAATGCTTTGGAAAGTGCTGTAGATAACTTTTTTAATGTCGGCACAAAAAGCGAATAACTGTTTTTATTCGCCTTTGTGCCAAGTAGCGCCACCGTTGCTAGATTATTTTTCAACAAGAGTCCACAACGGCTGGGTTAACCTTATAAAAAAATGAATTAAAACTATTTTTTGTTCAGTCCTGCGGCATTTTCTTAATAAATTGCGTTAATAGGACAATACGTACCCCATTCACACGGCCTTCAATCTGTTCCGGATTATCCGTTAGTGAGATATTACGCACCGGCGTACCGCGTTTAGCGGTAAAGCTACTGCCTTTCACGTCAAGATCTTTAATTAAGGTGACATTGTCCCCCCCGGCCAGAACAGTACCATTTGAATCACGTGTCGCTGCCACTGCTTCGATTTGATCTGCGGCAACATTGTAATCGGCCCAGGCTTTCGTTTCATCTTCCATGTACATCATATCTAACAAGTCATGTGCCCAACCTTCGTTTTTAGCAAGTCTTGTTAACATGCGGAACGCCAGCACTTGAACAGCCGGTACCTGGCTCCACATACTGTCATTAAGGCAGCGCCAGTGATTGCTGTCCATCTCAGTATTTTTTTCAATTTGTGGTAAACAGGTAGCACAGACTAAAACAGCTTTATCCGAGTTAGGCTCGGCCACAGGTGGTACATCGAAAACAGATAACTCAGAAGTACTGCCACAGAGTTCACAAGCAGCATTGCTACGCTCTAATAGCGCTTTTTTAATCGGCATAATAAGTCCTTTAAAGGAGGGTTACCCAAATGACTCGAAGATGCATCCGCAAGTATTTTGGGTAACAAAATAAGATGGCGCTATTATGCCCCTCTTTAAGCGTAAAAAAAAGTTTGATTGGTCGCTCATTTATTCAGTAAATAGATTTATAAAATTCATTAATTATGCCGCAAATGACAATATTACTTACCTAATGGGCTGGTTCACGTTAAAATGGATTTTTTATATTGACACTATTTTAAACACTGAGCAAAATCCTATGAATGAAGCACTGAACATTGCAGACCAAACTTTGGTTCTGCATCGTCACCCAAGAATAAAAAATGAAACATTACAAGCATGGGATTCTGCTGATGAATACCTCATCAATTACTTCTCTGAAAATGAACTGCAAAAACAGCTAAATGAAAATGAGCAAATATTGCTTGTTAACGACAGCTTCGGCGCACTGACTTGTTACCTGCAAGCATTTCAGCGTACTGTTGTTTCAGACTCATACTTATCCATTAATTCAATCAAGCTAAATATGCAGCGTAATCGTTGCCCGGAAGAAAATCTTCTTTTACAGGACAGTCTGCAGCAGTTTCCTGAAAACGTAAAAATTGTCTTGATTAAAATACCTAAAACACTTTCTTACCTTGAAGAAATGTTACAAAAATTACATGCAGTTATAACGCCTGAAACTATCGTTGTGGCGGCCGGTAAAGTCAATATGATTCATAACTCTACTCTAGATTTATTTGAAAAATATATCGGCACAACCAAAACATCATTGGCGAAAAAGAAATCACGTTTAATTTTCAGCTTACCAATAATTAAAGAAGTACCCGAAAAAGAGATAGCAATTACCTGGGAAATTGAAAAGCTTGATTGGAAAATCCATAACCATGCCAATGTATTTTCTCGTAACCACTTAGATATTGGCGGTCGTTTCTTAATGGATAATCTGCCTAAAGGCGATTTTTCTAAGGTTGTAGACTTAGGTTGTGGTAACGGAATTATTGGTATGGCGGCGTCTGCCGCATATCCGAAAGCACAAATCACCTTTATTGATGAGTCCTACATGTCGATTGATTCTGCCCGTATTAACATGCAGAAAAATTTACCTGAAGAACAAGCTGAAAATGCGCGATTTGTGGTTAATAACGGATTAGTGGGTTTCAAACCCCGCAGCTATGATCTGATTTTATGTAACCCGCCTTTTCATCAGCAACAAACAATCACCGATCAGATTGCCTGGAGCATGTTTAATGATGCCCATTTCTGTTTAGTCGATAATGGTGAATTAGTGATAGTGGGTAACCACCATCTTAACTATCAGGACAAACTCGAGCGTATCTTTGGCAACTGTGAAATCGTTAGCCAGAACAAAAAGTTTGTTATTTTACGTGCAGTAAAAATGGATTAGTTTTCAAAAAAATGTGCACAATAAAAAAGCAGCTCAATGAGCTGCTTTTTTTTGTTAAAAAAAACCGTTTGGTTTTACCCAAACGGTTTTTATCTATTGCTTACACTTGAAGATAGCGTCGAGTGGTCTGCATAGAGATTACTTAAAAAGACCTATCGCATTTAAAAATACGAGTAAAATACCTATTGGAGCAACATAACGTAGAAGTGTTAATACAATAGCAAAATATTTATCAGATAAGTTAAACTCTTCTTTTAAAATCTCTGGTTTAATGACCCAACCGGCAAAGATTGATATTAATATGCCACCCAGAGGCAATAAAATATTGGCTGTAAGGTAATCTAAAAACTCAAATATATCCCCACCCATACCAAAAGACAGTTTTGTCCATTCCGCACCGGCAAATGAGTAGATAGTACATAAACTCAATATCCAAACTGCAGCACCTGCAATAATAGCCGCTTTAGTACGACTTACATTTTGACGCTCTACTAAATAAGCAGTAGGAGATTCAAGCAGTGCAATAGCAGAAGTGAATGCAGCAAAAACCACCATCACAAAGAATAAAACCCCCACAAAATCACCAAAAGGCATTGAACCAAAGGCAAGAGGAAGTGATTGAAACAATAACCCGGGTCCGGCACTTGGCTCCAAACCATGCGCAAACACGATAGGGTAAATAGCAAGTCCCGCAATTAATGCAACAACAGTATCAGCAACAGCGATCATCATTGAGGTTTTAACAATTGAAACGCCTTTAGGTAAATAGGCGCCATAAATCATCATAATACCCATCGCTAAACTAAGGGTGAAAAAGGCATGACCTAATGCCACTAATGCCCCTTCAATCGTCAGTTGCGAAAAGTCAATGTGGAACATAAAGGTAAAGGCAGCAGCAAAATCACCCACAATGGCCGAGTAAATCATAATACCAAAAAGTAATATAAATAAAGTCGGCATTAAATAAGTAATTGCCGTTTCCAGTCCCTCTTTGACACCTTTAGAGATCACGTAAACAACAGCGACAATGGTTAAGGTTGTCCAGATAAGAAGTTGGGGTACGCTGGTAATCAAATCAGTAAATAAAGCCCCTATTACATCGGCATTAGTAGCAGGATCCGCAGCCGCCGCGCTAAATTCGCCGGCACCGGCAAAAAACACGTAAGCTGCTGCCCAACCTGCAATAACCGCATAAAAACTTAAAATCAAGAAACCCGCTAACACCCCAATTGAGCCAATAATCGACCAATGAGATGAGTGACCCGACTCGGTTGCAACATGAGTCATAGCATTGGCAGGCGTTGAACGCCCACGTTTACCAATAACAACTTCGGCCATCATGACCGGGACACCGATCAGAAATATACATAAAAGATAGACAAAAACAAACGCGCCACCGCCATTTTCACCCATGATATAGGGAAATTTCCATATATTACCCAGTCCAACTGCAGCACCCGTTGCAGCTAAGATATACGCGTATCGACTTGACCATCGATTGGAAACATGAGTATCAGTATTCATTTAAATCCTTGAGGTGTGATTAAAATAGTTATAGCCAAAACGTATAAAAATATAAATTAAGCAAACGTCCGCTTAAGGATAATAATAGTTACACAGGAAGGCCACACAAACCGCAATAAAAATTGTTATACTGACAATAGCATAACAATTTTCATACTGGCAGTAGCATAAAAATTGGAGCATAACAATTAAAAAAAAATATATCAATACTAATAAAAACAGAGTGTTCTAATTAACGTCAATAACAACTACTTTATATCATTAAACATACTGACTTAATGTATTACAGTCAGCCTTAGTTGCGAATATTTTGTCATAAGTCACTTTAACTATCTGAAACTGTACAAAATTTCGATTAAAAGTTAATCCATGTGATTTTTCAATCAGCATGCATAAAATAAAATTCTCATCATTATCTAAAACAAAATACTTTTTGGCTTCTTTAATAGCGGATGATTTTAATATTATATGGTCACCTTTATGAACGCGCGGTTGTTCACCAACACTCGATTCAAATAACCAATTTTTGGGCATAATAGGTTTGTGGAACTGGTTAGCAACTAAGGCATGCAGAATAATCTGAGATCTTAAAGCTGGCCAATAATCGCCTAATGCAGGACCTTCAAAAAGATCCATATAATTAGCAACATCTTCAATAGTAAAAAAGACTGGTTGATCAAATTTTAATATCAGCATTTCGGGTTTATACACAATATCAATAACTCTATCCCCCATATTGAGGGTTAATATCGCCCTATTATGATCAAACAGCCAATACCAATTTGCTTGCGGTCTAAAATCAATTATTCGATGCGTTTTTTTACACAAAGTCACTTTCACCTATCACTGCTCTGCACAAACAGAGCGGTATTATAAATTAAATATTATTGACAATATTTTTAACTAATTGAGGGCCATGGTAGATAAAACCGGAATAGATCTGCACTAAACTTGCACCTGCTTGTATTTTCTCTTTGGCAGCAATCACATTATCAATGCCACCCACGCCAATAATGGGAATCTCTCCTTTTAATTGCGCGGCAAATTTTGCAATCACAGCGGTACTTTTATTTTGCAAAGGACGGCCGCTTAAACCACCCGCCTCACCTGCATGCGACATACCTTTAACCATGTCACGATCAAGGGTAGTATTAGTCGCAATTAAACCGTCAATTTTGTATTCGAGCAATGATTTGGCGATTGAGACAATCTCCTGGTCACTGAGATCCGGTGCAATTTTTAAGGCAATTGGCACATATTTATTGTATTTAACTTGCAGTTCAGCTTGACGTATTTTGAGCGCAGCAAGCAATTCATTCAGTGCATCACCATACTGTAGCGAACGTAATCCGGGCGTATTAGGTGAAGAAATATTAACCGCAATGTAATCGGCATAAGGATAAACTTTATCCATGCATAACAAATAATCTTCTTTTCCCTGTTCCACCGGTGTTGAGAAATTTTTACCTATGTTAATACCAATAACACCTTTGAAATTACTTTCTTTCACATTCTTAATTAAATTTTCGACACCCTCATTATTAAAGCCCATACGGTTAATAATACCGTCAGATTCCAATACTCTGAACATACGTGGAGATTCATTACCGGGCTGTGCAACGGGAGTTACCGTACCCACTTCAATATGCCCAAAACCCATTGCGCCGAAGGCATCAATACATTCGCCATTTTTATCTAAACCCGCAGCCAAACCCACTGAATTTGGAAAAGTTAAACCCATGACCTGCACTGGTCTTTGCTGGACCCTCTGACGATAGATAAAATCTAAGGCAGTGCCCTGGGTTAACTTTAATTGTTTGATTGAAAAGTCATGGGCTTTTTCAGGATTTAACATAAATAAAAAACTGCGCATAATTTGATAAAACATAAGTAAAACCTTTCATAAAAAGTGGATAAAATAATATTGTATTTATTGTACTCTGTATCTGTTAAACAAAAACAATAAAATCATATAAGTTAGCTATACCAAAGGAATTAATGAAGTGATCAAGTATTGCGAAGGAAAAATCAGCACTAACAAGGCGAGAATTGCATTCGATCGTTATTCTCCTTCACAAAATAGTACGGAACTATTTTGAACAGCTTCAGCTGGCCACAACGTGGTGAAGAACAGCACGTTCTGAATACATAAAATCGTCTGGAACGATTTTGAACAGCTTCAGCTGGCCACTAAGCGGTGAAGAACAGGACGTTCTGAATAAAGCTCACAACGCAGTTAGGGGTAATTTTAACCAGCAAGCGTGATTACCTTTTTAGTTCTTTTGGTATTAATTAACCATAATACTTTGATAACCGTGCACTCGCACTCGCCAGCCCTTTAACCAGTGCAACTCATTGCTTGGGGCATTTTTAACACGACGGGTTAATACTTCATCGGCCGATAAAGCAAATGCACGCAGAGGATCATCGTATTTAAGCGGCATGGTTAATAAAACTTGTTTTAATCCCCATCCCTGTCCCTGGTAAGCTTCTTTTGACAAAACCCCCTCACCTTTAAAATTAATATAATCCAATAGCGCAAAAATACCCTCAGGCAAAGCCGTTAAACGGGCAAGCTGGTAATGAATTACTTTCATTTCCGTTTTATTACTATTAAGGAGTATCAATGGAATACCGGTTTCTAAACGTTTTATAATAAACTGCACTTGTAAATCAGAATGCTTATTTAGTAAAAGTCTTAACTCGGTCAACTGTGGCTGGTCAAATTCCCGGTAAAATTGTTCGCGACTTTTCCATGGAGCCTGCTCACTGCGCGCAAGCCACGCGGGTAGAACAACGCCACTATTTTTAAAAAATTGCAATAATTCAGGGAACTGCTCTTTAAAGGGACCTTTTTCTACCCCCGGGTACCAAATAAAATGCCCCAAACCCAATGACGGGAAATCTTCATTTTTATTCCAGGTGGTCAGATTTTCCTGTTTTTGCTGGCCTTCATTTTTCCATATCAGCTGACCTAATTTCTCTGCCTGTTGACATGTCAAATTAATGCGGTAAGCCTGACTAATACAACTTAGACTGGTCAACAATAAAAAAAAGCAAAAAATAACACGCAACATCAAAAATTCCTTTTATAAATAGCAGACTAGAGACTCATTAAAAATAACACCTTATTCGCGCCCGGGTAATTTTTTCCAAGTCACCTTGTCGCGCAAATAAACAGGGGTTGCCAGTTCAGGTAAAATATCTAATGATTTATCGATGCAGTTAATCACTTCATCGAGCATAAATCTTGCGCTGGGAAACTCGATTTCTGTTTCTTCAGGCGCGTTAAAGTGCTCGGATAATTCAGGATAAGCCGCCCAACCAGAGCCCACTAACACAGCATTTTCAGCAATGTTTTCCTGCCGTGCGATTAAGTCAGCCGGTTTGATCACCACCTCATCATTCACTAACACCATTAATTTTTTATCTAATTGGTAATGCCCAAAATAAACCTCACCCATCCGCGCATCAATCGCCGCATAGACATCCTGAGCGCCCTTCATCTTAAAGGCTTGTTGTGCCATCGCCTGTAATGTTGAAACACCCACCATATTTTTTTCACTGCCAAAGGCTAAACCCTGTGCAATGCTGATACCTATTCTCACCCCGGTAAAACTGCCCGGCCCACGGCCATAAGCAATAAAATCCATATCAGATAAGTTTACTCCCGCGGATTGTAAGACTTGCTCGACCGTGGGCAAAATTTTTGTTGTATGCTCACGCGGTGCCAGCATAAATTGATCATTGATGACTTGCCCCGCCGCCGTTTGGCAAAGCACCGCAACTGAGCACGCTTCCGTTGAAGTATCGACACATAACACATTTAACTTTTTGAACATATTTAGCCTATCTATTCCAGTGGGTTCCCTCGGGACAGGGAAATTTGATTTATTCGAAGTGCCTGCTGTTGTGCAGGAATCTAGTTAATATTAATGATAACTAATCAATCGTTTTTAAAAAATCGATTGCATTATCTAAGGAGCGAGTACGCGGCATGCAAGGTAAACTATTGAGAAAGAGATTACCATATTTACGGGTCACCAAACGTGTATCGCAAACGATCAATACACCTTTATCTTTTTCCGCCCTAATCAATCGCCCGACGCCCTGTTTAAAAGTAATAACAGCTTGTGGTAATTGCACTTCGGCAAAGGGATCTTTACCCTTTAATTGCGCATCTTCCATCCGCGCTTTTAATAAAGGCTCTTCAGGAGAGGTAAAGGGAATTTTATCGATAATAACACAGGATAATACCTGTCCACGCACATCCACCCCTTCCCAAAAACTACTGGTTGCCACCAATAAGGCATTACCGTGGTTAATAAACTCATCAAGCAGTGCTTGTTTGCTTTTTTCCCCCTGCAACAGGACCGGAAAGGTCAATGTTTGACGAAACCCGGCCGCCAGCTGATTCATCATGGCATGACTGGTACATAAAAAGAAACAACGCCCTTTACTGGCGCGAATAACCGGCGCAAGTTGTTCTACCAGCTTATCGGCCAATCCCGGTGTGCCCGGCTCAGGTAATAACCGGGGGACCACAAATAAACTCTGCTTTGCATAATCAAAGGGGCTGGCTAACTGTAAACACTGGCTTTCTTGTAAACCGAGCAGCTCAGTAAAATGATCAAACTTGCCTTTCACGGATAACGTTGCCGAGGTAAAAATCCAACTGGCCTGTTTTTTTTCACATTCGGCCTGGAAACGCTGTGCAACACTTAATGGGGTGATATTTAATGAAAAATGTTGTTTTGTACACTCAAACCAGTAACTGAACCCACTTTCATTCACACTGTTGAGTTTTTTAAATAACAGGGTGAATTGGGTTAAACGCTCAAAACAATGGTCTAAAACGTCACTTTTACCTAAGCGTTCAAGGATCACTTCCTTTAAAAAATCCATCACCTGCAGGATACGATCAACATGCAGCTGCATCACCCGCTCTTTAGACTTATCACGCCAGCTGCCCGTGCCTTTATCAATCGCAAAGGCCATCCGGAAATCTAATGCACTTAAACGTAGCTGATCCGCCGCTTTAGACATCTGTTTTGCTTCACGAAGCTCAGTGCGATAAACAAACTCTATCTCTTTAGCAAGCTCTATTAACTGCCGGCTGGACAGGGATTCGCCAAAATACAGGCTGGCAATATCGGGCAGTTGGTGGGCTTCATCAAAGATATAAACCCCCGCCTCGGGGATCAGCTCTCCAAAGCCAGTTTCTTTAACGGCTAAGTCTGCAAAAAACAGATGATGATTAATCACCACAAGGTCTGAATCCATGGCTTTTTTGCGCGCTTTAACAATAAAACAGTCATCAAAACTGGGGCACTCACGGCCTAAACAGTTGTCATTGTTACTGGTAATAGAGGGAATAATCAATGCATCTTCAGCCAGATCTTTGATCTCAGCCAAGTCGCCGGTTTTACTGGTAAGCGACCAGTTTTTTATTTTTATCAGCTCTATTTGTAATGCTTTTTCCCGCTGTTTGGTTTCCAGCATAAAACGCGCCAGACGTTCATTACAAAGGTAGTTGCTGCGCCCTTTTAAGACAGTCACGGAACCAGTGAAATTAGTCGCGGCCATTAATAAGGGTAAATCTTTTAAGAACAGCTGTTCCTGTAGCGCTTTACTGCCCGTCGAAATAATAATTTTTTCACTGGAGGCTTTATCAAAAGTTAATAACGCTGGCGCTAAATAGGCAAAGGTTTTACCCGTCCCCGTTTCAGCTTCAACGACTAAATTTTGTTTTTTTGTAATGGCCTGTGTGACAGCGTCAGCCATTTCAATCTGCGCATCCCGAGAGATAAAAAAAGGCAGTTGTTTACTTAAGGCACCCGAGGCTGAAAAAAAAGATGAGATCAAAGTTAAGGACTCTACAATAAAAAAGGCGGATGATCTGTATTCTACTTGAATTGAAAGTATGATCACAGGCTAATCCATAAACTGTGATTTAATATATGAGCGAGCAAAGCACTAGCAGCAAAACGTTTGGTTTCTCATGCTCGTTCCCATGCTCCGCACTGTAATGGAAATACCGTACTGGTTATTTGTAAGCCTTCGCTTAAGAGCTTTTGGTGTCACTTTCACTGTTGGTACTCCGCCCTGACGGCGTGTTACTTTTTTATGCATGGTAATGCACTTTAAAATTGAATCTACTATGTTAATAACGCATTGGTTATTCGTAAGCTTTCGCTTGTTGGCGCTTGATTTAACTTTTATTGTTGGTATTCCGCCCTTGACGGCGTGTAGACAATAAGAAACCGAAAGGCAGTTTCGCAGTTCTAGCTATTCATGCTCTTTGAACAGCCAAAAAAAGGAAGCAAAAGGCAACCCATTCACAATGGGCAACCCCATGACCTTTTTAGCTCTACTCTTGATTTTATTATTTTATGGCTCTAAATTTTTAAGAAGTAGATCGTAGTACCATGAAAACGCACCTGACAAAACAGCAACCATAAACGTTATGATTAGGTTAGCAGTCTGATTTGATGTGTCATTAAACAGAGAGAAAATTAAAACAAAAATCATTAATGCAGATAAGATGTTTGAGGAAGTCACAATAAGCCATCTAAAAGTGCTCATTATGTGGAAAATCACAGTTTTCATAAAGTACCCATATTAAATAACACTGCGGTTATCATTACATTTAACGCCCACATAAGCGGACAAAAATTGTTGGTTAAACGTGTTGATCAACGAAACATAACCAACTGTTTTTATTCCGTTTAAATATTTTTTTTATGCCATTTTATCATCAAGTATTATCGATTTATCGTATTTTTCTGCTAGAATTCGAAAAAGTTCATACTGAGGGTTTTCCTCTTAAGGCACCCAAGGCTGAAAAAAAGATGAGATCAAAGTGAAGGACTCGCCAATAAAAAAGGTTGATGACCTGTATTCTACGTGAATTGAAAGTATGATTATAGGCTAATCCATAAACTGTAATTTAATATATGAGCGAACATACTTTACCGGGAAAACTGGGGTTGGAATTTAAGACCATTAAGGCGATGGTGGCTATTTACTGTCAAAAACATCACAGTAGTACAGCTCTAATGTCAGGACAAAAAACACTCTGCGCTTGCTATGCTGAATTTATCTTATATGCCAATGAAAAATTAGACCGTTGTCCCTACGGACAGAATAAACCGACCTGTAATAAATGCCCTATTCATTGTTATAAAACAGCGCAACGCGAACAGGCCAGAATCATTATGCGTTACGCAGGACCCAGAATGTTATTAAGTCATCCTATTTTAGCGATAAAACATTTACTTGCAGAGCAGCGGCCAGTGCCGGAAAGTATTCCAGATAAAGCGTCGAATAGGCATATTCGGAATGCGGATAAATAGTAGCCGCTTTGTTTTATCCTTGCTAGTGCTTGTGATGATTGGTTTCACTTTCATAGATGGGGTTCAGCCCTTTGATCGGTACCGTATTCCTTATTCGTAAGCATTCGCTTGTGAGCTTTTAATATAACTTTCATTGTTAGTATTCCGCCCTTGACGGCGTGTAGACGATGAGAAACCGAAACTCAGTTTCGCAGTTCGAGGGAGTCATGCTCTTTCAACATCAAGAGCAAAGTAACCAAAAGAGTGCCGTCCGAAACGTTTTTTATTCTTGTCCGCTCAATAACTTCTTAACGCACCGGCTCAGACAGCACATCCATGTGCAGAGCCGAGCCTAATGAAATCAAAGGGCAAGCAGAGCTTACCCGCTCATAAACCTGAACTGCCGTAAATGACACCGGGCGTCCTGCCCTACGCCTTTCAGGTCGTTGTCGTAAACTCCAACGTTCAAATTTTTCCTGACAAATTTGTCGCTCCATGTTTCCACTTGCTAAAGGAATTGATTGAGCAATAAAAATGGTTGGAAATTGTCTAGCCGTTTTGGTTTGGTTATTTATCAAAAAGTTTGGGTACCCCGCTTTTGTCCTTGTTGAGTAACTTAATTCTTAAATCACATCATTCATATCAACAGCATAATCTGCAGTTCTTAATTCTTTTGCCAAAGCAATTTGCCAATTACTTGTATCCATTGATGTATAAACAATACCCGAAATGTCGTTAGGGGTTTCAACATTTCCAGTAACAAGAGGACAAACTTTAGAACGACCGAGCTTACCAATAAGGAAACCATGCTCAAAAACCACATTTTGCCTTGCGCGACCTGCAAGTTCAGGATTATCCTTGTTTTTACCACCAATATCGCATGGGCTATATATGACGACACCAAAACCAACATTGGAAAACGCTTCAATTTTTTCAATAATTGTTTTACTAGCATTAGGTTGCTCATGAATAATTATTGGCTCGAATCCTAATTTCTCAATGAATCGAGCAACTTCTAATTTTGCAGAATCATCATGACCATGGACTATAAATATTTGTGAATAATTAACATTTTTAGATTTGTCATTTTGAATGGAATTGACTGAAATGAGTTCTCTAGATTCTGGAATTAATTCCAATCTTTCAATTATTGACTCAAGACGGTGGCATTTATCTTCTACCTTTACAGTAAAATCATTTCTTTTTTCACCTAGTGATTTTTCTCCCCTAAGAATACTCATTCCACCTTTGTATCGATTATACTCTAGAAACAATTCTTCTGATGTAAAAAGCCGTTTTAGTAATTGTTTATTAAAATCATCCCACTTTGCATACTCTTTGCCTGCATCATGTAATTGCTGAGAGTTTTGAATTGTAATTTCTAATAATTCATTACTTTTGTTAATTCTATCAGTAATTTTTATCTCCGCTTCTTGTTGATTCACTGCTAGCTCAAGAGGAATTACTGTTATTGGTAACGATGCTTTTTTTCTTGCCATAAATACTCCCATGCATGAAATAAGTTTAGTCGCCGTGTTCACCAGCGAGTAAGTTGGTGCTGTTTTTACCGATTTTTCTTTTAGCAAAAATGCGATAACTGTCTCTAGTACGAATGCAACGTCTCGTTATGTTGCGACATCTCAGTCAGTCAATTCTAATTCCAACGGTGCTTTAAGCTCACAAATTCTTTGACTAAAACTACCAAGATCTAATTTGGGAGCTGATCGTATTTTATCTACTCTATGATGTTCATCTTTTTGGCCCGGCTCAACCTGATGAAAGCCTCTTGGATTGGCATTGGGGAATAAACCTATATCTAACATGTAAGCAGAATAACGAGTTCCATCACTATTTGATGCGCTAATATTAGGATTTACCAAATGAAGAAACCGTAAATCTACTAATTCTTTAATGGCTTGATTAATTTGAGGGTGGTTTTGAACTTCTGAATTTGAAAGGAGGAATGCATTCCATTTTTTATTATCAATTATGTCCCCTTTAATTATCCATAAATAATGCTCAAGCAAAACATCTTCATTTGCTGCATCTTTTTTGAAGTGTTCCATCTTATTTGCAACACTTTCAATAGCTTTCTCAATAACGTTTGGTTTTGAAATTGATTTTCCGCCACCAAGTGATGGACCTAAGGAAATCAGAAGGCTAAAAAAATCTCTCGGCACTCCGCCTGATGCTAGACATAAAAATCTAAATGCATTATCAGTTATCAATTTACTATAGTCGATTTCAACGCCAACTTTCTCATTAATATGCTTTAGTAATTTTTTCATGAAAGTTACTAAAGCATCAAAATCTTGAAGACTATAGTCGAGATTTAGCGGTTGCGCGTCATGAGGGATCTCTACACCAATATAGCTGCTATCTTGAACATAAAGTTTACTTCGATGCTTTATAGTAGCGACTTTAAGATATAAAGGAGTATTCTTTGATACTCTATGAAAAAAATCTAAAAAATAGGGTTGCTCATCCTTCCTTATAAAATAAAAGTCATCTAGTATCAGGTAGATATCCTTACCAATAAACGCCGCCACCTCAGAAAACAGCTCTTTAATATCGGTTAATTTATTCTTTAAAATATCAAGCTTATCGATTTTAATTTGTTTTGATGTTTCTATCTCTTCAGATGCTTCAGAACCTGACTCAAACCCACTTCCTCCAACTTTACCTTTCCCCTTACCAAAAACCTTACCAGCCTTTGTTTCTTTGAAGGACTTATCATATTCATCAGGATCGATTAATTTCTCATCAAGTGTTTTTATTTG
The DNA here is from genome assembly GCF_000015285.1 of Psychromonas ingrahamii 37. Lineage (NCBI taxonomy): Bacteria > Pseudomonadati > Pseudomonadota > Gammaproteobacteria > Alteromonadales > Psychromonadaceae > Psychromonas > Psychromonas ingrahamii. Next base: position 2,802,974 of record NC_008709.1, read on the forward strand.
CTTTGTAAGCTTTCTCTTTAAAGGTAATGCTTTCATCCAGTATGCTAGTGCGTATTTACCGTGCACTTTCTTCACAATAGGCAAAAGTTGCCTAAGTATTGATTTCTGAACTTGAATAATTGAGTTTGGAAAACTTATATCTTTAAAATCTTCCATATTTACACTAATACAAGAAAATTCACTCCTTTGCCCTAAAGATTTAAGCAGTAGTGACTTACCAGAACCTCGACGTCCAAAGATTATGTGATTTTGCCTAATACTAAGACGATCAATGTTGCCTTGTGCATCAAGGTATTCAATTGAAGTTTGGTCCGTTACGCGCATATTCTCTTCGATATATCTTAGAACTTTTACGATATCATCTGTATTATTCATTTGCTTCCTATATACGCTTAGAAAAAAGACAGGGCTACTTTTGCTTTAGTTGATACGCTTTAAGCATGGCATAGCGACCATCTCAGCACCCAAACCTTTTTTAGGCTAACAATCTGATTTTTAACAATTTAATAAGTTTATGTCCGAAAGTTTTTTAATACAGCACTTTTGGCTGTGTTGCCGCAAAGCGGCTTAGTTCAACAAAAAGTTTATACGGAATAAAAACAATTGGCTACGTTTCGCTTCGTTTAACATTTTAGAAAACAATTTTTTGTCTGCTTCAGCTGGCGTTATATTGTCATCTACATGCTTATACAGTGATAATTTTAGGTTTTAACTTACTCTCTAAAGAATACTGCTTTTTAGGATTTCCTTGAGCTCTGGTCCTATGATTACAAACTCTGCCTGTAGCATACTTGCGAGCGTTCTCCTGCACCTTTATTCTGCAGTTCCCTTCAAATAACACAAAGCCTAATTCATTTGGATCTCCATTTATATTGAATAGTGGCCTAAAGCTTGTGTTAAATGTAGTAGTAGCATTACCATGAAAATTGGGGTTTACAATAATTGAGATTAGTTCATCTTTTGACGTTGCTTTTAAAAATTGAGTGTTTCCCGTGCAATAACTCTTCTTTTTAATAATATGAGTTAGAACCATCATTTGATATGACATAGGGTAATCCTTATAATTTACGTTTATTATATTTTTATTTTATCTCACAACCTTATGATAAATGTCAACTAATTTAAGTGAAGCAAGAAAAGGCTGGACATCCATACTTCCGTGCCATTCGAACAATAGCCGTGTGGTAAGGTCTTTCATTAAATATTCGCCAACAATGATGGGTCGCTAAGTTAAATCAGGTAGTTGAAAAATTGAGCTTTAAGCACACAACCAGCGTTGGCAGTTTGCTGCACCGTGGCGGCGCTTTCTGTCTAAATTTTCACAGTATTCAGTTAAAAAATACTAACCATGCCACCCATTTTTCTATTGAGCACGAGATACTATGGCGTCTTTAATATAACGCCCACAGAATCAATAAACTTGCTAACCATGCCACCCATTTTTATAAAAAATAACATAGCCTCTTTCAGCATTCATTTTGATAGAATTTTATGACCATTCATACGCATCAATTGAACTTATTTTAATAAACTGGGCTCTAGATTGTGAAATATGAGGAATATGACTGTTTTAAACCAGTAGAAGAAGCTTGATATCAATCAAGCAGAAAATGACTTACAGGTAGTTGAAAAATTGAGCTTTAAGCACACAACCAGCGTTGGCAGTTTGCTGCGCCGTGGCGGCGCTTTCTGTCTAAATGTTCACAGTATTCAGTTAATGCCGGTAAGGCACCCACCGCCCCTTTAAATAAATGACCAAATTCGGTGGTGATTTTAAGCCAGTTCTCTGCAGGAATATTAAGTCTATTGAGGATATCTTGACTGCTTGAACTAATGGCACCACGTTTATCTTCTCGTATAATTCGACCAGTATCTTCAACAAGCACAATGTAATCCATCACACTGAACATCAACCCGTCAGGTATATTAAGGCGTTCATCGCCTACAAACGGCAGTAATTCTGCAGGTTGCTCTCCTTTTATGGCTGAGTGAATTCGACGCTGAATGCTGGTGTAATCTGAGGTTTCAAGGGTTGTCGCCATCTTGGCGCGAATCGGGTTTAAATCAACATACGCCATACAAGCCAGTATCGCTGCTTCATCAAGTAATGCCTGGGATTTAAAGCGTCCTTCCCAGAAGCGACCAGTACAGTTGTCTTCTTTATTGGCCTGTCTGGCAATCGGCTCACTGAGTGAGCGCATAAACCAACTGATGTCGATTAAGCGATGACGATATTCGGTAATGCAGTTAAGAACAGTTTCAAGCTCAAGCCCATGAAGGTCTTCACCTTTAACAAATTTCTGCGTCAGTAACGTGCCTTTAAAGCCTTTATGCCATTGAACAAGCACTGCTTTATCAGACCAGCTATTGGCTTTATCGGCATTCACTTTAAGGACAATATGCAAGTGATTACTCATCACTGCATAGGCACAGATATCAATCGCAAAGATAGTCGCAAGCTCAATAATGCGAGAGTCAACCCACTCTCGACGATGTTCATAGTTCTCACCAGTTGTGTTATCAATGCCACATAAAAATGCTTTACGTACAACACGTGAGCAGCAGTGATAATAAGGTGTGTCATCTAAGCTCACTATCGTTTGTCTTGGTCTGGCCATCATTTATTACCTGCAAGTAAACAAAGGTAACTAAAGACTAGACCAGTGCTTAAATATTCGCCAACAATGATGGGTGGCTAAGTTAAATCATAAATATTCGCCAACAATGATGGGTGGCTAAGTTAAATCAATGACGTTCTACATGCGTTAACAATCTTTTCAATATGTATCAACACAGGGTTTATCTTCCATAATCAACAGTGTCAGAAACGTTAAAGTAGTGTGTTAACAACGTTCACCGCTATTATCCCTTTGTCGACGAAAAATCCATCTACTGATCTTCACCGCTTAGTCTTGTATTCGTTATATTTTTCCAGGCAAAAATTTCATTGATTGGCTGTGGTTTACCAATGTGATATCCCTGGGCAAAATCAACACCTATATCTTTTAATAACATCAATATCTTCGCATTTTCAACAAACTCAGCAATAGTAATTTTTCCGGTTAAATCCGCAATTTGCTTAATACTACGAACCATCGCACAATCAACTGTGTCGTTTTCCATATCTTTCACAAACTGTCCGTCAATTTTCAAATAATCAACTGGAAGTTTTTTAAGATAAGCCATTGATGACATACCACTGCCAAAATCATCGAGGGATATTTTCGCACCGCGCTGATGAACCATCGCAATAAACTCAGTGGCGATATCCAGATTCTCGATTGCTGCTGTCTCAGTAATTTCGAATGAAATTTTTTGTACGGGTACCTGAGCGTGATCCAATGCCTCGATCAAAAATTGATGAAAATCACGATCACCAACCGAATTTCCAGATAAGTTTACGGCAATAATATGAACTTTTTCCAACTCATCGGCATGGGTTTTCATCCACTTTAATACGTTATTTACCACCCAATGATCGATTTGCGTGGCTAAGCCAAATTGTTCAGCGGAAGCCATAAATACCGCAGGCGAGACCAGCGCTCCACCGGTCTCACGTAAGCGCAACAGAACCTCAAAATGTAGTCCTTGTTCTGCTTGTTCATCCAGTGCCATAATGGGTTGGGCAAAAAGTTCAAAGCGATTCTCATCAATGGCTTGTTGCAAGCGTGATGCCCACTGCATCTGATCTCGCTGCTCCATGACAGTTTTGTCTAAATCTGTATACATGTGCACCCGCCCGCGACCTTCATGTTTCGCAGCGAAACAGGCGATTTCTCCAGCCTGTTGCGCTGCTTCGGCATTATCCCATCTCCCATCCAAAGGCACTACGCCTATGCTGGCACCAACATGATAAAATTTATCTTTGTGATGAAAACGAATTTGTGCGATTTTGTCACAAACGTCTTGAGCTATTTGTTTAGCTGCTTGCAGATCACTGCTCTGAAATAAAATAGCAAATTCATCCCCCCCTATACGCGCCACCAGATCTTTAGCACGCACGGTTTGAGTAAGTACCACCGAAATCTCTTTCAATAGAGTGTCTCCAGCAAAGTGTCCACAGCTGTCATTGATGAGTTTAAACTGATCCAAATCGATGCAACACAATACATGTGCAACACCAGGAGAAATTGATGACTCAAACATTTCAAGTAACATCCGATCAAATTCTCTGCGGTTCGCAAGTCCAGTCAAATGATCATGACTGGCACGATGATACGCCACTTCCTCCCTCAGTCTTTTTTGGCCGGTCACATCACGAAAAACCATAACGACACCGATTATTACATCACCAGGGGCAAAAATCGGTGCTGCAGATTTCTCTACCCAATACTCATTACCATCCTTACTGAGCAATACTGTGTCGCAAACTGGCCCAACAATGGCACGCTCGTCCAGACAACGAGCAATGGCGGTCTTTGCCACCAGCCGAGTATGTTGATTAATGATGTTAAACACCCTGGTTACGGGTTGACCTATGGCGTCGGCCAGCGCCCAGCCAGTTAGGTGCTCTGCAATGGGATTGATATACTCGACTACTTGCTGTTCATTGGTAGTAATAACCGCATCACCGATAGAACTTAGCGTCACCCGCGTCCGTTCAAATTCATTGGACAACGTAAGTTCCAATGCTTTTCGCTCGGTAATATCGTTAATATAACCGTGCCATAGTGTACTGCCATTGGCCCGGGCTTCAGGGGTGGCATTCCCCTCCAGCCAGCGGATGCCAGCTTTGGGTAAAACCACCCGATATTGTTGATGCCATACAGTGAGGTTTTTGGCAGAATCGGCAATCTGCTGATGGATCGCTTCTACATCATCCAAGTGAATGCGTTTAAAGGCTAAATCTGCGTCTTTTTTTAACTGTAGTGGGCTTAACTCATAGACATTACGTATTCCCTCACTCGCGTAAGGAAAACGGGAACTACCGTCTGCACAGAGCAAAAATTGGTAGAGGGCACCGGGAACTTGTTCGGTTGCTTTTTTTATATTAAACAATTCATCTTCCAGACGCTTGCGTTCATTGACACGAATGACTACACATTCGGTATAGCTCTCTGCGTCCACATTTCGTCGCACGGCATTAAAAATGACCGGAATATCGATCCCCTTTGCGCCAGCCAGAGACATGGAAATCTCTTCAATATGACCCTGAACATGCAAGACTGTCATCACTTGCAGATGAAACAGCAAACGGTTGGATGATGTCAGCAACACATCCAAATTTTTACCCACTAAGTCTGGCAAAGTAAGGTCAAGCATAGTGGCTAAGGTTTGATTAGCCGTCATTATCTTTAAGCTGTTATCAAAGATAAACAAGCCACAGGGTGCCTCATGAAGATTAAATTTTGAAATGTCCACTTTAAATATCCACTCTTTAGTTCTGCTTTACATTACTGGCAAGGTATTTTTTGATCAATTCGATGGTTTCCAGCGGATGACTCATATGGGGGCAGTGTCCGGTCGCTTTCATCTGCTGCAAGTGACTATTAAGCAAATGTTGATGTAAATAATCGCCTACGACATTCGGTGCAACTAAATCTTCCTGGCACTGAAGAATCAAACAGGGCTTGTCAAAACCAACCAGATCAGAACGGTTATCCGCCAAAAAAGTTGCTTTAGCAAAACGCTTAGCTATGGCGGGATCCATGGCACAAAAATTGACTTCCAGTTCTTGTGCCAATTCTGGTTGATCGGGGTTATTTACAACAATACCGGCGAGATGAGCTGCCCAACCTGGTTGATTGCGATCGATTATATCTAGCAAACCCTCAATGTCGGCCTGTTCAAAGCCACCTATGTAATCGGGTCGGTCGTTCAAATAGCATGGGGTTGGGCAAATCATGATCAACTTTGAGATTCTATGGGGAATTTTGATTGCAGCTAACAAGCTAATCATACTGCTGACTGAATGCCCTACCAAGATCGCATCTTGCAAATCAAGTGCTGTAAAAATCTCGACAATATCTTTGGCATAACCGGCCAAACTTGAATAACGCACTGGATCATAAGCATCAGCATTAGACAAACCTACGCCAACATAGTCAAATAATACCACCCTATATTCATCTTCAAAGGACGGACTGACTCTACGCCACATAGATTGATCACAACCATAGCCATGGGCAAACACAATTGTTTTAGCGCCTTTACCGCATACTCTGACATTGTTCCTATTGATGATATTCATCGTGGTTTTATCTCATTGTTGAAAGGAGCATAAACATCTATTTTTCAAATCGTTGGTCTCTAAGCTACATGAAAAAAGCAAGTGCGAAGGGTATTTTTTTTGCTAAAATATATACTGATAACTTGAAAGGGTTTTGCTATCCGAAAGGGACGGCTATTAATATAAAAACTATATCATGAACAAAAAGACCAAAATAACAAGATATTTATTTTAAAAATCCGACAGGGTGCATAAGTGTAATAAAATTATATAACTCCTCATATTTTCCAGCTTATCAAGCAAAAAATCTGGACATCCATACTTTATATTCTTTTAAGTCATCATATTAGAATAAATGCAAAAGCTGGACACCCACAGCCAACGTTAGACTGGATTTATCTAAAAACTATAAAATCCTTTTTTGCGTAGCCACGAGAGCGAGAGCAAACTTCGTAGCCTTCTCTATCTCCATCGTCATTGGTATTCCCCTCTATGGTGTCGAATGTAGAACTACTTGCATCGGTCACAAGGCCCGTGTGCGTCCCGTGTGCGTCCAGTCAGTTGACGTTCTGCGAACTAAGAAAATTGAACCTGGTACTACGCCAACAGAATCAGCTTCGCTTTCGGGTAAAAACAGGCCTGCTTCATTTGCTTGCGTTGCCAGAGAGTCGCAGGAACCCGAACCTTTTATAGGCATGTCTATTTGCAATGATTGAGTAGCCTGCTTCAGTAAAAATGTCACAAAGCCAGCACACCAAGGCATCGTTCTGCCTTCATTGCCTTTCATATACAAGCGAACCCAGGGGCCACAATTTTGACCACCGACCTCAACGGGGTGCACCGCTAAATGAGCACGTGCATACTCTAGCAGCGCTGATTGCGTGCTGATCGAGGCGTTGAGTCTTTGTTTTAAAACGTCCCGCATTGGTTTTACCAAGGCGTTAAAAGTAGCGTCGTCGACTTCTCCTGTTTCCGACAAACCACTTTCATCTTGAAAACGTACAACAGATCGTGTGGTAGCTGGCCCATAAGCAGAATCGATCACGACTCCAACCCCTTGTAAGTTAAGCCACTCTTGGACTCGCTTAACCTCCTTACCACGCATACCAGATAAAACGTCGCGTTTGAACTCAACCTCTTTTCTTGCCCAATTTGAAAGCTCACTAACGCTATTATTAAAGACGTACATGGAAGCTATCCTGATCGTTTGTTATATTGTTAGATTCACCAAAATTTTTCATTAGTTCTAAAATATATTTTAGTTCATCTCTTTATCTTTATCTCAGATTAACGTTATATTTATTAGGCTTCTAAAAAAGAAAAAGGCTGGACATCCATATCTTATATCTCTTTAAATCATCACATTAGAATAAATGTGCCATTCGGATTCGCTTTGAAAAAATGGGATATTTCTTTTCTAAAGGGACAAAACATAAGATAGCCAAAGCTTTTCGTTTCTAAAGTACCAAACCAATGCGGCTAGGTAAATTTTCGACCATCTTTCTTGAAAAATCAATTCCTTTAGCAAAGGAAATCATGGAGCGACAAATTTTTCAGGAACAAATTTGAACGTTGGAATTTACGACAACGACCTGAAAGGCGTATGGCAGGAGGCTGAAGTCATTTACGTGAGTTCAGGATTATGAACGAGAAAAACAATGCTAATAAGGTGTATTAATTAAACTGACTTAGCTTTTTAGAAACTGTGGCATAACTCAACAACCGGAATAAAAATGAAACTCTTTATCGTTTAGAACAGTTCAAAAAGAGCCATAAAATAGGACCAGAATGCCAATATTAAAAACAACAACTTAAGCTAGGTATTAAATTTAATCTACATCACATTACAAACGATTAAAAAAGCGGCTATACTTGTTCGTTAATTAATCACATTAAGGAGCAAAAAGTAAATGAATACCCTCGTTGAAACTAGATTGCAGCAACACAATCCGCTAGTTCATTGTGAATTGATGCAGGTAGCCTCTCATGTCCAGCGCTTTAACGGTGAATGTATAATCAATACCCTGATGATGGATGGCTACGATTACCCTTTTAAATACGGTCGCAAAAATAAATGTCGAAATCTTAAAGGCAAACAGGTCGACCTCTCCTATTATCCTTCAATAGAAGTCATCGCCGACTTTGAAATGAATATTATGAAAGTTGTGCAAATCAAAGTCATTGCAGCAAAAGATTGAGCGAAAAAGATGGGAGAGCCAAAGTTTTTCGATTCTAAAGTACCAAACCAATGCGGCTAGGCGAATTGAACGGTAGTTCAGGTTTATGAGCGGGGACAGGCTCTGCCGTTCCTGTATACGTAATGGTGAGTTATGCGCCAGCATAGTGTCACGAACAAAACTCTCTTTACCTTATTTCTTTTGCTGTTGAAAGAGCATGACTCCCTCTAACTGTGAAACTGCGTTTCGGTTTATCATCGTCTACACGCCCTCAAGGCGGAATACTAACAATAAAAGTTAAACCAAGCGCTTACAAATAACCCATACAGTATTTACATTACCACGCGGAGCGTGGGAACGAGCATATAAGAGGTCTTGCTTATATATGAGCTACTTCAAAATGAAGATTCAGGAGAAAAGGCAGCACCTATACCTTATATTTTCCTAAAGTCAAAATGAAAGACTTAATACCGTCGCTCGCGTTGCTCATTACCAAGATGCTGCCTTAGCTTCCTGCATATCGTAGCGCCAGCTCTCAGGGATCTGTATTTCATCTAGCAGCGTATTTTCCTCTATTGTTGGGTAAAGTTGTGCGTAATTTTTCACATCAGTTCCCTGTACACGGCGATTAATATGTTTCGGTTCAAGCTCATGAATCCCCTTAAGGCCAGCCGCTCCAACCAACTCAACTAAGCTCTTAACTGTTTCTCGTTGGAAGTTAGCAACACGTTGTGCTTTATTTGTAACAACAATGGCTTTATTTCGAGAAGGATTTTGAGTCGCAATGCCTGTTGGGCAGTTGTCTGTATTACAGGTTCTAGCTTGAATACAACCTAAAGACATCATCATACCTCGCGCTGAATTAACTGTATCTGCACCTAAAGCAATCGCTCTGAGTATATGAAATGCAGTAAACATTTTTCCAGAAGCGATGATGCGTATATGCTTTCTTAACCCAAAACCTATTAATGCATTATTTACAAAAGTTAAACCGTCCCTAATGGGTGTTCCTACAGAGTTGGTCATTTCAGTTGGAGCAGCCCCAGTTCCGCCTTCACCGCCATCAACAGTGATAAAATCAGGTGAAATACCCGTCTCTATCATTGCTTTACAAATAGCGATAAATTCATCCTGCCGGCCTACACAGAATTTAAACCCGATAGGTTTACCCCCAGACAAGTCACGTAATTTTTTAACAAAATTTAATAGTTCAACCGGTGTTGAAAATGCACTGTGCGATGGAGGAGAGACAACATCTTGCCCCATTGGAACATGGCGGATAGCAGCAATTTCTTCTGTTAATTTAGCGGCAGGTAGAATTCCCCCGTGGCCTGGTTTAGCACCTTGAGATAATTTAATCTCTATCATTTTAACGACATGTTTTGTCGCATTTTCTGTAAAGGTTTCAGGGTTAAAGCGCCCATCATTATCACGACATCCAAAATACCCTGTTCCTAACTGCCATACTATATCGCCACCATGCTCCAGATGGTAAGGGCTAATACTCCCTTCCCCAGTGTTATGTGAGAAACCACCTATTTTAGCGCCACGATTAAGTGCCATAATTGCATTTTTACTTAAAGCCCCATAACTCATTGCTGATATATTGAGTGGAGATGCCATATAAGGTTTTAGACAATCAGGTCCACCAAACTTCACACGAGGATCTAAATCTAACAGGTGTTTGGGTTGCATTGAATGATTTACCCACTCATATCCGGCACGGTTCACATCAAAAATAGTACCAAAAGGACGTGTATCTCTATCCCCTTTTGAACGTTGATAAATTAAAGATCTAAACTCTCTTGGAATAGGTGCGCCACTCGTATCTGACTCAACAAAATACTGTTGTATTTCTGGCCTGATAGATTCAAACAAATATCTCAATCGACCAAATACTGGGTATAAGCGGCAGATAGAGTGTTTATGCTGAAACATGTCATAAAAGCCAATCATAATGACTGGAATCAATACCACAAAAGCCCACAACCAGATGTGAGACAACAGTGATAAAGCTGCAACTAAAATAACTGATACAAGCGAAAATTTGACGAAAGCTTGGCGCATTGTCATAAAGTAAAATCCTTATTTTTAGTATTAAATATACGAGTTTTCTGTCATCAAGAGACCGATAAGTTATTATTTAAATTTCATTATCTTTAAAAAGGAAAAGGCTGGACACCCAAACCTTTGTTAGGCTGATTAGTTATTTAAATTAGCGAGTAAAAGATCACAACCTTGTTTAAGTTTGGTTAATTCATCAATCGTCATTTTTGTCTTACACAACATAGCATTTGGAACCTGCTCTGCTTGCTGACGCATGGTTTGACCTTCATCGGATAAAGAAATTATCCGCACCCGTTCATCTTGTTGGCTGCGCGAACGAATAATTAATCCCTTACTTTCTAAGCGTTTTAACAACGGTGTTAATGTACCTGAATCTAAATGTACTTTGCCACCTAACGCTTTTACATTCATTGTTGAATATTGCCACAGCACCATCATGACTATGTACTGCAGGTAAGTTAAGTCCAACTTTTTCAATAGCGGCCGATAAGCCCTTCCCATTGCATTTGAAGCACTATATAGGGAAAAACAAATTTGTTTCTCTAAAGTAAAATTCGATGATTCATGCTGTTTTGTCATAAGTTTGTTATCCACAAATTAAGTATATTGTGCACAATATACTTGCCCTGCCGTTAAAATTCAATTAGGATATCTAAATACTAATTGCGCACAATTCAAATGCGCGCAATTTAAATTATCGGTAATAGGGAATAATAATGACTACTTTATATACAACATCAGCAACAGCGAATGCGGGCCGAAATGGACAAGTAACAACTGACGATAAAAAATTAGATCTTGCGTTAAGTTATCCAAAAGAGATGGGTGGCACGGGTGATGCAACAAACCCTGAACAATTATTTGCAGCGGGTTATTCTGCTTGTTTTTCTAATGCGCTTCTACATGTGGCACACGAAACTAAAATAGCAATAAAATCAGCACCTACAACTGCAACAGTCGGGATAGGACCAAATGAAAATAATGGTTTCGCTCTGACGGTCGCGTTATCGATAGAGCTCGAACTTGAGCAAACGGCAGCGATTGAACTGGTACAAAAAGCTCATCAGATATGCCCTTATTCAAATGCAGTACGCGGTAATATTGATGTTAAATTAATAGTAAACGGTGTCACTTTATAGTTTATTGAGCCTATAAACATAAAAATTTAATAACAGATACTTAGAGCCAAAGCACCTAAATATGCAGCAACCACTATCAAAGTGCCTTGTTTATATTTAGGTCTATTATTATAAATAATTAGCGCGAAAAGACTGGACACCCAAAGCTTTATTAGGTTAAGAACTTAAGCTTTTATGCCCTGCTATTAAGCAAGTCGACCAAAAAAAGTCATTCTAGCGGATTCCGATAAAGCAACATTGGGCTCTGAATTATAGGCTAATACCACCAGCATGCGTGTTGTATCACCAATGGTCGGTGTCACACGATGAATTGCATTACGGCCACGAAACAACACTAATGAACCCGGTTCAATAGTCAGAGATTTGACCTCTTTTTTTCCTGCTAAAACCCCTTCAACACCTTCAAAATTCATTTCTCCACGGTCTGCATCTCGCATATTATTAAGATATTCAAAAGAGCCACCTTGCTCTGGTTTTTGAATTAATAAAGTGATCGCAAAGGACGAATTATCAAAGTGCCATCCTAATTCTTGACCGGCACTGGCATAATGTAGGTTAATAGAAGAAAGCGGATCCGCATATTGATGCAGTGCTTTTATGTCCAACACTTGGGTTAAGAATGTTCTAAATAAAGCGGCATCATAAATGACTCTTAATGGCGAATGTTGTGAAATTTGATCATCCGTAATGCACCCTTTAGAGGAGTTAATTTGTTTGTTTTTAACATGGTCTAACGCGTAATCAGGATCAATATCAGTTAAGTACACATTATGGGTGTTCCCTGTATACCAGGCTAAACTTTGTTTTTCTTTGCCTTCATCAACAATGGCACGGATCGCCTGCTTAGTTAAAAAATCGGGTAAGACAATGGCCCCTTCACGCTCAAGCTTGGCTTTACAAGATTCAACTAACGCATTGCTTTCAAGATGATACTTCGATGTATTTAACACTTCTGATAACAACATATTTGATATCCTTTATCCTGTTGGTGATGTTCATCATACAATTATTCAGTGCTCAAGAGTAACCAATAAACCTGACGATGAATAACAATATATTGATGGCTTATCGTTAAGTAATACTTAACAATAAAATCATGTTAAATCTATGCTAATAAGTTAGGATAACAAGCTAAAAAAAACGAACTATCTCATTAAAATCACAATACAATAGGTTATTAAATGCAAAAACTACCTGTTTTAAGCCATCTACGCACTTTTGTAACTGCCGCTAAAACAGGTAGCTTTGCCAATACAGCGATTAAATTATGCATCACTCCTGCTGCAGTAAGCCAGCACATACGTCAGTTAGAAAATCAACTTAAAAGTATTTTATTTGAGCGTTCTAAACGGGGTGTTTGTCTGACCCAAGCAGGCATCCAATACCGTGTTTTTGCCGAAAAAGCACTTGATAACCTAAGGCAGGGGCAGCATTGTCTTAATCAACTCAAGAACCAACAATACTTTACTATCAGAGCATTCCCTTCCGTGGCCAGTAAATGGTTAATGCCAAAAATAATTCAATTTATGGACCTTAATCCTGACCTTGAAATTCGACTTGAAGCAAGTCATGCAAAAGTTGATTTTGATAACAGTGACACAGATGCCTGCATTAGCTTTGGTCATCAAGACTACCCAAATGAAGAGGCTGTTCTATTATTCAACGACAGTGTATCTTTGGTAGCAAGCCCACTTTTGCTTCAACAACTTCCTCATGGTCATCACCTTGATACACTGCTTCAGCAACCTTTGATTCAGATAGATTGGGGCCACTTTAATCGTTTTTTACCCGATTGGGAAAATTGGTTAAAACTGGCGGGTTATAAAGATATTAGTTTCAAAAAAGGCCCTCAATTTAATTTATCCAGCCTGGCTATTGAAGCGGCAGTGCAAGGAAAAGGACTTTTATTAGGACAAGAATCACTTATTCAGGATGAACTTAAATCTGGGAAATTAATACAAGTATGCGATATTTCTTTGCCTTTAGAGCGCCCATATTACCTTGTTTATCCCAAGCGAACATTAGCTAACCCTCAGGCTATTAATTTTTTCAAACAACTTATAGCTAAAACAGGTTAGGTCACAACAAGGCATTCACACCATCAAAAAGACGGGACACCTAAACCTTTTGCAGGTTAATGGGCTGGAAATGGCTCTTTGCGACTTTCGACTGCTCAGTGCCTTTCAGACTCCCGAATAACACTGTCTATTAACAGTGACACAAGCGCCGAATAAAGACTTTATCAGTGAAATTAGTCGAGACTTTATGACGGGCATTCTGCCTTTCACCCTTTGGGTCAGCTAAAGCGGTTTAAAGTTGCTTAAAGTTGTTCCGGACAATGTTGTTATTTTCTGGCTTAGCATTTTGATGGCAAGCCATTAACAGTGGCAAAGAAGACGGTTGATAAAGCGGCTTTATATTGGCGGCAGCTTTATAAGCAATAGAAAAAATAAAGGCCACTTCCGAAGAAGTGGCCTTTATGCTGGTTAGCTACTTATACCCAATGTCTTAAAGATGTGATCTTGCATTACGTAGGAAAAATTAACCCTAGCAAGGTTGATCAATAATAATAATAATTACTATGGAATGAAGGCTTAAGACCGCGGCGTTTGGCCTCAGCTATCAAGGTTGCTTCACAATTAAGGAGCTCTTCCTGCGAGTCGAAGAATCCATAATATATTTTCCCATCTATAGTACCCCTGTAAATGTACATCATGTTCAGCTCATCGCCACGAAGGTTCGAAGACTTTGTCATCATGGAACCGTAGTCCGACTTTATGTGAAAATAATCATTCTTGCCCACTCCATAATTATAATCATAATAATGATAGATCTGTGCAGATGTGGCTCCAATCTGTTGGATCATCTCCTTTGTCCATACAGAGCACTGTGAATTTGCTGCAAAAGAATATTCGTTGTCAGCTATAGTGAAATCAGCTGAGCTTTGCGCATTGGTATTACATGCGACCGGCTCACCTGTTGTGGTGCCGTTAGAGCCGTCCCCAACAGTACCGATGCTGCCAACACTCACGGCGCCGCCGGCATATATATTACCGCAACTCACATTCGAGGTTGCCGCGTTAAACGCGCCGCCTGCAAATGTGGTCCCTAAAAACTGCGTGCCCGCACCAAGCGTAACTGCAGCGCCGACATTCCAGATAACATTCGCGGTATGCCCTTCAGCTAAATTTTCTATTTTAAATTGAGTGTCTGCACCGACCGTCAGCGCCTCGCTAAGATTAATCACCCAAACGTGGTTTTTATCCTTATCATCCCCCTGACCCGCATCAAAGTAGATGGTTGAATTTGCAGCGATAGACAGCGCACTGCCAGTGTATATGCCGGGCGCTAATATGTCTGATCCCATCGTTGTATACAGTGATTTTGGATAAGTGACCGAACTGTTCAGGGTGGTTAAGGCTCTCTGTGCATGCTCTATGGCTTTTGTTGCTAATACCATGTCGTCAAAATTACGTATCTTTCCATCCGCTGCGCTTTGCGCAATGATTTCTTCCGTTAATATCCCCTCATTAGTCGCTCCTGCGCCTAAGGTAATGGCTGCTCTCGCAACTATTTTATTAACGTCAGCACCCGCACCGAGAGTGATAGCAGCGCCAGCGGCTATATTTTGAGCATGCGCACCCGCCCCTATCGCAGTGGCCGCGCCAGAAAAGATATGTTTAACCCTGGACAGGGCCCCTGTAGCAACCGCCGCGCCTGCATAAATTTCTTGAGTCTGTGACTTACCGGCACCGATAGCAATGGCCGCTTTTGCAGCGAGATCGCCGTCTACGACCGAGTCTGCTGAAATGCTTAACGCAGCACCCGATATTGCCGCGTGGGAGATCAACTGTGGCGTAAAGATTTTTACCGGATCGCCTGCATCTTGCGCATTAGCTAAACCTGCGACAGACAAAGCCAAACCGGTTAAGCATGTTTTTAACAATACATTTTTCATTATCTACTTTCATGTTATGTGGGATACCCCGTTATGGGATATCTGTATTCCTGAGCGACAACACCCTGGAAATTTTTAGGACAAAACAAAATAGGCACTATTGGCAGGCATTGCGAGAATAAGGTTTTTGAGATCAAATAAGCACAAAATACTACCGTTGATTTACCAGTAGAAACACTTTTAAGGTCAATGTACAGTGTTAAAATGCATCAAAAAAAAGGCGCGTAAAAAGGTGGTAAATTCATGCTTTATATTCTTTTAAATCATTATATTAAAGAAAATATCACACTATAATCAATTAAAATTAATATTGCGGTGAAAGATAAAAGATGGGAAAGTCAAGAAAAGATGGGATAACAAAACTTTTCGCATCTAAAGCACCAAACTAATGCGATAGACAATTTCCGACCATTTTATTGATCAATTAACTTCTTTAGCAAGTTAAAAATGGGGTGATTTGCAGGTCATTTCAGGCCTCTCAGCAGGTAAGCTCTGCGTAACAATTGTCGATATCATTTAATTACAATGGCTGTCATTTAATGCCTGTTGAAGTGCCTCAGATGCATAAGGTGCCATTAAAATATTTTAAATCAGGGGATATATTACTAATTTTGGCTTTCGTTCTGACAGTAATTTGTCGCTGAAATGAAATAAAACAGCGGACAAATATTGTAGTGCAAGCAGTAAGTCAGATGTCTTTTTGAATGATTTTTAATGCTTCTTTGTGCGGACTTTTTTTTTCAGTCATGCTTATCTGTGTTATTTCAGTTGATGACTGCATATTGCCATCATAAAAGGCATAAAGTCGATCCGTTATTTAACTTTTAGCTCACCCTGCGTGTATTTTTGGTCCGGTTTATCCCAACTTATTTTTAGCTCTAAACGATGGCGCGCTTCATCTTCTGAAACACTGACCTTACAATCGAGTAAACCTTTCGGCAATAAAAACCACTCGTTTCCATCATCAGAAAATGTTAACTGACCTTTGCTAAAACCTTTACCAATCGCATTTAGCAGCTCTTTAATGGATTTGCAGTCCTGCAAAGATTGGTGTCTGAACTTTTCTTTTTGGTGCATATGCTTAAATCACTCCTTTTATTTTATTTTAATGTTGGCCCTTGATAAAAACTCACCACATTGACCAGATTAATGATGTGTTGATGCATGATTTTTTAATGAATAATGCTTGGGATTAAATACTTTAGCATAGGGATAATCGGCACTAATTGCGACGACAAATCCGGCAGGTTCAATGACGGTAACACCATAGCCAATACCCACAGCACCTCCCTTATGGCGAGAATTACGATCTAAAGTGACATCACCTTCGATGTGCAATAAACCTTCTCTAATCGACAGTTTCTGTCCCTGTAAGTGACTAACATGGCCGCGCACCAATGCATAAATACCTGCCGCTTTGACACTATTAACACCTGCTGATGTCAGGGGCTTATCCGCGAGGCGATATTTGGTCCGGAAGGTATTGGCCAGTGAGCTGTAGTAAAAACCAAATAAGTTTTGGCTTAGTTGTTGATGAAAACGTTTATTCATTTGGGCAATGCCATTTTCGGCAATATCCTGGCAAGTTTGGTCATCGAGTCCTGCGTGTACAAACAAAAATGATCCCTTTTTGTAGGCAAGTTGCATACTATGAAAAAACCAACCGAATTCGCCTTTTTCGCTTAAAAAAAGCGACTTACATTTAAGCGCAACAGCATAAACCTGGCGCATAGTTAATCCTGATTCTTCGCAGTATTCTTCAAATTTCTGCACTTTACTGCGCATTTTTTTGAGTTCGCGCGCAATTCCCTCCGGGGTTATGCTGCTAATAGCAACACTGGGGAAGGCTTCAAACCAATCATCGGCCGGGAAAAGACGCCGGCGGCACTCTTTCTCGTCGGGTATTCCTTTTTCCCACTTACTTGCGCGCAAATATTCATCAAATACCTCTGCGAGTAAAGGTATTACCTTGCGGCCCATGCGCACAAACATATGCTCAGATCCGGTTTCACGTTTTTCACCGATAACGAGGATCCCCATTAACAATCGCAAATCATGATTGCCGGCCAAAATTTTAACGCGCGCACCCGTATCAATCAGCTGTTTAACAGCCCGCAGCAACTGTAAATTACTCGGTCCCTTATCAAGACAATCACCGCCAATCACAAAAACAGCGCTACGGCCAAAATGGGTTAAGCGAAGGGGCTTGCGTTTTTTACCCGTAATTTCAATGCCGCCCGTTGCTAATAATGAGGCATAAAAAGCATCGGCATCAGCATGCGCATCGGCAATAAACAAAATAGGTCGCTTAGGAAACACCCAACCTTTATTAAAGGCTTTAGTATCTACCGCTTTGGCCAGCACTTTTTCATTCTGTACCGACTCATGCACGGAATCTTCGCTAAGCGGCCACTTCAAACAAAAGCGTGGAAATCCTGGTAATGGCGTTGTTGTCGGTACAAAAGTAGAAATCGATGTCGTTGTTAGCATAGTAAAAACCTGCAGCTCATGCTGTAAAATCAAAAAAATTAAGGCTTAATGGTTAGCGTCTAATCAAGGGTTTCAGCCGTGATATGACGCTCCTTCCAATTTCCGGCGACGTGTCGCCAAGGTGTGGCGTCGCGATGCAGAATAACGGGTTGACCATAAAACATACTAAGCCTGCTAATATACTTAAACTCTATTACATTTAGATGACAAGCCGCATGTCGAAATGATGCGCCATGACCAAAAAACAGATGCATCTGCGGCAAAGCATTTTTAGAATCTGCTGTATCGGCTAAAATCGCGGTTTTACGCGCCTGCATCACCGTCTCTATATGATCAGCGACTCGCTGACCCGCCATCATCAAAGACTCACCACCCTGCAGTGGTAAGCAGTAATGGCTATTGGATTTCCAATCCACCGGAGGCGTATCAAACCGAGGGTCATTGGCCAGTACCGATTCGATTTGCGAGACGGTTAAATTTGCCGCGCAACCCAAACCACGTTCCGCGAGACTATCAAATCCCAAGTGTGTTGGTATAGCGGTAAAACAATCCGATAATTCACGAATGTAGAGTTGCGCTGTTTGCCAGGCGCGCAGTGCATTGGAAGAATGCACTTCGGGCGCAAGCTGCAGTTTATTGGCAATAAGCCACAGACGAAACTTTTGCGCTTGCGCAACAACCTCAGCCTCACCCTCAACGGTTAATGGAAATGGCTGATGCGCACTGGGCGTATTGTTGAGCTGCGCATAAGCACCATGGCGAATAAGCGCAATAAACTCCCCACCCACCGGTAAAGTGCTCTCTTTTTGTAACTCAGTTAGCGTCGGTTTTTGATAGCCACTCTTCTGGACAGATTCGATTTTCATCTAAACACTCTCACGTTAACAATACTAGGCCTCAATCTTGGTCAGATAAAGTTCAACCAACTTATTAAAATCAGCGCAGCCACTGACCTCATAAACATTGACTCCTTTTAAAGCATCAATATAAAGTTTATCTGCAGGCAGTGAAGGGTCCATTAAAAAATCCCCCTTGTTGTTGTGATAAAACGGTCCAGGGCTTTTGGCAATAGCTGCGATAAGGTCGGGCCGTGTGGCAATATCAATCGCCTTGATCTGCGTATTATCGGTATTATCGCGATGCCAATTCAACAACAGTAAATCTTGAAGTTCACAATCCACTTGTATTTTTTCGTCGCCATAAACCGATGCCACCATTACATCGTATTTTTGCTCTAAATCCCATAATTCTGATTTAGGTAAAACGCTAAGCCGGGCTTGTTCTGAATCCGAAAGAATCGATTTTAATTTAGGGTTATACAACAAAGTGCCGGGATTAACACGTGGTAATTTGGGCACACCACGCGCAATGCACTGCCCGTCTTTTTGACGAATAAACAGGCGATCATTAGAGACAAACTTTGCATTTTCCTGATCTAGCAGCTTTAACATTGTAGTTGATTTTCCGCCACCCGAAAATGCAGCAACAGCAACACCTCGGCCGGCCAAACTGAGTGCGGCAGCATGGCAAATCAAGTCGCCATCCTGCTGCAAATAGTTCATATACTGGTTAATCACATAATTAATCACCTGACTAAAATTCGCCTGGCAGGGACCCATCGCTAAGCGACAATCATTGCCCTGAAAATAGACCATTCCCGTCTTTATTTTACGCAGCCATCGGCCACCATCAATGTCAATATAACTGTCTTTAAGCCCGCGTTTACCCAACTCCCTTGGCCAATTATTCCAGGCTAGATCTTGCTCAACCGGCGCCGATTCGACCATAAATATATCAAATGACTGATCAAAATCGCCCTGCAAAGGAGCATAAGCTGAAAAGTACTCTTGCAATGCAATAACCAGTTCTTGAGTATTACAGTGCACATTTAATTGCACTCGTTCCAATACCAAATTAAAGTGATACTGGCAATCATTCGGGTCAATATTTAACTGACCTACTATATCGTTTAACTGCTTAGTCATTATTTTCCTAATTATTTATGTTTTATTCACCGCCGTTTAATACTGTTCAATCAAATAATATTCGTATCAAAACCACTGCAAAAATAAGTTAATAAAGTAAAAGTGCATTTGCGAAGAGTCGCATTTAACCAGCAAAAGAATCAATAATATACTGGCTATACAATTTTGCCGCATCAATACCGCATCCGTCCAGCGCGCCTTTAAAACCACCAAAAGCAGACACTTCAAATACGATTGGCCCATCATCCGTAAAAGCGACATCAACGGTTGTGAAATCGAGGGCAAAGGGCTGCTGGGCTTTTTTGGCGAGCGCTATCACCTCATCATCGGGTGTAAAGGGCTTATATTCACCACCTGCTAATATCGTGGTATTCCAGCTATCACTTTGTGATACCCGCGCATAGGTTCCAATATACTCCCCGCCCAAAAATACAATACCAAGATCCTGCCCATGAAGATCACATTTTTGCTGCAAGTACAGCATGGGGTTATCTTGCTGAAATAGACTCAGTTGTGAGCGTAATTCATCGCGAGGCTGCTTGGCATTTAGTAATGTCATGCCGCGCGCTTTCGTTGAGAATAAGGGTTTTAATACCACTTCACCATATTCCTCAATGGCCGACACAGCCGCATCTAGCGATTCGGTCACACAGGTTTTTGGCATTGGGATATCATGATTACGTAACGTCACGGTACAGCTCAAACGATCAACTAGCCGTAAAATACTTTCGGGGCGAGAAAAAACCCTTACCCCTGCCTGCTCCGCAACACGCAGCAACTCAATGCGATCCAGCATCGAGGGTGAATAGGCTTGGCTGATTTTTTTTACAATCAATCCATCGAGCTCGCAAAGATTAATACCACGAAACATTAAATGCTTAGACGCAAGATCAAGGGTCACTTCTGCCATATCGATTACTAAGCGAAAACCAGTCATCTCTTCAAGGCGGTCAGCCAGCACTTCTGTCGACCATTTACCCGGAATACCAATAACGCCAACTTTTAAATTATTCAAAAAATAAGTCTCCAAAAGGTAATTTGAACCTAGATTCTTTTCCCCGTTCAACAGCTAAACAGCGCTCTAGTAAATAGCGCGCGCGAAAATACATACGCTCAGACAAACGGCGATCTAGAATAAAGCGCGTTGAAGAAGCAAAGGAACGTGCGAGTGCAAAGGCAAGACGATACTCAAAAAAGGTATCATCGCGGCTCTTTGCGTAATGTCGCATGGCACCAATAAAGCGTAAAACAACATCCATCGCCTGTTTTCGGCGGTCATGATCTATGATCTGCAGACGGTATACAGAGACCATAAATACTGAAATATCTTGTACATAATCCTGATAACAGGAACGGTGTAAATCAATAAAATTGATGTGATTCTCTGCAGGGTCAAATAAGATATTATCAAGATTGAAATCACCATGAATGTAAACCGAAAATGGCGCACAAAACCCTGACTCTCTTGCTTTGGCCTGAGTCAGGAGGTCTTCAAAGGAAAGAACGCGAATACCGCAGACTGACTGATACGATGTTTGAAACTGCGGGTGAACACCAAAAATAACTGGTAAACGTGTTTCCAGTTGCTGACAATAATATGCACTGGCAGGTTCATTAAGATGGGTCGCGTTCCACACCTTCTTTAATGTTTTAAGCAGTGATTTTAGTCCGTTATTTAATAATTTAGTATCATCACTTAATACTAAATTTTCAAATGTATGACCAGGAAGATGTTCAATTAATAACGATGCGCGATCACCTTTTTTATTATAGGAAAGCACTTTGGGTGCTAGCCCGGGAAAAATACCATGCCAGCTCTCTACACCGTCGACCTCCTCCTTAAGCTTATGACGATCCCCTTCCTTAAAAATCGCCATATATTGAGAAGATTCATACCTATCAGTTACAAGTCGCAACCCTGCAATCGTACTTCCCGAGCGAGTCTCGGCAACCGTATTTATTTGAAGATTGTCTGTTTCAGTTTTATATTGATCAGCCACTCGCGCCAAAGCGCGATAACGCCCAATATTCATTTTTTGGCCTAGGGTTGCCGTGAGGATAGCTTCCGATACTTTTTCTAGCTGCTTTAGCATTAGGCCCAAAGCATAGGTACTAAACAACAGCCCGGAAATACTTTTCGAGTCACCTGATGATGAGTCCGTCAGTATTTTCTCTGTAATTGGCTTCAGGCGCTTAGTCAGACTACGGGCGGCTTTACCAATTGTAATTGCTTTATGGCAATCGTATTCACTTAATGCGGGTTCGATATCCGCTATTGTTCGGCGTAATGACTTCACCAATTTGGCACATAGCTTACGCGCACTCAACTGATCAGGCAAAACATGCTTATGACATTCCTGAATCGCTTCACAGCCAAGACTGCATAAGCCGGATACGTCAAACACCAGCTCCTCAATGGCTTTAAGGCCTACATCTGAGGAGCGATTCTTTTTGCGTGCCATTAATTGACGCATCAGACCCTGCTGAATACGACTGCGCAGATTATCAGAATATCCTGCCCGCCCGGTAAGTCGCTGCACCACTCGTGCATCAGGATGGCGGAAATATAGCTCTACAAGCGATAGCTGCTCATGAACTTCTAAAAAAAAGAAATGTAAGTTTTCGCGAGTCTGTTTATTAAGTTCAAGCATCTAATCTTCATATGATAAGAATTTACGCGATGAATGATAACACCCTCATAGTATAAAACACATGTATTGAAAGAGCATTTTTGTTACAGAAATATGACAAACCCATCTTCTTTTCAGTAGCTTGCAGATTAATGTTAAACAGATGTGCATTAATTGATGTTCCGCTTTTTAGTCCACTTTCTCATTATTTTTGCACGTGAAGCTACGTCCTTTAGGTCGGAAAGTATGTCAATCTCCTCATATTGCGCCTTAAAAATATTTTCTAACCGTAACCGTTGAGTTTCGCCATTTGAATAAGCCCCGGAGACCAAAGACCCCACTACATGGAAATTTTTAAGCACAAGTAAATCGTTATGGTTATTGTTATTGTTATTGTTATTGTTATTGTTCAATCAGAGCTCTTTTTTATATAAAAATAGACATATAATTGACTTTATTTGATATTTATTATATAAAAATAATGATCTACTATTTAAAAGGGAACGTACTTAGTAGCGCAAAACATCATATGATGTTTTGAACGTTAACTTAAAAGGAAAGTATTATGTTAAACAAAATATTAACTATTGGTGCGTTACTAATGAGCAGTTTGATTTTTATGCCTTTGGCACAAGCAAACAGTCATGTCATGAAAAAAGATATTGTTGATGTGGCTGTTGAAAATGGTTCGTTTACAACCCTTGTTGCAGCATTAAAAGCAGCTGAATTGGTGGATACTTTAAAAGGTAAAGGACCTTTCACTGTGTTTGCACCAACTGACGAGGCATTTGCTAAATTACCTGAAGGCACGTTAGAAATGTTACTAATGCCTGAAAACAAAGAACAGTTGGTTTCAATACTAACCTACCATGTAGTTGCCGGCAAAGTAATGGCTAAAGATGTAATGAAACTCGACAGTGCAACAACTATTCAGGGACAAGATGTTATGGTGCACATCATGGACGGTAAAGTAATGATAGACGATGCTACCGTAGTGATAGCTGATGTCAAAGCAAGCAATGGCGTTATCCATGTAATAGACAGTGTGATTTTACCAAAATAATTTCCACTTATCAGTGCACAGTTTAATCATTAAGCTGTGCACTATCAGCATAATTATCAACTCTATAAAAAGATCGCGTAAAAGATCGTACAGCTAAATCTTTTGGTTTCTAAAGCACCAAACCAATGCCGATAGGAAATTTCTGTAGATTTTTACTGAAAAAATTTCTTTGAATGGCAAACAATCAAACAATTGCGGACACCCATTAATTACAATAGCTATCATTTAATGTAAAGACGCATAAATATCAGCACTAATAAGCAGCATTTAAGTGATTTATTAAGGTATCGAGCAAAATCTTATTGAAAAGCAGGTTAAATAGTTAGATGAACTGAATTTAACGCGTGTTGAAGACCCTCAATGAGCAGAGAGCATAGGTTGTCATTAAAGTATTTTAAATTAGGGATTAATGTAAACATCGATGCAATACATTTTTCTTGGCAATCCAGCATTTACCCCTATGTTCAGCGTAAGAGGATAATTATTCTAACGACCCTACCGCACCCTGATAATTTTTGCCAAAACTACTCGCTAATTCATACCAGGTCTTATCATCAATCCCCAATATATCAAGTAATTGAGGTTGAGTACCGAGTACCACACCCCGCTTATCATACCGTAATGCTCTGCTCGTCCAATCCAGTAATTCATATAATCAATCAGCGAAAAAGGAATGCCTTGGGATAACCCTGCCCCCACTTGCCATCAGCTTATCAATGTTGGTATTGAATAAAGACTGCTCCAGCGCAGACAAACGTCTTCATCGGTTAACTCACTGTTTTCTAATTCATTAACATGCAAAACCAGATGCCTTTTATTTAAACTACGGAGATTAGATATGATGGCATAAGCGCAGGTATCAATATTAAAAATGAAGGTTAAAAATAGAGGTTAAAGACTGGAGGCGTTCGACCATCGATTGTCTGCGATACTCAAAGCTTTGCCCGCTGAACTTATCCTAGCCGCATAAAAAAGCACGACGTACACAACGGGAAATATAATGACAAATTTTTAGGGAATAAATTGAACAACTCAGCTGGCTTCGAAAAAGTGAATAACAGGGATGTTATTCATAAAATAAGGTGTATCAACCAAGGACACTTGTGTTGCACGAGATTGCGTCATAATAAGCTCCTAATCATTCAAAACAGTGTCTAAATAAAATAGAGAAGCGGATTAATATTTAATCAATTAGATGGGTGTCCAGCTATTAAGTTTTTTGAGGTCTATCAGATGGGTGTCCAGCTATTATCGTTTTAAAAAATAGGTAATTTTATAATGAGTGACTTCTGGTTCTGGTATTCTTATTTAGATAAAATCAACTTTTAAGCATTAAATTAACCTATATATCAATTAGTTAATAATTAATTAGCAAAATTAACATTTATTTAACAAAGTCAACATTTTTTTAACAAAATCCTTGACTACAATGGGAATTAAACTTAATTTACGATCCGCTATGATATTGATTTAAAATAGTCTTTGCATAAAATGCAGATCTATTTCTCCTAAAGACAATATAATAGCTAAGAACACGAACAGATCTTTATTACGATTATTGCGCTCTCATATGCAATGGATTGGCAACGTATTATCAGTATAAGGTTTTTTTATGCGTGTAAATACCCGAGAATTAACTAAGCAAACACCTCCCTCGCTACCTACCCTATTTTGGATATTTCTCAAAATTGGCAGCACAGCTTTTGGCGGCTTTATGGCGCTGATATCCGTAGTTAAAAATTACCTTGTTGATAGAGAGAAACTACTTACCGATGAGGATATGCTAGACGGAATATCACTTGCAACAATATTACCTGGGCCTGTGGCGGTAAATGTTGTCGCTTATGCAGGCTACCGAATTCGTGGCGTTGCAGGTGCAATAACATGCGCAACAGCTGTCACCCTCCCCTCTTTCTTTCTTATTCTTTTTTTAAGTTATGCTTATTTTACTTGGGGCGAAATACCCAGTGTTAGCAATATATTTAAAGGTATCCTGCCAGCCGTAGCAGCCGTCATTGTCGCAACCTCGATTAACATGGGAAGAAAAGCCTTATCTAGTGCGATTGATTTAAGCATCGCTGTAACAGCGATGCTGATACTGATATTTATTGGCGGTTTCTACAGTACTATAATCATTATTATATTAGCCGGTTGTATTGGTTGGCTGTTATTTAAAAAGGAAATACTTCTCACCTCTCAAAAAGAATATCCTGAAAAATCAACAGTACAGAAAATGAGCGAAGCAGATAAAACTCGCGGCCAAATCAGTAAGAACAAGCTTCGCTTAATGCCTATCATTACTGTTTCAGGTGTAAGTGTTGTTGCCATCCTATCGACATTGTTCAATGCTCAAACACTTCTGGCAGGAAAACTTTTCGCAACGTTTGCAGGCATGAGCGTACTCTTATTTGGCGGCGGTTTTGTTTTTATCCCCCTAATGCAAGAATCTGTCGTTGAAACATACCAGTGGGTTACCCATAAAGAGTTTATTGATGCTATAGCGATGGGCCAAATCACCCCTGGACCCATTTTAATTAGCGCAACATTTATAGGCTATAAAGTAGCTGGAGTGCTTGGTGCAACTATTGCCACCATCGGAATTTTTGTACCACCCGCTATCATTATGCTGATCTGCACACATTACCTGGAGCGCGTTAAACACTCGTATAATCTCAGGGCAATTCTTAAAGGCATTCGCTGTGCTGTCATTGGTATGATTGCCTCAGCCGCTTATATAGTTTCATTATCAGCTGAATACAATTTAATATCATTGGCTATCTTCATTGTTTCAATCTTTGCGTTATTAAAACTTAAGTTAGAAGTAGTCTGGATTATTCCTTTGGCAGGAATAACAGGGCTACTTGCTTTTACATGATTTTTTAAGCTAAACACTCTTATAAATAATATTTTTACTTATTTTAATACCTTTTTAAAACACTAGGGAAAAAATTATGACACCTATATTTATGATTGGAACTCAACGATCTGGCTCAAATTTATTAAGACTAATGCTAAATCAGCTGAGCGATATAGCTTCTCCACATCCACCACATATATTAGAGCGCATGTTTCCTTTGGTTGAATCTTATGGAGATTTGGATCTTGATGTTAACTATAAAAAATTAATTGATGACATTTGTAGACTGGTGGAGCTAAACCCCGTCGAATGGAGCGGAATTACTTTTGATCGAAGTAAAATAAAATCACATGCCACAGGCAGGTCACTGCTCGGTGTTTATGCCGCAATTCATGATCTTTACACTGAAAGTCAAGGTGCTAAAACATGGTGCTGTAAAAGTCTCGCTAATATAAAGTACATAAACCAAATTGAAGAACACTTTGAAAACCCTAAATATATTTACTTATATCGAGATGGCCGCGATGTCGCTTTATCATTTCAAAAGGCAGTTGTAGGTGAAAAGCACATTTATAACATTGCAACTGGCTGGTCAAAAACACAAAAAATTGCCTTAGACTTTAAAAAACTAATTGATAAAAAACGTTTTTTCTGTATTAGTTATGAGGAACTCACGCAAGGCCCCGAAAAAATCGCTAGGTCTCTTTGTGAATTTTTAGGTGTAGAGTACGTCCCTGAAATTCTTGAGTTCCATAAAAGTAATGAAGCTAAAAACGCAGCCAAATCTAGCGAGTTATGGGGCAATGTCACTAGCCCGATCATAACAAATAACAGCAGGAAATTTCTGGCAGAAATGTCACCAGCTAACATTGAAATTTTTGAATCCGTTTCTGGAAATATATTAGACGAACTAGGCTACGAGAGATGCAGAATTGTTCTCGGTGAAGAAAAAATATTTTCACACGACGAAATTGATAGCTTCAATAGTTTAAATACAAAAATGAAGCAGGAAAAAATGTCACAGGTTGATGAAAAAGACAAGCAGCGCCGTGAACGTCAAACTGAATTATTAAAAGAAATTAAAAATAGACCGATCGCATAGTTTGAACTCAACACCCACCGACTAAAGTAGGTGGGTTTACGGATTTAAGACCCTATTTTTTAGTTATCAGTTTTAAAATAATAATCAACTTTAGGCTCAAAATGATGGGCTAAATACTCTTTAGTCATTTCTTTACTAACATCTCTCGATGTAACACAAAAATATCTTCTAGACCAAAAATGGCGTCCCCAGTATCATTTTTTTGAAAAAAAGATCGGATAAAAAGATGGGGCAGCCAATTTTTTCTTTAAATGCTATGTTAAATAAAAGCGGGCTGACTTGTGACGTCTAGCAACCAATGGAATAAAACTTAATGTCTGCTGTGTATTACCTGGGACAAAATGCTCAATAGCACAATAAGTATTATTTACTCTGTAATACCAATAAACTTATTCACTTTTTGAGTTACACATAATCTTTTATTCACTTTTCTAGAGACAACAACGGCAACAATCACGAGAGGGAAAAAAAGCAATCTTTTCCCTGTATCAGTTAAACTCATATGCCATTCAGGATTTAAAAAAGCGATAAAAATAACAGGAAAGATAGCCAGAACAACAACAAAAATAATGGTCATAGTTAATTTGATTAGATTACGTAAAATAAATGCTAATAAAGTATGCTTCATGCTATTTTTTATCCTTAAAAATATAATGCCTTGTAACTGGCGCGTAGTTTAGTCTGTTTTTACGGTCTCTTTGTTTTAGCAAAGACCGCGAAAAATATATCGATTCCGAGTGCAGCAGCTTCGTTAGGGAATGTGCTTAATACATAAATAATTTTCATATTATCAATGAATATATTCCGTTGTCATTAGCCTTATATCAACTTAGGTGCTGTCGATGTTTATAGTGCAAGGCTAAATTTGAGAAAAAATATAATCAATTTCATGCGTTCTCAATAGCCCGTTTTCTATTAAATAATCAGCATCAGAACCCCCTAATTCCGCTAATCTAAAGGGGCAAATTACATTCTAAATTGTCTAACGGTGTATTAGTCTACATTCTGACTAATGCACATTTTAAATTTAATTTATTGGTAGAAAATCATATCATAACAAGCTGATAAAACAGTTAGATAGATCCAATTCTTGATTGTAAACCGACATTTTATATTGGGGAAATAACATATTTTCATTTATTGAAATCTCTATCAGGGGGTGTTCGGGGACAACTAAAAACTTTTCAGGGTACAACAAAGACAGAACAACTATTTTTATTTTTCAATCACTTCAATATATTACATTACAATTAAAACCAATGCGGTGAGGAAATTTTCGTAGGTTATTATTGTGGTCAACAAACACGTTAGCAAGATAAAACATCGAGCGAGTCAAATTGAACCGAGGGTGAGAAAAAAGAGAGCATCTGCTTATCGCTTATTGATAGTACCAAGGCATCAGGATCAAGCTAATATTTTAAACAATGGGCATCCTCCGAAGTAAAGAAAAAATACAAGAGCCAAGGGTGGAAAAGCTTAATGCACAGCCATTCAGACCTGATCCCGTAATCTGCTTAGCCTGCTAGTAAGAGAATCAGCCAACTATCTAATAAGGTGATTGACAATATCATCCTAATATAAATATATGTTTTTATCGGGTTGAACCTTTATCCGTAAGGATGCAGTTACAGCATTCTTTATTATTCCTCAGCAGTCACTTCGACTAATGATTCTTCGGGGAAAATACCTTCATCAAGCTTATCCCCTGCAAACCACTGACATTCATAGTTCCCAGTAAATTCATCATCAATATTGACGAATACCTTGTTAACCGTCATTTCAGGCCCACCTGATTTTAGTTTTACGACATCACCTGTGCTATATATATTGATCATATTTCCTCCTAAATTTTAATTATATGAATATATATTTACGATTGAAATTGAAATTATAATAGACTACTAAAGAGCGCCTAATGAGACTGTAGAATTTCTCCATTTTCATAAAAAACCAGTGATTCTGCAACTTCAACGTCTTAATAACAGGAAAAATTCGAGTGGCTAAATAGAGTGAAGCGAAATAGCCAGCCGTATTTTTTCCTTATTGATAAATTTGTTAGGTACAAATTTATAGTTCAGATTAAATTCGTTGCCTACCTTGCCCCCCTTTCTTATAACCTCGAGAATTTAAAAACACCTTAACACCTCATTTTCTGCTGTTGAATACCAACTCCACAAGGTTGAGCAACCCGCAGCAACCCTCTATAAATGAACAAGATTTTTTGGCAGCCATTGATAGCTTGAATAATTGCGTTAATCATAGTAAATCCTCTTATTAAATATTATTTTCAAATATAAACTTTAGAACTATATATGAGTGTGCAATTCCGACTGAACCTAACAATATATTAGTCTGAATTATTACCAATACACATTTAAAAATTAATTTATTGATAAAAAAATACAACAACATACTTATAAAACAGTTAGAGATCTGTATAAATCAAAAAAATTGCAAGAAATAAAAATAGAACAACCAAAAATTTCCCGATTACCGCTCCCTGTTACTAGACCTTCATGACAAATAGTCGCTGGTAAAAACCACTTGATAAGCGTACACTTATCAAACTTTTCTACTCACATTCCTCATTAAAGCGAGTCAAAATGCCCCATAAGCCCAATCAAGATTGCTGTGATCACGGCGGAAAACGCAACGGTTGCGGTCGCAAGCCCGGCGTGAAAACTCAACCTATTCGCCTGCCTGCATGGTTGCTTGAGCAGTTGAGTGAAGAAGGAGACCCAAGACAGATGATTATCGATGCCTGCCTTGCTCAGCATCCATCAATCTGTAATAAAGGCCCTGCGATTAATGACTAAATCTAAATTTATACTGCACTATTTCCTGTTAAACAAATTTTCTTATTTGTTTGCAATTGTCTGTATTTTTGTAGTTAATTACCTGCAGGTGGAAATTCCCCGCTATATCCAGCTTGCCGTTGATCTACTTAACGAGTCAACACTTGCCTCGAAACAGGGCCTAGTTGAAAACGTACAATGGGTGATTGCACTGTCGGTGGTAATGGTGGTGATCCGTATTCTGTCCCGGGTATATTCGTTAAACCCAGGCCGCATTACAGAAGCGACCTTGAAAAATGATATTTTTCAGCGTTTGAACCGGCTTCCTTCAACCTTTCACGCGCAATTTGCGTCCGGCAAACTGATATCTATTATCAATAATGACCTTAACGGTATTCGCCTGTTTTATGGTATTGGGTTTTTACAGCTGTTTAATATTTTATTTGCATTGTCTCTTACACCGATTTGGATGTGGAAAATCTCTCCAGCATTAACTCTGTACTCTGTGATCCCAATCATTATTGCCTCCATTATTTTCCGCATTGGTTTTAGAAGATTGCGCGCCTTACAGGCAGAACGATTGACACGTTTGCAGGATTTATCTGAGCAGTTGATGAACTATCTGGGCGGGATCGACTTGATTAAAAATCAGCAGATGGGAGAGTGGGTGACCAGCGAACTGAATGAAGTCAATCGCCGTCTCTTTGATTGCACCATGAAAATAGCCAAAATCCAAACCATCTTTATGCCTATTCTGGATTACGCCAACCATTTTATGAAAGTGCTGATATTGGGACTGGGCGGTTATTATCTTTTACAGGAAAAACTGTCGATTGGTGAAATTACTGCCTTTTTGTCCTATTCCGTACTCTTGGCTATACCGCTAATGCACTTGGGCCGAATTGTCACGGTTTATCAAATGGGTATGATCAGTATTGATAGTGTGCAGAATATTCTCAATAATGAGGTGCCAAGCACGGATCTGTTGAGAATGGACATTGATCAAAAATCCGCCTTACGAAAATCAACACTTTTAGTAAAAAACCTCAGTTACTGCTATCCAAGCGCCACGAATGGACAATCGGAGATGGTGCTAAAAGACCTCAACTTTTCCATTGAACCCGGTGAGAAAGTCGGCGTTTTAGGCAGCATTGGTGCCGGTAAAAGTACGCTGGTAAATTGTTTAAATCATCACTTGTCTCTTCAAGCCGGGCAAATTTTTTGGGGTAACAAAGATATTACGCAGGTATCGCGTCAGGATTGGCGCAGCTATGTCCGGACCATTACTCAGGACCCTTTTCTCTTTTCTGATACTATTTCTGAGAATGTTAAGTTTGGCTCCAAACAACAAGATCAAGCAGCTGATCAACTCGACATGGAGCAGGTGCTCGAACTCAGCCAGTTAAGCGAAGATGTGCGACGTTTTAGTGACGGCGACCAAACACTGGTGGGTGAAAAAGGCATTATGCTATCGGGGGGACAAAAGCAGCGTCTGAGTATCGCCCGAGCTCTGCTGACACCCAGCGACCTGATTATTATGGACAATGTATTGTCTGCCGTGGATTACGAAACCGAGCGAACCATTCTAAAAGGGGTATTCAATCGCATTGAGGGGCAGAGTTTGTTGGTGGTTTCTCACCGCGTCAGCGCGCTGGAATACATGGATAAAATTTTGGTATTGGAACAGGGTGAAATCATCGCCCGTGGCACGCACGCTCAACTACTTGAGTCATCCAGTTATTATCGCCATACCTGGCAATTACAGCAACATGAGACGGAGGACTCCGCATGATTAAATCTCCAGATCTCGCCTACCTTAAGCATTTCTATTATTACGCTTCGTGCTACAAAAAAACCGCACTGATTGGTTTGCTGATGATGCCGATATCGGTAGCCGCCAACGTATTATTTCCCTGGCTGGTTATTCAAGTAATCGATCAGCACCTTACCCCAGGTAAATACGCCGGGCTGATGTTCCTGATTGCTGTCATGGTGGTGGTGTTGATTGTTAATTACATTGCCGATGGAATCTATACATACTGCTTGCGCATGACCGGGCAGAAAGCCGTTTTCGATATGAGGATGGCGTTGTTTGGGCGCATTTTGAAACTGCCCAGAACCTATTTTGATAAAACGCCCGCGGGAGTGACTTTGTCGCGATTGACCAGCGATCTTGAAGCCATTGGTGAGTCCTTTGTACTGGGCGTACTGAATTTGGTAAAAGACTCGATCAACACCCTAGCGGTGCTGATTTTTATGTTTTTTATCAACTGGCAATTAGCCTTGTTGGTGTTGCTGGTGTTTCCGCCTGTACTACTGCTAACCCAGTATGTCCGTAATCGCCTGCGTGAAATGTATAGCATCACACGCTCATCTTTGGCCAAAGGGACAGGCTTTCTGCAAGAGTGTTTGTTGGGGGTCAAAACCGTTCAACTGTATGGCGCCGAAGAGGACGTAGAATCCAAGTATCAAGGTTACACAGAAGATTTCCTGCGGGCGCAATTAAAAACCAATAAATACGATGCCACCTTATTTTCGATTATAACCGGCATCACTAGCATCACCATCGGACTGATTATTTGGTATGGCTCCGGTAAGGTTCTCGAGGGAATTATCAGCCTTGGCGTCTTGATAGCCTTTATCAATACGTTGGAAAAAGTGTTTGTGCCTCTGCGGGATTTTACCTCGCAAATCGCGGCTATCCAGCGTTCTTTTGCGGCCTTTGAGCACATTGAAGAACTTTTTGAGGAAGTCCTAGAAGAACAAGGGCGAACGCTGTTGCCAGCAGACACGATAAAAGAAAAGCTGGCTAATTTTGAGTCTCTGGAATTCAAAAATGTACGTTTCCGTTATGGCGGCACAGGTCCCTACGTTTTGGATGACGTGTCCTTTCGACTCAACAAAGGCGAGCAATTAGCTTTGGTCGGCACGACCGGCTCAGGCAAGTCGACGATCATTCGTATTATGAGTAAAACCTATATGGACTATCAAGGCAGTATTCTGCTCAATGGCCTTGAGCTGTCGAGCATTCCCAAAGACTCAATGTCGCACTTGTTTTCTCTAATGCAGCAGGACGTCTTTCTATTTGAGAAGAATATTCAATTTAATATATCCCTTGGTGCTCCCGAAATCAGTAACGATGCGGTGATCGATGCTGCGGAATACGTTTATGCCCACGACTTTATTTTGGAGCTGCCGGATCAGTACCAATTTGAGCTGAAAAAAAGCGGCAGTAATTTGTCGGCAGGCCAAGCTCAGCTGATCTCCTTTGCTCGGGTTGTGGCTCAGGGCGGACAGGTAATGATGTTGGATGAGGCCACCAGTTCCGTGGATTCCATTACCGAGAATCTAATCCAAAAAGCCATCGGGCGCTTGTTTGAGGAAAAGACCGTGATCGCCATTGCTCACCGTCTGAGTACCATTCGCCACTCAGATCAAATTTTGGTGCTCAACCAAGGCAAGATTGTGGAACAGGGCAACCACCAGGCGTTGCTGGCAATAAATGGCGTTTACTCGCGCTTACTCAATACTGAAGTCAACAATAGCCCAATTTTGACAAAGTCGACCTGATTTATGGGGATCGCAGGGGGATTTTAATCCCTCAACTTTATGCTGCTATTGTTAAAAGATGGGATCAAGGCTTCCTGAAATATGCTGCAATGATCCTCAAAAAAGGACAACTATTTTTAATTTTTGCAGCTTTTGGTTTTTTAACAAAATCGCGGCAACCGTTATCTGTCCAGTTGAACCTGTTATCAGGAAATTATAAAAAAATTAACAAGCGAATTTAACTGCTGCTGCACTTGTTCTAAATCACCTCTAAATTTTTCTTTTTGAGAATCAATGGCTAAATTCATTATGCCCCAGCTGCTTACAAAAATAACAGCAATAATCCCCCCCATAATTAGACGATTACTTAAACCGTAATTTTTTCTTTTATAAAGATAAACTGGATAACCAATTATCCAAATCAAAGAAATAATGAAGAACCAGGCTGTGGGGCTATAACTTCCTTTTTTTATATCGGATTTCATTCCAACTTTACTGGCTTCCATTGCGGTAATAATGGCGGTACCTAATACAGTAAGAAGAATAAGCAGAGACATTTTTCCGCCTGGTGATTGAAGCAGATTTAGCCCCGAAATCCAGAACCAAATAAGAAAGGTAGTGACAACTGGAAGTCCCAATAAAAGCAGCCCATAATCTGTAACAGGTTTGGATGTATTGCTTATCCCGGTATCAATATTAGCAGCGCAATGCTTACATTTCGTTGCTCTTTTAAAAATAACTTCACCGCAAAAAGGACAGTTTTTCATCTTATCACTCATAATTACCCCCTAGTGTTTTGCCTAACAGAGTATTAGTCTGCATTCGCACTAATGTACAGATGAAAACCATTTTTATGATATTTATAACATATTTTTATAAATAAAACATGACATTGCGTTGCATTTTCATTGATAAGTTGATCTTTTTTTATGTAAGATCAATCGATTCTTATTTATCAACACTCAGGAAAAATTTTAATAAAAACAAATAAAATCAGTTAGTTATAGTTAACTCATTAATAATATCAATTATTAAAATATGAGAAGTCAATATAAAAAATAGCTGAGCATAAAACTTTCAGAATAAAAAAAATATTAATATTCCCAATCAATTCAATACAATACAATACAATTCGAACCAATGTAGCTAAGCAATTTCAGTGCATTTTTCTCTTGCTGTCGAAAGAGCATGATCCCCCTCGCACTGCAAAACTGCATTTCAGTTTCTGATCAGTAACCCCGTCAAGGGAAAAATACTAACAGATAAAGTTAAACCAACAGCCACCAGCGAAAGCTATATTAAAAAAACTTGTCCCGTCATATACAGCCATCTTAACAACGAATTTATTATTAAGATCGTCGGCCATTAAATCTGATATTGAGACTAAAATGATAGGCAGATATTTCACTATTGGATGGGTAATATGGACAGCAATATCAGTAAGATTTTACTTGCAATAGGTTGTACGCTGCCGGTTTATTTTATCGCCGTTATTTGGCTTATCCCTGCTCAGGCAATCACGCTGGCATTAATCTGTTTGCTGGTTATGTTGTGGAGCAATAATGGATTGCCGCTGGGCGTTGTTTCATTACTGCCGATCCTTCTTTTTCCTATGTTTGATTTGTTGCCCACGGACGAGGTCACCAGTAATTACAGCAACGCCATTATTTTTCTTTTTATTGGCGGTTTTTTACTGGCGATTGCAGTGGAAAAAACCGAGTTGCATAAAATTATTGCCAATAAAATATTAGCATTTTTTCCAAATACAATAACAGGTATGATTTATGCCCTCGCATTAACCGCGGGCAGTCTTAGCGCGTTTCTATCGAATACCACCAGCTGCTTATTATTAATTCCGTTAGCCTTATTTTTATCTGAAGATGATGCCTTAAAAAAGCGCTTCGCCTTGGCCATCTGTTACGGGGCAAGTATTGGCGGTATTATTACCCCCATCGGCACACCACCCAATTTGATTCTATACGGTCTGCTGGATCAGTTAAATCTACCCAGCATCCCGTTTATACAATGGATTTTACTGGTGTTACCCTTAGCATTGATTCTGTTTTTATTTCTTGGATGGATGCTTTCATGGGGAACAAAAAATCAACAGATAACTAAAAAACCATTACAGCAACAACCAAAATTAAGCACGGAGCAAAAAAAAGTAACCACGATATTAGTAACCCTGATCTTGTTACTTTTTATTAACTCACCAATACAACCCTACTATGGAGGATTGGGCTTAAATGAAAAGGGGATTTTATTATGCGCAGGATTAATCTTATTTGTACCGCCCATCAGTATCCTTAACTGGTCCGATAGCAAAAAAATTCCCTTTGAAATCTTATTTTTATTTGGCGCAGGTTTTTCCATTGCCCATGTTTTTACAAGCTCAGGTTTGGCGGTTCAGTTAGCGACTTTTCTGCAAAGCTTTAGCCAATTACCGCTCCCACTATTGATTCTTTTAATCGCCAGCCTAGTCACATTTTCAACTGAAATCACCAGTAATACAGCGCTTATTTCTATGATTTTACCAGTTATTTACGCCCTTGGTCAGCAAAATGGTTTGGATACAAGATTGTTGATGATGGTCGCCACCATCTGCGCGAGTTACGCTTTTATGCTGCCCATAGCAACACCACCAAATGCGATCGCAATGAGCTGTGCGGCCGTTGAAGTTAAAAACATGATCCGATATGGTTTTCTCTTAAACCTTTTTTCCATACTGCTGGTCTTTGCTGTTGCATCTACCTATTGGGATTATTTTCTTAATTTTTAAGCAGGTGAACATTCTGAATGGGTTATTCATTATATTGTGGAAAACGAAGGCTGTTCGCCTATTCTTGGCTCGTAGGGTGCGCTTCGCGCACCGATAGCCGCTGCTTGCGGTGCATAGAATGCACCCTACGGACTAAGAGCTAAGAGTGGCGAGCTGCGAGAAGCTCGAAACTCCAAAGCTCCAAAGCTCCAAAGCTCCAAAGCTCGAGGATCGCTTTCCCTGCGCATAAAATACACCCTACCGACAACATAACACCAACAAAGCAAAAGCTGTTCGTCTACTCTAGTGTTATTAGACAAGCCGTTACTGCAATAAAAAAGGGAACCCTATTAAAGGTTCCCTTTTTTAACCTATGCCTTTCTAAGCCTTATTTCTTATTTCTTATTTCTTATTTCTTATTTTAGCAAAGAGTGATCCGGCGGCAAATGTTTACTTATCCAGATCACTAATTTATGGCGAATATCAGCCGATGTTTCCTGATCTTTAGGAAGCGGCGAAACCAATTTATCCTGTACTAATAAACGGTAAATACACTCCTGCTTATCCTTGGCAGAGGTTGTTTCATCGATGCCGACATAACCCCGTTTTGCTGCGTAGGTTGTCCCTAATTTAATAGCATGTTGTAATAATTGAGATTCATTTTTTATTTTTTTCATCGCGTTACCCAATATGGTTAATACTCATAACAAGTTTATAAATTTTTAAAGACAATAAACCCTGACTTATTTTGTCATTGTATCACTTCAGTTGATAACGCAGAAGCGAGCTTCAAGATTTCGGGCTTTCAAGCTTTGAGCTTTGGGCTTTGTTGCAAATATGCTTTGTGTTTAATTGTTTATTGCCTGCAAAAAGGTAAGCCATCAATCAATTTAACACCCAATAAAAAAATGTGCTAATGGGTGAAAATATCAGAATGGCTTAACCCAATCTCAGTCTAGTAAGTTGATATTAACGCCAAGTAATCCAATTCTGAAAGTACCTGAACTCCTTTATCACGAGCGGCATTAATTTTATTTGCCCCTACCTTATCGCCAGTGACAAGGAGTGAAGTCTTACCGGTTACTGATTTAGCAACCTTAGCGCCCAGTGCTTTAGCTTGCTTCTCCATATCTCCTCTTGAACCTTGAGTCATCGCGCCAGTAAACACAATAATTTTTCCAAAGACGGGGGTTTCACCCGGAGATTTTTCTGAAGCCTTCGGGGTTATTGTCAAATTAAAATT
The DNA here is from genome assembly GCF_000015285.1 of Psychromonas ingrahamii 37. Lineage (NCBI taxonomy): Bacteria > Pseudomonadati > Pseudomonadota > Gammaproteobacteria > Alteromonadales > Psychromonadaceae > Psychromonas > Psychromonas ingrahamii. The sequence continues at coordinate 2,840,956 of NC_008709.1, forward strand.
CAATGCACTCAGTTTAAGAAATTCTTCCTTTATATTGGCTAAGCCTTCTACAATGGCATCTGCACTCACTTGTGCAAAACCATCAAGCTGCACTAAATCTTCCACAGTAGCTTCAAACAAAGAGTCTAATGAATGGTGTTGCAATAATTTTTCACAATTTCCCCCAGCTAATCGACTTACACCAAAGGCGGCCAAAAATCGCCAGTCTTCAATTTCAACATCACGACTAACTTGAAGCTGCTCCACTAAATTTTGAGCTGTTTTATCGCCAAATCCAAAACTGACAAAGCTTTCTTGTTTTAGCTCATAGATTTCATGGATTTTCTTTATTCCAAACTCATGAAGCTTTTCAATCACCTTAGGACCAAAACCATCATTATTGCCTAATGTTTTGAAAAAATGGACCAGGGTATTCTCTGTTTGTGCTGGACAGTCGGTTTTATTAGGGCATACCAAATGGTCTGATTCCCAAATTAAATGCGTACCACAACTAGGGCATTCCTTGGCTAACTGGGGCTCAACCGCTTTAATCACTTTCTCAATTTTTGGAATAACGAGTCCGCTTCTAACAAGCTGCACGATTGCACCAGGGCCAACACCATTAGTTTTAACCATATTGTAATGGTGTACAGTAGCTCTACTAATTGTTGCGCCACTTAGCTTGGTAGGCTCTAACTCGGCGACGGGTGTAACACGTCCAGTTCTTGACGTTTGCGGCGTTACATTTAACACTTTGACTTCAGCTGATTCCGCATTTACTTTAAAAGCAATCTGCCATCTATGATGGTGACGTGTCGCCCCCATATGCTCTTTTAGAGTTTCATTTGTTACTTCTAAAACAACCCCATCAATATCATAATCTACAGCAGACCACATCTTTTCAACAATTGATTCGAAATCGACTAAAATTTCGGTGTAATGGCCAATCCAGTTTTCAAGTGATAAGAAAGGAAAAAATACACAAGCCCCTACATCTATTGCCTTTTGAATGGATTCATCAACCTTCTTTTCTGCAATAATGGCTGCCTGAATATTTCTTGAATTTTCAAATTTATCACTAAGAACCGTATCGAAATAGCTTTTCTTAATGACAATTTCACCCGGCCCTAAGCCTCGATCCCCATTGTTTGCAACTTGTAGACCCTTATTAAACGCTCGGGTAATATCTTGGCCTCTGGCACCGTCTCCACGAGTATAAAGAGATATCCCATCATCATATGCAGCATAGCCATCTAGCTTTGGAGTGACTTTGATTTGTATTTCAGATTCGCTTACACCGACTTCTATCGCGGCTTTTAACAATCTATCAATCCATTTTTTAATTTCTTCAAAAGAATATGCTTTATCTGTCGATAGCATTTTTTTTGGCAAAGGAACTGTTTTGCTATCCGCTAATACTTCAGGCTCAACAGTTAATAAGTAAGGATGATCGGGATTATAAGTACTGAACTCACTTAGGAAAGCATCGTAAGTTGAATCATTAATGATTTGCTCAGCTGAACGGTAAAACGCATTGGTTACCTTTAAAACATCAAGCTGTTCATTTGAATTAAGGGATGAAAAATCAACACTTTTATTACAGGCTTCAATTAGCTTAGACATTGATAACTCCACAGCTAGTTTTTTAAATACTTCTTCCTGACTTTTACTTAATGTGATCATTTTAATATTTTTTCCTAATGTAACGCTATTATATTTAGCTATTATATCTGTTCATGCTCATTCGTAAACTTCGCTTCTATTCTTTTAGCTAATCCTCAATGAACTGTAACGGTCATTACAAGATTCATTGGCAATATAAAGGTGGTTTTGTACGAATCAGGGAAGGTTTGGCCGTCGGTGAATTTGGATTTAAATATTCAGGGTGATATTTTTCGAAGGTTTGTCATTGCTGAAAAATCCGATCATATTCGCTGTCCGGCACATTGGGATTATCAAGTACATAATATTGATAGTTATATTCTTCTGATAAGGCCGTCAATCTTTGTATTTCGTTCTCTGTACTTATATCCAGACCATATTTTTTTATAAAAAAACCTCGCTGCCCGAGGTTTTATTTTACGTTTTTCTTGCTCACAATTACACATAACGCATAAGTCGCTGGTGATCATCTCTATATTCCTGCTCCGTTAACGGCTCTCGTTGTGCATTTAAAACCACACAGTCAAACTCTTCAGTCATCTGCTCTACGGCCGTTAGCATCATATCAAATGCGGTTTTAATATTAATCTCCAGATTCGGCGCAACAACAAAAAAGGACACCCCTTCGCAGGAAATTCGCCCCATCCGATCCGGATCAAATATGCCCGGCTCCAGCATATTGGCAATACTAAATAAAATAGGTCCGTTGCCGTCGGAATGTAAATGGCGGTGAAAAATAGATCGCTCACCAAAACGGAAACCGGAGGTTAAGAAAAACTGTAATAAATCATGTCCGAGTAATTTAGTACCTTCTTTTGCAACAACGTTAAAAATAAAAACATCCTGTGGTTCATTATTTGCGTTATTTGCAGCAGCTTTTTCATCATCCGCCTCCAACTCAAAATAATTTACCTTGCCATCTTCTGTTTCTTGATCTGTCTCTTTCTCTTTGACATTTAAAGAAGATTCTTGTAAAGATTCGTCTGGAAGAGAATCAGAAAGATTAACTTTTGGGCTGTCCTTTTTATCACTATCCTCTTGTCCATTAAAATGAAGCGCTTCAAAATCATCATCTTCTGAAATTGAAAAATCGATTTGCTCTTGATCGTCTTGATCGCTCCGATAATTGAACTTCAAATCATCAATAGCATCTTCAGCGGGGTCCACATTCTCTTTTTCAGAGAAAATATCAGTGGTTATTTTATTCTCAAACAGTACTTTTTTTTCTTTTCGATTAATTAAATACCCATGAATTAATACTGCGGCAATGGCAATTAGCCCAATAAAAATAAGAATAGATTGAAAATGCTGCATGGTAAGTTCTCTTAATTGAAAAATATAATTAGATGACTGTTAAAGTACCTTTATTAAATGAAAGCGTCTACTATTGCCTATATTTTTTTATAAAACTGCTACACGTTTATACAAAGCCCATATTTTTCGTTAGACTCCTGTTTTTGATAAATTTAAAGAGTAAATTATGATCCAAAACCAACTTATAACACAGCCCCTTTCGGGTGCAGGTTATCTCCTTAAAGGCGCAAAACTTATCAGCCATCCCAAATTGCGGATTTTTGTATTGATACCGTTAATCATTAATATACTTATTTTTGCCGCTGCCTTTTGGTTTCTGTTTAGTTCTATAACACAATGGATAGACAGTTATATGGCAGCTCTACCGGCATTTTTAAGCTGGTTAAATTATCTTTTATGGCCTATTTTAGTCCTGACCATTTTGTTCGCTTTTACCTTTATTTTTTCTGCGGTCGCTAATTTAATCGCCGCCCCTTTTAATGGTTTATTGGCAGAAAAAACTGAAATAATATTAACCAATCAGCCATTAGATGATCCAGGTTTGTCTGACCTGATTAAAGATTTACCGCGTATATTTAAACGAGAGTTACAAAAACTGGCTTACTTCTTGCCGAGAATGTTGTTCTGCGGTCTATTATTTTTTATTCCGGGTTTTGGACAAATAGTTGCCCCCTTTATCTGGTTTGTATTTGCAGGTTGGATGATGGCCATACAGTATGCTGATTTCCCCTTCGATAATCATAAAATTCCTTTTGCGACCATGAAACAGGCATTAAGGAAACGTTTAGGCAAAAATTTAACGTTCGGGATGCTGGTGAGTTTCTTTACGACTCTCCCTATTATAAACTTTATCATTATGCCGATTGCGGTGTGCGGCGCGACGGCTTTTTGGGTGGATGTCTATAAACAAGAATCACTAAACTCCCTCACTTCACCAGAAATCTCGGTTAATGATTAAGTGAAAACAGAGAAAAGCTTATGTACAGAGCGTTAGCAAAAGAACAAGTAGCCCTTGCTGTCAAGCTTAAAACTGCCAGCAGATACTAGAGAGGCAGTCAAATAGGTGAAGTATATTCGAACTTTCATAAAGCGCTGCGCCATGCAATGTGGCGTTATTCGTTGCAACAAAGAGCGTTAAAATGCAGCGTTATTCACTGTTGATTTGCTTGCGCTTAGGATTTTAATAATCGATATAAGGTTGGCGCATCGAGTTTTTCTATATATTCCTCATAACCGATCCCTTTTTCAATAATATACTCAGTGAGTAACTTTTTTACCATTTGTAATAACTGCTTAGGATCCCACACTTTTTCTAAAAAGTTATCAATTTTGGCGTTATTGATTGCATCGATAGTATCAGCTTGTGTTGCAAGGCCTGTTAACAGTAATTTTTTCGTGCCAAGAAAACGATTATCCATTGCCACTTCAGTCAATAACTCGACCCCTGATTTTTCCGGCATAATATGATCAGAAATAATCAAGGCGACATATTTCTGCTGTGCATCGAACTCTTCTAATAGCGCTAAGCATTCAAAAGCAGACTCACACTCTTCAATATTAAATATATCGCTAAAATAATCGAGGTCGCGGCTGACCGATTCCAAGACGTCACGTTCATCATCAACACAAATAATATTAATTTTTTCCATTTTTCTTTCTCAAATTAAATTGCTTAACAAAAAATGACTTAGCCAATAAAATGGGCTTTATTCATAATGAATAACATAGCAAAGGCGACTGATATACCAATAATACCAATAATAATGCCGATTTTTGCCATCTGCTTGGTTTCAATATGACCTGAAGCATAAGCAAGTGCATTCGGTGGCGTGCTGACCGGTAATGACATACCTAATGATGCGGAGAACGTTACTGAAAGAATGAGTACCACTTGCCCGCCATAGGGTAGTAATGAATGCATCGAAGCACCCAATGTAGCAACCAAAGGTAATAAAAGGTTTGCGGTGGCCGTATTGGACATAAAGTTAGCCATCAGTAAACACAGCATGGATGCCCCAACAATCAAAAGCAGAGGATGGAAATTATTAAAGGGGATAGCATCAACTACATGGGCAGCCAGTCCTGTTTTATCAAGTGCCAACCCTAATGCTATACCACCAGAGACCAACCACAAGACGTCCCATGGAATATTTTTTAAATCTTCTTTGTTGATAATATTAAAGATGGAGAATATCGCAACGGGGAGCATTGCGACCACATAGGAACTCATTCCATGCAGGTTTCCCATCAACCACAATAAAATGGTCAACAAAAAGGTGCCGTAAACTAACCAGGCTTTAGGTGTTTTTAAAAATATTCCTTCAATATTTAAATCGATTTGCTGAGTTGATGTTGGAAATAGTTTTATTAATAATAACCAGGCGATAAATAACATCACCACCACAAAAGGCACACCGATCGACATCCATTCAGCAAAACTAATACTGTTTTCATTCACTAAATATTTAAGTGCGACTGCATTAGGTGGAGTACCAATCGGGGTTGCTATACCCCCTATATTAGCCGCGACAGGGACCGATAAAGCAAATGCGACCTTACCCAAATCTTCAGCGGCAAATAACGCCAGCACCGGTGTTAAAATAGACAGCATCATGGCGGTGGTTGCTGTATTACTCATAAACATAGAAAACACGGCGGTAATAAGCATAATACCAAGCATTACATACTTAGGATTGTAGCCAAAAGGACGTAATAATACGCGTGCTAAATTAATATCTAAACGGTATTTGGTAGCCGCCAGCGCTAAAAAGAAACCACCTAAAAAGAGCATAATAATAGGCGATGCAAAGGTTGCCATAATGGCAGTTTGACTGAGCAACTGCCCTTGTTGTTCAGGAGCACTGTTAGTTGCGAACCATAATCCATTGTCCGAGATAAGTAACAGTTCTAAGACAATAATTAAAACGGAAGTGGCGTAGATAGGAATTGGCTCTAAAACCCAACATAGCGTAGCCATAACAAAAATAGCAATCACCCGCTGCTCTACCAATGTTAAACCGTCAAGAGCAAAACTGTCAGCAGGTAATAAAAGCACAATTAATGGCAGTAAAATAGGTAAAGTATACTTTAAATTCCGCTTTAACATTCAATAATCCTTTAATAAAGTGGTACTTCAGGCAGGGTAGAGTTATCAGTTGTAACACCTACCGTTAAAGTATAGCTTTATTCATTATTGATGTGATTGCTGTGATTATTTGAGTAATCGATATAAGGTCGGTGCATCCAGTTTTTCTATATATTCCTCATAATCGATCCCTTTCTCAATAATATACTCAGTGAGTAACTCTTTTACCATTTGCAATAATTGTTTAGGATCCCACACTTTTTCTAAAAAATTATCAAGTTTGGCGTTGTTGATTGCCTCGATAGTATCAGCTTGTGTTGCAAGACCCGTTAACAGTAATTTTTTCGTGCCGAGAAAACGATTATCCATTGCCACTTCAGTCAATAACTCGACCCCTGATTTTTCCGGCATAATATGATCAGAAATAATCAAGGCGACATATTCCTGCTGCGCATCAAACTCTTCTAATAACGCTAAACATTCAAAAGCAGACTCACATTCTTCAATATTAAACATATCGCTAAAATAATCGAGGTCGCGGCTGACCGATTCCAAGACTTCACGTTCATCATCAACACAAATAATATTAATTTTTTCCATTTTTGCTTCCTCAAATTAAATTGCTTAATAAAAAATAACTCAGCCAATAAAATTGGTTTTATTCAGAATAAATAACATAGCAAAAGCGACCAATACACCAACAATACCAATAATCACGCCTATTTTTGCCATCTGCTTGGTTTCAATATTACCCGATGCATAAGCCAGTGCATTAGGAGGCGTACTGATAGGTAATGACATTCCTAAGGAGGCAGCAAAAGTGACGGCCAGAATTAAGACAACTTCACCACCATAGGGTAATAAAGACTGCATTGTTGTTGCTAATGCAGCAATCAGGGGCAGTAATAAATTGGCGGCCGCCGTGTGGGAGATGAAATTCGCCATCACTAAACACAACATGGAGGCGCCAAGGATCAATAAAAGAGGATGTAAATTGCCAAAAGGGATTGCATTAACCGCATTTTCCGCAAGACCGGATTTATCTAACGCGACACCTAATGCAATACCGCCTGATACCAGCCATAACACATCCCAGGATATGCGCTTTAAATCCTCTTTATTAATAATCTTAAAGGTCACAAAGACAGCGACCGGGATTAATGCCACAACATAGGCATTCATGCCATGTATATCACCCATTAACCACAATAGAATAGTGCCGATAAAGGTAATATAAACCGTAATAGCTTTGGGGGTTTTTAAAAATTTACCTTTAATATTGAGATTGATTTTCTCCGTTGATGTTGGAAACAGTTTTATTAATAGTAACCAGGCGATAAATAACATCACCATCACAAAGGGCACACCAAAGACCATCCATTGCCCAAAGGAAATACTGTTTTCATTGACTAAATATTTTAATGCGATGGCATTAGGAGGGGTGCCAATAGGAGTTCCTATGCCACCAATATTGGCGGCGACAGGCACAGATAACGAGAATGCAACTTTGCCTAGGTCTTTAGTCGCTAGCAGGGCAATAACCGGTGATAAAATGGATAACATCATGACTGTCGTTGCAGTATTGCTCATAAACATGGAGAAAACCGCCGTGATCATCATCAGACCCAACATCACATACTTGGGTTTACTGCCGAAGGGTTTAAGTAATACTCTGGCCAAATTAACATCTAAGCGATATTTGGTTGCCGCCATAGCCAAAAAGAACCCACCTAAAAAAAGCATAATAATAGGAGATGCAAAGGTTGCCATAATGGTTTGATAACCGATTAAATGGCCTAAATCCGGGCTGGGTGTTTTAAAAAACCATAACCCTTTGTCGGAAATTAATAATAACTCAGAGACAATAATAACCACTGAGGTTGCGAAAATAGGGATGGGCTCTAATACCCAGCAAAGTGTCGCCAGCGCAAAAATCGCGATCACTCTTTGTTCAATTAGGGTAAGTCCAACAATACCAAAACTATCGCTGGGTAAAATAAGAATAATGAAGGGGATACAAACAGGTAACAGGTACTTTAAATATTGACTTAACATAGACGTAACTTTTTATTGTAATAAAAATTAATTGTCTATTAACCACAATAAAAAAAATTGCATTAGATCACTTAAAAGTCAAAAAAGCCTTTTTGTATTCTCAAAAAGGCTGACTGGATCACTTTAATGGTTACTGCTTTAGTGCTTTGCTGACTTTTTCATATAAATCTAAGGCTAAATCATCAAGCTGCAGTAAACGATTTAACTGTTTTTTAATTAAATTTTTACGATTTTCATCCAAGCGTTTGAATTGAATTAACGGCGTTATTAAGCGCGCAGCCACTTGTGGGTTCTGCTTGTTTAATTTTATCAACTGCTCAGTTAAAAAGTGATAACCACTGCCATCTTCAGCATGAAAATGATAAGGATTATTTTGCGCGAATGCGCCCACTAGTGAGCGCAGTCGGTTAGGATTATTAAAATCAAAACTGCGATGCTTAAATAATGCTTTTACATTATCTAATACATCAGACCGGTCCTGGCTTGCCTGAATGACAAACCATTTATCCATAACTAAACCATTTTCAAACCACTTCTCTTCAAAATCCTGCATAACCGTTTCCCGGCATGCAAGTGAAGCACTATTAGCCGCAACTAACCCTGCCAGATGATCGGTCATATTATTGCAATGGGCAATTTGTTTCACCACCAGTTCATTACCTAAGGCCGGATCCGCTTTGGCAATAAATAACAATGCCAAGTTAGCCAGTTGACGATCGGCGATATCTGCGGTGATGGCCAGATATTCTCCCGCCACTTGACGTGCATGATAAACAGTAACAAATTCAGAGTGTAAAGCCATAGCCAACTGGCTCAACATAAATTCACGCGCCCGATGCAGCGCTTCAATATCAACCCGGTCAAATAATTCCATTGCGCCTGTTTCCGAGATAAACTCAAACATATTGGCAATCAGCGCAGGATCTAATAACTCACTTACCAAGACCCCTTTAAAACCTTCAATAAACAGTGCCGGCAGCTTCATCTCTTGTTTATCCTGCAGACGCTGCACATTTAAAGCTAAGTATTTATTAAATAACGTTTGCCCTGCATCCCAGCGGGAAAATTCATCACTGGCAAAATTCATCAAATGTAAAAGCTGTAAATCCGAGTAGGCATATTGGTATTTGACGGGCGCTGAAAAACCTCTGAACAAAGAAGGAACCGGTTTTTCGCTAATATTTTGAAATACAAAAGTCTGCTCTGTATGGGTTAAACTCAATATGGTATTGGTTTTATTATCAGCGAGCTTCAGTGCATTGCCCTGCTTATCTAATAACTCAATAGCAATAGGGATATGCAGCGCTTGTTTTATTTTTTGATCTGCTGTTGGCTGCGTTTTTTGTTTAAAGGTCATTTGATAACAGTTTTTTGACAGATCAAAATGATCGCTGACATGCACATTTGGAGTGCCTGATTGTGAATACCAACGTTTAAACAGGGTTAAATCAATCTTACTTGCATCTTGCATCGCGGCAATAAAATCATCACAGGTGACTGCTTGCCCGTCGTGACGCGCAACATATAACTCCATGCCCTGCTGGAATGCCTTTTCACCTAATAAAGTGTGTAGCATACGAATAACTTCAGATCCTTTTTCATACACGGTTAAGGTATAAAAATTATTCATTTCCATCACTGAAGCGGGCCGAATCGGGTGTGACATTGGTCCCGCATCTTCAGCAAACTGATGATTACGCATGGTTTTTACATTAGCGATACGATTAACACTGCGACTGCCCAAATCTGAACTGAACTCCTGATCGCGAAAAACGGTTAATCCTTCCTTCAAGCTCAATTGGAACCAATCGCGGCAGGTAATTCGGTTACCCGTCCAGTTATGAAAATATTCATGACCGATCACAGCTTCAATACCTAAAAAGTCCTGATCCGTTGCACTTTGCGCATTCGCTAGAACAAATTTGGAATTAAAGATATTTAATCCTTTGTTTTCCATCGCCCCCATATTGAAAAAATCCACCGCAACGATCATATAAATATCTAAATCGTATTCAAAATTAAAGCGCTGTTCATCCCATAACATGGCTTTTTTCAGTGAAATCATGGCATGGGCGGTTTTGTCTAAATTGCCTTTATCAACAAAGAGCTCTAAAGCCACTTCGCGGCCGCTTTTGGTGGTAAAGGTATCTTTTAAACAATCAAAGTCTCCACCCACCAGAGCAAACAGATAAGCAGGCTTTGGAAAGGGATCAGACCAGCTAACCCAATGCCGACCATTGTCTAAATCGCCCTGATCAACGGGATTACCATTGGATAAAAGAAAAGGGTACAAGTCTTTGTCTGCACTGATTTTGGTGGTAAATTTGGCCATTACATCGGGTCTGTCCAGATAATAAGTAATGCGCCTAAAACCTTCCGCTTCACATTGAGTACAAAATGCGCCACCTGATTTATATAAACCTGAAAATGAAGTATTCGCCTGCGGGTTTATTTCAGTATGAATTTCCAAGGTAAATGTCTGCGGCAGATAAGACAATTCTAAACCCCCTTTCACCAACTTATAATCCGGATGGTTGACACCATTAACCAACAGCTTCTTAAGTTGTAACTGCTCACCAAATAAAAACAGAGGTTGCTGATGCTCACCAACACGGATCACGGAGCTCACGGCTTTAACTAAGGTAGTCGTATCATAAAGCTCAAATTCGAGATCAATACTGTCTATCTCATAATTCGACACTTGGTAATCTGAAAGATATTTTTCTTTTGAATTTTTTTCTACAGTATTTTCAATCGAGGTAACTTGACTCATTTTAGGGCACCCTTTTTTGTAGCAGATTCATAATAGTGAGTACCAATATACAAGATGGCTTAAGGAATGCTAAGCGCTTATCTGTAAACTTACAAAAAAAATCATTCAACTTGGCTTTTGCAAGGCTAATTTCATATAGATCACCCCTTCCTGCATATCTCTTTCAAGTTCAAACCCTAATTTTTTAGACAAACTTGCCATGCCGACATTAGAGAGCATCGTCATCCCGGTTAAATAAGTGGTGCCTTTAGCTTGTTGGTATTGAATGATTTTTTGTAACAATATTTTACCTAATCCTAAGCCCTGCAGATCGGAACGCACTACCATCGCAAATTCAGCATCAATATTATCGGAGTCAACCGATGCGTTAACCACGGCCAAGGTTTCCTGCTCATTAAGTTCATCAAAACGCACAGCAATAAAGGCCATTTCTCGCTCGTAATCAATCTGGGTTAATGTCGCCATCTCTTCATGACTCATTTTCCCGCGCTGTGAAAAGTAACGTTTATAACGATCCTCTTCACTTAATGCCGCATCAAAAATTTGATGGCGCGCCTCATCTTCCGCTTTAATGGGACGAATTAATATCTGTTCACCATTTTTAAGCCGCACCGGCTCCTCTAACTGTTTTGGATAAGGCGTGATCGCAAACTTGCTCTGTGCACTAATTTCTGAATGCAGAAGATGCATTTGACTGTCTAAAACAATCACTTTTTTACCTGTTACTAACACAGGATTGAGATCTAATTCGTTGATTTCTCTATTATCTATTAACATTTGTGAGATTTTAGTCAGCATTAAGCACACGGCATCCATATCAAAATCCTGCGCCGCTTTTTTGACCTGAATCTTTTTCTCTTTAATGCCCTGAATCATCAGATAACGTGCTAATGCCATGTTTAACGGCGGCAAAGCAACCACCGAGTTCTCCAGAGCGGTTTGCAGATCCCGCGCATCACTTTCCTGTGAAATAGCAATAACAGGACCAAAAATGGGATCCTGTTTAATCATGACCCGCAACTCTAACCCCAGGCCACTAGCGACCATTTTTTGCAGCGTAAATCCGGTTAAACGAGCCTCTGGCAATAAGGTTTTAACCCGTTTGTGAATCGCTTTTAAGGCCACATCTAATTCACGTAAATTATTAATGTTTAAAATCACACCATGGACGAGGGATTTGTAGGCAATATCGGGTGAGTTAATTTTCACTGCCAAGGGGAAACCAATATATTTTGCTTTTTCTAACGCCTCCTCTGCTGACTCTACCACCAGGGTTTCGATAGTATCCAGCTGATAAGCTTCTAATATAGGTTTTGTCTGGAAAGTATTGAGCTTTATTAATCCTGAATCCAGGTCAACAAGACGTTTAATATATATCGATGCAGCGTACATATCATAAAATAAATTTTCCGGGGTACTGCTGGGTGTTTCCATTAATAACTTTTTATTACGCCGATATTGTACTAAATGCATAAAGGCAGTAATGGCCCCCTTTGGGGTTCTTAGAGTGCCAATGTTTGCTTGGGAAAATAATAGTCGAGCAGATTTTGCAGCATCCTCTCCTGTCCAGTTGGTCAGGAGGTTCACCCGTTTTTTGTTGGGATGTTTTTCAATAACATCAATGATGGCTCGCGCGCAGGCTTCACTGTCAGATAATGCAGAGGGGGAATGCATAATTAATATCGCATCAACTTGATCACTGTTCATTAAAATATTTAATGCCGTCGCATAACGTTTTGGATCGGCATCGCCAATCATATCGACGGGGTTATTATGTGACCAGTTACTGGGTAAGCAGTTATTTAATCGTGTCATCAAATCATCATCAAGCTCGGCCAGCCGCCCACCCTGTTCAACTAAATCATCGACGGCTAAAACACCTAACCCTCCTCCGTTGGTAATAATAGCTAAACGCTCACCGTGCAGATAGTTTGAGTAGGCCAGCGTCTCAACCGCTGCAAACAGCTCATGGAAATCATAAACACGCAACATACCAACGCGTTTAAAGGCCGCATCATAAACACGGTCATGTCCATATTGGCCATTGCTGTGCAGCGCTGCGGCCTTCGCCCCTAAAAATGAACGGCCAGCTTTAATCACCACAACAGACTTATGCTGAGAGATGGCCCGCGCGGCGGATAAAAAGGCACGTGCATCGGAGATGCTATCGATATATAAAAGTATTGATTGGGTTTTAGCATCGCGTGCCAGATAATCTAATAATTCCGCAAAACTAATATCCTGACCATCCCCAATAGAAATAAAGGCAGAAAAACCAATACCCTTACTGTTTGCCCAATCTAATATTGAGGTACAAACCGCAGCGGATTGTGAAATAAAAGCAATATTTCCCGGCAACGCATTACAATGGGCAAGACTGGCATTTAATTTCGTATAAGGATTTATAATACCTATGCTGCTCATGCCTAAAAGCCTTATGCCGAGTTCTTTTGCCGTTTTATAAACGGCATCTGCAATTTGTTGATCTTTTTCAGTGGTGACCACAATCGCCCTGCTGCAGCCCTTTTCTGCTAAAGCTTGTAAAATATCAGTAATACGAGATTCATTGGTACAAATAACTGCCAGTTCAGGTGTAATAGGTAACTGGCTGATGTCTTTATAAGCAAGCACACCATGCACTGAAGAATATTTAGGCGTAACGGGCATGATAGGGCCATTAAAGCCCCCTGATAATAGATTATTCATAACTAAATAACCGGCCCGATAAGAGACAACGGAAGCACCTATAACAGCTATCGATTTTGGATTAAAGAAACCTTTTAGTGTTAATAAACTCATGAACAAGACGCCTTAGAAAAATATAAATATTAATAGTTTACGCTACCATCATTTTTATGCTTTTGTTTCTTTTTAAAATAAGATACTTATCCTATAATTTTTGCACTCGCTAAGATTGCAATAGCCCCCCCTAACGCGTATAAATCAACTGTAAATTTTATCCTTTATTAAATTGGAAAGTTTTGTGCCTTACTCCCGAGAAATAAGAAAAATACTCAAGCTAAGTTTCCCTATTTTTATCGCACAATTTGCACAAACGGCCATGGGTTTTGTAGATACTGTGATGGCCGGTGGTGTTAGCGCAAATGACATGGCTGCAGTAGCTATTGCCACCAGCATTTGGTTACCCTGTATTTTGTTTGGCGTCGGTGTGTTAATGGCACTTATTCCCCTCACGGCGCAAGCCCATGGTGCCAACGATATAGAAAATATTCCCAGTATTGGCCAACAGGGGTTGTATTTGGCTTTATTACTCAGCATCCCCACCTTCTTGATTTTATATAATGCCAGTTACCTTATCAATATCATGGATATGGATCCCATTTTAAAAGATATTACTACTCGCTATCTGTACGCTATTTTATCCGCCATACCGGCTTTTTTATTATTCCAGGCACTGCGTAACTATATAGAAGGTCTGTCACTGACGAAACCTGCAATGGTGATAGGTTTTATGGGATTAATCATTAATATTCCACTGAACTGGATTTTTGTCTATGGGAAATTAGGGCTTCCGGCAATGGGTGGTGCAGGATGTGGCGTCGCAACTAGCCTCGTTTATTGGCTAATGCTGTCGGCGCTCACGGGTTATGTATGGCATACTAAAAAACTTCAGTATACCCCTTTATTTAAACGCTTCTCTGCCATTAACTTGAGAACACAATTAGCCATCTTTAGCCTCGGTTTACCCGTTGCAATCGCATTATTTTTTGAGATCTCTATTTTTGCGATCGTCGCGCTATTAATCGCACCATTAGGCGCAAACATAGTGGCGGCCCATCAAATTGCGATCAATTTTTCCAGCATGGTCTTTATGCTCCCCATGAGCATCGCCAATGCGGTCAGTATTAGGGTTGGTTTTAACTTAGGACAAAAAAATAAAGCAGAGGCCAAAAATGCCAGTTATGCTGGGTTTATTGTCGGTTTATCGCTCTCAGTGATAACCGCATTATTAACCTTGATATTCAAGGAGCAGATCGCACAGCTTTACACGGATGACCCGAAGGTGATTTTATTAGCCGTTACCCTAATAATATTTTCTGCAATGTACCAGTGTGTTGATGCCATTCAGGCGGTAGCAGCTGGTGCCCTGCGTGGTTACAAAGAGATGAAGGCGATATTTTTACGTACCTTTATTGCGTATTGGATGATTGGATTACCCCTTGGTTATAGCCTGGCAATGACGGATTTATTTATGCCCGCACTTGGCGCAAAAGGGTTTTGGATTGGTATTACGGCAGGTTTAACGTCTGCCGCTATATTATTAGGAAGGCGTCTCTGGGTCGTGCAAAAGTGCTCAGCAGAACTGTGCCAAGCAGATAAATCTGTTGCGAATAATTGTTATTAAGCTTATTACTTATACCAAACACATTGAAATTTCAAGAATTAAAAAGACAGCAGCCGCTAAATATAACAGAGCAAAAAGGCAACCGTTCGATTATTTAACAATGGCACGGCGTGACACAACGAGCCAAATTATTAAGCAATGCTATTTTGATATGCTCGCTCAATAATAGCCGGGTTTTTTGCCGCCTGCGTCGAAAAAAACGCATCTTGCGGATAGATACCAAATCTGCCCAAATCTAAACGGTCGGCATCCCAACAGGTACCAATTGTCGGCGACTGAGACAATTGGTGAAATGTGTGACCAGCACAGGCATCTACTAGCAATTTAAACTCTAGCGCGCTCAAAAAAGAGAATAATTTTTTATTTTGCTTTATAAAAAAAGCGGCGGCAGGACCATGTTCCGGTTCGTGCCCATCGTGTACAGCACAACAATCATGGAGATAACAAAATAACTGTACAACCGTTGCATTAGCCTTAGTAATGGGTATTAACACTTTGGCATTTTCCCAGGCGCGATCCCAGTGCGCAGGTCCATTATCACCTAAACGATCACCATGATAGCGATCAATCGCTAAATTTTTTATACGAGATATATCATTCATAAATCCCCCTATTATTTATTAGATTCTTATCAGCAATGATGCGGATAACCACCCAACACAACACCATCATTAACTGTTGCCGTCTTAAATAAAAACGACCTGATCTATCTACTAAAAATATAGGTTAAAAATCAGTGAGGGAATAAGATTGGGTTGATTACATTAACTTAATTTTTTCATAAAAAAATAAGTTGCAATCAAAACCGTGAACTAAACATCAAAATAAAGTATTTTAAAGTTAGTCGCCAGGTTAATTTTCCATGGATTATCAGGGGTAAAACTAATTGATCTTTTCTCTATTTTACAGTGTGCTTGTAAGCATAAAAAAGTAAAACTTAAGTCGCAGCACCAAAAACAGATCACAATATTAAGCTGATGTGGATAAGCCGCCTTGAAATTTCATTATCAAATAAAAATCTGAATAACCATTATAATAAAAATAGATTTTTGCGGCCGGATAAAGATTTATATGCAGGGGTTACAACCTTAGAGCTTTATAGCCCTACAGCCTTAAAGCCTTAAAACCTTATAGCCTTATAGCCTTATAGCCTTACAGCCTTACAGCCTTACAGCCTTACAGCCTTACAGCCTTACAGCCTTACAGCCTTACACAAGTATCGACGATATTTTAGGCAGCGGAAATGATTTAACGCATTTTTCTGCTGCCTAATACCAAATCTATGATCCAAATTTAGTGTTCGCATGCTGATATAAATCTTCGTATTCTACCGCCGTGTGATGCCATGAAAAGTCACTCGTCATACCATTTTTCATCACTGTTTCAAATGCCAAGAAATCGTTACGGTATATCGAAGCTGCCCATCTCATGGTTTCCCTTAATGCATCGGGATACAGATCGTAGAATTTAAACCCTGTTGCGCTATCGATATTATCAATGGAATAATTGCTTACGGTGTCTTCAAGCCCCCCCGTTGACCTTACAATAGGCACGGTGCCATATTTCATGCTGTACATCTGATTAAGCCCGCATGGCTCATACCTTGAAGGCATAACAAAGAAATCGGCTCCCGCCTCGACCAAATGAGCAAGCTTATTGCTGTAGCCAATATGACATC
Organism: Psychromonas ingrahamii 37; assembly: GCF_000015285.1. NCBI lineage: Bacteria > Pseudomonadati > Pseudomonadota > Gammaproteobacteria > Alteromonadales > Psychromonadaceae > Psychromonas > Psychromonas ingrahamii. The sequence goes on from NC_008709.1 coordinate 2,857,868, forward strand.
CAAATCGATCTGGATAGGCTTTAGCATAATCAGCTAAGGCAACTTCTTGCCACTTCTCTCCGGAACCAACAATAACAAATTGGGCATCATCTTCCTCAAGCATCTTATCTAAACATGCAATAAAGACATCTAGCCCCTTCTGCTCTGCAAGCCTCGATACCACACCATAAATAGGCACATCCGCGCGCACTTCCATGCCAAATTCTTTCTGCAGTGCCACTTTACATAAAGCTTTACCGCTCAAATCGTTATGTGAAAAATGGTGAGGGAGCAGATTATCTGTGGCAGGATCCCACTCAAGAACATCGATACCATTTAAAATCCCGCGCAGTTTTCCTTGAGCGGCTCGGTGTTGAAGGGGATTTTCCAGACCGAATCCATATTCAGGTGATAAAATTTCTTCTGCATAGGTAGGGCTGACTGTTGTCGCCATATCAGCGGTCAACACGCCTGCTTTTAGGAAGTTAAGCTTGTCGTAGAATTCAAAACAGTGGACATTAAAGTACTCCCACCCAAGGCCTGTCCAGTAAAGATTCGACTTGCTAAACACACCTTGATAGCCAATATTATGAATAGTGATGATTGATTTGGTTTGCTTAAAATTATCAAATCCGTTGTACAGGGCACTTTTTACATATACGTTGCACAACGACGTATGCCAGTCATTAGAATGAAGTACATCAACCTTAATATCCAGTGCCAGTACAGCCTGCATGATTGCCCTGCTCAGGAATATAAAGCGCTCTGCATTGTCTGAGTATTCATTGCCATCCCAATCATATAATTTAGGACGATCAAAGAACCTATCAAACTCTATAAAGTAAAAAGAAAGGTTTTCACTCACCTTGTGCCGTCTGATACGTGCCCATTCTTCATTTCCTTCACCAAAAGGGACACCCAGCAGTTCATACACACACTCTGTATCAGCACATTTTTCAGCCATAACCTGCGGATAATACGGCATAAAAACTGAAACATTGTGGCCATTTTCAGCTAAAGCGTATGGCAGTGAATATGATACATCAGCTAATCCGCCTGTTTTCGCATAGGGTGCGGCCTCACTTGTTGCCCAAACTATATTCATTCTATGTCACCTCAAATATTAAGTTATCTGTTCAACTAAACCGCTTTTCTGCGGGAAAAATCATTTGACCTGTCTTTAAATAAGTTCAAGACTGATTTTTTAATCTGGAGATTACTATGAAAAGTAACAAAATCAAATACTTTACCGCTTTATCTGCTTGTTATCTCAGGAATTCGCAACAACTAGTTTGCAGTCCAGCCTATTAGAAAATGACAACTAACGGCAGTTTATCAAAGTACATATATGGGGGGGTGATTAATGGTGACAGGAGCGATTGACGTTGGGAACGTTGTTAGCAGTTCCAAATTTGGATGAGAATAATACATTCTTATCCTCAATGGCTTAATCTTTTATTTAAGGCTACAAAAAATCACTTATTATTAAAGTACCTTTTATTGTTGAAGCACTTTTTTTTGCTGGATAAGCAGATAAGCGCTCCAAATATAGCTTACGAAAATAAGCAGGCAGCCAATACTAAAACTGATATTCGCTATTGCTTGAGTATGCTGCAGGTTTCCAGTCATAGTTAATAGATTTCCCCAGTCATGGCTTTGTTCGCCTTTATTAAGAATTAAGGGTAAGGCTCTCACCTGTGCATCTGCAATATAAGGGCTAATATCAATAAAATTTTGACCACACCACCAAAGCATAATAGATGCACCAAAATTATCTTTTTGGTGAAGAGAAAACCCCAACAGTATTAATAATGGAAGTAATATTTGAAATAAACTGCCCCCTAAAATGGACCAAAATCGTCCCAACGGCATAAACAACAGGTGTCCAAATTCGTGGAAAGGTAAATTGATATTATGTAAAAATGATCCGCCAATACTCTGCCAATCTATTCCCCCTAAGATAAAAGACCAACCCCAGATAAAACAGACACAAAAAGCCAACACACGCCCGTAAAAAGTGTTCCGATCCACTTGGTAAGGCACACTTAAAAACTGTGCTTTGATTGATTCCCATACACTTATGGTGTCTTTATCTTCGATTTCCTGATCGCGATTATCCATCCTTGATGCACTGCTGTTTTGTGCTGACCATTTGCTATATACAATCCCGCAGGCCGGGCAGACATCTTTATGTACTGGTTTATCGTATTCATTTCGTTGATAGTGACAATTAGGGCAAACCAGGTAATGGGTAGTCATTATTTAATCTCATTAAGGCATATACCAGTCTATCCAGGCTGGCGGATGGACGCTATAGATTATTATCCACAAATTTCACCCTTACTTATATATTAACCGCTATTCTATTTTACACATTCCCGCTTTAAATTAGACGCTACAACCTCTATAGTTATCAACCAGTTAATAATTTTGAGGTAAATAATGAGCCAAGCCGCCTTGCAAACAATCAAAGATTACCACCAGCAAACTAAACATCAGCCTGGCCGATATGCGCGTTCGCCAGGTTATATGGACTGGGCAAATCAGCCATTACCCTACCGGCTTTACGAAGGTGCACCACAAATCCCTTTACCACTGTTACAGCAAACGAAAGATCTTCCCTATTCCGCGCTCTTTCAGAGGGTCGAAAAAAAAGCTGAATCCATTTCTATCGCATCCATTGCCAGTATGCTCGAGCTCAGCTTAGGGCTTTCAGCCTGGAAAGAGTATCAAGGTTCAGAATGGGCACTGCGTATCAATCCTTCCAGTGGCAATTTACATCCTACCGAATGTTATTTACTGCTGCCGGAAGTCGATCAGCAAGCGGCTGCCAGTGTGCATTACAACCCCTATGTTCATCTGCTTGAACAGCGCGCAACAATACCCGATGATGCAGCACAGTCATTAAAAAAGATGGATGGTTTTCCCTTGATGCTAAGCAGTATTGCCTGGCGGGAGGCATGGAAATATGGTGAGCGAGCTTACCGTTATTGTCAGCATGATTTAGGCCACGCCTTAGCGGCATTAAACATTGCCTGTAACCTCAATGGCTGGCAGATTCAGGTATTGCCAAATATTTCTGATGAAAAGGCAGAAAGTGTCTTTGCGCTTGCACAATCAAACGGTGTGCAGGCAGAAACCGAGTTTGCCGATTGTGTCTGCTGGGTGAGCCGGACAACACCTGACTTAGTCGCTATTGATCAATGGTTTGACCGGCTTCCGAAGCTTAATTATGCACACTCGGCGAATCAACTGAGCAAGGTACATATCGACTGGCCAACGATTCACCAGGTATTCTCATCCAGCCACCAGGAGCGTTTAACACTCACACCCGCCAAAAAAACCAGCGTCATTGACCCGGACACAAATAGCCTTTGCACAGCCAATGCTGAAACACTTATTCGCCAACGCCGCAGCGCACAAAGTTATGATCAAGCAAGCAGTCACCTGCCGTTAAACACCTTTTTACATAACCTGCAAAAAACCCTGCCCGGCAATACTATCCCCTTTTCAGTTTTACCTTTCGAAGCACAGCTGGATCTTGTTTTGTTTGTCCATAACGTCCAGGGACTAGAATCAGGTTTGTATATTTGGGTACGAAATGAGGCGCATCTGCCATTATTAAAAGCGCAAATGGACAGTGACTTTGAGTGGACAGAGGTGATTAAACAACAACCTTTGTATTTATTACAATCTGGCAATTTGAGAAGAATTGCCACAGCAGTTAGCTGTCAACAGGATATCGCCGGTGAAAGTGCTTTTTCATTGGCTATGCTGGCAAATTTTGCCGCACCTTTAGAAAAATCCCCAAGCTGTTATCCCACTTTATATTGGGAAAGCGGATTAATTGGCCAGGTTTTGTATCTGCAGGCAGAAGCTTTTGGACTGCGAGGGACGGGTATAGGTTGTTTCTTTGATGATCAAGTGCACCAGTTACTTGGTCTTAAGGACGATCAATGGCAAAGCCTTTATCATTTCACCGTTGGTAAAGCGATCGATGATGTGCGGATAGCCAGCAAACCGGCTTATTTTCATTTAAAATAATAAAGGCGATTACCTTTATAAAATCCAAGTAAAGCAGAGCCTGTAAAAATGAGCTGCTTTACTTAATACCAAATCCATTAAATTTATGCTCATTTATGCTCATTTATGCTGGTTAAAACACATGCTAGCTTCGTGATTGATTTTATAATTAGAACAACTAGTTACTGCAATCAATGCCTTGCTTTCATGCGTTTTTCCGCGCCTAAATAGATCACATAATTAATGGAATTGGTATAATCTATTATTATTCAGTCGCCATCTCCCCGCGCCCGCCCTTTTTATTGCATTTTCTAGTAGACTAGCCGCTTTTGTAGCACTGACCTTATGGGAAGATTATTTTGCAGACACTTTCACAGCTCAAATCGGGCGAATTAGCCGGGATCCAACGATTAACCTTATCTGAGAACTTAACCTCATTCCCGATCGAGATTTTATCCCTGGCGGATAGCTTAGAGATTCTTGATTTATCCAATAATCAATTAACCTCATTGCCAATCGAGCTTGCCCAGTTAAGCAAACTTAAAATTATTTTTGCATCAAACAACCGCTTTGAAACATTACCTGAAGTACTGGGTCAATGCGCTAATTTAGAAATGGTGGGTTTTAAAGCAAATAACATTAGTCAGGTGCCTGCAAACGCTTTACCCGCCAAATTACGCTGGTTGATATTAACGGATAACCGCATTGAAGTGTTACCTGACGCTTTAGGTGAACGCCCACGACTGCAAAAATTAGCACTGGCGGGTAATCGTTTAATAGCACTGCCAAAAACGCTGACTCAGTGTGCAAACCTTGAATTAGTCCGTATTTCAGCTAATAGGCTGACGGAGTGTCCTGAGCAATTGCTGGGATTACCTAAGCTTGCCTGGTTTGCTTTTGCAGGTAATCCCTTTACCCGCTCGAATATTAGCATCAATGCTGTACCAACATTATTATCATCAAGCTTTACCTTGCAAAACGTGCTGGGTCAGGGTGCCTCCGGCGTTATCTCAAAAGCCGTTTGGAATAGTCCTCAAACGAGCTTTCCCGATGATATTGCAGTTAAAGTATTTAAGGGTGAAGTCACCAGTGATGGTTATCCGGAAGATGAATTACAAGCCTGTTTAAAAGTCGGTCATCATGCCAATTTAGTGCAATCTATCGCGCAGGTGAAGGAAGATGATTATTTAGCGTTAATTATGACCTTAATACCGCCGCACTATAATAATTTGGGGCTACCACCCTGCTTTAAAAGCTGTACCCGTGATACTTTTACGCCCGGCTTTAGCTTATCCATTGCGCAAATTGAGAAAATAATAGTACAAATGGAAGCTGTATTTACGCATTTACATAACAATCAGGTCTGCCATGGCGACTTATATGCGCATAACACACTGTTTGATGATCAGGCGAATATCATTTTTGGTGACTTTGGTGCGGCCACTATGTACCACATGCTGACGTTAACGCAGCAGCATAAAATAAAACAGATCGAACAACGGGCACTGTTTCATTTTATTGATGATTTATTAAGTATTTGTGCCGAAGAGGATCAATATTCCAGTAACTTTAAGCAGCTTAAGCAACGTCTCATAACAATTTAAATCAACAGTGATTACATTTTCTGTTTTACACTGTGATCACTTATTTACTTTTTAACTAAACCTTAAGCTGTTCTCCCACGTATTGGTTCCTTTAAATGTCAAAAATTGGAACTTGTGATGGTATTTAGTGAGAGTGAAGAGTCTAGAGTTATCGAAATGGCTTGGGAGGATAGAACCCCCTTTGAAGCGATTGAACTTCAGTTTGGTCTGAATGAGCAAGCGGTAATAATTTTTATGCGCCGTCACATAAAACCAAGTAGTTTTAAATTGTGGCGTAGTAGAGTAAGTGGCCGAAAAACTAAGCATACAAAACTTAGGTCGCCTGAAGTTGGCAGAGCTTATTGCCCCACTCAGTATAAGAATAAATAATGCTTGCGGTGCATCAAATGCACCCTACCCATAACATAACCCCTAGGGTGCGCAACGATTGCCACAGCTTGCAGTTCATGGAATGTACCCTACCAATAAGATACCCCCTAGGGTGCGCACCGATTACCACAGCTTGCGGTGCATAAAATGCACCCTGCCGATAACATAACTCCTAGGGTGCGCTCCGATTACCACAGCTTACGGTGAATAGAATACACCTTACCGATAACATAAAAGAAATGATACTCGCAGCGTCTAGCTAATTGTTGCGCCTCACTGCCATTGTCCGTTTGATTACTCCTGAAGCTCTCTATACCCCTATAAATTTTTACTTTTTAATCTATATTTTTAAAGGTTATATCTTTCGTAAAATATATTTTTTCTGAAAATGGCGAAATTCTACCGCTCCGTTAAAACGTGAAAAGCATGGGCAGATATCAATGAAAACTATTCGTAACTGGCATAATAAAACTGTGGAAGAAACATTATCTGCACTAAAGACCACCCCTTCGGGTTTGAACGAAACCGAGGTTAAGCTACGATTAGCCGATGTCGGTTTAAACAAACTGCCAGAAGCAAAGCCCAAGCATATTGTTCTGCGCTTCATGTCTCACTTCCATAATATCCTGATATACGTGCTGTTAGGCGCATCTGCTATTACGGCATCACTAGGACATTTAGCTGACACGTTAGTCATCATTACCGTGGTTATTATCAATGCGCTTATCGGCTTCGTTCAAGAGGGCAAAGCGGAAAAGGCCATGGATGCGATACGGCATATGCTCGCTTTGCGTGCCGCAGTCATTCGTGATGGCAAGCGTCAGACCATAAAAGGTGAACAACTGGTACCTGGCGATATAGTGTTACTCAAAGCGGGTGATAAGGTGCCGGCGGATTTACGCTTGCTGGAAACCCATGGTTTACAGATTCAGGAATCAATTCTTACGGGTGAGTCAGTAGCGGTAGAAAAGCAAACGGCATCTGTAGAGTGTCAGGCCTCGGTCGGTGACCGTTTTTGCATGGGTTTCAGTGGCACGACTGTGACCAATGGTCAAGGTATGGGGGTAGTCGTTACAACGGGAACCAATACGGAAATTGGACGAATCAGTGGTTTGCTCAAAGATGTTCAAACCCTAAATACACCGTTAGTTGCACAAATGGCAATTTTCGCCCGCTGGCTTACTCTGTTGATCCTCTTTATTGCCATGATAATTTTGTTCTTTGGTCACTTTGTATTACAGCACGCCTTCAACGAACTATTTATTGCTGTCGTGGGACTTTCGGTGGCTGCGATACCGGAAGGTTTACCTGCCGTGTTAACCATTACTCTGGCGGTCGGTGTGAAGGCCATGGCACAGCACAACACTATCGTTCGGCGACTCCCGGCCATCGAGACGCTGGGCTCGGTCTCGGTTATCTGTTCCGATAAAACCGGTACGCTTACTCGCAACGAGATGAATGTAACCTCCATTGTAACCTGTGAAGATCGTTTTGATATTACAGGTGTCGGTTATCAACCCATTGGGAATGTCAAACGCAATGAACAATCCGTAAAGTTGGAGCTTTATCCTGTTCTGCAAGATCTGGGACGCGTGGCCGCCCTGTGCAATGATTCCGAGCTGGTTAAACAACACAACGACTGGGTTGGGCAAGGAGATCCCATGGAGGTCGCTTTACTTGCACTTTCCGGCAAAGTTCGTCCGGGTGACGATCAGGTACGCAAGCAATGGTCGCGTACCGACGTAATACCTTTTGATAGCAAACATAAGTACATGGCAACGCTCAATCATGACCATGAAAACCACGCCTTTATCTTCATTAAGGGAGCACCAGAAACTATTATTTCGATGTGCAGCCGTCAAAGTATTGGCAATAATGAAACAATAAAGCTGGATATTGATTACTGGCGTAAGCAGGCAGACGCTATCGCTCAAGAGGGGCAGCGGGTTCTTGGCTTCGCGATTAAACCGACTAATCTAGATCATACCGTACTAGAGCTGTCTGATGTACAGGATTCTCTTGTCTTTCTGGGATTGGCCGGTCTTATTGATCCTCCGCGATCTGAAGCAATACAAGCGACCGCCGAGTGCCACCGGGCGGGTATTGATGTAAAAATGATCACTGGCGATCATGCCGGGACTGCACAAGCTATCGGTAAACAGCTTGGTTTGTGGCATTGCGACAATGTATTAACCGGGGCTGAGCTGGATAAACTCGATGATGCGGCACTCAAATCAATAATAAGCTACACGGGTATCTTTGCTCGTACCAGTCCCGAACATAAATTACGTCTGGTGATGGCTCTTCAGGCAAATAACATGACGGTTGCCATGACTGGTGACGGTGTTAATGATGCGCCTGCATTGAAGCGTGCCGATGTCGGTATTGCCATGGGTAAAAACGGCAGTGAAGCTGCAAAGGAAGCCGCTCATGTTATATTGGCCGACGATAATTTTGTTTCCATCATCAAAGCTGTTAAAGAGGGAAGGACGGTATACGATAATATAAAAAAGGTCATCAGCTGGACACTGCCAACCAATGCCGGTGAGGCAATGACGATCATACTTGCCCTATTACTTGGATTGAACCTGCCCATTACACCTATTCAGATTCTTTGGGTGAATATGATTACTGCCGTGACGCTCGGTATTGCCCTAGCCTTCGAGCCTGCGGAAGAAAGCACTATGCGCCGTCCACCGCGGCCGCGGAATCAAGGACTGCTTAGTGGCGGTCTACTATGGCATATTGTGCTCGTCGCAAGCCTGTTTCTGGAGTGTATATTTGGGATTTATGAATATGCGATCGCACAAGGTTATTCAGATAATTTAGCGCGTACTATTGCCATGGATACGCTGGTCACACTGGAAATATTCCACCTTTTATTTATCCGCAACATGAATACAACATCATTAAGCTTGAAAGCCATACGCGGCACCCCTATTTTATGGATATTAATTGTCACTGTTATTCTCGGACAGGCTGCAATGACCTACCTCCCCTGGTTTCAAAGCGTGTTCAAAACTGAATCAGTCCATCTATTTGATGTCATATTGATTATCTTTTTAGGCATGTTGATGTTTACTATTATTGAGATTGAAAAACAATTACGACTTCGCATACTGAAAAAACCGTTTTAACACATATCAGCCTCACCGCTATTAATAGGGTCTAGTCAATTATTCGGCCTTTTTTTTGGCTCGAACAACATGATCAGTAAATTATTTTATTGTGGTTTGTATTTATAGAAGTGTCTATAAATACAAATACCTCATTTCCCCAAGATAAAAATTCAATTTACAAATAATTATATCTGCCATCCAACCATTTTATTGCTTGTTCCAGTCTAATCTTTAGCAATAAAAAAATTAAATGTGTGTGAGTAAGAATGCAGACTAATACACATTTAAGTTTTTCGGTTAACACGTCGAGTGGTAATAATGAAATTAACAGTTTTGCTTATTGTATTTACTTTCCTGTATGGTGGGGCATCAGCTGACACGCTAAAGCCATTTACTGGTGATGGCTGTAGCTCTTTTCCTAATGGGACTTTTGAGCAAAAAGATTGATGGTTATCTTGTTGTCAAAAGCATGACTTTAACTATTGGAAAGGTGGAACATATCAAGAGAGATTGGATTCTAATAAGGCGCTAAAAGCCTGTGTTTCTGATGTAGGTGAACCTGAAATTGTGTCTTTAATGCTAGCCGTTGTCAGGATTGGCGGAACCCCATTTCTACCAACAAAGTTCAGATGGGGTTATGATTGGCCTTATCCTCGATTTTATGGTGAGCTAACTAAATCAGAATTACAGCAAGTAAAAAACTTAACAAAGCAATTAAATCGGACAAAAAAGGAGATTAGCAAATGAGCAAAAAAGAAGCTTACCAAAAGAAACTACAGGCACAATTGGACGAGTGGAGCGCAGAGATCGACAAGCTCAAGGCAAAAGCTGCTAAAGCTGAAGCTGATAAACAACTTGAGTACGACAAACAAATCGAGGAACTGCGATCTATGCAAGAAGTAGCCAACAATAAACTTGCCGAACTTAAGGAAGCCAGCGACGACGCGTGGGGGGATCTCAAGGTAGGCATGGATAATGCGTGGAGCACGCTCGGCAATGCGCTGAAGTCGGCCACTTCCAGATTCAAATAAACAGCACGGTCATAGCGGCCCTAACGAAAGGAGATAACAAATGACATTTAATATCAATGCAATTGTGTTGATTGGTATCCTCGGAATCACACCTCTGTGCTATGCAGAAACATCGACTGACAAAACGTCAATAGAAGAGGTTAAGCAAGAAACAGAAGATTTTCTTCAGACGCTTGACGCATATACCGCTGACCAGAAGGATGAGGCGATTCACACAGTAAAAACGGCATTGGATAAGCTCGATAAGCGTATTAATGTGTTGGAGTCACGTGTTGATGAAAGTTGGGATGAAATGGATAAGAAAACGCGCGAAAAGGCGAGTGATAGCCTCAAGGTGTTACGCGAGCAACGAAATCATGTAGCTGAAGGGTATGGTAGTCTGAAAACAAGTACCAAAAATGCTTGGGGTCATCTGAAAGAAGGGTTTTCAGATGCATACCAGAATCTCGATGAAGCTTGGGAAAAGTCCGAAAAAGAGTTTGGCTCCAGCAAATAGAATTGCCGAACAATCGCATCTCTAACCTGGGAAAATTGCACCGTTTTATGCTACTTTTCTGGGTCAGTACACGAAACACTAAGGGCTGTTGAAATTTGCACGATATCTGGTGATCCCATATAATTTGACTGCAAATGTGAAAGATCAACAGCCCCGAATGTAAGTATCGATACAAAATATTCTTCCTGACAATCCAACATTTATCCGTATGTTCAACATAGAAGGCTAATTCACACCCAGTTGATCATCAATTCCTAAAATATTAAGTAATTGTGGTTGAGTCTCTAATACCGGACAGCGCTTATCATCTCATAATACTCTGCTTGTCCAATCCAGTCATTCAATATAATCAAGCAGCGAAAAAGGTATGCCCTGGGATGTATCCAGAGCCTTACCGCCCGCAAAACTAGACGAAGATTTAATGGGTTTATTTTCAAGTGCTGCGGTAATTTGTTGACTGGTATTGCCATGAATACGCTGGTGGACAGAAGTGTCTTCTGAGCACTCTATGCTATTGGCCATTGTGGTGCGGATTGGGCTTAAATCAACGTAAGCCATGCGGGTAATTAACGTATTTTCATCTAATAATACCTGCAATTTAAAGCGCCCCTCCTAATTATTTTTAAGGAAAAATAAAAACAGCTTTAGCTAGCCCGCAGGGTGAAGACTTATCTTAACGATTGATGATTGCGCAACCTGATCAAAGTAAGAAATGTCGCCAATATCTTACTTTGGTAGAGTATAGATAGCATAAAAACTGTCGTTTGGTTTCAAGATAATTCTCCATTCGGATAAACTGCTCGAGACATTATCTTTTTGCGGCATTTTCCTTTATCTTTTCAGCCATTTTTTACTCTTGCATTTTTCTGGATAAATCATCAAAACGGCTTATACAGAGCCCTTTTATACTTTCCTTATCTATTTGAGTAAGCTTAATGGCGGTTTTTTGCTGCTCAGAAAATATGAGCTGTACTTGCCCTATATAAAATAGTTTACCATCACGCAAACTATCGTTATACATGTCATTGTAATAATTAAACATCGCGGGATCTTTCTGTTTTTTTGCAACATCAGCACATAGTTGATAGTTGGCTAGCGCACGCCCCATTATTTTTAAATCCTGATCACTGAGTGGTTGTGCATTCAGCGCCAAAGAAAACAACAAAAAAACAGTCATAATCAGTATTTTCACCTTACCTCCTAAATAAAAAAGAGATCCTATAATAAGACCAAATCTACTCATTTTCAGTTCATTTATGCGGATTAAAATAAATGCTAGCTAGACATAAAATGAATTGATTGCCCATGAAATTCAGCATTATTAATTGTGTATAAAATATACCCTACCTATAACATAACCCGCAGGGTGCGCTCCGATCACTAATAGAGCATCGAGCTATAACATAAATCGTAGAATACGCTCTGTGCACCCGTTGCATAAAATGCACCCTACCAATAATATAATGCCACTGGGGCAGATATTTATCATCGCTAAAAGTCGGCGAGGCTGCGCGCCAAGATTAATCGAAATAAAATTTGTTCCCGCTCAAATCCTACAGACATAAAAAAACCCGCAATGCTTTATTAAAAAGCGTTGCGGGTTCTAGTCGTACCTTGTCGGCACTAAATGTGGCGGTGACGGAGAGATTCGAACTCTCGAAGGGTTGCCCCTTACACGCTTTCCAGGCGAGCTCTTTCAGCCACTCAGACACGTCACCGTAAACTTTATTATATTATCTTACATCTCGTTCATTGGCAGATTTAAAAACTTACCTTTAGAACTCTCGATACGTTAGTGTACACGTATCATAGACTGCTTAATTGTATAACTGAAGCGGAGCGCATGATAATGAACTCCGCTGCTAAAATCAACCTCTAATAACAATTTAAGTGTGATTAATTCTTAATAGTTTCAAGTTCTTGGCGTAAATAAACACTTGCGCCCAATAAACCCGGATTATCATGGGTGATTAAATAGGTTGGTATGCCAGAAAGATAGTCTTTAAAACGACCTTTGGCTTCAAAAAAGTCCCTGAATTCACTGGCTTTAAAGAAATCAATAAAACGGGGTATAATCCCCCCGGCGATATAGACGCCGCCAGTACACGCAAGATTTAATCCAAGGTTACCAGCAAAGCCTCCCATCACTTGGCAGAACACCTTAAGGCTTTGAAGTGACGTTTCACAACTTCCCTCTAGTGCGGCTTTCGTTATCTGTTTTGGCTCGCTAAAAACGGCCTGCTTGCCCGTTAAGCTGCACAGGCTATTATACAAATTAACTAAACCTTGCCCCGATAAAATACGCTCGGCAGAAACATGACCAAATTGCTGCTGCAGTAACAATAAAATGTCTGTTTGCTCACGGGTGTTAGGAGTAAAACTAACGTGTCCCCCTTCCCCCTCAAGACTGATCCATTTATCAGCTACGTTGATAATATGTGCAACCCCTAAACCCGTGCCCGGACCGAAAACGGCAGTAGCACCCTTTTTGTTCGCTTTCCCGCCGCCAATTTTAATTTTTTCTTGCTCATCAATAAAGGGTACAGCCAGTGAAATAGCGGTATAATCATTGATAAGGTAAAGCGAATCCAATTGTAATTGTGCTTTTAAGGCCACCTGAGAAAATTGCCAACTTAGATTGGTCATGGCGACCAAATCGTCCCCTACCGGGCAAGCGATGCCAATACACAAGTGTTTAACTTGGTCCTGTAGCGTTGCAAAATAACCTAAAAGTGCAGCATCCAAGCTCAAGAATTGCCCACAGGAAAATTCTTTTAATTCACTGAGTTTACCGCTTGTTAAATCACAGACAGCAAGTCGAATATTTGTTCCACCAACATCAGCAACAACTGCTAACATATTGTTTCTCCAGAAATTATCTATACCAGTAAGCGCCCACTTGCTTTTTTACATTACCGAACTTTAAAATTGATCTTGATCAACTTTGATTTGTAATAAAATGACATTACAATATAAGTTATTTATAATGAGCGCTAATTTATCGGGGATTTATGTTGTTTTATTCCAACTTGACGCATGCTATTTCCAACTTAATAAAATATTAATTAAGCACACCTGAGCTATCTCCCGATAGCCAATCTCGTCATTATTTACAAGTTTACCTTAAAAATAATTATCTTAGTGGAACAATATGAAAACTTTAGAGTTAATTCAAAAAAATCTGGGTAGTTTCAGCAAATCAGAAAGAAAAGTGGCAGAAGTTATCATTGCATCACCAGAAGTCGCTATCCATTCCAGCATTGCGACACTCGCTAAAATGGCTGAAGTCAGTGAACCAACGGTTAATCGTTTTTGCAGACGCCTTGATACTAAGGGTTTTCCTGACTTTAAATTACTGCTCGCGCAAAGTCTGGTGGTAGGTACCCCCTATGTGAATCGTCATGTTAATCAGGATGATGGCCCGGAAGCTTATAATGCAAAAATATTTGAATCAACCATAGCTTGTCTGGATTCTGCTAAAAATATGATCGACACGGCCGTCATTAAAAGAGCCGTTGAGGTGTTAACCCGAGCCGATAAAATTGCATTCTTTGGATTGGGTGCATCCTCTGCCGTTGCCCATGATGCTTTAAATAAATTTATCCGTTTTAATATTCCCGTTTCCTGTTTTGATGACATTGTTATGCAAAAAATGAGCTGTATTAATAGTCGTAAAGGGGATGTGATTGTTTTAATATCCCATACGGGCCGTACTAAAGCACTCGTAGAAGTCGCGCAACTTGCGCGTGAAAATAATGCTTTTGTTATCGCATTAACACCGAATCATTCACCACTTGCTGAAAAAAGTAACTTGGTTCTCTCGGCCTCGGTACCAGAAGATACTGATATTTATATGCCCATGGCATCCCGTATTGTTCAAATGGTCATTATTGATGTTTTAGCAACGGGTTTTACATTACGCCGAGGTCCTAAATTTATTGAACATTTAAAGCGCATCAAAACCGAGATTAAAGACTCTCGCTTTGATAAAGTTGATCTAAACGAAGACTGAAAGTTTTACCCCTTTATACTTTTCAATAGATTAAAAACCTAACAGCAAAATAACTTTAATGACTGGAGTAGATAATGTTGAGACGCACAAAAATTGTGACAACCTTAGGTCCCGCGACGGATCGTGATAATAATTTGGAAAAAATCATCGCAGCCGGCGCGAATATGGTGCGCATGAACTTCTCACACGGCGAAGCGATTGATCATGTAAGACGTGCCAATGAAGTGCGAGAAATAGCAGCCCGTTTAGGTAAAGATGTGGCCATTATGGGCGATTTACAGGGGCCTAAAATCCGCGTTTCTACTTTTAAAGACAATAAAATCATCTTAGTGGTAGGTGATAAATTTACCCTGGACAGTGATATCGAAAAAGGTCAGGGGGATCAACAAGCGGTTGGCCTTGATTACAAAACGCTGCCACAGGAAGTCGTTGCTGGTGATCTGTTATTACTTGACGATGGTCGTGTGCAACTGCAGGTAGAAAATGTGCTTGGCAATAAAGTTAATACGGTTGTTACTATTGGTGGTCCTTTGTCCAACAATAAAGGTATTAACAAAAAAGGCGGTGGTTTATCGGCTGCAGCGTTAACACCTAAAGATAAAAAAGACATTATTACGGCAGCTGAAATTGGTTGCGATTACTTAGCAGTTTCTTTTCCCCGTAATGGTGCAGATCTTCATTATGCACGTCGTTTAGCAATTGAGGCGGGTTGTAATGCTAAAATAGTGGCCAAAGTAGAACGTGCCGAAGCCGTTGAAACCCAAGAAGCATTAGAAGAAATTATTCTTGCTTCTGATGTCGTGATGGTTGCCCGTGGTGACTTAGGGGTGGAAATTGGTGATGCACGTTTAGTGGGTGTGCAGAAAAACATGATCCGCACGGCACGGCGTTTAAATCGTGTTGTTATCACAGCAACACAAATGATGGAGTCAATGGTAAGTTCACCCATGCCGACACGCGCCGAGGTAATGGATGTGGCCAATGCGGTATTAGATGGTACCGATGCGGTGATGCTCTCAGGCGAAACGGCTGCAGGTGATTATCCAGTAGAAACTGTGAAAGCAATGAGTGAAGTTTGCCTTGGCGCTGAAAAGCATCCAAGCATTAATATCTCCAAAAACCGCATGGAATGTACCTTTGATGATCCTACTGAAGCATTAGCGATAACCGCCATGTTTGCAGCTAATCACACTAATGGTATTAAAGCGATTGTCGCCCTAACAGCGACAGGGACCACCGCTTTATTAATGTCACGGCTAAGCTCTGGTTTGCCTATATTTGCACTTTCAAGTAACCCGCAAACATTAAGTTATTGTGCATTATACCGTGGTGTAACGCCCATTAAATTTAACTCAAACGCATCCAATAATTTAGTCTTTACAGGTGCCGCGATTGAGACATTAAAAGAGGCCGGTTACTTACAGAAGGGAGATCTAATCATCATCACCCACGGTGATAATCATTACGCAGGATCAACCAATACTTGTAAAATCGTTACCGTTTAAATCAATCTGGGATTGAAGGGTATCAATCAAAAAGCTTCTCATGAGAAGCTTTTTTTATCAATATTATATGTATCATCCTGGGACTTGTAATAGTTATAACTTTATTTTATGCACATCCGATGCAGAAACGTCAGAAAACTGTGCTTTTAACACTTTCTTACTTTCCATATGGATTTCGCCACCTTTTGCGATCGAAAAGTGTTCTGGCTTATCATTAAATTGGCTTTGATAGACCATCAGAAATTGTAAAGAATCCGCTTTTTGCTGTTCTGTTAATTTATCGCCGTTTACCCATTTACCCGTTTCAACCGCCTCTTTGAGTTGATTGTATACTGCGGGTGATATGCTCTTCGCATAATCTGTCATCTGTGTCATGCTGCTTCCTCATTAATATCCGCTAAAAATTAAGATTTGTCTATTATCCCATAAAAAAGCCCTAACAAAGAGATTGCCAGGGCTTTAAATTTAGTTTTTAACATAAATTATTACCTGCAATTTATGTTTGTCGCCTTAATCATTAAGTTAAGTGCCGTACACACTTTAACAAGATAACTGATCTGGCTTTAACTTGAGTCACTTTGGTAATATTAGTCTCTTCGTCAGTTAATTTCCCCGACGAACACACCGTATTAATTTTTATTTTCCAAGATAAACCCACCTCTAACAAGGGTAGGTTACAAGTAATGTGATAACTGGACGAGTTTAATACTACAAACCAACGCTCACCCGATTGTTCGGCCTCGCGCAATTCAACCGCTATCGCTTGTGAATTACTCGCGTGCCAGTCAACCTCTTCCATTACCTCACCATTAGGGTGATACCACTGAACAAGATCTGAATTTTCACAGCGGCCAGTACTGTCACCACTGAGTGAAAGACTACCAAATAAACGAGATTCTTTACGCAGCTTGATAACCTCACTGGTAAAAGCAAAGAGTTTTTTATCAGCATCAGTCAAATTCCAGCTTAACCAAGTTAAGATATTATCCTGACAATAAGCATTATTATTACCGGTTTGGGTATGACCCATTTCATCGCCCGATAAAAAATGGGGGGTGCCCTGGGAAATAAATAAACTGGCAATTAAATTACGTTTTTGCTGTTGGCGTATTTGATTGATTTTGACATCATCGGTTTGGCCTTCAACACCATAATTAGAAGATAAATTATGGCCATGACCATCGCGGCTTTTTTCACCATTAGCTTCATTATGCCTGCGATCATAGGAAACAAGATCATCCATTGTAAAACCATCGTGATAGCAAATGTAATTGACGCTACTGGAAATAGCGCGGTAACTCTTGGCAAAAACGTCACGGGAACCCAATAAACGCGTTGCAAGATCGCCAACATTGCCGGTATCTCCACGCCAGAAAGAACGTAGTGTATCGCGGTAACGGTCATTACACTCTAACCAATCACAGGGAAATCCACCTAAACGATATCCTCCAGGCCCTATATCCCAAGGCTCAGCAATCAATTTGACGCGACTTAAAACAGGATCCTGCAACAGTGCTTTAAAAAAGGCACTGTGTTTATTAAAACCATTCGCTTCACGGGCAAGTGTAACAGCCAGGTCAAAACGGAAACCATCAACCTGCATTTCTGTTGCCCAATAACGCAATGAATCAAGCATTAACTTTAAAGACCAAGGGGAATCAAGGTTTAAGGTATTACCACAGCCGGAGTGATTGCTATAATTTGAATAATTAAGATGGCTGCCATCAACTTCTTTTTCAAAGGTATAATAATTACGGTTATCAAACCCTTTTAAACTAAGAATCAGGCCATTATTTCCTGCCTCTGCGCTATGGTTATAAACCACATCTAAAATAATCTCTATCCCTTCAGCGTGAAGTTCGCGCACCATGGTTTTAAATTCATTAACGGCATCAAATTGTGCGTAACGATTTTCGGGCGCAAAGAAATTAATGGGGTTATAACCCCAGTAATTCGTCAAACCAATATTTTTAAGCCTTAATTCACTCACAAAGCTAAAGACGGGCATTATCTGTAAACTGGTAATGCCAAGGGCCTTATAATGTTTAATACTTTCAGGATGTGATAAACCAAGATATTTACCACGTTTTTCCAAAGGAATTTTTTTATTACGCTGGCTGAAGCTCTTTACATGTACTTCGTAAATGATGCGTTCATCCTCAGCAATATTGGGTTTAGCGACATCTTTCCAGTCAAAACTATTATCAATAACAACTGACTTAGCCACTTGTGAGTGCTCGTCATCACTCTGTGCCTGAGCAAAGTTATGCTGTACACGATTTAAAGCCCTTGCATAGGGATCAATTAATAAATTATTTGGATTAAATAAAAGACCATTTTCTGGTTGGTAATCACCGTATACCCGATACCCGTAAAGCTGTCCTTTTATGACCTGATCGACAAAAATGCTCCACATCCGCCCCTGTTTGACTTCAAGAGGATAGTTAGCAATTTCATTTTCATGTTTATCAAATAAACATAAGTCAACCCGGTAAGCGCCTAAGCTATAAACTGAAAAGTGACAGCCTCCTTGGTCTAGAATTGCACCAAGGGGCAGAAACTGCCCGCGAGATGCAGAGAAAGGATGCATCTTTTTATCCAGTTCTAATAGTTTATCTTCCAATTATTTTACCTTTTTTTGTAAATACACAGTAGATAAAGGGGGTAAATTCAGTTTAATTGAATATTCCTTGCCTTGCCACTGTTGTTCTTCTGCAACAAAGACGCCCATTTTATCGCCCATTGCATAATTACTGCCCCAATAATATTCACTATCAGTGTTTAAAATAACTTCATAATCAGCTAATTCATCAACGGCCACCCGGTAGCCATCGCGGGGTAACGGGGTAAAGTTAGACAGGCAGATAACTTTCTTATCTTGCGCTAAGTTTTTCCTTACAAAAGCAAGAATACTTTTTTCCCCATCCGAATGATCTAACCATTCAAACCCTTTGGTATCATAGTCAGCTTCATAAAATGCAGCGTTGTTTTTATAAGCTTTATTCAGGTCACAGGTGAGCAGTTTTTGACCTTTATGTTTATCAAATTTCAGTAAGCCCCAATCTAATTGCTTGTTATGATTCCATTCGCTCGTTTGCGCAAATTCAGTGCCCATAAAGTTTAACTTTTTGCCCGGATGCGCATACATATAACCCATATAAGCACGTAAATTGGCAGCTTCTTGCCATTCATCACCCGGCATTTTACCAATCATACTTTTTTTGCCGTGCACTACTTCATCATGAGAAATAGGTAAAATAAAGTGTTCGTTGTAGTGGTACACCATCGCAAAGGTCATTTCATGATGGTGGTATTTACGATACATAGGATCTGTTTCCATGTAGCTTAACGTATCGTTCATCCACCCCATATTCCATTTAAAACCAAAGCCTAACCCCCCCTCAAAAGTAGGCTTAGACACACCCGCAAAGGCCGTTGATTCCTCTGCAATAGTCATTGCATTTGGATATTGACCGTATACTTCTTCATTAAACCATTTTAATAAGCTAATAGCTTCATAGTTATGGTTACCACCATCAACATTAGGTACCCATTCGCCTTCTTCACGTGAATAGTCCCAATGCAGCATTGAAGCCACAGCATCAACACGTAAACCATCTACATGGAATTTATCTAACCAGATTAAAGCACTTGCAACCAAAAACTGACGTACATTATCACGACCAAAATCATAAATGTATGAGTTCCAGTCTAAATGCCAACCACGACGCGGATCTTCATACTCATATAAAGGTGTGCCATCAAATCGCGCTAAACCGTGCGGATCTGCGGGGAAATGTGCAGGTACCCAATCAACAATGACAGAAATGCCAGCCTGGTGACATTGGTCAATAAAATATTTAAGATCATCCGCATTACCAAAGCGGCTCGTTGCCGCAAATAGACCTACGGGTTGATACCCCCACGAACCATCAAATGGAAATTCAGAAATGGGCATAACTTCAAGGTGTGTATAGCCCAATTCAAGCAGATAAGGAATGAGTTCAGCAGCCAGTTCACGATAGGTAAGCATACGATCTACACCATTTTCGTGCTTACGCTTCCATGAACCTAAATGCACTTCATAGATACTCATTGCGCTATAACGTTTATCACCCGTTTGTGATGCGCGCCACTCCTGATCGTTCCATTGGTAAAGATCATGATCAACAACAACCGACGAATGAGACGGGTATAGCTCAGCTTGAAAACCGACAGGATCCGCTTTATGCGGTAGACGATTACCCAATCCATCTTTGAGTTCAAATTTATAAGCACAGCCCGCTTTTAAATCCGGTACAAAAATAACCCAATGTCCACACCAGCTGCGCTGCATTGGCTGACGTCGTCCATCCCAATGATTGAATTGAGTGATAAGGCTAACACTGGTGGCATTCGGAGCATAGACAATAAAACGTACGCCGGAGATAGCTACGTCACCCACATAAGTTGTTTTAAGTTGTGCGCCTAATGTTTTATAAACATTTTGCGGGGCTTCATGCAAGGTAGACAAACCATCAAAAGCGATATCATGGAATTGATAAGGATCGACAAAACGATGCTCTCCAGTAGAGTAAATGGCATTAAATTCATAAATGAATTTTTCATTCAGTTCTGGTAATTCAATTTCAAATAAACCCGCTTCATCTATTAACTTCAGCTCAGTTAATGGCTTTTCTTCTGATAAAGCATACAGCTCTACTTTTTGAGCATCGGGTAACCAGGCGCGGATCACAAACCCCTTGCCTTTCGGGTTTTTCAATAAACCCAACTGCTCAAAAGGATTAGCTAATTTCGCTTCGTTCAGTAATGAAATTAAAGAAGCATGGACATTAGGTACCGCTTCCTTTTTTTTCGCGACTTTAACCGCGGCTTTTTTAGCCGCATTTTTTACCGGCTTAGCTGTTTTTTTTGCCGCTTTAGTTACTGTTTTATTCATAATTTAAGAGCCTACTGGTTAATGTTATATATCAATTATATTTGACCGTTGCGCGCTTGAGATAATTTATTGAGCAGTGTTTTTATATCTGGATCGGTAAATATCTGCTCAATATTTTTTGACAGTTTACGCTGCCAATTCTTATATTCATCTGAAGTCCCGGGTACGTTAACCGGTTGATCCATTTCTAAAAAATCTTCCAACTGCAAACTTAATAATGCTGAATTACCCGATGCCAAATGGGTTTGCAGGGCGAAGTTTAAAGTTTTATCCATTGGGGTTATATAAGCATCTCGAGGAAAATCACCGGGCAGGCGATTGTGACCATGTAAACTGTCCAGTATCTGCTGTTTACAACGTATACGATTTTCGAGTAGCTGTTGATAGGCGACCGGGTCCGGGTACAGGCCCAATTCTCTGCCAAGGTGGAGATCTTCACAATTCCAGAAACCTTTGATGGTTGGCATATCATGGGTAGACAGTGTTGCCATTGCCTGCTCACTGTAATGTGAAGGTGATATATAACCACCATCGGTTGCAACTTCAAAGAAAAATACCTTATAAGAATACACACCGGCATCTTTTAATAAAACATCCATCCCTTCAGGTACAGTCCCCAAGTCTTCGCCAATAACAAGACACTTATTACGCACACTCTCCAGTGCCAATAAATTAAGCATGTCATGTACCGCATAATAGATGTATGCCCCTTTATCTGCAGTACAATTTTCAGGAACCCACCAAAGTCGTAATAAAGCCATCACATGATCAATACGCAGTGCGCCACAATGACTCATATTAGACTGCAACAGATCAATAAAGGGCTGGTAGCCCGCTTTGATCATTTGATCCGGTGCTATTGGTGGTAATCCCCAACTTTGTCCTCGCGGGCCAAGCACATCCGGTGGTGCACCAATACTGATATTTTCACAATACAGCGAGCGATTTGCCCAAATATCCGAGCTGCTTTTACCCACACCAACCGCCAGATCCCTGTAAATACCTAATGTCATCCCCAGAGATTTAGCTAATTGATGCGCTTCTTCGAGTTGCAATTCAGCAATCCACTGGCAATAACACCAAAATAACACTTCATCCTTATTATTTTTTATCCATGCCTGTGTTCCTTCACTTTGAAAGGACTGAAATGCTTCAGGCCATGATGGCCAGCCCCAGGAATCCGGATTTTCGGCAAGGAATTTAAACTGCAGTGCATCGTAACTTGCCTGCTGCTGTAACGATTCGCCTTTTTGATCAACATAAATTTGCAAACTGGCGAGCCGGTTGTCACTTGCCACACTGCCATCATTAAGCGTGACAAATAACGCTTTTAATATCTCAAGCTTAAGTGCAGTAACCTTTTCATAATCAACCCAATCAGTCTCACGTAAGCTTGTTAGCTGATCTTGAAATTGATCACTGTCTATTTCAGTTTGTAGGGCTTTATTACGTTTGAGCTCATCTACTGTGGTGAGATCCGTATATAAAATATTAAGCCATTTTCTTGAAGAGGGACTATAGGGGCTTGCCTGCTTAGGCTGGGAAGGAGATAAAGCATGGATCGGATTTAACCCGATAAAATCACCGCCCGTTTCGGCGGTGTTTTTTAACAAGGTTTTTAAATCGCTAAAATCACCAATGCCCCAATTAACCTCACTCTTAACACAATACAGCTGGACACTGGCACCCCAAACTTTTTTTCCCTGGTCTATCGACTTCGGCGTATAACAACTTGCCGGCGTAATAATTAAAGACATTGTTGCCAGTGCTTCATCATTACCTTGCTCATAAAGCGATAAGGAGTGGTAACCAAAAGGCAAATCTAAGATCAGTGCTATCTGATAACATTGAAATTCAATATCTGAAATTTCGTTAACCGCGATTAATGGAAATTTTATTGCGGATAAGCTTTGGGTAATGTCATTTTTATCTTCAGTGGTGATTTTATAGAGTAAATCATCCGTTACATAATCAATTGGTAAACAAACATCCAGTGTGTAAGTATCGTGCTTTTCATAAATAGCCACAGGCGGTAATAAGGATAACCAATGTTGCTTTTCCTGTTCGAGGTAATGCGCGGTTAATGAATCATCATTGTCTGCTTCGTAGCCCATTTTATTGATGATATTTCTAATATTTTCGTCTGAAATTTTAGCCGGTTTTCCCCATGCATCAACAAAATTAGGGTCAATTCCTTTTAATTCCATAAACATATTTAAAGCTGAGTTAGTCATGTGACACCTATTATTATCTAAAAATGCAACTTATCGGTATGATTAATCATTTCTCACATTTTATCTACTGACTAACAGTTCAATAGCAGTTTAAAATGCCAATATTTAATACCAGTCTCTAGAATATATTTAATATATCGCTCTAGAATATATAAACATTTTATGATTTAGTGTACAAGTACTACTAACAGATTTACCGAAAAAACAGTTCATATCCCGATTTATTATGTTCCACATACGGCCCCAATGAGAAAGTGCTAAAAGCACTATCTTAACCCAATATAAGACCTCATCACATAGGATTTTTTCATGTTATGTCACATTTCTCTGTTTAAAATAAAGACCTTATCCACAGCCATTAGTATTCAAGCTGATGCAGCTGGTTATGAATTTTTAATCATTGAGCACAAAAAATTTAATGCCGCCTTTGCACTTCATGGCGGCCATCTTGTGCATTTCCAATTAAAAGAACAACAGCCCATTATCTGGTTAAGTAAAACCGCCATTTATAATCAGCAAAAGGCAATTCGTGGCGGCGTGCCCGTTTGCTGGCCCTGGTTTGGTGCTGCCGACAAATCATTGGGAGAAAACCTGCCTGCTCATGGATTTGCCCGCACCAGCAAGTGGGAGCTTGCTGCGCATAATGAATTTCCCGAGGGTGTAGAGATTGAACTGCGCTTAACCGACAGCGCTGCAACCCGCGATATCTGGCCCTTCCAATTTGAATTACTGCTTAAGGCGACACTAACTGATCAAATAAAACTTGAGCTGATTAGCAAAAACACTGGCAACATTCCTTTCTCATACCGAGGTGCTTTACACTCTTATTTAAATATTAGTACCCCAGAGTCATGTGCTATTTCGGGTTTAAATAACCACTATAACGATTCGTTAGATAATGGCTTGGCAAAATCTGGTGATAGTACATTGCAGATCACAGGTCCTATCGATGCTATCTACAAAAAAGCGCTTTCCCCTATTACATTGTCAGATAAGCAGTTTAACCGCCAACTTATCATAGACAACTCAGGTAATGACGCTGAAGTTTTATGGACGCCCTGGATAGCAGGTGCAAAAGCTTTTGCCGACATGCCAGATCAGGGTTACAAAACCATGTTCTGCATTGAATCTGCTATTACAAACAAAAGTGGCGTAAGAGTGAAACCGGGCCATTCACACAGCCTATCAACCACAATAAGATCTCATACAGGATAAAAATGTTTGCGCATATCGACATTTTTAGACACAAATATTACTGAACATTCACCACCAGATAAAAGCGTTTGCTGAGCATAAAACTTAGTTAAATGCCTGTTTAGCTTTCTTTTCTGTGTGTTAGCCATTAAAATGACTGTGTAATTTAATTACAAATAATATTACATTGTCAGATTAAAAGTTTAACCGCCAACTTATCATAGACAACTCAGGTAATGACGCTGAAGTTTTATGTACGCCCTGAATAGCAGGTGCAAAAGCTTTTGCCGACATGCCGGATCAGAGTTAAAAAACCATGTTATGCATTGAATCTGCGATTACAAAAAAAGCGGGGTAACAGTGAAACCGCGCCATGCACAGAGCTTATCAACCATAATAAGATCTCATGCAGGATGAAAATGTTTGCGCATATCGACATTTTTAGACGTGAATATTACTGAACATTTACCACCAGATAAAAGCGTTTTCTGAGCATAAAACTTAGTTAAATGCCTGTTTAGCTTTCTTTTCTGTGTGTTAGCCATTAAAATGGCTGTGTAATTTAATTACAAATGATTTTTCTATAAGTACGATGATAAAAAAAAGATATTATTTACTCTTTTTTATGAAAACTTATTATTCAAGACAATTAACTTGACTAACACCAAGTAACTTGACTAACATCAAGCCTTTGGTGTCAGTGGCATTTACAATAAACACAGTTTTTAAAATCAAACCATCCAAAAGGATCTATAAAAATGACAATTAAAGTAGGTATTAACGGTTTCGGTCGTATCGGACGCTTCGTATTCCGTGCAGCATGTGAACGTACTGATATTGATGTTGTAGCAATCAATGACTTAATCGATGTTGATTATATGGCTTACATGCTTAAATATGACTCAACTCATGGTCGTTTTAACGGTACTGTTGAAGTTCAAGACGGTAACCTAATTGTTAACGGTAAAACAGTTCGCGTAACTGCAGTCCGTAACCCTGAAGAACTAAAATGGGATGAAGCTGGCGTTGATGTAGTTGCTGAAGCAACTGGTCTTTTCCTAACTGACGAAACAGCTCGTAAGCACATTACTGCTGGCGCTAAAAAAGTTGTTTTAACAGGTCCTTCTGGCGATGTTCCAATGTTCGTTAACGGCGTAAACTTCTCTGCATACGCGGGTCAAGATATCGTTTCTAACGCTTCTTGTACTACTAACTGTCTTGCACCTATCGCTAAAGTACTTAACGATAAATGGGGCATTGAATCTGGTCTTATGACGACAGTTCATGCAACTACTGCAACGCAAAAAACCGTTGACGGACCTTCTGTTAAAGATTGGCGCGGTGGTCGTGGTGCTTCTCAAAACATCATCCCATCATCAACTGGTGCTGCTAAGGCAGTAGGTAAAGTAATCCCAGCGCTTGATGGCAAACTAACGGGTATGGCTTTCCGTGTACCAACCGCAAACGTTTCTGTTGTTGACTTAACTGTTAACCTTAAAACAGCTGCTACTTATGCTGAAATCTGTGCTGAAATGAAGCGTGCTTCTGAAAATGAATACGCTGGTGTTCTTGGTTACACAGCAGATGCTGTTGTTTCTCAAGATTTCATCGGTGAAACTCAAACTTCAGTATTTGATTCTACTGCAGGCGTTTCACTCACTGACAAATTCGTTAAAGTTGTATCTTGGTACGACAACGAAATCGGTTACTCAAACAAAGTTCTTGACCTAATCACACTTATTGCTAAATAAGTTTAATTAGTCGATATTTGTTTTAAGCCTGTACTTCGGTATGGGCTTTTTTGTGTCTGAAATTTGCCCAATATAAATTCGTCATTAAATTCCGTATCTTGGTACAACAACGAAATCGGTTACTCAAACAAAGTTCTTGATCTAATTACTCTTATTGCAAAATAAACAATAATTAGTCAAAATTTTTTAAGCCTGTACTTCGGTATGGGCTTTTTTGTGTCTAAAATTTGTCGAATACAAATTCGTCATTAAATTATGTATTCTGCTACGAAAACAACCTGAAAGCCCTGAGACAGGATACCGAAGTCATTGACTCATCAACGGTAAGCCTGCGTCACCTTTCATCCTTTCTGTAATTGTTTGCAGATAAAACGTAACTGTTTCAGGCGTTTTTTACGCTCACTTGCTGATAAATTAACGTCATATTTTAAGCTATTGTATTTCGAAGAAAAACTTTCAAACAGAGCAGAGGGATGTGAAGATTTAGTGCTGGCCAGTTGGCAGAAATCCGTGACAGTTTGCCCTTTAAGCCTGCGCAATCCCTTTTTTGAATAATAGCGTTGCAGTTTTATATAAAGCTTATCTTCTGCATTGATTTTTTGTCTAATCCAAGGTTTAAATATTATTAAAAAAACACTTGAAAACACTAATAACATGATCATTAATACGGCGGAAAACAAATTCAACCAGGGCACGTTGACAAACCAGGACTGCAGCAAACGCAGCTGTTTTTTATTATCATAATTGATGACCCAGGTTGCCCATAAATAATCTATCTGCGCGATTTTTGTGCGCAATTTGTTTAACAGCCTTATATTTCGCCATTTCTGCAGAGAGAAATACTCATCGGCTAAAAACTCGTCACGGTTTGATAAACTTTGCTCTAACCCTAATTCAACACGCTCCGGGGCAACATAAGCGGTTGGATCAATCCTAAGCCACTTGTTCTCTTGCCAAATTTCAACCCAGGCATGTGCATCATATTGACGAATAGACATAAACTGATCCTGAGCTTGCCACTCGCCCCCCAAATATCCTGTCACCATGCGTGCAGGAACACCTAAAAGCCGTGCCACATAAAGATAGCTACTGGCATAATGCACACAAAATCCGGCTTGTGTTGAGAATAGAAAATCATCCACCTGGTCGATCCCAAGCGGGGGTGGTTTGAGCGTATAGCGGAAGTTTTTTGTTGAAAAATCATTAAGCAGTTGCTTAAGAATAGCTTGTTTATCAAGCCCTTGCTTGACCTTAGTGGCAACCCAGTCTTGTGTTTCTAGATTACCTTGTGTCGGCAGGCTGAGTAGTTGTTGCTTTTCTACTGTTGTTAATGGTTTTGTTTCTATCTGTTGATATAAATCAACCTCAAAGTGATCCCTTTTTACCACAGGTTTTGTACTGCGCAAGGCATAGTCACTTAAACTAACCTGACCGAGATCAGCCTTGCCATAATCAAGCGTGGGGATCCAATAGTTGTAGTGCGGCTCAATGATCAAGTCAATGCTATTTTTCTTGGTGCTTAATTGAAAGCTGACACTTGACCCTGTTTTAGCCTGTTGCTCCTGATTTTTTTTACTTAGGCTTTGTGACCAAGTTTGTCCGTCAAAATTATCAAGGGTCATCACTCGCCAATAACGCTCGCTTTGACGTACCGGCTCCCCAACAAATGAAGCACGAAAAGCCAAAGCACTGGACCTGCTTAATTCAGCTATTTGTCCGGGGCTGACAGTATCACTTAACCCCGTGGTAGCGTATTTTTGTAACGGCATCTTCCACAATGAGGGTAAACGCGGAATAACAACAAAGAGGACCAGTGCCAGTGGTAAACTGAGCAAGCAACTTTTCAACAATAATTTAATAAAGCGATTGCCGGCTAAATGCCCCCCATGCACACTTAACAGTACGGCTAATAATAACAGAATCAATAAACCAGCCACCAGCGTCATCGCTATCGAGTAATTAAAGATAAAGAACAGTGCGACTAACACAAAACCCGTATTAACAAAAAAATGCACATCACGGATTGATTTCAGTTCCAAAAATTTCAAGCTAAAACCTAACATAATCAGATGCAGCATAATGCTAAATAAACCCAGTGGGTATACGATGATGACAGTGACTAAGCTACTGGCAATCGTAATAAAATTCAGCCATAACCTGCCCAGCAGGGGCACACGCCCGTAAAAGTGAGCAATACGCCAACCGCTACAGAGCAGACCAAAGAAAATTAAGAATGGGTTTATCTGTTCATATAATGCGCTTACCATACTGAGATAGGTTAGGATAATTAACGACAAACCCAAACGATTAAGGAACTCTTTCATACGTATAATGCTAATGCTTTTAAGCACATTTTTTTATGCTGTAAACCATGACCTGCAGCAATCGTTTTACGACCCAGTTTTAAAGCATAACTGCAATCACTCTTGTCTAATTCAATAATTTGAAAACACAGTAAACTGAGCTTTGTCTCCAGATCTAAATTTTTATATAAGGCCAGATCTAAAAGCACATCCCCCCCTTGCGCTTGTTCGAACTGTTTGCTAAACCAACCTCGCCCTTGGGCCAGCTGTTTCCATGCAACCGATTTTAAAGAGTCTCCTGGTTGATAACTTTTTAGCATTGAAAATTGCTCAAAACCAGGCGAAAAATTTGTTAACCCCTGATTTTTTTGCTCAGGAGATAGGCTAACAAGCGGCATATCATGAGTGAGTGGCTCGGGATATAATAATACCTTCAATCCGAAATCAAGGTAGGTCCACACTGTAAATAAACCAAAGGGAAAGGTTGAACGCAGGGTCACTCTGCCCGGATTAAACCAACCTCTTTTTTTCGACAAGCCGTAAATAAACACTTGTTGCTCTTTTATGACCGATTTAAGTGCCGAACTTGGCTGTTTAAAATAAAAATAAATCTGCTGTCCAAGGTCAGGATTTTTAGTGAGACGTAAACAAAACACACTATCTTGCCCCGCAAATTGAGCTTTAATCGGGCTGGCCGTCAGGGTTAAATTCGCCATATTTTGATAACTTAACAGCAGGCAAGTCACCATAAAACTGCACAGGAAAAACACCACAAATAAAATCAAGTTATTTTGATAGTTAGTGCCGAGCAGAAACAAAATAAAACAAACTATTAAAAACTGCAGACCAAATTTAGAAGGAAATATAAAAATATTTTTCTGACTCAAGGTGAAACTATTTTGCGCTGGCATGCGCGCCGTTAACCAACGTTCAAAACGGCGCTTGATTAACCTCTTGAATGGGCCACTTATATTCAAATTTTTTTTCATAAATTAAGCAAAGGGATCAACACTATCAAGCAATGTTTGACTGAATGTTTTACTGCCTGGTTTAGCATTATTAATCCCCGCTAAACGGTGTTCGGTTACCGCCACAAAGACAGCCTGAATATCTTCAGGAATGAGGTAATCTCTTTGCTGCAAAAAAGCCGTTGCTTTAGCGGCCTGCAGTAATATTTTGCTGCAGCGAGGCGATAATGGATGAGCTGAAAGACCACCATAGCGACTTTCATGTATTAGGCGCAGCAGATAATTTAAAACCGCTTCACTGGCTTGCGTTTTACGTACGGCAGATTGCATTATTCGCAAATCATCAACATTTATAATAGCCGATATTTGCTGCTTTTTATTCGACGATACGTGCGCTTTTAACATTTTTAATTCCGCATCCATATTCGGAAAACCAAGCTCAATACGCATCATAAATCGGTCTAACTGGGATTCGGGTAGTGGAAATGTACCCGCTTGATCCGTGGGGTTTTGTGTTGCAATCACAAAAAAAGGCGTTGGCAAAGCATAGGTTTGACTGTCCAGTGAAATTTGCTTTTCTTCCATTGCCTCTAGTAATGCACTTTGTGTTTTAGGGCTGGCGCGATTTATTTCATCGGCTAATAATACCTGACTAAAAATCGGCCCTTTATGAAAATTAAATTGCTTTTTATTACTGTCAAATATCGACACACCTAGAATATCAGCAGGTAACATATCACTGGTAAATTGCACCCGTTGATAATCAAGTCCAAGGGTTTTTGCTAACGCTGAGGCCAGTGTTGTTTTACCCATACCCGGCAGATCTTCAATTAAAAGATGGCCATCGGCAAGCAGACAAACGAGCGCTAATTTAATCTGATCTTCTTTCCCCAGTAAAATGTGATTCAATTGCTTTAATATGTTAGCGATTTTATTGTGCATCAGCACGCCCTACGGTCATTAACGAGTCAACAAACATTAATTAGATACCCGCGTTACTTAAAAATTCAGAATAGCAGAAAAAAAAGCCAAAAAATGCAAGCTATCTCCACAAATCATCGGCTATTTTCTGTGGTCAGATTAAATTATAGTGAAGTTTGAAAAGATCTAACCATAGTATTAGCGGCACCGAATACTACAGAAGACAAAGCATTAGCGTAACACCTATTATTGCCGGGCTGTTTTTACATTTTCAGGGAATGATAACGAAAAAAATATAAGCCATTACAACAAAAGTTATTCTGATTATATGGAGCAATTAAAATCGTTCTATTGGTGACGATTTTATTATAAATCAAGCGAAAGGGGTATGAAGAAAAAGGGTCACTCGAAATCAAGGCTAAAGAGGCTACCTGACAGCTAACCTCTCAATATACATCTCGAAATGAAATGGAAACAGATTAAGCAACAAAGTGGGTAGCACAAATTTTATTGCCCGATGGATCGCGCAGATAGCCTAAATAGAGTTTTCTAGAACCCGCTTCGCGCAGCCCAGGTGGTTGTTCGCACTCGGTCCCTCCGTTAGCGATGCCTGCCGCATGAAATGCCTCAACCGCTTCAGGATTATTGGCTTTAAATCCAATAGTCATACCATTGCCACAGGTAGCAGCTTCTCCATTTATTGGCAGTGTTAACGCAAAAACGCCCGCTTTTGTCATATAAAAACAGCGTCCGTTGCCGTCTAAGACACCTTCATTGTGTCCAAGTGCAGCCAATACTGCATCGTAAAACAGCTTTGACTTTTCTATATCATTGGTTCCAAGCATTACATGACTAAACATTCTTATTTTCCTTTATTTAAATAATCGAGTCTTCGAGTTTAGAGCCTTCGAGCTTCGAGTTTAGAGCTGACAGCCGAAAGCCGACAGCCTTCCCACCTTCCCACCTTCTCGCCTTTATCAGCTATTTCCCCATCTGTTTGAGCAAATTTATTGCCGCTTGTTTTGGCGACGGTGCATGACAAATAGCCGAGACTAATGCCACGCCAGCAACATTGCTTGCAATAACCTCATCAAGATTTGAAACATTAATACCACCAATAGCAACTATCGGCAAGGAGCTTTGCGCTACGGCATTGGTAAGCCCCTCAATACCCCATTCTTTCTTGATGTTGGTTTTTGTTGCTGTAGAAAAAATAGCACTCAACCCCAAATAATCGACGGGCAAAGATTCCGCTTCAATAAGCTGCTGCGGATTCTCAATAGACAGGCCAAGTAATTTATCTTTTCCTATTAGTCTGCGGGCGGTTTCTACCGGCATATCCGATTGACCCAAGTGTACACCATCAGCATCAACGGCCAGTGCAACATCCACTCTGTCATTGACGATCAAAGGTACGCCCGTCCCGTGTAAAATTGCCTTTACCGCTAACACCCTTTCTATAAAAACGCGAAGATCACCCTGCTTTTCCCGAACTTGGACCATAGTCACACCACCGACAACTGCTTCAGCAACCACCCTTTTCAATGTTTCAAGATTCTGCTGGTCATCGGTCACTAAATATAAACGATAGGGGTTCACTTTTTTCTCCAACTCTTTATTCTCCAAATTTTTTGATACAGGCTAGGATAATTTTAAACGCTGAATCAGCGTCGCTTCATCGAGCTGATATAAAGCATCTAAAAGATTAAGCTGCAGACTGCCGGGGCCTTTTGATTGCTCTGCAGCGATTTCACCCGCAACGCCTAAAACGGCTGCAGCCGCTAATCCAGTTTCTTCACCAACGGCTGCAAAAGCTCCAGTTAAGGCACTGAGTGTGCAGCCCATTGCCGTCACATAAGGCATCATGGCATGACCGTTATTAAGCTGAATTTGCCCACCTGCGGTGACAATAAAATCTGTCGCCCCAGAAATAACTACAGCGCACTGATAAGTGTCACGCAAATACCGTGCGGCACCAAGCGCCGCCTCACTGCTATCAAGGGAATCAACACCTTTGCTTTGTCCTTTCTCTCCGGCTAAGGC
Source organism: Psychromonas ingrahamii 37 (assembly GCF_000015285.1). Classification (NCBI taxonomy): domain Bacteria; kingdom Pseudomonadati; phylum Pseudomonadota; class Gammaproteobacteria; order Alteromonadales; family Psychromonadaceae; genus Psychromonas; species Psychromonas ingrahamii. The sequence goes on from NC_008709.1 coordinate 2,890,359, forward strand.
AATGATTTCTGATGCATTTCCTCTAATAATTAGCTTGTTGGCGGCTTCCGCAATTTGCCATGAGGTTGCCGTTCGCAGGCTGCTTGCACCGCATCCGACAGGATCAAGCACTACCGTTTTTTTATGGATATTAGCCTGCTCGACGGCAAACAACATACGCGGAATCCAGAGACTATCCAGAGTACCGATATTGACTACCAAAGCACCAGAAAAAGACAGCATTTCAGCCATTTCATCACGGGAATGCGCCATAATCGGCGACGCACCAAGGGCAAGCAAGGCATTAGCGGTATTATTCATCGCGACATAATTACTAATATTGACCACCAGCGGTTTCTGTTCACGCAGCGTTTTAAGCGCGCTGACGATCGTTTTAATATTTGAATCTATATTTTTCTTCATATTTTATCCTTCTGAGCTGCTGCTCTAATTTACCAAAACTAATTTAAAAGACCCTTTTACGCTCAAACTTTTGCTCTGTGTCCTCGGTAGTAACCGTTTTTGAACCACAGAGAACGCCGAGATCACAGAGGAAGGATATTGACCATCTTAAAAGGCACTTAACCGCCATAAAAAACATGACTAATAGCGTAAAAGTGTCAAATATAAGTGCTCAAAGTCTTTTCTCTGTATCCTCTGTGCCCTCAGTGGTAACAGTCTTTTGAACCACAGAGAACGCCAAATTCACAGAGTAAGTGACATAATTACTGATATTAACTATCTTAAAAGGCACTTTTAGTCCAAATTCTTTTCTCGGTGTCCTCAGTGGTAAGCATTTTTTGAACCACAGAAAATCAATTTAAAGGGACAGACTCTGCCGCATTCAACCCTTGCTCCCAAAAAGCAATTTCCATTCGAGTTGCGGTTCTAAATACGCGAATAAGTTCCCGGCCGCGCGAACTGTTTAAATCAATATCAGCGAGTAATGCATCAATATGTTCAGTGCCCTGCGCAACGCCTTGCTGGAATTCATCACCGCCATAAAGTGCAATCCAATTCTCAAATGGATTACCTTCCCGGTGGGTGTTTTGATCGTTGCAGAGGTTACGCCCTATTTCTGCATAACCAATAAAGCATGGTGCTAGCGCCGCGTATAAATCAACTATATCGCCTTGCATGCCCGCATCGAGCACATAACGCGTATAGGCAACCGTACCAAAATCTTCATCTTCTGCTTCCAAATCCGATTCAGTCAGTCCCCAGTTAGCGCAATAACTTACGTGGTGGTCGATTTCAACGTCCAGTAATGCATGTACGCTAGGCAGCGCTTTACGCATATCAGCTAAGGTGCGCGCTTTGTAAATAGCCAGCGCATAAGCACGTGCATATTGCTTAAGAAACAAAAAATCTTGTTTCAGGTAATGTAAAAAGCAGGGCTGCGCTAACGTGCCTTTTGCTAATTGCCGTACAAAGGCATGTTTAGTGTAGGCATTCCAATCCTTGCCACATGCATTAATTAAATCTTGATGATTCATATAACCACTCTATTTATTAAAATGTTGGAATATAATCCTGTGCTTTTGGCAGTGTGCTAATGATTTTTTGGCTATACATAAACTGGGCATAATCATCATAACGCTGTAAATCAATCGCAGACGGACGTAATGCAAATCGGGTCAATGTCGCGTTCCAGGCGAGTTTATTAAGCTCGTTATTCAAAGTGTCCGGCGCATAGGCCGCAAACTCTTTCCAGGATTCTTCGGGGTGGTTTACAATGTAGATTGTCGCCTGCTCCAGGGCTTTATTAAATGCCAGAATCGCCGCTTTATCATAGCTGTCGGCATTCGCTACAAAGACAAGTTCATCATAGGGCGGTACTCCGTGCTCTTCAGGGAAGAAAGATTTTGCCTTAATGCCTTCAAGTGCTAGCTGGTTTGTTTCAAAATTGCGGAATCCTCCCCAGGTTGCATCGACCTTTCCCGAGGCAAGCGAGGCAGACAAAGCCCAACCAATATTGATAATCTCCACCTCATCATAGTTAACACCCTGTGTTTTCAACATCGTGCTGATAGTCGCCTCTTCATTACCCGCAATGGAAATGCCAATTTTTTTACCTTTAAGATCAGATAGTTTTTTAATCTTATTATTGTCTAATATGGTCAAAGTATTAAGCGGCGTAGCAATCAAAGTCGCAGAGCGGATAAGAGGCAGACCCGCAGCCACATCCATAATTAAACTAGGCTGATAAGAGATAGCCAAATCCACTTTATTGGCTGCAACCAATTTAGCGGGTATGCTCGGATCGCCCGGCTCTTGAATATCAACCTCAAGGCCTTGTTGTTTAAAATAACCGCGCTGCTGGGCAATCACCACGGGTCCGTGGTTGGGGTTAACAAACCAGTCCAGCATCAGGGTCAATTTTTTCATCTCGGCCTGTACCGGCAGCGCTAACATTAATGCAACTGCACTTAAGATTATTCTTTTTTTCATTGTATTTCCTTTTTTATAGCAGAGCATTTATCAATAACGCTCTTTCTGATTAAACTTCCCAAGGTATAAATTTTTTTAACAACTTTTCAGCAACAAAATAAAGCAGGACGGACAAGAGAGATAAGATAAACAGTGCGGCAAACATTTCATCTATCATCATTCGGGCATTGGCCTGTAACATCAGATAACCCAAACCTTCGCTCGAGCCAACCCACTCCCCTGCTATTGCACCAATAGGCGCAATCACCACGGCAACCCGAATACCGGAAGCCAGTGTCGGTAAAGAGGCTGGAAACTGAATATGGCGCAGCATCTGCCATTTTGTCGCCCCCATGGTTTGTGCAAGATCAAGATAACCCGACGGAGTATTACGCAGCCCATCGTAGCAGCAGGTCGTCACCGGAAAAAAGATGATTAACGCGGCCATCACTATTTTGGAGGCGATCCCATAACCCAGCCAAAGCATCAGCACGGGGGCAAGCGCAAACACGGGAATCGCCTGACTGGCAATCAAAATGGGTAAGAGCCAATGTTTAACCGGCTTAAATAACAGCATCTGCAGGGCAAAAAACAACCCCATAAACAGGCCTAAAAACAGGCCCAGAATAATTTCTTGTGCCGTGACCAAAGTATGTTTAAGCAGAACGTCATAGCGTTGCAGCAGTCTTGCAAATACTTCTAAAGGAGCAGGTAAAATAAAGGAAGGCATCTCAAAAAAAACCACCACTGCCTGCCATAAACCCAGAATAATTAGCACGCTTATCATAATGCGCAGAAGGGGTTTAAGAACTATTTTTTTATATTTTGTCGAAGCTGGCTGACTATCTAAGACGCTGACATCAGGCATCTGAGCGCTCCAGATATGCCATAATAGACTGCTGAAGTTGTGCACACTCGGCATCAAATTGACGGGGTGTTAAAGAAGCGGGTACCTTTAAAGACTCGGCTGAACTGGGTTTTCCCTGCATAATGTAGATCTTATCCGCCAGGCGAATTGCTTCCTGCGGATCGTGGGTAATCAAAACAACGGTTTTATCTTTGAGCAGTTCACAAGCCATATCCTGCAAGCGGTAACGTGTTACCGCATCCACGGCAGAAAAGGGTTCATCCATTAATATCACGGGCTTATTCTGCATTAATGTGCGCACCAGCGCGACACGCTGGCGCATACCACCCGACAGTTTTTGAGGCAAGCAGTCGGCACTATCTAAAAGTCCAACCTTTTCAAGCAAGGCCAAGGCAGCTTCTTTGTGAACAGGCGTAATAGTATTACCGAATTTAGCGCTTAAGGTAACGTTGTCCAGCACCGACAGCCATGGCATCAACAAGTCCTGTTGCGCCATATAAGCAATGTTATTTTTCAAATCAAATTGGGGAGGTGTGATCGTAAGCTCGCCAGACCAACTGACTTGCTGATCAAGCAAACCGGCCAGATAACGAAGCAATGAAGTTTTCCCACAACCACTGCGGCCCAAAATACAGGTCCATTGCCCGGCAGGGAATCTCATATTAATACCCTGTAATGTGGCCGCTTTACTGCCGGTATAACGCAGATAACCCGCAGAGATATCTATCTGCAGGGCAGGACTTTTAACTGATAAAGGCCGCGTGCTAACGGACATTCGCATGTCCGACAAAGAAATGGTTTACCGGGCCATGACCCTGCCCGACATCTAATTCGTCGGCATGCGCGATCGCTTGCGAAATATAGTCTTTGCCCAGCTGCACCGCACGTAAAAGATCATTACCCTGCGCCAGATAGGAGGCGATTGCCGACGAAAGTGTGCAACCTGTACCATGGGTATTAAGCGTATTGATACGGATGGCGTTTAACTGTTCAACATGATTAGGTAGGATAAGCAGATCATTACTATTTTCATCATCAATCAAATGCCCCCCTTTAAGCAGCAGCGCATTAAATTTCAATTTACGGAGTTTGCCGATCATCTTCTCCATGCCCTCTTTATTGGTTGGCACATCTGAAGAAATCAATTCCGCCGCTTCGGGCAGATTAGGCGTGATAAGATCTGCAAGAGGAAGCAGTTCCGATTTCAGTGTACTAATCGAATATGCTTTCAGCAATAAGTCTCCGCTGGTTGCGATCATCACCGGATCAACCACTAAAAAGGCAGGACGATACTGTCTTATTTTTGCTGCCACGAGTTTGATTATGTCGCAATCAGCCAACATCCCAACCTTAACAGCAACCACATTCAGATCGCTAAAAACCGCATCAAGTTGCTTTTCTATATGTTCAAGGGGAATAGGGAAAATAGCGGACACCCCAAGGGTGTTTTGAGCGGTAATCACAGTGATCACAGAACAGGCGTAACCGCCCGTTGCTGAAATGGCTTTAATATCGGCTTGAATACCTGCTCCACCACCACTGTCGGATCCGGCAATAGTCAGCACGATAGGCGTTGATGAATTTTGAGCAGTAGAAGTTGCACTAAGGTTTGACATAAAAGCTCCTATAACGGGTAAAAGGAACTATATCAAGCCAAATATTTAAGATAGGTGTAGCAGAGAGAATCAAAAACAAGACTTATAGTTCCCTACGCCAGTATTAACTGAATCAGGTTCAACGGGTTTCGCACTATGCGATCTCAGCCTTCAGGCCCCCCGACTATATTTGCAGCAATAATAACAAGTTTTTTTGAAAGAGCAAGGGTTCCCTTGCGTAAGGGAGCTCATTTTCATAGCAATCGAAAGACTCAGAAATCACACAAAAAACTAAAAAATTAATCAGACAGATTTGTTGAAATCATCAACAACTGTGCTGTAAATTGTCTTCACCTATTGTGCGTGAAGCCCGGACCTTTAGGTCGAAAAGACAGGTCGTTAAAGGACGAGGGAAATAATCATAAATTAATTAAAAAGTACTCACTTTAGTTAACTATGCAGAAAAAAATTGGACGCAGCCTTCCGATAAAAAAGAGAGCAGCATTGAGAATTTAGATCAAAGGGGCTTATTTCGACCTACAGCAGCAATGCCATAAATCACCTCACAACCCGCCTTATTATTAATTTACTGCTTTTTCCTAAAAGCAAACTTCCTGCCAAGCACTTTTTTCTCGCCTCGATTGCCCACTTGAAAAATTTCTGACACAGTGAGCGATGCCAACATAGCCATACAAAAACACTATTATAATGGCCAGATCATAGAATTTATCTATTACGACAAGGGCAGCAATGTTCAAGTTAATGCTTCAATTCATTCAGGTCGCAAAAGCACAAAATGTGACACAAGCTGCCAACAAACTCTGTTTAAGCCAACCTACCTTAAGTCATAACATGAATAAATTAGAGGAAAAGCTTGAAACCAAGTTATTTAATCGCAACTCTAAAGGGATCACGCTCACGTCAAGTGGGAAACTGCTCTATGAGCAAGCGAAAATGATGCAGCACCTCTATCAAAATACCCTCAATAAGCTCGATAAAAATAAGCTCAGGCATCAATACGAACTTAAAATAGGCTGCGGTGACGCTTGGTGGCACCTCTTTATTCGCGACTGTGTGCAGAACTTCCAAAATGCTTACCCGCACAGCAATATCACCATCGACGTAGGTGATCATCTGCAGCAATGAGGATATGGCGCACTTTCCCTCGGTTCATCTAGGGACGTCGAAAAAACGCTTTGCCCATTTGCAGCAGCAAAGCCCTGAAATGAGATCTTTTCTCAAACGCCACTATCTGCATGAAAAGGTGACTTATAATACCAACTCATTTTTAACAGCGATCGATTTATTACAAAACAGCGACGCGCTTTTACTCTACCCTGCCGGCATGAAAACATATTTTGAAACCTTTGATATTGTCCCTCTTCAGATGCAGGAGTGTTTCAGCAAAGCCACCATTGGGGCTTATCTCCATAAAGATGGCCAACAGGATAAGCAAAGCATCAGGTTGTTGGAGCAGTTTAAAGATCTCATAAAAAATAATCCTTATATCAAAGGGGAGGTGTGATTCAAGTAGTTCAGAAGAGAGCTTAAACTTGGCGCATTATACCAATTCCACTTATTAGATGATCTATTTAGGCGCCGGAAAACACATAAAAGTAAGGCATGAATTTAATGGATTTGGTATTACGCTACAGATAGCGGCAAAAAGAACACCACATAACGCAAGCTCAACTGGCTGATTAACAATCAGCCAGTGAAACGAGCCGCAACACCTAACTATCTGTTATTATTGAAGGTGTAAAAATCAGTATTTTGATTGCTAACGGGAAACAGATATTAAGCCTTGCACAGGCGGTAGATTCTAGCCTCAAAGGGATTTAATACCAGACTATTTTCGGCTCCATGCGTGGCCACAGAGTAATTACCCAGTAACAGATGTTCACTCTTTGGTAGACAGTCTGGATGCATATATTGTGCAGACAAGCCTGTCAAGTTACACATAATCAGCAACTGCTGCTCCCCTAAGGTGCGCGTATAGGCGTAAATCTGCAGATCATTTTCAAGCAATAAATCATAATGACCATAAACCAATACCGGTTCGGCCTTACGCAGGGCAATCAGCTGGCGATAAAAATTCAGAATAGATCCTTTGTCCAATTCTTGCTGCGCAACATTAATACGTTGATAGTTTGGATTTACCTTGAGCCAAGGTGTACCGGAACTAAAGCCTGCATTAACTGTGCTATCCCACTGCATAGGCGTGCGCGAATTATCCCTGCCTGTTTGTGCCAACAGATGCAGGATCTCTTGCTCAGGCATCCCCTCCTTACGCAACTCGGCATACTGATTTTTAGCGCCAACACAATTAAAATCATCAATACTGGCAAACTGGGTATTGGTCATCCCAATCTCTTGCCCCTGATAGATAAACGGGGTGCCCTGCATCAGAAAATACATCGTTGCTAAAGAGGTCGCACTTTCAAACCAGTAGTGCTTTGTATCCCCCCATTTAGAGACTATTCGCGGGATATCATGGTTCTCCAGAAAGAGGGCATTCCAGCCGATATTCTCCAACCCTTTCTGCCATTTGCTAAAAATCTGTTTTAGCTTAACCAGATCCAGCTGAGCATCTGGTTTATCTTCCCATAGCTTAAGGTGATCAAACTGGAAAATCATATTTAATCGCTGCTTATCCTCGCCGACCCAGTTTTTGGATTGACTCACAGAGACGCCATTAGCTTCTCCTACCGTCATAATGTCATAGTGTCTAAAGGTGTTGTCGCACATGCCATCAAGATAGTCGATGATACCGCCAACATTCATCATTTTATCCCAGCACGGCACATTTTTGAGTCCCTTCGGATTAGGCATATCTTTAAAGCCTGGCTCCTTTTTCATATGGCTAATGGCATCGACACGAAAACCGTCTATCCCCTTGTCCAGCCACCAGTTAATCATTTTGTAGATAGCTTCACGCACCGCCTTATTTTCCCAGTTAAGATCCGGCTGCTTTTTGGAAAACAGGTGCATATAATACTGGTCAGTGCTTTGATCGTACTCCCAGGCCGGTCCCTTGAAGATGCTCTCCCAGTTATTAGGCTCCTTACCAAAGTTACCATCACGCCAGATATACCAGTCTCGTTTGGGGCTATCCTTAGATGCTTTGGACTCCACAAACCAAGGATGCTCATCGGAGGTATGGTTGACCACTAGATCCAAAATCAATCTCATCCCACGCGCATGCACAGCTTCCAACAGACAATCGAAGTCAGCCATACTGCCAAATTCATCCATAATCTCCTGATAGTCACTGATGTCATAGCCATTGTCATCATTAGGTGATTTGAACATAGGGCAGATCCAGATAACATCAATGCCAAGGTCTTTAAGATAATCAAGCCGCTCGGTGATACCCTTAAGATCACCAATACCGTCACCATTGGAATCCATAAAACTGCGCGGATAAATCTGGTAAACCACCGCTTCTTTCCACCAGTTTTTTGTATAATGGCTGTTTGTTACTGTCTTGCTTGTATTTAACATGGTTATAATCCGATTACTTAATAAGCACAAAAAATAAACTTAGGCTGAGCGGTTATGTTATCGCGGGGGTGTATCGCACACTCAAATAAGCATTATAAAATAGCCGCCGATAATGAAAAATCATTTTACCGAGAAGTCATCAATTATCTAACAAATCCGTTAAAGAGTGATTCCCAGGGACTGACGCAGATAGGCGCCAGCACCCAGTAAACCCGGCTGCGAATGGGTAATTACGTAAACGGGAATGGCCTCCAGATGTTCTTTAAAACGCCCTTTGTCTGCAAAAGCCTCGCGGAAACCAGAGGCTTTAAAAAACTCAAGGAAGCGAGGCACTAGGCCACCGGCAATATAAACACCGCCGAAAGTGCCAAGATTGAGCGCCAGATTACCGGCAAAGCGTCCCATCAATACACAAAAAAGGCTCAGTGCCCGATGGCAATCATGGCACTCTCCAGAAAGCGCGCGATCTGAAATCTGCTTGGGCGTTAATATTTCAGGCACCCGATGATCGGAGGTCACTAAACCCTTATAGATATTAACCAGTCCCGGTCCGGAAAGCAGCCTTTCCGCTGAAACATGCCCCAGCTCGAGCCGCAGCTGCTGAATCAGCGCATCCTCTTGCTCAGTACAACTCGCCATATCCACATGCCCTCCTTCACCCGGTAAACTTAACCAGCGATCGCAAGACTGCACCAGATGTGCAACGCCAAGCCCCGTGCCCGCCCCGTAGACAGCAATGGGTTTACCGGAACGGGCTAAACCGCCTCCCAACTGAACTTTGTCATCAGCACCAAGCACCGGAATCGCCATCGATACCGCAGTAAAATCATTAATAATAGTCAGCTTTTTTAGGCCAAGATTTTCCTGCATCTGTTTGATTGAAAATGCCCAGCTATGGTTAGTCATCGAGACTTGATCCCCATCAATGGGACAGGCGATGCCAATGCATGCCTGCTCAATACGCAACGATTGTTGATCCAGATAGACTCGCACCACAGCCTCCAGAGAGGGATAATCAAGACCTGAATAGGTCAGAGAGTGAGAAATGCTGCCCGTTTCCAGATCACATAATGCCAGACGTGCATTAGTGCCGCCCACATCGCCGACCAAACTAACCTGTTTCATCTTATTTTCCTTATTAGAAACTTATTATTCATATATCCGGTATTCTTTAACACGGCTTAATGAGCAGTGCAAAAGACTCATAGGGTGCAAGCGCGAGTGACTCGCTTAACTGCTTACGCGGCGCATAATTGCTAATCAGGCATTGCCCTTTCAATCCCTGCAGTGGTTTTGGCAAGGTCAGCTCCAGCGGCTCATTCGTGAAGTTATTAATAACGATAACTTTCTCATTACCTAACTGCCGCTGGTAGGAAAATACCTTTTTATGCTCAACAAACAATGGCTGATAATCACCATAGACCATTACCTCGTGGGTCTTGCGCAACTGAACCAGTTTTTGGTAGTGGTAAAAAATGGAATCAGGATCATCCAATGCCGACTCGACATTAATTTCGGTATAATTTGGATTGAGCTTAAGCCAGGGGTTACCATCACTAAAACCGCTGTTAAGGCTGCTATCCCACTGCATAGGTGTGCGGGCATTGTCACGACCATTTTCATGGATCCCCTGCATCATATCCTCATGCGAGACGCCCGCTGCAATACGCTCCTGATAAAGATTCAGGGTTTCAATATCCTGATAATCCTCAATGGCATCGAAATGCACATTGGTCATGCCTATCTCTTCTCCCTGATAGATATACGGTATACCTTTGAGGAAATGCAGCGCAGTCGCCAGCATTTTAGCGGACTGCACGCGGTAGCACCCCGGATCGCCATATTTTGAAACCGCGCGCGGCAGATCATGGTTATTCCAGAACAACGAGTTCCAACCACAATCAGCAAGTTCAGTTTGCCACTTGCTGATTACCTGCTTGAACTCCAGCAGATCAAACGGCCGAGGTTTCCATTTACCTTGCTCGGGATCAAAGGTGATGGTGATATGCTCAAACTGAAACACCATGGAGAGTTCATCGCGGGCCGGATCGGAATACAGCTTGGCAGTCTCCGGGGTTGCGCTCCACGCTTCACCGACGGTCAGTAAATCGCGCCCACCAAAAGTTGCTTTATTCATCTCTTGCAATAGTGGATGCAGGCGCGGCCCGTTGGTCATAATCTGCTTATCCACATCCTTGCCAATCAAGTCGATCACATCCATCCGGAAACCACCTATGCCACGGTCTAACCACCAGTTGATCATCTTATGCACCTCTTCCTGCACCTTGGGATTATCCCAGTTTAGATCCGGCTGCTTTTTAGAGAACTGGTGGAAATAATATTGCCCCGTAGTACCATCAAACTCCCAAGCACTGCCGCCAAAATAAGATTTGAAATCATTCGGCGCTGAGCCATCGGCTTTTGGCTCACGCCAAATGTAATAATCGCGATAAAAGTTATCTTTAGATTTTCTTGACTCAATAAACCAGGGATGCTCGTCACTGCTGTGGTTGATCACCAGATCCATAATAATACGGATATCACGTTTCGCAGCTTCAGCAATCAGCTTATTCATTTCCTCTAACGTGCCGAATTCTGAGGCGATATCCTGATAGTCGGAAATATCATAACCGTTATCATCCATCGGAGACTTGAACACCGGCGATAACCAGATAACATTAATGCCTAATTGCTTGAGGTAATCAAGTTTACTGATGATCCCCGCCAAATCGCCTATGCCATCATGATTGGCATCCATAAAACTATGAGGGTAGATCTGATAAACGACGGCATTATGCCACCATTTTTTATCTGATTCAGGTACTGTGCCAGTCTCATTTTTTTTAGCATCCATTGTCATCACAATTGTCATCGCTATTGTCCTTGAAAATAACCGTGCAGATTGATCTTGAATAGGCACTATCATAAGCAGCAACTAACATAGACTGAAATGCTATTTTCTCGCATCTTTCATAGAAAAAATGCATATCACTCGGAAGAAGTGTGATCTTTGGCAGATTTTTCTGCCTATTATTCGCCTCAAGCTGATTGAAAAATGTGACCTAAGCTACAGAAAAATTCCCCTCGACTGAGAAACGCGATACAAACGGAGGGAACAAAAAAGGCTGGAGAGCCGAAAAGGCTGGATGGCTAAAAGGCTGGAGAGTAAATCATTTTTTCTGAGTTGACCAATACGATCAACCGTCGATTGGTGGCTATGTGTAACACTTTTACCACCATAGGGAGCGTCGCCACAAAGAATTGCTCGGCGAACACAGCTGGTAATTCGTCAAAAAGGTTTGGCTGTCCTTATTTAGCATTTAGCGATGGCCAACGGTTATGTTGCCGATGACAACTTCCAAAAACAACCGTCTTGATCTTCATTAACAATAAATAATGCTTCACTGAGTTTATTAACTTTTGAATTTATTCTATAAACCTGCCATTTTAAGCTACCTCTCATCCAGGATATTTTCCATATATGAGTTGTCCTAATAAATGTAATTTTTGCAACGGATGAATGAAAGAAACCTTGTTCATTGTGAGTACTAGGATGAATCTCAAATAACTCGATACTTTGATTATCAAATATATAACTCAGATCAAAACCATTCTCAGTAGCTTGCCTTCTCCGACTTTCAATAAGGTTAGCGACCAAATGCTCATACTTTTTTCTTTCCGTTTCAGTAAACGCCATCATGCACCTGTAATAAAAGTTAGAGTAAAAATTCGCCGTTACTCGTTCACATACTCGGCGTGGGAACGAGTAACGTCTTAATAGCAGGAAAAATTTGGTTGGCTAAAATACGAGTTCAGTCAGATAGCCAGTCGTATTTTTACCTTGTTGATTAACTTATCGCTGTCATTTATGAGTAAATACTTTCATTATATTTATTACCCAATTTACTAAATAAGCTAGGCAGTAAATATTGCTCTTTAACTGAGTTGTTATTCTTATTCGCTTCTCTAGAAATATTTACAAGCAAATTATCTATATCACCCAAAGTTAAAATGATGTTTACTCTTTTAAATTTTGGGCGTTTTTTAAATAATTCAATTTTGATTAATTGTAATTTTTTCAATTGAACACTACTTGCAAGTTGATAATCAAAAATTAAATTAAACTCTTCTGCACTTAAAGAAAACTTAAGATCCTGATTATGTTTACTCATTTGGCATAGTTCCTTACATCTAATATCTTATTAGAATAAATAACTCCGTATTTCTGCAAGAAAGCACCCGTTTTTTTAGAAAATCAAAACCCCAAAAGGTTGTCAATATAAACGATTTCTTTTAAACATTTCATAAAAAAGCTCCAAGCATTTAAACAACTTGAGGCTAACAATACAAACGGAAAAGTTTCTGGCTATCCTGCTTTTTTTTATTGTTAGCTAAATTTAGAAAGGCAATATCTCATCTGTGGCAAGATCTGATTTATTAAGTTCAAATTCCATTTCTAGCACCTCAGATTTAAATTTACTAAGTTCGAATTTTTCCGACAAATACTTACTAGCATCTTTTTGAATTTTACACAGCCTCATAAGCTTGTCGATTTCAATTGTAAAATATCCATTGAACTGTTGAAAATTAGTATAATCAGATTCATCACAATAAGATAAAAGATTCGCAATCATTAGTTTATTATTAGCTAAGAATTGCAATATATTTTTTTTAGCAAAATCAGAATACTCTACATATAAAACTGATGATAATGTATCACCCCAATATATCTCTTTGATTTCTCCTGATTCATCTACACACACTTTTGAATCACCCCCTATTAATTTAAGCAATGAAAGATAATTGATATTTACTATTGATTTACTATTTAAGCAAAGAGCCTTTTTCTTATACGGAATTGAAAAATATTTTGTATAGTTTCGTTCATCTATAGTTTCTAAAAATGATAATGTATTTTGCCATTTTCTAAATTCATCAAAATCGGTTATGACTAAATTGTAAAAACTTTTTTTTCTACTTTCAGGCAATCGAAAAATAAAGACGGAAGCAAAATATTCTTGAATACTTTTATGAGTAAATGAGAAATAATTAAATCCATCTCGGATTATCAATGCAGTTATGCTAGTAATATCATCAATAAGAAGATCTTCAATATTCTCAGGTAATCTTTCAAGTTTTGCTGCTCTTTCGAGATAACCTTGAAATTGCAATACAGGAAACCGAGTGTTGTTATCATGAAGAGATAAAAAACTGATTGAATCAAATAAACGCTGCATCTGATAATCAGTTAGCCCTGCTTTTCTTTCTCGCTCAAAACCGATCTTCATTCTGTCATGGCGATAAAGCATAGTAGGGAATATTAGGCTGTAAAATTCAGCTAGACTATCTGGTTTGAACTGACGCGTATTATATGTGATTGTAAATAATGTGAGTAACAGTGGAGTGGTTGTAATTTCTGAAATAAAACTACTATTAGATAATATATTATTTATACTTTCTGATTGTCTATCCGCCTTATATAGATGCTTCACAAAATCTTGTTGTGTTACTAATGTCATGGGACTAATCTTTTTTTTAGAAAAATAAAATGATGAGCCCATACCAGAATCAGGTCTAGATGATATAACTACTCGTAGTTTTGGATACGTGCGAACTATTGTTTCGAGTTCTCGTGCAACTCTTTTTCTTTCATTATTAGGAACTTCATCAAATCCATCTAAGAGTAATAGTATTTTTTCTGATTTAGCTAGAAAGTCAAAAAGAGTATTGTCTAATTTGACACCTAAATCTTCTATAGCATCCATTATTTCCTCTTTAAGCTTATTTTTATACCTGAGATTCCTAAACTCAATAAAAATAGGAATATAAGAATTCCCAGTACCTTCTTTTAAACACAGTTTTCTCAGATATAAAGATTTACCTTGTCCTGGCCCTCCCTCAACTAAAACTTGTTTATCGCCAAATTGACTAAATGATTCTATATATTCATCATTAAATAAAACTGCCTGATCAAAAAATATATCAGTTAAATGTACGATAGAATCAGGATGTAATATTGTTTTTACTTGACCTATACGAGCAACATTATCTTTAAAATATTGAAGTTTATTAATTGCAAAAGCTTCAGAAATCTTCTCTTTAACTTTTCCTGTTGCAGACTTAACCAAGTCATCGACTAAGCCATCAAGTCCACCCGTTGCTTTTTTAATAATATCATCGAGCATGAGACTCTCCGTATTAGGTGAATGATGTAGTTTGCATAACGAGGCTACATAATTTCTATTTTTTCAGAAAGAACACATTTTCCATAAACTTAATAACCTTTTAAATCAATAAGTTAAATATTTTAAATGTTTATAAAAAGTGGGTTATTTTCTACAGCCTCAACGCCTTATTAAGCAGAAAATAATGGTTGCCGTATAATCACACAGCGATGGCCAAATGTTATTTGTGATCCTCCCCCAATAAAAGGGACACATTTTTTTCACGCTGCTATTGCTTCATATTCTATCGGTGAGCAATAATTTATTCCAGAGTGCATTCTTCTCGCATTGTAATATTTGTTAATGTACCCGCCAAGTGTTGCACGTAACTGAGCATCACTTTTAAAAACATTACCACGAATAACTTCTGTTTTCATTGAATGAAAAATGACACCATGTGGGCATTATCCGTACATTTTCCTGCACGGCTCAAACTATGTACTATCCCATTTTTTTTCAATGCTCTTTGATAAACTTGACCGCGATATTCAACACCTCTATCAGTATGTAGCATGAGCTTCTCTTGCGGTTTTCTCTTTTTAATGGCATTCAGCAAAGTACGTTTTGTCACATCCATGGTTCTATTTTTATCTAAACCCCAACTAATAATACGTCGAGAATACAAATCCATTATCACCGACAAATAACGCCACACTCCTTTTACTTTTAAGTAAGTCACGTCCGCAACCCATACTTTATTGACAGCATCAGGTACTCCGCCATCTTGGCGTAAGTTTTCTCCTGTAACGAGAAAGCGTTTATACGCCGCCGAACGTGTTGTCACGCGCATCACTCTAGCGATCAGGCCAAGTGCAAGATACAAACGCTCAACGCGCTTCTTACCTAGGTTGTACCCTTGCTTTTGTAAGGCCTTAAATATGCGAGGACTTCCGTAGCGCCCTTTATTCTCAGTGAATATTTGCTGAATCTTTACCTTTAATTCATCATCCTCAATTGAACGTTCACTTGGCTGACGCTTTCTCCAATCGTAATAACCGCTTCTCGATACACCAAGTAGTTCGATTAAAGCTGTAACACTTATTTCTGCTCTGAGTTTTTCGATGAATCGATATCGTCCTGATGTTCCTCGGCAAGAAACCGTTGCCACTTTTTTAGGACGTACAGCTCCTCCTTAAGCTTTTTATTTTCACGCTCGAGTTGTTGTTCTCTGGTAAGTTGCTTTGTTACTTTGTTACCTTCGATTGATCCGCTACTTTTTTACGTTTATCAGCCACAATAATTCCTTCACGATATTCTTTTCTCCATCGTGACAGCATAAATGGGTGGATGTCGAGATTTTCTGCAACACTTTTAATAGTGACACCCACAACAAAACTGAGTTGTACTGCATTAACTTTAAACTCATTTGAATACTTCCAAGTTCGCCTTGGATTGTTGTACTTTGGCATAAGACACCTCATCTTTAATTAGATTTTGGTGTCCGTTAAAGCGGGGGAAGATCATTGTCCTTTTAAAGGGCTTGTTATACAACGACTTCCATTTTAGACGATCTTTCTTCTATTTCAGCTAGCGATAACTTACCATGCCTTTTGAATGTTTCTTTTGTTGCTACAGAGGCATTTGATGGTTTATTAATACCTGCTACTGATTTATAATTTGAAACTTTAGCACTAATATTTCCAGCGTCTAATTTAGTTTTCAACGCCATGTTTTTGCAATATTCTATCTGTTTATTTCTAGGAAACCCTTCTAATTCTAACTTTTTAAATATTGCTAAAGATCGTAATTCATTTAGCTCATTCCATTCTGAATTGTCTCGAAATGACATTGCAACCTCCAAAATTAAAAAAGTGTATAGCATCTTTCAAAAGAAATAACCCCGTGTTTCCACAAGAAAGCATCTTATTTTTTTGATTATTACTTGTTAATACTGCACTTTAAATACTTTTAATTCAATGCGATAAATTAAAATGTAAATAAATTATCTTGGTGACAGGCGGAATTATTCCGTATTTACGCTGAAAACACTGAATCAAAATATCACCTAATCAATCTGTAGACGAATTTTCAGTAGACAGCTGACAGCAGGAACAATTATTAGCATCACTGCGCCTTGTCGTTTTACCGAGTTAAAGCAGCGGAAATTGGTGCGCGGAGCCCACCCTACGGACTGTTCTGTTATCTGTAGGGTGCATTTTATGCACCGCAAGCAACGGTAACCAGTGCGCAAAGCGCGCACTCTGCGGGCTAATTTAGATGAAAATAAACGAGCAATACTGCTCAAGTACCCGTCAAAAATAAACACTGAATTTTAATTGAAATTTTCGATGAGGTTGCATAAGGCTGGAGTGTATAAGTCAGGGCATATTTTTTAAATCATGCCTTAAAAAAAACCTCAATACAGGGTTGAGGTTTTTTAGTTTTTATAAGCCGTTATTTAGTTTCTTGCAGTTTAGCTGTTGCAGCTTCTAATTTTGAAAAATCTAAATTTAATTCTTCAATGGCTTGTGTGAGTAAATCCGGGTTGGTCATCACTGTCATCAGCAGCGGTTGCAGTTTATCTTGAGGAATACCTAAGGTTTGAATGATAGTCATTGCAGCTAATGGATTTTCCGTTAAAGCTTCAAATACTTCCGTGATTTTCTCATCAGTTACGTTGTGATCTTTTAGGGTTTCAATAATTGGGTTCATCAGTTTTTCTCTTTAATAGGAATTCGCGACAATTTATCTTATTCTCACACTAATTGCGATATTATCTCATATTATAATTTGCTTCACGGCAGTCAGGAAAGATTCTAAAATAGCCGTATTTGATCTGCGCTTAGTTGTAAGTTTGGTTAAGGCTGAATCTAAAATGCAATTTAGAGTGTTAAATAACCGTTAAGCCCACCAAAAAAGTAACAAACACTGTTATCTTTCGAAAAATGAGTCCTATCAATAAGTACATATAGTCTAAATGACTGAGCAGCACGGGTGATGGTTCTGATCGGGAAAAAATAATTGACTGCAGTAACGCTAAAGCAGTGTCTGGTTTTATTAAAATACTGGGCTTTATTAGCCTAGGATAAAATGGGTATATAAGCTCAGCACAAATGCGTAGAATGTACCTTATATTACTTTAAGCAATGAGCAGCAATATGACGATTCCAACAACAGAAAAATCAGTCACCCGCGCCCTATTAATTTCTATTCGCACACCTGATGTCAGCCTGCAGGAAGTGGAGGAATCATTAGCTGAATTAAGCCGTTTAGTGAGCACCTTAGGTTTTTCTGTGGTAGCGACTAAAACGCAGCGACAAAGATCGACCAAACAGCTGTCAGTATTGGGCTCCGGAAAACTGGAAGAATTAGCCGAATTAACCAGTGAGTCTGAAGATCAATCGCAGTTAGACTTTAACCCGGATGAATTAAGCGCATTAATAGCCGCAGGCGACATTCAGGAACAGGCAAATGTGGCGGTCTTTGATTGCGAACTGAGCCCCAATCAAATACGCCATGTTGAAGCGGCATTAGGGGTAGAGGTTTACGATCGTACCCGCGTGATTATTGAAATCTTTAGTAAACACGCACGGACCCGCACCGCTAAACTACAGGTAGAAATAGCGCGACTTAATTACTTAACACCCAGATTACGTGATGAAAACAGTGGCGATCGCGAACGTCAAAAAGGCAGTTGGATAGGTGAAAGTGCCTTTGAAATTAACAGTCGCCGTATTCGCGATAAAATAGCCGATCTAAAACGTGAGATAAAAAAACTGCAGGAAGAGATGCAGGGCAGGCGCAGTAGTCGTGTCGAGCAATTGTGTGTGGCGTTAGTGGGTTATACCAATGCCGGAAAATCATCTTTAATGCGCGCCCTGACGGACTCGGAAGTGTTAGTTGAAGATAAATTATTTGCCACCTTAGATACCACAGTACGTACCCTGCAGCCGCCAACACAGCCGCGAATTTTAATATCAGACACCGTGGGTTTTATCAAAAAGCTGCCCCATGATTTAGTGGCCTCATTTCATTCAACTCTGGAAGAAGCAAAAGATGCGGATTTATTGCTTTATGTGGTCGATGCCTCGGATGAAAACTTCACGGCTCAATTAGCCGTTGTTGATCATGTATTAGCAGAGTTAAATGTCGATGCCAGCAACAGACTATTATTACTGAATAAGGTCGATTGTATCAGTGAAGAGCGCCAATTAGCGCTGCTAGAGCAATACCCCGATGCGCTGCAAATTAGTGCGCGCAATAAAGGTGATGTCGCCCTGGTACATCAGGAAATTCAAGATTTTCTGGAAAAGAAAATGTGCCCCGCCTGTTTTCATATTCCCTACACTGCCAGTGGGGTGATGGGCGAAATTCACAGTAAAATGCAGGTAACAGATGAGCAATATCATGAAGATGGTATGCGTATAACCCTAAAAGCGACCCCGGTTGCCTTGGAGCGACTGCATAAAATGCTGCAAAGCTCTTTTTAAGACTAAGTTACAGCCTAAACCACCAGCTAAATCAGGTGGTTTAGGCTTTATAAACTCAAGTAAAAAAACGGGTCAAAAGACCCGTATTTTTAGCCTGATAAAAATCACTCATGTGATGCCGCAATAAATTACCGCTTAATATTTACCCCTTAACATTCACCCCTTAACATTGATCACTTTAATAATCACTTCGGTAAAGCGTGTCTTCGGTTATATCGTCAATGCTTGATGTGCCTATCATCGCCATGGTGACTTCCAGCTCTTCTCGAAGTACCCGCAGCATATGGGCAACCCCTAAAGCACCAGCCACTGCCAGCGCATAAAGCTGCGGCCTGCCGACCATTACGGTATTTGGGCCCAGAGCAAGCGCTTTATAAATATCGGTACTACGCTCAATCGCACCATCGGCAATAAATAATAGGGTAATCATTTTTTGTGTAATCAAAGAGATACGCAGTAATCCGGCCACCTTAATACTGCGCAGTGTGGTTTGCAGTTGCGCAACATCAAGCTGCACATCCACTTTAACCTGCACAGTGAGCTTTGCGGATCGCCTGCTTGTGTTACCATCAGTCGCAATTGTTCACTAAGATCCGGCGTTACGATTAACTTTCCATTGAGATATAAAATGCCGTTTTCTGTGACCAGCAACTTGGCAATATTTTTTTCTGCAAAACTTGCTCACTAATGGAATCAGGCGAATCAATTTTCTGCGGATTCGAACGCTGAATTTGCCCAGCCACCATAAAAAAATAAGCAACAGAAACACTACGTTGATCAGCGGGATCAGATTTTCATCGCTTGCAGGTGGCCGCTTAGCCATTTCGGGTATTAACATCAGTCTATAACTCCCGCAAGCGAGAACTGTCTGGCACCCCTTTTTTTTTAAAGTTATCAAGTAGCGTAAATAATGCCTGCGTGCTTACCTGCTGTTCAACTTCCAGTGCAAAACAGCCTGAGGATTATTTGCAATCAGCTAAGCCAGGGCGTTTAAGTTAGTCACTTTTTAGCGCTTAGCATTAACGCTAAATTCATTACCATCACGGTGTAAGATCACTCGAAAAAGCTCATTAGACGCTTGCTGTGATGCTGCGCTGGCAGGTAATCGAATAGCCTGCCATTTGGCAAAATTCGATGACAGCATACAAAACAGCAGCAGAATAAAGACCACATCAATAAAAGGAGTCAGGCTAATCGCTTGTTTGCGTTTTGGCAGATTCAGATCAAGTAGCATTTTGCAGCACTTGATCTTGATTGATACTGAGTAGTTCTGCGGTTTGCTGAGTAAACACCCGGGTTACATAGCTGTTCATGCTATTGCTTATCCGCTCAACTTTTCTGTCCAGCAAGTGATAGGCCGCCACAACAGGGATAGCGACCGCAAGCCCCACCACAGTGGTCAGCAGTGCTTGCCAAATCTCCCCCGATAAAATGGAAGGATCGACCTGATTACCCGCGGCTTCCATTTTCTGAAACGCACTTATCATACCCAGCACAGTGCCCATCAATCCCAGCAAAGGACTGAGGTTGGCAATCACCTCAAGGGGACGCAGCAGCATGCAAAACTGGTTGATTTTATCCGTCGCCTGACAACTTAACGCCTGCTTTAACAGCGTCAATGACTGCTGCTCGCGCATCCCTGCCATGGCATCTTGAACCAGCATCGACACCGGACGACGAGTCTTTAAACTGCTTTGTGCTTTGCTTAACGGCCCCTGCTGCCAGTAACTGAGTGCCAGCTCGACATCTTTAATATTTTCAGCCTGCAGAGGAAAAAACAGCCATAACTTAATAAGAACAATACTTAGGGCCAACATGGAAAACACCCATAGGATCCACACAACTGGCCCGCCTATTTTAAGCAGATTCAGAAGCGGATCAAGCATATCCAAAAGCATGCTGCTATCAACATTGCCAAGCGCAGCTGAAGCCTGCAGTCCATCGACAGAGTTTAATGTGGAGAATGTGTGGAGAAAGTGTCCGTCATTGCAGTATTGCTTTGATCAACAAGGGATTTTAAATCAACCGAGCCTGAACCATCGGTGAGTGTTTGCTCCGCTCCTCTCGGTGAATCAGAAACATTACTAATAGTCGCTTTCTCAACACTGCTCTCTGGACTTCTTTCTGCAGTGTTATCTGTAGTGTTATTTGAAAAAACGTTGCTGGATTCACTCGATGACATAACTGCGTCAGACAAAATTTAACCTCCATAAATAAAGAAAATGTAAACGAAAATTTTGCTACTTTAACCATGCGGCACAGCAGAAAAGTCCAATGCGTAACAGAACCATCTTTGTAATTAATGCTCGGATAGAAAGCAGTGTAGATAATAATGAAAATCATTCGTAAGTGCAGATAATTATCATTTGTATTGAGAGGGTTATGATACGGAGATTTGGCCAGACGCTTTACCTTGATCAGTTTAAATATTAAAAATATTAATATTCATACGGTTAAAGAATTTTCAATCAAGTTTAGACTGTAGAAAAATGATTTATTAAGTTAAAAAAATTTATCCGGGTGTGAAATGAGTACCAAATAGATGGAAAATTTACTGGGGATGGTAATAAAAAGTCGTTTAGCTCACAAAAAATCACAACTATGTTCAAGAGTAGAGCGTTAATTTCAGCAAATGCTAGTAGCCTGAGTATATTGTAATGCGTCAATACAACCTAGCATACAGTGGGTCAGCAGACTGATAACAGCGCAAAAAAAATCCAATTTATTTTAGTTAAGGCGCTGTTTGAAAAGAAAAAATAATTATAATGTAATACCATAATAAAAAAGTTTTATAAGGAACAATAAAGTATAGTGCGTTTACTGTACAACTATTTTAGTTGTCTTTGAGAAGTCTTTATTTTCTCTTTGAGGAGCCTCTGGTTTTATATTTTAACAAACCAAGGGCTTCTTCTTGCGAATGAAAAATCAAGCTTCTGTAAAACCCACAAAAGGAATTGTCATTATGCGCCATCAATCATTGAACAAAAGAGCCCATCTAGTTTGGAGTCAAACTATGAAATGCTGGGTTGCGGTGGCGGCAGACACGCAGGAACGCGGCAAAGCCAACACGCGGGAACGCGGCAAAGGCAACAATAAGAAACTGATTGCAGTGGCGCTATCGCTGCCCGGATTTGCCGTAATAGCCGCGCCGCAGAATGGGCAAGTTCTTACCGGTAGCGCTGGCATCACTCAGTCCGGCACCACCACCGTCATCTCGCAAAACAGTCAGAACCTTTCCTTGAACTGGGATAGCTTCAACGTCAGCAGCAGCGAGACGGTTAATTTCGAGCAGCCGGGTGCTTCATCGCTTGCGGTCAACCATATTATTGATACCAACGGCAGCCAGATTCTGGGTAGCATCAATGCCAACGGCCAAGTCTTTCTGATCAACCCGAACGGTGTCCTGTTCGGGGAAGGCGCGCAGGTAAATGTTGGCGGACTAGTCGCCTCGACGCTGGATACCAATGACGCCAATATAGACGGTAATGTTCGCTCGTTCAGTGGCGATGGCGACGGGGCGATCGTCAATCAGGGAACAATCAATGCAGCCGACGGCGGTTACGTGGCGCTGCTAGGCAACAGTGTCAGCAACCAGGGAACGATTACCGCCCCGCTCGGCAGTGTTGGGCTAGCCGCGGGTAATTCTGCGATACTGACCTTCAAAGACAATCATCTGACCAGTATTGAAATCGACCAGAGCATGTTGGACAGTCTTGCCAAAAACGGCGGGTTGATTCAAGCCGATGGAGGTAGGGTGCTCCTAACAGCCGGTGCCAAGGCCACGCTGCAGGAGAGTCTGGTGAGTAATACCGGCGTGATCCAGGCGCGCACGGTCGAAAATTTACCAGGCAATATAACCATCCTGGGCGGCATGGCAGCCGGCACCGCCGATATCGACGGTACGCTTGATGCTTCGGCACCGGACGGCGGCGATGGCGGCTATATCGACACCTCAGCTGCCCATGTGCATATTGCCGATGATGCCAAAGTCACGACTCAGTCTGCAAAGGGGAAAATCGGCACCTGGCTAATCGATCCGACCGATTTCACTATTTCATCGGGCAGCACAGTGAAAACCGACAGCGGCATCGGCGCCGACACGCTGACCACTAACTTGGGCAGCAACAATGTAATCATCGAAACTGTTAGCGTTGACAGCGGCACTGAGGCGGGCGATATCAATGTTGACGCCGAAGTTGAATGGTCAGCCAACAAACTGACCCTAAAGGCCCATAACGACATTAATATCAATGCCGTAATAACCGCCAGCGGCACCTCCAGCCTTGATCTGCAGTCTGATAGCGACGGTAACAACAGTGGCAAGGTCAATGTTGGACTGGACAGCAGTGGCTTCAGTGGCCGGGTAGACTTTTCAGACACGGTTGGCACGATCACGACGCCGCGCACCGGCACCGGACTTCTCACCATAGACGGTAATCCTTACACTGTTATTGGCAGTACTGCCGATGTAATAAGCTCAACAGGCCACTATGCGCTGGGCAGCAATATCGATGGATCAACTGCCATGACGATCACCTCTTTTGGCGGCAGCTTCGACGGTCTGGGGCACAGTATATCCAACGGCAACGGCTTGTTTCCAGAGATCCAGGGGGCGACAATCAGCAACCTAGGCCTGATAGGCAGTCAAGTAACCGGCGGTGCCGGTACCGGCGCGCTGGCCGGCAGCGTCGCCAGCACCACCATCAGCACCATCAGCAACGTCTATTCAACACAGAATGTGAACACCGCTGCCGCTGCCGCCGACACCGGCGGCCTGGTAGGCAGCGTTGCCGGTGCCGGCGCCATCAATATCAGCAACAGCTACACCACAGGTGATGTGACGGGCAAGGCTGGTACCGGTGGCCTGGTGGGCAGCATTGCCGGCACCAATGCCAGCATCATCAGTAACAGCTATGCGACCGGCAAGGTGGACGGCGATGCCGGCACCGGCGGGCTGGTCGGCAGCATTGCCGGTATAGGCGGCTGCGAAATCAGCAACAGCTACGCCACCGGCACGACGGTGAAGGGCAATGCCGGCACCGGCGGACTAGTCGGCAGTATTGCCGGCGCAGCGTCGGGCAATGCCAGCAATATCAGCTTCAGCTATGCGACCGGCAATGTGGCCGGCGATGCGGCCAGCGGCGGGCTGGTCGGCAGTATTGCCGGCGACGATACGGGAGCACCCAGCAATATCAGTGACAGTTACGCGACTGGCAATGTCAACGCCACTCCTGCAGCAGGTGGCTCCGGCGCGGGCGGGCTAGTAGGCAGCCTTGCCGTCAACTCCGGCAATATCAGTAATAGTTATGCGACTGGCGATGTAACCAACACAGGTTCCGCCACTGGCGGCCTGGTGGGCAGCACATCGGCCTCGGGCACGATTGCCAATAGCTGTGCGTCCGGCGACGTGCTGGGTGACGGCGCTGCTGCCGGCGGTCTCGTCGGCAGCAGCGCGGGTTCCGAGGCTATTATCAACACTTACGCCACCGGCAATGTCGAGAGCGTCGGCGCAGGCACCGGTGGACTGATTGGCAGTAACACCAGCGGTATAATCATGGCCAGCTTTGCCTCAGGCAAGGTCAACGGCGGTGGTGCTGGCACTGGCGGCCTGGCCGGTAGCAATACTTCGGGAGCGATCAGCCAAAGTTTTTCTGTGAGTAATGTGACTGGTGCGGCTCGTTCCATCGCAGAACATGTTACCGCAGATAACAACAGCACACCCTTAATCTATAACGCCACGGCGACCAATGGCGCCTCCGTGGGCGGATTAGTGGGCAGCAACGCAGGATTACTTGCTAATACCTATGCCGCAGGGGATGTGATCGGCTACGCTGCCGGAATAGGTGGTTTAGTCGGAGATAATCAGACCGGTGGAACCATTGCTGCAACCAGCTATTCTTCAGGCACAGTGACCGACAAGGATGGCATAGTAACGAACGCTGCTCGCGCCACTATCGAGGAAGGTGGAACAATTGATACTTCCGGCGATATCTGGAAGACAGTCACTGGCGGCAACCCTGTTCTTGCAAATATAGACAAGACGCTGACGCTATCGACCACAAGTTTCACAAAAACTTACGATGGCAGCGCATACAGCGGCACAACAGCCCTGTCATCTTCATGCTGCGTCGATATTATGACCGCAAGCTTTCCGACCACAGATGTCAATGCAGGTGACTACACCATCACCCCATTACTTACTTTGACCAATACAGCACTGTCCTCCTATTTCACCGTTGCCGATGTTGCGCTGACCATCACGCAAGCCCCCTTGGCACTGAGCACCAACAACATCACTAAGACCTACGACGGCCTCAAAACAGCGTCGAGTACGGCAATTATAAGCAGCGGTACGCTGTTTGCTGACGATGCCCTCACCGGTGGCACCTTCGCCTTTACCGATAAGAACGCCGGCAGCGGCAACAAAACGGTCTCCACCAGCGGTGTTACAGTTGGTGATGGTACCCACAATGACAACTACAACGTCAGTTATATCAAGAACACGACCAGCACCATCGACAAGGCCGCGCTAACGGTCACCGCCGATAACCAGAGCCGTACCTACGGTGCCGTCAATCCCGCCCTGACCAGCAGCCTGACCGGTTTTGTCAATGGCGAGACCGACAGTGTATTGACGGGGGCCGGCAGCGCCACTACCTCCGCCGACGCCACGACCGGTGCCGGCACGGCAACTATTACCGCCGGTGTTGGCAGCTTGGCATCCAGCAACTACGACTTCAGTTCAGTGAATGGCATCTTGACCATCGACAAGGCC
The DNA here is from genome assembly GCF_000015285.1 of Psychromonas ingrahamii 37. NCBI lineage: Bacteria > Pseudomonadati > Pseudomonadota > Gammaproteobacteria > Alteromonadales > Psychromonadaceae > Psychromonas > Psychromonas ingrahamii. The sequence goes on from NC_008709.1 coordinate 2,916,164, forward strand.
GCGCTAACGGTTACAGCCGATAACCAGAGCCGTACCTACGGTGCCGTCAACCCCGCCCTGACCAGCAGCCTGACCGGTTTTGTCAATGGCGAGACCGACAGTGTATTGACGGGGGCCGGCAGCGCCACCACCACCGCCGACGCCACGACCGGTGCCGGTACGGCAACGATTACCGCCGGTGTTGGCAGCTTGGCATCCAGCAACTACGACTTCAGTTCAGTGGATGGCATCTTGACCATCGACAAGGCCGCGCTAACGGTTACAGCCGATAACCAGAGCCGCACCTACGGTGCCGTCAATCCCGCCCTGACCAGCAGCCTGACCGGTTTTGTCAATGGCGAGACCGACAGTGTATTGACGGGGGCCGGCAGCGCCACTACCACCGCCGACGCCACGACCGGTGCCGGTACGGCAACGATTACCGCCGGTGTTGGCAGCTTGGCATCCAGCAACTACGACTTCAGTTCAGTGAATGGCATCTTGACCATCGACAAGGCCGCGCTAACGGTCACGGCCGATAACCAGAGCCGTACCTACGGTGCCGTCAACCCCGCCCTGACCAGCAGCCTGACCGGTTTTGTCAATGGCGAGACCGACAGTGTATTGACGGGGGCCGGCAGCGCCACCACCACCGCCGACGCCACGACCGGTGCCGGTACGGCAACGATTACCGCCGGTGTTGGCAGCTTGGCATCCAGCAACTACGACTTCAGTTCAGTGAATGGCATCTTGACCATCGACAAGGCCGCGCTAACGGTCACGGCCGATAACCAGAGCCGTACCTACGGTGCCGTCAACCCCGCCCTGACCAGCAGCCTGACCGGTTTTGTCAATGGCGAGACCGACAGTGTATTGACGGGGGCCGGCAGCGCCACTACCACCGCCGACGCCACGACCGGTGCCGGTACGGCAACGATTACCGCCGGTGTTGGCAGCTTGGCATCCAGCAACTACGACTTCAGTTCAGTGAATGGCATCTTGACCATCGACAAGGCCGCGCTAACGGTCACGGCCGATAACCAGAGCCGCACCTACGGTGCCGTCAATCCCGCCCTGACCAGCAGCCTGACCGGTTTTGTCAATGGCGAGACCGACAGTGTATTGACGGGGGCCGGCAGCGCCACTACCACCGCCGACGCCACGACCGGTGCCGGTACGGCAACGATTACCGCCGGTGTTGGCAGCTTGGCATCCAGCAACTACGACTTCAGTTCAGTGAATGGCATCTTGACCATCGACAAGGCCGCGCTAACGGTCACGGCCGATAACCAGAGCCGTACCTACGGTGCCGTCAACCCCGCCCTGACCAGCAGCCTGACCGGTTTTGTCAATGGCGAGACCGACAGTGTATTGACGGGGGCCGGCAGCGCCACCACCACCGCCGACGCCACGACCGGTGCCGGTACGGCAACGATTACCGCCGGTGTTGGCAGCTTGGCATCCAGCAACTACGACTTCAGTTCAGTGGATGGCATCTTGACCATCGACAAGGCCGCGCTAACGGTTACAGCCGATAACCAGAGCCGCACCTACGGTGCCGTCAATCCCGCCCTGACCAGCAGCCTGACCGGTTTTGTCAATGGCGAGACCGACAGTGTATTGACGGGGGCCGGCAGCGCCACTACCACCGCCGACGCCACGACCGGTGCCGGTACGGCAACGATTACCGCCGGTGTTGGCAGCTTGGCATCCAGCAACTACGACTTCAGTTCAGTGAATGGCATCTTGACCATCGACAAGGCCGCGCTAACGGTCACGGCCGATAACCAGAGCCGTACCTACGGTGCCGTCAACCCCGCCCTGACCAGCAGCCTGACCGGTTTTGTCAATGGCGAGACCGACAGTGTATTGACGGGGGCCGGCAGCGCCACCACCACCGCCGACGCCACGACCGGTGCCGGTACGGCAACGATTACCGCCGGTGTTGGCAGCTTGGCATCCAGCAACTACGACTTCAGTTCAGTGGATGGCATCTTGACCATCGACAAGGCCGCGCTAACGGTTACAGCCGATAACCAGAGCCGCACCTACGGTGCCGTCAATCCCGCCCTGACCAGCAGCCTGACCGGTTTTGTCAATGGCGAGACCGACAGTGTATTGACGGGGGCCGGCAGCGCCACCACCACCGCCGACGCCACGACCGGTGCCGGCACGGCAACGATTACCGCCGGTGTTGGCAGCTTGGCATCCAGCAACTACGACTTCAGTTCAGTGGATGGCATCTTGACCATCGACAAGGCCGCGCTAACGGTCACGGCCGATAACCAGAGCCGCACCTACGGTGCCGTCAACCCCGCCCTGACCAGCAGCCTGACCGGTTTTGTCAATGGCGAGACCGACAGCGTATTGACGGGGGCCGGCAGCGCCACCACCACCACCGCCGATGCCACAACCGGTGCCGGCACGGCAACGATTACCGCCGGTGTTGGCAGTTTGGCATCCAGCAACTACGACTTCAGTTCAGTGGATGGCATCTTGACCATCGACAAGGCAGATCTGACCCTCAACGGTACGCGTATCTACGACGGCACCAACGGGGTTACAGGTAGTGTACTCACCGCAACCGGCGTCAACGGCGAAACCTTTGCGGTTAACGGCACCGGCGCTACCGGCAACCTAGCCAGCAAAGATGTGCAGTCCGCAACAGGACTAGTCAACCTCGATGGCCTCGACTTAGGTAACGGCGTCGACGGCGGCCTTTCCACAAACTACAACGCACTGAGCATTGCTGACAGTGCGGTCAGTATCACCCAAGCCGATCTGACCCTGGGTGCCAATAACATCAGCAAAACCTATGACGGCAGCCTGACGGCATCGGGTACAGCCGCAGTCACCAGCGGTACGCTGTTTACGGGCGACACCCTCACCGGTGGCACCTTCGCCTTTACCGATAAGAACGTTGGCAGCGGCGACAAGACCGTCACCGTCAGCGGCGTGACTGTCTCTGATGGCACTAACGCTGGTAACTACAACCTCAGTTATGCCGATAATGTAACCAGCACCATCAATCAAGCGGCCTTGACCCTGGGTGCCAATAACATCAGCAAAACCTATGACGGCAGCCTGACGGCATCGGGTACAGCCGCAGTGACCAGCGGTACCCTGTTTACGGGCGACACCCTCACCGGTGGCACCTTCGCCTTTACCGACAAGAACGTCGGCAGCGGCAACAAGACGGTCACCACCAGCGGCGTGACCGTCTCTGACGGCACTAACGCCAGCAACTACAGCGTTAGCTACGCTGATAATACGGCCAGCACCATCACCGCCAAAGCATTAACTGCCACGGTGGCAGCGCCAAACAAAATCTATGACGGCAACAGCACCGCGGCACCGACACTCTCTATCACCACTGGTCTGGTCGGTGCGGAAACACTGGGCGTCAACGGCACCGCCAGCTTCAACAGCAAGAATGTGGCCAACGCTAATCTGGTCACGGTCGATACCACCACCCTGACCAACGGCAGCAATGGCGGTCTGGCCGGCAACTACAGCCTGGCGAGCGGACAAACTGTGGCAGCGAGCATCACCGCCAAAGCATTAACCGCCACGGTGGCAGCGCCAAACAAAATCTATAACGGCAACGGCACAGCGGCTCCAACACTCTCTATCACCGCTGGTCTGGTCGGTGCAGAAACACTGGGCGTCAACGGCACCGCAAGCTTTAACAGCAATAATGTGGCGGACGCTAATCTGGTCACGATCGATACCACCACCCTGACCAACGGCAGCAATGGCGGTCTGGCCGGCAACTACAGTCTGGTGGGCGGACAAACTGTGGCAGCGAGCATCACCGCCAAAGTATTAACCGCAACAGTTGCAGCGCCAAGCAAAATCTATGATGGCAACGGCACAGCGGCTCCAACACTCTCTATCACCGCTGGTCTGGTCGGTGCAGAAACACTGGGCGTCAACGGCACCGCAAGCTTTAACAGCAATAATGTGGCGGACGCTAATCTGGTCACGGTCGATACCACCGCCCTGACCAATGGCAGCAATGGCGGTCTGGCCGGCAACTACAGCCTGGTGAGCGGGCAAACCGTGGCAGCGAGCATAACCGCCAAAGCATTAACCGCCACAGTGGCAGCGCCAAGCAAAATCTATGACGGCAACGGCACCGCGGCACCGACACTCTCTATCACCGCTGGTCTGGTCGGTGCAGAAACACTGGGCGTCAACGGCACCGCAAGCTTTAACAGCAATAATGTGGCGGACGCTAATCTGGTCACAGTCGATACCACCACCCTGACCAACGGTGACAATGGCGGTCTGGCCGGCAACTACAGTCTGGTGGGCGGACAAACTGTGGCAGCGAGCATCACCGCCAAAGCATTAACCGCAACAGTTGCAGCGCCAAGCAAAATCTATGATGGCAACGGCACAGCGACTCCAACACTCTCTATCACCGCTGGTCTGGTCGGTGCGGAAACACTGGGCGTCAACGGCACCGCAAGCTTTAACAGCAATAATGTGGCGGACGCTAATCTGGTCACGGTCGATACTACCGCCCTGACCAATGGCAGCAATGGCGGTCTGGCCGGCAACTACAGCCTGGTGAGCGGGCAAACCGTGGCAGCGAGCATAACCGCCAAAGCATTAACCGCCACAGTGGCAGCGCCAAGCAAAATCTATGACGGCAACGGCACCGCGGCACCGACACTCTCTATCACCGCTGGTCTGGTCGGTGCAGAAACACTGGGCGTCAACGGCACCGCCAGCTTTAACAGCAATAATGTGGCGGACGCTAATCTGGTCACGATCGATACCACCACCCTGACCGATGGCAGCAATGGCGGTCTGGCCGGCAACTACAGCCTGGTGAGCGGGCAAACCGTGGCAGCGAGCATAACCGCCAAAGCATTAACCGCCACAGTGGCAGCGCCAAGCAAAATCTATGACGGCAACGGCACCGCGGCACCGACACTCTCTATCACCGCTGGTCTGGTCGGTGCAGAAACACTGGGCGTCAACGGCACAGCAAGCTTTAACAGTAATAATGTGGCGGACGCTAATCTGGTCACAGTCGATACCACCACCCTGACCAACGGTGACAATGGCGGTCTGGCCGGCAACTACAGTCTGGTGGGCGGACAAACTGTGGCAGCGAGCATCACCGCCAAAGCATTAACGGCAACGGTGGCAGCGCCAAGCAAAATCTATGACGGCAACGGCACAGCGGCTCCAACACTCTCTATCACCGCTGGTCTGGTCGGTGCGGAAACACTGGGCGTCAACGGCACCGCCAGCTTCAACAGCAAGAATGTGGCGGACGCTAATCTGGTCACAGTCGATACCACCACCCTGACCAACGGTGACAATGGCGGTCTGGCCGGCAACTACAGTCTGGTGGGCGGACAAACTGTGGCAGCGAGCATCACCGCCAAAGCATTAACCGCCACAGTGGCAACGCCAAGCAAAATCTATGATGGCAACGGCACAGCGACTCCAACACTCTCTATCACCGCTGGTCTGGTCGGTGCAGAAACACTGGGCGTCAACGGCACCGCCAGCTTCAACAGCAAGAAGGTGGCGGACGCTAATCTGATCACGGTCGATACCACCGCCCTGACCAATGGCAGCAATGGTGGTCTGGCCGGCAACTACAGCCTGGTGAGCGGGCAAACCGTGGCAGCGAGCATCACCGCCAAAGCATTAACCGCCACAGTGGCAGCGCCAAGCAAAATCTATGACGGCAACGGCACCGCGGCACCAACACTCTCTATCACCGCTGGTCTGGTCGGTGCAGAAACACTGGGCGTCAACGGCACCGCAAGCTTTAACAGCAATAATGTGGCGGACGCTAATCTGGTCACGATCGATACCACCACCCTGACCAACGGCAGCAATGGCGGTCTGGCCGGCAACTACAGCCTAGCGAGCGGGCAAGCCGTGGCAGCGAACATTACGGCCAAAGACGTAACGGTTAATGCCACCGCCAATAACAAAACCTACGATGGCAATACGACTGCTGCACTAACGGATATCACCTTCAATGGCCTGATCGGCACCGAGGCGCTTGATTTAAGCGGCCAGTTCAGCGACCAGAACGCGGCTGCTAATAAAGGCGTCACCGTGGCAGGCGTTGATACCACCACCGGCCTGGCCAGCAATTATAATATTACCAATCCGACCGGACTGACAGCGGACATTACGGCCAAAGACGTCACGGTGAATGCCACCGCCAATAATAAAACCTACGATGGCGATAATGTTGCTGCACTGACCAATATTACCTTTAATGGCCTGATCGGCAGCGAGGCCCTTGATCTAAGCGGCCAGTTCAGCGACCAGAATGCGGCTGCCAATAAAGGCGTTACCGTAACGGGTGTTGATACCACCACCGGCCTGGCCAGTAATTATAATATTACCAATCCAACCGGCCTGGTAGCCGACATTACCGCCAAAGACTTGACCGTTAACGCCACCGCCAATAACAAAACCTACGATGGTAATACAGTTGCCGCGCTGACGGATATCACCTTTAGCGGCCTGATCGGCACCGAGGCGCTTGATTTAAGCGGCCAATTTAGCGACCAGAATGCGGCTGCTAATAAAGGCGTTACCGTAGCAGGCGTTGATACCACAAACGGCCTGGCGAGTAATTATAATATTACCAGTCCAACCGGCCTGACAGCCGACATTACCGCCAAAGACGTCACGGTGAATGCCACCGCCAATAACAAAACCTACGATGGCGATGCGGTTGCTGCACTGACCAATATTACCTTTAATGGCCTAATTGGCAGCGAGGCGCTTGATTTAAGCGGCCAGTTCAGCGACCAGAACGCGGCTACTAATAAAGGCGTTACCGTAGCAGGCGTTGATACCACAACCGGCCTGGCCAGCAATTACAATATTACCAATCCAACCGGCCTGACAGCGGACATTACGGCCAAAGACGTCACGGTGAATGCCACCGCCAATAATAAAACCTACGATGGCGATAATGTTGCTGCACTGACCAATATTACCTTTAATGGCCTGATCGGCAGCGAGGCCCTTGATCTAAGCGGCCAGTTCAGCGACCAGAATGCGGCTGCTAATAAAGGCGTTACCGTAGCAGGCTTTGATACCACCACCGGCCTGGCCAGCAATTACAATATTACCAATCCAACCGGCCTGACAGCCGACATTACCGCCAAAGACGTCACGGTGAATGCCACCGCCAATAACAAAACCTACGATGGCAATACGACTGCTGCCTTGACGGATATCACCTTCAATGGCCTGATCGGCAGCGAGGCGCTTGATTTAAGCGGCCAGTTCAGTGGCCAGAACGTCGCTGCTAATAAAGGCGTCACCGTAGCAGGCGTTGATACCACCACTGGCCTGGCAAGTAATTACAATATTACCAATCCGACCAGCCTGGTAGCGGACATTACCGCCAAAGACGTCACGGTGAATGCCACCGCCAATAACAAAATCTACGATGGCGATAATGTTGCTGCACTGAGCAATATTACCTTTAATGGCCTAATTGGCAGCGAGGCGCTTGATTTAAGCGGCCAGTTTAGCGACCAGAATGCGGCTGCTAATAAAGGCGTTACCGTAGCAGGCGTTGATACCACCACCGGCCTGGCAAGTAATTATAATATTACCAATCCGACCGGCCTGGTAGCGGACATTACCGCCAAAGACGTCACGGTGAATGCCACCGCCAATAACAAAACCTACGATGGTGATGCGGTTGCTGCACTGACCAATATTACCTTTAACGGCCTAATTGGCAGCGAGGCGCTTGATCTAAGCGGCCAGTTCAGCGACCAGAACGCGGCTACCAATAAAGGCGTTACCGTGGCAGGCGTTGATACCACCACCGGCCTGGCAAGTAATTATAATATTACCAATCCGAGCGGCCTGGTAGCTGACATTACCGCCAAAGACGTCACGGTTAATGCCACTGCCAATAACAAAACCTACGATGGCAATACAGTTGCTGCACTGACCAATATTACCTTTAACGGCCTAATCGGCAGCGAGGCGCTTGATTTAAGCGGCCAGTTTAGCGACCAGAACGCGGCTACCAATAAAGTCGTTACCGTAACGGGTGTTGATACCACCACCGGCCTGGCCAGTAATTATAATATTACCAATCCGACTGGACTGACAGCGGACATTACCACCAAAGACGTCACGGTTAATGCCACTGCCAATAACAAAACCTACGATGGCAATACGGTTGCTGCACTGACCAATATTACCTTTAACGGCCTGATCGGCAGCGAGGCGCTTGATTTAAGCGGCCAGTTCGACGACCAGAACGCGGCTGCTAATAAAGGCGTCACCGTGGCAGGCGTTGATACCACAACCGGCCTGGCAAGCAATTACAATATTACTAATCCGACCGGCCTGGTAGCGGACATTACCGCCAAAGACGTCACGGTGAATGCCACCGCCAATAACAAAACCTACGATGGTGATGCGGTTGCTGCACTGACCAATATTACCTTTAACGGCCTAATTGGCAGCGAGGCGCTTGATCTAAGCGGCCAGTTCAGCGACCAGAACGCGGCTGCTAATAAAGGCGTCACCGTGGCAGGCGTTGATACCACCACTGGCCTGGCAAGCAATTACAATATTACTAATCCGACCGGCCTGGTAGCTGACATTACCGCCAAAGACGTCACGGTGAATGCCAACGCCAATAACAAAACCTACGATGGCAATACGGCTGCTGCCCTGACCAATATTACCTTTAATGGCCTAATTGGCAGCGAGGCGCTTGATCTAAGCGGCCAGTTCAGCGACCAGAACGCGGCTGCTAATAAAGGCGTCACCGTGGCAGGCATTGATACCACCACCGGCCTGGCAAGTAATTATAATATTACCAATCCGACCGGCCTGGTCGCTGACATTACCGCCAAAGACGTAACGGTTAATGCCAACGCCAATAACAAAACCTACGATGGAAATACAGTTGCCGCGCTGACGGATATCACCTTTAGCGGCCTGATCGGCACCGAGGCGCTTGATTTAAGCGGCCAATTTAGCGACCAGAATGCGGCTACTAATAAAGGTGTTACCGTAGCAGGCGTTGATACCACAACCGGCCTGGCCAGCAATTACAATATTACCAATCCAACCGGCCTGACAGCCGACATTACCGCCAAAGACGTCACGGTGAATGCTACCGCCAATAACAAAACCTACGATGGCGATGATGTTGCTGCACTGACCAATATTACCTTTAATGGCCTAATTGGCAGCGAGGCGCTTGATTTAAGCGGCCAGTTCAGCGACCAGAACGCAGAGAATGGCAAAACAGTTACCGTGACGGGTGTTGATACCATCACCGGCCTGGCAAGCAATTACAATATTACTAATCCGACCGACTTTACGGCGGATATCACCGCGCTACCTGTGGCTCAATCGCCAGTAGAGCCCGCTGCTGCAGGATCGGCTAATTACTTGTCCAGTGTGAGTACCAAACCGCCCATGTTGAGCCTGTCACTACCGATCGTAGTAACGAATACTGTCAGTGCTGAACCGACCCCTACTACAGGTAATGAGAGCGGTAGCAATGCGAACGACGGAAATACAAGCGGCGGAAATGCCGCTGAAGACTCACTAAGTGGTGTCGCTTCGGCAGATAAAATGGAGACTACGGCGATGTTTGGCCTGAACGCTAACTTAGATATACAGGATGGTGGCATCATGCTACAAGATAATAATATAGAGAGTGCACAATGAAAAAAAAATATTATATAAAAAACAAATTGTTATATGTTCTCGCGGTGCAGTTGGTTGCATCCCCCGCGCTCGCGCAAAACCAAATAATTCCCGGGGCGGGCACGATACTACAACAAATTAAGCCGCTCCAATCCCCTGCTCCTACTCCTACTCCTGCACGAATAGGGCCATTGCAGGAGATAGATCAAATTCCTGATAAGCCCACACCATCGGGCGCACCATTTTCTATTACAAAGTTGCTTATTACAGGTAATACCTTGTTCGATACAGAAACCTTGCATGCATTGGTGGTACAAGCCGAGGGGCAAAGCATGCCACTGAACCGGCTGGAAGCTTTGATCGCTGCAATCCCTGCTTATTACAGTGGCAAGAACTATCCGCTGGTACGTGTTGTCATTCCAGCGCAAGTGGTCCGGGATGGTATCGTCAGGGTCGAAGTTATCGAAGGACGCTATGGGGATATTAGTCTGAATGATTCCAGTCAGGTGCAGAGTCAATTGCTGCAATCTGCACTTGCTCCGCTTGAGACTGGGCAACTGATCAATCAAACCCCACTTAACCGTACATTGTTGCTTCTGTCCGATGTGCCAGGAGTTAAGGTGAAAGGCCTATTGAAACCGGGCAAGAGCAAAGGGACTACTGATTTAATTGTCACTACTGTCCAATCTGGTCCGTCGGTGACAGGCAATATCACCCTCGATAATAATGGCAGTAGCTATACAGGTAATACACGTATAGCAGGCTCTGTGTTCTTCGTCAATCAACTACATCATGGCGATGTACTCAGTATTAGCATTCTCAGCGCTGGCGCTAATATGAACTATGGACGTCTCTCCTACGATACGCTAATCGATGGAAATGGTACTCACTTGGGAGGAGAGGTGTCAGCATTGAGCTATAAACTCGGCGAGCCACTGGAGGCTCTAAAAGCATATGGTAGCGCGCGGACGGCAAGCATTTGGGCACAGAAACCACTTTTTCGCAGCCGTGATACCAACGTCTATGGGAAGTTCCAGCTTAAGCACTTACAACTGCGCGACCGAGTGGACGCCATTGACAACCGTACCGACCGTCATCTGAATAACTTAACAGCAAGCTTGGACGGCAATATACGCGACAATTTTTTGGTCGGCGCGATCACGGTCTGGAAGCTGGAGGCGAACATTGGCTGGCTTGGTTTCGATGATCCAGTTGCCCAATCAAACGATGCACAAACGGCAAAAACCGATGGCCGCTATGAGAAATGGATCGCCAGCATCGGAAGGTTGCAGGGACTGACTACCAAAGACATGCTGTATTTCAATGTAGCTGGTCAATGGGCCGGCGATAATCTAGATTCATCGCAAAAATTCAGCGCCGGTGGGGCTTACACGGTTCGTGGTTATGAGACTGGTGCAATCTCAGGCGATAGCGGCTACACCGGAACAATCGAATGGCGGCACGAGCTGTTTTCAAATGAGAATCAACGATGGCAGGGAATCGCTTTCATCGATACCGCCTATCTTAAAATCAACAAAGATCTCTGGCCGGAAGCGAGCGCAGACAACACGGCTACACTTAGCGGAACTGGTGTGGGCGTCAATTGGACGGGGCCTCAGGACTGGAGTGCCCAGCTGCATGTCGCCACCCCTATTGGCACGCGCCCTGCGTTGCTGGAGGATACTGCAAACTACCGCGCATGGGCCGAAATCGCCCGCAGATTCTGACCATCTGAAACATAATATCAGAGAATATCAGCGTCAAGCTGCTTACACCACTACAAAAGCTAAAACCTGAAGCCGGCTAATAGCCGCGCTTCAGTCTCGACAGAGGGACCGGCATCAGATCTAAGAACCAATAATAAGATTGCTATTTTAGCCTCATTAAATAAGTGATCAGATTTGCCCACTCCCTTTGGCAGAGTGTTTTTACCTCTTCGAGCTAATACCTAACATTATTCCATCCTCGACTAACCTGATTAATTATATGTACATCATCTTTAAATACAAAATTGGCTGAATTATCGTATTTAATTGCCTGACTTGTGCAATACATTGGCGATGGAACAGCCCGTAGGGTGCGCTCGGCGCACCAATTTCTGCCTCTTGCGGTACGCACCCTACCGATAACATAGACCAATTCCATTAATTAATTTGTTATGTTGATTCAATCTATTGAACAGAGTGTTTATACCAACCTATTAATAAAATGATCAGATTTACCATTCAAATTCATCTTAGCGGCTTGTGAGCGTAAATTTTGCCTTTGAAGCAAGTGACCATAAACTTACTTAATGCTTTTCGTATTAGTTGCTGCTGTCTACCTTTCCCCATGTTCGAGTAGTCATCGCATCAAGCGCTTAAACGAAAAAATCCCCACCCTTCTTTCGAAGGATGGGGATTTATCGTTTATTAGGCGCTTGGCGATGACCTACTCTCACATGGGGAGACCCCACACTACCATCGGCGCAATTGCGTTTCACTGCTGAGTTCGGAATGGGATCAGGTGGTACCACAATGCTATGGTCGCCAAACAAAAACTTTTTAAAGCTTGAGCTTTTTTTTAGCTTTAAATTGTTTTGGCCGGTAGGAGATTAACGTTTTTTTGTTAATCTTCCGTAAGGCAACAATCTAAAGTCTTTTTAAAATTTAATTAGAAAAGCTGTTTATTGTTCTGTGTTTTGATACAAGCAATAATCTTTGTAAAATATGTTTCGCAAGCATATTTTTATTTTTCTTGGTCACTGTTGTTTCAACTCTTAGCTTAATCAAAGGGAATGTTAATAACATTCACTGACCAACTATGCGTCTACTGCAACTCAACACGTCTTAGGTGTTGTATGGTTAAGCCTCACGGGTAATTAGTACAAGTTAGCTCAATACATTACTGCACTTACACACCTTGCCTATCAACGTTGTAGTCTCCAACGGCCCTTTAGGGAGCTTAAAGCTCCAGTGAGAACTCATCTCGAGGCTCGCTTCCCGCTTAGATGCTTTCAGCGGTTATCGATTCCGAACGTAGCTACCGGGCAATGCATCTGGCGATACAACCCGAACACCAGCGGTTCGTCCACTCCGGTCCTCTCGTACTAGGAGCAGATCCTCTCAATTCTCAAACGCCCACGGCAGATAGGGACCGAACTGTCTCACGACGTTCTAAACCCAGCTCGCGTACCACTTTAAATGGCGAACAGCCATACCCTTGGGACCGACTTCAGCCCCAGGATGTGATGAGCCGACATCGAGGTGCCAAACACCGCCGTCGATATGAACTCTTGGGCGGTATCAGCCTGTTATCCCCGGAGTACCTTTTATCCGTTGAGCGATGGCCCTTCCATTCAGAACCACCGGATCACTATGACCTACTTTCGTACCTGCTCGACGTGTCTGTCTCGCAGTTAAGCTGGCTTATACCATTGTACTAACCTCACGATGTCCGACCGTGATTAGCCAACCTTCGTACTCCTCCGTTACTCTTTAGGAGGAGACCGCCCCAGTCAAACTACCCACCAAACAGTGTCCCAAACCCCGATTCAGGGGCCATGGTTAGAACTCAAAACATACAAGGGTGGTATTTCAAGGTTGGCTCCACGTCATCTAGCGACAACGCTTCAAAGCCTCCCACCTATCCTACACATGTAGGCTCTAAGTTCACTGCTAAGCTGTAGTAAAGGTTCACGGGGTCTTTCCGTCTAGCCGCGGGGACGCAGCATCTTCACTGCGATTTCAACTTCACTGAGTCTCGGGTGGAGACAGCATGGCCATCATTACGCCATTCGTGCAGGTCGGAACTTACCCGACAAGGAATTTCGCTACCTTAGGACCGTTATAGTTACGGCCGCCGTTTACCGGGGCTTCGATCAAAAGCTTCGACCTAAGTCTAACCTCATCAATTAACCTTCCGGCACCGGGCAGGCGTCACACCCTATACGTCATCTTACGATTTAGCAGAGTGCTGTGTTTTTAATAAACAGTTGCAGCCATCTGGTATCTTCGGCCTCCAACAGCTCAGAGAGCAAGTCTCGTCACCGTCGGAGGCGTACCTTCTCCCGAAGTTACGGTACCATTTTGCCTAGTTCCTTCACCCGAGTTCTCTCAAGCGCCTTAGTATTCTCTACCTGACCACCTGTGTCGGTTTGGGGTACGATCCTCTATTATCTGAAGCTTAGAGACTTTTCCTGGAAGCATGGCATCAATGACTTCATCACCTTGGTGACTCGACATCGTGTCTCAGCGTTAAAAGAAACCCGGATTTACCTAAGTCTCCCGCCTACGCACTTGAACCTGGACAACCATCGCCAGGCCCACCTAGCCTTCTCCGTCCTCCCATCGCAATAATAAAGGGTACGGGAATATTAACCCGTTTCCCATCGACTACGCCTTTCGGCCTCGCCTTAGGGGTCGACTCACCCTGCCCCGATTAACGTTGGACAGGAACCCTTGGTCTTCCGGCGGGGAGGTTTTTCACCTCCCTTATCGTTACTCATGTCAACATTCGCACTTCTGATACCTCCAGGATGGTTTACACCTTTCCCTTCGACGGCTTACAGAACGCTCCTCTACCATGCCTATAAATAAGCATCCGCAGCTTCGGTGATATGTTTAGCCCCGTTAAATCTTCCGCGCAGACCGACTCGACTAGTGAGCTATTACGCTTTCTTTAAAAGATGGCTGCTTCTAAGCCAACTTCCTAGCTGTCTGAGCCTTTCCACATCGTTTCCCACTTAACATATACTTAGGGACCTTAGCTGGCGGTCTGGGTTGTTTCCCTTTCCACGACGGACGTTAGCACCCGCCGTGTGTCTCCCGTGATTGCACTTGTTGGTATTCGGAGTTTGCATGGGGTTGGTAAGTCGGGATGACCCCCTAGCCCAAACAGTGCTCTACCCCCAACAGTGATACACGAGGCGCTACCTAAATAGCTTTCGAGGAGAACCAGCTATCTCTTGGTTTGATTGGCCTTTCACCCCCAGCCACAAGTCATCCCCTAATTTTTCAACATTAGTGGGTTCGGTCCTCCAGTTGATGTTACTCAACCTTCAACCTGCTCATGGCTAGATCACCAAGTTTCGGGTCTAATCCCAGCAACTATTCGCCCAGTTAAGACTCGGTTTCCCTACGGCTCCCCTATTTGGTTAACCTTGCTACTGAAATTAAGTCGTTGACCCATTATACAAAAGGTACGCAGTCACGGAACACAATGTCCGCTCCTACTGCTTGTACGTACACGGTTTCAGGTTCTATTTCACTCCCCTCACAGGGGTTCTTTTCGCCTTTCCCTCACGGTACTGGTTCACTATCGGTCAATTAGGAGTATTTAGCCTTGGAGGATGGTCCCCCCATATTCAGTCAGGATTTCTCGTGTCCCGACCTACTCGCTTTCACTGTAAAGAAGTTTTTGTGTACGGGGCTATCACCCTGTATCGCGGCACTTTCCAGAGCCTTCCACTAACTTTTAAACAGCTTAAGGGCTGTTCCAATTTCGCTCGCCGCTACTATCGGAATCTCGGTTGATTTCTTTTCCTAAGGGTACTTAGATGTTTCAGTTCCCCTCGTTCGCTTCGTTAAGCTATGTATTCACTTAACGATGACACTAAGTGCCGGGTTGCCCCATTCGGAAATTCCAGGATATAACGCTTGTTATCAACTCCCCTGGACTTATCGCAGATTACCACGTCCTTCATCGCCTCTAATTGCCTAGGCATCCACCGTGCACGCTTATTCACTTAACCATACAACACCTAAAAGGTGTCACTTTAATCGTTTTTATGAATGTTAATAACATTCAAAAAACGCATAAGATAACAAAATCTAGATTTTGTATTTATTTGAGTTTCCAAGACGCTTGCGATTTCTCATATTTTACAATACAAAAAACAACATTCGTTTTTCGTGCACCTAAGAATCATTGAATTAACAATGATTCAATAGATACGTACGTTATCCAAAGTATCAGTTTGAACAACATTTATTTTTGCTTGATTACAATTATTAAAATAAATCTTAATAATTGAGAACAATTTCGTTTAATTTATCACACCAATCAACACCTGAGTGCCATTGTTTTTGTGTGATAAAAAGAACTTTTATCAGCTTTCCTAATTGTTAAAGAGCAGTGTTAAAAAAACACTTATTAATTATTCTTTATAAAGAACAGTTAATAAGTGTATTTGCTATTACGCTTTATCATTCTAATCAAACAATCTGTGTGGACACTCATCAAGTATTTGCGAAGCAAAAACTTGAGCCGGAAGGTGAATTTGCAGAGCAAAATCGCCGAAAGGCTTGTACTGTGAAGCACTTGCAAGCAAGTCTTCGATGTATTAATCCGCAAGCGAATTAACTGATGTGTCTCTTTACGTAAGGAGGTGATCCAGCCCCAGGTTCCCCTAGGGCTACCTTGTTACGACTTCACCCCAGTCATGAACCACACCGTGGTCATCGCCATCCCCGAAGGGTTAAGCTAATGACTTCTGGTGCAGCCCACTCCCATGGTGTGACGGGCGGTGTGTACAAGGCCCGGGAACGTATTCACCGTGGCATTCTGATCCACGATTACTAGCGATTCCAACTTCACGGAGTCGAGTTGCAGACTCCGATCCGGACTACGACAAACTTTATGAGATTCGCATACCTTCGCAGGCTAGCAACCCTTTGTATTTGCCATTGTAGCACGTGTGTAGCCCATCCCGTAAGGGCCATGATGACTTGACGTCGTCCCCACCTTCCTCCGGTTTATCACCGGCAGTCTCCCTAGAGTTCCCACCATTACGTGCTGGCAACTAAGGATAAGGGTTGCGCTCGTTGCGGGACTTAACCCAACATTTCACAACACGAGCTGACGACAGCCATGCAGCACCTGTCTCAGAGTTCCCGAAGGCACTCTACTATCTCTAACAGATTCTCTGGATGTCAAGGGATGGTAAGGTTCTTCGCGTTGCATCGAATTAAACCACATGCTCCACCGCTTGTGCGGGCCCCCGTCAATTCATTTGAGTTTTAACCTTGCGGCCGTACTCCCCAGGCGGTCTATTTAATGCGTTAGCTTTGAAACCCACGGCATATAGCCACAAACTTCTAATAGACATCGTTTACTGCGTGGACTACCGGGGTATCTAATCCCGTTTGCTCCCCACGCCTTCGCGCCTCAGCGTCAGTCTTTGTCCAGGTGGCCGCCTTCGCCACTGGTATTCCTTCAGATCTCTACGCATTTCACCGCTACACCTGAAATTCTACCACCCTCTACAAAACTCTAGTTAACCAGTTTCAAATGCAGTTCCAAGGTTGAGCCCTGGGCTTTCACATCTGACTTAATTAACCGCCTACGCGCGCTTTACGCCCAGTAATTCCGATTAACGCTCGCACCCTCCGTATTACCGCGGCTGCTGGCACGGAGTTAGCCGGTGCTTCTTCTGCGAGTAACGTCACAGATATTGGATATTAACCAATACCCTTTCCTCCTCGCTGAAAGTGCTTTACAACCCGAAAGCCTTCTTCACACACGCGGCATGGCTGCATCAGAGTTTCCTCCATTGTGCAATATTCCCCACTGCTGCCTCCCGTAGGAGTCTGGACCGTGTCTCAGTTCCAGTGTGGCTGGTCATCCTCTAAGACCAGCTAGGGATCGACGCCTTGGTAAGCCATTACCTTACCAACTAGCTAATCCCACTTGGGCTCATCTTGTCGCGATAGCATATAAATAGAGGCCACCTTTGGTCCGGAGACATTATGCGGTATTAGCAGTCGTTTCCAACTGTTGTCCCCCGCAACAAGGCAAATTCCCAAGCATTACTCACCCGTCCGCCACTCGTCAGCAAAATAGCAAGCTATTCTCTGTTACCGTTCGACTTGCATGTGTTAAGCCTGCCGCCAGCGTTCAATCTGAGCCATGATCAAACTCTTCAATTTAAAGTTTAATTTGCAGCTTGCGCTGCGACTCAATATAACTGACTAAAACTAATTACTCTTCATTTCAATACCTAAGTATAAAAGCTTCAGTATAAAAATAATGAATAACTTATTATTCTGAATAAATAAATTTATTCGTGTGTCACTTTTATTGATGAGCAATCTATTTACGAAGTAAAAAGTTACTGCCTTTACAAGAAAGGACTTTGATTTTTTTGAAATCACATCAACAATAAGTGTCCACACAGATTGTTTGATTAAATTGTTAAAGAGCGTGCCTTTCGGCGAGGTGCGTATATTACGCTACCTGCAAACGATGTCAATATTTATTTTTTAATGTTTTATCAGGATTATTAATCTTGCTAAAACATAAAATTATAATGTTTTTAATCAACGTGATACGTTATTAAAAACTTAACTTTTTCGTTCTAAGTAACCGGACTGACTTGCGTCTTTCCCGTTTCCGTGGAGGCGCATTATAGAGATTTTGTGAACCTTGGCAAGGGTTTATTTGCATTAAAAAATCAACCGCTTAAATAACAAACAAAATAGGATTTTATCGTACGTAAAAGGTACAAATTAATCTAAATCGGTTGATTAAATATAAGGTTGTGCATTCATCCACTCAATTCTCCTCTATAAAGGCTGCTAATAAATACCCCTCAACTAAGTGCATCACAAAAAATGCTATTAATGAATAACCGTCAGCTAAGTTCACTGCT
Source organism: Psychromonas ingrahamii 37 (assembly GCF_000015285.1). NCBI lineage: Bacteria > Pseudomonadati > Pseudomonadota > Gammaproteobacteria > Alteromonadales > Psychromonadaceae > Psychromonas > Psychromonas ingrahamii. The sequence goes on from NC_008709.1 coordinate 2,934,462, forward strand.
ATACATGCTATAAATAGATAACCATCAACTAAAGATGCTATTGATAGATGACTGATAGTTACCTATCTGCATTCCATTACAAAAATATGGTCTCTAATTTCGAGATAGATATCGATTACCGGATAAATTAATTGGCTAGTTTAATGATAAAATAAGGATATTAATGAATAAGAATTTATTGTTGTGCACAGGTGTCGCCCTCCTCTCCTTGAATGTGTTTGCTTCCCCTCAAGTCGCAGACACTGTCGCCCCTGAAACCGCTACCTCATATAAACAAAAAACCAGTGTTGTTGCGAATCAATATATGGTTGCAGCTGCACACCCTCTTGCTGTCGAAGCAGGATACCAAGTATTAAAAAACGGTGGGAATGCAGCTGATGCTTTAGTTGCGGTTCAAACCGTACTCGGACTCGTTGAACCTCAATCGTCAGGGTTTGGTGGTGGCGCTTTTCTAGTCTATTACGATGCAAAACTGAAAGTATTAACCACATTTGACGGGCGTGAAACCGCCCCTTTGGCAGCAAAGCCTGAGTTATTCCAAGACAGCGACGGTAAACCTTTAAAATTTTATGATGCGGTCGTCGGCGGGCGTTCGGTTGGTACACCGGGAACCGTTAAGTTATTGGCAACGCTGCATGATAAATACGGCAGTAAAAAATGGTCAGAACTCTTCCAGCCCGCACAGAAACTTGCCAATAATGGTTTCACTGTTTCAGAAAGATTAGCCTCTTCCATCGAAAAAGATAAAGCGCGGTTAAGTCGATATCCTGACACCAAAGCGTATTTCTTTACAAAAAATGGCGAACCTTTATCAGAAGGTAGTTTACTGAAAAATAAAAAGTACGCTGAAACCTTGTCAGTGATAGCTGAGCACGGTGAAAAGGCTTTCTATCAAGGACAAATAGCAAAAGACATTGTAAATAAAGTGACCGGCATTACTGATAACCCGGGAGTACTCGCGCAGGAAGATTTTTCAACATATAAAATAATAGAGCGTAAAGCGGTGTGCGCGCCTTACCATCAATATTCTGTCTGCGGCATGGGACCTCCCAGTTCAGGTGCATTAACTATTGGTCAGATATTAGGTATTGCCAGTCATTTTGATCTGAAAAAACTCGGTGCAGACAGCCCGGAAGCGTGGCAGATCATTGGTGATGCATCAAGACTCGCTTTTGCTGACCGTGGTCGTTATATGGCTGATTCTGACTTTGTACCAATGCCCGAGGGGTTGCTTAACTCAGACTATCTTGCCGGGCGAGCAAAATTGATCCAACCAGGTAAAGCATTATCAGAGGTATCTGCAGGTAACCCACCGTGGAAGAATGCTATCGCGCGGGCAGATGATCAATCCATTGAATTTCCTTCCACTACCCATATTGTTATTACCGATAAAGAGGGCAATACCCTCTCTATGACCAGTACCGTTGAAAATGGCTTTGGCTCAAGGGTAATGAGCAATGGTTTTATCCTTAATAACGAGCTGACTGATTTTTCATTTGCGTCATATAAGGATGGCTATCCTATCGCTAACCGGGTAGAGCCTGGAAAACGTCCGCGTTCGTCCATGTCTCCAAGCATTATTATGGAAGATGGAAAACCTTATATGGCATTAGGATCTCCCGGTGGCTCACGCATTATCGGATATGTTGCCTCAACTATTATCGCGCATTTAGATTGGGGAATGGGAATTCAACAAGCAATAGATTTACCGCATTTAGTGAACCGTTTTGGAACCTATGATATTGAACAAGATACCAAGGCAATACGATTTAAAGAAGCGCTTGAGATGATGGGCTATGAAGTGAATATTCGCGATCTAAACTCTGGACTTCACGCAATCCTATTTAAAGATGGTAAATTAATCGGCGGCGCAGATCCTCGTCGTGAGGGTATTGCTTTAGGAGATTAACGACTGCAGCTCTCAATCAGTTAAAACGCCCGTATGACACCGGCGTTTTTCCACCCATAATAGAACTACAATACAATGATAGTTAGTGACGGGAGTTGTTTTGTTTAAAAAATTTAGCTTTGCTTAATAGTTAACCTAAATTTGGGATAAGAATTAAACGCAATAACCACCTACTAAAGTAGGTGGTTATTGATTTATGGACTAAAGTCCAGATACGGGTCAAAGACCCATTTTTTTGGTGCTCAGTTCTAACATTATCATCGACTTTTGGCTTAAAATAATGGGCTAAATACTCTTTAATCATTTCTTTGGTAACATCCCCAGATGTGACACAAAAATATCCTCTAGACCAAAAATGACACCCCCGTATCGCTTTTTTAAGTCGGGGAAACATTCAAATAGTTTAGATGATGATCTCCCCTTCAACCCAATATCACCTTTTAAAACTTAATACCTATATTTAGTAACAAAAACAAAATGAGACTGAATCTTAAAAACCGTATGACTAACATATCGATAATCCATTCCCATCTCCTAACCAAAAGTTGAATGCAGTCACTCTGGCATGAACTGATGTAATCCATTAATTTAATCTTCTATTGAGGCGCAGGATAAATGTAATATTGGCAGCTCACCCATGGGCAAGTACAGGAAAACGTCAAGTTGATAAAAACGATACGGAATAGTCCCAAGCAGAAGCTTTAACATAATAGAGAACAAGGCTAAAGAATTGGTGAAGCCAAGACTAAGATTGAAGTAGTGTTTGCCCCCCATCCCAAAACAACTTACAGCCCGAGAGAAACAGAAATATGTAACACAAGCGGTAGACCAATGGCTGGCTTACCCTGTGCAGTAACCACACTCCTATTTTCACACCAACGGGTGCCAACGGCATCAACACCAGCGAAGTCATCAAGTTGGTCTGATTAAATCCACCCAATAGGCTATACGGGATCAGTTTAAACAAATTAAGAACCCCCAATAATACCGCCATAGTGGCGACAAACACTATTTTATCCAGTTTCAATGGTAACAAATAGATACTGGCTGGCCCGCCGCCTGCATGAATAGCAGTGCTGGAAAAACCACTCATTAGACTCCAAAACCAAGCACTAAGGGTTCCTCTTTTTTTCTGCTTATCTGCGCCGAGGGCAATGTACTGCAGACAAAAAAACAGTGATAAACCACCTATCAGTAATTTCAGTCCTGATTCTGGTGTTACGCTCAAAAAGAGACCGGCCAACGCAACCCCTATTAAAGACCCTGGCAGCATACCTCTTAATAGCCCATAATCCGCATGCCGATAGTGTTGTTTAACGGCGAAAAAGTCCATCACACATAGAATAGGCAATAATATAGCTGCTGCCTGAGAGGCCACGATAACCATTGACATCAAAGGCACTGCAATAATACCCAACGCCCCTCCAAATCCTCCTTTACTGATACCATAGATTAATACTGCAGGAATAGCCGTGGCATAAAACCAAGGATCTAAAACAATCATCACTGTATTACCCTGTTAAAAGTTATATTTATTGCCAGTCCATTGAAGATATAAGCAGCAACCCATCATCTAAAAAATACATCACAATATTGCTTATCTTGAACTCTACCGGCGTATTGAAGCGGATCAACATGACAATATTACCAACTTGAGCATGCCAGAAAAATAACAACAGGTATAAGCACAATTGCCAACTTGATTATGCCAGAAAATAGCAGCTGGTATAAGCACAATGAAACTTGTTGTCGCGGCCCCAAAAAAATTATTTTCACGATACCGCCAAGTCTCATTATAAGTAGCAATTAAGCCAACAAGTTGCATTATTGGCTGCCACAAAAAAACCCAGTCAGCTTCGGCACTAACTAGGCTTACTCGAATGTTTGGTCTATTACATGGTTGGCATAACAAAGCTGCTAGCGTGCTCTTCTAAACGCACACTGGCAGGCCAACGACTGGTCACAGTTTTCATGCGCGTATAAAAACGTACACCATCACTGCCGTGTACATTCAATGGTCCAAAGACCGAGCGTTTCCATCCACCAAAGCTGTGGAATGCCATAGGTACAGGAATAGGTACATTGATGCCGACCATTCCAGCCAGAACATCTTCACTGAACTGGCGGGCAGATTCACCATCACGGGTAAAGATAGCAGTACCATTACCGAATTCATGATTATTAATCAGTTCAAGCCCGGTCTGATAATTCGGTACTCGCACTACTACTAATACCGGACCAAAAATCTCTTCTTTATAAATGCTCATATCCGGTAAGACATTATCAAATAACGTAGGTCCTACAAAATAGCCCGCTTCATGTCCGTCTACTGTTAAATGACGACCATCAACCAGCAGTGAAGCACCCTGCTGTTCACCCGCTGTAATGTAATCACAGATTTTAGCTTTATGCTGAGCCGTCACCACAGGTCCCATGTCGTTTTCTGGTCCATCAACTATGCCAGGGCCAACGCGCATCTCTTTGATCTGAGCTTGCAGCTTTTCAACCAGTTGGTCACCGGTTTCATCACCGACCGCGACAACAACAGACAAGGCCATGCAGCGCTCACCCGCAGCACCGTAAGCCGCGCCCATGATGGCATTAGCCGCCATATCAAGGTCTGCATCGGGCATCAATAAACAGTGGTTTTTCGCGCCACCCAAAGCTTGACAACGTTTACCATGGGCAGATGCGGTGCTGTAAATATATTCAGCAATAGGTGTTGAACCAACAAAACTTGCCGCTTGTACACGCGGATCAGTCAACAGTACATCGACCGCTTGTTTATCACCATTAACAACATTAAACACGCCATCGGGCAATCCGGCTTGTTTCAACAATGCAGCCAGTTCCAATGCGAAGGATGGATCTTTTTCCGATGGTTTGAGTACAAAGGTATTGCCCGTCGCTATTGCAATCGGAAACATCCACATCGGCACCATAGCCGGAAAATTAAAGGGTGTAATTCCGACACAGACCCCTAGCGGCTGCATCAACGAATGGCTGTCCACGCCCGTTCCCACATTGGCTGAATGTTCGCCTTTTTGCAGGTGCGGAATACCACAGGCATACTCCACCACTTCCAACCCGCGCGTAATTTCTCCAACGGCATCGGAATACACTTTACCGTGTTCATTTGAAATCAGACGCGCCAGTCTGTCCATATTGGTCTCTAATAACGCCTTAAAAGCAAACATGACTCGGGCACGTTTTAACGGTGGCATTTTTGCCCAGGCCGGAAAGGCGCTATCAGCCGCAGTAATCGCTTTTTCCGTTTCGGCTTCATTGCTAAGCACGACCTGTCTGGTTTGCTTACCCGTCGCAGGGTTAAAGACAGGGGAAAACCGTTGACTGTTGCTTTCACTGATCTGGCCATTAATAAAGTTTTGAACTGTTTCCATGTGTTACTCCCTTAAAGACTCGTTGTTAATAATATGATGAGCTGGATTCTGTTATATTTTTTGACTATAGGCCCACACAGCACATTGTTGCCGAGACTGAAAATGGCGTGCTAATTGGCTTTAATTTACTCTATCAAGGTGACGTCATCAATTTTATTTGCAAGCCATGGACGCGACGATTGAACAAATATCCTATGCACACTGCATAGGCTCAACCCGAAGAACCTTCGGTATTTCTACTCCCAACTTAGTTATCAGCCATTAATGACAGTGCGTTACTTCCACCTTGCTGAGCATAAAATAGCCTCCTGCAGGAAAAAACAGCAAAAATAAACAGACTATAGCTATTTTTCTGATTTTTATGGGCCATCTGCTAAATTTTAAGGTCATTGTGATCATTTAAATGGGATGCTAAAAACGCTTTAAAATGAATGGCGACTGCCGAAGTCAAAGAGGAGGCTGGTGTCATTTCAGAGGTCGGCTTTTTTTCCTGCTCTGGCTCTTTTAACAGCTAGGGATCGATAGTGATAACATACTGTGATGACGGATGCATCGCGCGGTTTAGCAGCGGGATCACGACTAACATTCCCGCCAGAATAGCCAAATTCATCGTTGAAAATAAAGTCTCATTGATACCTATCGCAGATGTGACTACTCTGGCTGTGACGCCTTCCAAGTTTACACCACTGGCTAAAGGTACCGTGCCAGAATAAGAAACCAGTATAAGCTGAAGTAATGAGCAGGCGATAGACGACACCTATCACTTTAGCCGCTAATTCCCGGGCAAATATAGCACTGATAACAGCCACCAGCAGAATCGCCTGTCCGAGGGGGCTGTATAGCTAGACGTTTTTAAAAACAGGGGCGCAGGCCATTGCATGGCCAATTAACAACACCATAGACATTTGCATGGCAAAGGTCAGTAGCTTCCAGAAGCCACCGGACCAGGCGCCAATGACCTGAAGCGGATTTTTTCCTGTGGCTGGCATCATTATCACAAATACAGCTAAAGTGAGTAAGGCTGCAAAATAAAGAGATTAGGCAGATAGCGTTTCACAATAGCAACAAAAAATTGGGTAAGCCACTGCAGACCATTTAGTTGCTAGACGTTGGTATCGTCGACTTTATTCAAGTTCATATATACTTCCTTGTTCTAGTTATTTTATAATGAAAATAGGTATTTTTTATCTCCATCTGATTGAAACAGAGCAATACATTGTTCGACATGACCGTCTGGTGGTATTACTTTTACTCTTATCTTCAGTCATAACGCACATAGATTGGCACAGTAACACTAATGATTTTAAATTCTATAATGTCCCTTTTTATCTATTTTCATTTTCAACAAGCAGCGCAACACCTTGACCTCCACCGATACACAATGTCGCCAGTCCGTAGCGTTCTTTTCGCTTAGTCAGTTCGTGAAGCAGGGTGACAAGTATGCGTGCACCGCTGGCTCCGACCGGATGACCAAGAGAAATTGCGCCGCCGTTTACATTTGTAATAGCAGGGTCTAGACCCAGGCCTTTGATAACAGACAGGCATTGAGATGCAAATGCTTCATTTGCTTCAACCAAATTCAAGTCTTGAACCGTCAGGCCAGCTTTTTTCAGCGCTTTTTGTGTTGCCGGCACGGGGCCATACCCCATAATATCAGGATCAACCCCAGCTGCACCTTGCGCACGAATAGTGACCATAGGTGTTAACCCCAGTGCCAGCGCTTTTTCTTTACTCATAAGAACGACGGCAGCTGCACCATCATTTAAACCCGATGCATTTGCGGCCGTCACTGTGCCATCTTTTTTAAAGGCTGGACGTGCTTTACTGATAACCTTAAGTGGTATCCCGAAACGCGGGTATTCATCACTATCAACAATGGTATCACCACCGCGCGTTGAGATAATGTGCGCAGCAATCTCATTTTTAAATCTGCCGGATGTTATCGCTGTTTCTGCGCGCTGTTGAGATTGAAGCGCGTATGCATCCTGCTCTTCGCGGGAGATTTGGTATTTTTTCGCTAAATTTTCAGCGGTAATGCCCATATGAAAACCACTAAACGCATCAATTAAGCCATCCTTAAGTACAATATCAGTCAGTTGAGAGTTACCCGTTTTCGCGCCTGTGCGATGTGAATCAAGGGTATATACTGCATTAGACATCGATTCTGTACCGCCAGCAACAACGATTTCTGATTCGCCCGTTTGGATTTGCAGCACCGCATCCATCACCGCTTTTAATCCGGATCCGCATACCATTGAGACCACATTGGCGGTTGCCTGATCGGGAATACCTGCAAATTTAGCTATTTGGCGAGCGGGGTTCTGACCAAGACCTGCTGAAAAGACATGACCAAAAATCAGATTATCGACTTGTTGTGGTGTTACATTTGCGGCCTCCAAGGCAGATTTTACCGCTGTGACAGCCAGATCGATGGGTGATACATTATTGAATACACCGAGATAAGAACCAATTGCAGTGCGTTTTGCACTTACGATAACGACATCTTTCATAAGATTACCTTCTTTCAGATTGTTAAAATTCAGTGACATCATTGCCTTCAGTACCTTGAATTTTAAACATAATGATTCATTGGTAGCAGGAGGATGTCTGTCGATTAGATTTATTTCATTGTTCTGGGGTCTGTTTTTTCTGGGAGCAATGCTCACACATTCCCCCGTTATAAAATAGTTATGGAATTTTCTATTTTAGCTGCCAAGCTGCCAAGGTGAGAGGATTGTCCCAGTTAACATTTGCGGCCTCACTTTCCGTGCAGTGGTTCTGCCTTATTGGATTGCAGTTAATGTTACTAAAATGTTAATACTATATTACCTCATCAGAACATAACAAATAAAATTTTCCGTTCAATAATAGGTGAAAATATTGAGGTGAGATCAAATTTTTGATCCGTGGGACTACTTTAGGACTGTTTTTTGCCGGAATAAAAGGGGCTTTTTATTAATGGGAAATATGCTGAAAAAATTTATCTCAATACATTATTAATGGTGAAAATTATTTCAAGTAAGAAGCCGTTTAACAACAGCTATTACCCTAAGAAAACTCAGTGATTATTATTGGTTATGTAAATACTAACCCTAAGCATTTTTCTATTCGGACAATTCACTCCATAGCATCAATCATATGGCAAATAACAACTTAACCACACTTATTTTTAGCGTAAAATCAGCCCTTCGACTTTAAGTTAATAGTATTCAGAAATAACCTTGGATCGGCAATTTTATCCAGCATTGAAGTATCGGGCAAACAGTCGTCATCAACATAATCAGCATAATCCCCTGCTGAATCAAAGACTAGAATATCCAATGCTAATCTATCCAAGCCGTATCGACCACGGTGAATCATATCGGCCGAAAAAACTAACAAGTCGCCCGCGGCTAATTCAATTTCCTGACCGGTTGAGAGGTTGTCACTGCTCACTCTCCCCTTGATTTCTTCGCGCACATTAAATTCTTCATCGCTGTCCCAGCGTTTATGGGTTCCAGGCACCAGTTCTATGCCGGGTTCATCAAATAAAGGCACACGAAGATGTAATACCTGCGGATTATAAATCACTTTCTTTTGGTCTTCGATATCATAATCATATTGGCAGTCTCGATGCCAAAAATCTTTTTGCTCAGGACTCACCGGGTCAAAGAATAATTGGGTATTCATAAAAGCGGGATCAGCCGCCATAACCGACTCGACAATATTCATTATTTTTTTTGAGCTGATAAAATTAAAAAGCTTTACCCGGTTGTCATATCCTAAGTACTGACTGCCGGTGATTAAAGATGAATTAAACGCTTCCTCCCGATAGAAAATTTCGTTGTCATCTTTCCATAAGGTATGAAATTTTAATATTACCTTTCTAAGAGATGAAATCTCAGACGCAGTAAAATAATCTCTTATCACAAAGTAACCTTGTGCATCATAAGTAGTTTTTAATTGACTTGGATTAGCTAGCATTAACGACTATTACCTCAACTTATTATTTGAACATATAAGATAGAAAGGGTGTAGAGCACCCTTTCTTTAATCACGCTTTTTTACCCGTCGTATAATAACTGTAATGAGATTAAATAGCTGATCAATTTTAGTGGTTAAAAAAATGATTGTTTGTTGAAACCTTAGTCAGAAGATTCTGATTCAGATCAAGTGTGGATTATTGTTAATTATTAATTTGTTTGTTGATATAAGCAGCAAGCTGGCGGACTTTACGAGTATGATTTTTATATCCGTCTGACTGGATAAAATCGGCTATCGCTAATGGGGGCAGGCGACATGTTTAACCTGATAGGTTTATCTTGGAGTGAGCATCGCGCAACGATTGACGACTACAAAACTAGGCTTATCTTGGAGTGAGCATCGCGCAACGATTGACGACTACAAAACTAGGCTTATCTTGGAGTGAGCATCGCGCAACGATTTACGACTACAAAACGTAAAAGAGCGTTTAACTATACGATGGGGGTTATGACTATTGGGACACTGTTTTTTATATTAAATTAAAGGTTGCCAAGCAAAACGTGGCAACCTTTAAGCTAATAGTCAGAATGAACAAAAAAACAATTAAAGCATCGTTTTTACATTAAAGTTGAACGATCAGCTTGCCTTTATTTTCACCGGTGGAGAATAAGTTCAGGCCTTCAATAGCAGACTCTAACCCCTGTAATACATGTGAGCGATGTTTGATTTGTCCAGCCATTACATAGGGGGTCAATTTTTCTAACAACTCCGGTACCTGATGAAAGTGATCCGGCATGGTAAAACCTTGAATGGTAATACGACGTTTAATAATATTTAACCAACTTGGACCTAAATCCGGCACGTCGGCATCATAAGCTGAAATTAATCCACAGACAACAACACGGCCATGTGCATTAATACGATCAAAGATGAAATGTTGGATTGGGCCACCGGTATTTTCAAAGAAAAGATCAATGCCATCGGGTGCCGCTTTTGCCAGTTGCGCGTCTAAATCATCACTTTTATAATTGATTGCGGCATCAAAACCCAATTCATTGACTATCCAGTCTGCTTTTTCCTGGTTTCCGACAACCCCAATCACCCGTAGACCTTCAGCTTTTGCGAGTTGTCCAACGATTGAACCAACTGAACCTGCTGCGCCTGTAACAATAAGTGTTTCACCTTTTTTAGGCTTGCCTACATTAAATAAACCTTGTACTGCGGTTAAACCGGGCAATGCAAATACAGATAAAATATTTTCATTAGGTAATGGCGCCGTTACTTTATTTACCCCTTGGCCATCACTTAAAAAATACTCCTGCCACCCCATCATACCCGTAACACGATCGCCCACTTCAAAATCAGGATGGTGACTCATCGTCACTTCACCGATGCCGGAACTGCGCATCACATCACCCAATGCAACGGGCGGGATATAACTGTTCATATCAGCGCTCATCCAACCGAACATAGCCGGATCCAATGACATATGCTGTTGTTTTACCAGAAACTGCCCTGCTTCAACAGTTGGAATCGTTTTTTTAACAACTTCAAATAATGATGAGTCAAGAGGGCCGCCAGTAGGACGTTTAATTAAATTAATTGCGGTAAATGTTGCCATAGTTATATTCCTTTTAAGAGATCCAGTTGCTAACTGACAGTGCCATTATGGCAACTTTAAAGCGTGAGATATACCCCCTAGCTGGAAAGCTCGAAAGCTCGATGCTCTAAAGCTGTCAGCTGTCAGCCCGCCACTCGAAAGCTCGCAGCCCGAAAACTCGCAGCTTGCTCTTCAGACGTTAAAATCAGCTATTTTTGTAAGCCGTCTTCCTATAGACTCCTACCTGTGATTTTTACTTATTTAATACTTCAAAACCACGACAGTTTAACCGCCGACACCTTCTTATCTCTTTCTAAAATGGCACTAAAATGAATAATATAACGATAGCAACTCACAACGGTAATTTTCATGCAGATGATGTTTTTAGTATCGCTGCCCTTAAAAGCATTTTCCCTACTTTTAAACTCATCCGCACACGTGATTTAGCGCTTATCGGCCAGGCAGATATTGTGCTTGATGTGGGTGGTGAATATGATCCCGATGCGGGCCGTTTTGATCATCATCAACGTGGCGGTGCAGGTGAACGCGAAAACGGTATTCCTTATTCTTCATTTGGTTTAATTTGGAAAAAATATGGCCTAGAAATATGTCAAGGTAATCAGGACGTCGCCAATGCGCTTGATGCGGGCCTGGTATCAAACATTGATGCCATAGATTGTGGTCATGTCGAAGGGGTTTCTAAAGGTATCAGCCTTAGCCAGACTATTTCAATGTTCAACCCTACCTGGCAGGAAGAGAGTCACTTTGATGCCTGTTTTGATGACGCGGTTGACTTTGCAGTACGCGTTTTAGCCCGCTTTATAGCCTCTGCTAACGGCGGCATTAGTGCAAAAGTTATTGTCGCCGGCGCGATTGAAAATGCGCTTGATCCAAGAGTGATTGTATTGGAAAAATATACTCCCTGGAAAAGAACGGTTCACGCCTTATCTAAGGAGGCGTTATATATGGTATTCCCCTCTCAGACGGGCGAATGGAGAATTCAAACCGTGCCTGTTGAACCGGGTTCATTCGAAGACAGAAAATCACTGCCAAAAGAATGGGCCGGCTTATCCGGTAAAGCACTGGTGGATGTAACCGGTATTGATGATGCTATGTTCTGCCATAATGGTTTATTTATTGCGGGTGCAGAATCATTTTCAAGCGTAATGAAAATGGCCGCCATGGCACTTCAGGAAGATTAGTATTGCTGGCAGTAATAAAACCAATCTACCTGAAGCAGGGTTAAGCCGTATAAAAAATATTGCTTAAACTATATTGCTTAAACCATGTTGCTTAAATTATATTGTACAAATTAGTTTGTACAATATAGAGACAGCCTTGTTTCAAATGATCCTGCTTTGATAGCCCACCCTGCCACGAAAGCAGATAATAAACTGAAGTCACTCAGGGCTTAATAAATACCCTGAGCGGCAGATTCTAGAAGTCTTTCAGAGTCTGCTTAATCTGTTCGATACTGATGTGGCGCACATCTTTGCCTTCGACTAAAAAAACCACATACTCGCAAATATTTTTACCATGATCGCCTATGCGTTCGAACGCTCGAGCGCACCAGGTGATCCGCAGGCAATTTTTTATTTCACGGGGATCTTCCATCATTTTAGTGATTAATAGTCGCGAAATATTGTCAAATTCTATATTTATCTGCTCATCTTGTTCAATGACCTGCAGTGCTGTTTCAATATCCAGGGCCGCATAAGCTTTCATTGCTTGATGCAGGTTCGCTATCACCGTTTCGCCTAAATGTTTTAACTCATTAAATTGACGCGGATTTTGTTCTGAATTAATTATTTTTAACGCATTACGTCCTAATTTTGTTGCTTCATCACCAATACGTTCGATATCGGTAATAGTTTTAATAATACAGATGATTAAACGCAAATCACTTGCAGCGGGTTGTCTGGTCGCAATAATATGGGTGCAGGCTTCATCTATCTTAATTTCAAATTGATTGATTTTCTTATCGTTATCAATTACCTGCTGAGCAAGCTCTGTATCCGATGTAAGCAGGCAATTCAAGCCGTCTTCAACTTGTCTGATCACCAATTCGCCCATTTCAATTAATAAATAACGGATCTGTTCGAGCTCATCATTATAACGTTTAGAGATATGTCCCGTAATATTTAAATCTTTTCTCATCTTATGCTCCAGCGACTGATTTAGATTTAACCAAAACGGCCTGTTATGTAGTTTTCAGTCAGTTTATGTGAAGGGTTAGTAAAAATATGATCGGTACTGCCGACTTCAACTAAACTTCCCATATGAAAATAGGCAGTGGTTTGAGATATACGGGCAGCCTGCTGCATCGAATGCGTTACAATCGCGATCGTATATTTCTCTTTTAATTCATCGATTAACTCTTCAATAATGGCAGTTGCAATCGGATCGAGTGCCGATGCAGGTTCGTCCATTAATATAATTTCGGGGCTCACGGCAATTGTCCTGGCAATACATAAACGTTGCTGCTGACCACCGGATAATCCGGTACCCGATGCGCTTAATCTGTCTTTAACTTCCTTATACAATCCCGCTTTTTGTAAACTGTTAATCACTATTTCATCCAGATCATCTTTAGATGCTGCCAGACCATGTATTCTTGGACCATAAGCGACATTATCATAAATAGATTTAGGAAAAGGATTGGGCTTTTGAAAGACCATACCGACCCGCGCACGCAATAACACCGGATCCATTTTTTTATGATAGATATCTTCACCATCAAGTAATAAACTGCCTTTAATCTTGCAGATATCAATAGTGTCATTCATTCGATTTAAACAACGTAAAAAGGTTGATTTACCACAGCCGGAGGGCCCAATTAACGCGGTAACCTGATTACGCGCCAGGTCAATACTGACATTTTTTATCGCTTGTTTATCGCCATAAAACACATCGACATTACGCATTGACATTTTAGCATCGTCGGCAAACACATTACCGACAGTGTGTTCTATCTCCATTCCATCTGTCAGTGATTTATTTTTTATTGTCATTTTATTTCGCCTTGTCTATATATTGTCTGCTAAATGGGCACTACTGGCCCTTTTTTTCAAATTTACTGCGCAATAATGTTGCGCTAAAATTCATTATTAATAAGAAAGCTAAAAGCACTAAAATAGCGGCAGAGGTTTTAGCTAAAAAAGCCGATTCAGGACTGTCAGCCCATAAATAAATCTGCACGGGCATCACCGTCGCTGCATCGGTAAAGTTAACCGGTACATCGACAATAAAAGCGACCATTCCGATCATTAACAGCGGAGCCGTTTCACCCAGTGCCTGTGCGAGCCCAATAATAGTGCCCGTTAAAATACCCGGCATGGCCATCGGCAGCACATGCCCTAATGCGACTTGCATATCTGAAGCACCCAAACCAATAGCGGCTTCACGAATCGAGTTTGGCACCGCTTTTATCGATGCGCGACTGGCAATAATAATAGTCGGCAAAGTCATCAAGCTCAGTACAATACCGCCAACTAAGGACGCTGAACGCGGTAAACCGAAGATATTAATCAGCACGGCTAACCCCAATAAGCCGAAGACAATAGAAGGTACCGCAGCAAGGTTGTTGATATTAACTTCTATAATATCTGTCCAGCGGTTTTTAGGTGCAAATTCTTCCAGGTATAATGCGGCAGAAACACCAATGGGGAAAGAAATCAGCAGTACAATGATCATGGTTAAGATGGTGCCGCTAAGCGCCCCCCGTATCCCGGCTAATTCAGGTTCACGTGAATCACTATTGGTAAAGAAAAGCGTGTTAAAACGTTTTTCAACCGCGCCCGACTCGAATAATTGCTTTAACCACATGGCCTGCTTGTCGTTAATACGGCCGCTACTTTGACCCACCGTAACTCCACTTTTAAAATAGCTGTCAACATCATCGTCAGCCAGTAGCCACAGCGAGACTGTCTGCCCTAATAAATCAGGGTTGGCAGTGACCAGATCCTCAATTTTGAACTCAGCACTGTAGCTCAGTAGTCTCATTAAATCACGTTTATCGCCGCGCGTGGTTACCTGCGGGAACATTTGATAAAGCGATTTTTTTACTGTTGTCGAATAGTTTGCCTGCTTGAAGGCTTGCATATTAGGTTGCACCGCTGAATCCGATGGTTCGATATTCAGCCACTGCCTATTAAACTCAATATCCACTTTTATCCAATGCTGGAAAAAAGCAGGGTAAGCCTTAGTGCCAATATCAGCGAACAGTATCACCACCATCAGAAAGCCAAAGCTGATCGCAAGTCTTCCCCATAGACGAAATCGTTTTTCTTTGCTGTTACGTTTTTTCAGGCTTTGTTTAATTCTGTCGGTATTACTGTGCATATTACTTTGCATGGTTGAATCATTTATATTAAGCGGCTCATGGCCAGTTTTTAGCTGATTAGTCATATTGTTCTCTGTATTTTCTGACTACTTTCAAAGCAATCACATTAAGTAATAATGTTGTAACAAACAGCATTAAACCTAACGCAAAGGCGGCTAATGTTTTAGGGCTGTCAAATTCCTGATCGCCCGTTAGTAACGTTACAATTTGTACCGTTACTGTGGTCACCGCAGCCAGCGGATTAGCGGTTAAATTTGCGGCCATCCCCGCCGCCATAACAACTATCATGGTTTCACCAATAGCACGGGAAACAGCCAATAGCATGGCACCGATAATGCCCGGTAACGCCGCGGGTAATAATACGTTTTTAATGGTCTCAGATTCCGTTGCCCCCATCGCAAGAGAACCTTCTTTTAATGCCTGTGGCACGGCATTAAGCGCATCATCGGAAAGAGAAGAAACAAAGGGAATAATCATCACACCCATCACTATTCCTGCGGCTAACGCACTTTCTGAAGCCACATTTAACCCCAGTGCTTCACCCGTATCACGAATAAACGGGGCCACCGTCAGTGCCGCAAAAAATCCATAGACGACCGTTGGGATACCCGCCAGTATTTCTAACATAGGTTTAGCAACGGTTCGCAAAGTAGGACTCGCATATTGTGATAAATAGATTGCAGTCAACAATCCAACCGGTGCCGCAATCGTCATGGCAATAAACGAGATCAGCATAGTACCTGCAAATAAAGGTACAGCGCCAAAAGCACCCGATGATCCAACCTGCTCGCTACGCATCGCTATTTGCGGACTCCAGGTGGTTCCGAATAAAAAATCTAAGGTTGACACCGATTGAAAAAATTTCAGTGATTCAAACAACACTGACATCAAAATGCCTAAGGTGGTAAAAATGGCAACAATTGAGCAGCTTAAAAACAAGAATTTAGTGACACTCTCAGATAATGCACGAGCAGAAAAGCTTAACTTGAAGCGACTAACAATGAACATCACACTCGCGAGTGCAGTGATCAGTATTAAGCCGGCTTTTAACATACTAGCCTGGTCTTTTAACACCCGTAAATACAGTGCCGCCTGCTGTTTTACAACCTCATTTGATAAATCGCTGAGATTTGATAGGTCGCTTAGGGCAGAACCCGCCATAATACGGATATCATTAAGATATAAACTCAAATCTGCAGTGGATAATGCCTGTACCGACTTACCCAGAGAGTTAACTAGCAGTGATTCGATAATAATGGGTTCAACTATCCCCCATAATAAGAGAAGAAATAACGCGGGTAAACCGCAGCAAAATGCAGTCAGCAAACCAAATTGCTGTGGCAAAGAGTGCATGTTTTTAATCTGACTAACGCCGCCTGCAACCTTAATCGAGCGTTGCATTCCGTACCAATAACTTCCGAGTGTAAGTAGCGTTATGATTAAAATTAAAGCTGTTGAGGTCATACAGTGGCCTTTAAAGTAAAAAGGTAGACCATGATTGGGCTACCTTCATTTTAAGTATTATCAGTTAATAGAGCAGACTGATATTACAGTTGTAACGCTTTATAGGACTTCACATCCGCACTCACTTCAGCAAACTTTTCATCGCCAAGTGGTATTAAGCCTTTATCTGTTAAATAGCCCATTTGCCCCATTGCTGATTCGCTGGTAAATTCAGCTAAATACTCGGCAATGCCCGGTACTTTATCAACATGAGAATTTTTCACGTAGAAGAAAAGTGGACGTGAAACAGGGTAACTACCGTCGGCAATCGCATCGAATGAAGGTGCAGTACCGTCGATAAATGAACCTTGAATTTTATCTGTATTTTGATCAAGGAAGCTAAAGCCAAATATTCCCATTGCGTCAGGATTAGCATCTATCTTTTGAATAATTAAATTATCATTTTCACCGGCTTCAATATAAGCATGATCTTCACGGACCGAGTGACAAATCGTTTTGTAAGCACTTTTATCTGTTTTCTTGATAGCTTTAATCCACGGGTACTGCTTACAACCCCCTTCCATAACTAATTCTGCAAAGGCATCTCGTGTACCTGATGTTGGCGGTGGCCCCAGTACTTCGATTTTAGTTGCGGGTAGACTCGGGTTAACATCTTTCCATGTTTTATACGGGTTCTTTATTAATGTTTCGCTACCGTCAAGTGCCGGCACTTCCTTGGCTAAGGCTAAAAACAGATCTTTACGGCTGAGTTTCATCTGCGGTGCAGCATTAGAGTTAGCAACAACAATACCGTCATAACCGATCAGTACTTCAGTGATATCTGTTACGCCATTTTCAACGCACATCTCATATTCACTTTTTTTCATGCGGCGTGATGCGTTAGACATATCCGGAGTATCAATACCATTGCCGGCGCAGAATAATTTCATGCCGCCACCTGTCCCTGTTGACTCTATTTTAGGTGTATTAAATTGCGTTTTTTTCCCAAAACGTTCTGCCACTACGGTTGAAAAAGGGTAAACAGTTGAAGAACCAACGACGCTAATCATATCTCGACTTGCAGCTGTTGCAGCCGCTGATGCTAATAATGAAACTGTAAATGTTAGTGCTACCGTGTTTAATACTAATTTTTTCATTTTTAATTTCCTTATGTATGACGATGTGATGATTATCAGCCCATACCATTACAAGTTCATTACAGGTTTGTGACAATTTAATGACAGTGATTTTGAAGTTTTAATTAACGACAACAAAGCCCGAACGCCTGAAGCTTGAAGGCTCGATGCTCTAAAGCTGTTAGCTGTTAGCTGTCAGCCGTCAGCCCGCCGCTCAAAGCCCGCCTTAAAGCTCTAAAGCCCGAACGCTTGAAGGCTTGAAGCTCTATGCTCTAAAGCTGTCAGCCATCAGCCCGCCGCTCAAAACTCGCCTTCCCGCCCGAACGACAAAACGACGCGAGCAAGGTAAAGCTTGCTGCCTTATCAATCTTCAAGTAATTTGTGTCTATCGCCTCGGGGAACGAGTGCAACTATGCGGGCCTAAATAAATATACGCAGCATATTTTAATGACAATATTTGAATGACAATGGCTGCCAGGAGAAGAGTTTTGATAATTAAAGAAACTGATATCGTTAATGTATTAACCACATTGGAGTGCCGCACTAACTTCAGTATTAAAAAAATAACAGAATATATGCTGCCTAAACTAAAAGAAGCATTTTATCTGCACATAGAAAACCAGTCACCACACATTATTATTCGCCCGGTTTTTGAAGTTTTTGCCTCAGAGTTAGCGGCTATTAAAGGCGTCACTAAAAGAGAAGCCTATTTTCATAGCGCAGAAATGACCCGATTTCCTAAAAGAGTCCACAAAGGTATCAATGAAATCCATTATGGAATTTCTTTTAAGTTTGAAAATAGTAAAGCAGTAACACTTTTTATAAAAAAATTAATAACCATTATCGGCGGCGGTTAAGCATCAACCATGACTGTCTTTAATTTTGAATTGAAAAGATAAAAAATCATGAACTATGACATAACTCGGTGAGATATTTTTTTTCTGGCAATGCGTTGGCCGTCGTTTTACTGTCATATAAATATAATGAATTGCCTTTTATTTTTTTAGCCTTCGATTTTGCATAGGAGGCTAATACCGCCACATCGTTATGACTGTTACAAATGGAAGGCGACAAATTGACACAACCTATCGATAGACTCAGTAAAGGATAAAATTGTTTGGCTCCCGTACGATCTTCGCTTGCGATTCCGCCCCTCTCCTGGTCTTCCGGACTATAGCTGTGGATAACCCATTCCGAAAAATTTGCCAGTATTTTTTCGCATTGTATTTGCCAATGATCTGAAGATAAAATAACAATAAAGTCATCCCCACCAATATGGCCAATAAAATCATCTCTATCGGTCACTATATCCCGCAAAATATCAGCAACACCAAGAATAATTTGGTCTCCTTTTTCATAACCATAACAATCATTGTACGGTTTGAAATGATCTAAATCGACATAACAGATAGTGAAGGGTGATTGTTCTTTAAGTCGCTGATCCAAATTTTTACTGATCGGCACGTTACCCGGCAACAAGGTCAAAGGGTTTGCATAACGTGCGTTATTAATTTGCAGATGGGTTATTTCCTTGAGAAGATCAATAATTGAGCCAATGCCCTGATATTCCCCCTTATTGACAATAATAAACTCCAGTATTTTCCTTCTTCCAGCTTGATCACTAATTAAGATACTCGCTTGCTCAACGGGTAAGTCATGTTCCAAAATCAGTACCTGGCGATCAACCAATGAGGCGATCGTCTTTCTGCCTGAGAGTTCTCTGCCATAGGCTGAAAAAAATAAATTAGTGAGGTTGTTACGGTGGATTAAACCGATTGGTTTGTTGTTCTCGAGCACTGGAATACTGTCTAGATCAGGTTTTTGCTTAAATAATGTAGCGCAAGATTCAATGGTCGTTGCTGTACTAATTGCATCAATAGGCTGCAATAACTCTCCCACCATTTTAGATGAAATAAGTCTATTTTTAGATTGCGCTGTCAACCTTCTTTCACTAAACAAGTTATTATTGATACGCCTGACGGGCAACGGTGCCGGACGCTTAAAATAGTAACCCTGGCAGAACCGCAGACCAATTTTTTCTATAAATCGAAATTCATTGGCTGTTTCAACACCTTCTGCAATGACTTTACAACCCAGCTCCTGCGCGATATTTTTGATAGAGAGTACAAATTGCTGCTTTACTTTATCGCTGTCAATATCACACATAAAATGGCGATCGATCTTTACATAATCAGGACGTAATTCATACCAAGCGCGCAAGCCCGAATAACCGGATCCCAAATCATCCATCGCAATTTCAAAGCCCATTTCTTTATAATGTTTTAATGCATCTCGAATTACTTCATAATTTTCTAAAGGACTGTGTTCGGTTAACTCGATCACCACACGGCTCGGATCAAGGTCTATTTTCTTGAGTAATTTTAATGTTTGACCAGAGCGGAAATTAGGCTGAAAGAGAGTTTCAGGGCTGGCATTGAGAAATAATTTTCCCTGGAGATTAAGTTTTTTAAATTGTAATATCGATAATTCTCGGCATAAAAGCTCCAGCTCCACTAATCTACTTTGGTCTTTTGCTGCAGCAAAAAGGGCAATGGGTGAGTACAATTGACTGTTAAAGGGGCCCCGAATTAATGCTTCATAGCCAAAAATATTCCGTTCAATATTTTCAACAATAGGCTGAAAAAAAACACTGAGATTTTTATCTTGGATTATCAAATCAAGTGATAATATAGTTAAATTTGGCATATTTTCTTCATCGCAGCTAGTGGTAAGAGAAATTGATACAGAATAGTTCTGCGGCTTAATTATCCCCATTCTAATGCAGATAAAAATTGCTTTCATTTCATGTTTTTTATAACACATTGCAATTTTAATAATTAAGAAAAAAAATCAGCAAAATGGGATTCTGATAATGAAATACAGCGTAACGATTAGTTATGACATATTAATGACAATGAGTAATAAATATGACTTATTCTAAAAATAAAATCAGGTAATCTTATTTTTATTCCACCCCGATAAACTAATTTGGGAAAATTCCAAATTGTTGATCAATCTCAAAATTTAAAAAAACCCCACAAAAGTATATCTATTAGCTATGCAATGTATATACTAAAAACAGAATAAAGGCGCAATAATAATGACAACTAAAAATAAACACAAAAAAGCGGGAAAAAAAGACAGCCAATTAGTTATCCGTATCAATGGCGAAGAGCGAGATAGATTCGTCAGCCTTTGCGAAGAACTAGATACAAGTGCAGCACGTGAAATACGAAAATTTATCCGTGGCTTTGTTGAAGAACATGCCGAAGAACCTGTTGAAGAACATGCTAAATAGCATAAATTTGACCTGTTAACATTAATTTTATTCATCTTTTGACCATGCGCCTTGAGTTAGTTTCTACATCGAGCGTTTTATTATTTTAGGGCAATGGTTAACAAAAACGAGCAGTGATGCTCACTTCATGCAACTTAAAGGAAATACACAATGACTAAAATATCAAAAGAAGTTAAATCAATTAAAAAAGAAATTAAATCAAGAAAAGCTAAAATTGTTAAGCAGGAAGGCAAACTTAAAGTACTTAAAAAATCGCTAAAAAAACCTGCTAAAGCAGTTCAAGCTAAAGTTAAAAAAGTGAAAAAATCAACAAAAAAATCTGCTTAAATAGCTTATTTTTCCTGCCTTCTAGCCAATATTGACAGATTTAAATTAGGCTAAAAGTAAGGAAAAGTATTTTTCTGACACGATAATAAGCGCCTTGCAGAAGTTTGTACCGTTTAACACTTCAAGGCCAGGATTCACTAAAACGAGCTGTGATGCTCACTTCGTCCAACTTAAAGGAAATACACAATGACTAAAATATCAAAAGAAGTTAAATCAATTAAAAAAGAAATTAAATTAAGAAAAGCCAAAATTGTTAAGCAGGAAGGCAAACTTAAAGTACTTAAAAAATCACTGAAAAAACCGGCTAAAGAAGTTCAAGCTAAAGTTAAAAAAGTGAAGAAATCAGCAAAAAAATCAGCTTAAATAGCTGATCGAGCATCTTTCCCTGCCTTCTACCCAGTCTTGACAAATAAAGCTTGGGCTGAAAGCAAGGAAAGGTGTTTTTTATAACAAGATAATAAGCGCAGATTCTAAATAGCGAATCATTCTGACACTATTAAGTCATCATTAACGGGCAGTTTTAACCGCAACTAACTTACAAGATTTAATACTTCCTCCCCCTTTAAAGCAATCCCCCTGCTGGGCAGTACCTTCTAATTATAAAAAAGACACGTTTGAACTGCATAAGCCATCTATGATCCTCTATTGATTACCATCAAATAGCGCATTCGATAATCGAGCTGCTGGCGATAAATAAAGAAGAATATAAAACCGACGATCAATAATCAGCAACACCTAGCGGATAAATATTAGCCAGTTAATTCAAAATACTGACTTAAATACGCTGATTTAAATATATTGACTTACGGGGCTGATTAAAGCATTTCTAGATGCCGGCTCAAAGATCGGAATAAGAATAAGCTAAGTGTTCAAAAAGATTGAGAAGCACCTTAAAATTTAAGTTGCCATCCAGCACTTAACCAGCGCTCTTGCTCGGCTAACAAGTCTGCATACAGAGATTTATTGTCTTCAAGCCACAGCTGGTTAACGCAGTCCAACACCCAGAGCTTACCTTCCACGGTTAATAATATTTCCGGTAATAGCTGATCGTTGCGCTGGCCATTAAGAATAATCGCCAGCCGAAGTATTTTTATAAGCGCGAGTAAATGGTTTTTATCAAACAAGTTAAATTCAGGCATTTCATTCAGTTTCAATGATTTACACTGAAAACGTGCCAGAGTGGCAAGCACTAATTGCTGCTCACTATTAAAACCGGGCATATTAGTATGCTGCAGTATATAGGCTGAATGGCGGTGAAAACCGGGTAAGCTGATATTTAAGCCAACTTCATGTAACAATGCGGCCCACTGCAATAACGACAGCAGCTCACTGTGCTTTTTGATACCCAAAGTTTGACGGATTTGGGAAAATAATTCAGTCGCCTGATGCTTAACACAAACTGCATGATTTAATTCAACATTATGTTTATTGGCTAAATTTTCGGTAGTGCGCATGCGGATATCTGAGCGGGCAAAACGGGCTTCCATTTCATACAACACCCCCTCCCGCAATGCACCATCGGAGAAATGCATTTCAATAATTTGAAACGCTTGAAAAAGTGCATTTAAAATAACAACACCCGCTGCAAAAACGGGCTTTCGCTCTTTGCTTAATCCCGAGAGCTCGATAGCATCAATACTGTCAAAGGTGCACAGTGCATCTATCAATTCTTGGAGTCGCTTATGAGTAATCAAGCCGTCGTGATAGCCAAAGCCAATCAGTACTTCCTTAATGGCTTTGATCGTACCTGATGAGCCAAATGCGGTGCTCCAGCCTTTTTTCCTGTATTGTTTGACAAGTGGCTTAAGGCGTTGCTCCGCAGCCAGTGTTGCTTTTGCAAAATTATTTTTAGAAAGCTTGCCATTATTAAAAAATTGATTGGTAAAGCTCACACATCCCATTTGCTGACTGTTGAGCAGATCAACTTCAAACCCCTGACCGATGATCATTTCAGTACTGCCACCACCAATATCGACAACAAGTTTGGAGTCTGATTCAACCTGTGTATGGGCAACCCCCAGATAAATAAGACGCGCTTCTTCTTCGCCTGAAATAATTTCGATAGGGAAAGGCAACACTTCGCGCGCGCGCTGGATAAAAACAGGGGCGTTATTTGCCTGGCGCAGAGCATGCGTTGCGACAATACGCACATTGTCACCTTCAAATCCTTGTAAACGTTCTGCAAACATCACCAAACACAAAAGTCCGCGTTCTATTGCAGCGTCGCTTAAATTCATTTCACTATCAAGCCCGGATGCTAAGCGCACTCTCTGTTTATGGCGACTGACCATCTGGAGATCCTGCCCCACCACTTTTGCGACTACCATGTGGAAGCTGTTTGATCCCAAGTCAATAGCGGCTATATTGCGTACTTTTTGTTCAACGGATTGCGACATTATCTCGGCTCTGCTTTTGTTGTTTTCTAGTTTGTTTTTCGGTGTTTTTAAGGTATTCATAAATATCGAGCTGTGAGCGAATTTTTTTGCGGTTTCCTCGCGGTACATAATCATTGCTCATATTTTGATCCATCAAACGCGCTTTTACTGTATCAGTAAAATGAATATTAACAATATCAATAATACGTTGTTTTAAACGGGGATCACGGATTGGAACAGTCACTTCGATTCTATTGTCGATATTTCTGGTCATCCAGTCAGCCGAGGAGATATAAACTTGCGGATCGCCATCGTTATGTGTAATTAACACCCTTGAATGTTCCAAAAATCGGTCGATAATGCTAATGATTTTTATATTTTCACTGACGTCTTTAATACCGGGTACTAAAGAGCACATGCCCCGAATGACCATTTGAATCTGTACACCCGCCCTGCTTGCATTATAGAGTTTATTGATAAGCCCTTTATCCACAAGATTATTCACCTTGAGTGTCAATCCGGCGTTTTTTCCAAGAGCTGCATTAGCGATTTCTTGATCTATCACTTGATAGATCCGTTTACGCGAATTGCGTGGTGAAACAATAAGGTGGTTAAAACGCACTGGACGATAGGGATTCTCGATATAGCTAAACACTTTGCGCACTTCTAAAGCAATCTCTTGAACCGCGGTTAACAGAGAAAAATCAGTATAGATACGCGCGGTTTTTTCGTGAAAGTTGCCTGTGCCTATATGCGCATAATAAATCACCGCCTCTTTTTCACGACGGCTAATCAGCAGTAGTTTAGAGTGAATTTTAAGCCCTGAAGAACCAAAAACAACATGAACGCCCGCTTCAGTCAGCACTTTAGCCCATTCGATATTAGCTTCTTCATCAAAACGCGCCTGCAACTCGACTACCACAGTCACATTTTTACCGTTATGGACGGCGTCGATCAGAGAATTCATTAACTGTGAATGTTTCGCCACACGGTAAATATTTATTTTAATACTGAGCACTTTGGGATCAAATGAGGCTTGACGCACCAGCTCCGCGATATGACTAAAAGTATGGTATGGATAATAAACTAAGATATCTTTTGCACGAATGGCATCAAAATAGTTTACATAACCTTCAAAGTCAGCACACTCTATCGGTGTAAGAGATTTATTTTCCAGGTAGTTAGGGCCAATATTTGGAAAGCTGATAAAGTCCTTGAAATTATAATAACGACCACCGGGAAGCAGGCTGTCATAGTTGGATATTTTTAATTTTTCACATAAAAAATCGAGCATGGCTTGCGGCATCTCACGCTCATAAACGAAGCGTACCGCCATCGCGGTTAAACGTTGGCTGACCCCTTCAGACATTTTATCCAAAACACTGTATTCAACTTCATGGCTTAAATCGTACTCGGCATCGCGTGTCATTTTCATGGCATAACCGTTAAGCTCGTCGTAGTCAAAAAATCCCCGAAAAAGTTCATCCAGACAATAACGAACAATGTTATCAAGGAGGATAATGGTTTTACGCCCCCTGCCTTTCTGCTCCGGTACCCTAACAAAGCGCGGTAAATACCCGGTGGGTATTTCCAGCAATGCATATTGAGAATGGTTATCTTTTTTTAGTTCAACAACAATGTAGGCATCGGTATCATTAAGAAACTGCAGAAGATCAATATCATCATTTAGTAATAAGGGGGTGATGTGCGGCATCACTTCTTTTTTAAAGTATTTTCTAATCCAGTTTTGTTGTGCTTCATCGAGTTGAAGCTCGCTGACTAAAAAAATCCGTCGTCTTGCCATTTCACGGATTAGCTCATTATAAAGCACGTCAAATCGTTCATTCAGCTGAAATACTTTGGTTTGCATATTGGACAATAATTGTTTATTAAACTTAAGTCCATGGGTGTTCAAGGAAGGTTCGTTCCAGGCATGCTCCTGGTCGATTAATATACGGCGCTTCACATCGGCAAAACGAACTTTATAAAATTCATCTAAATTATTAGAAAAAATGCCCAGAAAGCGAATTCTTTCAATTAAAGGCACGCTCTTATCAGCGGCTTCTTGAAGCACTCGCTCATTAAACGAAAGCCAACTAAGTTCTTTTTCGATATAGAATTTTTCAGTACTCATATTCTTAATCAGGCCCTTAACTATTTGATTGTAAAGCATCAATATTATTATGATATAGTATTATATGTCATTTATGTTACATTTTTATGTCATAACCGACTTATCAGGCCCAGATTTTTTATAGAGTACTGTTTTACAATATAATGAGCCGTGATCGCAACCCGCCGGTTGAGCCCTACGAATTGCAGTTGAGTAAGGGGCTGAGGTTAATAGTGAGCGAACAACCCAGACGTAGCGACGGTTCCATTGAAGCTTCCCCCCCCAATAAGTCACCGACATTGCACTTATACCAAATGCATTAAGTTTATAATCACTTGCTTCAAAAAAATTGACGCCCGCAAAGCCGTCAGGATGAACTTCAATAGTAAATATAATCACTTTATTAATGCGTTTGGTATTATTGATAGGGTGCATTCTATGCATCGTAAACAGCGGTAATTGGTGCGCGGAGCGCACCCTACGAGCAGACCAAATAAGCAGCGAGTGTCCGAGAATGTTATTAATAAAAAACCAATGCCTTCAAAGGAAAAATTGACATTTATAAAGCAGTAGTGATGATGATTGAATAATAAATCTAATCACTTAATTAATGCGTTTAGTATTATTACATCTAATCTCAGGGCATGATTTCCTTTGCCACCCAAGTACTCGCCCGAAAGAGTACTCAACTGCAACACCAATGGCTTTGGGGATAGATAAACAGATGAAAAGTGATCCGGGATAGGGATCTGCTGATCATATTAGTGAAAACGCGTCGGCATTTATGCAAGGCAGTGAGGATTTCCTATCGATAATAGGCAACAACCACGGTTTTATACTGTGATCCTTTAACTATTGGATTGTTATTACTGTGACAGTGTTTGTATTAGCTGTTCTGCAAAACGTGCAGCAGCCGTGGGTAATGTACGATTTTTTTTCTGAA
This sequence comes from Psychromonas ingrahamii 37, assembly GCF_000015285.1. Lineage (NCBI taxonomy): Bacteria > Pseudomonadati > Pseudomonadota > Gammaproteobacteria > Alteromonadales > Psychromonadaceae > Psychromonas > Psychromonas ingrahamii. The sequence continues at coordinate 2,961,312 of NC_008709.1, forward strand.
TAAGGTACATACTGCCGGCTGCCATATCGGCCTTTGATATCGGCCGCGCAATTAGCCCTAAATCTTCCATAATTTGCGGTAATCCAATTTCTATTTGAAAGGTGATGCAACCCTCGTTAAGCACATAATTACGCAGAAACTCAAAGCTGTCGGATTCCACAGTGGGTTGCATATTAAGCATGGTTCTATTGGCTTTAAAATCCAAAATATGACGTACGCCGTACTCGCTTGTGGGAAGTGCTAAGGGATAAGCCATACATTCACTTAATTTAACGTCGCTTTTTTCAGCTAATGGATGGCCACTTGGCATAATGGCGTACAGCTGTTGTTCTTTAGATATAAGAATCTGCAGTTCATTCATGTGCACGGGTTCAAATACCATGGCTAAATCGACACTATTGTCTAATAATGTCGATTCTGCCGCCTGCCTATCTCTTACATAAAGACTAAAAGTTACCGCGGGGTGTTGGTGACGAAAACGTGCAATTTGTTGCGGAAAAAATGACGTCAGCAGTGCTTGACTGCATGCGATATTGACATGCCCTCGCCTGACCCCGCTAAGATCTGATATTTGACTTTTAACTCTTTGAAGATCAGCAAGTTGTTTTTGGACGTGATGTAAGAATAACTCTCCTGCAGCAGACAGGCGTACACCATTGGCTTGACGCTCAAATAGTTTTTCACCCAGTTCATCTTCCATCGTAAGAATACGTCGGTTAAGTGCTGTTGAAGTGATCGAGAGTTTGTCGGCAGCCTTACGAATTGAACCTGCCTTAGCGACCGCCTGAAAATACTGAAAATCTATAAGTTGCTTCATTTGTATTCTTCCATTAACCAAGATTTAGATAATTGATATATTACCCCCTTACCCATGCGATGCAAAATATGCACCACACAAATGCAAAACAAGCAGTATACAGCATCACTATTAATTGGTTAACTACTGATATCGTTTAATACAGGACAGTCATAATGTTAACTAACCTTCCCTTTACCATAGATGCTTTGCACCAGGCCTATCGTCAAGGGGTCAGTGCTGATCAAGTGATCCGTGAATCACTAACGCGTCTTTCAAATATCGCAGATGAAGGTATTTATCTGTATGTTGCCAGTGATTCACAGTTGTCGAAGGCTGTTGCAGATCTTGGTCCCTTCGATCTTACGCTAAAGCCGTTATGGGGAATTCCCTTTGCCGTCAAAGATAATATTGATGCAGTAGATATGCCTACGACTGCGGCCTGCAAGGCGTTTAGTTATATTGCCAGGCAAGATGCTTATGTGGTTTCTTTATTGAAACAGGCAGGGGCAATCCTTATTGGTAAAACCAATTTAGATCAATTTGCAACCGGTTTAGTGGGTTTAAGAACACCTTATCCCGCACCTAAAAATGCAATTGATGCAAAACTAGTACCCGGTGGTTCTAGTTCGGGGTCAGCGGTGGCAGTGGCACATGGGCAAGTCTGCTTTTCACTTGGAACTGATACTGCAGGTTCAGGGCGCATACCTGCAGCCCTCAATAATATTGTCGGCCTCAAACCGACGCTGGGCAGTATCTCCAGCCGAGGAGTGATCCCCGCCTGTCGTTCACTCGACACAGTATCGATATTGGCGCTTACTGTTGAAAATGCTGCACAAGTGTATGCTTGCTGTCGATACTACGATCAACAAGATCCCTTTTCTAAACCCTATCACGGCCCTGCTAAGCAGAATATACCCGTTAATTTTACTGTTGCAGTCCCTGATTCAGAAAGCCTGATATTAGATGAACCCGCTCAAAAGAAAGCTTATGAGCAAGCCCTTAACTACTGGCGACAAAAAGGCGCGAAGCTGGTTGAAATTGACTTTAAACCTTTTTATGAAGTCTCTAAATTATTATATGAAGGCCCCTGGGTTGCGGAAAGACTCGCGGCATTAGCGCCTTTTATGGCAAAGCATCGCAGCGCGCTGTATCCGGTAACTTGTGAGATTATTGAATCTGCGCATAAATTCTCCGCAAGTGATGCATTTAATGCCTACTATCGCCTGCGGGCACTTTCCAGGCAAATAGCGTCAATACTAACCAAGATCGACGTCATCTGTGTTCCGTCAATGCCGGGGCTAGTTTACAAAAGTGACATAGAGGTCGACCCTATAGGCCCAAATAGTCGTCTCGGCACTTACACTAACTTTGTTAATTTACTTGATTTATGTGCTATCGCGATACCGGGAAAAACGCGTAGCGATGGTTATCCATCAAGCATTACGCTTATTGCACAAAATGGTTGTGATGCCTTTATTCATGCGCTGGCAGCTGATTATCATGCAAATCAAGGTGATTATTTAGGTGCAACAAGTCATAAAATCCCCGTTCCTGATCGCCTCACAACGACCACTAATATAATGCAAATGACAAGTAACCATGAAATAGCGATTGCGGTCGTAGGAGCACATATGACGAACCTCCCGCTTAATCACCAACTAACAGATAAAGGAGGTCGTTTTCTGACCTCTGCCCAGACAGATTCACACTATCGTTTATACCAACTTGGTAATCGTCCAGGGCTTATTAGAGATGATGATGGGCAGATAATTGACCTTGAAGTCTGGGCCTTACCCAAAAACAAGATCGGTGATTTGATTGCCCAAATACCCTCACCCCTCAGCATTGGTTCGATTACGCTGTCAGATAAGCAACAAGTAAAAGGTTTTTTATGTGAGCCTCATGGGCTCAAAGATAGCCGTGACATTACTCATTTCGGCGGGTGGCGAGCATTTTGCCAAGCTGAAAGTCTTTAGTTACACATTTTCTACATTTTTCTATCTATGGAGCGATTATGCTAAATAATCTAAAAAGTAAAATAAAATTACCAACCAAAGCGGGCTTGTATGCTTTGCTGGCTGTCTCCGTATCAGGTGTTTTATCATCTGGTGCGCATGCGGTTTCACGAGAAAATACCCTGGTCGTTGTATCAGGAGCAAGTATTAACAGCTTAGATATTCACCGTGCAGGCACTAATCGCGCAAGTTATCAGGTAGCGGTCAATATGTATGACCGTCTGGTGACGTTCAATATCAAAGATAGTGGCAATGGTAGCCTCAAATACGACTCAGAAATGATTAAACCTGAACTTGCTAAGAGTTGGGAGCTTGTCGATGATGGTATGAGTTATTTATTCCATTTACGTGAAGATGCTATTTTCTGGGATGGTACACCGGTCACTGCAAGCGACGTAAAATGGTCCTTTGACCGCGCCGTCAGTCTTGGTGGTTTTCCAACGGTACAAATGAAAGCGGGAGGCCTCATATCACCAGAGCAATTTGAAGCAGTAGACGCACACACCTTTAAAATAAAAATGCAACAAGCCAGTAAACTGACCTTGCCGGATCTGGCTGTGCCAATCCCCATTGTTATTAATGCTGATATCGCTAAAAAGCATGTCACTAAAGATGATCCATGGGCAACAGAATACCTGCACAAAACCCCAGCAGGGGGTGGTGCCTATATGCTTGAGCGCTGGACGCCGGGTCAACAACTGGTCTACAAACGTTTCGACAAGTGGAAAAGTGGCTCTTTACCAAAAATGGAGCGTGTAATTGTACGTGAAGTTCCCAGTGCAGCAACCCGCCGTGCTTTAATTGAACGTGGCGATGCCGACGTAGCACTTAGCCTTTCAGCAAAAGATGTAAAAGAGCTTAAAAGTAATAATAATCTTAAGGTTGCTAGCTCTAACATAGATAATACTTTGCATGCCTTAGGGATGAATATGAAATTTGAACCCTTTAAGCATATCAAAGTTCGACAAGCCATTGCTTATGCTATTCCCTATCAGCAAATTTTTGATGTGGCAGCCTACGGGATAGGTGAACCTATGTGGGGACGTGATAGCAAATATGCTACTTCAGCTGTCTGGCCTCAACCTTTCCCGTATCACACAGATTTAGCTAAAGCCAAAGCTTTGCTTGCAGAAGCGGGTTACGCAGATGGTTTCAGTGTCCCGATTTCAATCAACCTGGGCTTTGCTCAGTGGACAGAACCAACAGCACTACTTATTCAAGAAAATCTAAAGGCAATCGGCATTGATGCACCTGTTAATAAGATCCCAGGCGCTAGCTGGCGTACGAAAGCTTTGGTTGAAAAGGGCTTAGAGTTACACCTGAAGAACTTTGGCGGTTGGCTTAACTATCCGGATTATTACTTCTATTGGGCATACATTAAAGGTCATCTATTTAACTCTATGAACTATGATAATACCGAAATTAAGACCTTAGTTGACAGTACACTGAATATGCCAATCGATGACAAGCAATATACTCAAAACGTTTTACGAATGATCGATATAGCAACGGATGAAGTGCCAATGATTCCTTTATGGCAGCCATCACTTGATGTTGTTATGCAAAAAAATGTAAGTGGCTATGTGAATTGGTTTCACCGCCAGTTGGATATTCGTACCTTTAGCAAGGAGTAAGCAATCCAATGTTGTATGACAAAGCTACTTTAATTCTAAAACGTTTATTGTTAGCGATCCCGACGCTATTGGGGGTGCTAGTCATCTCCTTTAGCCTTACTCGCGCACTTCCTGGTGATCCGGCAGTCTATTTTGCCGGCGCTATGGCCGATGAGGCTTCTATACAGCAAGTGCGTGAACAACTCGGTCTTGATCGTACTTTAGCGTATCAATTTATTGCCTACTGTAAAAACCTGGCTCAAGGAGAGCTAGGTCAAAGCCTAAGCACCGGCCAAAGTGTCAGCAGCGAAATAAGTACCCGTTTACCAGCTTCTCTGGAATTAACCCTGTTTGCCTTATTTATTGCTCTGGTCACCTCCATTCCATTGGGGATACTCTCAGCACTTAAGCCAAATACATGGATTGATCATCTTTGTCGAATATTGGTCACCGCGGGGGCTTCAACGCCGATTTTCTTTAGCGGGCTATTTTTGATGTTTGTATTCTATTATTTGTTAGGTTGGGCACCCTCCCCCATCGGGCGGCTAGATTTTATTTATTTAGCCCCTACACATGTCACCGGGTTCTTTACTATTGATGCGCTTTTAGAAGCCGATTTTGAAACTTTTTACGCAGCACTCTCGCAATTGATTTTGCCCGCAATCACGTTAGCTTTGTGTGCTTTGGCACCTATTGCAAGAATGACTCGTTCGTCAATGATAACCGCACTTGGCAGTGAGTACGTTAAGGCTGCTAAAGCCAATGGTATCAAGTCCTCGGTACGCATTTATGTTTATGCGCTACAAAATGCATCTCTGCCATTATTAACTGTAATAGGTTTAGTTTTTGGTTTCCTGCTTGGCGGTAATGTATTAGTTGAAAAAGTTTACTCTTGGCCAGGGGTTGGAACATTTGCAATTGATGCCTTAGTCGCCTCAGATTATGCGGCAATTCAAGGGTTTGTCCTTATTATGGCGGTATTGTTTGTCTCTCTTAATCTTATTATTGACATTCTTTACACACTCTTTGATCCAAGGATGGGACGTAATGAATAGCGTGACTATAGCTCAAGAAAACTTAATACAACGCCTGTGGTATTTAGCACGCAAAAATCCACTTTCTTTACTTTCATTAGCACTCTTTGGTATGTATGTTTTTGTCGCGTTAACCGCTAATTACTGGGTGCCCTTTGAACCCCTTAAGAGTAATACGGCTATTGCTCTAGAAGCGCCAAATTTAATTCATTTATTTGGTACTGATCACCTTGGCAGAGATGTATTTTCGCGAGTAATGGTCGCAACGCGCCTTGATCTTGGCATTGCAGTCTATGCCGTTTCTATCAGTTTTGTAATAGGTACCACACTTGGCAGTATTGCTGCCTATTTTGGTGGCTGGTATGAACGAATTATTGGCCGGGTAGCTGATATTGTACTGGCGTTTCCACTTTTCGTTCTGGCAATGGGGATAGTGGCGGTGATGGGGAATTCACTGATAAACGTCATTTATGCGACAGCTATTATTAATATTCCATTTTATATCCGTATCGCCCGGGCTGAAGTCAGTATCCAACGTGATCGGCAATATGTTCAGGCCGCATTGTTGTCGGGTAATAGCCATATGCGTACGTTACTTTATCATATTTTCCCTAACTGTTTACCAAATCTAGTGGTACAGATATCGACCAATATGGGCTGGGCAATTCTAAATGCGGCGGGTTTGTCATTTATTGGTTTAGGTGTACGCCCTCCTGCAGCAGAGTGGGGGATTTTAGTCGCAGAGGGAGCCGATTACATTATTTCAGGTCAATGGTGGTTGGTACTTTTCCCCGGCTTGATTCTTATGTTAGCAGTGTTTAGTTTTAACCTGCTTGGTGACACTTTACGTGATCTGGTTGACCCGCAGAAAAGGAGCTAATAATGCATAAGCATAAGCAGAAACAGAAGCATAACAATAATAACAAAGGTGTCTTACTCAGTATCAGTAATCTGTCTATCGATTTTGAAACGAGTAAGGGTACTGTTAGGGCCGTTGAAGATGTCAGCTTTACCTTATCTAAGGGGGAAATATTAGCACTGGTTGGAGAAAGCGGCAGCGGCAAATCGGTTACAGCTTATAGTATACTTAACCTGCTGGATCAAAATGGTCGTTTAGCTGCGGGAGAGATAATCTATCATGGTATGTCTTTACACAATGCCGATAGCCAACTGCTTAGTGAGGTTCGTGGTAGAGAAATAGCCATGATTTTCCAGAACCCGATGTCAACGTTAAATCCTATCCGTAAAGTGGGCGAACATTTGCGCGATATGCTGCGTACTCATGGCTACCCATCTTGGTCAACAATAGATGCTGAAATAGAAAAACTGCTGCATCAGGTCGAGATTTTAGATGTTGAGCGAGTGAAAAATGCTTATCCCTTTGAACTGAGTGGTGGCATGTGCCAACGGGTGATGATAGCACTGGCATTAGTGTGTCGCTCTCGAATGTTAATTGCCGATGAGCCGACAACCGGCCTTGATGTAACAACTCAAAAATCTATAATGAATCTTATTCATAACCTTGTAAAAGAAGAGGGACTCGCCGTTATTTTAATCACTCATGATCTTAGCCTTGCAGCACAGTACTGCGATAAGTTTGTTGTGATGGAAAAAGGCCGAGTAGTAGAGCAGAATAGCCGAGACAAATTTTTTAGTGAATCCAAGCATCCATATACCCAAAAATTATTATTGGCGACACCATCAAGAAGTGCTTCGGTAGCCGGTCTGACGGCTCAATCCCCCTCCTATCTTAAGCTACCAGAGCCCGTTATTCCTAAGCAGCCTCTGCTTGAAGTACACGGACTGCGTAAAATATATGGCCAAAATAAAAAATCTTGGTTGCCCTATCAATCATCGACTAGCGAATTTGTGGCCGTTGCGGGCAGTGATTTTAGTATTTTTCCTGGAGAATGCGTTGGTTTAGTCGGCGGCTCCGGGTGTGGGAAATCGACCACCACTCGAATGTTAAGTCGTTTAGAGGATCCCTCTGCCGGGCGTATAGTCTTTGATGGTATTGATATTACTCAGGTATCCAGCCATGATTTTATAAAACACCCTCTGCGTAAAGAAATACAAATGGTTTTTCAAGACCCGACAGGATCGTTAAACCCGCGCCATTCAGTACTCGACTTAATTGCTGAACCACTATTACGACTTGGCCCAAAAATGAAAAGGACAGAGATTAACAGTAAAGTGCATAGTTTGGCCGAACAGGTTGGTTTACCCTTAACCCTTATTGATCGTTTACCGCACCAATTAAGTGGCGGACAAAAGGCGAGAGTAGGCATTGCACGCGCGATCGCACTTGAACCTAAGTTATTGATTTTAGATGAGCCGACCTCCGCATTAGATGTTTCCGTACAGGCCACGGTATTACAGTTACTAGAGCACTTTCGGCGCAAGCTTGGTTTAAGTTACTTATTTGTAAGCCATGATTTGCACGTTGTTAAAATGCTCAGTCAGCGAATATTGGTAATGAAAGAGGGGGAAATAATTGAGCAAGGCGATACTGAAACGGTGATGAATAGTTCAGTACACCCTTATACTAAAGCATTGATGGACGCTATACCGATAGAAACTGAACAACAGATGATAAATAAGCAAGAGTGCGCTTAATGTAAAATATCGATACATGATTGACGAACAATTATAGCTTGTAGTCCATCAAGACTATTTTTGTGACTTAATCTGAGTTTGAGTTAATAAACGTTTTACTTAATAGTAACCCCGCCATAAATGCATGACGGGGTTTTACGGCTAAGCGGTTAAAAAGATAATAGGTTTAATTTTAGACCACTAATACATTGAGCTAGTATCGGTGACAACCCGATTATTTCAAACAACTTGTTGTTGTAGAAAAATGATTTTATTGTTGGACAATCCCTTCAAAGACCCAGTTTTTTCAAGCAGGCTTACTAGCGTTTGAAAATGATAAGCCCTGCTGTCATACAATGCGACAACCAATTGATCTCCAGATGATAGATAATGCTGCTCGCCATAATCACTGTAACGGGTTGCACCGATCGAGATTAAAATTTGCTCTGGATAATCAGCTTGTGAGAGTAGATCTTGTATATTATGCAGTGCGTTTTTATCCTGTTGTTGCCGGATTTGTTTTAATAACCACTGCAGCAATGCCTGATAAAAATAAGTGTATTCTGTAATTGCTGTATCTTGCCCACATAATTGCCATTGTCCATTAGATTGATGAAATCCGCACAGTCTAAAATGATCAAGCTCACCGCCCTCTACAAAATTATCAATCGGAATGTCATGTTCAGCAATACCTTTAGTCGCGATGCCCCAGTTTTTTTTCTCCGCTAATTTGCCTACGCTGGCATTTCGATAAGTGGCATCATTGATAACTGTCATCGAAATAGCAGTAAGCTGCGTGACGTCACCCTCTGCATTATAAACGACAGCGAGTTTGAGCCCTAATTCCGCCTCCATTTGCACCTTAGCGTCCAGCGCCTTCGGTAAGTGCAGTTGAGTCGATGAATACGGCATACAAGTGAGATAAGCGGATTTTGCATTGGCGACAAAAAAGGGAAATAAGGCTTGCGGTTTTGCTGCGTCATCAATTGCACTTAACCCATTTATCTCGCCTGTTTGCTGTAAATGACCTGCCGAATTTCCGGCAATACCCAGACCAAATAAAGGGGTGAATAATTTTTTAGGATCCGTCATAAAGTCACTTTTATTGTCTTTAAGTTTAACGTCAAGTGCCTTTATTATTTTATTAATAAAAGCGCATTAATGAATTAGTTCGTGTATTCGCCAGCCATTTTATTGATCATGCCGATTAAACAATCCAGTGCAATACCAACGTCGTCTTGTAATACCTGCTCTCTGGGATGATGACTGATGCCTTTTTCACAGCGTACAAACAACATGCCAATATCGGTGATTTGGGTCATCACCATGGCATCATGGCCTGCGCCGCTAGCAAGATAAAATGCCGCCTGCCCGGTTTTTTTTTCAACAACGCTCCCCCACAATGTCTGTAATTTTTCAGCGCAGGGAACCGCCTGCGCCTGATACAATTGCTGACTTTGCATTTGTAAATTACGACGTTGCGCAATCACCTCCAACTGCTTAAGCAATGCAACGCTGCAGGACTCTAATGTCGCTTGTCTCAGACTACGAATGTCCAGTGTAAACAGCACCTCACCGGGGATAACATTGACGGCACCAGGACTAACGTCACATTTCCCGACCGTCGCAACGACATCATGCTGCTGCGCAAAAATCTCAATGGCAAGGATCATTTCCGCTGCGCCACAGAGTGCATCCTGGCGCATATCAATCGGCACAGTACCGGCATGCCCGGCCATTCCACTGAGGGTCAATTGATAACGTTTTGCGCCCGCAATGCCGGTCACGACACCAACGGCTAAATCCTGTTCTTCCAATACCGGACCCTGCTCAATATGCACTTCTAAATAAGCTAAGGTGTCCTGTGGCTTGCGTGCATCACTGCCAGCCAGATTAGCAGGCAGACCAAAATTAACTAACGCTTCTGCCATGGTCAGATTATTCTTGTCTTTAACATTTAACCATTCAGGTTGAAAACAACCTGCCACACTGCTTGAGCCAATCAAGGTGGTATTAAAACGCGTGCCCTCTTCATCGGCAAAAGCCACCACATCAACATGAAAGGGTAATGCCACTTCCGCCAAAGCAGACAAAGCTTCAATACCCAGTAATACCCCTAAATTGCCGTCATACTTTCCCGCATTGGCAACCGTATCGCTGTGTGAACCAATAATTAAGGTGGCTAATGTCGGGTTAGCAGAAACTTTACGCCCCCATTGATTACCTACGCTGTCCTGCCAGGTTTCAAGTTCTGCCTGCTCCATCCATGACCCTAATTGCTGGTGTGCCTGCGCATGTTCAGGGGTCAGATAAGCACGTGTTAAGCCGCCCTGCATTGAGCTGAATACAGCAAGCTGATCAGATTGTTGCATAATTTTTCTGGCGCCATCTTCCATTATCATAGCGTCTCCTTTTCCATATTTACCATTGTTCATTTAATCGCGGTAGTGCGCCATCGCAGCTAACACCGCCTGACCTGAACTAACCTTCACTTTATATTTTAATAAAATAGATTCCAACGCCACCAAAGTCGTTAAAACACAATCCTGCCGGGCGTTATAACCCATAGTGCCAATACGCCAAACCTTGCCATGTAAGGGCCCAAACGAAGTGCCAATTTCAATACCAAAACGCTGCTGGAGTTGCTGACGCACTTTATCGCCATCAATACCCTGTGGAATATACACACCGACCACGTTATTCATTTTATATTGCTGATTCCCAAATAAGGTTAAGCCCATTGCCTGCAGGCCGGATGCCATTGCATCACCCGCTTGTTGATGACGGGCAATCACTTTATCCACCCCTTCTTCGAGAAAAAGACGCGCACATTCACGTGCTGCATATAACATGCTGGTTGATTCCGTGTGATGGTTCAAACGCTCAGGGCCCCAGTAATCCATGATCATCGCCAGATCAAAATAGTTAGATTGAATCATCGCATCACAGCCCTCAACATGATGAGCGGCACGAATACCTGCCTCAATATGTTTGCGGCGATTAATAACCTCGGCACAGCGATCACTTAAGGTAATGGGTGCGCTGCCCGATGGCCCTCCTAGACATTTCTGCAGGCCCACGGATACAGCATCAAGATGCCATTCATCTATTTTCAGCTCATTGCCGGCAATAGAGGCGGTGGCATCACAGTAGAATAAGACGCCGTGGCGTTGACAAATTTCGCCAATTTCCGCCAAAGGTTGATTCATGGTCGTCGAAGTATCACCCTGCACCGTGGCGAACAGTTTTGGTTGAAATGCTTTAATCGCTTTTTCCACTTGCTCCGGCGAGCACACTTCACCCCATTCAATATCAATGGTTTTTACTTGTGCACCAACACGTTTCGCTATTTCGCACAGCAAATGGCCAAAACGTCCTATTACCGGGATTAATACTTTATCCCCCGGTTGTAATACCGACACTAATACCGCTTCAATGCCCGAACGCGCGGTACCATTAACCAGTAATGTTTGCTGGTTATTCGTCTCAAACACACCACGATACAAAGATTGCACCTGATTCATATAACCTGTCATCACCGGATCATACTGACCAATCAGTGACGCTGAAATAGCTTGATGTACACGCGGATAAGCATTAATTGGGCCAGGCCCCATTAGTAAACGCTGCGGTGGATCAAGGGTTTCAAAAAGGTCGCTGGTGCTCATAAAACATCTCCAAGTAAACTGCTTCCATCACTGCGGGGATCGCTGCTTGCACAGGCTAGACCTTGCGAGTCTATAACAATTGCACCGGCGTGCCCCATTAATTCATTATTATCTGTCACATAAGTGACGTCATGACCAAGCTTACTTAGCTGCGCCGCGTGAGCTTTATAAAGGCTGTATTCTAAACGTAAATTATTGGTCGTATCTCCCCAAGTGCGGCCCAGTAACCAACGCGGTTTTGCGATCGCATCCTGGAGATTCAACCCTTGATAGATATAACGGCTAAACAGACAGGCTTGAGTCTGCGGCTGCCCTTCACCGCCCATGGTTCCATACACCATGCGCCTGCCATCATGCAGCTCTGCATAGGCAGGATTAAGGGTATGAAAGGGTTTTTTACCTGGCGCTAAAACATTATGGTGATCGGCATCAAGGGAGAAACTTTTGCCGCGGATATTCCATAAAATACCGGTGCTTGGTAATACCACTCCCGAACCAAATTCCCAATAGATACTTTGAATAAAGCTCACCATAGTACCGTACTTGTCCGTCGCTCCCATCCAAACCGTATCACCCACTTTTGCCTGATGCGGCCAAGGTTGTGCTTTCTCTAATGAGATACGATCGGCACACTCACGAATCATTTTTTCACTGAGTAAATCTTGTAATGGTTGGCTTAAACAGGCCTCATCGGTAATCAATCGGTCACGAATAATAAATGCCTGTTTGGTTGCTTCAACCAGCAAATGCATGTGCTCAAATTCATTACCGGTGGTACTTACCAGTTGATCATAAATAGCGATAATCAACAGCGAAGCCAGTCCCTGAGTCGGTGCACCAAAGTTATATAATTGTCCTTTGGATATTTCCACCGTCAGTGGCTCCATCACTTTTACCCGATGGATATGAAAATCATCGAGCGTAATCGGGCTGCCGGCTTTACTTAAATCCAGTGCCGCTTTTTCTGCGATTTCACCACGGTAAAAGTCATCTAATCCCACTTCGCCAAGACGAGTTAACGTTGCAGCAAGCTCCGGGTTAACTAAATTGTCACCTACTTTTAAGGTTTTGGACTGATTTAAAAAAAGATTGGCAAAATCATCAAGTGCGTGCAGACGATCGAAGGTTTTTTCACTGGCGTCAACAAAACTTTGCGTCACTTCAATACCCTGTTCAGCAGCCTCTATAGCAGGCTTAAGCAGTTCACTGAGTGAATGCTGACCGCCGTTAATCTGCAATGCTTTTTGCCAGCCCGAGATAGTACCGGCCATAGTAATAGCCGATTCGCCACCGCTCTCGGGCAGTTCACCGCCCTTGGCACGGTAGGCATTTACATCAATAGAATGGCTCGCCGCACCACAGGCATCAATAGCAATCGGTGCTTTGCCCGGATGGCAAATCAGCCAAAAACTATCTCCGCCAATACTGTTCATATGCGGATATTGCACGGTGATCATTGCAGCGGCTGCAACCATCGCTTCGCTTGCAGTGCCTCCTGCATCTAATATAGCTTGACCTGTTTGAGTGGCTTGATAATGCGATGCGCTAAATGCTGATTGATAGTTCATAATTGTTTTCCTTGAATTAACTGTTGCGCGGTAGCGAACAGATCTCCTTCACTGTCCGGCAGACCTAACAGTGATATTCCGCAGGGCCCTTCTTCTAGGCCCTTGATAGGCAGATGCAGTTGCGGGAAACCGCTCAGCCCTGCAATACTGGTGAGTCCCATTAAGTTCGATCGATACTTGGCCAGCTGATCGCCTGCAAGAGAGAGGCTTGGTGGCCCTGAAGGTGTTGTTGGCACTAACCACAACCCCCCTTGCTGCTGAAGCAGAACGGTCAGTTGCAGCCTGAAATCTGTTTGACGTTTTTTAGCCTGGGTATATTGCTCTGCACTGATCGTGCGTGACCATTCCACCCGTTGGTAAATAGAAGGCTCTAAACTGTGTCCGAACTCAGCTAACCACTCGCGATGCTTTGCAATGATTTCATAACCCTGAACAGTGCGAAATAACAAACTGATGGCTTCAAGGCTAAGATGATACTTAGCCAGAAAATCACCATTAAGCAGGGTGATCCCAGCCTCAATGCAGCAAACTTGTAAACGCTTTAAACGCTGATCACTAAGCTGCGCTGCCAGAGTCTTATCCAGATAAAGAGTTTGGGCAGATTCCCCCTTAACCGGTGCGCCATTAAGCACCTCGAATACTTTATGCATTAAATCCAGATCTCGCGTAAAGATACCCGCAGTATCAAAGCTCTTTGCCAGCTCAAAACAGTGCTCAAGATTAAACTTTGCCAAGGTCGGCCTTAAACCATATAACCCGCAGTAACTGGCGGGTACACGAACCGAACCACCGGTATCGGTGCCAATAGAAAAATCAGCATCCTTACTGGCAACAGCTACGGCACTGCCACTGGATGATCCACCCGGAAGACAATTCGGCGCGATAGGATTAACAGGAGTACCGTAATGAATATTTTGACCATTTAAACTATAAGCAAGCTCATCACTTTGTACTCGCCCAACGCAATTTGCTCCTTGACTTAACAGCGCTAAAATCAGTGGCGATGTTTGCTCTGCCATATTGTGAGTCTCAAGCCAGGTCGGATTACCCGCGCCGGTAACATAACCTTTGACATCAAACAAATCTTTAAAAACAAAAGTATAACCCGACAGTAAACCCTCGCTAATGGGCAATAGCCTTTGCGGCCCCTGCCGGCAATAAACACGGCTGTCCTTATCTATCAATCCATTCATTATTAACCTTCCTTATGGCTGCTTAGCCGCTAGCTGTTGGTTCTTTTCACTTTGTTTTACATAACGGTTAGCCAACATTGCGCAGTAGAAAATTTGTATAGGGTGATAAAGCATAATAGGTAATAGAATCATGCCAAGCTTTGGATCAGCACCGAAGATAACTTTAGCCATAGGGATACCTGCAGCCAGCGTTTTTTTCGTTCCGCAGAACACGGCGGCAACTTCATCGGGTAAATCAAACTTGCAACGACGCGCCCCCCACTGCAGCGAATGCACCATGGTCAAAAGAATCACAGTACAAATCACAAAGGATGTCACTAATAATCCCAGTGAAAATTCCTGCCAAATTCCATTAGCAACTGAATCACAAAAAGCGTTATAAACAATCAGTAAGATGACGTATTTATCCACCTTACCGACGATGTTTTTATGTTTTTCAGCCAGAGCAAGCAGAAAAGGCCGGGCAATTTGCCCTGCAATCATTGGTAGTAAAAGTAATTTAGAAATGGATATAACCGATGCCATTAGATCCAGCTCTACTCCTTCAAAACCCATAAAAAGCTGAATTAATAACGGGGTAATAAAAACACCCAGAATACTTGAGAGAGAAGCATTAAAGATAGCGCCCGGCACATTCCCTCTGCCGACACTAGTCATTGCTACGGAAGAGGAAATCGTACTTGGCAGCACAAAAAGATAACAAAAACCGAATGCCAATGCAGGCGGCATGTAGGCAAGAAAACTGTCACCGAATACGACCCAAATTAAGGGATAGAGCAAGAAGGTTGCCAGCTGAATATAAATATGTAATCGCCAGTTACTAATCCCGGCTTTGATCGCAGCAGGTGACAAACCTAAACCATGGAGAAAGAAGACGATAGCCACGCCAATACCGGTCAGTTGATTAAGGTGAATAAAACCACCAGAACGTCCCACATCAGGGGTTATTATCGCTAATAAAATAGCGGCAACCATGCCGACCAAAAACCACTCTTTTTTTATTTTTTTTATTATATTCATAATATTACAGGCTTATTAAAGTGAAAGTGCTAGTGATAGTGATATTGATATTGATATTGATAGTATTTAAAATCATTCCAGCTCATTGAGCTTGGAATAATTCATGCTGATTTTTCTGCTTATTTTGACCGCTTCGCTGCTCAACAGGCGATAGGTTTTATTCACTAGGTGAGAAATCAAACTCATCGGTACGGCATAACTGTCAAGAGGTGCCTGATTATTCATATAACAGACTAAAAAATGCGACACACTTTGCGCATATTTTTGACCGGATTGATCGGTGATAAGCAAACAGTCATGACCGGACAGTTGGCTAATAATATTGGCAAAATTACTCACCCGGCGACGAATACCAATAATGATAATAAAGTCATCTTCATCGATAGAGGACAGATCCTCCCCTATCGTTTGCCCGGGTAAAGGCAGCAGATCAACGCCAGAGCGGCATTGCATCAGCTGCTGGCGAAAATGCAGTGCCAGCGGATAACTATTACGATAACCGATGATCTTAACGCGTTTGGCGGTGGCTATTTTTTTAATTAACTGCTCCAGATTCATTCCGCTCAGTTGTGCCCATAATTGCTCTAATGAGTGCACTTCCTGACGAAATTCAGAGTCCTCAAGTGCGGTAACAGATAAAGGCTCTCCTTTATCCCTGGCTGCAAGCAGTTCATTTCTTAGCGCCAAATGATCTTCATAACCCAATTTACGAATAAAACGACTGACACTGGTTTTTGATACCAAGCATGCTTCAGCAATTTCATTGGTCGACAGGATCAATATTTTTTCTGGATTAATCTGCAGATAATCGGCTAAACGTTGATCATTTTTTGTCAATTGAGCATAATTTTTAGTAATTCGCTCACTCAACGGATTGTTCGTGGGTGTCATGACCTTTGTCCTAATTTAAAATAAAGAATGCTATCTTACGGCTGAAATAAAGCTTTGCAATTCTGGCGTTTGCGGATTGGCAAAGATTTCATCACTTGGCCCTGTTTCCCACACTTTTCCTTGATTCATAAACACCACACGATCACCCACATTGCGCGCGAAGTTCATTTCATGGGTCACTAATATTAAGGTCATGCCTTCTGCTTTCAATTTCTCTAAAACCTTTAATACTTCTCCAACCAACTCAGGATCCAGCGCAGAAGTAATTTCATCACATAACAAAACCTTAGGTGACATAGCCAGCGAGCGAGCGATAGCAACTCGCTGCTGCTGTCCCCCGGATAAATTAGCTGGATAGGCATCAAATTTATCACTTAAGCCCACTTTCTCAAGTAACTCTTTAGCCAATTGACGGCATTCTTCCGGGGTTTTCTTTAAGACCAAAGCCGGTGCAAGCATGATATTTTCGCCCACGGTTTTATGCGGAAAAAGATTAAATCCTTGAAATACCATGCCAACACTGCGGCTTAATAAACGTAATTTAAATTCGTCATTTTCAACAGCCTGGTTATCAACAATAATTGCGCCCTGCTGAAACTCTTCTAATCCGTTCATACAGCGCAATAAAGTACTTTTACCTGAACCACTGCGTCCGATAATGGAAATCACCTCTCCTGCTTTAACCTTTAAATTAATTCCCTTTAGCACATGGTTCTCACCATAATATTTATGGATCTTATCAACACTAACGACGTACATAATTTTTATTCTCCAGATAGCGGGCTAAAACAGACAAAGGGAAACAGATAACGAAATACAGCAAAGCGACCAGCGCAAATACTTTAAAGGGTTGAAATGTGGCATTATTTAGCATGGTGCCCGCTTTGGTTAATTCAACAAAACCAATAATCGATGCCAATGCCGTGCCTTTAACAATCTGCACAGAAAATCCAACGGTGGGTGCAATTGCCATTTTTATAGCTTGAGGAAAAATGACATGACGCATACTTTGCACATGAGTGAGGCCTAATGTTCTGCAAGCTTCCCATTGACCTTTAGGTAAGGCTTCAATGCATGAACGCCAAATATCATGCAAAAAAGCGCTGCTGAATAAAGTCAGTGATAAAATAGCGGCAGACCAGGCATCAACATCAAGGCCAATTAAAGACAAACCAAAAAAGGTTAAAAACAGTTGCATTAATAATGGAATTCCCTGAAATAACTCCACGTAAATTTGCACCAGTTTGGTCAGAAACGGATTTTTAATACTTCTTATAAAGGTCAAAGCCAGCCCTACCAGGCCTCCGCCAATAAAAGCAAAGAGAGAAAGCAGCAATGTCCAACGCGCTGCAAACAATAAATTTCTTAAAATATCCCAGTCTGTAAATTGCATCATTATTTTGTTTCCTATACAGCAGATGATTTAAAGATGAATTTTTTCAGCAGTGAGAATAGTTGACGCATTAAAATCGCTAAAAAAAGGTAAATCAGCGCTGTTAACATATAAGATTCAAAACTCAAAAAACTGCGCGATTGAACAAAGTTTGCCGCAAAAGTAAGTTCTTCGACTGATATTTGTGACACCACGGCGGAGCCTAACATCACAATAATACATTGACTGACCAGTGCCGGATAAACCCGTTGATAGGCGGGTGGCAAAATAACATGCATAAAAATTTGGCGGTGTGTAAGACCTAAGGTTTTTGCCGCTTCCCATTGGCCTATTGCCGTTGCCTCAATACCTGCGCGAATAATTTCGGCACTGTAAGCACCTAAGTTAAACACCATCGCAATCATTCCTGCCTGCCATGCAGAAAGCTTAATCCCTAATGCGGGCAGCCCAAAAAAGATAAAAAACAATTGAATAATAAAGGGCGTATTTCGCGTCACTTCGATATAAACAGCGCAAATCCAATTTAACCAACGCGCTTTACTAATACGCCCTGCCGCACAATATGTTCCGAGTATTAACCCTAAAACGGTAGAAATAACCGTTAGTTGTATTGTTGTACCTACACCTGCCACAAACTGTGGCAGATAAGGAACCAACCCATAAAAATCAAGATTATAGCTCATAGAAAAGTGCTTATATTGTCAGTAAGTTATGCGCTGAGGTCTGCAGGAAATGGGGCTTTTAACCATTTCTGTGAAAATCCTTCAAGTACACCAACTTGTTTAGCTTTAGCAACAAGACGATTAATTTCTTTAAGCAATACAGCATCACCTTTCATCACACCGATATAACAAGGTGAATTTTTTAATAAAAATTTTGTTTTAGGCGCTTTTTCTGGAAAGCGAGTGGCAATTTCAGCAATCACTAAGTTACCTGTCGCAATAAGACTCACTTGAGAAGATAAAAAGGCTGATAATGTTGCATTATTATCTTCATAACGTTGCAGAGTCGTCGTTGAGGAGACCAGTTTAGTCAATTCAAGATCTTCCACTGAACCTCTGGTAACACCGACTGTTTTATTCTTAAGATCCGCTGGCGAAGACACCATTTCATTATCGGTACCAAAGACACCAAGGAAAAATGGCGCATAAGCTGAACTAAAATCAATAACAGCTTCGCGCTCTGGATTTTTACCCAGGCTCGATATCACCAGGTCCACTTTACGTGTTTGTAGGTAAGGTATGCGGTTAGCGCTGGTGACAGCAACAAGTTCAAGCTCCACATTTAATTCATCGGCTAAATAGGCAGCCATGTCAATATCATAACCTTGAGGTTTGAAATCAGTACCAACAGAGCCGAAAGGTGGAAAATCTTGTGGGACAGCCACTCTTAACACCCCCGCTTTTTTAATAGATTCGAGCTGATTAGCTTGCGCTGAGTGGATCGTAAACACTAACAATAAAGAGGTGAATACATTTCCTAATACTTTACATAATTTCATCTGGTATCTCCGTATAACTACAATAAAAAAACAAAACGATTGGAACAGCAAATAAGATACTTGCAACAATCGCGCCAAAAGAGGTTGAAAATTTAAACTATTTAAAAACAATCAGTTAAATTTAAATGACTAAAGCACTCGGAAAACAAGAAAACACAAGATGGTGCAAGAGAGCACTTTTTTGGTGCTAAAAAATAGATTTAAGAAGAAAAAATTATCGATATTAAAGACCAAACCTGATTTCTGGCCTACTTATATAAGGCTTTATGACTTGTGAACGAAACTGGCATTGGCAGCTCAAGATAATGTTACGATTTTAATCTACCTGTCAGCTACCACTGGCAGACATAACTGATAGCAATTTCATTAATTTTACTGAGGAGGATGTAATATGAACGAAGATTTATCACAAATATTAGCTGCAACTCAATATGCTAGGTTCCGTATTCGTATACTTACCATATCTGATTTTATTGAGAGGTAAAATAGAACCCAAATCGCTAAATCTTTTAAAATGATCATATAAATATTATTAAATTTATAATCCAACTGAAGTTAATTTCAATACCGAAAAATATTCGTAACTGATTATTACCTCGATCGTATTTTTGATATTTGCTAGAAGATTAAAAATGGGAATGACATTAGAAATGGGTTACAAAAAATGTCACACTGTGGATATTTTTTAAAATTTAATATACATGCTTCCAAAAGCGACCAACTTTGGTTTTTTGCACTAGTGCATTCTATTCTCAGTCAGGCTCTTAGCGTAAAGATATATAGAGATAAAAATATGAATATTATATTGGCGATGGTGGCGGCTTTTTGTTGGGGTACGACCTATGCCGTCACGCAATACAGCCTTCAGGGTTGGCCACCACTGCTACTGGGTGCGCTGCGTGCTTTGCCTGCGGGTTTACTGTTATTAATGATTAAACCCAACTTACCCAAACCTAATAACTGGGCTGTTTTACTGCGTCTGGGTGCCATTAATATTGCGCTATTTTTTAGCTTATTATTTGTGATGTCACAAACTCTGCCTTCGGCCATCTCGAGTATGGGTATGATTTATGTACCTGTTTTTGCGATGCTATTCCATTGGCTTATTTATAAAAAGTCCCCCACTAAAGTACAAACTCTCTCCGGAATATTATTGATAATCTTAGCCTGGCATTTATTTGATCCACAAAAAATACAATTGAGCAGTCTCGGTTTACTGGCATTGGCAGGCGCGATAACTTGTATTGTGCTGGGCAGCAATATCACTAAATCTTTAAGTAAGCACATTCACTGGTGGACGATTTTATCCTGGCAATTAATTTTAGGGGGAAGTCTGTTAGCGATTGTAGCAAGTCTGCAGGCCATTATTTCACCGACACAATATATTAATGTGTGGCAGAATTTTAACCTCTTAAACGGATTGGGATTACTGTGGCTGATCCTGCTTAATACGGTTTTAGCTTATAGCTTATATGTCTGGTTATTAGGCCGCATGACAGTGGTTGAATTTACTTTTGCCGGCATTAGCAACCCGGTAGCCGGGATTTTAATGGGCTTATTGTTGCTTGGAGAGTCTTTTAGTTTTTATCAATACTCACTGATGGTGGCAATGATTCTAACCTCCCTACTGTCTCCTTTATTTACTCACTATCTGAATAAAAAAAATCAAAAAAAATAAAGACTGCAGGGCTGATTTTATAAAACTGCAAAATATATTTTGCCAAGGAAGAAGTATATTGAACAGTTAAGCCATTCTAACCTAAATTTGGGATAAGAATATGACAGCTCAAGGTTGTCATCTTCGAAGTGTTTTAATCGAAGCTTTCGATGAGATAAGGCTTACTTTCCCAATAATAAAAAGCCAAATAGGTGACTGGTGCATATTGACACCAACATTGTGATTTTTTAAGTGTGTATTAATAAGCAACAAATTAGCAGTTCATGTACAATTTAATATTTGGTTAAAAAAAACCAAGGAAGCTTACATACCAGCTTGACCAGAACTTACTAATGGGTGACCCTCGGCCCCTTTTAGATACACCACTGCCAAATAGTTTGTTAGCTTACAATGACATGTCGATCAGCAAGCAACTCTTCTATGTAGCTGAAACTAAAGGTAAATAGGGCGTAAAACCAAACAATATGACTAATGATTTGTGCCAGATAACAATAACCTGAGTCATTATTAGTATTATTCATCATTAGTGTACATCATGATTTCAAAGGTTATTGCTAAGTTGATAGTACCCTTTAGTGCCATAGGGTGTAGTATTGATTTTTAGTTCTGTCACTTTTTTATTCAGGGCCCGGACAATTCAAATTTCACCTCAGCTTTGACAATATATGAATTAAATCTCCTTGCTGAACGGACTATTCCGCCCTAGTAAGAGCAAATCTGGCGATTTATCCCATCGCTATTAATACAACAGGAATCCTCTCAAGTGAAAATAATTAATGGCCTTAAAGATATAATCAATGACTTTGATACCTTCATTTTAGATCAATGGGGAGTCTTGCACAACGGCGGCGAAGCATTTCCAGAAGCTATTCAGGCATTACAATTTTTAAAAGAGCATAACAAGAAAGTAGTGATTCTTTCTAACAGCGGTAATACAGGAAAGTTTTCTCATACACGTTTACAAGACTCAGGCATTAGCCGCGCGCTCTATCTCGATGTGTTAACTTCCGGTGAGCATATGCGTCACAATTTCAATTCAGGAAAATTTAAAGCGCTTGGTAAAAATGCCTTATTTTTCTCTTGGGATGAAGATGCTAGTGTGCTCGAAGATTGTGGATTAACAGAGTCGGCGATTCAAGATGCATCATTTATTCTCTGTTGTGGCGTTGCTCGTGGAGATCTTAGCCATTATACGAATGATTTAAAATTAGCTTATCAAAGGAATCTTGAATTAGTGGTTAGTAATCCAGATCTGGTTGCCATGAACCCTGACGGCTCGTTAAAAATCTGTCCGGGAAGCATTGCAAAAGCTTATCAGGAGATGGGTGGGATTGTACACTGGCATGGAAAACCTCAGAGCGACATTTATAAGATGTGCAATGAATTAGTGGGCGGATGGGATCGTGCAATTGCCGTCGGTGATAGCTTAGAACACGATATTGCGGGTGCAAATGGCGCCTCTATATCCAGTTTGTTTATTACTAGCGGCATTCACTCGACGGAGATTAGCGATCAAAAAAGTATTGTCAATTTATGCAATACATTTTCTGTTAAACCCAGTTATTGTACTGACTGGTTTAAGGACTAATTGTAAAAGATTAAGCAATAAAATAGTGAAGTGCCACACACAAACTTCTCAGCAATAGCGCCACCCATTCACCTGTACGGTAACGGCGCATCAAAGTAGCAATTAAAAGATGGCGTTTTCACTCAGGTCTCTATCAATGCGTAATATTAAATATTCCTTAGCAACATTGCCTAATAATGGATGTGCAAAACTATTATTAAGTAAATGTCTGGGACCATCACCATCACACACCGCACACCTGTGCTTAATGACTTGCTCTCGTGCCTCAGCTAGTCTAATCTCTGAAATGGTCAAGCAATATAGGTTTAGCGTTACTAAGCCATTAAAAACGAAGATTAAAAGTAACCACTGCATTTTTAGTGATACGGACAATTAAACCATCACGGTCAGATATGTCGGAGATTCCAATATAAGGAGCCTTGATAATGCGCAGTTTTGAATCCAATAATATAGTCTACTGTAATGCAAAGTAAGTTAAAACTGAGTGTAAAATTAGCAGACGGCAGCGCATAAAAAGTAACAGAATAAAACAAAATAAAAAAACACTTTAAAAAACAAGGTTTTAAATGAGTAATTCAGCACAAGAAACAACACAAAAAAACACCGGCGATCAGCCTACGTTATACTGGCACGATTATGAAACCTTTGGACTTAATCCTGGAACAGATCGCCCTGCTCAATTTGCCGGTATTCGTACCGATCTCGATTTAAATATTATCTCTGAACCTGATGAATGGTACTGCCGACCGCCCAATGACTACCTTCCAAATCCTGAAGCCTGCTTAATTACCGGGATCACACCACAACGTGCATTACAAAAAGGCATGGTAGAAAGTGAGTTTATTGCGCTTATTAATCAACGGTTCAGCCAGAAAAACACCTGTGTTGTGGGTTATAACAATATACGTTTTGATGATGAAATAACGCGCTTTACGCTGTATCGAAATTTTCGCGATCCTTATCAGCGTGAATGGAAAAATGGCTGTTCGCGCTGGGATATTATCGATCTGGTAAGAGCTTGTTATGCTTTGCGTCCTGAGGGTATAAATTGGCCCGTCGATGAGAATGATGCACCCTCCTTTCGTTTAGAGTTGTTAACCAAAGAAAATGGCCTCGCGCACCAACAAGCGCATGATGCAATGTCAGATGTTTATGCCACCATTGCCATGGCAAAGTTAATAAAAGAAACACATCCTAAGCTCTATGATTATTTCTTTGGCCTGCGTAAAAAAAATAATGTTATGGCGCAACTTAAACTGGGGAGTAATACACCCGTAGTGCATGTTTCGGGAATGTTTCCAGCCCTCCAAGGCTGCGCATCCTACGTGATGCCTATCACGCAACATCCTTCTAATAAAAATGCCGTTATAGTCGTTGATTTAAATAAAGATTTAAGCGGGTTAGCAACACTTTCGATAGAACAAATACAAACCTACTTATATACCCCCAGTATTGATTTACCGGAAGGCATTGAACGACCCGCCATAAAATTAATCCATATTAATAAATGTCCTATTATTGCACCGGCAAAAACATTAACCGAGGAACGTGCCGATCAATTGGGGATTGATCGAAAACAATGTCGACGTTCATTAGATTTTTTAAGTAACCAGCCAGAACTTGCAGAAAAACTACAAAAGGTTTTTATACAGGAAACGCCGAGTACGGAAAATAAATCCGTGGAGGAGATGTTATATAGCGGAGGATTCTTGTCTGCGGCAGACAAAGCGCTAAGCGAAGAAGTTTGTAACAGCACTTGGCCAGCGTTAGGTAATAAAGAATTCAACTTTGAAGACGACCGATTAGGCATACTATTATGGCATTACAGGGCCAGAAATGCACCAGATTCATTGGATGTAGCAGAGCAGGAGAAATGGGCAAGGCACCGCCAAAATTATTTATTAGAAAACAGTGAAGCCTATATTGAAAAACTTGAAGCGCTTGCACTTGAAAATCAGAGCAATCCGGAAAAAATAGAATTATTGAAGCAACTATATGATTATTTGAATTATTTAAACTATGAATAAGCAACTGTTAACCTTAAAATTAATTAAGATTTAATGAGTAAAACGAATTCATATTTTAATCACTAGAAAAGCAAGCTAAGATTGTAATCAAACTTATTATTATTTTAGCTTCTTTCCTGGCAATGTGCTGTTTTGCCAAAAAATGCAGATGAATTCATTACAGGCTCAGTATCAGTATCAGAAAAGGATTAAACAAAACTCTACGGCATTTTATTTAAATCCTGCTTTTCAAATTCCGGAAGCAACCTATTTATACTTGGACTCCATATTTACCTCTTTTTATCAAAAACTGTCTTTTAATACTTCAATAGCCAAAAGTACATTTAAAAGAAATGCTTATTATCAAGTTGTTGCTATTCCAACCAATGCAGAGGGGTTTAAACTGGAATTTTTTATTTAAAATCAATAACAAGCGGGGTATAGAACGCTATAATGCTAAGTTATCGTAAAATCCTATATGCTATAACAAAATTTCATTTCATCACAATCAATAGATCCGTTATATTCGAGATGCTACTATATTGTCGCAATATTGCTGCAATATTAATAAATATTCAATAAAAAAAGGGAATGACATGTCAAACATATTTAGTGACCATTCACAAGCTATCGGCAAAACACCTCTGGTCCGCTTAAATAACGTTACATCTGGTAATGTTTTTGCAAAAATAGAAAGCCGTAACCCAAGCTTCAGTGTTAAATGCCGTATTGGTGCAAACATGATTTGGGACGCAGAGAAGAAAGGCACGTTAACTAAAGATGTTGAACTTGTTGAGCCTACAAGTGGAAATACCGGTATTGCGCTGGCGTTTGTTGCCGCTGCACGTGGTTATAAAATCACCTTAACGATGCCAAATACAATGAGTATTGAGCGTCGTAAGTTATTAAAAGCATTAGGGGCTAATTTAGTATTAACCGATGGCGCAAAAGGTATGAAAGGTGCGATTGCTGAAGCTGAAGCTATTGTGAGTACAGATCCTTCTAAATACTTGTTATTACAACAATTCGATAACCCAGCTAACCCTGAAATTCATGAAAAAACAACAGGTCCTGAAATTTGGAATGATACCGATGGCGAAATCGATGTATTTGTTGCTGGAGTGGGTACTGGTGGGACAATCACAGGTGTCA
Organism: Psychromonas ingrahamii 37; assembly: GCF_000015285.1. NCBI lineage: Bacteria > Pseudomonadati > Pseudomonadota > Gammaproteobacteria > Alteromonadales > Psychromonadaceae > Psychromonas > Psychromonas ingrahamii. Next base: position 2,987,026 of record NC_008709.1, read on the forward strand.
GTCGTTATATTAAGCAGACTCAAGGTAAAGCAATTATTAGTGTTGCTGTTGAGCCAACAAACTCTCAGGTGATTGCACAAACGCTCGCCGGTGAAGAAGTCAAACCTGGCCCGCATAAAATTCAAGGTATTGGCGCTGGTTTTATTCCAAAGAATTTAGATCTTTCTTTAATTGATCGTGTTGAAGCGGTCAGTAATGAAGATTCAATCGCAATGGCGCGTCGTTTAATGGAAGAAGAAGGTATTCTAGCAGGAATTTCATCGGGCGCTGCCGTTGTTGCTGCTGCTCGTTTAGCCGAGCTAGATGAATTTAAAGACAAAAACATTGTTGTTATTTTAGCAAGTGCAGCTGAACGTTATTTATCAAGCGCACTTTTTGCAGGTGCTTTTGAAGGTGAAAATTTCCCTTCAATATAGACTGTGTTGAAATAACAGCGTTGTGAGTGAAGCATTTCCTCGCGACTTTTGAGCGAGTCTAGAGACAACTGAAGCAACTGCTTCTGGTATACCTTTAGATTCACTCGTATCATTTCAACGGTACTGCTAAGAGGCTATGAGCAGCAACCTAGACTGATTTGGGTATATCCCACCAAATTTAGAAAATATCATTTGTCAACCCCCTTTTCGCCCCTTTTTAACAAGACAAATCACAAAAAAACACAGTGAAATGAAATTATTATCACTTCTAAGCAAAAATATATTGACCTATTCACCGTTTTTACGGAGTATCCTCATCATTTTTAGAATAACCAATGTCATCTGCCCGTTAATAATAAGGTTTTAACCCTTAATAACTAACTGGCAAACAAAAACTTGACCTAGATTAACACCCGAGTTAACTTTATTGGTTATTTTAAGTAACACAACAATATTTCTTTATTATCACATCACCTTATGATTTAGTAAGGTGATAAAATAACAACTAATTTCTCATAATATTAGGACATCACTATGTTTGAACAAAAAGTAACTATCACTGCACCAAACGGCCTTCATACTCGTCCAGCAGCACAATTTGTAAAAGAAGCTAAATCTTTTGAATCTGTCATTGCGGTTGAAGTTGGTGAAAAATCTGCGAGTGCCAAAAGTCTTTTTAAACTACAAACGTTAGGATTAACTCAGGGCACTGAAGTAAACATTAAAGCTGAAGGTAGCGATGAACAAAAAGCCGTTGAAGCACTGATTGAACTAATGGCCACTTTGGTATAATTTCATTGTATAATTTGTAAATTTTAGGCTCTTTCTTATTGGATTACTGAAAAATAATCTTTTAATTACAATTACTTATAGAAAGAGTCCAAATTTTAATTAGAACTTTAAAGGATGGATTATGATATCTGGCATTCTAGCATCTCCTGGTATAACAATAGCGAAGGCATTATTATTACAGGAAGATGAAATTACCCTTAATAAGGCAAAAGTGAGTGATTCTGATAAAGAAATCGCACGTTTTAAAGACGGGCGGGCAAAAACATCAGCTCAACTTGAAATTATCAAACAACAAGCACTTGAAAAATTTGGCGAAGAAAAAGAGGCGATCTTTGAAGGCCATCTGATGCTACTTGATGATGAAGAGCTAGAAGAAGATATCGTTTCCCACATTCGTGAAAATAAATGCAGTGCTGATGTTGCGATTAATTCTATTTTTGAAGAAAATGCCAACATGCTTCAACAGCTAGAAGATCCTTACTTACGTGAACGTGCTTCTGATTTTCGTGATATCGGTAACCGTTTACTGAAAAATGTACTGGGTATCAAAATTGTTGATTTAAGTGATATTACTGAAGAGGTTGTGTTAATTGCTAATGATTTAACACCATCAGAAACAGCACAAATCAACCTTGATAAAGTGCTGGGTTTTATCACTGATATTGGCGGCAGAACATCACATACTTCAATCATGGCACGTTCCCTCGAAATTCCTGCGATCGTTGGTACAAAAAATATTACTAAGCGTGTAAAAAATGGTGATTTAATCATTTTAGATGCACTTAATAATAAAATTACTATTAATCCGACGAATGCGGAAATTGAAGAAGCGAAACGCATCAAAGCAGGCTTCTTGGCTGATAAAGCTGAACTTGCCAAATTGAAAGACTTGCCTGCAGTAACACTTGATGATCATCATGTGGAAGTTTGTGCCAATATCGGCAGTGTTAAAGATACTGAAGGTGCAAAACGTAATGGTGCTGAGGGTGTTGGTCTGTACCGCACTGAATTCTTATTTATGGATCGTGACCAGTTACCCACTGAACAAGAACAGTTTTTAGCTTATAAAGACGTTGTTGAAGCAATGGATGGTCAAGCTTGTATTATACGTACAATGGATATTGGTGGCGATAAAGATTTACCCTACCTTAATTTGCCAACAGAAATGAATCCTTTCTTAGGATGGCGTGCAATCCGCATCTGTTTCGATCGACCAGAAATAATGAATCCTCAATTACGTGCTTTATTGCGTGCATCTTCATTTGGTAAAATTCGTATTATGTTCCCGATGATAATCTCAGTTGAAGAAATTCGTCGACTAAAAGAGATTTTGGATGAACTGAAAGAGGAACTTACTGCAGAAGGTGTCGATTTTGATAAAGAAATCGAAATCGGTGTTATGATCGAAACACCGGCAGCGGCAGCTATTGCGCATCACTTGATTAAAGAAGTTGATTTTTTCAGTATTGGCACAAATGATTTAACCCAATACACCCTTGCTGTAGACCGCGGTAATGAACTTATCTCTGCTCTCTACAATCCAATGACACCTTCTGTATTAAGCATTATCAAAACAGTGATTGATGCTTCTCATGCGGCAGGTAAATGGACGGGTATGTGTGGCGAATTAGCGGGTGATGAAAAAGCGACATTATTGTTAGTCGGCATGGGCCTTGATGAGTTCTCCATGAGTGCTATGTCTATTCCAACGGTTAAGAAAATTATCCGTAACACTAATTATGCAGACGTAAAAGCACTTGCTGATCAAGCATTATCAGTCGCCACAGCAGCTGAAATTGAAGCCTTAGTTAAAGATTTCAACAAAACTAAAGGTATTAACTAAATATTTAAACGAACTACAATGTATATAAAAACAAAAATAGTTCATTTAAAAAATATAACTATTAACAATAATAGGGAGTTCGACTATGGGTTTTTTTGATTCATTAAAAAAAGCGGTTTCAGGTAACACTGCAACTGAAAACACAATCAATCTGATTGCGCCAATTTCTGGTGAAATTGTAGCGATTGAAGATGTGCCTGATGTTGTTTTTGCTGAAAAAATAGTGGGTGATGGTATTGCCATTCGTCCTACCGGCAACAAAATGGTTGCTCCTTGTGACGGAACAATTGGTAAAATATTTGAAACAAATCATGCATTCTCGCTTGAATCTGACACGGGTATTGAGCTTTTTGTGCATTTCGGTATTGATACTGTTGAGCTGAAAGGTAAAGGTTTTACACGTATTGCTGAAGAAGGCCAAAAAGTAAAAATGGGTGATACCATTATTGAGTTTGATCTTGCATTTCTGACTGAAAAAGCAAAATCAATCCTGACGCCTATTGTTATCTCAAACATGGATGAAATTAAAGAACTGCAAAAAATGTCTGGTACTGTTGTAGTTGGAATTGATCCTGTCCTTAAAATAGTTAAATAAACGAAATTTTTTTAACTTTTAAAAGAGTCGCTGATGCGACTCTTTTAGTTTCTGTGCTGATCTTATTATTATTAATTGTTACAATATTTTAACTATTATTGCTAACGAGTAAAAAATGAACACCACACTTTATGGCATTCCCAATTGCGATAGCGTTAAAAAAGCCCGAAAATGGCTTGAGCAAAACAACTTACCTTATACTTTCCATGATTACCGTAAAGACGGTTTAGATAAAACCCTGCTTGACTCTTTTTTAGAAAATATTGAGTGGACAGATCTTATTAACAAACGCAGCACCAGCTTCAGGCAACTGACGGCTGAACAGAAAGAAAATTTATCTGCCGAAACTGTCATCGCACTCTTTATAGCATTCCCAACATTAATCAAGCGCCCTCTTCTGCGCCATAATAATCACTATCAGCTAGGTTTTAACATCGATACTTACCAAACTCTATTTTCATTATAAAGGAAACATTATGTCAGACAGCCCAGTTTTGGCTCTTTTAAAAGACTTAATAAGCCGACGTTCGATTACCCCAAGCGACGAAGGGTGCCAGCAGTTATTAATATCTAGACTTGAAAAATTAGGCTTTGAGTGTGAAGTAATGATCTTTGCAGATACTACCAATTTATGGGCACGCAGAGGCACAGAAAAACCGCTTTTTTGTTTTGCGGGACACACCGATGTGGTACCAACCGGCCCTGAAGAAAATTGGACTTACCCTCCCTTTGAGCCAACCGTTGTCGATGGTTTTTTATTTGGCCGTGGCGCTGCGGATATGAAAAGTGGTATTGCCGCTTTTATCATTGCGTTAGAGCAGTTCATCAAAGCACACCAGGATCACCAGGGTTCCATTGCCTTACTTATCACCAGCGATGAAGAGGGACCTTTTATCAACGGCACAGTGCGCGTAATTGAAACACTTGAAGCGCGCAATGAAAAAATAGATTATTGTATTGTTGGAGAGCCCTCAAGCACAGAGCATGTGGGTGATACTATTAAAAATGGTCGCAGAGGGTCATTAACGGCCGATTTAACCATTAATGGCGTACAGGGTCACGTGGCTTACCCGCACATGGTCGAAAACCCTATTCATACCTGCATCGGACCGCTCACTGAGTTATCACAGATGGAGTGGGATAAGGGTAATAAGTATTTCCCACCAACCAGTTTTCAGGTAACCAATTTTAATGCTGGCACGGGCGCGAGTAATGTTGTTCCTGGAGAAGCACAGATTCAGTTTAATTTTCGTTATTCGACCGAGTTAACAGCCGAGATGATAATTGCACGTGTGGTAGCTATTTTGCAAAAACATAAGCTTAATTACCAGATTAAGTGGACTTATAACGGCTCACCATTTATTACCCAACCAGGTTCGTTGACTAATGCCGTAAGTGAGGCTATCTTTGCTGTCAATGGATTAACAACTGAGCTTTCCACCAGTGGTGGGACCTCCGATGCACGTTTTATTGCACCGACAGGAGCGCAAGTTGTTGAACTGGGTCCCGGCAATAAAACCATTCACAAAGTGAATGAATCAGTAAAAATTGCCGACCTGGAGGAGCTGGTACATATTCACCGGCTGACTCTGGAAAAATTGTTAACATGATAGCTGAGCAATTAACCGGTCAAGTGTATTCACATTTGACCCAACTTTCAGATGATCTTTATGTGCATAAACAGGTTGTCTCTGCTTTTAAGGGACTGCAACTCGCAGCACAAAAAGCCGGATTTAATCTGCAAATAGCCAGTGGATTTCGTAGTTTTGAACGGCAGCAATTAATCTGGAATAATAAATTTTCAGGCAAAACCAAGATATTGAATAAAGATGGGCACCCCTTAGCAATAGAGACACTCTCTGAGGTTGAAAAATTATTTGCCATTCTCCACTGGTCTGCTTTACCGGGTACCAGTCGCCATCATTGGGGAACCGATTTTGATATTTTTGATCCAAATTGCCTTCCGGCGGGAAAAAAATTACAATTAACTGTCAGTGAATACAGTGAAGCAGGCTACTTTTTTGAACTCTCTCAATGGCTCTCAGAGAATATGAAATCCTTTGGATTTTATCGACCGTACCAAAAATATAACGGTGGAGTGGCTATTGAACCTTGGCATATAAGCTATTTTCCAATTGCTCAGCAGGCTATTGAACAATTGGATCAGTCCCTTATAGAAGGAACAATTTCACACCATAATGTATTGGCTAAATCGCTTATATGCGAACAATTGCCCATTATATATGAGCAATTTATCTGTAATATAGGAACACCCTAATAACGAAATAAAAAAGGAAGGTTATGAAAGAAAAACGGGAATTTCCACGTGTTCAACATATTGGGTCTTGTATATTGAGCCGTGAAGGCGCAACAGATTTAGAAACATGGCAGACTAAAATATTAGATATAACGGCTCAGGGAGCTTCAATTGAATGTCCTGACACTTGGCCAGGTCTTCCAGATGATAACGTCCGCATGACGTTAACACAGGAAGGGGGAGACATCGAGCTCAAATTGAGTGGTATGATTGTGCATCAACGACTAGGTGTTTTAGGCATTAAGTTTTTAACGGTAAGTGTAGACAATTTGGCTCATTTGCAACGTATTATTGAACTTGATATAGCGAATAAAATAAAGACAAATGAATCAATTAATGTCTAATACAGATCAATTATTATCTATGACATAGTGCTATACCCTATTGCTTAATTAACAATTTATAGGGTATAGACGCATTTTGATTCAAACCTCAAACTTATCGCCCCCTCTGTTGCAATTACCCCTCTTAAAATTGAAGTTTAATGCCAATGAGTGCCCTTATTGGCACTTAAAATGCCCAATACCCCATACAAATCCAAATGGTTCAGTGATACTGCTGCTTTTTCTTGTACTATTGGTTTGGCATGTATGGCAATACCCATCGCCGACGCCTGCAGCATCATTAAATCATTAGCCCCATCACCAATAGCAACGGTTTGTGATATTGGAATATCAAAGCGCTCCATTAATTCAGACAGTGTCCGTGCCTTGACGCTGGCGTTAACTATTTCACCAACAACTTGACCAGTTAAATGATGATCGACAACTTCCAGGGTGTTTGCGACAGCCATATCAAAACCGTGGTCGTCTTTTAAGCGATCTGCAAAATAGTTAAACCCACCTGAAGCAATAGCCACTTTCCAACCACTTTTCTTTAAGCCCTTGATGAGTTCAAGCAAGCCCGGCATCAAGGGCATATTATCTGCAACCTCTTTTAAAATTGAAACAGGTGCCCCTGCTAATTTACCAACTCGTGTCCTTAAGCTTTCATTAAAATCTATTTTTCCCTGCATCGCCAAAGCCGTTACTGCTGATACCTGCTCGCCAACACCAAACAGTCGTGCAATTTCATCGATACACTCTATTTGAATAGTGGTAGAGTCCATGTCCATCAAGACTAAACCTGGTTTACCCCAGTCAGGGAAATTTTTCATCAACGCAAAATCTAACTTAAACCTTGCTGCAAAATTATCTAACTTAACCTTTAAAGAGGAAGGGAAAGCATTTAAAGAAAAACACATAACCACTGTATTTTCTATTATTTCAGGTGCAAATAATTGTATCGTATCGATTTTTTCATTTTCTAAAAAGGTGAGTAGGTTATGTAAATCTAATGTTGTAAATTGTTTGCCCATCACAATAAGTTCTGCTTTCACTGTAAAATCAGAAAGTAATACTTGCGTTAAGTTTCCTTGATGGTAAAAGAGATTTTCTAATTCATTAAGATCTTCTTTTAAACAATCTCGCCATTGAATCAGTGATTGAGAATTTGAAGGGTTACAAAGATTTTTGATTACTTTCACTGTAAAATACCTACACCTAAATGGGTTTAAATTATGGCTAACACCATAACTATTGCGATTTATCATTGCAAGTTTTACCCGCCAGTTCTTGAGGAATAATAAATGCATAAAAAAATGTATTATCTGCTACGGACAGTACAAATTTCAAGTTTATTGATTATCTGTAGCATTATTGCCTATCAATTTATAAGCTTACGTAATACTTCTGATGGGATTCGTTATCAGCAAACAGAAAGGTTTTCATATTCATTAACAAACCTGGCAGCCTCGGAGGCCTCTCGTTATCTGTCACAGCAGAAGAATGAAGATTTACAGTTACTTATCAGTGAGTTAACAGATGATCCTATCGTCAGAGATGTAACAATATACGATCAGTTTGGAAAAATAATTTTCCAATCAGAAGATGCGCTGCCATTACCTATATTGCTCAACATAGCGTCTTCCGATGATAAGCGAGCGCAGGGGATTATTCCGCAGATAGCCGAACTTTATAAAGACAATGAGAAGATTGGTTATATTAGGATCGCTCTTGAGCAGGGAAAAATTCTTAGCTTAATTAATGATTATCAGGAAAAAAGTTTTTCAACCATGTTGTTATTATTTGTCTTATCTTTTTTAGTCGGCACTATTGCCATGGCACTGTTTTTTAGAAGAATTGAAGCACTTTATTCTCGCCTTTCAGGCCTAATATCTAAATTAGTGACGCAAAACCAACAATATTTTAAATAATAATAAGATATATTAATTCAATAATTATACTCTCGCCCATAAAAAAACCTTAATATAAAAATTAAGGTTTTTATTATTAACAACAGCCGAACTGCTTAGCTGGCTCTCTTCAAAGATTTAAAGGGGCAGCATGCAGATAAAATAAAGCTGTTAATTATGCTAGGTTTTTAGCCACAAAATCCCAGTTAACTAATGCCCAGAAACCATTTAAGTAGTTAGGACGAGCGTTACGGTAATCGATGTAATATGCATGTTCCCATAGATCAACAGTCAATAGTGGTGTTACTGTTGCGTCTGTTAATGGGGTAGCTGCATTTGATGTGTTAACAATATCCAGTGAACCGTCTTCTTTTTTCACAAGCCAAGTCCACGATGAACCAAAGTTATTAACTGCTCGATCATTCCAAGCTGCTTTGAATTCTGCAAACGAACCAAAACTTGAATTAATTGCATCTGCAACAGCACCAGTAGGTTCGCCACCCGCATTAGGTGCCAGACAGTTCCAGTAGAACGTATGGTTCCAAACTTGTGCTGCATTGTTAAACAGAGGTCCTTTAGAAGATTTAATGATATCTTCTAATGATTTTTCAGCCAAATCAGTACCTTCAACTAGCCCATTTAATTTTGAAACATAAGTTGCATGATGTTTGCCGTGATGAAATTCAAGAGTCTCAGCAGAAATGTGTGGTTCTAACGCATCGATTGCAAAGGGTAATGCTGGTAATTCAAAAGCCATGTTTGTAATCTCCAATTTATATAGTTAATTTATATAGTTATGAGTGATAGGATTATTACTATCATTTTTGATCTTAACTTATTGTAATAGTCCCCAAGAAAATGATCCATGTCAATGAAAGTTTATGATAAAGTAGATTTAATTAGTCCATATTTATAAAGCATTCTGACTGTGCTAGAGTATGGGCACGATCCCAATAACATAATTACCGGATATAAAAATGGAAACATTAGATAAAATCAAAAGCCAAATCAGTGAAAATACAGTATTGCTTTACATGAAAGGCTCGCCAAAATTACCCAGCTGCGGCTTTTCATCACAGGCTTCTCAAGCACTAATGCAATGTGGTCACCCTTTTGCTTACGTAGATATTCTACAAAACCCAGATATTCGCGCAGAGCTACCAAAATATGCAAACTGGCCAACCTTCCCACAACTATGGATCGCTGGTGAGTTAGTAGGTGGTTGCGATATTATCATGGAAATGTCACAACAAGGTGAATTAAAACCTATTGTTGAACAAGCAGTTGCTGCAACAGCAACAGCTGAGTCAGAATAAAGGCTGAATCACACCAGAAAAAAGGGATACTGAATGTATCCCTTTTTTATTGTCTAAGAATAAACGCGACGTCAGCACAATATTAAACTGAAAAGTCATACCCTACCCCCCGCTTAAACCGGCGCGAGTGGCCAACCTCCTAATGCCTTCAATTTATTTACCATATAAAAAAACAGATCTGCAGTCACTTCCGTATCATATAAAGCCGAATGTGCCTGCTTATTATCATAGGGAATACTTGCCTGTTGGCAGGCTTTCGCAAGAACCGTTTGTCCCAGAATCAAACCGGCCATGCTGGCAGTATCAAAGCTCACAAAAGGATGGAATGGCATACGTTTTAAGTTGCAGCGTTCAGTGGCTTTATTAATAAAACCTTGATCAAATGTGGCGTTATGCGCAACGATAATTGACCGGTTACAGAGGTTTTGCTTTTGATGTTTACGCACTAATTTAAATATCTCGGTGAGTGCATCCCGTTCATCCACCGCAGCACGCAGAGGATTAAAAGGATCAATACCGGTAAAGGCTAAGGCTTTCGGATCTAAATTTGCACCTTCAAAAGGCAACACATTAAAATGAATTTTTTCAGCAGCAAAAAGATAACCTTGTGAATCCATCGCTGGTAAAATCGCCGCTATTTCTAAAATAGCATCAGTTTGCGCATTAAGACCAGAAGTTTCAATATCAATAATGACCGGAAAAAAGCCTCGAAAACGCTTGTCCAATAAGTTTTCCATAATTTACTCTAGGTCTCAATAAAAAAAGCGATTATACCCATGCAGCCTGTAAATGCGAGTTTCAATGTGCGGAGCAGAGTAAGTTATTAAACAAACATTCATAAAATTATTTTTTTATTTTACTCAGTAAATCCGCAAAGGGATTATAGGTGGCACTCACGTGCTCATCGTCACCCGCCTTAACGCTGCTGCCGTAGAGGTCAGCCTGAGTATATTTATCATGTTCATGGTCGTGACAATAGATACATAATAACTCCCAGTTGCTGCCATCTGCCGGATTATTGGCATGGTCATGGTCAACATGATGGACAGTTAACTCGCGCAGATTTGAATAAACAAATTCACGCGCACACTTTCCACAGACCCAAGGAAATAATTTTAATGCTTTATCTCGATAATCGCTTTCTAAACTTTTATAATTACTGGGTATATAAGCCATTGGTACCTTCCACTGTTCTTGATTAGTGTGAATATTCTAACGCTTAAGCTCTGTAGTGAATAGTCATTTTATAAATGCTCAATAATCTTTCCAATAACAACAGCGTGGCGACAGGACTTCAGAGTACAGCCTCGGGACAAAAAAGAAAAATTAGCGCAATCAGAAATTTAATTTTAATGCTTGGCAAGAACCAACGTCATATTCAGACAGCCGAGACTCGATGGTCTGAATCAAACACCCAAACAATACCTGACGTCGCACTGCCAAAAACAAATCAAAATTTAACCTGCACAAGTCCCTTACCCAGATTAATAGTTAAAAATGGCAGCACTGTCGCTTTACACTATTCATTGATAAACATCTGCTTTTAGAGAAAAAAAAGGCAGGGAAACGATCGGGTCTAAATTAATACCAAAAGCATGAAGTTTATCGAATGGCGATTATAACTCTGATTGATTGACTGTTATCTCTCATCCAGCCACGAATACTTAGCTAATGAGTTTGCATAATTTAAAATCGCGCTTATTCTTATCCTACTTTGACTAAAGTTTTTCTGCATCGTCTTAATCTATATTATTCAAATAGTTATACCGATGACGTGGTGGTTTATTATATATTATATTAAGGAGTGGATATGACAGAAATAAGCGGAATGTTGATTTTTATTATCAGCGGATTTGTTGGTGGCATCATCGGTTTTGTTATTAGTCGTATAACCTCAGGCAGCAGGCAACAAGGGCAGAGTAATACCAAAGCAGAGCTGGACAAGACCAAAGCTGAGCTGGACAAGACCAAAGCTGAGCTGGACAAGACCAAAGCAGAGCTGGACAAGACCAAAGCTGAGCTGGACAAGACCAAAGCTGAGCTGGACAAGACCAAAGCTGAGCTGGACAAGACCAGAGCTGAGCTGGACAAGACCAAAGTAGAACTGGATAATTACAAATTTCAGGTCAGTAACCACTTTTCCGACAGCGCTAAACTGATGGGACAGATCGCCAGCAGTTATCAAGCGTTGTATACCCATATGGCTGGCCAATCGAAGGCTCTGCTCGACGCGAACAAGACTGGTGTGCCCTTTCCGCAACTGGAAATACCACTTGCAAAAAAATCGGCACAAGAAACTGTGGAAGAAGCACTGGCAGCAAAAAAAGAAGCATCACAATCAGATACTGCGAAAAAGATTCGCGAGATAAAAGCTAAAGAGGTTCTTGAGATCAAAGCGAAAGATTGGATGCTCCAAATCGAATAATTAAGAGATTACCCATTCAAGTGAGCTTGCATTACGATCACAGTAATAACCTTGAACCTTGACTATGATTAATCCGCTGATTAATCATAGTCAGATACGAATATAAGATAACCTCACCAGCAATGATATTTGATGGTTACCCCTCAATAAGTTAAACTTTCTTTCAGCAGGATCACTGTCGATCATTCCTACAATCACATTTAGTACCCCAAGAACCACCCCATTGGATACTATATAAAACAAAAGAGTTTAAAATCAAATGAGTAAAGCTAATATCCAATGGTTTCCCGGGCACATGCACAAAGCACACAAGCAAATCAAAGAGGTCTTGCCTCAGGTTGATATAATTATTGAAGTCGTTGATGCACGCATTCCCTATAGCAGTGAAAACCCGCTCATTGCTCATATCCGCGAAAATACCCCCTGTATTAAAGTACTCAATAAATCAGATTTAGCCGATCCTGAGATTACGGCACAGTGGATCACTTATTTAGAGCAGGAGCAGGGTATAAAAGCACTTGCCATTACCACCAGCAAACCTGAGCAAGTACATCAAATAACCAAACTGTGTGAACAGATGTTACCCCATAAATTAGGCCAAGATAAACAGATTAGAGCCATGATCATGGGCATTCCAAATGTTGGAAAATCAACCATTATCAATATATTAGCAGATCGGATTATCGCAAAAACAGGTAACGAGCCCGCCGTCACTAAACAACAGCAGCGGATCCGCCTACCAAGCGGAATCATGCTTTCCGATACACCCGGGTTTTTATGGCCTAAAATCGAAAATGCAAATTCTGGATACCGTCTTGCCGTTACCGGCGCCATCAAAGATACTGCAATTGAATATGAAGATATCGCTTATTATGCTGCTGAGTACCTGCTGGCGAATTATCCCGAACGTTTAAAAAAACGTTACGAACTGGAAACCTTGCCCGAGAGTGACCATGAATTAATGGAAGCTATTGCATTGCGCCGAGGCTGTTTACGCGCCGGAGGTCATTTTGATATCTATAAAGTTTCCACCATTTTACTTAATGAATTAAGATCCGGTGCACTAGGTCCCTTAAGTATTGAAACGCCGGAAATGGCAACAGTAGAAAAAGTGGCAGTGGCGGCGCTAATGGCTGAGCAGGCAGAAAATAAAATAGAAAAGAAAAAATCTCGAAAACGTAACTATAAAAGTCGTTAATTAAGATGAGATAATTAATTTGAGGGCCATAACGGCCCTTTTATCAGTTTGATTCAATCATATCTGACTGCCATTTGAAGACACCGTCAAACTGCTCACAGTCCTGCATTGACTCACTACTATTCTCAATATAGACCTGCTGTACTGCTGAGACCGGATAAGATAAATACGCCGAACATTGGGCACTTTGTCCATTACCAATCACCACCTTTGCCCCTGCTTTTAATTGACACTGGGTTAATTTATCTAACGGTGACCATTGATAACAGATTTCATAATCATTACGGTATAAACTGACCTTCCCAGTTGGTTTATTAAATGCCCACCAGCTCCCCATTTGACTACTTGGATTAGTACTGTTCCAGGAACGATGCAGCGGCAGAGTCTGTCCCGGTTTAAGTTGATATACCTTACCCTGACATAATTTTCCCTGTTCAGGACTTCCTAAAGCACGCTGCAGCATTTCACGATCATCGGACACCGCAAACAATTGAGCGACCTGCGGATCTAATTCAACGCTGCCAATACATTGACTCTCCTCACTGTTAACCGGCCCCTGTTCATCAGGTTGGACTGGCCTGGCAGGTTGCATTGTACAGGCTGATAAATACATTAAACCGAGTGCAGAAATGATTTTTTTCATACTCGTTCCTTTAAACTTAAAAAACCAATAAATGACTGATAGCGATTAAAATAGATCAGTGTAGCTTAGTATTTTGTTTTTAAAATAACATCAATCACTAAAGCACTATTCCAGTTAAGTTTTGATAAGAAAATAGGAGCTGCATTTGTTTATATACCCAAATCACGAGTGGCCAGCAATGAACTACGATTAGCGAGCTTCAAGCCTTCAAGCCTTCAGCCTTTCAGCTTCGAGAGGCGAGTTATGAGTTATGAATCATGTTTTTTCGCTTAAAAACAGCTTATGCTTAAGTATCAATTAACTATTCAGTCGCTAAATACAAATATCTGCCGGCGGGCGCATAATAATGGATAAGCCAACTGCCATAGAAAAATCGTGGCATGTTTAAATAGGAATGTGACATAACAGGAATGTACTAAAAAAAATCTCGCAAAAATCAATCAAAACGCGACGCTATTAGCTGATACAATCCCTTATCGGGGCAAAAGCGACTTCGATTGTTCGGCATCCTCACTCCTGATTTTTTCCCTATTTTAAGGAATTGTGGCGACTTTCATAATATGGAAAAACGAGATACTAATGTACTTTTTTAACTTTTTGAGGCGCCTCCTCTTTAGTGGCCCGCTTATTCTCTGGCTCTATAATCTAAAGCGCAATCTCACCTTGAAGGCGATTTTTCTCTGATTATCCAAGACATATGGAACTTTTTTATGCAGAACAACTTTTTTGAGTATTTAACACTCAACAGTGTTTTTATCGTAACCGAAATTATTATCGTGTTTACTATGCTGCACATGCTCTACCAAAGACGTTCTCCGACGAGTATCATCTCCTGGCTTCTACTGATGATCATTCTCCCCTATTTCTCTCTTGTACTTTATTTTCTGATAGGTGTTCGCAAACGTCCGGTTAGAAAGAAAAAATCATCTCTGCATGTCAAAAGTACCAGCGAAAGTAACGGAAAAATTAACAGCATAGACGGTATTATACGCGCTAACGGTCTTGCCGGAGCAAGTGAGCATAACAGTTTTGAGTTTATCAGTGACAGCGTCAACGCCTACAACACGTTAATAAATGAAATCAAAAATGCGAAAAAGAGCATCAGTTTCAGTACCTATATCCTAAAACAAGACAAGGTCACTAAAACAATCATTGATGCCCTGATAGAGAAAGAGTCAAGCGGTGTTCATGTGCGACTGCTACTCGATTCACTCGGTTCCTATCAACTCTACTTTTTTCAGGGCCCACTGCTAAAACTCAGAAGAGCGGGATGCGAAGTCCACTTTTTTATGCCGCTACTTCGTCTGCCCTATCAAAACTCCATTAATCTGCGCAACCATCGTAAAATCTATCTCTTTGACGAGACCACCTTGCTTACCGGAGGAATGAATCTATCAAAGAAGTATATGGGGCCCGCAAAAAAACAGGATCAGTGCGAAGATATTCTGTTCAAAACTCAAGGGGATGCAGCCTATCAGTATGCCCAGATCTTTGAAGCTGACTGGGCCTATGCTTCCGACTCTCCCCAGCGACAAGCGACTCGGCCCTTACAAAAAGTCTGTGGCGATGCTTATATCCAAGTTGTGCCCTCTGGGCCCGATATCAAAGGTGATGCCCTTTTTGAAGCACTGATCAGTGCAATTCACTCGGCTAAAGAGCGCATCTGGATAGTCACCCCCTACTTTCTGCCCGATGAGACCTTAATGCATGCGCTAAAGATTGCCAAACACAATGGCGTCGATATCAAACTTATCACACCTAAGCAGTCCGATCATTTAGTCGCCGACCTTGGCCGCAGTTCCTACATGCGAGAACTGCAGGAAGAAGGAATCAATCTGGTCTTATATAATGGTAAGATGCTGCATGCCAAAGCCATTCTGTTTGACCAGGATGCCGTTATGATAGGCTCAGTCAATATTGACAACCGCTCCCTGCTGCTTAATTACGAAGTTGTCAGCTTTGCCTATTCTAAAGCTATTATCTCCGAGATAGAAAAATGGATGCAGGGTTTTATCACCAATGCTGACACGCAAATGAAAGAAGCCTCCAGGCTCCGTTGTATTGCAGAAAATTTTATGCGTATCTTAGCCCCTCAACTCTAGGGTCTGCTGACCTTTGGAGTACAAATTTTGTTCAATTTAAACGTATTCTGAGCAAGGCATGCTTCGTTCACATAGTTATTCTATGTAAACGACGCATAACGCAGCGCAGGACGCTTTTAGATGAACCCGAAAGGCAGCATTTGTAGATACGATCGACTATGTTATCGCCTACTTATGTAGAATAACGACAGGTTGCAGGCTCTGCCTTGTATAAAGCACCCACAAATTGCTGTATAAATGCACACGAAAGGTCAACAGACCCTAAGGGATCACTTATTTTTACACCACGTATTTTCCCGCAAAGACTTGCCCATCAGCAGCACAACCTGTCGGACACGTTTTCCCTTATTGTATGGAATATCCATAAAGAGAACCTGCACCCGCAGTTTATAGAGAACTTTGAAACCCTGATCCAAGAGTACCCCTGTGACTTCCTGCTTTTCCAGGAGGTCAAATTCCCAAAAAAGATTGCCTCTGTATTGGATGCTTTTTCCTATGCGATGGCCAGCAATATAGAGACTTCTCAACATATCTACGGCGTTTTAACTGCGACCAAAATTGCCTTTACCACCATCAGTTCACACCTTACCCATCAGCGGGAAGTCGGTCTTATTACCCATAAAAGTATGCTTATCACGCATCACAAACTGCCCGATGGCCGCACTCTGCATATAGTCAATATTCATGGCATCAATTTTGTCTCCATAAAAGGATTTATAAAAGAGCTGGAGAAGATTAAAGCAGTACTGCACAGCTGTAGCGGCCCGATAATAGTTGCAGGGGATTTTAATAATTGGACAAAAAAACGGATAATGGCACTGGAGACTTTTCAGCACGCACTCGGATTGGAAAAAGCAGACATTCAGGAAGGCCATCATGTCAAACATATATTTGCAAAACCACTCGATCATATCTTCTACAGAGAATTGAAATTACTCCAAGCTGAAGCTATCGATACAAAGAAAATCTCAGACCACAACCCTATCTATGCGACTTTCAGCGTAATTCGTGATTCAGGAAAAGTGGCTGAAGCTGCTGAAGTGTGAGGTTAAGTGTAGATTATGCAAAATATTTAGGCGGCAGGCTGCCTTAGCTGTTTCTTTAGCCCTTTTTACAGAGCATATTCGCAGGCTTATAAACTATTTAATTATTATCAGCCGAACTCTGCATCTCTTCATCTCCTTGCATTTCAACCTCCTCAGGATCAATTTCAATCACCGGAATAGTTTCTTCAACACTGAAGTGAATACAAGCTGGAATTGAATAATTCGGCACATCATCATATGAGAATATAGAATAATATTTCGGTATATTAGGGTTACCAAAACTATCATAGGTATAGGTATCTTGACCCGCATAAATTTTAACACCATCAAAAGGCGTACGCGGTGGATGAAAACAATTTCTAACCACAAAAGAACCCAAGAAGTCTTTGCTTTTAGGGTTTTCCCAGGTGATTTTAGTTTTACTATTTTCTATTGATGTCTTTATATCGCCTGGAGGCTGTAAGGCAACCTTAGCGCGTTCAATATATTGAATAACTAATTTAGCCTGTTTTTCATGAACGGGATCATTAAGCCATTTAATCAATTCTCCCTGCCCATTTTTCAATGCGGAGGTTGCACGAATAATGAAATAGGCTTGCTTATTTTCTAAATGAAACCTTTCTAGTTCTGTTCTGCTCAAAGTATCAAAATTAAAAAAATGTTGTGTTTTATAACGTAATTGCTCATAACCCACTTCATATCCAATATACTGAATACTTTTACGCTGCTTAATACTTTCAACATTAACATCTTCAAATTCAGCAAGTTCGACAGTAAAACGAATGTCTTTTTTATCACTGAGGGCGTTAGTGTTTTCAAGCTCTAGATAGGCATCGGTGATCACTGTTTTTTCTGGATCAGGCATAGAATGCAAGGAAAAGGCTAACTGAGCGTAAATTTTATGCCCATTTTCATCATAACCCGATTGTAAACTTCCAGATACAATGCCATGTTCAGAGATAGTATTAACAGCAGTAGGATATACTTCAACGGTTTCAGGTTGACGGCTATAGGTGATGTGCAAATTAGGCCGATAATGAATACCAGAGCCAAAGCGACCATACCCGATGTCAAATTGCATGATTTGAGAATCGTTACCTTTAGGTAATACAGTAGGGCCATCAATACGCATAAGCACTGTCCCCATTTTTAATTGTTCTTGCAGAATATCACGCTCTTTACCGTTTAAATGCCAAACACACCAGACACCTTGAGTAACATGATCTGATTCAATGGTTTGCCCCGAGTGAATAACGGTCGCATTCGCAATATCGTTATAGTCACGAATATTAGGGACAGAGCTCGCCTCTAAAAATGAAATCCCCCATTCACCATAGCCTTCAATTTTTGCACTCACCCTGTTCATCGGATAGAGTGAAAAACTGGCTTCTTTAATAGAGGCATCATCAGGTAGGCGGTCGAGAGAAAAAGCGATGACACCGTAACAAATACCACGAGACTTATTCACCCCAATAAATAAAGAATTTAAACCAAAATGTTCCTGATTTTTTTCTGGGGTATATTGCCCCACATAACCAATATCTTGACTGGCAGGGAATAAGGTTTTGCTATATCGGTCACGCGCTAATAAGGTATTTAATTTAAGCTCAGGCGCATAAGGGCCTTTAATTTTAGTTTTTTGATCAACCGCTCGAATTTTATAAAAGTAGTGCCGACCACTTTTTAACTGCACATCCGTAAAAAATAATGATTTAGTAATACCCACAAGGTTATCGTCGCTACATGGACTTTTATGACTGATACTGCGATAAATTTCAAAATAGACAGGATCGTTATCAGAATATTCCCATGCTAACGAAATACTATTTTCAGTTAACTCAGTGAGATTAAAATTATCGACTCGTTTAGGCGCTAAATGAGAGTAGTTAATAGCGGAGCCAAAAGCGTGCACTAATGCAGGAATATTTTCATTGATACTTTCCGACATATTTTCCATATAGTCAGGAATATTTTTTGTACCTACCTCTACAACGGTAGAAAGTATGCCGCGATTATAATAATACTCTCGAGCACTGCCATTAATTAAATTTGTTGGTGGTTTTCCGCGATGAATCCCGTATTTTCTACCGGTCACTTTTTCTATTTCAAAGGCCATATTGGCGCAGAGCGTATTGAGATCGGTGGTATCTATTTCAGCTTCATGATTAAATTTATGAGCCGGGAAGAAAACATTACCTTGCGAATGGTAATCAAGTGCGATGGTAATATTTTTATGGGTTTCAACAAAATCACGAATCGCACAGGTTTCCGGCTCTGAAAAGCCGGATGGGCCACTGTAAGTATTTGAGCTGGTATCGGATCGGGTTTTAAATCGCACGCCAAAGTTACGGTTTAAATCTACACCGAAGGTACTATCACCATTATCACGGCGATTTTTTCGCCAAAATGAAAAATGAGTCCGAGAGAACTCAAATCCATCGGGGTTTAAACAAGGAACAATATAAAGCGTGTTAAGCGTTAATGCTTGTTGCAACTTAGGATTGAATTGATAATTATCAATAATATACTTAATAAAATTATTCGCTAATTCAATACCTATCCACTCTCTCGCATGAATAGTGCCAGTGTATAATAAAGCGGGTTTAGTGTCCGCATTGGCAACATCCATACTAATCGTCGCCATCATAATTGGCCGCTTTTCCCACGTTTCACCAATACTCTGTACCTTAATTAAATCAGGATACAAAGTGGCAGCCGTATTCAGGAAATCAATGGTCTCTTGATACGAAACATATTGTTTTTTCATTATCCCTCTTCTCTCTAATAATTAAACTTCAGCTTAAATACTTGCCAAGCTTCCATGATCCTGGCCACTTTTTTCTCTTTTATATTTTTCACTTGATAAAAATGACTGCCGTCACCCTGCAAGCTGTTATAAGTACTTTCAACACCAAGGGTTTGAAGAATGAGCTCAGTGTGTTTTTTACCTATGCCGTTAATGCCCATTAAAAAAAATTCAATATCATCAACCGTCATGGTTAAAATTGATTCGATATTTTTAAGTGGCGGATTAAGTGCCGGAGATTCATCACTATCTTCACTTGAGGGGGCATTACTGGATTTATTTAGAAAGGAACATTCATCGGCAAGCTTAGTCTTTGTTGCGACTTGCCTGTTAGTTTCGCGCCTGCAGTAGTTATCTTGCCGGTTCCAGACTTCACTCGGCCATTCTTCCTGCTTACCGTCAATGGTATTGATGATCGGGTAATTATCATCATTCTGTGCCGTAAACATTTCACCGCTATCGCAACTTGGAGAGACTTCTCGTCCAAAAGTGATATAGCGCATAGTACGTAAAACATGAGCGCTAATTTTACACAATTCTTCCCAGTTATAGAGGGGAATATGAGGTTGATGAAATTGACCTGCGGAAAATTTCCACATTAAATACTGACCAATCCAATCACGAATATAAGGAAAGGCAGCAAAAGCAGTTGCACATTCTAAAATGCGATATTTTCCATCGACTCCCACTGCAACATCACAGGCCCAGTATTCAGCATTTGCAACTTTAGACACGCTAACCGCAAGATCTAAGACTGCTTGAGGTACCTTCATATAGTCCATGCTGCCACCTTGACTGGTATTGGTTAACCATTCGCCTGCAGGTGGTCTGCGCCAAAAAGCACAAACAGGTTTATGACCAATTAACATCACGCGGATATCAGCGGCCATAGGGACAAAATCTTGTGTATAAACGGGATAATATTTTTTCTTACTGAGTAATGCGGTGGCCTCTTGGTAACTATCTACTTTATGAACAAAATATCCGCCATAATTAGAAGGGCCATAGGATTTTTTAATAATTTTAGGATAAACCGTTTTTTTAAAAAACGGCTCTACTTCTGAGGGTTCATAAAATATTTTTGTTTTAGGAATAGGAATATTATATTTTTCACAAAGTTGGGTAACATTTTCCTTAGATTTATTAGCAAACTGAGTATCTAGTGAAGGTATAAACTGTACATTAGGCAATGCACGAGATATTTCTCTAAAGGTTTCATATGCCGTTGCGGGTACGTTACCAATTAATACTTCAATGTTCTTTCGTTTAACTTCTTTGATAAAGCGTTGTTTATCATTTCGCCAATGGTAAACAACGCTTTCTATTTTATCAGGCCAACCTTTAAAATTTGATTTATCAAAAAACCGTAAGACATGGTCTAAATATAATAAACCAATTTTAGGCAACGATTTTTGTGTGGCTTTTTTCACTCTGCTCACCCTCTATAATACTTTCTATCATATTGGCTATTTTATTAATTTTAAAGTCATTAAAATTTAGCCCTATTTTTTCTTGCTCTGGTGTTGCAAATGCGGGTATCCCATTCACTTCAAGCACCACATATTCTTCGGTATCTAAATCATATAATAAATCAACACCTGCAATTTCAAGCCCAGTGACTTTTGCCGCTTTGATAGCTAACTCAATAACATCATCTTTAGGTTCCCGTAATAAAATAGAACCGCCGCTGGTAATATTAGTTTTCCAATCACCTTCTGGCGCGCTACGGCCATAACAGCCTACAAATTCACCATTAACAATATCGACTCGCCAATCTGTTTTGTCATAATTAATATATTTTTCTAAATAAAGGTTTTCCAAACCCATCCGGTTTAAAAAGGGGATTAAAACATCGAGTGCACTTTCGTCTTCTATCTTAACGAGTCCGTTCCCTCCCCAGCCATCGGTCGGCTTATAGACAACTTGGCCTTGCCAATCACTGACTGTTTTTTTTAATAATGAAATATCATCACAATGAATCATGCGATATTCAGCTGTTCTTATTCCGGCATGATTTAATGCATGAGCGGTTAAAAACTTATCTTCAGTCAAAGCAAAAGCATCATAATTATTAAGGGTAGAAGTCGTTTGATTAAGTAATTGATACATATATAATTGAAAGGTTGATTGCTCTCCTGCATTATAGGAGAAAAAAGCGTTTAAGTTTTCCATATTAATACCGTTACAAATAATTTCACCTCCAGATGCATAAGCATGTCCGAGATTGAGATCTGTTATGGTCCTTATGCCTTTTTTTGTAAGAATCTCGATTAATTTTTGCTGTATTTCAATCCCCCCACCGTTTTTATATAACCATATTCCAACCGTTGGTTCTGAGCCTATCCTTTTATTACTACTCATTATTTGATTGCCCCGTTTCGAAGTACATCTCGTTGTATAAATAATGCTAGATATTTTTATGATTAAATAAAACGCTCCACCTATACATTTATATCAAGTATAAAATTAGCACAAAAAAATGAATTATTTATAACAAAAAGAAATTAAATAATGACTAATTTAAATGGTTTTTGCTAATTTATCTGTTAAAAAAGGTCAATATCTCTCCTGCCTAAATAATACTTTTGTTATTCGATCATTCATTGCGTTGTTGTGTACTAAGATTAGGCGTACGAATCATTTAACAGCCTTTTTTAGGCCAATATCATCTTTTTATGTGAAATAAATAAAGTATGAATAACGTAAAATTTTTACGCTAAGTGCTTATCTTTATAGTGCAAAAATTTAATTTTTGGTATTCGTCTTGGTTAATAATGTTGAAGTTTTCTTTTATTGAGGCAATATTAATCAAAGAGTTAGATAGGGAAAAGCCATGGATTTTTCGGAATTAGCCAGCATTATTAATTTGAATTCATATACCAAGAATAAAAGTGGTGTCGATAAAAATGGTCTTATTTTCCGTGGATGGCTGGAAGCGCTTGGTTATAAATGCACCGTATTTCCACGGACAGAGATTGGAGATCATCTGTTATTTAATGCTTCCTTCCAAAAAGGAAAAAAACGCGTTTTATTATTGGGACATTTAGACACGGTTTTTCCTCCTAATACATTTACGGCTTTTTCAGAAGATGATGAGTGGGTATATGGCCCTGGAGTCTGTGATATGAAAGGGGGAAACATCGTTGCCCTTGAAGCGTTACGAGCCGTAAGCGCTGAGCATGGCGCAATCAGTAATATTGATATGTTATTGGTTAGCGACGAAGAAAGCGGCAGTGATGACAGTAAAAAGTTAACAGCTGAATTGGCAAAAGATTATGATCTTTGCTTGGTTTTTGAAGCGGCAGGTGTTGATCATGAAGTGGTCATCGGCCGGAAAGGAGTGGGTACTTTTACTATTTCATTATTAGGTAAGGCGGCTCATGCAGGCAACCATTATATTAATGGATATAATGCTAATTTAGCCGCTGCACATATGATTATAAAACTAACCGAGTTAACTGATTTAATCAAAGGAACGACAGTCAATGCGGGTAAATTTAGTGGAGGAATTGGCGCAAATACGATATCACCGACAGCTGAAATTATTGTCGAAATACGTTATACCCAAAGCCAAGAAAAAGAACGATTACTGCTTAGTATTAAAGCGATTGTTAATCAGACATTTGTTGAAGGCGTGACAGCAACCATGACCGGGGGAATACAGCGTGATGTTATGCAGCCATCTGATAAGCAAGCACAATTATTAAAGCAGCTGGAGAGCATACTAGGCTATCCGCTTAAAACAGAAAAACGTGGTGGCGTCAGTGATGCTAATATAGTGTCCTCTGCTGGTGTCGCAACCCTTGATGGTTTTGGTCCTTTTGGTGATGGTGATCATACTGTTCATGAACGTGCTAAAAAAACAAGTTTTCTTCGACGTATAGATGAAGTGACCAGGATATTACGCGCATTTAATATGAGATAATTTTCCTCTCATTAAATGCGAAAGCTCGAAGCTCGTAGGCCGCGCACCAATTACCACGGCTGCAGTGCATAGAATGCACCCTACCGATAACTTCCTCCCACCGTCATCCCCGAGGTGTTTTGTTGGGGATCTAAACGTGCGATGTCGGGGTATTTTCTGCTCGTAGGCCGCGCACCGATTACCACGGCTGCAGTGCATAGAATTCACCCTACCGATAACTATTCAGCTCGAAGCTCGCAAGCCCGAAGCTCGGAACTCGCAGCCCAAACCCCGAAGCTGGAAAATCACAGTTTAATTTCTTTGGGCATTATTAACTGCCTTTCTTTTTAAAAGTGCCTTTTTTTGTTGATTTTTTTCTGTAGGTTTTCTTAAAAACATTGCCACTGCTTGGTAAATTCGCCAATGCCCGCGGCCCGTCTGCAATTGCCTTTTCTATAATGCTTTTAAGCTGATTTTGTAATGGCACAACAAATCCCTGATAACTTTGCTCTTTTTGACTGATAGCATTTAATTCCATCTCCCATTGCGCGGTCATATCAGGCAGGGTCAACATTTCCGGCAGACTTTCAATTAACTTTCTGCCGGTCTCAGTTGCTTTAATAAGTTTACCCGTGCGCTGCAGAAACAAACGTTTAAACAGCAGCTCAATAATCCCCGCTCGGGTCGCTTCCGTGCCCAGACCATCGGTTTCTTTCAACACAGCTTTCAATTCTCCGTCTTTCACATAACGGGCAATATTACTCATTGCGGCTAACAGAGTAGCATCCGTAAAATAGGCTGGCGGCTGAGTGTTTTTTTCAATCACCTCACCTTTATCACAAAACAACTTTTGCCCTTTGCTAAGCGCAGGTAAATAACTGTCTTTCTCCTGCTTATCAAATAATACTTTCCACCCGTCGCTGATTTTAGCTTTTGCTTTACTGATAAATAAGCCGTTATTTATTTCAATTTCAGCCACGCATTCACCGTAATGATAATCGGCATAAAACTGGCATAAATACTGACGGGCAATTAAAGCGTAAATATTTTGTGAGGCAGTATCTAAACTCGTTAAAGACTGATGTTTATCCGTTGGAATTATCGCATGATGGGCATCAACCTTCTTATCGTTCCAGGCACGGCTCTGCAAAGAAATATCAGCATTACTGACCGCCTTTTTTAAAGCAGGCTGGTTATTAGCAATCGCCCGGGTCACTGATCCGGCTTGAGAAAGATGATTTTTAGGCAGATAACGGGAATCAGAACGCGGGTAAGTAATCAGCTTATATTTTTCATACAATGCCTGACAAATATCCAATACTTCCAGCGCCGTGTAGCTAAAACGCTTGGCAGCATCAATCTGTAACGCCGATAAGTTATAGGGTAAAGGCGCAACCTGCTTTTTATTTTTAGCCGTAAAGCTTTTTACCACAGCGTGTTGCTGAGAAATACGCTGCGCGACATTCTCTGCCAACTTTTTAACCAGTACACGCCCCTCGTGATCCTGATATTTTTCGCAGGCTTCACTGGGCTTCCATTTGGCCGTAAAGGCAGCAACATTTTCAGGTTTGAGTGTCGTTAAGTGTGCTTCCACTTCATAAAAGGGTTTACTCACAAAAACTTCAATCTCTTTATCGCGCCTTGCCACCAAGCCTAATAAAGGTGTTTGCACTCGCCCCACCGAGATAACCCCCTGATAACCTGACTTTTGTGCCTGTAAGGTATAAACTCGTGTCAAATTTAGCCCATATAACCAGTCAGCACGCGTTCTCGCAAGCGCCGAGGTTGATAATGCAATAAACTCCTGATTAGAGCGTAATTGCTGAAGCGAACGTTTTACCGCATTGGTGGTTAAATCACTGACCAAACAGCGCTCAACCTGTTTTAATTTATTGCCCTTAACACCGCTGAAATGAATCACCTCATCCACAAGCAACTGGCCTTCGCGGTCGGGGTCGCCAACATGCACAAGGTTATCAGCCTGTTTGATCAGTTTTTTTAATATACTCAGTTGTTTACTGGTGCGCGGTGTTGATTTTAATTTCCAGTTTTCGGGAATAATCGGCAGGTGTTCGAATTTCCATTTTTTATATTCGGGATCATAAGCCTCGGGATCAACCTGAGTTAACAGATGCCCGATGCACCAGCTTACAACATCTCCATTACCAACATAAATACAACCGTCTGCTTTACGATGCGGTTTTGGTAGCGCATCAGCAATCGCACGTGCCAGGCTTGGTTTTTCGGCAATATAAAGTTTCATGGCACCTTCATTTAAACTGTTTTTTTACACAGTAGTCTACTGATATAAAAAATTCAAGTTTAAAGCATCATTAATGGAACTATTAGGCTCTATCACTGACTAACAGTGAACTGACTAACAGGACAGCCAGAAACAATTGGTATCCTTCTCGTATTTACTTCTCTCTTTGGTAGCAAATTAATGAAAAGATGTATTCCGTTTATAATATTCAGCCCTTTATTACTTTCTCTTATGGCATGTAATGATCAAACCGCATCCTATTCAATGAACCAGGAAAATGCACAAAACCAACAGACAGTAACAGAGATAGCTGCCACCGATGAGCAACAAACAGACACTCATAGTGTCCCAAAATCAGCTAAACAACTGTGGCAGGAAAGCCAACAATTAAGTAAAGACATTTGGGAAAAAAGTAAACAGTCGGGTGAGCAACTATTGGATAAAGGCAAAAAATCAGGCAATGAAGCTTTACAAAAGAGTAAAAAAACAACCGATGAGTTATGGCAATCGACCAAAGAAAATTCCCATGAGATTTGGATTGATACGCAAGAAAGCAGTGCCGGCGTGTGGGATGATGTCAAAGATAAAGGTAAACAGGTTTGGTTAGACGGTAATAAAGCATTAGAAACACTAATCAAAACCAAAGAACAAACAACCGAGTCTGAAAAAGAGACAGAGCAAAAAACACAATTACTCGATGATGAAAACTAGATATTCGCTTATTTTTGTTACAGTTAAGTGTTTTTGTTTAAATATGAACAAAAAAACATCAAACAGACTGGAATATAAAAAGAATTATTGACACTTTGGCTGCCATAAAGCAAAATCACTTCGCTTCCATAGCAACCAACTAAACGCTCGCTTAGCTCAGTTGGTAGAGTACCGCCATGACATGGCGTGGGTCACTGGTTCGAGTCCAGTAGCGAGCACCAAAATCTTGTTTTATACCATCCCATAACGTCCAAAATAAAAAATAAACCCCATTAATTTCAAACACTTCACTATTTAGCAGTCCAATAGCGTCTATTAACGTCTTGCAAAATCCACGTTCTGAGGTAAGCTTTAAGGTAATCAATTCAGAACAGACTTTTAAGTGATTACCTCATGGCAATAAAAGTTAAGCCTTTAACGGCTACACAAGTCCTTCAAGCTAAACCAAAAGACAAAGTTTATAACCTGGGAGATGGTGATGGCTTATCTTTAAAGATTTTGCCGTTAGGCTCAAAGTTGTGGCGCTTTTCTTATTATCGGCCAGTCAGTAGGAAAAGAGCGCATTTAGCTTTAGGTATATATCCTTCGGTATCTTTAGCCAAAGCTAGAACCAAAGCGATTGAAGCCAGAAAACTGCTTGCTGATGGCATTGATCCTAAAGAACAAAGAGACACCACACTTAAAGCCCAACAAATTGAGCTTTCAAATACACTCCAAGCTGTATTTGAAGATTGGTTTGCCGTTAAAAAAACCAGCATTAAAGAATTAACAGCAAAAAAGTTAAAACAACGCTTAGATAAATACCTGTTAACTTATCTTGGCAAATTCCCTATTGCTGAAATCACCGCCCCACAAGCGATCAAAATCCTGCAGCCAGTTGCTAACCAAGGCAAACTTGAAACTGTTGGCAGGCTTTGCCGTAATCTTAATGAAATAATGACATTTGCAGTTAACACCGGAATTATAGAGCACAACAAGCTTGCCGGTATTGGCAAAGCGTTTGCAACCGCTCAAGTCACTAACCAAGCTTCGCTGAAGCCAGAAGAGCTACCAGAGCTACTCATAGCCCTTAACTACGCCAATATAAAACTTATCACTCGCTGTTTGATTGAATGGCAACTGCATACTATGACCCGCCCTGCTGAAACAGCTGGTGCTCGCTGGGGTGAAATTGATAAAGAAAATAAACTTTGGCACATCCCACCCGAACGCATGAAAAAAGGCAGGCCGCATACAGTCCCCCTAACAACACAAACACTCGCGCTGTTAGAGACAATTGATTCAATTACGGGTGACAGTGAATATATCTTCCCGGCAGATAAAACTAATAAAAAACATATTTGCAAGGAGACAGCGAACAAAGCACTCGCAAGAATGGGCTTTAAAGGTCGCCAGACGTCACACGGATTACGTGCCCTGGCAAGTACCACCCTGAATGAGCAAAACGTCTTCGATGCAGACGTGATTGAGGCCGCCCTTTCACACGTTGATAAAGATAAAGTGAGAAGTGCTTACAACCGCACTGACTACCTTGAGCGCCGCCGCGTACTAATGGGCTGCTGGAGTGATCATATTGAAGAGGCATCGAAAGGATCTAACTCAATCACCGGATTAAAAGCGCTAAAGATTGTTAATTAACCAATACAAAAAATAATGGTAAGTCTTATTAAATGTCGCTAATAGCAACATTAAGTTTATTGAGTGGGTTATGATCTATTAACCCACTTGATTTTGCATAATCCATTATTTGATAAAAATAGAGATGGTTTTGCATCAACACTTGTATATCACCATTTTTCTTGATCGGTTGTAACACTTCCATTACCAACTTAGCGTTAATGTCTTTAACTGAACAATTTGCCACAAACGGTAAAATAAAATTATCTAATGAATTAGTTATTCTTTTTAAGCCAAGCGGTTTAAGTTCAGAAGCTTTAACTTTAAGCCAGTCATTAACTACATTATCAAAAAGGTACTGATTAACTTCAGTTTCTTCTTTTATCTTCGCATCTCGATGTTTTTTAGGATCAATATTATTCGCTAACAAAGAGTTAAATTCATCCCTCACCATTCTAGCTTGCTCAAGAGTAACATTTGGATAAACGCCTAATCCAAGATTTGCTCTTTTTTTAGTATATGGATGGGTGTAATTATATTTCCAAGATTTTGTTCCTTTGGGTCGAACGTACAAATAAAGCCCATTACCATCACCAAGGTTATATTCTTTTTCTTTTGGTGTTGCCCCTTCAATCTCTTGTTCAGTTAGCGGAGCTGTTTTTTTCATTTTTTCGCCTTTAATTAATCTTATTTTGTACATATTTCAGATCAAGAACTAAATAAATAATATCATTAATTATTCGATAATAAGCCCTCTTTATAAATTCAATAAATAAGCAAATAGAATTATTTCTAGTGCCGGGAACTCAACTTCCCAATATGTGCATATCTGAAGCTGTATAAGTAGTTAATAATCTTTTTCATTGTAAATTAATACAAAAATATGCTTCTAATAGTAAACAACCCGGCATAGATAACTAAATCGCTTTCGCCCCCATAGCGCCTTAGAATAGAAACTAATTATTAAAAAACTGCAAAATGAAAGACTTGATCCCTCAGCCCTCAAATATTATACATCACCTAGCTGCCCACGATTCTTTTTATCTGTTTACAATCGTTTAGCCCATACTTTTTGCACCATTGACGAATTGTTTCGTAGCTTACAACGACGCTTCGCGCTACGAGCCATTCTTTAATATTTCGAAAGTTAAGAGTTAAACGATGATAAAGCTAAACTGCATGGCTAATGATTTGTGCGGGATAATAATAGGTAGCGCAAATATTGAAATTATTTATTAGCAGATTATCGGATAATTGATAGAGCAGTTGTTAAGTTGACAGTACGTTATAACTGATTAAATTAAATCGGTACTGAACTTTTGGTGTTAAGCTACCCTTTCTTTTTATTAAATTTTACTGATTTCATCTCGTCTTATGGCAACATATAGTTGTGAAACACTTTAAGGGAAATAAAATGGTAGCAGCTAATAATCAACGCATTGATGGTTTAAGCCAATTAACGCTACAGCGTTATCAATTAATCGAAATTATTGCCTATTGGGAAGGTCGTCTTACCACAAATCACTTGTGTAAAGGCTTTGATATTGGTCGCCAACAAGCATCTCGCTTTATCAACGCTTACTTAAGTGAAATTGCACCTGATAACTTAATCTATGATACACAGTTACGGGGTTATAAACCTGCTGATGACTTTAGGCCCCGTGTAACCAACGGACATATTGAAGAGTACTTAAATTTATTACGCTTTAATCATAACCTAGTGTCTAAAAATAACCATGTAACGCTTGGCCTGCGTGACATTTGTTCAGTGACCCCTCCGCCACGCTATATTGAACCCGTTGTGATCAGGGGAATTGTCAGGGCGATAACAGAAAAGCGCCGCGTTGAAATAGAATACCTTTCATTCGAAAATCCTGAGCCTGAAATCAGAGTCATCGCGCCACATTCGTTGGTTGAATCGCCATTAAGATGGCATGTTCGTGCGTATTGTGAAAAAAACAAAGACTATCGCGATTTTGTATTAAGTCGCTTTATTAATAAACCAGATTTAATAGATTCAACAATAAACACCTTAGAATATGATAATAATTGGTGTACACCGATGAACATTATACTACAGCCGGATCCCCGTCTTAAAACGCATCAGAAAGCGTTAGTTGAACGTGATTATGATATGAGCAAGGGTCAGCTTGTTATTCCAACACGTCTGGCATTGGTCAATTATATGCTCTCCTCCTTAGGTTTAGATTTATTTAGTGTTAAGTCTCAGCCAAATTTTCAACAAGTATCGATTAAAAACCTGACTGAAATTCAAGGTGTTTTAAGTCAAAGAGGGTTATTAAGAATTTGATATTGTGACTATCGCATTTTGTTACCCATCCCCAAATGGAACACTTATGCCATCTTTCTTGTTTGAGTAAACTAACGGATTTTAATTACGAGTAACAGGGAAATAACAATGCAACAGTCATTAATCAAAGAGTCTAAAAGTATTTACATTGCAACATCAGCAGCACTTTGGGAAAGATTCAAAGGTACCTTTATTCGCTGTTGATGGCGATGCTGGGGATGGTGATATTGCGATTTTACTAAAATTCATTCTGCGTCTTAAAATAATGTTACCGGCTGGATTTATGCGGCATTGAGCTTTTTACATACAGAAAACACTAGTGTGGATAATTCATTAACAGTATTACAATCATAATAACTGCCAAACTCGTCGTCCTCAGCTTCAAATGTAGCATTTTGTCGGTCATCAATGACTTTTATTCCAATTAGATCAGGGAAATCGGTCATGTACATGGTTGCGATCATTATTCCACGGTCTTCTATACCCCCAGTGAGATTTCCTTCGTTATCATTGCCACAAAATATTCGGCCATAGGTGACATCTTCAAAAGTTACGCCTAGATCTCTTGCCCAGACATACCTTTCAATATCATTAACAATGTCACTTTGTTCATTGATAAGCTCAGTAGGAAGCTGAAAGTAATAGGCAAATAAGTCAATCAAATGTTGAGTCACTTGTTCTTTACTACTCACTTGTGTGAGGTCTATGGTTGGGCATTGGGCTAGCAACTCTGCTTCTTGTTGAGTGTTAAGGTCATCTTCAAAAGTTAATGGAAGAACAGTGTTAGAAGGACTAAGTTTTATAAACATGTTTTTATTCCGCTATGCAAATTTTTCGTGAAAATGTAAAAGACATTCTATAAGTTAGATCCGCGTACTCATAGCCACTTGAATTTCCTCTTTTAACTCTTTTATTTTATTTGTCTTAATTGACAGATTATTGAAACGCTCGTCTAGTTTCTTAGCTTGGTCTTCACCTAACTGGGGTAATTCCAAAAGGTTAACCTGCCTCGGCGTTAGTCTTAGTAAAGCCATCAAATTAACTGAGAAGTCTCTGAATGTGTATTCAAGAAGTTGTTTGCCCGCTTGAGTTTTCAAAAACAAAAACAAAAACAAGCGCTTTCCATCCCAGTTGCTGCCACAGCTATTGGCGCGTAAGAGACAAAATGCCGATGAAGTGTAATAGCATTGAGTATTGTTACTTGAATAATAGGCTGCGTAGATATGTTTTCGGTCACTGACTTTGTATAACAATGGCTCTGTTCCATCAAATTGTTGGCTATACTTAAAAATGAGTTTAACTTATTGAAGGTAAAGGCAATGAAAACAGAATTATTTCGATGTCAGCTCAATCACATTACAAAAACACTTTTAGCCATGACACCCGCTCAAAGATTAACGGTTCAGCACGTTATTCAAGTATCTCAACCAGAAATTACGATTAATGAGCTGATCCAACCTATTTTCAATTCATCACCTCAATGCCCACATTGCCATTGTGCACATTTTACTAAGTGGGGAAAAGCGGGATCGGTACAACGCTATAAATGCTTTTCTTGTCATAAGACATTCAATAATAAAACAAAAACACCTTTAGCTAAGTTACATAGATGTGAGCTTTGGGATAAATACGCTGAGTGTATGTCGTTGAAACTCACATTACGTGAAGCAGCTGCTGTTTGTAACATTAATCTGAAAACCTCATTTCTTTGGCGTCACCGTTTTTTGATGGCGCAATCTGAGCACAATCATGAAAAATTATCGGGAATAATTGAAGCTGATGAGTTTTTTATGGCGTATTCGGAAAAAGGAAGTAAGCAGCTAAAAAACAATAGAAAAGCCAATAAGCGTGGTGGTCAAATGAGTAAAAAACATAACGAGAGTAAAGTAACCATTCTACTCTCAATAGATCGCAGCGAACATATGGTGAGTCACGTTTTAGCAGCAAATACTAAAGCGGAAATTAAATCATATTTACAGCCATATATAACCACAGAGTCAGTTTTATGTACTGATGGTGCTCATGCTTATGAGGAAATAGCTAACGTCACCCAATGCGAGCATAAACGGCTTATTAGTACGAAAAACAGAGTCATTGATAAGGTTTATCATATTCAGACTGTTAATGGTGCCATAGCCCATTTTAAAGGTTGGATTGATGTAAAAATGCGAGGAGTTGCGACTAAGTATTTATCACATTATCTTGCTTGGTTTAAAGAAACGAGGACTAAGTTAGATAAACAGCAGATATTGGCTGCTGCTTATCAATACCAACATTAATATGGAACAGAGCCATAACAATACATCACCTGGTTGAAGTTGAGGACTCTCTCTAAGAGATCTTAGCCTCCGTGTTGTATTTTCAATTAGACTAGGCTGTATAAATCCAAATTCATCGATACTTTTATGTGTTACTACCTCGACACTTTTTTCTTCTTGCTCCGTTTCAGGTAACGAGATTCCATCATTATTTCCTCGCACTGGACGTACCTTGGAGAAATATTGGGTAAGGGGAAACCACTCCGGTTCAGAAGTGGAGTATGACTGCTCTATTTCTTTTTTCAGTTGAAGCAGATTATGTTCAAATCCAATTTGATGCATTTTGCTACGAAAATAGCGTTGAACTAACTTGTGCCAAGAAGCGCAGAGCGTTTCAATCGTGTCTGCGTCAGTGGCAATTTCAAGATTTGTGGGAGATTTTTTGTTATTTTCAATGAGAAGCCCGCACTCACAAAAGTTTTGCCATACTGTCTGAAGGTGGCTGCTATTATCACTATCTGGAAAACAAGACATTTCATCATGAACGTCATCTATTCTAAATTTCAGACGATGCTGAAAAAGATCACCATTAATCAAAAAATTTACATTCTTTTGATTTTTAACAGATAGTTGTCCTGTTAAACTAATTTCGGGATCTACAATATCGAGCTCCAATACAAAGTTATCCCAGTTTTGCAGCGCTTTCTTAAGTGTCTCTAGCTTTGTTTTGCTAATGAATATTTGTTGATAACTTTCAACAAAAAATAGCCCACCTA
Organism: Psychromonas ingrahamii 37; assembly: GCF_000015285.1. Lineage (NCBI taxonomy): Bacteria > Pseudomonadati > Pseudomonadota > Gammaproteobacteria > Alteromonadales > Psychromonadaceae > Psychromonas > Psychromonas ingrahamii. The sequence continues at coordinate 3,020,598 of NC_008709.1, forward strand.
ATAGTGTTAATTGGGTAAGATTGGTCGTCGCCGTGTTCAATTCGCGGCTAGTTAAGATCCCTATGTCAAATAAATAAGAGGTCTCCACACCAAGCTCTTGAGCTGCGACTTGGTGAGTCAAATTTCCTTGCTTGTTTTGTTCTTCGATGAATTGATCTCGACCATCAAAATATTCTTTTGTTAAACACATAATAATCCTTTAAATGTTATTTTCCGCTGAATAAGTCATACACTGTTGATAAATAGCAGAGGCAATTTTAGCTGCGCCTTGTTTTGATGGCTCAATAGGGGATACTGGTGAAAAATCTTCAACCTGATCACAGAGTGTGCGTAAATCAAGTACGTTCAGCTCTCTTACTTTTGCTTCACGTAAAATAACTTCGTTAAAGATACCTACAGCCACTTGCTCTGCATTACTAAGATTGGGAATTTTGTCATAAATAGTGCATACGGTTAGTATTGAACATTTTGCTAAAACAGAATCCAACATTTCCTGATAATTTTGACGAAAATTCTCCCGCACTTGGTATATAGAGTTTAAAGCATCACCAATACTGTTTGCCATGACTGCTAGTAGCCCCGCGCCGCTATAACCCAGTAGGTCATTGCCTCCGCATGTTAGAAATACATGATCTAGTGGGTATATGGATTCGGCCTTAGTCAACTGGTCTGAAATGTCGGCCATCACATGGCCATCCACTGCGAGAAGATGTACTTTGGCGGAATTTTGAAATAAGGCTTGAAGTTGATCTGAAACAGACTCGCCTTCCTCAACATAGGGAGCGTTGTCGAATATGGAATCACCTAACAAGGTGACTTGTTTTAGTATTGTATAAGTTCCTACAGGTTCGCATTCATTACGGTAGTCCATGTATTTTCCTTGTTAAGATTTGCAATGTAGGATCTACTGTAAAGAAAAACTTTTAACTTGTTAAGTGTCACATATAGTCGCATGTCACTATATGCGACACTCACCGATGCGCCTAAACAGTAGAGGTAACAGAACTTGTAAGCGAGTGTAAACTTGGAAAGGCAAGATGCGACCCGAATGGCACTGTGTCGCATTACCGCTTATTTTTACGATAATATAAGTTATCACTATTATTCAGGAATAGTTAAAAAATGGGTAAGAAAAATTGGGTTAGATTTAACCCAATACAACTCTCATTCGCTTAGAATAATGGAAGCATCATTAATTTATGCGAAGGCGAAAAACCTTCAAGCAATACAATTATTACAGGGGTATTGTCAATTTATCGAACTGAGCCGATTAAATACTGTAAAACACACCTTAGCCTAAATTTTGGATGCAATTAACCCTGTCCCATTCTGCAAAGGAACGATAGCGGAAAACTCGATAATTAGGGGTGTTGTGGGAATCGCATTATTAAAAATTCCTTAAAAAATCTGCCGACTGCATTTCCCCATTTGTGGGCATATAAGTCATGGAACTCAGCTATCAGTTTAGTTTTTACATTTAATCGTTGATGACGACTAAGCTTTATCTCATCAACTTGAGTAATATATTCCGCTTGTGATATTTCACCATTTTTGAATGCTTTTTTTAACAATCCTCGTTTTTGAGCATAATGATCTTCCGATATAAATTTTTCTTGGCCGTATTTAATGTTATTAACTAAAGCATCAATAGAATGAACGAGATCATTTCCATTATTAATGATGTAATCAAGACAACTCTTAAGTTGAGTTAGCTCACTATTGAGATCAATAAGAGAAGTCATCTGCTCGAACCTATATTGCTTAGGTTCCGTTTCAACCTGATAGACAAGATTAACCGGAAAATTAAAATCAAGCACCGATATATGTAATTCAAATAAGTTGCTTAACGAAAATTTAATCTTATATTCAACATCTTGAATACTTATTTTGTCAAAAAACAACTGCACTCTCAATTGATCAATCAGTTGCACAAACTGTTCAAGCTTTGTTTGAGGTAAAACAATGCATTGGTAATTCTCATTGAAAAAAAATTGACCAAATGGGGTGACTCGCCATCCATTAAGTGTTGCTGTTGAAATTTCATATGAAAATTCAATTAACCCCATTATTTCGATTAGTTGAAGACTGTAACCACGCTCTGACAATTCAAACAACGTTAAATCACCGTTTTCTTTGCACTCTTCAAGCCAGCTATCTCGGTCTGAAAAATATTCTTTTGTTAAGCTGATAAGAATTCCTTTAGTGATAACTATTAATTGATGTGATAGAGAAAAGAAGAAATATATTGTTAGCTGCGAAGGCTAAAAATCCATTGCGTTGGTCTGGTGATATTCAAGATTGTAATGCAATTGGAGCCGTAACATTAAATCCAGATAAGCCGATGGAAGAAGCAGCATAAAAATCAACTAATGAGTGACAACTGTCTTGAAAAACACCGTTAAGCAATAGGAAACGAACCTCTTTATTATTTTTCACTTCGGAAAGTTAGTGATTAAATGCTCTTTTAAATCATTAATCACACGCTCAAACTCTGTCTGTGATACATAATCACTTAATAATTCATCGTCATCTAATGATAACGACATATGAAGTATATCTTCTAACATATCTTCGCATATGGTGTGGTCATTACATACAATATAGCTATTTAAATGCTCAGCTATAAGCTGATATTCATCATGTGCTTCATTTGCAACACAACACGTATTTAATAAATCGGCTTGAAATAACACCATGTTTATATGTTCTTCTAATGATAACTTCATGATAAAATTCCTATTTAAATTAGAATCAATGTGTCAATCCATATCCATCATTATACATGAGAGCAATTGCAATCAATATAATGTTGCTTAACTAACGATTGAATATGTACAACCTGTCAATGCATAGATCGCATTTGAATATCACAAACCAGTTGTATCTTTCTCATTGTTTCACAAGCCGTAAGCATAAAAACAGGCTGATTATCACGTTTAAAAACAGTATCGATAAATACGTATGATTTGAAACGATTTTTCCTAGTATAATGTCCCATTAATAAGGATTTAATTATGGAATATAAAAAAGAAGTTAGAATTGAGGGTAAGGATTATGTATTTTTACTAAAAGCAAATAAAGAATTCGTTTTTTACACTCTCAATTATGAATACGATAAATTTGCTGCTTTCGATGAAGATCGCGTAAGTTTTAATAACCTACGCGGTAACATAAACCCATTTTCATTATTTATCGAAATTGAAAAATACATCAAATATCTATTTTCTAAGGGTGTTTCTTATTTTTACTTTTCATGCGAAAAAGAACGTTTTGAAAAATACAATTTCTTTCTTTCAAGATTGGTTAAAAACTCAAATTATTATACAACTAGTGATAAAAAACAAAATACATTTTATGTATATAAGTGATTGTAATTTATATGGTATTTTATATGGTATTTTATATGCTCGCTAAGTAAGTATGAAGTGTGTCAGGTATACACGCCATATTATCTTGGGTTTAGGATTGAACTTCCCGGTTGTTAATATAACTGCAACTATAAAAATAAATTAATAGCCAATGACATCAGGAACATTATTAACAACCGGCTTATTAGTCGTATAATTCCATGCTGCTTCAGATACATTACTATCATTTACCCCATTAATTTGTTCGCCTAATCTATTAAATTGATAACTTTCATTAAATGCTTTGTGATAAGTAAAACCATCATTTACAGGCCAAACCTTATAAAGACCCTTTTTTAATATTGAATCAGTAATACTGACCAACTCTGTATAGTTTTTAAAATTGAATTTATCAGCATAGAAATCAAGTTGATGTTGTTTATATAGATGAAAGACTTCTTCCAATTGTTGCTTAATGGGGAGATTTAAAAGGCTCCCGGGAATTTCTATTTCATATATATGGTTTAAATCTCGATCGTCCATCATTAATAGGAGTGGATATTTTTTCCATTTAATCCATATACGAGGGGTAAAGTTTTTGATTTTATCCTTAATGATAAGATCCATCTGCTTATTAATGATTTCATCCATAGACTCAATAGAAATATCAAGTTGCTTGCATAGTTGTGCTTTAAAAACATTATTTTTAGGGTGTTCAATAAATGCATCTAGCCGCCTTAATCCTTTTGTTATGTTTTTATAACCTAGTTTTTGAATAAAGGTGTTACGGGTGAGGTTATGCATTTTTAGATAGTCAGTTAACAATGTTTTTAGTTCATTCATTTTATTTTCCTTATTATTTTAAAATACGTTGCATAGATTTAAAATCGTAAGAACAACGCTTTAGCAGTAATTTATCGCCCTGCAAGTTATTGGTTAAATCAGCGACTATTAAATATTGTATTTAGACTACATGCTTTAATCAGCTTTAAATTGACGAATGTATATCGTTAGTTAATGGATGTAGTTATTTCTTTCTTCAGATAATTGATCAAATGTGTTTTTCTAACAAAAAGCAGCGCCATTCCTAATACCGTAAAAAATAATTTATTTGGATACAAAACAGGGTACGCCAAACAAATCAGTACCAAAAATATTTAATCACAATTTTTTATTGATACATGATTCCCATTTTCCATGGTATCCCAAAGAAGGACTGTTTCGCCAATTCCACCTTTTTTTGGCGAAGTTAAAATTTCAATGTTCCCGAGATTTTTTGATTGGATCCTCAGTGAGACTTGTAGAACATAATCTAAATCATAAAACCCATCAAATTCTTCAACCTTAACGGCATCATTAAGTTTTACATTTTTGTATTCATATTTATATTTTTTTTTACTAGAGACGCTTATGCAATCGTCATCGACTGTTTGAAATCCCCCCGTGCCAGCGCCAACAAAATCAATTATTTCTGCTGATGAATTAACCAGGTAAAGCTCTTTTCCTTCACGAGCCAGCCATAAAAGTGGGTTCCTAAGTTCTGCTTTTCTGGGAGTCATTGGCCCTCCAAACTTGCTTTTTCTTTTATCAAGCGGCACCCATTTAAAGCTGTTTTCAATCACTTTATGGTATCTACTCTGAGGTAGTTGCTGATCGTTAACATTCATTTTAACCTCTCAATATTTCACACGTTATTATTTATCTTTAATGGTTATATTATGCCCATTTATACGACATACAATGACTGTGTACATTGTCATGTCGCTTTTTCGAGCAGGTTGTTTTAGGATAATTAAACAGGGTTCAGGTTCAACGCAATCTAAAAACGATTTTTGGGGATGCCCCTCGTTTAACTATTCCTTCAATCCTTAACCGTTAGGAAATAAGCCCCTCATTATTTTCAATTCCAACTATCATGCTCTCGTTCAATCGCTTCGGTAAATAATTGAACCACTATTCCGCCCATGTAGGCTTCGGCTGCCCAACACTTTATCCCTTCGATATAACAGATATTGGAATCCCTTATTTCTTTGCTATCTACATACTGAGCCTTAAAACCTCCACCAGAGAAGTAAGTATTATGGAAGCTTAACTCTCGCCCGTTTTCATCTACAGGATGAGCTGAGCATCGTTCACACACGTAATTGGGATATCGTTGCGAAAAATATATCTCCTGATTACAAATAGGGCAATGGTTTACTTTGTTTTGCTCTGTTCGCACTTTTTTTTCACCACTGCCATAATCAAAAATACTGTCTGTATCAAAGCTTTCATCAAGGTTGATACGTGATACTTTTGCTGAAGGCTTTCTTCCCCATTTATCCGACTCAAGTTCTGGATCATATCCATACTCCTCATGTGGTTGGAAGTCATACAACTCAGTTAATCCCTGCGCCCATAAATCAATATCTCCACTTCTTTCCGTGTTGCTTATCCCGTCAGGATTGAATTTCTCTCCTCTTATCAATACAGTGAGATAACGCAGACATTCTAGATAATTAAATCGCTGGATAACTTCGCATGGATCTCTTATCTCAAATTCCAATCCAGTATAATTGAGTATCATATTAAAGCGGTAAAAATCCATGAATAGCTTATCTGAGATATGAAGCGCAGTTCGACCGTTATCCGTTTTTTCTTGAATATCTGTTATCAGTTCAGTCAACTGCGAAAATGGCGGAGTTAATGCCAAAAATTCAGCCGTTTGCTCTAACTTATCTCGCCATGCAAGCTTGCGAAGCCAATGCTCAGGCAATTGCTCAATACCATAAAATGCTCCGGCTAACTGTCCAAAGATGGCGGCGGTAGTATCTGCATCATCGCCAAGGTTTGCAGCTAATAAAGCGCCCTGTTCAAAACTTTCGCTGTTTGCAAAACACCATAAAGCTGCTTCCAGAGAATCAACAACAAAACCAGTTCCTCTTATTTGACTTCTCTCTTTCCTTAAGAAACTGCCCGCTACAATTTTCTCCATATCAGTACTTAGATCTGTGAATGCAACCGAAAGTCCTTTAAACAACGAGACTTTACTTTGCTCGCCATCAAAAATCTGAAACAGTAGCCAGGCCATGATCTGACAACCTTCAATTGCTCTTGGTTCTGCATGTGTAACGATCGAAGATAATCTGGCTTTGTCTAACAGCTCAGCTAACTCAACATTTTTAGCTGGTGAGTAAAATATAGCGACCGGAGCAAGACGCATCAGACTGCCATTCCCGGCGCTATAAGCTTCCTGACTGCCCGCATTTGCATCTTTTGTCGATAAATATTGATTGATAGCAGCTGAGACTGTATTGCCTATATCAAAGCATTTTCCTGTAACAGAGTTTTCACCTAAATCTCGCCATCTTATATAACGCTGCATTTGATCTTCTGCATTATGTCTGCCCACAGCGAGAAAACTATCAGCCAGGCAAAGTGCCATTGATGTATCATCGGTCCATTGACCGGCCTCTAACCGGAAAGGGCCTCCGCCAACCATATCAGTTAATGGCTGATAACTGTCTTTGCTCTTAAACTCCAGCGTGGTTCCCAATGCATCGCCAAGTGCAAGACCCAATAAAGATCCCTTGGCTTTGGAGATAAACTTAGCTCGTAATGCTTCATCATAGGTTGGTGAATCAGCCACTTTCTCAGATTCATTCTTAACCATGGCAGTGATATAGCTGGCAACCCTTCTGCACACTGATACTGCATGCTCCCTTTCTATGCCTTGAATGTATTTTTCAGTAAAATAAAGATACATAGTCAGTTCATCTTCTTTTTGAGCACCCGCAAGCTTAAGTACATCCTCTAGATAATTATCATATTCAATCTTCAAAACTGAGTTTCGTGGCGCCCATTCATGTTTAAGGATCGCACCTATTTTTTCGAGTAAAGACTCAGAGAGTTCCTCATTCAGCTCCGGCAGCGCAATGGACTCAAGGTATTCGCTTAAAATGTTATCGACTCCCAGCCAAACGATAATATCTGCATTGACCAACTCAATCGCGCAAAAATTATCTTCAGATACCAGCTCATCAGCACTTTTCCAGGACGTCACATTCACCACATAACCATTAAGTCTTTTACCGGGAGACGCGGCATTAAAATCAACACAAACCACCTTATCCCCGACACAATAAGGAACGGCGGAATTAAGCGTATAATGACCAACCACAACAGGCACATCCTGCTCCTTATTGAATCTTGTATGCATAGACTGTACAGGCAGATCAGGAATAAAATCTCCTTCGGCATTCGGCACAACAGCAAGATCTCTGAAGGTTTTAATATCTTCTTGGGCTTTCCACCAGCCGACCCGGATATTTTTTCGCTCAATCTTATTTTTATCTTTAAATGAACAGCCCTCAGGCAGCGCGATTTCGGGCCCTTTTAACAAGGTTTCACAAAACTGATATAACTCATGTTCAGGGTCAAATGCATCATACCAATACTCTGTTTTCAAACTGTTATCATCATTTAGATAGGGACGGATTCTATCGATAGATTCCTGATGCCAACAAGCATGGATCACGCGCACATCGGCAAAATCCATGAACAAAGGCAAGGTTTTAAACCACTCGATCCATTGGTGATATTGCCTGGAATCTTCACCAACTTGTTCAAGAAATAATTGATGCTGCCGACGGTTGCCCGATTTGTTTCTATCCCGACAATAACTGCCATCTGGCTTTTTAAGGCTCCAGCCAATGGCATTAAACTCGTGGTTGCCCAATACGCAATAAGCCAATCTTTTATCAACCAGATCTTTAATATGATTTAGCAGTGAAAGGTGATCACCTCCCCAGTCCGGTTTATTGTCAATAAGATCACCCAGAAATACCAACCTGCCGTAGGTAAAAGCATTTTCAGGCTCTGATTCAATATAACCACAATGCGTTAAGAGATCGGTCAATTTTTCGTATTGAGCGTGGATATCACCGATAAAAAACAGCTTTTCTACATTTCTTGGTAACTTCATTTGCTTAAAAGCCAAAACCTTACTGACATCAGTTAAACGCTGCTCAATAAGAGGCAAGCCTTTTCTTACCCACCATCGTGTACTAACGCAGATGCCGGACATTCCCCCTCTATCGAATGCTTTTATATGCACGTCACCTTGCGACTCATCAAAACGACCGGATAAATCTACACCAAACTCTTCAAGGTGATTACGTATCTCACGCAGCAGTTCTTCACCCGTTGATTCATCGCCAGCACTTTTAAGATTGTCTTTTAACCAATCCCATAACATAGGATCACCTCGATGGCCCATTTGCTCTGGTTTTTTAAAGACACGATCTAAGTATTTACACGGAATAGTTATTTTATTCATAGAAGCCTCTTAAAAGGAAACGGCATCCATTGCCGTATTTGCTGCTTAATCAGGAAAGTAAAAATAATGAGAAACAACTGAATAACCACAGCACACAATAATTTTTTTATTTCTTTTTGATGGTTATAATATATGCTTATTATCACGACATGCAATTACTGTGTACATCACCATGTCGCTTTTTCAAGCAGGTATTTACGTTACGAAAGAAGAGAGTGAATATGAACCAGATAGATAAAAGCACAATTCGCTGGGAAGTTTTATTACGTTACCAACTTATTGAAATTATTGCCTTATGGGAAGGCCGCATTATTACCAACCACCTGTGCAGTGCTTTTGGTATCGGTCGGCAACAAGCATCAAAAGATATCAATGCTTATCGTTCATGCTGCCTGGAAAACCTTTCTTATGATAAACGAGCTAAAGGCTACGTACCCGGTGATAAATTTAAACCATACTTTACCCAAGGCACTGCCAATGAATACCTGCATCTGTTAAATGCTAATAAAGCATTAGCCAGCGTTTTTGAAAGCAGTGACTTTCCGGTTTCTTATACTGAAGTAATGGAGGTTCCGAACCGAATTATCACGCCGGAAATTCTTCGTCCTATTACCAAAGCCTGCCGTGAAAAACTGCGTTTAGATATCACCTACTGCTCGATGACTAGCCCGGAGGGTGAAGATCGTATTATCTCTCCACATACCTTAGTTTATAGCGGTGTACGCTGGCATGTCCGCGCTTATTGTGAAAAGCATAAAGATTACCGCGATTTTGTTATTAACCGAATAAAATCGATTGATGATACATTAGGTAAATCGATTGAGAACAGTACAACAGATACGCGTTGGCACAACTTTGTTAATGTGCAACTGATACCGAACCCTCAATTTACTATCAGTCAGCAAAGCTTGATTGCCCGTGACTATGCCATGCTGGATAATTTATTAACGCTGAATGTCCGCAGCTCATTAGTTCAATATACGCTGGATCAGCTTAATGTTGCCACTCAAGCTGACGAACAGGCATCCGCCAATTTAGTTTTACAAAATAGAGATGAATTAAAGGCGTTTTTGCAGTAGATTAATGAAAGTACTCGATAATATTAATCAAAAATACGGTACTGATAACGCACTCAGAAAACAAAAGCCTTCCTCGCCAACACCTCATTTTTACTATTCCTCACTTGCCTTATGAGAGGTAGAGGCTCAGAACTGGAAACCTTTATACTGCAAGGCTTCCAGATGATTTAAATAAAAAACCTCAATTTACCGCGTAGGCAATAAAAGTGAGGAGGTTTAAAAAATTCCTCACCCTACCTCAGCAACTCCTCACTTTAAGAATTAATTATGCGTTAAAGAAATGCAGGATAACTGACCATCATTGTCTTCTAGCACTCCCTTATTAATCAATGTATCCAACGTTCGAGCAAAGTTATTCATACTTCCTCCCATTGCCTTAACATCAACTCGAATAACATTTTTATCTGTTAATTCACCTTTATCTGCTCTAGATCGAATCGCTTGCCATATTAAAATTTGTTCTTTAGATAAGTTTTTAACGCCCATATCTTTCATTTCTTCAATCGCTTCATTTTCGACTTCAATCCCATCCGGGATCAACACCAATGAATTAATCATACGGCCCTGTTTACTCACGAATAAATTTTTCTTAATCAGCCTATAGCCTAACCTTTTTATCGGCTCATCATCTTTCATTTTCTCACAGCTTAATATAAGGCTTTCACCGCCATCCGACGGACGTTTTACCTTGTATTCGAAATCACAGGCTCCTCTTAAAGCAGAGCTGCCTCTAGCCGCTTTGCTTTCACTCTTACCACTATGGTGCACAACTAAAACACTAACACCAAAATTAGCTTTAATAGTGTCGCAACCAGCAATAAAATCCCCCATGTCCTTTGTACTATTTTCATCCGCACCATTAAAACATCGAGCCAGTGTGTCCAGAATGACTAAGCCTATTTTACTGTTAGTCTTTTCTTCTATCTCTTTAATTGTTTCCCCCAGTGCCATATTTTGTGGCCAATTAGCAACATGAATAGGCTCTTTAATATAAAAAAATGTTTCAGGTGCCTCACCATCTATAAAATGGTCACACCATGCTTTTATTCTTCTGGGCACTCCGACCCCACCTTCCGCGACAATATAAAGTACACCCGTTTTAGTTACCTCATGACCGCTCCAAGATAATCCTGTCGCAATATGTAGCCCCCAACTTAAGGCTAAAAAAGACTTAAAAGCGCCACTGGGACCATATATCACACCAAATGATTCAAGCGGTATTAACCCATCAATATGATAACCAACTTCAGAATCGTAACCCTCTGAACCTTGATACCATTTAAATGGCTGAATATTCGTATTTGCCGAATTTGGTTTATGCTCTGACAAAGCAACAATATTCACTTGGTCCGTAATGTTATTCATTGATGACCACCTCATCACAATATTTAAAGTAATCATTCCAATCTGTATAGCCCATCTTTTTTTGATCATTGCTAAATGGTGGAAATGAGATCGCAGCATCAAGGCTAACAGCAACTTCTGTTGCTTTTATTTTTCCGGTATTAATGCCCCTTTTCTGCTCAGTTAGCCAATCATCATCTCCTGCGATAACCAGTTGTACATTTGGGTATCGCTTTTTCAAGATAATTGCTACAGGCATGAGGTTACCGGAAGTTAGCGCTGCAACTGTCGGTGATTTTGTATGTTGCTGAATGCTTATTGCTGTCACCATTCCTTCACATAGGTATAACTTCCCTTCACCGCACCATTCAAGCAAACCAATGGACCAGCACAAACCTTTTACGCGACCTTCTTTCATAAAACGCTTGGAGCCATGTTGATCAATCGTTTGTAAGTTGCAAATTTTTGGTTTTTTTTCTGATAGATCGATTAATGGAACCAGCAGTAAATTGCCTTCAGTTTTCAAAAAAGGCATCGTTTTTACTGATTTATGCTCAAGATAAGCGTGATTTTTCACTGGCTCAGCTTTGTTATAACGTTGCTTGGCTTGTTGAGCTGCTTTCTGCTGTTGTTGCTTTTTTTGATAATTTTTAGCCGCAATTTGATCTTTGATTATTGCTCTATCTGCTAATGTCACTTGGTAACCACTTGGTTTAAAAATCACCCGTTCACCACTTGACCAATCACCAAAAACACAGATTGGGCTATTCAGAAAAGCAACATACCAGCCGTTCTTTTTACATGGTTTACTCTTTGTCGGTACCCTATGAATTTCCCCATCAGTAATGATTTCCAAAAGTAACAAACCAAAGGATATAGCCGCATCAAGCAGTTCTCCGTTTATCTTCAGGCTATTAATGCTCATAACAGCCACCCTTTATTAACCTTTTGATTTTCAATGCATTTATAGCCGATAAGTTTGTTAATATATTCACCTATCAAGCCATAGGGTTTAATATAATGAAATTTCATCATAAATAAGTTAACCTTATGTTGTTGGTTGCAATGTACTTACCAGGGCAATTGCAACCAATGCTTAAATTATGCGCTCGGTATACCTGAGCGCTCTTTATTTATTATTCCACTTCTTGAAACAAATCATGCGTAAACTTTCCATCCCAATCCTTTTTCATTGGTAATTTATTGTTTAAATATTGTCCATAAAGCCACTTGGCACCTTTCTCGGTAAGAACCACTTTATGACTAAATTCACCATCTGAACACGGTATAATTTCCTCTTTAAATCGCCCATTCTGACCACTCCTTTTGACTTTATATCCCCTTTTAAATTGATAGAATAAGTTTTTATCCATAAGCCAACCTGATACCCGATTAAGGTTAACTCCATTTAATTGCCGACAAAATCCAGGAGCTGTAAGCCCGGCAGAAAACTGTTTTTCCAGCATGTTGTTATCGATTTTCAATTGCTTTATTTCACACTTTAATTTGTTATTTACACCATTTAATTTTAAAGACGCTTCGACACTAGTTGCCCAAGCCCTTGCGGCAACGACTGGGTTATTAAAATCAGGTAATACTATTGGTTGCACTTGTTCCAGTTCCAGCCATCGTTTAATTATCAGATGCCGCATCTGAATGCTATAACCTGAAACAAGGGTTAGTGTTAACTCCTTAGAAAGGCAATAACATTTACCTTCCTTGTTTTGTTGATTGAAATAGGTGGGCTCAGATTTGAGCCCACCTATTTGAAGCGCTGTAAACATATTCCTAATATCACGCATAACATTCTTATGCTTTTTACCGGTTAGATATGCAATTTCCACCGAGCTCATGGTTAATTCATCTTCATTTACAATCGTTGGATTTTTGAGGATAGGCATCATAGTGTGCCCCCTGTTTTTTTAAAGTCTGCCTGACGCTCTTCAATTAAATTTTTCACTAACAATTTAATTTCTTCATTTGAGCATCCTGCAATACGCGCAGAAAGAACCGCATCTAATTCATGCTGTAAATATCCCACTGCACGATCACCTAAATGGATTCCTGGAGGCATTAAGCCTTTGTTAATTTGATTAAATAAAGTGGAGTTACTAAAAGCGAATTGCTCTAGTACTGAAGGTTTTTTAACTACTGGTCGAATCATATTAAGCTCCTATAAGTGTTCCAAGACCTTAATGTATCCCATTGATATTTAGATAAAAACCAAGTAACTAGTTAAAGTTATTTTTGTCAGTAACTAGTTAAAGTTATTGATAAAATTATTGGAATATTGTAGGCGGTATTCATGGGGAAAAAGAGGATTCACAAATGCCATTCTGTTTGGATTTATAGGAAACTTTCGAAGGGTAAAATTGGAGTCTCAACCATGCTGATCCGCAATAAAAATACACTTCCATATATAAAATAAATTTTGCCGATTAGTCTGATTTGTTTTTTAAATAATAATATTGAGAGGTTTTACTGCATTGCTTTGATAAATGAAGCAGGAAGGATCGTCTTTTTGTATATAAAGAAAGAAAATTGGTTTGTTATAGCAGGACACTATTTCATTTTGTTACGAAGAAACCTGCTAAATCGAACTTTTTTATGATAATGAGGCAGCGACGTCTTTTTTAAAGATGTATTTATATTCAGAATTTTTATATTTTTCTAACCAATTTTTCACGCTACTGTGTGATGGTGGTGTACTGTTTGTGATGGTGCCATTTTTGAGGTTTTTGCTATCAATTTTTTTGGCAATTAAATCTGGTAATTGTCCTTTCTTAATATCATCTTTTGCGGAAGCACGATAAAAATCTAACACTTCCTTGATTTCTCCTTCATGCTCTTCATACTTGGATTTTTCACCCCCATTTATCTTGCTTTGCTTAACCTTAAATAGATTTTTTTTATCCACAGAGCGCATATCAATCAGACTTTTGGCAAAATCTTCCACCCCTCCATTACGTTTCACTACCTTTCTATTATATTTCACCAACTCTTCAATCTCCTCATGCAATTGATCAACGCTAGGATAATAAAGGCCGGCACCTGCTAAACCAGATGGTCTAAAATACTTACGTGCTGTCAAATCCTTATTAGCTGCTATTTTTTTTATATTATTAAGTTCGTTATACATCATATCAAGATGCGATAAGTACATCCTTTTTTTTTCTGTAGGTCCGCTTTTTTCTTCCGTGTCATCAACAACTGCAAAGAATAAATTCCTTAAGGCACTTTCAACAGCTTCGATTTCTGATTTGTAATTTAGACCCAACTTATTGTTTTGAATTTTTTTTTCCATTTTGACTGCCTTGAAATCTATTGTCCTAAACATATTTATAAAGTTTCATCATTGCATCTTTAAGCACTGAACATTGCCACTGTTAAACCGAAGAAACCTGAGTGATATTTGCTTACCTTGATACAAGTTATATTTAATAACATATTGGCGCTGGCTTTATTAGAATCATTTACGTGGAATTTAATATTACTATGTTGCTCCTACTTCGCCCAGTAAGGGTTTTTACAGTTCATATGTATAATTAATTCCAACTCATTTAGCAACAAAAGTCCCCAATGAATGTGACTCAGACCATCACTTTGAAATGAATGAATTAATGTTCAATCCTAGGTACTGTTTTATCAGTTTGAGCGTGACGTAATGAAACAACGTCAAGCGGAAGGAATTATCATTGATAAAATAAAAGATGTGTATATAAAGAACGAACTTCATTAATGAGATTAAAAAACTCCTGTTATCAAAGTACGGAATTACCTTACGATTGTGTAACCGTCTTTTAAGCAGAGATTATTTAAAGCATAAGGCACATAGCCGTTTGTAAGTTGTTATTTAATCTGTCACCTCTTCAAATTTCATGATGTAGCAATATATTTCATCAAATATCGGTTTTCGATCAGCTACTTCCCTATTTAATTTGTCAATTTGCAGTTCGAACTTGTTTGTTAATATAATGGTTTTTTCTGTATCAACTTTCATTTTTTCCTGCTTAAGCAGTGACATCTCTAATGATTCGATACGCGCTATTTGGTTGTCCTCATGAATATGAAATTTGTCATGCATAATCTGTAAATTGGTCTTTTGCGCGGCTGTAATATCATCTTTTAGGTCTGCATCGATTTGCTTAACAATAACCATCGTGTGCAATAGTAGTATACGCACTAAATTAAGCTCATCACGTAATGATGCTGTTGAAGCAGATAAGTATCGTCGGACATCTTCATCAGTGCAGAGGAATGTACTGTAATGGCCAAACTTACGTGCATTTTGATTACCAAGTGATGCGACTCGTTTCTGTGACCGCAGTTTTTTCAAGAGGGCAGTGTTTGCGGAAGTATCACTTTTATTTTCGTTAACCGATTGAATTTTATGCTTATAACTTTTTGGAACTGTTTTTTTGAGAGCGCATTTGTCATTTTGTGCTGCGCGCAGTTTGCGCACTCTGTACTGCGTGTTTTTTTCATTTACTTTGATATGTCGTCGTGCGCTAGCATAATTAATATTTGTCTGTTGACACCAAGCTTTGACAGATATTTCGTTGCGAGCATGTTCATTTATAAAACGCTGAGTTAATGCTTCCCAATCATTCAACATGATATCCTCACCAATAACTTTTCAAAAAATACAGATATAAAACGCCGTAAACGACATTTTAATTCATCTGTCGTTGCCAAACCCTATAAGTCCGCTTTTTGTTGTAAAAAACATCTGTTTGATCGCTTTATATTGTTTTGTAGGACAAATCCTGCAACTGGCTTGCAGAGCAGTGTTGTCAAGGGCTGGAGGTTATTGAGTGATTTTTTCAATCTTTGGATTGTCGTTAGATGATAAAATTTCAATTTCAGGGTTAATTTGAGATCTCGCCACCCAACTAATTCTTTGTAAGGTGGTTAGTTTAATAGTGCCTATCGGGTGTGTTTTCAGCACACATTCAAACATAAAACTAAGCTGTAGGCTTATACTGTTACCATCAAGTAATCTTGGATACAACAACTTAATCATTACGTATATGTAAATTAGAAGATGAAACAGCGAATTATATTTTATACGGGGATAATTGCATTGTTAATAAACAGACCTTTGGCAGAAAATAACTTTTCATTCTCATCATAAAGTAATTCCTTAAATTCAATGTATCTATCGAACTGATCAGTAACATCATCAATGGATATCTCAATCAGCGATCTAACGCATAAACTCATTTTTTTATTTTGTTGCATTTCGCTCTCGTGGTCCAACTTATAATAACCCGATCAAAAGCAGGTAGGTATTCAGCCTATTTTCGGGGTTGCCCTGGACATGCGAGTTCATCTTAACCTACTATTTTTAACAATTAAAGACTGTTGCTAATGTCCATTTCCCCTGTTGCAGATTGTTTGGGCAGTCCACCAGCACCCTAAGTTGTAAATATTCAACCAGGTTATCTGTTTTGGTAATTGTGTCTTATCTTGGTGGGACTAAAGGTCAACTACGATTTGAAGCGAATATGGAATAGGTCGACAAAACAAGGTGGTGGTGAGTGAATCGTCACTAATTTATCTACGACAAAATAATAACCACCAGATATCAACAAACATCCGTTAAATGACACCATTAACGACGTACTGAAATAAGTATCATTAAATAGTGTCAGGCATTATTGATACCAGTAGTAAAAAACAGATGGAATAGATTTATGAGAACTTGTGCATATTGCCGCGTTTCCCGATAACAGAGCAAACAACTGAAAATAAAATTTTAGCAATTAGCAACGCCGGATATAGTGTCGAAGCGCAAAGCGTGATCACCGAAACCTGTTCCGGCTCAATCCCTACAGAAAAACGTACAGAGTTTAAAAATCTAGTGATAACAAACTTGAGAATCAGGGGATACATTAATTGTTCTAAAACTTGACCGCCGCGGGCATGGTAATATTAATACACAGCAAACAATTCAATACTTAACCGATAAAGGAATAAAGGTTCTTTGCTTGAATTTACCGGTTGCGGATCTATCAAGCCCAGAAGAAAAGTTAATGCATCAGATGTTCTCTGCAATTACCGATTTTGAATGTAATCGAATCAGAGAGCGAACTAATGAAAGTCTTGCTCGGGCAATATCTGAAGGTAAAAAAATAGTCCGCTCGGTCGTGACTAACACCATTAAAACGGTACAGGATGCGAAAGCAAGGGGGTTGTCGACAACGACAGTTAAACAGTATTGGAATAAAACAACCACTTAATTTTTTGGTTATGCCTTACCAATAAAAGAAGACGAATGATGTACCTTTCAATCAATAGATTGCAAAATAACAGCTGGATACTTTAATTAGCACCCTGCCGTTAGTTTGTTATATCAGTCATTGTTCAGCTGATAAAAAATCATTTAAAATTAGTTTTAATGTGTAAACGCTACCCTACATAACCAAGCGTTTCAAATCATCATAATTCACACATACATCGTACTTAACGTGATCAGAAGATATTTGTTCATTCACTTTTTCAAAAAAACGTTTCGCACATTCTATCTTGGCTAATTCGGCACCTTTTAATTGAAGCGATTGCAATGAGCCTTTGGTTTCAGCAACAAAATAAATGTGTTTTACCGTTCCTTCTTGAAACGCTATTGCCCAGTCCGGGTTGTAGTTCCCAACTGGTGTAGGAATAAAAAAACCACTTGGCAGTTTGGCATAAACAGTAACTTCTTTGCTTGTATCCAACTCTTCAACAAATTTACGTTCAGTCTTTGAATCAGTCACGACATAATCATAAATGTGATTATTTAAAGGTTTTCCCGCCGCAGAAAAATCTTGTTTTTTACTTGCCGTAAAAATATTACTCTTGAACTTATCAGCAATAGTGTCATAGGTTAAATGCTCGATAACCATTGTTGCTTTTTGCTCGTTAATTAAATTAATACCTTTTGCGATAAAATCTTCTGGATTATTCTTGAACTGTGCAAATATATGATGACTAATACCACTTAAAATTTTGGCAACAGTGTTTCGTTTTAGCTTGGTTAATTCCGCCACTTTGCCTAACAAGTCATATTTAACACGTGAATCAATAGAGGCATCGTAGTTTTCAATTTCATGATCAATAACGCTAAACCCTTGGCCTGCTTTTATTTGTTCATAGCTTACAGCATCACTCTGCTCACCACGCACCACATCAAAATGTAACTTTTCCACACGTAATTTATCGTCTAATGACTTAATTGATTTAACTACTAACTCTTCAGAATCGAATTCGACTTGATATATGGCTTTATGGTTAATTCGTGACCAAAGCTCCTTAAATTCTTTTTTATAAAAATTTCCATTAAGCTCATTGCATTTTGCTTTACGCTCATCGGCTATATCAGGTAATTGAGCATCTGAGTATACCGAATCAATGAGTTGAATAATTTGAGGTGCATAAGGCTGCAATGACTCTGGTAATGTCGCTAATTGGTCATCTCGTTTTGCATTATGATATTCGTCAGTAATATGATCTTTATCGTCGGTATAATCATTTTTCAGTAAATAACGATATATTTGTTTGGCTAGTGCTGCAGTTATTTCTACGTCACCTTCTTCTGTAACCAAAATTTTTCCGGTAAAATATTCCTCATTTGCAACTTTAGGTCGAGCAGATAATGAATCACTGATGTCTCTCTGTAATGCACTAACAAAGTCTTTATAACTTTCACTGGCAACAACAGTTAATCGGTTGATATCATGAACAATTGATGGGTCATCTATACGATCACCAAATTGATTAACAGCTAAACGTAAACCTCGGCCTACTTCTTGCCGACGTGATACAGTATTATCACTATGTTTCAGTGTACAAATTACAAATACGTTAGGATTATCCCAACCTTCCCGAAGTGCTGAATGTGAGAAGATAAAACGCGTAGGCTCTTCAAAGCTTAATAAGCGCTCTTTATCTTTAAGAATTAAATCATAAGCATCAACATCATCTGTTTCCGTTGAGCGAGCCGCTGTTTTTGGATCAACCATGTGCTTAGATTTTTTATCTATCGAAAAATAACCATTATGCGTTCTATCGGCAGTAATACCTTTTAAATATCGCTGATATGGCGAGTCTTCAAGTTGGGTGTACTCATTTAGGCAACGGTTGTACTCTTCTTCAAATACATGGGCATATTCTCCTTTATCATCGTCTGCTGCATAATTTCGATATTTAGCAACTTTATCTATAAAGAATAAAGAGAGTACTTTTATGCCTTGATCAAACAATTGCAGCTCTTTTTCAAAATGTGCTTTAACCGTTTCACGTATTTGAATTCGGCGCAGAGCAGATTCATTAACGTCGCCGCTAGCTTCTCCCACATAAAGTTCATGGCCGTTTAAAAAGCTGATTGTGTCTTTAACGGCATTAATATCAGATACTACAAAACCTTGATATTGATCTAACCCATCCGACAAGTCATAAAGGTTATCACCCTTGCCTAATTTACGTACTATCCGCTTGATAGAGCCTGATTTTAATTTCTGTTCAAACTCAACGCGAGCAACTGGTGGCTTGCTTGTCGATATCTCTATATTTTCTAGATAAAGGTAAGCATTAGTTCCCGCTAAACCTTTAGTGGTTATTCCACGCACACCTATTTTTTTAACGAGTTTTTGATTGAAAGCATCGAGGGCATCTAATCGATAAACTTTATTGTGTTCAGTTTTGTGTGTAGCAGAATAACGTAAAATAAATAACGGATTAAATTCAGCAAATGAATCGAGTGTTTTTGCCCCTTCCATTTTCTGTGGTTCATCCAAAATCATAATCGGGCGGTTAGCTTTTATTACATCAATAGGACGCCGCGTTTGAAAGTCATCTAATTCTTCATAAATACGACGTGCATCTTTACCGCGGGCATTAAACGCCTGAACGTTAATCACCATCACGTTAATGCCACCATCAGATGAAAAGTTTTCGATTTGATGTAAATCTTTAGAATTATAAATAAAGAAACGTGCTCGTTTACTATAATCTTCCAAAAAGTGTTCAGCGGTAATTTCTAATGTCTTATGCACACCTTCACGAATAGCAATACTTGGCACCACTATAATAAACTTGCTCCAACCATAATGTTTATTGAGTTCAAATATCGACTTAACATAACAATAGGTTTTGCCTGTACCTGTTTCCATCTCAATATCTAAGTTGATAAGGCAAGCTTTGGTATTAACCAATTTTAGGGATTGAGGAAGGTTTTGATGACGCTGCGCTTTTTGAATGTTTTCTAATATTCTAACGTTAGCTTGAATATCAGTATTACGGAATCCTGCATCATCTTGTCCTAAACTTCCTGTTCGCCCTTTAGCAAGTTGCCCAGGGTCTATTCGGTATCGACTAGCAGTATCATTAATTAATTGCCCTTTAAAACAATCTACTATCGCTTGAACAGAGTCGGCTTGATAACCCTGATGTTTAAATTTTAACTTCATGGTTATTTCCTTAAATCGACTTCATATCGGTAAGTGGTGAAAGTTGTTTTAATACTTGTTCAACATTAATTTTGGCGCTATCAGAGGCAAAACCGCCATCACGGAAAACTAAACGCATTGGTTCAAATTCAGCGAGTTGTTTAACAAAGGATTCAGATACTTTTCCGCTGTTATCAAAACAAGCAACAAGTGCGTTGTTATCAACAAAAAACACGGTTTTACCATCAATGGTTTCTTTACGAATAGGCAAGGTTAAATCGACGCCCCAATCAAGTATCACTTGAAATAATAAATCTTCTTCCGTACGGTTTTCTTTTACATTTTCAACTTGATCAAATAACCCGGCTTGAGAAACAGCGCCAGGATTGTAATGAACGTCAGCCATATTGGAACTATCAACTTTTAGAACACGAAAACCCACATCTAGCTTTTCTATACCATCTTTTGCAGCATTATCAGATAGTATTTTTTGGCCAGCCCTCCGTATACGTTCTTTAGTAATATCTGAAATTGCTTCATATCCCGCTTTATATTCTGAAGAATTTTTATTCGTTTCCTCTCTTAACTGAACGCAAACAAATTTATTGTTGCAATTGTTATCTTTAGCATATTCAATTGAGGCATGCGCAGTAGTCCCGGAACCAGCAAAAAAATCAAGAATAACATCGTTATCATTTAGAGAAACCAAAGTCATTAAATATCTAATGAGACTTGTAGGTTTAGGGAAATCAAATGGTATCCCAATATTTTTTAATTCGGCTGAACTATGACGACTCTGAAATTTTTCAGTTATATTTCCCGGTAATTGACCATCTCGCATACGATCTTTTAGCCAAATCCGATAATATACATTCCACTTTGCTTGCTTCCCTTCATTATCAATAAGTGATGTTCTATCTGATGCGATGAATTCAACATTACCGGCGGCTCTTTCTCTAGCAAAACGTTCATATGTCCACCTCCATACACCGTCACCATCTTGAGGTGTTACCTTATTTCCATCTTTAGGTGAGTTTGGCATCAATTCACCTGGTGGTATAACATAAGATCCATCTGGACATTCGATGTAATATCGCTGGTTAGCGCGTTTATCTAACATTGCTTGATACAACCCCATCGAACGATATTTTTCGCCCTTCCTCAGCCCTTCTGTACACGTTTTTGTATAAACTTTATCTATTACATTTTGACTTATTTCTTCTCGAAATTGATTTAGATGTTCAATTTTTTTCGCATATACAAGAATATAATCAACACAAGGAGAGAAATGAACACCTTTCTGTCCCCCGGTTTTCATTACTCTTGAAATTATTGTAATAAAGTTATTCTCACCTAGAACTTCATTCAATATTTGACAGGATGCTGCGACTTCTTCCTGTCCAATAGACATAAAAATAACACCATCTTCCGTAAGTAAGTTTCTGGCTAACCTCAGTCGCGAGTATATCATTGAAGTCCAATCAGAATGATAACGCCCGTTGGAATCTGTATTAGCAACTAAGCGATTACCTATTTCATCTTGTTGATTAGATTTCTTCGCATAGGAATCTGCATTTTCTGCGAAATCATCTTTATAGATAAAATCATTCCCAGTATTGTATGGAGGATCGATGTATATCATCTTCACTTTACCAAGGTACGTTTCTTGTAAAAGCTTTAAAGCATCTAGGTTATCACCTTCAATAAAAAGGTTTTCTGTAGTATCAAAATTGACACTTTCTTCGCGACACGGTCGTAATGTTTTAGCAATTGGAGCATTGGCTGTTAACAGCGCTTCGCGCTTACCTGGCCAGTTAAGTTGATAGCGTTCTTGTGGGCCATCAACAATGTGGCGAGAAAGTTCTTGCTTAAGCAAATCAAAATCGATGGACTTTTTAAGCTGTCCAAGTTCATCTTTAGCTTCAGTAATACAATTTGGAAATAACTCGGCCATTTTTTCTAAATTTTGGTCAACCAAGTTAGGGCTGTGCATTTTTAATTTATCCATTTTTATCTCTCATTTTCTAGACATAGATTAAAAGCCACGTCTGAATTTTGTGATTGGCTTTAAATCGACTTAATATCGGTAAGTGGTGAAAGCTGTTTAAGAACCTGCTCTACATTAATTTTTGCACTATCTGAGGCAAAACCGCCATCACGAAAAACTAATCGCATCGGTTCAAATTCAGCAAGTTTTTTAACAAAGGTTTCAGATACTTTTCCGCTGTTATCAAAACAAGCAACAAGTGCATTGTCATCAACAAAAAAAACGGTTTTACCATCAATGGTCTCTTTACGAATAGGCAAGGTTAAATCAACGCCCCAATCAAGCATCACTTGAAATAATAAATCTTCTTCCGTACGACCTTCTTTTACATTTTCAACTTGATCAAATAACCCCGCTTGTGAAACAGCATCAGGATTGTAATGGACATCAGCCATGTTTGAACTGTCGACTTTAAGAACACGAAAACCAATATCGAGCTTATCAATGCCTTCTTTATCGGAATTATCGGCAACAACTTTTTGACCTGCTCTACGAATTCTTTCTTTTGTTATCTCCGATATTTTTAGGGGACGATCTAGCTTATTCAATAAATCAATTGCATTTTTACTGGTGGAGTCTTTACTATTAATTATTTCAGGTAATTGAACTAAAATATATTTTACGGCTTTATTTTCATTTGCTGAAAATAACATTGATGAATGAGCGGTTGTTCCTGAACCAGCAAAAAAATCCATGATAATATCGCTATCTTTGACGCCGATATAGGAGATCCACTTAGTTAAAACTTCATGATCTTTCGGATTATTAAATATTTTTTTCCCAAATATATTAACTAGCTCATTTGATGCTTGTAACCCACTTCGGTAAAAATAGCTCCCGGCCACTTGAATTGGTAAATCTTCCCCATTATCATCAACGTCAGGATCGAATTCATCACGCTCATCTACTTTTACTTCTATAAGGTATGTTTTCCTAATAGGTGGCTGAGAATGATCTTCTCGGAATACGACTTTTCCTATTTCAATCATTTCAAGCATTTTTTCTGGAGTTCCATAACGCCAACCGCCGTCAGGTACCGCACAAGGAAGCTTGGTAACTGGATGAATAACTTCATAGCGAGGCCCCCCCCCCACCAGGCCAAGACATATTATCGTCTCGCCACAGACCATACTTATCAACCTTATTGTATCTACTATGTTTTCGTGATGGATGGTTTCTAGGTAAATAAGCGTAAAAATTCCTTATACCTTGCTGGATACTCACTGTATCCCCTTCATGTGTTGATACAAGTCTTAAATATTCATCATTAATTTCTTTGGCTCCAGGTTTCGGTTCTCTCCACTTTATATCTTTATCTTTTAGATAATTCTTATTCTTAGCAATTATCAGCAAGTACTCATGACCAACAGATACTAACCGTGCATCATTTTTTCGGCCTTTTTCCCAAACAATCGTTGCAACAAAATTATTTTCACCAAAACACTCATTACAAATTTTTTTAAGATTAACAACCTCATCTTCATCAATTGAAATTAACATCACACCATCTTCACTTAAATAGTCCTTTGCTAGCTTTATTCTTGAATACATCAGACTTAACCAATCAGAATGAAAGCGTCCATTTGATTCAGTGTTTGCAACTAAACGATTCCCTCGATCATCCCTTTGATTAGATCTCTTAACATAAGAATCAACATTCTCTGCAAAATCATCCTCATAAATAAAATCGTTGCCTGTATTGTAAGGAGGATCAATATAAATAACTTTTACTTTACCAAGATAGGTCTCTTGCAAGAGCTTTAGCGCATCTAGGTTATCGCCTTCGATAAACAGGTTTTCAGTGCTATCAAAATTGACACTTTCTTCGCGACACGGTCGTAATGTTTTAGCAATTGGAGCATTGGCTGTTAACAGCGCTTCGCGCTTACCTGGCCAGTTAAGTTGATAGCGTTCTTGTGGGCCATCAACAATGTGGCGAGAAAGTTCTTGCTTAAGCAAATCAAAATCGATGGACTTTTTAAGCTGTCCAAGTTCATCTTTAGCTTCAGTAATACAGTTCGGAAATAACTCGACCATTTTGTCTATGTTCTGGTCAACCAAGTTAGGGCTGTGCATCTTTAATTTATCCATGATTTAATTCTCATTGCTTAACCTTCTTACAAGGCTCTGTTATTCATTGATTTATAGTTGAGCGATAAATATAGTGGTTACTCGCACAAGGCTTTTGTTGGTTCAGGGCTGTTATCCACTCAATGCTTTTATTTGTTTTTTTATTTGGTTGAGCATCTTATTTAACTGAACTTTACGGTTAAATTGCTTTTCTTTAGAGATTGCCGACTGAATTTTAGCTGAGTTATTATTGAGTTTTTTTAATGTAGCAATACGGTCTAACTGTTCTTCTAAGGTTTCATCATTTAGTGCGGGTTGTTCTAATAAACTGCGTAAAAGCTCTTTATGCAAACCAGTCATATCAATTACAACCGGTAGCTTTTGGCTCTCACTCATATAAGGCAGATTCAACTCAAGATTAAATTGGATATCAATTTTAGGACTTATAAAATAATCACGTACCACCATTTGCTCATCAGAGCGCTTATTTACTCGCTTATCAGCCATAGCGCACTGCATTTTCATACGATGAGTATTGGTGTAAAACAGTCGAAAATAAATAGACGTTAGAATGGTTTTGTCTAAGGTACTAAGCACCAGCTCGTTAATAGCTTCACACTCTGGTTTTAAAATAATATCGAACACCTGAACTTCAGATATATTATCACTTGTAGAAATATTTAGCGTGTCAGCTGATAATTTATAACGCCAGATAATTTGATCAACTTGCTGTATAAATATTCGCTTAATATCTGGCGTAGGATTAGCTTGTTTATAAATAGTTTCTTTGGGGATTTTTTGCCCTGATTTTTCCGAAAAAATATTTTTTACATCACTTTTTTCAACAAATTGACCATGTGATTTACTATTGCTTGGTAATGTAATTGTATTACCAAGAGCTGCGGCATGTGGAAACACAAACGGTATATAAGCCATTACGCTATTAACCATTCACTACAATGAAGTTGATTAGCTCAAAATCATCTAATCCAGATATTTCATTAGTTAATGCCGATGTCATTTTACCGCCAAATAAGCTATCAATATCACTACTCTCTTTTACTTTAATCATTGAGCTAATCGATTGTTCTAGTAAATTAGAGTAAAAATTCATTTCTTTGCCATCTTTAGTCACACTATTAAAAGCGTCATATGCAGATTTAATCGGTTCGGACTTGCCTTTACAGGCAGCTCGTACTCTATCAAGTAAGGGCTTAACTTGCATATGATTAATAACCACTTCACCACTGGTAGCAATATAAATTAAATAATAAGGATGTAATCTGTTTTGCTGGTCGATATTAAGACTATGGTTGCGGTTACGCAGGGCAAATATAACGCCTGGTACTAAGCCGACACTTGGATCTGAATTGACTACTGTATGCAAACCATTCGGCGTAGACTTAATCTCTCCGTTTGTTTTGATGTAATTAACCAAATCCATTCTGAATTCGTTTAACCCTAAATCAGTGATTGACACACCTGTTTTAACATCTTCTAAATCAATAACTTCTTCCTGTAACCGTTGTAATTGCTCTTTTCTGTAAGCAACGTCATTGGCTTCGGCTTTTAATACATTGTCGTCACCCGTGGCCGTAATATCAGAAATAACCATACGATTTTCGACACGCTCTTTTAGGTTTATGTATTCGTCTAAACTTATATCCGGCCAGTAGTTAATCAGTTGTATCTCTGTATTTTTAGAACCGATACGATCAACTCGACCAAAACGTTGAATAATACGAACTGGATTCCAATGAATGTCGTAATTCATTACACAATCACAATCTTGTAAATTTTGACCTTCAGATATACAGTCAGTACCAATGAGAATATCAATTTCAGCAGTTTCACTAGGTAATACTTGAGCTTTTTCTTTCGCTATCGGAGAAAACAGAGTTAATACACTTTGAAAGTCGTAATTTTTATTTATGGTTGTTTTTATAGGGCTACTACCTGTAACTTTACCCGTATGGACTTGATACTGGTTATAAAATTCAGGCGCAATATTATCGTATAGGTAATTAGCCGTATCCGCAAAAGCAGTAAATATTAGTACTTTACTATTACCAATATTAATGGGATGAGCCCATTTCTGTTTGATTTGTTCTTTGATATGCTGAAGCTTGGCATCATGTTCAGGGGTTACTTTCATCATCTCATCAAATAATTTAATGATAGTTTCTAGGTCTTCAACAAGATTATGCTGCCAAGACTCAATGTCCATGTCCGCCAGATCAATTTTAACTTTCCCCCCTGTTGAAAAGGATTTATCAAAATCATCAAAGTCATCTTCTGTATCTAAGCCATTAAACTCGTCAGCTATATCATCAAATCCTTGATCGATACCGCTGCGTTTGAATGAATCTATATTGTTAAGCGCCGTTTCGAGAGTGTTTTTTAATCCTGTTAGGGTTAGTCGAAATGCATGAACTGAACTTTCTAAACGTTTAAGTAGGTTGATGGTCATTAAACGCTGTAGTGCTTTTTCACGGTCGGCTTGCCTTAGCGTACCTTTCCCACCTACTTGGGTGTCATACATATCTTCATACTTAGCAATACGGCTCGGTAAGATATAACTTATTGGCGCATAGACAGCCATTTTCAAACTTGATAACCGCTCAAATATTTGATTAAAACCTATCACATCGGTTCTAGTTGTTAATGGGGGATGAAATGATAGTGGCTTCCTGCGTTCTGGAAAAGGGCCTATCTCTGAAATGTCATAAAATGTTTGAATGTGTTTACGTGATCTGGCAATGGTGACGCTATCTAGCAATTTAATAAAATCAAAATCTAAGGAATCAAGTAACGCATTCGCAGTTCTTTGCTCTGACTCTAAATCAACCCATTCATTAAATGATTTTTGAGCTCGTTTGAATATTTCTTCAATACTACGCTGAGTACCTACTTGTTGGCGTATTTTTTCAGATTCACCTTCATAAGCTAAAGCTAATTGGTTTCGCAAATCTGAAAAACGATTATTAACAGGCGTTGCTGATAACATCAGTACTTTAGTTTTAACACCTGTGCGCATCACTTTATTCATTAAAGCTTGATAGCGAGTTTCTTTATCTTTGTAGACTTGATTATTACGAAAATTATGTGACTCATCAATAACTACTAAGTCATAATTTCCCCAGTTAATGCGATTCATGGGGATACCAAAAGATTCACCACGTGTACGTTGAATGTCTGTATGGCAGAGTACATCGAAATTAAAGCGATCTTTGATGAATGGATTGGTAGTTAGGTTTCTATTGAAGTTTAACCAGTTATCTGCAAGTTTTTTTGGACATAAAACTAATACGGATTTATTTCTGAGCTCGTAATATTTCACCACGGCAAGTGCAGTAAAGGTTTTACCCAAACCAACACTGTCAGCCAAAATACAACCGCTGAATGTTTCAAGTTTATTTATGATACCTGTTGCGGCATCTTTCTGAAAATTAAATAGTTTATTCCATATAAGGCTATCTTGGTAACCTGTTTTATCATTAGGAAGTACATCTTCATTTATATCTTTCAAAAATTCATTAAATATATTGTACAGCAACTGAAAGTAGATACGTTCAGGGGCATTCTCTTGATAAACCGAGGATATATGATTTATAAGTCTATCGGTTACATCTTCAACCTTTTCATTATCGGTCCAGATTTGGTCGAACAAATTTAGGTAAATAGAAGTAATAGGCTGTTCATCAATGCGATTAACTATATTAGAAACTGCATCGCCCTTTTGATAGCCAATATCAACGGCAGTAAATCCTTGTAAAGGCATATAGACAGATTCATTTATATTTTTTTTAACACCGGCAAATTGCTGCATTGATGCGCTGGTCGCATTTGATCGAAAGTTTGCTTTACGACGGATCCAATCAGCACATTCTTTAGCTATCGCTTTTTGCGTTAACTTATTTTTTAGTTGAATTTCGAATTCTGACCCATAAAAACCTCGTTCTCTTTGTTCACGTGGTATATGAAATTCACGCTTTTCTTTACGTAAATTATCAGTAACTTCAATTTCAACGAATGTAGGTGATGTAAATATGAATTCTAACGAATCTACCTGCTCTAGCTGCTCTTTAAGAGCTTCAAATGCGTATATTGAAAAGCATGAGGCTGCGATTTTTAACTTTGATCCAGAAGTAATGGTTTGTTTCAAATCATCACCGAGTAGGCTATTTATATTATCTATTATTTCCATTAAAACTCACCAGTCATTACTCGTCATTTAAATTTTTGTCACATCTAAACCTGCATTTTTCAATCGCAGCGTGAGGTTACGCATTTTGCTGAACTCTGTACCAAAGCTTTTTCTAAGCCCTACTCCCTCACAAAACTCTTTTGATGTTATGTGTTTTAGATTATCTGCATATTTGATCATTTGCAGATGTAGTTCAGCTGTGTATTGATTACGAGCGGCAGCATCTAAAGCATTTCTGATGTTGTTGAAAATTTCAGAGTCGGTCATTACAGTCACTCCAGTTAGATAATTTAGCTAGATTAGCTAAATGCAACTATTTGTACAACCACAGAGGTCAAAATTATGACAGAAGTACAAGCAGTAAAAGACTTAGATAAGGTTAAATTGATTAGCCACCTTTTAGAGCGTCGCTACAATAAGCAGATGGCTCATGTAGTAATGTTGGATTAAACTGATTCAAGCTACCGAATTGAGGGCATTCAAAACATCCAGCAAGCTATCTAAACTCCCTTCAAAATAAGTAACTTCACGATGATTGTTTTTCCTGGAAAAGAAATATCGGAGTAACTACTGATACCCCATTTTATACTTTACAATTAATGCAGCTTTATGAAATATCATGAAGTGAATTGCACTAACCTAAAACAAAAAAAGCCCGTAAAGCATAGCTTTACGGGCTTAGTGAAACGTGATGAGTTCCTATGAAATAATCAAAGGATGATTTTTTACATCATTCCGCCCATTCCACCCATGCCGCCCATATCAGGCGCTGCTGCTGAAGCCGCAACAGGGCGATCGGTGATCATACATTCAGTCGTGATCATAAGAGCAGCTACCGATGCAGCAAACTGCAGTGCGCTACGGGCTACTTTAGTCGGGTCAATGATACCCATCTCTAACATATCACCGTATTCACCTGTAGTTGCATTGTAACCGTAGTTTCCTTCACCCTGGCGTACATTGTTTGCTACAACAGAAGCTTCTTCACCGCAGTTTTCTACGATTTGACGCAATGGTGCTTCCATGGCGCGCAGTGCAACACGAATACCCACATTCTGATCTTCGTTCTCACCCGTTAAGCCTTTTAATATAGCAGCGACACGTACCAGGGCAACACCACCACCGGCAACAACACCTTCTTCAACCGCGGCACGTGTTGCATGCAATGCATCATCTACGCGATCTTTTTTCTCTTTCATTTCAACTTCAGTGGATGCGCCAACTTTAATAACCGCAACGCCACCGGCTAATTTAGCTGAACGTTCCTGCAGTTTTTCTTTATCGTAGTCAGACGTGGAAGCTTCAATTTGTTGTTTAATTTGGCTTACCCGTGCATTGATAACGGACTCGTCACCAATACCATCAATAATAGTGGTTTCATCTTTGTTGATCACAATACGTTTAGCCTGACCTAAATCTTCAAGTTGGACTTTTTCCATATCTAAACCAATCTCTTCAGAGATAACCGTACCGCCCGTTAATGTGGCAATATCTTGTAACATTGCTTTACGGCGATCACCAAAACCAGGTGCTTTAACGGCGCAGACTTTAACGATACCACGCATATTGTTGACTACTAATGTTGCTAATGCTTCACCTTCTACATCTTCTGCAATAATCAGTAATGGCTTAGAGGCTTTTGCAACGGCTTCTAATGTAGGTAATAATTCACGAATATTGCCTATTTTTTTATCAACTAATAAGATATACGGGTTTTCAAGTTCAACCGTGCCAGATTCATGATTTGTCATAAAGTAAGGAGACAGGTAACCACGATCAAACTGCATACCTTCAACCACGTCTAATTCAGTTTCTAGACCCTGACCTTCTTCTACCGTGATAACACCCTGGTTACCGACTTTTTGCATCGCTCGCGCAATGATTTCACCAATTTCATGATCCGAGTTGGCAGAGATAGTGCCTACCTGTGTGATGGCTTTTGAATCTGAACAAGGTGTAGATAATTTTTTTAACTCGGCAACAGCCGCTTTTACAGTTTGATCAATACCGCGTTTTAAATCCATCGGATTCATACCAGCAGCAACGGCTTTTAAACCATCAGCAATAATAGCCTGCGCCAATACGGTTGCCGTTGTTGTTCCGTCACCGGCAGCATCATTAGTTTGTGACGCAACATCTTTTACCATCTGTGCGCCCATGTTTTCAAACTTATCTTCCAGTTCAATTTCTTTAGCAACCGTGACACCGTCTTTAGTAATTTGTGGCGCACCGTAACTTTTATCGATGACAACATTACGACCCTTTGGTCCTAAAGTAATTTTAACTGCATCGGCTAAGATATTAACGCCGTTTAACATTTTGCTACGAGAATCATTTCCGAATTTAATTTCTTTAGACATTATTATATTCCTTTAAATCTTTAATATTGAGAGTCTTGCTTTTCGATCTTTAAAAAAGCAGATAGGCGTTATTCAACGACGGCAAGAATATCGTTTTCACTTAAAATAAGGACTTCTTCGCCTTCAATTTTTTCTGTTTTTAAGCCGTAACCTTCAATAAAAATAACAATATCACCCACTTTTACATCAAGGGGTTTCACTTCACCGTTATCTAGAATACGACCTTTACCGACAGCAAGGACTTCACCACGTGTCGATTTTTCAGCTGCGCTACCTGTTAAGACAATACCACCAGCTGATTTAGTTTCTTTTTCTGTACGCTTTAAAATAACTCGGTCATGTAATGGACGAATAGTCATGTTTTTTCCTCAAGGGTAATAGATACTTGTACGTAGCTCATAGATGGTGCTTAAAAATTAGTTTTCAAGTGAAAATAATAAAAAAATAAAAAAATAATTTTATGCAAAACTGCCTTAAAATGGCAAGCAAAGCACTTGAAAATGAAGGAGCCTGAAAATTAAAGGGCCCTTTATCTAAATCGGGAAGGAATACAATTATAAAGCTGAAAAGGTTTGCTAGACAGCCGCCTCGGCATTACAACAGCTCAGATGGTTGAAACTTTTGGTTTTGATAATTCGTTAATCATGCAATTGATTTCACTGACAATAATCAGTATATTTTTATCATTTCCTGATACCTATAAGCGGCAACCTTGCCTTCAATAACCCTTAATCGGCCCAAACCAACAATAAAGATACGACCGTTAAAAACGCCCGAACAGACTTAGCAATTTGCCGTGGTTGGTACTTTTAAACGTTCGCAGTGTCTGGTGCGTTCGGGGAAGCATTGGTTGAGTTGGGTATCAGAACACTTTATCTAAAAGATTTCACCTTTTACGGCTGCACAGCTCTTAAAGCCTGAAGTATTCCAAAACCTCCTTAACTGCATCGAACAACGTAAAATAAACCCAATCGTTGTGCACTCCTTGCCACTGAAAGAGATAAATACGGTTCAAGACGTTTATAAAAAAACACGCAGGTAAAGTAGCTCTAAAAACACCCCGATAATAACAATGCGTTAACGAAAAAATAGTAAATATATGAATGGCTTTGTATTGAATATTCAGTTCAAGGCCATTTCTTAGTCAAACTCATGGTATTCCTATTGAAAATTAAACCGATATTTATACTTTAAATGAAATAAATTAAATATCTGGTACGACTTCCCCCACCTTGGAAAATATGAACTAGGAAATGAATAATATGACTTGATAATACACCTGCAAAAAAACTGGGAGATAAAGCAGGGGAGCAAGGAAATTGACATCAGAAAATGATATACCCAACTCGCTAAAAGTAGTTAATCTATAATTCCACCAGCAAATTAGTTGCTTTTCAGTATTGGTCATATTTTAGTTTATTTGCTATATTCAGCCTGTATCAACCTTGCGGTTCAAAATAACTGTTCCCTATTAACCCATGACTATAATCAGTCACTTTTAACCAAAGTAATACCAGAAGTAATCTTTTTACATTTTTATTTTAATAAAAACATTAATTTCAACAGGTTAATATAGACAATCGAGTCCAGTAGCGGCACCAAATTCCTGTTCTATACCGTCCCAGAACGTCTCCACAAGTCCACAAACCTCAGACAAATGCTCTAAAATCAACAGTCTTTCATATGTAGCAGTCCTATGACGTCTCTAGCTTTCTTGCAGAATCTACGGTTTAATGTAACACTCAATGTAACACGAATGATTTGTGGTAATCTGGAGTGTTACAATGGCAAAGATAATTAAGCCTCTTTCACCTACTGACGTTTCAACAGCAGAAACTAAAGAAAGTGAATATAACCTTAGCGATGGGAATGGCCTTTTCTTACGTGTTAAACCGGTTGGTAGTAAATTTTGGATCTTCAATTACCAACGTCCAATTACAAAAAAACGTGCCAATCTAACTTTAGGCAGGTATCCAGATTTACCTCTAGCTAAAGCTCGAACAAAAGCAATTGAAGCAAGGGAACTACTAGCTGAAGGTATCGATCCAAAAGAACACCGTGATTCAACCTTAAAAGCTAAACAAGCAGAGCTCAGTAATACCCTGCAAGTTGTCTTTGAAGATTGGTTTACCGTTAAAAAAACCAGCATTAAAGAATTAACCGCTAAAAAACTCAAACAACGCTTAGATAAATACCTGTTAACTTATCTTGGCAAATTTCCTATTAGTGAAATCACCGCCCCACAGACGATCAAAATCCTGCAGCCAGTTGCGAACCAGGGCAAGCTTGAAACCGTTGCCAGACTTTGCCGCAACCTTAATGAAATAATGGTGTTTGCAGTTAACACTGGCATCATTGAACACAATAAACTTGCCGGTATTGGCAAAGCGTTTGCAAACGCTCAAGTCACTAACCAAGCTTCACTGAAGCCAGAAGAGCTACCAGAGCTATTAACTGCCCTTAACTACGCTGATATAAAGCTTATCACTCGCTGTTTGATTGAATGGCAATTACATACAATGACCCGCCCTTCTGAAACAGCTGGGGCTCGCTGGGATGAAATTGATAGAGAAAATAAACTTTGGCACATCCCAGCAGAGCGAATGAAAAAAGGCAGACCGCATACAGTCCTCCTAACAACACAAACACTCGCGCTGTTAGAGACAATTGATGCAATTACAGGTGACAGTGAATATATTTTCCCTGCTGACAAAACCAATAAAAAACACATTAATAAAGAAACAGCAAACAAAGCATTACAAAGAATGGGCTTTAAAGGTCGCCAGACGTCACACGGATTACGTGCCCTGGCAAGTACCACCCTGAATGAGCAAAACGTCTTCGATGCAGACGTGATTGAGGCCGCCCTTTCACACGTTGATAAAGTGAGAAGTGCTTACAACCGCACTGACTACCTTGAGCGCCGCCGCGTACTAATGGGCTGCTGGAGTGATCATATTGAAGCAGCATCGAAAGGATCTAACTCAATCACAGGATTAAAGGGAATGTGAGTTATTGGTTAGCTATAAAAAAAATAATGACCATTAGCAATACAATCTTGTATTACAAAGTTAAGTCAACTTTGATTTTATCAAGTGGATTATGATCAATTAACCCTCTTTTGTTGCGTGTTCCATTATTTGATAAAAATATAAGTGATTTTGCATTAATACTTGCGCATCGCCATTATTCTTAATTGGCTGTAACACTTCCATTACCAACTTAGCATTAATATCTTTAACTGAATAAGTTGCCACAAACGGCAAAATAAAATTTTCTAAAGAATTAGTCATTGTTTTAAACCAATTGGCTTTAGTTCGGAAGATTTAACTTTGAGCCAGTCATTAACTACATTATCAAAAAGATATTGATTAACTTCAGAATTTTCTTTTTTTCGCATCTAGGTGCTGCTTAGGATCTATTTTTTGGACAAGTAAGGCACACGCATCCATTCTCATTTTTCTTGCATGCTCTAGAGAAATATCAGGGTAGCTTCCAAAACTTAAATTTGTTCTCTTCTTTGTAAATGGAGGTAAATAGCTGAAATGCCAGAATGTTGAACCACTAAACTTAACCTTTAAATAAAGCCCATTTCCATATCCCAAACTATATTCTTTATCTTTAGGAGTTGCCCTTTAATCTCTTACTCAGTTAGCGGAGTTGTTGTTTTCATTTTTTCACCTTTAATTAATCTTATTTTGTACATATTTCAGATCAAGAACTAAATAAATAATATCATTAATTATTCGATAAGAAGCCCTCTTTATAAATTCAATAAATAAGAAAATAGAATTATTTATAGTGCTGGGAACTCAACTTCCCAATATGTGTATATCTGAAGCTGTATAAGTAGTTAATAATCTTTTTCATTGTAAATTAATACAAAAACTACGCTTCTAATAGTAAATAATTAGGCGTACACAGCTAAGTTGCAAACGCCCCCATAGCCTTAGAGCAGATGCTAATTATTAAAAAACTGCAAAATGAAAGACTTGACCCGAATGGCACTGCATTAAGGGATAACGCCTATGTTTTCGGGGCTTTCAATAAGAGACTTTATTTTACATACTTTGTAAATAGATGAATAAACATGCACTTAATGAGTTATGTTGAATTGTCTCAGAATTTAAAATTACACTGAACACCCATTATCTATACATTTCAGGCTTAATGCAGTGCCATTCAGATTTGCCCCTCAGCCCTGTGTTTGTTTTTCAGGAGGGAAAAAATCCAAAGGTTGGAAGTATCTTCTCACAGCTAGCGACATTGAGTGGCGGCGCATATTGCCAGTTTGATCAAGGCAGTGCCAGACAGTTAGGTCAGTTGTTAGCAGCGGTTGCAGTGTATGCAGCGGGCGGTAAACCTGCCCTGGAAAGTAATTTATTGAGTAAGGATGCGAGCGTGCGCCGTTTATTGCAGTAGCTAAAATAATCATGATTAGATAGCCGCCAATAATCCAACTGTTCCCACGGAAATAACAACACTGTAAATTAAAGAATAATTGGCTTTGCGGCTTAACTGATACCTCAAATAAGAGAAAACTCTATGTTAGTATTTATCGCTTTAATAGCGGTTATCATCATCGGCTATATCACAGTCGGATATATTCGAACTCTGAAACGGGAACAAAGAAAGAAAGTCGGTGCGAAAGCCGGCGTGCTCGCGTTTATCGCGACGCTAATCTTGCTAACAGTCACTGGAAAGCTTTATATTTTGGCAGCACTGGGAACAGGTTTAGTTGTATTTGCTAAGCGCTTGTTACCCTTTCTACGTTACTTTCCGTTTTTTAAAGGCCTTTACCAGAAGGCTAAAACTAAACAGAGTTCGGGTTCATCCAAGCATTCTACTGTTGAAACCAGTTTACTAAAAATGACCTTCGATCATGAAAGTGGTGAAGTAGATGGTGAATTATTGGACACTGTTAGCAAGGGTAAATATCTGTCTGAATTTGATCTGCCAGATTTAATCTCTCTCTATATCCTAGCTGGTAAGGAATATCCAGATGCTATTGAGATTTTGGCTGCCTATCTTGATCGCAAGTATGGTGCTGACTGGCGCGAAGCTGCCAATGCAGGAAATGGCTATCAAGAGAGCGGGCAAAAATCTCGTGGAAGCGATAGCAGTAAGATGACTGTAATTGAAGCTTATGCAGTACTGGGCCTTGATAATAACGCAACGGAGGAAGATATTATCAAGGCCCACCGCAAACTGATGCTGAAACTCCACCCAGATAAGGGAGGAAGCAATTATCTGGCAGCAAAAATAAACCAGGCGAAAGATTTACTAGTGAGCAGCAAGGAGAAGTAAGCGCAAGCCGCTCATACTTTTACATTTCTGCTGTCTAGCTCTTATTTAGACGCGGTGCTTCGGTAATCAGAGGGTATTTAAGAAGTCATTGTTGACTTCTGCATCGACATGAAAAAATAAAAACTACCTCTATCATCATTGATAAAAATTAAAGGCAGTGTTGCAACTGTTGAAATAAATTGTTGCGGGCTGCAAATGGCACTTTACAGTCGAATATTGTCGCTAAAAATCAACAAAAGCTTAGGTCAGCTATCAGGCAATTTTTGTCTATTTCAGGCAAATTAAGATTTAAATCGGATATTATCCTTTATTGAAGTATCTGGCTAATTCAACTACAACAAGACCTGGTGGCGGAATGAAGGCTACTAATTTACCAATGAAATCGAGGGGGTCAAAGATCACATGGGTGGTACCATCACGATAGAGTGTTTTAAGTTGGTAACGAATTTTCCCGTAAGTTGTTATTGCCAACCTTTTTTTGATACAGCAGAGCGGGACTCTCTTCAAAAGAAGTAACGGCAAAGTCTTTCGAATTTATTCCTATCCTGAGCGTCACTCATTACACCCGCATGAAGATTGAACCCTGCTACATTTGCGACACGGTCTGATTCAACACCTTGGTCTATCTTAGGAGCAATGGTTTGGCTAAACCAACAAAATAAGCTGAACGATGAATAAGCAGTACCGATCACGAAGCTCAGCTCAGCTTAAATCAAATTATTGGTAGGTCTACTTTCAGAATAACCATATAATGTAGCGGAAATTAGCATTTTTAAATAGGGTTTAAATGAGCGAAAATATCGAAAAGAAACCAGGCAGAATGTTAGGTAACTTAGCCTTTAACATTATCATTCCTGTATTGATCATGACCAAACTAAGTGGTGAAGATAGTTTAGGGCCGGCTTGGAGCATTGTTGCTGCGTTAATTTTTCCAATTGGCTTCGGTTTATGGGACTTAAAACAATCAGGCAAAGTGAATGCATTCTCAATTTTAGGTATTGTTAGCGTTATTTTAACCGGCGGTATCAGTTTGTTACAATTACCCGCTGAATATATCGCTATTAAAGAAGCGGCTATTCCGGCATTTATTGGATTAGCAGTATTAATTACCCAACGCACCAGTAAGCCATTGCTAAAAGTATTTGTACTCAATGAGCAGATTGTAAATTGGCATAATTTAAATAAGTCACTTGAAGAAACGGGCACAGCTGACTTATTTGAGAAAAAACTGGCGATCAGTTCGTATATTGTTGCCGGTTCGTTTTTTCTGTCATCAGCACTTAACTATATCCTGGCTAAGGTCATATTGGTTAGCTCCCCTGGCACCACTGAATATACTGAAGAACTTGGCCACATGACGGCGTTAAGCTACCCTGTTATTGTGATCCCCAGCATGATCATGCTGCTTGGTGCCTTATGGTATATATTTGCACAAATCAAAAAACTAACCGGTCAAGATCTCGACCACTTCTTGGCTGAAAATAAATAAAAGCTAAGATTATCCCTCAGGATTAAAACCCAAAAAAGCCAGTCGACACTGGCTTTTTTGTTCACTCAATATAAACTTTCTTGATTACTTTTGGCCCAGCAAACTGAATATTTTTTTGGCAATATCGGTATTATTTAAATGGCCCTTAAATAGCTCTTTGCCTGGCCCCTTGGCAAATATTGCACATCTAGGCCAGTGTGGCCAATGGTTGTCCAACCGGTAAAACTGCGTTGATCTAGAATGGATTTTATCCCCTTATAAAACACTTTATAGTTATTTGACTTAATATTACTTAATTGGGTTTGTTCATCCTGATTTAATGCAAAACCAAGTTGTTCATTTGCGGTTGCGCTACAATCTGTGCTGTCTACTAGCAGCTTAGCGATATTGGTTGGCGAACTTTTAAGATTCTTTAACCAAGTAGGCTCCCCTATGTGCTACAAAAAGACTTAGAAGGCTAACTCGTAAATGTCCTTATTAGCCTTAGAAAACCTGATCTTGGATGTACTTAATTAAAATGTTCGAAAAATAAAAAAAGGCAACACACTTAACTTAGTGGGAATTACGGACATCCGTTAATTGAAATGGCTATAATTTAATGCAAAGGCTCATAAATATGAACCCTAATCACCAGCATTTTAGTAATTTATTAAGGTAGCGAGCAAAATCTCATTGAAAAACAGATTAATACAGTTAGATGGGATAAATTTAACGCGTGTTTAAGACCCTCGACGAGCAGAGATACATCAGACAACATTAAACTATTTTAAGTCAGGGGATTAATGTAAACATCGATGCAATACATTCTTCTTAGCAATCCAACGTTTACCCGTATTTTCAGCGTAAGAGGCTAATTCTTCTAATGACCCCACCGCACCATGATAATTTTTGCCAAAACTACTCGCTAATTCACACCAGGTTTTATCATCAATCCCCAATATATCAAATAATTGAGGTTGAGTACCGAGTACCACACCCCGCTTATCATCTCGTAATATTCTGCTCGTCCAATCCAGTAATTCAATATAATCAATCAGCGAAAAAGGAATACCTTGGGATGCATCCTGAGCCTTGCCATGAATGCGCTCATGGACAGAAGTGTACTCTGAGCACTCTATGCTAGAGGCCATTTTGGCGCGTATTGGATTTAAATCAACATAAGCCATGCAGGTAAGCAACGCATTTTCATCTAATAGTGCCTGTGATTTAAAGCGCCCCTCCCACCAATATTTCGGGAAAATATTGGAACAGCTTTAGCTTGCCCGCAGGGTGAGTGCCATGAATGGCAGCGAATAAAATCGACCAGCGCAATTATCTTCTTTGTTTGCTTTACGGGCGACAAATTCATTAATACTGCGCATCAACCAAGAGATATCCATTAATCTTTCTCTCCATCTACTAACAACCGTTTTGACCATCAATAACTCCCCTTCGGATAACTCAGCCCCCGCTTGCCATCGGCTAACCAATGTTGGCATTGAATAAAGACGGTTCCAACGCAGACAAACTTCTTCATTGGTTAACTCACTATTTTCTAATTCATTAACATGCAAAACCAGATGCCTTTTATGTTAACTACGGGGATTAGACATAATGGCATAAGAGAAGGTATCTATATTAAAAATGAAGAGGAAAAATAGAAGTTAAAAACGGAAGACGTTCGACCATACATTGTCTGAAAGCTTTGCCCGCTGAATTATCCTTGCCGCATAAAAAAGCACGACGTGCACAAAAAAAATACAATGACAAATTTTTAGGGAACAAATTTGAACAGCTTCAGCTGGCTTCGAAGAAGTGAATGATAGGGATGTTATTCATAAAGTAAGGTGTATCAACCAGGGAAAATTGTGTTGCGCGAGATTGCGTCATAATGAGCTCCTAATCATTCAAAACAGTGTCTGAATAAAATAATATAGAAGCGGATTAATATTTAATCAATTAGATGGGTGTCCAGCTATTCTTTATACTCAGCTATTCTCCATTGGAAATAAGGGAATCTATTGGACTTATTGTTCCTGCTTTCTGGCTTCCAATGACATGCGTATAAATTTCGGTGGTACATAAATCAGAGTGGCCTAATAATTCCTGAACCGTACGAATGTCAGTGACATTTTGTAACAAGCCTGTGGCAAAAAAATGTCGAAATGTATGTGCCGAAATACGTTTACTAACACCACTGTTTTTTACTGCAATTCTTAGCTTTCTTGTAAAAGTCGAAGCATGTGGGTGATGTCTACAAATACATGCTATTTCATTCCGCGTGGGCAATTCGTACAATTTCATGAGCGATACTCTTAGGTGCCAGAATAAAATCGATACATCCGCTGGCTATGGCACTCTCAGGCATATCAGGCTGCCCGGCGGTGTCGGGTTTCTGCGCGATGGTAATGCCGCCTTCATCTTTAATGCTGCAAAGCGCTGCTGCCCCGTCACCATCATAGCCCGAGACAATAACAGCGATCAGTTTGCCGTCCCAGTGCCCGACCATTGAACACATAAAAACCGTAATCACGTCGGGCCATCCCTTGGGCTTTGAGATAGGTTTCAGGCGGAACTCTCCGTTTAGAACATGCAAATCTCGATTTTCAGGAATGATGTACACATGGTTAGGCTCGAGGTCTAATCTTTCTGTGATCAGCTCAACCGGCATCTCTGTGTACGTCGGGAGGATCTCGTGGAGCATGGTAGATACTGTTCTGAGGTGATTAACTATGACAATGGCAACCCCCATTTCAGCCGGCAGATTTTTTAGTAAGCGGATGTAAGCATCTAGCCCGCCGGCCGATCCTCCGACGCAAACTACAGGAAAGTCTTTTGATCTTTTGTTTGCATTCATTCTGTGTTGCCCCATATTCAGTTTCATACTTCTGGCAAGTCCTCGCCATTTTTATCAATATATACCCAAAGCCATTGGAGTTGCAGCCAGGCGATCAAGGAACTCAGCCCCATGAGCTTAGACGTACTAAGTGATGAGGTGAGTGAGAGCAGCCAACAACGCTGCAGCGTCAAGGGAGACGGTTATATGTTTTTCTGTGTTCAATAATTTTTTCCTACAGCATTAGTTTAAGTTTAGCCGCCTTATCACTCAATTGTGGCAGACTATTTATTAAATCTATTACCAGGTAAACCGCTCAAGGTCATTAAGTACTATTACTATTTATATAGTAATAAAGCTAAAAACTCAACAACCACCTACTAAAGTAGGTGGGTTAGGATTTATGGACTAAAGTCCGAATACGGGTCAAAAACCCGTTGTTTTAGTGCTCAGTTCTAAAATTATCATCGACTTTTGGCTCAAAATGATGGGCTAAATACTCTTTAATCATTTCTTCGGTAACATCCCCAGATATGACAAAAAAATATCCTCTAAACCAAAAATAATGCCCCCAGTATCGCTTTTTTAAGCCGGGGAAACATTCAAATAGTTTAGATGAGGATCTCCCCTTCACCCTTCTCATTATTTCACTTGGTGCCATATTAGGGGGAGCTGAAACTAAAGGATGAACATGATCTTTGCTAACAACTCCTTTTAAAATCTCAATCTCAACAGAATTACATGTTTGCCTGATCAATTCTATGACCTTCAACCCAACATCACCTTTTAGATTAAATGTTTTTAGAACTCAAACTGATAGGTAGTTTGGTGCTGATATGTCGCTTCAGCACTTAAAATACCGCTACTCTCTCCCCATTCAGAATGGTTTGGACCATCTGGTAAGTATTGAGTTTCTAACGCTAGCCCGTCATAATTTTGGTAAATTTTTGATGCCCCGGGCGTCTCGGCAAGAAAGTTTCCTGAATAGAATTGGATCGCAGGCTTGGTAGTTGAAACTCGCATGCTCACCTCTTTTTCTGGTGAAGTTAAGGTAACAACTGTTGCTTCACCATTGGTTAATTTCTTATTAAAAATAAAAGCATGGTCATAGCCTCCCGCGATTTTTTGATCTTGTTCAGAAAGAAATTCTGCTCCAATTTTTTTCTCTTGATTGAAATCAAAACTGGTAGATTTCACTGCTCGTAATTCCCCTGTAGGAATTAAGTCATCATGTGTTGGCAAGTAGTGATCTGCGTGCATCTGTAGGGTGTGATCTAAGCTTTTCGCGTTAGATTGCTCACCAGCCAAATTGAAATAAGCGTGATTGGTTAAGTTTACAGGGCAATTGCTATCCGACTTGGCAAAATAATCGATCACAAGCTCATTGTCATTGGTCAAGGTATAGGTGACTTTCACTTGTAAATTAGCTGGGTAACCTTGATCACCATCTTTTGAATATAGAGAAAAGGTGACGCTATTTTCTCTCGACGATTCGATGGTCCAACGACGTTTATCAAATCCGTTTACACCACCATGCAGAGAGTTGTCACCATCGTTAATGGTAATTTTATACGGTTTTGAATTGATCGAAAATTTTCCTCTACTGATACGATTTGCGTAGCGTCCAACGACAGAACCAAAATATGCCGTTTGTTTTATGTGTTCTTCCATGTTCAGCGAGCGGAGTAGGATTTCCCGATGTTCTTTATTGACTGGTAACGTACAGCTTAACCATGTTGCGCCTATATCCATGAAAGTAGCGGTCATGCCATGTTGGTTTGTTAAATGTAAAAGCTTTGCTGGTTTACCATCAATCGCATTGGTTTTAGTCATGGAGCTTTGGATTAATAAGAAGTTTGCTTGTGACATCTTAGTTCTCTAGTTGATTGGAATTAAATATAAAAATTGCCATGCAGATCGACAACTCAGCTAATTTTCAGCTAAAAATATTAGTCAATAGATTAGCGGGGAGGTGGTTATTATAAGTTCATCAAAAAGGTTTGACTGTCTCAAACAATCCATCAGTTTATGGTTTAGATAACGTTTTTGGTGAACTTCTCAGTTTATTTTTTTATTGAAGAGGAACGTACAATCAATTCACCTTCAATCTTTCTTTGCATACAAAGCAACGGTTGATGCGCAATCCGCGCGACAATTGACTGAATAGCTTCCTTACCCATGACAGAATAAGGTAATTCCACCGAGGTCAATGCAGGAAAAATCTCAGAAGCAATCGGTTGATTATCATACCCTACTACAGCAATATCTTGCGGAATTTTGAGTCCTTTCTCTGCAATCGCCTGGTAGCAGCCCATTGCCATATAGTCACTGCCACAGAAAATAGCTTCTGGTGGAGTGGCAAGTTCCAGTAACTTAAGGGTTTGTTGATGAGCTTCTTTTAGAGACCAGTTTGCCTCAAGAATATAATGGTCTTTTGGAATAATATCCGCATCAATCAACGCCTGACGGTATCCACTGACTCGCTTGCTTGTTGCCAACATCCAGCTTTCACCTGTCAGCATCGCAATACGTCGATACCCTTGAGATGTAAGATGAAAAACTGCTTTATAAGCACCAATCGTATCAGCCGGCAGAATAGATTGAGCCTCAGGAGCATCTTCGTTAGTGCAATTAAGCAAGACGGTTGGCAGGCTGCTGTTAACTTTTTGCTGTTTGAGTGCACGTGTCATGCTGGACGCATAAATAAGTCCTACATATTCACCACTGTTCACTTCTGCTTCTATCTTATGGGCTAACTCAGCATCATTGCCATAGTTGAAAGTGATCAGAATGTAGTCATTAGACCAAGCTTCCTCTCGCGCCGCGTTGATGGCGTCAATAAAGGGATCGTAGTTGGTTAGACCGTTAATCACCATGGCAATTTTTTGGGTTCTGCCCAATGCGTGAGTCACTTTCCTATTGCTATAACCAAGTGAATCTGCCGTTTCCAACACCTTCTGCTTGGTTGACTCGGCAATTTTGATTGATTGAGAGCGATTCAATACCAGTGAAACTGTCGATTGCGAGACCCCCGCAGCTGTGGCGATGTCACTCATTGTAATTTTTTTATTTTTTTTCATAAGATCACCAAGCTAAATAAGAGTTAATAATATTAGCTAAAGTAATTAACAATTGAAAGCTTTACGGAGTTAGATCACAATTTCTTTCTAAAAACAAATCGTAAACGTGAATATAGTCACGTTAATGTCCATTCCGAGGTGACTGTCAGCCAATAACTAATACTATCAGCTAATAATATTAGTTATTGACTGATGTCAGTTAATCTCGATTGATTTGGAGTGTTTAGGATGAAATGGTCGAAAGAGCGTGCTTGGGAATGGCAAGCACAACACGGTTGGCTGAGAGGATTTAACTATCTTCCGAGGACGGCTGTAAATTGGACTGAAATGTGGCAAGCGGAAACTTTTGAGCCGGCAGTTATGGAACAAGAAATTGAGTGGGCTCATAATGTCGGCTATAACACCTTGCGG
The DNA here is from genome assembly GCF_000015285.1 of Psychromonas ingrahamii 37. Lineage (NCBI taxonomy): Bacteria > Pseudomonadati > Pseudomonadota > Gammaproteobacteria > Alteromonadales > Psychromonadaceae > Psychromonas > Psychromonas ingrahamii. The sequence continues at coordinate 3,064,899 of NC_008709.1, forward strand.
ACGACGGTACCTTTTATTGTTTGGAAAGCTGAACGTAATGGCTTACATAAACGCATTGAACGTTTCTTGGATATCTGTCAGCGCTTTCATATGAAGGTGATGTTAACACCAATGGATGATTGTGCTTTCTCCGGTGATCACCCCTACCTTGGCCCTCAAAAAGTATCTGTATCAGGTCTTCATAACAGCCAAGCTGCTGCCACACCAGGTCGAAACATTGTGATGGATAAATCACAGTGGCACGATGTTGAAGCGTATCTACGTGACATTATTTCTACTTATAAAAATGATGAGCGGATCATCATTTGGGATCTCTATAACGAACCCACTAACCGTATGATTTTCTCAACAGAAGGAGAATTAGCTTTCGATGATGAGATGGAAGAGTTTAGTCATGAATTGATGGAGAAAGCATTTGAGTGGGCGAGAGAAATCAACCCGAGTCAGCCATTAACTGTAGGGGCTTGGCATGCACCTAGCATCTTAGATCGCTCCTTACCACTTTATGAACACAAAACAGATTTGCGTGCATTGGAACTATCTGATGTTATCTCTTTTCATGCCTACCTGCCTTTAGATCTATTTTATAAAGCCATTGAGAAGGTGGAAGTGTACCAAAGGCCGATGCTGTGCACTGAATGGCTTGCTCGCCATGCTGAATCCTTGATGCATGAACAGTTGCCTATCTTTCATAAACTTAATATCGGATGTTACCAATGGGGATTAGTGAAAGGTAAAACACAGACTTATTTACCTTGGCCTGCAATCAAATCTGATGATCCGAATTTTAGCACGAAGTGGTTTCATGATTTATTCGATGAAAATGGTCAAGCATACGATCAATCTGAAATCGACCTGCTCAAAAAACTCACAAAAAAATAATTGGATTTCAAAGATATTATTTAAGAGAGAATTATGAATTATCAAGCAAAAGAAAGAATGTGGGGGAGTCTTTTTGTACTGCCATACATGGTGATTTTTGGCCTTTTTTTACTCTATCCATTTGCTAAAGGTATTTGGATCAGTTTGCATGAGTGGAATTTACTTGAAGTTGCATTTAATCCAGATGCAAAAGAGTTTGTCGGTCTAGATAATTATATCAAGCTTCTCTTTCCTCGCAGTTGGGATTTTGAATGGGATCAATTACTCCTATTTCGTGTTTTTTTAGGCGCAGGTCTGACTTTTCTTGTTTGGAATGCAAATAAGAAAAATAAGATGACTCCCTTACTCTGGGGATTAAGTATTGCTGCACTCTTAATCATTGTTTACTTGATGGGCTGGGGACCTGAAAATGGAGGACGTATTGGAGATCGTCGTTTTTGGACCTCTGTCGGCAATACAGTTAAATTTGTATTGTATGTTGGGCCACTTATTACGGTACTGGCTTTAGTCCTGGCCATTCAACTTAATAAACCAGGTAAAACCACCGCGATTTTACGTACGATTTTCTTCTCAACTCAAGTGCTTTCAGTCACGGTAGTGACTTTGGTCTGGCAGCTAATGTATAGCCCCCAAAATGGCTTTATAGCCAATATTTTTGAAATTTTTGGCATGGACTCTATAGCGTGGTTAACCAATCAAAATTTAGCAATGCCCGCAATTGTGATTGCAACCGTCTGGTGGTCATTAGGTTTTGCTTTAGTGGTATTTTTATCTGGTTTACAGAGTATTCCAAACGATCGTCTTGAAGCGGCTCGTCTTGATGGAGCGAAAGGTTGGGGAATTATTTGGTACGTCATTGTACCGTCTATTAAAGGCACAATCACTTTTGTATTGATTATGCAGCTCGTCCTGCACTTCCAAGTCTTTGGTCAGTCACACCTGATGACCAATGGCGGCCCTGGAGATAGCACTCAGGTTCTCGTACGTTATATCTATCAGACTGCATTTCGAGATTCGAATGTGGGTTATGCATCGGCAATGGCCATTATGCTGTTTATTATTATGATGACCTTCAGCTTAATTCAGGCAAAGGTAAGTAAAAGAGGAGAGCAGTAATGAACACGCGTAATATTCAAACTTTTATTTTGGGCGCTATGGTTGTATTTGCAGCTCTTTGGCTGGTCCCAATGTTGTGGATGTTCTCACTTTCATTTCAACCAAATGCGCTTTTAGCACGCGATACTGCCGATACACTCTTAGGTCTGTTTCCCGCACAGTTTACTTTGGATAACTACATTCACCTATTTAGCATGAGTAAAGTGCCGCAATGGTTTTGGAATAGTGTAATTGTGTCCGGTATGACAACGATTTTGGTGCTATTAATTTCAAGCATTGCGGGGTTTGCCTTTGCACGTTTGAATTTCCCCGGGAAAAAAGTGATGTATCCGCTGGTACTTGCGGGTCTGATGATTCCAGAACAAGCGGTCTTTATCCCTTTGTATACCTTCTTTTCTGATCTGGGTTGGCACAACTCATATGCCGGACTTATTATTCCTCGTTTAAGCCTGCCAATTGGTGTGTTTATGATGACGCAGTATTTTAAAGAAGTGCCAAATGAACTTGAGGAAGCGGCTAAATTAGATGGTGCAAGTATTCCAAAGCAGTTCCTATATATCTTCCTGCCACTTGCCCGTCCAGTGCTTACGACATTAGGCATTATTACTTTTCTATTTTCCTGGAATGATTATCTATGGCCACTCGTTTCAGCTCAACAACCTGAAATGTTTACTATTACGGTTGGTTTAGCATCAATTCAGGGTAATTTTGCGCAATCAGAAGGCTTAGGCAGTGTAATGGCATCGGGGGCATTTGCTTCACTACCGGTTATCATTCTCTACATTATCTTCCAAAAACATATTGTAAAAGGGTTCGCCTTAGGCGGAGAAAAATAACGACATTGAGAAAAACAAAAGCATGAAAAAAGTGGTATTAACTATTAAAGGGAACATAAATATGAAAAAAGTAACATTAACCATCGCGCTAGCTTTATTTTCTGCTCAGTCTCTAGCTGAAGAGGTGACAGTCGGTCGTTTCTTTGGAGCCTGTGAAGAAGTATCTGAAAATATCTCAGAAGCAACGGGGGAGGCGTGCATTATACAATCAATTATTGATGGCTACAGCAAAGCTGATAATGGCAATACGGCGCGGACACTTCCGACTAATTGGGGAAATTACTACGCTCAGATTAAAACAGCATACTCTGGTGGTACACCGCCAAATGTACACGTAATGCACCGTCATCGTCTGCCCGAGTTTGCTGACCTTGGCGCGCTTCAAGCATTGAGTGCAGAAGTGCTAAAAAATGCCGGTATTGATAGTAAAGATTGGACCCAGTCGGCATTAGATGCGGTCACCTATAAAGGAAAAATTTATGGTGTGCCAATGGACTTACATGCAAACCTATGGCATATCAATATAGATTTGATGCAAAAAGCGGGATTAGTGGATAAAGCCGGTAAAGCCATTTTACCTGGCTCGCCACAAGAGCTTATTGAACATGCAAAACAGATGAAAGAGAAAACGGGTGAAGACTATTTAGCTGCCGATTTTGCACAATTTCCGGTAGGGGTACGTTTCGTATTGGCACTGCTATGGCAGCAAGACAGTAATATTTTTGATACTAAAGGTAATGTTACCGTTAATACTCCAGAGATGCGCACTGCTGTTAACACTGTGCTTGATCTCTTCAAGCAAAAAGGGGCTGATCCGCGTCTAAACTACACCGAATCTCAGCAAAAATTTATTGATGGTAAATCTGCGGTGCTTGTTAATGGTACTTGGGCTGTTGATTTATATACTGCTCAAGCAAAAGATAACAAAGTGCCACTAGCTAACTATCAAGTGGCTGATTTTCCCACACTGTTCAAGACACCAGCAACCTGGGCTGATACGCATATGTGGGTAGTACCTGCGAAAACAGCTAAGAACAAAGCAAAATTTGACGCTTCACTTGGTTTACTCGCATGGATTAATAACCATAACCTTGATTGGTCTCGTACCGGTCACATGGCTGTACGAAATTCAGTGCTCAATTCTGAAGAATATCAAGAGTTAGATCATCGTGATGAGTATATCGCAACGAAAGATCGCGCAACGGATACCCCTCCTTCAACAAAATATGGTGCAATTCAAGATATTTTAAATCGTGAACTTCAGTCTATTTGGTTAACAGGTAAGAGCGTAGATATGGCGCTTGAAGATGCTCAGTACGATATTGAAGACATAATGTAACACCTAAAATGCGCCACTCCGATGGCGCATAAATAACGATATCAGGAAGGAAAGTAATGTCTCAGATTTCACTAAAAAAAATAGTAAAAAACTATGGTTCTACCAATATTATTAAAGGGATTGATTTAGAAATAAACTCGGGTGAATTTGTTGTTTTTGTCGGTCCATCGGGGTGCGGTAAGTCTACATTGTTACGTATGATTGCTGGACTTGAGGATATCAGTGGTGGTGAACTAACGATAGAAGATCAACTAATGAATAAAGTGGATGCTTCTGAACGTGGTGTTGCCATGGTGTTTCAGTCATATGCTTTGTATCCGCATATGACTGTGGCAGAAAATATCGGGTTTAGCATAAAAATGGCCGGTAAAAAACAAAGTGAAATTGACGGAGCAGTATCATTAGCTGCCAAGAGTCTACAATTAACTCCCTTGCTCGACCGAAAACCAGCTAATCTTTCAGGTGGGCAGCGTCAGCGTGTTGCTATTGGGCGAGCGATTGTAAAAAAACCTAAAGTTTTTTTATTTGATGAGCCACTTTCAAACCTCGATGCTGAATTACGCGTGGATATGCGATTAGAGATTGCACGATTACATCGAGAAATGGGTGCAACCATGGTTTATGTTACGCACGATCAAACCGAAGCAATGACATTGGCGGATAAGATAGTGGTACTAAGAGCCGGTAATATAGAGCAGGTTGGAAGCCCAATCGAATTATATAAGAAACCTAATAATACTTTTGTTGCTGGTTTTATCGGTTCACCTCAAATGAATATGATTCCGGCAAAAATTTATTCTCTAAATGGTGAAATCGCGACGATTGAATTAGGAGAAAACGTCTTAGTAGAGAAACGCATACAGTCAGGTGCTGTCAATGTGGGAGATGAGGTACTGTTTGGTATTCGCCCTGAACATATTTCTTTGGAAAAAAATGACCATGTTTCGCTTCCTATGACAGTGAGAGATATCGAAAGGTTGGGTAACAGCACCTGTTTATTTGGCAATTTTTCGACTTACAATAAGTTAAAAGTGCACCTTTCAGAAGACCAGGAACTTAAACTTGATAGCGAAATTGAAGTGTTTTTCAATGGTGATGATAGCCATATCTTCTATCGCGACAACCGTATCTCACTCTAATGGTTACAATTTATAATCCATGCCTCAATTTAGTAAGCGGTCTTTTATGTGGTTTTCTGTCATTACAAAATAAAATGAAATATGTGACATAGATGGACGCTCCACACCTGTTAAATAATGAGTTAAAATACTTTGTTTCGTAGCAAGGGAAATTGCGGACATCCATTAATTACAATGGTTGTCATTTAATGTAAAGGCGCATAAATATCAGCCCTAATAAGCAACATTTAAGTGATTTATTAAGGTAGCGAGCAAAATCTCATTGAAAAACAGATTTATATAGTTAGAGGGGATAAATTTAACGCGTGTTTAAGATCCTCAACGAGCAGAGATGTATAAGACATCATTAACGTATTTTAAATCAGGGGATTAATCTAAACATCGATGCAATACATTTTTCTTGGCAATCCAACATTTACCAGTATGTTCAGCGTAAGAGGCTAATTCTTCTAATGACCCCACCGCAGAAAAACGTCTTCATCGGTTAACCCACTGTTTTCTAATTCATTAACATGCAAAACCAGATGCCTTTTATGTTAACTACGGGGATTAGACATAATGGCATAAGCACAGGTATCGATATTAAAAATGAAGGTTAAAAATAGAAGTTAAAAACTGGAGGTGTTTGACCATCCATTGTCTGCGATGCTCAAAGCTTTGCCCACAGAGAAGCGGATTAATATTTAGTCAATTAGATGGGTGTCCAGCTATTTGTTATAGCTGTATCATGTCGCGCCTAATCTGATTAATTTTAATTCGCCAACGAAGGAAATAAAATGAATAACTTCACTTTTTTCAACCCCACCAGAATCCATTTCGGTAAAGGACAAATTGCTAAAATAAAAGAAGAAATTCCAGCTAATGCAAAGGTGATGCTAACCTACGGCGGTGGCAGTATTAAAAAAAATGGCGTCTATGATCAAGTAATGGACGCACTCCAAGGTTACGAGGTGGTTGAATTTAACGGTATTGAACCTAACCCCCATTACGAAACACTGGTTAAGGCCATTGCGCTTGCTAAAAAGGAAAGCGTCACCTATATCCTTGCAGTGGGAGGAGGCTCTGTCATTGATGGCAGTAAGTTCATCGCTGCTGGCTCTGTCTATGACGGAGATAGCTGGGACATTATTCAGACTTCCGGCGCCTGCGTTGAAGCCGCTATTCCATTAGGCTGCGTGCTCACTTTGCCGGCAACCGGTTCGGAAATGAACTGTGGCTCAGTGGTCACTAAAGCGTCGACAAAAGATAAGTTATCTTTTAAATCAGCGCATGTGCATCCGGTTTTTTCAATTTTAGATCCGCAAACAACCTATACGCTACCAAAACGCCAAATTGCAAACGGTGCGGTCGATAGCTTTGTGCATACTGTCGAGCAATATATTACCTACCCGGTTAATGCTAAAGTACCGGATCGTTTAGCTGAATCATTGCTGCTGACCATACTTGAAGATGGGCCAGTCGCACTCGAAGATCCGACCAATTATGATGCGCGGGCAAATCTGATGTGGGTCTCAACCATGGCGCTCAACGGTACCTTAAAAACAGGGGTGCCGACAGACTGGGCAACCCATATGATAGGTCACGAACTGACGGGTCTTTACAATCTTGATCACGCACAAACACTGGCTATTGTGATACCTGCTGTTTGGAAATTTAAGAAACAGCAAAAAAGAGAAAAATTGCTGCAATATGCTGAACGTGTCTTTGCTCTTCACCAGGGAAGTGAAGAAGAGCGTATTGATCTGGCTATCCAAAAAACCGAAGAATTCTTTGTCTTGATGGGCAATCCAACCCGGCTTTCAGCTTACGGTTTAGGTGAAAAAGATATCCCGGCAGTGCAGGAGAAATTAATACTTCACGGGCTGGTTAAATTGGGTGAACATGGTGATATTACGCCCAAAGAGGCAGGTGAAATACTTAAACTAGCGCTATAATACTGGCCTTTCCTTAATTAAACATGAAAAATAATCCCGGCCCTTGTCGGGATTATTTTTGAGTCAGCAGGAAGAACAACAGCGGCTTTTAATGACTCGTTGTCCAACGCTGAAAAATTATAATCAATTCCACAGTGTAAGAATCATTGCGATCACTCTAGTTAACGGCCATTCTGCGCACTTTTCGCCTAGCCATCTATCATGCTGTCGTTGACTCGAAACCATCCTATTTTAACACTCACATCCCTCTGCATAAATTGAGCAGCCTATGCTAATAACCCCCTACCTACAGCTTTACCTCCTTTGAACTTCTCAACTACCTTAAAAATAACAGCCCAAGTGATATCCCTCCTAAAGCGAACCACAAACGATCGTTTTAGTTAAATTAATTTATCCATTACACAATCAATCTTAATAAGATTCTTTTAGGGCAGTATCCAATGAATCGTTTTGATCAAATAGACAAGCTTGTTGAAATTGTTGAAGAACAGGCCAGTTTGTCAATTGGCAAGATAACTTATCTCGCCAGATCTTATTATTCCAAATTTTAATATGTCCTTTTTACTGAGAGAGCCAAAGTTCTGTAACGTTACGTTATTTAGACATTGTGCAGGATGATATTGATAAGGATTTTGTTGAATTGGAAATTTAGCTTCAGTGTTTATCTTTACCAGCAAGCATAATATTCAACTACCCAAACTGTCCATTTAGGTAGTTGAAATGCAAGAAGTAATGAAGCTTAATTTTAATCTAAAATCACTTTATTGAAGTTCATTATTTTTTTAAGTTAAATAATAACGTTGTTTTCCTTCATAGCGTTTTCAACCTCACATTGAAAACCAATTAACTCTTTTATACTTGTCGTTGCCGGATTATATATCCACTCTCTATCAAAAATCGCTGATAAACGATTGGACATAAATGCATTGCCTATGCAAAGAGAGTAAAAACGATTTCCGGACTCTCTTAATACCCCAATGTTTTTGACTGTTTTGTCTGGTAAATACGACATAACAAAATCTGAAATAATAAGCATATCAGCATTTTCATAAGTATCGTTTTGCATTACTTTAAGACCATGGTTGATAGCAGGAGCAACATCAGTCCCGCCATGAAATGATTTACGAAGAAAATCAATTAATGTTTTAATTGAATAATTACCTGACAGGTCGAGTGTTTCAATGCTAGTTGAGAAGTTGATCAAATAACAGTCGCGCTTTTCTTTTTGTGCTGTTGACGATAAGAAAAGGGTTACAGCTTTTGCTATTGCTTCCGGAGAACCATGCATCGAACCACTTGTATCAACACAGATAACCATCGGGCCTTTTGTATTTTCTTCTTGGACCGTCACTTCTTCTTCAATTTCAATTTGATCAACTGAATTTTGAATCCCAACCATATCAAAACACATCAAGCGAGATTCAATGTACTTTAAGTCAAATAAAATGGACGTTGAAGGATCAGATAATAAAGCAAATTCTGACGGTAAAACATGCTCTAATTCTTGACCTAATTTGATACCTACAATTTCTTCTTTTGAATTAGAATCAATATACTGAGATGGGACATCAATTATTTTATTGGCAATTTCAATTTTATCAGAATGACTTACTTGGCGAATCTTACCTAATAAGTCGCATAATAATTGAGCTCCTTTGTCATTTTGAATATAGTTAAGCCACTTTTTTATTTGCTCAATGTCCGATTCAGAGAGCTCACCCTTTGAAAAATCCAAAAAGTAGCCCAGATCAAATCCAATATCATCAATGGAATTAATTAACGCACTCAAATAACGAAGCCATTCTTCCATTTTTTCTAAAAACTTTTGTTGTAGTTTGTGAATTAAATTTAATTCCCACTCCACACGCTTCTGCTCTATTTGTTTGCGCCATTCGCCGAGCAGGTGTGTTCTGGTCAGTAAAGGATCTAAAGCCGCAGTCACTTTATTTTGCAGTGTTTTCCTCTTAGAAGTGCTTACCATCGCAAAGTAGCGTTGGTCTTTGGAATGCTTATTTTCAACCTTAGGTTCAATTTTTTCTTTTACGCTTACCTTTTCACTCAAGGCATGGATTACTTTCCCCCAATAGGGATTAAGGTGAAGTTTTGCTTGATTCACGAATTGAGTGTAATGCTTATAATCTTCTTGTGCAGACTCAATATGATTTGATTTATTATGTGATAGTAAGCTTTGTTCTGATTTTTCCAATAATAATTCAAAATGTGATAAATCAAATTTAGTACTTATTTCACGTTCAACATGATTATTGAATTCAGTCAGCTTCCCTGCCATCAACACAGATAGAGAAGTGTTTTTTTTAAATAAATTGCTATATTTATTCTCTAATGAGGTTCCCACAGAAGTTGCATAATCAGTCATTTGATGCTCTCACGCATAGCTCGACAAGCCGATCGCAATCACTGAGTCTTAATTTAATATCATTGACTTGTTCGTCTACCCCAGTGACAGAAATTTCTCTGGTGCTCTTGGGGACAAAGGGCGTTTCTAGTGCAGTCACAAATACACTCCTTTGGTCCTCTATTGATGCTAAATTGTTTTTTATTTTATTCTTCAAATTATGAGTAGATTCTAATAATGAAGATATTAACCTTTTATTTACATCAAACCTTTGATGCCCTTTATAAAACAAAATATCAGGCGTAAAACTTGGCAATTCCGTCCAGTCAATGTAATCGTAATCTATACCTGTTTTTTCTATGTCATAACTTAAAGCACAAGCGCCTTGATTATCAAAATCACATTTTATCCACTTTATTTCTTGGCCTTGCTTATCAACTGGCTGAAATTCTTTTGCTGATTTCAATAACCCATTCTTAATATAAAAAGAACAAGTCGATTTTGGGGAGCGAAAAGAATGGTATTCTTTTATGTCTCTGCTGACTTTAAAATATTCAATCCCATCAGCAAGAGTTTCTGTTCTATAAATATCGTCGCTATAATAGAGCTCTTTAGTTATCTCTTGATCAAGGCGCTCTTTTTCTTTATCAAGGGATGAAAGGTTATTCTCAGTATTCATTCCGCATTGTTGTACCGCATTTTCAACAAGCTCATAGACCTGATTTATATTATTTTCTTTAGTCCATAAACAATGGCGCAATAATAAAGTATCACTATGGTTAGTTTCTGAACGGTCACAGAAAAATGCAGAAGCTTTTATCAGGAGTGCTGCTCTTTGCCAACGTCTATCTGAAACATAAATAACATCTGCTTTATCTTTCTTATTTCGTTTATCTAATTCAATACGAATCAGAGAGATAATAGTTAATGTCTCTTTAGATAAGGCAACATCATGTATATTAGATTGCCATTCGTTCCATTCATTGGTTGAAACTTGTAATTCTTTCTTTATTTCAATGGCTGCGACAGTTGGCTTACTTTGTAATAATTCTTCAAAGTTTTCTTTTTTCTGCATAGGTGGCACTAACATGCGAATAAGAAATCGATCATAAAGAGCATCAAGACCTTGACCTTCTTGGGGAGTTTCATTGGATGCAGAAATAAGTGCTTTTAATGGCGCTTTCTCAGTAACATCGCCATTTTTGAAAGTATGCTCATTAATGAGTGTGAGTAATGTATTTAATATTGCAGGACTTGATTTCCATATCTCATCAAGGAAAGCAAAATCAGCAGTTGGAAGATACCCTTGTGTTTTTCTAGTGTACTTATCTTCTTTTAACGCTTTAATTGAAACAGCACCAAATACTTCCTCTGGCGTGCTAAACCTATTCATCAAATACTCAAAATAATTAGCCCCCTCAAAACCATGAGATATTCGTCTTGATATCAAACTTTTTGCTGTGCCTGGAGGCCCAAATAAAAATGTATTTTGACCTGCCAAAGCACTTAATAAAGAAACCGCGATGACTTCATCTCGTTCATGCAGCCCATTTGATAAATGGGCAATTATTTGTTCAATTCTTGGTTTTAATAATTTGTTCGACACTTATCACATCCTGTTTATTGTATTTTAAAAATTAAGCCCCACTAATACTTTTACTAAAAATACTATTAATGGTGTTTAAATAAGACTTGGAGTTAAATTTGAAACGTATTTTCATTAGTCATAATCATCGAGATACTGCCTCTATTAACCTGATTAAATCTCTTAATAGTAATCCGAATAATAATCTGTTATTCAAAAACAAATCATTATCATCGCCTATTTACAATGATTACAACCATATCAATCGCCGCTCACCGAATGACAACGCTTCAAACCCTGTAAAAAAAGAAATTAGTTCATTATTAGCTCAATCAGACAGATTACTGGTCTTAGTCGGTCCAGATACGCACAGCAGCCTATGGGTACAATGGGAAATTAATGCTTTTATAAGCAAACATGGCAGTAATCATGTGCTCCTAATGCGGATACCTAATGACTCAACGTCAGGAACGCCAGCTAATGCTAAGCACTTTCCAATCTCCAATTGGAACCTTACTCAGCTAAATAATTGGGCCAAGTAAAGTTCTAATCACACCAAGCTAATAAGCTTATTTACCTTTTTTATTTGGATTCATTTGCTTACCGCGATTACCTTGGGCTTGGTCGTACTGTTTATTAGTACCACTTGAGCCTTTATTGGCATTCTTTTGATTTGAGGTGTTATTATTATCCGGTGATATTTTTTTGTTCATCTTCATTTCCTTAATGAGTTAATCTAATACATTGATAATATTACTAACCAATTGAAATTAATAGAGAAGCACAAAGGGAATTAGACACTAATACAGGGAAGTTACGTTGACAGTCATTAAAACCATTGAAGAACTTAAAAGTGCATTAAAAGACATAAATATCACTTCTGCTGAATTCTCAAGGCAATATTATCTAAACGAAGTAGACAAAGATGCATCAAGTAGTAATTTAGAAGATCATTACGGCAGATTCAAAAAATTAACAGCATCGTCACCAGAACGAATTGCCGCTTATATTAACTACTTCAACCGTACATATAAAAAAGATGGTACATATACTCAAGCTGATAGAAATGCGGCATGGGATTTTTTTGTTGAATTAGACACAAGGATCATAACCAAGGCGTTAGATAAAGAGTCAGGTGTCGACAAAGCCGCTTTAAACAGTCTGCATGAACTATTTTATCTGCACCGTTCTATAGCAAAGAAACACGGCCCTAATTGTAAAAACTATTACATACTTGTAAGTCACTATTTCGAAAAGCATATAAGGCCCTTTACCAGTAAATGGCACAAAATATTAAAAGATGATAACAGCGCCATTTTTAGAGAAGAGCTTGCTACCTTACAATCAGAGATGACCAAATTAAAATCTCAACTTCATAAAATTATTGAATAATAATGAACACTCTATCTACCTGCCCAAACCTTGGCTTGTTCAATTACATTGACTAAAGCCGCTGCACTAAATCCGCTCGGGTATAGTGTTGTTTTTTCGTTATCATCTTCTTTTAACGGCGCTTGGTTTTGAGCTAATTCAATATAATCTACTAGAAAATCTGCAGTATCAGCGAGCACTATATGTAATTCTTCAATTGAGACCTTTAAATAACCGTTAAAATACTCATGATCATACTCAAGGCTGGTATCAGCTATCCACCCTATTACCTCATATAAATCAGGATCTTTAATCCCTAGCAGGGATTGAAATTGACTATCAGTTTGCAGCAGCTGTTTAACCGCAGCAGTTTTATGCTTAATTTGCATGCCCGCCTTTCTTAATGTTGCATGTTTATAACGTATGGCTTCTCTTTTACTGTTTCTTCTATAGGTCGACTTAACCTCAAGGACTAATACACTATTATCCAGCACACAAATTAAATCAATTTCACCCGGGTTAAACCCTTCTTTCCTTTCGGGATGATAACTTTCAATAACGGTGAAGCCACGTTTTGTAAATTGATTGCCCAGATTGGTTTCGATTCTTGAAGTTTCACTTTTAAGCTCAGGTCGTTTATTGGCAAAACGGCGTAACGTATTAATGACATTCACACCTGTTAACTGACTTGCCATCATCCAGGGTAATTGAACACTGTAATTACCCACTTTGAATATGGGTCTTTCAGTCAGCAGAGGCAGGTTATCGTGATTATTAGTTTTTAGTTGAGCGGACCATTTTTTAAAATCAAGGGACCAAAAATCAAGGATAGCTTCTGCGGCTTTTATATTACCTTTGGGGAAAGTATCAGAGACTGTCCATCCGACTATACTCTGCGCTTTTTTCTTCCAGTTTTGCCAAGTGATAGGGAATCTATTGTGCATATTAACCGGATCAATTAAGCCACTTAACGCTAGCAGGCCTAAAGACGCTTGCCAATCGCCTGTTTTATGCAAATTAGCAGCAAATACTTTAATGTAATCTTTATTATAAAAAGCGATCATCAGTTCAAGTGATAACAAAGCCTGGTGAATATCTACTTTCAAACCATTATCAGTTTGTATTGATTTATTTAAACCATAAATCTCAGTGAGTTGTAAATAGACTCCTAACGATTTGATATAGGCGATTTGGTTATCTTCATGATTTTCTGCCGATCCCATCATTCCACCAGCAAGACCACTGTCTATAAATTCCTGCAAGCCGCGATTTAGCCAATACCCATCTATTAGACTTTGTTTCTTACCATTTAATAACCAAACCTGATCACCCGCATCACTATTCTTGTGCATTTCTAAGCGGCCACCATCCAAATAATATTCACACTGATCATCAAAACAAAATGGCATTACAGATCGAGATAAGAAACCATCTAACTCAACCTGTGCCTGCATCAATTTTTCAAAATGGTATAAATAAAAATCAGGTATGTATGAATCTTCTTCAGAAGGAAAGACCAAGGGTGCTTGATGTATTTTTAGTGATTTACCTATCACACTATCGTTAAGTAAAAATGAATTGGGCTCAGCTATCCTTAACTTCCACTCAACGAGCTCTTTTAACGCGTGGAAACGCTCACCCGTTGAAATCATACTGCCATCAAGTGCTTCCGGATTATCAAATAAATATTTGAAGGCATACACACTCGAATAACTTAATAACTCAAATACCGTTAACGCGTTAAAAGGCGTCTGGTATTTAGCGACTAATTCAAGGCAATCTTTATGTACTTTTTGGAATGCCTTACAAATATTGATCAGTTCATCCAATTCATCCGGACTCCGCTCAGCTAATTGCTGCGCTTCTATCCATTTACCGCTATTTGCCCTTAGTACTATTTCAGAACTTCTAATTCCCTTTCTAATAGCTTTAGGGGCTTTATAAGTAATTTGTTCAAGTAAGCTGACGTTAGAAAAGTTATCAACGGAAAAATAACGTGCCAAAGCGAGAATAAAGGTTTCTGAGTTTAAAACTTGATCACTCAAATCCCATAGAAATGCTGAAGACCAAAACAGCTTATTTTTATTCACCTCTTTCTGTTTTTGAGACTTCACCGGCTTACCTGACAAATAAGCCTCAATAGTTTCTATGGCAGAATCATCAAAGCAATAGCCCTGAGCAATTAAGCTTTCATGCATGGATTCAAAATAAGTGTGTTCTTGTATGATATTAACCATGAGCTCATCCCTTTACTTCGTTCTACATAGTATGAAGGTAATATTTATTTACCTGAGGATTCAATTTTAAAAATGAGAGTTAAAACAAATCCGTGCCAGATGGTGAAATGTTAGATAGAGTAAAAGTATTTTTTAACTTATAGAGTGGAATAAAAAATGCGCTTAGATTTTTTAAATTGGTTTCAACAAAACACATTAATTATCAAGGTATTAATCAACCCTTGGCAGAAGAATCACAACAAGCACTGCAGCAGTTTTCTGCCAACATTCTCTTTCCACTTGAACAAAAATTTCATAAAATCAATATCACCTACGGCTTCACTTCATTTGAACTTCTTAAATACATTAAAAAGAACAGCCCGGGTGAGATATCCCCGGAAAGAGATCAGCATGCTGCACATGAATTAAACAGCAGAGGTAATAGAATTTGCAAACGAGACGGGGCTGCATGCGATATTGTGGTGGCAGGTTATGAGAACCAGATGCAACTCATTGCACAATACATTATTACTGAGTTACCCTTTGATAGGCTGTATTTTTATGGAAAAAACCGCCCTCTTCATGTTTCATTTGGGCCTCTTCATAAACGCTATTTATACGTTAAAGAGCGTGATAACAATGGAAAACGCAATGCAGGAAAAGGTGATAAATACAGATACCATTTTGGATTGTTGAAGTATTCCCCTAATTCAAATAAGAACTAATTATTACTTTTTCCCACAAACTAAATCTCTTTCAGCAATAAGTTCTGCATTATTATTTCCCATTGCTTTTAAAATTAACAAATTACATTGTTTTTCTTTTTCTCGCGTCTCTGTTACCTCTTTAGAATTTGATATAGAAGCAATAACAGGTTTGTAATCAATTGCTGCATTACAATACATATTCTGCACTTTTTTTACCTTCCAATGAGATAGATCGTGGCTGGATAACTCTTCACAAATATCTCTAAAAAGAGATTTTTCTTTTACAGAGCACTGAGAATAAACTTCCATTCTCTGGCTATAACTAGAGCACACTGACTTACTTTTTATCTTCCACAACTGATATTGAAATGGAATTTTCATCCCTTGATAGTCAATTATTTCAGTCTTAATTTCTGATCCGTAAATATCTGAAACATTCTGTTTAACATTTGTTGTTGCAGCTGAAATCATAGCCGCAAGAAAAGTTGATACTGGGTCCATTAAATATCCTTATTCCTATTAACCGAACTCGTAATAGCTATCATCATGTACTGAAACATATATACAGCCTTCTTGCTTTAACTCATCATCACAATATGTTGTATCAGTGATCAACTACCGTCCTACACTGTGGGAAATTACTGCATCCCCAAAACTGATTACCCGCATTTTTACCCTTTTTAGCTTCACGTAAAATCATCAGGGTTCCACATTTTGGGCATGTTTTTTCTTCAATCACTTTAGGCGCTTGCTTAGCTTCTACAATTACTTTCACATGCTTTATATGTTGTAAATTCGTTTTCAAACCTCGTGATAATCGGCCCTCTTCAATTGCAGTGACGATTTCGGTAATTTTATCCTCTGTAAAATGAAGTTCTTTTTTACTTTTAATATACGCAACACAGCCTCGAGCATAAGTCACATTGTCAGGCATTTTAGTTTTAAAGGTACTATCGCCAACAAATACGACAACAGAATAAATATACTCGGAAGGAACATCTAAACAGCCTGCTAATGTTTGTGTATGTTTATAATTCTGGTGTAATGGGTTTTGAAACTTGCCGGAGTATCTGAATATCTTTTGCGTCCACTGTTTTTGTTTGGCGGTGCCAAATATCCAGCCCTTCATATTTTTTGTTTCTATGACAAAAACACCAAACTGTGACACCACAATATGATCAATCTGGGTGGTTCCATCATCAGTCGGCAAAGTAACATTTTTAATTAAGTGGTATTTATTTTTATCCATAAATTTACTAAGTAAAAAATTAACTAAAAACTCACCTGCTTTGCCTTTAAACCAAGGTGTTTTAACTATTAGTCCCAATATTAATATTGGAAACAAATACCACCACTGCAAAGCTGTTCTCAGAAGGCCTTCAACAATCCCACTTAACATACTGTTATAATCCATTTTCTGCCTCTTTAATTTTCACTTAACTTAAACATTAATTACATCCAAATAGCGTTAACGTACAACCCCTTTCAATCTGGCAAAGGTTTGCATATCTTCATCAGCATAAATTGTTTTATAGTCAGGGTTCTTAGCCACTAATTTATAACGACCATCAGCAGTTTTTTTGACAACTCTTAATAGGCATTGCCCGTCACCTGCTTCATCCTGCTTCTCAATCGCCACGGTTAAACCTTGTAAAGATCCTGCACTGGTTGGTGTTATCTTCTCAAGTAATAACGTGTCTCCATCTCTAACCGGATTTTTACCACCATCCATTGAGTTTCCGGAAGCTTTAGCAAGAAAATGTTTATCTGCCTGTAAATGACCAAACCCAACTGGTGCATTCTTATATTCAAACTCTAAATCATCGCCTGTTTTAAAGTGTCCGCAGGCAATTTTCAAGTTGGGATAAAACGCAAGTTGAATGGCTTTTTCTCTTTTAATTAAACTGTTATTTTCCTGTTGGTTCACAGCTGCCTTACTAACTTTATTTGGACGTTGTGAATATTGTAATAACCGTAATGTTAACAGTTCCTGCACGGCATCATGCAGTGCTGGTTTGTCCTGCTCTCTCACATCAAGGTTGACAACTAATCTGTTATCTTTGATTTTAAACCACTGCTTTCCCGTTTTATTGTTCACTGTACAGCTAAATTTTATTGGATTTTTTTTCCAATACTCTAACCATTGCACAGAGTCTGACTGACAATGTTGCAGATTTTTGGATAGTTCGCTTTGTTTAAGAAGAGGGTAACGGTCAAAAACCAACTTGCTATCCTTGGCCAGCTTTTCTAATGTTGGCGGATTAGAAAAACCATCTAAACGTAAAAATGCTTCCAATAGAATCGCCTTAAAGGATTTTGCCATTGCAGTTGCCTGAACAGCCTCCAGCAAAAAATCCCCATAGTTTTCAATTAGATCTGAAAATTCCGGCTCCTGCTGTTGCGCAGCCACTAGAGCCATCCAGCTTTTGTGCTGTTTATTAACCTTATTTAAATCACCATACGCATTTAAAAACTCACTTGCTGTTGGTCTATGTCCAAGTTGTTCATATAGATTCTGGTAGTCTTCAATAGCCGTGGTGCGCTGCTGTTTTGCCAACTGCTTCCAAAATTGGGTTATTTCAATATCATAATTAACAAAACAGCCATCGGCGAGCTTGTCTTCTTTCACTTTTTTTATTAATACAGGGATAGTGGAACTACCAAATAGCGCGTAGGGCTTATTTAAAAATGAGTGGTGATTGCCAATAAAATCCAGTACAACAAGATGCGTTTTGTTCTTGTGCAGGCGTAGCCCCCGCCCCAACTGCTGCAGAAATAAAATTTTAGAATTACTGGGTCGGAGCATTAAAATCGTATCAAGAGCGGGAAGATCTGTGCCCTCATTAAACAGATCGACAGAAAACATTACCTCGAGTGTGCCATTTTGTAACTGAGTAAGCGCCTCATTGCGTCTGATTTCAGACTTAGAATGCACTGACACAGCCTTAATACCCGCGTTGTTAAAACTCTCTGCCATATAATCTGCATGCTTAACAGAAATACAAAAAGCTAAGGTTTTTTGTTGTTTGAATTGATGCCATTTTTTTAATATATGACTTGCCCGTTTTTGGGTAGCAAACTGGTTATCAATAGATTCCGGATCAAAACGTCCATTGCGCCAGGGGATTGCCTGATAGTTAACAGATTCATCCCAGATCCCGTAATATTTAAACGGCGCTAGAATTTTATCATCAATTCCCTGTGTTAAATTACGTTCATAAACTAAATTATTATCACACAAACAAAGAATATCTGATTGATCTGTTCGTTCAGGCGTTGCGGTTAAACCAAGTAGAAAATCCGGATTAAAATAGGCTAATAAATTACTGTAAACGGGTGCACTGGCGTGATGAAATTCATCCACCACAACATAATCGAAGTGATCTTTTGAGAACTGTTGCAAATGATTTTCTCTGCCTATCGTCTGCACTGAAGCAAACAATACATCAGCCCCTTTTTGACGATTTTGTGCATTATAAAAACCGCTGCTTTTTTCCGGCATTAACTGTGCAAATGTGCGTTGAGCCTGCAGTAATATCTCTTCTCTATGTGCGACAAATAAAATCCGCTTAGCTTTTAACTGCAACACATCAAAGGCGGCTAACCAGGTTTTACCCATTCCTGTGGCCAGAACAACTAAACCTCGTTTAAAGCCAATTTCCCGGCTTTTTACTAAAGCCGTTAATGCTTCAATTTGAATATGATTAGGGGTTGCTGGCTCAATATATTCTGGGGGTGAGCCGGGATCGACGCTGACAAACTGCATCATTTTACGCCGTCTTAAATAAGCTGAAATCCAATCATGATCCAGTTTATGCACTAAAGGATGGGCAAAGATTTCGTTAAAAGCACTGCGTATATAGTTAAATTCGAGCGCTTCACGTGACGTTCTTGGTGGTAGATAATCATGTCTGAAACACCATTCATGCCCAGTCGTTAATGCACTTTTACTAATATTATTTGAGCCGATAAAAGCACAGCCATCAATAAGCTCCTCTTCCTTTTTTTCTGCAACAGTTTTTACAAAAATATAAGACTTCATGTGAAAGGCTTGCTTGTTATCACTTTGGTAAATGCGAATATCAGCCCCACGATCAAGCAAAGGCATTAATTCTCTTAATGCCACGGGATCAGTAATATCAAGATAATCAGAGGTTAATAATTTTAAGATTGCGCCATTAAGAATGGCATCTTTTAAAGGTTCAAATAATAAATTCAAACCGCTGCACTGTACAAATGAAACGGCAATCTCAATTTCACTGGCATGATTAATGGCATGAATAAGCTTAGGCAATAAGGGATCATCGCCACCTGTTGTTAGTTTTTTTGCATCACAAGCAAGTGATACATTATTAAATGCGATGGCAGACACCTATGCTTAATCCTTTTGTAAAATAACGTTTAACCACTTCTCATTTTCACGCCCTTCCCGCAAATCAGCCGTTATCCACTGATCTTTAATACGCAAAGGTAAACCTTTAATCAGCGAAGCAAAACCGCACTCATTTAGATTGGTAAACACGCGTCCGTTACGAGCGACTTCGCCCTCGCCATATTTAAAAGAGCAGTAAAAAAGCCCCTCTGATTTAAGCATGTTAGATAAAGACAAAAACACCGCTGGCAGCTCCAGTAAGGATACATGCAGTAAAGAAGCACAAGCCCAAATCCCGTCAAATTGCTTTTTACTTTCAAAGGTTTGAAAGAGCTCGACAGCTACCTTTTTACCCGTTAATTCTGAGGCCAGTAAAGCTAGTTTCTCGCTGGCGTCAAAAGCTTCAACATCAAAACCTAAATCTAAAAAAGCCTTACTGTCACGACCAGCACCGGAACCAGCATCTAAGATTGATCCACCAGCAGGAATTAACGGTAGAAATTGACGATAAAGCGACTGCATATTGAGCGCTATGGTCGCATCATAAAAATCCTGAGCATTCTCATCATAATATTGCTGGTTTATATTTAGCATCACGATCTCATTTTTAGCATAATAAATTTATTATTTATTACTGATTTTAAAGAGAAAATTATGAAAATAACTCTACTGAAGAGAAAGGTTTAAATCAAACGTTTTCAATTTGGGTTTATGTCAGTACCACTCACAAGACGAGCTGTTCCTGAAGTTCGATTTTTACTCTGCAGGGCGAACAGCTATATACCGATAGGATTGAGTTTTGGCTTTTGCCCGAACAGCTCTCCATTTCTTGCTTTTATTTCGATCGAATATGCCTCAGCACTGCTATCAACTAACACATACTGATACTCTAAATAATTATGAATATATCTCTTGGTAAGCGTATCCAGCTTTAATTCTCCACTCGCGAACAATGTTAAATCATTCTGTTTTAGAGAAGGTATAACCAACCTATTGGCCACATAAACACAAAATTGATCACCGCTTAAACGCCCGGTAGAATGACTCTGCAATCGAGTAACCATCCCATATTTTGTCTTGTGTCGATTTTTCTCCATTTCTCTACCTGACATTCCACAATAGAACAGCTCAGCGCCATTCCAAATTGCGTAGATACCTGCCGCTACTTTTGGTATTTCTTTATTAGGCCAATCAGAAAATTTATAACGTTCAGAGAATTCCATAATTTACTTAGGCATATAATGAGGCTGTCGCATTTCTCATTTTTAGCATATTTATTTAAAATAAAAGTCACAGTAATTTATATTTAATTGATATTCAATGAGTTATTACGCTTTTAATAAATGATTGCTTAATTTGAGTGATAAATCGTTTTTTTGAAGCAGATAGTACAGAAAATAATGCGGAGTATTATTGAAGCTGGAAACTAGAAAACTCGCAGCCCGAAGCTAAAAGCTAAAAGGCTGGAAAGTTCAGAGATTAAAAACAGCAGAAAAATCTTTACTGCATTGCATTCTTTGTTACAAACAGGCCAGTGGCACAGGTTATATATTGTGTATACTGAGTGGTTCTTTGTTGCGCCGTCGCATCAGGATTGTTCAGTAATACAGCGGCAACGGATTCTATCATTGGGCGGCTGGCTTCTGCGGCCGGGTATTTAGCCCATTCTTGATTAATACGCTGTGCTGCCTGACCACCGACAATAGCGCTACAGACTGAAACAACTTCACTGACTAACACACTGCCTTGCTGCATAACGGGATAACTTCCGGTGTTTGAACAGCCAGTAACAAACACAGAGATTGCTGCTAGGGTAACGGGGATAAATTTATTCATAATAAGACCTTTTAATTATTTAAAGTTGTTGAAACTGACTATAAAGATTGTCCGCCTTTATACAGGCTCTGCAGGATAAAAGACACTGTATAAAGCTTGAAGGCCCAAAAATAGAAGCTTGAAGGCTTGAAAGCTCGAAGCTAGAAAACTCGAACGCTCGAAGCCAGCCTTCCCGCCCTAGCGCCCGCCTTCCCGCTTTAAAGCTTAAAGGCTCGCGTTCTACTGAACCAGATTGCACAAACTTTCGTATACTTGTAATGATGCTATTTAATCCCACTTAGTACGAATATTATTACACCTGGAGCTAAGCTTGATTAAAAACAAAAAACACCGCGGATTTTTGCTGGTCTTCCTTTTATTAGGGGTATCGGCATGCAGTTCAAAAATGATTTACAACAACCTGGACTGGCTTTCTTATTGGTATATAGAGGATTATATTACCTTAACCAATGTGCAGGAAGCGGAGTTTGATCCGGCATTAGTGCAGTTTTTAGACTGGCACCGAAAATCAGAATTACCAAGCTACCTTACTCAGATTAAGCAAATTAAACAGGATATCAATAACGGGTTGGAACAGACCGATATAGAAGCTTATATGAAAACCTTTGAAGGCTTCTGGCAGGCTATTTTAATTGGCATAGAACCGGGTGTGCTGAAGTTAGCCTATTCACTAAAAGAGGAACAAATAACGGAGTTTTTAGCGGCCAATGAAAAGAAAAATCGGGATAGGGTTGAGGAGTTTGAGGATTTAAGTGAGCAAGCAAGATTAGATAAGAGATTTGATAAAATTGAAAGCCGATTATCCTCCTTTATCGGTAAGCTTGACCCAGCACAAAAGCAATTAATCAATAGTACCAACGAGCAACAATTATCGACATTTGTTGAATGGATTGAGTTTCGCCGTAATTGGGCAAATTCGATACGGGAAGCTTATACCCTGCAAGGTGATAAACCCGCTTTTGAAAAAGCATTAAGGCGTTCGATTTTGCAGGCTGACTCTTTTCGTTCAGCGCAATTTAAGCAAAAAACAGAATATAATAAAACCCTGTGGAAAGTGACGTTCGCGCAGTTAATTGACTCTTTAAATAAAAAACAATTGCAGAAACTCAATAACAAGTTGGACGATATTATTGAAGACTTAGAGGCCTTATTGTAGGGGATTGGGACCTTTAGTGCGCATTTTTGCCCGTCATTATCGAGGTCAGTTAGTCGATAATCCCAGTGCATATTTCGCATAGAAGACTCAGTTCCTAAAACGCCCCCACATCGTATTTTCAATTCACTCCACGGCATCGCATGCTGAGATCCCCGACAAAAAACTTCGGGGATGACGGGTAATAATATAGGACGCTGAAGTCATTTTCAGCAGTTCAGTGTCATAAACGAGCTAAGCTCTGCGTGCCCTTTATCGGTGCCCATTTTGTATAGAAGACTCTGTTCCTAAAACACCCCGATATTGTATTTTTAATTCACTCCACGGTATCGCATGCTGAGATCCCCGAAAAAAAACTTCGGGGATGACGGTTGGAGGAAGCGCAGGTTTTTTTACCGTCATTCCCGAAGTCAGTTAGTCGGGAATCTCAGTGCGCATTTCGCATAGAATACTCCGTTCCTAAAACACCCCGATATTGTATTTTCAATTCACTCCACGGCATTGCATGCTGAGATCCCCGACAAAAAACTTCGGGGATGACGGGTAATAATACTGAACTGTCGTTCAAATCACTCCCCGACAAAATACTTGAGGATGACGGTTGGAGAAATCGCGGAGCCTGAAGGCTAAGTTCCATTTCCGTGTTGGTGATTTCAGTTACAATTTCTGTTGTTACAATTCCGCATGCAAGTTTCTTTGTGCGCACTTAAATTCCCTATTCTATTTACACACCTCGACAGCTGCACTCAAAAACGCCATTCTGTGTGCGCACCTCGACAGCTGCACTCAAAAACGCTATTCTGTGTGCACAAAAAGAACAACTAAATATGGATTACTACGATGACTACCAACAATTATTTAAAGCCATTAGCGATGCTGGAGAATTTAGAAAGTAGAGCTGTGCTGAAAGCGACAGTTAAAGCTCGTGCAGCTCTCGCAGAGCTACAAGGTTTGACGAACAGCCTGCCTAATCCGCATTTACTTATTGCAACACTGTCACTTCAAGAAGCGCGTGAAAGCTCTGAGATAGAAGATATTGTGACAACGCAAGATGAGCTATACCGTAGTAATTACAAGGCAAGGCAATTTACTTCGGCGAGCGCCAAGGAAGTGCACGACTATGCTGTCGCTCTTACCTTTGGCTTTGACATAGTACAAAAGACAGGCTTGCTTACGAACAACACAATCTGCGAAATCCAGAAGAATATAGAACATAACAATGCGGGTTTTCGTAAGCAAGGCGGCACCGTTCTTAAGAATGAAAAAACGGATGAAGTTATCCATACACCTCCACAAACAGAACAAGAAGTGCTTAATTTAATGGGCGCTTTGGAAGCCTTTATCAATAATAACGACCTCTCGGATTATGACGAGCTAGTCAAGATGGCACTCATACATCATCAGTTCGAAAGCATACATCCGTTCTACGATGGTAACGGAAGAACGGGCCGCATAATCAATATATTGTACCTGTGCAAGCAAGGTTTGCTCGATACCCCCGTGCTATACATATCAAGCTACCTTAATCAGCACAAATCTGACTACTACAAACATTTGCAGCATGTACGCGAGACTGGTGACTGGGAGGAATGGATTTTGTATATGCTAAAAGCCGTGCAAATAACCAGCCAAGATACACTACGCACTATAAAGCGCTTACTTGCGCTGATGCAAGAGCATAAACATATCATTAAAGCGACTTTCCCAAAGATGTATAGTCATGAGTTGATTAATCATCTTTTCACACATCCTTATACGAAAGTCGAATTTGCTAAAGATGAACTTGATATACATAGAAATACAGCACGAAACTATTTAAACAAGCTAGTTAAAATTGGAATCTTAGATAAGATCGAGCATGGCAATGAGTACTACTATCTAAACACATCACTATGCGGACTATTTACAAAGTGAAATATTCTAATGAAGGTTAAATAAAGTTTACAAATAGGAGGAAATTTAGATCCCTATTTGTGACCAAACCAATATCTTGGATTCAAATAGTAAGCGCATAACTTAAATAGGTAGAAAAACGATCCTCTCAATAAGCTAGCGCTTTTTCTCCGGCAAGATTGGCCTAGGTTAGCTCAATTAAGCAGTAACCCGATTTATTGGTGAGAGCAACCCGCAGGGTTTAATTTTTAACTGATCGTAATTCCCTTTCTTTTCGGACTTATCAGGTACCTTAGCGAGGCGGGTAAGAATGTTAATCCCATATTCAATATAACAACAGCGGCTGTTAACCGCTTGCTCATCCACTACCCTTATCCTTTTTTAATCAACCATATTCGTCAGTGCCCCACCCCAATAACCTGCTCAAGGTCTACAATAATCAATAGCAAATATTTGCTGGAAATAATCCCGTTGTTTGTTTGCAGTTCAAAGGGAAAAAAGAACACCGCTTGGTTAGTTTGCCACAGGCCCCTTATGATCCTTCAAGCAAGGAGCACTAGGGAAGCCGATAGCTTTTATGGAGATGAATAATGAACACAGTCAGTAAAGTATTTTGTATGTGCCTGCTTACAATAAGTATCTTTAGCCTCAGCCTGAATGCCCACAGTGAGATATTTCATAAAAAATTTACGATCGATTCAGCCACTCTGATAGTGGAGCTGCTCGATGATGATTTAGTACATTTTGAGTATGCAAGCCCGAGCAACAGCACCAATGGCAGCAGCCCTATTTATCAATCACCGATGGTCTATAAATCGGATTATAGCGGCCCCACCAGCATCCAGGACAAGGGTAATTCCCTTGAAACGAGCGATTTAATTGTACATATAAACAGTAGCAACCTGTGCGTTGCCGTGCGCGATAAAACCCAGGCAAATACTCTGTTAACCACGGTCTGCCCGGTGGATTTAAGTCTCGCCTGGAAAGGCATTAATATCAGTCCCAGCGGCACTGAAAATATTTATGGTCTGGGTCAGCAATTTAAAAAACTGGGCAGCGCCGATGGTGACTGGTTAGCCCACAAAGTGCGCGAAGCTCAGCCAAACGGTCAGGCACAGGCGCACGGCAATGGTTTTATGCCTTTTGGCCAGGCAGGTATGGTGGGCAATGTACAATTTCCAGTTATCTACTCTCTGGGCAGCAAGGCAGATTATGCATTATTTCTGGATAATGTTTACAAGCAGCAGTGGGATTTTGAGGCCAACTGGTGGGAAGTGCGCATGTGGGGTGATCAAATTCGCTTTTATATAATGTCAGGGGCGGACCTGCCGGATTTGCGCAAAGACTATATGGAACTAGTGGGCAGACCGCCAGTACCACCGAAAAAAGCCTTCGGTCTGTGGTTATCGGAATTTGGCTATAAAAACTGGAATGAAGTAGACACGTTACTGTCAGCTGCCCGAACTAATAACTTTCCCATTGACGGTTTTGTGCTGGATCTGTTTTGGTTTGGCGGAATCAAAGCCAACAATCCCGACAGCCCGATGGGAAAACTGGACTGGGATACCAGCAACAATGACGGCAATGACTATTATTTTCCCGATCCGGCCGGAAAAGTAGCCTTATATCAGCAGGATAATATTTCTCTGGTGGCGATTGAAGAGTCTTATATCAATAAAAATACTGCAACCTATAACGATATGATGCAGACGGGCAACTATTTTTCCTATGCAAAAAGTGCTGGAAAATGTGATGACTTACAACAGGGAAAAATAACCCATATTAATGACTGGTTTGGTGATGCCGCCATGCTTGACTGGAGCGACACTGCGGGTGCTGGCTGGCTGCACCTCAACCGCCGTTTTCCTAATCTCTCTAACATAGGTATTACTTCGCACTGGACAGATTTGGGCGAGCCGGAAAAATACAATCCTTCAAGCTGTTATGACGGTCTAGAAACAGCGGTTAATGGTCTTAAAAACAGCCACGGTGATATACACAATCTGTATAATTTTCTGTGGAATAAATCCATTTATGAGGGCTATTATCAGCAGCGCGATAAGGTAGATGAGCGCTCCTTTATTGTTACCCGTTCGGGCACCTCGGGCATTCAACGCTTTGGCGCAGCCATGTGGTCCGGTGATATCGGCTCAAATCTGGATTTACTGGCAAGCCATTCAAATGCGCAGCTGCATATGTCCTTTTCCGGCATTGATTATTATGGCGCGGATATTGGCGGTTTTCGCCGCGAAGGTATGCCCTATAATCAGGATCATTCGGGTAATCGCCAGTACGAAGATGAACTCTATACGCAGTGGTTCGCTAATGGTGCTTGGTTTGATGTACCGGTACGTCCTCATACGGACAATGCTTTTCAGAGCTCGCAGCGCTATGAAACCGCGCCTTATTTAGTGGGTTATATTAACAGTAACCGCGAAAATATCCGCCAGCGTTATGCCCTTATTCCTTACTATTATTCTCTGGCTTATCGCGCTTTTCTGGAAGGCGAACCTGTGATGCCGCCACCGCTATTTTATTATCAGGATGATATTAACTTGCGTGAAATGGGACATGAAAAGATGATCGGTAAAGACTTACTGGTAGGCGTTGTTGCCAACCACGGTGAATATCAACGCAATATGTATTTGCCTGCCGGTAAATGGGTTAACTACCACAGTAATGAGTGGCTTGACAGTCAGGGTCAGTGGTTAAATCAGGTGCCTGTTTATCGGAATAAACTTTTCCGTTTGCCCGCTTTTGTTAAAGCGGGGGCGATTATTCCGCAGATGTATGTCGATGCTAATAGCAAAGATGCCTTCGGTCATTCGAAAAACGGCACTGCTGTGCATAATGAATTAATACTTAAGGTGGTTGCCGGTGATAACCCTGCCGGCTTTACGCTCTATGAAGATGATGGCAGCACCTTAAGCTATGATGCCAAGAAGCAGCCAGTTTATAATACTAGAACCACCCTGCTCACGCAGAAAAAACAAGGTGATCACCAGCGAGTCTCGATTCATGCCAGCAGTGGCACTTATGCTGGCGCGCCCAAATCTCGTCAAAATACAGTGCAGCTGATTTTGGATAATCAGCAGGCCACGGACGTGAAACTCAATAATATGTCACTCACCCAATATAACAGCAAAAATTCTTTTGATGGGGCAAGCTCCGGCTGGTATAACGCAGGTAACAATGTGGTTTATGCCAAAACAGCTAGTATGCTGACCAGCAAGGTCAAATACTTGGATTTTTATCAGCAAAGCACGCCGGCTATTAGTTCAGCCTATTTTGCCTGTGATAACGGCTGGACCAACCCGGGTGATGAACTCTACTTAGTCGGCAGTATTGTGGAATTGGGTAACTGGAATCTTAATCGGGCGATAAAAATGAACCCTAGCGTTTATCATGCCTATATTTCAAACCCTCCCCCCAACCATAATGGTCCGGGTCCTTCGGCACCGGTATGGACCAAGATAGTTGCACCGCTGCCCGTTAATACAGTTTTCACCTGGAAATGTGTGAAAAAGTTAGCCGATAATATCTGGGTTTGGCAACCAGGTGATAATAACCAGCATACGACGGTAGCATCAGGTTATTCAGGAATGACCATGGGCAGTTTTTAAAAAGCCCCGCTTGGCGAGAAAAACTTGTAGGGTGCGCTCCGCGCACTGAGCATTATTAACAGTGCATGGAATGCACCCTACCGATAACATCCCCGTAGGGCCCTCTCCGCACATCAAGTATTATTAACGGTGCATGAAATGCACCCTACCAATAACATAACTTGTAGAGTGCGCTATGCGCACCGAGTATCATTAACGGTGCATGAATGCACCCTACCGATAACATCCCCGTAGGGTGCGCTCCGCGCACCGAGCATCATTAACGGTGCATGGAATGCACCCTACCGATAACATCCCCGTAGGGCCTTCTCCACACATCAAGTATTATTAACGGTGCATGAAATGCACCCTACCAATAACATAAGCTGTAGGGTGCGCTATGCGCACCGATGACCTGCGTTATTCACCAAATCCATTATCAATCCCATCACCAGCCCAACTGTCATCATAAACACCCTGATGCAGATAGCGATGGTATGTCGAGTAAGGCCAATCGACGACATTATTCACATAACTATGCTTAACAGGGTTGTAATGCAGATAGTCCAGATGCTTTTCATAATCATCTTCATTACGGATTTGATGTTCCCAAAAACGGCGTTGCCAGATAGTCGATTCCCTGCGTTGCCGCTTGGATTTATTGAGTAACTCCTCATGTAACAGATCTGGCCCACATTGTTTGCTGACCGCTCGTTTTATCATTGCCCAACGCATACTGAAATTCGCATCACCCACCGGCAGCGTCCAGATACAGTGGAGATGGTCAGGCAGTAATACCCAGCCATTAATTTCAAAAGGATATATTGCTTGTACATCGCGAATGGCATTACGCAAGGCAAGCATCACCTTTTTATTACATAATATCTGCTGCCGTCGATAGGTCACCACAGTGAAAAAATAGGTGCCTCCTTTGATATCTGCACACCGATAATTAGCCATTATTTAAACTCCATCAAGAATAACTATTTATGGTGCATGAAATGCACCCTACCGATAAACATAGCTCATAGTGTGTGGGCTGATCGTCATTAACGGTGCATAAAATGCACCCTACAGATTGCATAATCCGTAAAACGCTACGCAACAATCATAACTTGCGGTGCATGGAATGCACCCTACCGATAACTATTCAGCTCGAAACTCGCAGCTAGAAAGCTCAAAGCCCTAAGCATGCGATGTCGGTAAGGTCGCCAAATAGTTGCCCATCAATTTTTCAGGATAATTAATCGATTGCTCGCTATTGCCTTGCAGCTCGTATTTAGGCACTGTAATAGTCAAGATTTACTATTAACCGGGCTTTCAAGCTTTGAGCGGATTGATTCAATGATTAGTCTCATCATTTTTCAAGAAATGATATCAGTGCTGAATGTCCAAGCAAGGGAGCGTTATGCATTTAGATCGAGAGGAAAAACAAAACCTGTTACACGTCTTTAATTTAATCACGACTAAAGGCCACAAGACTGAGAGTGTTTATGAGCTTTCAGGTATTCGTGCATCTTATGATTTCGATGGATATACCTGCTGGTTAGCCTATAGGGATTTAACTGTCACACTCATGTTTCACGGTTCGTATGATTTTGAGTATCAACATAAAGAGACGCTGGAGTTTTTTTTTAAAATGGTATCAAATTTATTGGCTGAAAAAGACAATTTATAAAAGCACACAATCTATTCGTTAATACAGGCTCGTATGGTGCGCACCGATTACCGCTGCTTGCGGTGCATAGAATGCACCCTACAAACTGACTTCGGGAATGACGGAGGGTTGTTATTTAAAAGTGCCGCGGTCCTATTACCCGTTTAGGAATGACGCCCCTATTACCCGTCATCCCCGAAGCGTTTTGTCGGGGAGTGATTTGAACGAAAGTAACAGTAAAGTCGCCAAATAGTTGCCCATCTACTTTTCAAATTGATCCTTCTTTCCTTGCAGCTCGTATTTAAGGCAATAGTTCATTATTAATAGGTTTTTTAATCTTTGAGATGATAATCTAATCAGTTTTTAAATAAATAATATTAATACTGAATGTTCAGAAAGGAGAGAGTTATGTCTTTAGATCGAATAAAAAAACAAAACATGTTAAAAGTATTTAATTTAGTCACCACTAAGGGCACTAGGACCGATGGCGTTTATGAGCTTTCAGGTATTCGTGCGTCTCAGGATTTCGACGGATATACCTGCTGGTTAGCCTATAAAGATTTGACTGTGACGATTATGTTCCATGGTAGACACGATTTTGACTATAAAGAAAAAGATACTCTAGACATTTTTTTTAACAGAATATCAGATTTATTGGCTGACCAAGATAAAGTATAAAAATACACAATCTATTAGTTAACACAGTGGACAGTAATGAGCTATTTTACTTAACGGCAATAGCGATGATTTAAGGTACAGGCGTCGATGAATATTTTCATTCTGGATAATGATATTGGAACATGTGCACAATATCATTGTGATCAGCACGTCATTAAAATGATTCTGGAAAGTGTTCAAATTCTTTGTACTGTATTGAATAAAAAAGGCTTTTCAACCCCTTATAAATCAACCCATGCTAATCACCCTTCTGTATTGTGGGCTGAAGCATCTTTTGATAATTTTTTGTGGCTGAGTGATTTAACCCTTGAGCTAAACAAAGAATACAAATATCGATATGATAAGCAAACAGATCATAAATCTATTGTGGTGCTCTCTGAAATATCTCAGTATTCATTTTTATCCATTGGATTAACCACTTTTCCCCAAGCCATGCCGGAACAATATAAAGTGGCTAACGATCCGGTATTGGCCTATAGAAATTTTTATCGGGGCGATAAAGCCAAATTTGCAAAGTGGACTAAACGTGCGCCACCGGAATGGTTTAAAGATTAAGCGCTTAAATACGCTGTTTATTTATAATGAACCTGAGCTTGGCTTAAGGAAAAACACTAGATCAGGTCATTCCGGCATTGTGTTGGCTGGAAGTGAGAAATAGTTTTCTGGCGCATAAGCCTTATCTTCGAGATCTTCGACTAGAACACCTCGAAGATGACGATGTGGATGGGTGAGGATGACTATGTTGAGATATGAAGATGACTATGTTGAAGTGAAAATAACAATATTGAACCTTATCCCGAATTCAGATTAATTAATAATCAAGGCAGGTTAATAATATGAGTGCAGCACCATCCAGAAATACCATCGATAAATCGGAAGTGGCTAAATTTGAAGCAATGTCCGCCGAGTGGTGGGATCCAACCGGAAAATTCAAACCCCTGCATATGCTCAATCCCACGCGGATCGAATATATTGTTGATCAGATAGCGACCAAGTTCAGTCGTGACCGCAATAGTCTGAAACCCTTCGAGGGTTTGCGATTCCTTGATATCGGCTGCGGTGGTGGTCTGTTAAGCGAGCCGATGGCACAGCTCGGTGCCGAGGTGGTTGGCGCCGATGCGGCCGCGCGGAATATCCCCGTTGCACAAATTCACGCTGAGAAATCGGGGCTAACAATTGATTATCGTCATACCATGGCCGAGGCTTTGGTGGATGAGGGTGAGCTGTTTGATGTGATCCTCAATATGGAAGTAATCGAACATGTTGCTTCACCGCAGGTCTTTCTTAATGCCTGCGCGGAGCTGTTAAAGCCCGGCGGATTAATGCTCTGTTCGACTATCAATCGCAATCCTAAAAGTTATATAGTGGCTATTATCGGGGCTGAACGGGTAATGCGCTGGCTGCCGATCGGCACACATGATTGGGCTAAGTTTATTACTCCTGACGAACTTTCCGTCATTACCAAAAAAGCCGGTCTTACGCAGTTAAATAAAAGAGGCTTTTCTTTTAACCCGCTTTTATGGCGCTGGTCAATTTCGCAGCGGGATCTGTCGGTCAATTATGTCACGGCGAGCATTAAACCGTTGACTGCAACCCCCTAGGCCATCAAAATGAGTGTCTTACAAATTCACTCAAAAAGTATTCTCAAATCACTGTCAATTCGTTACAGTGGCGTTTATTTCAATTCTATATGCTCAAAAGGAGCTTTGCGTGTCACGATTTTCAGGTATTACCGACAACCCTCATGAAGGGCGTTTTCATCAAAAAACCGGCATTTTACTTACCAACCTTGGTAGCCCGGACGCCGCCACTGCCAAAGCATTACGCATCTATCTAAGAGAGTTTTTATCTGATCGACGTATAGTTGAAATCCCGCGTTTACTCTGGATGATGATTTTACACGGCATTATACTTAGAACACGGCCTAAACGTTCTGCGAAACTCTATGAAAGTGTTTGGACCAAAGATGGTTCACCCTTAACCCATATGACGCGTGTTCAGAGCGATAAACTGAGTGCCTTTTTAAAAGAGAAAGGCTATGAAAATACCGAAGTGGTGATGGCCATGCGCTACGGTAATCCCTCCATTGAAGCGGGCCTGGAAGAATTACGTGAGAAGGGCTTTACTCGGATTGTGGTGTTTCCTTTGTACCCGCAATATTCAAGTCCCACGATAGGTTCAACCTTTGATGCTGTTGCTAAGGTTTTATGTAAATGGCGCTGGGTACCTGAGCTGCACTTTATTAATGGATACCACAAAAATGAATCCTACATCAATTCGTTAGCCAACAGTGTCAGTGAAGACTTAGAGGCCAACGGCATGCCGCAAAAATTAGTCTTCTCCTATCATGGTATGCCTAAACTGTTTTTAAAAAATGGCGATCCTTATCACTGCTTGTGTCTGCAAACGACACGTCTGGTGGTTGAAAAACTTGGCTTAGATAAGGAGCGCGTTGTCAGCACTTTCCAAAGTCGTTTTGGTAAAGCAGAATGGTTAAAGCCCTATACCGATGAAACCTTAAAAAGTTATCCGGGACGAGGTATTAAAGATATCGCGATTATCAGCCCTGCTTTTAGCGCCGATTGCTTAGAAACTCTGGAAGAGATTGAAGTTGAAAATCGCGAGATATTTAAGCACGCTGGCGGTGAAAAATACCGCTATATTCCCGCATTAAATGATCGGGATGATCATATTGAAGCCTTGTTTGATGTGTTAAAACCGAATTTAGGTTAGGAAGAGCAGCTATCAGCTATCAGCTATCAGCTATCGGCTGATGGCTGACAGCTGACGGCTGACCGCTCGCGGCTCGAGTCTGCATTAGCCGGAATAGGTTTAAAGGGCGTCAAACTTCACATGGTTTAAGTGCGCTTGCCGGTACGCGCAAAAAAGCTGTTAAAGTGATAGCGTTATTCACTACGCAGAGGCCAGTCGTATGTATAAAATTTTAATTGCAGATGATCATCCTTTGTTTAGAGATGCGATTGCCAATATTATTGCTGAAAGCTTTAAGGCATCGACCATCGAGCAGACGGAAGATATTGACTCGACTCTTGAATTTGTTAAAGATAATGATGATCTTGACCTGATTCTTTTAGATCTGAATATGCCGGGTATGTCCGGTCTGCAGGGATTATTAGCGCTGCGTAATGAGTGCCCGACAATACCTGTGGTGATTATTTCAGCAGAACGGGATAAACAGACAATACTGCAGACACTCTCCTACGGTGCAGTCGGCTTTATTGCTAAATCTTCTTCTAAAACGTGTATTGTTGAAGCCCTTGAAAGTGTTTTTGCGGGTAATGTCTGCCTGCCGGCTGATATTATGCGTTTGCCGGAAATCCCAAAACCGAATAATGAATTTGTTGTTTTACCGGAAAAAATTGCATCGCTCACACGCCGCGAACTGATGGTATTAAAAAACCTTTCTCAGGGAGAAGCCAATAAACAGATTGCTGTTAATCTGTTTATTTCAGAGGCAACAGTTAAAAGCCATGTTTCCTCCATTCTGAAAAAACTGGGCGCTTCTAACCGCGTTAAAGTAGTACTCGGTTGCGCTGATATAGATTTTAGTCAGCACATGTAAAGCTTGAAGGCAGGATGGCTATAAGGCCGACAGCTAACGGCTGACAGCCAACAACCGACCACCGACAGCTAACAGCCGACCGCCAACAACCGATTCCTATTTCTTATTTAACAAATACAACATAGTTGTTTTTAATTTTATTGCCCTGACGGGTTTATGTAATAACAATAAACCGTGTTCTTTAATTTCTTTTTGTAATGATTTGTTGTAATTAGCGGTGATCATTAATACCGGTAATGGCGTGCTGCGTAAGTGATTAATCTGCTCTGCAACGTCCAGGCCGTTAATGCCGTCATCAAGATGGTAATCAACGATTAAAATATTCGCATGGTCATTGCCAATATCCACCTGCGCTTGTAAATCTGCAAGGCTTGCTGCGGTGATAATGGTACAGTCCCAGGTTTCGAGCAACTGTTTCATTGCCGCGCAAATATTAAAATCGTTATCAACCAACCAAACGGTGCGCCCGGCTAACTCTGTCTTGGTTAATGCCTGATTAAGCTGCGCCGCAGGCTGGGGTAAATCAGTCTTATCAGCCAGCGGTACTGTTACTGAAAACAGTGAACCTTTTCCCAGTGTCGAGGAGACCTTAACCGGATGTTCAAGTACCTTGGATATTTTATCAACAATGGCCAGACCCAGACCTAAACCGTTGGTGAATGCGCTGCGTGATGATTTCAGACGTTTAAATTCTTTAAATATTTCAGTCTGCTGATCCTGCGCGATACCTGCGCCGTTGTCCCATACTTCGATGCAGAGTTTATTATCCACACGCCGGCAACCGAGTAGCACTTTTCCTTTGTCAGTATATCTGAAGGCATTGGATAAAAAATTACGCAGGATGCGGGCCAATAAAAAACTGTCGCTGTGCACTAGGCTGTCACAGCTAACATAGCGCAACTGCACACCGTAAAGGCCACTTTGCTGCTGGTACTCTCGCGCTAAGTTATCCAATAAATCGGAAAGCTTAAAATTACATTTATCCGCTTTCACCACACCCGCATCTAATTTGGAAATATCAACCAGTGTGCAGATCAGGTTTTCTAAATCATCAAGTGAGCTACTGACTGAGTTAATTAAAGGGGCTAATTGAGCATCAACAGTCTTTTCAACAATTGAGCTGGTAAACAGCTGGGCAGCATTAAGCGGTTGCAGTAAATCGTGACTGACGGCCGCAAGAAATTTTGTTTTAGAAAAATTAGCTTGTTCAGCTTCGCGTGTGGCAGCCTGTAGGTCAGTTTGTACCCGGCGGCGTTCTTCAACTTCATTAAGCAATTTTTGGTTAAGGCTCGAAAGCTGCGAAGTACGCTCAACAACCCTCCTTTCCAGCTGATCATGGGCTTTCTGCAGGGCTAATGCATTTATCCTGCGCTCGGTAATATTGCGAATTAAAACAAAAAATCCCAGTACAACGCCGTTGCCGTCAAGGTTTGGGACATAGGATTTAAGCAGATAATTAGGTTCACCGGTGCGGTTTAGTTCTCTACTTTCAAAAATGACACTTTCACCCTTTAGGGCGCGCTGAACAAAAGGCTTAATCTGCTTATAATTAAGGCTTTTATCCAGCTCAGTAATATCCAAACCCCGCGAAGTGCTGCCGTACCAGTCAATATAAACCTGATTGGTAAATTCAAACTTAAGATCAGCACCGATATAAGCAATCATCGCCGGTACGTTATCTGTTATCAGGCGCAGCCGGCGCTCATTTTCCTGCAGAGATTGTTGATTGCGGTGGCGCTCGGTAATATCGGTGTAGGTTATGATGGTTTTTCCATCATGAAGCTGGTGAACTCTTATTTCCAGTACGGTTCCACCTTGTAAGGTCTGCACATAAAAATCACTGCCCAAACGCGGATGGGTGGGCAGTTCCAACTCGGTCAGGGCCTGCAAATCCCGCAAACCGATATTAGCGTGCAGCTGCTGCGTCGCTAACTGACTCAGTTGTACAAAACGGCTGTTCCAGACTTCAATCTGCTTTTCACTGCTCAGCAGCACCACACCCTGAGATAAATTATCCACCAGACTATGAAGCTGTACGGATTTCTGCGCCATTGCCTGTTCGTAACGTACTGTTTCAGCTTTTTTTAATGCGCTGATATCCGTATAAAGCAATACCCTTCCACCTTCGACAGTAGGACGTTCGTTAAGCTGAAACCAGCGTCCGTCGGATAACTGAAAAACCGGTTTTAGCAGCTGGCCATCATTATTAGTGTTTTTTTGATGATCTTTTTTTTCGGTTAGCGCTTTAAGATTAAGCACAGTTTCTGAGGGCAGATTTGATGTCTGCAGAAAGGCTTCAAAATTGCTGTTCTGAAGAATAATTTGTCCGTCACAGTCTAATAAAACGAAGGCTTCAGAAAGGCTTTCGATGGCATCGGTAAAGCGCTGTTGAAAGGTTTTTAATTGCCGGTTGCGGCGTTCCAGCTGTGACAGGGTTTCACCCAGTGTTTGAGTTTTTTCCCTGACCTGTTCGGCTAAATGTACTGAATGCTCAAAAGCGGCATAGGGTGCCGACTGATTACCACCCTCTTCCACGCGCTGCATCAATGCCTCATTAATTTTCAGGAGTTTGGCATTATCATATTTCAGGCGTTTATTTTCATCGCTAAGCTGCATCTCATTCATTCGAGCCTCCCGCGATATAAACACCGGTAAAGGTTTGATTAAGATGAATGCCGTTAATATGTTCACCATAAGTATTAAAACCGGCTATTTTGTATTGACTGTTTAATGCCTGTACCTGCGTGTTTAAATTTTTATGCTCAATTTCCAGACGCCTTAAAACACAGTCGCAGGCAAGTACCAGCTCCGGTTTGCCGTAACGCTCTGAAATATCTGTAAGCTTAGCGGATAAGGAATCCAGAATATCGTCCATCTCTACCGCTGTCAGTACAATGCCGACGTCAACAGCGCAGTAAAAGGTTAAACTTAAATCGGCTTCATTGACCTTCTGAATAGAGCGGATGTAATACTGACCGCCCACTTTTACTGCCAGCGGATTAAGCGAAAAAACCGTCGGACAAAGATCTTTAACCTCAAGGTTTAATAAGCGCGCATATTCGAGAGCTGCAGGCTCAGCATTGAGCTCGTATACGGTGCGTCTTGGCGCATCAACTTTAGTCACCACCAACTTTTCTGTGGCCCGCTTTATATGATGACAGTTGAAGACTTCAAAGGGGCAGATAGTATTGACCATAATAACAACAGCCGCTTGCTGATAAAACTGACCGTCGTAATAGACATGGGTATTGCTGAGATGATCATCACCACCTGCAGAGCCGCCAAAGTGGGGAATGCCCGCGGCGGCTGAATTTAACGACGCTAAAAAGTGCTCTTCTTCAAAGGACAGTCCGTCAAGTAAGGTCAGTAAAAAGGTGTTATTTTTAATGGTAGTTAATGCTTTTGAGGTGCATTTTTCGCTGAGTCTGTTAATGGTTTTTTGTGCATCAAGCAGATCAAATCCGGACATTGACTTAATTAACTCTGCGCTGATAGCAAAATACTTTGATGAGAATCCGATCGCGACAATCGAATGTTCCTGATCACCTGCAGAGCTTATTTCGCCTGCCGTGGTGCAGCCGACAACTTTGATATTGGCAAATAAAGCCTGGATCGATAATGCTATCGCGGGTAATGAATAGACTGAGGAGCAGTAAAAGAGAATAAAACCAAGATCGCCATGATTAAGCTGCTGATGTATCTCTTCACTGGCCTGTTGTGGGGAGCTTAAGCTGCTGAGTGCAGTAATGGTTTTAATCTTAGTCATGTTTTTTCCCGGTTTTTGAGAAGATCTTTCAAAAACGTTAATTGTAAAATATTGAGGTAAAACTATAACAAATATGGTCTATGGGAAACGAGACGGAGGACGGGAATGCGAGCTTCGAGTGGCAAGATTTGAGCTTCGAGTTGCGAGTGTCAAGCTGAGAGCCTTCAGCTTTCAGCCTTCGGGCGTTGAGCTTCGGGCTGAGAGCAGAGAGCAGAGAGCAGAAAGCTGCCCACCACTCGCGACTGGTTACTAGTTAAAACAGACCCATCGGTGATGTGCTGTAGCTTACTAATAAGTTTTTAGTCTGCTGGTAATGATCGAGCATCATCTTATGTGTTTCACGGCCGATGCCGGATTTTTTATATCCACCGAAAGCTGAATGCGCTGGGTATAAATGGTAACAGTTAGTCCATACTCGTCCGGCCTGAATGCCTCGGCCCATTCGATGTGCAAGGTTGGCATCTCGTGTCCAAACTCCTGCGCCTAAACCGAAAATACTGTCGTTGGCAATTGCCAGAGCTTCTGCTTCATCTTTAAAGGTGGTTACCGCGATAACTGGTCCGAATATTTCTTCCTGGAAAATCCGCATAGAGTTATCACCCTGCATAATGGTCGGCTGGATGTAAAAACCACTATTAAGTGTGCCATCAAGGACTTCTTTACCACCACCGGTCAGTACTTTAGCCCCTTCTGTTACGCCTATATCCAGATAACTTATGATTTTATCAAACTGCTGCTCTGATGTCTGAGCACCCACCATAGTGTTGCTGTCCAGTGGATTTCCGCGAACAATCTTTTTCGCTTTTTCAATGACTTTTACCATAAACTCATCGAAAATGTCTTCCTGAACCAACGCACGGGAAGGACAAGTACAGACTTCTCCCTGGTTAAAGAATCCCAGTACAAAACCTTCCGCACATTTATCCAGATAATCATCTTCATGTTGAGTGATATCACCGAAAAATATATTTGGACATTTGCCACCAAGCTCAACGGTAGAGGGGATCATATTCTCTGCAGCGCATTTTAGAATATGCTCACCAACGGGTGTTGAACCGGTAAAGGCTATTTTAGCAATACGTTTGCTGGTCGCTAAGGCTTCGCCAGCTTCTTTACCGTAGCCATTAACAATATTTAACACACCAGCCGGCAGCAGATCAGCAATTAATTCCATCAGCAATAAAATACTGACGGGTGTTTGTTCTGCAGGTTTAAGCACTACACAGTTACCAGCAGCTAAGGCAGGTGCCAGTTTCCATGAAGCCATTAAGATCGGGAAATTCCATGGAATAATTTGGCCGACAACACCAAGAGGTTCATGAAAATGATAAGCAACAGTATCGTTATCTATCTGTGACAAGGTACCTTCCTGTGCACGAATACAGCCGGCATAATAACGAAAGTGATCGGAACTTAAAGGCAGGTCGGCCCCCATTGTTTCACGAACCGATTTACCGTTATCCCAAGTTTCAGCAACAGCAAGAAGTTCAAGGTTGGCATCCATACGATCGGCTATTTTCAGTAAGATATTGGCACGATCCTGCACGGAAGTCTGTCCCCAGGCATCTTTGGCTGCATGTGCGGCATCAATGGCTAAGTCGATATCTTCAGCGCTCGAACGCGGAATCTGACAGATGACTTCGCCTGTTACGGGTGTCGTATTATTAAAATAATTACCTTTCACAGGGGCAACCCATTCTCCGCCGATAAAGTTTTCATATTTTTCTTTAAATGTAACGACAGAACCTTCACTGCCTGGATTTGAATAGATCATAATGAACCTCTTATAGTCGGCCGATAAATTACCTGCCTGTTGTTTGTCTTTAGTCGGATGTGTTTTACGAGAGTTATAATAACGCTATCAAGGCAGATACCACCATCCGCCATTGGCATGAAAAAAATCATACTTTAGGATGAGATACGGGAAAATAAGAGATGATTTTACAGCCCCTGGTGCTTTATTAATGCCATAAAAAATTTTTAAGAAAGGGGCTTAGAGCGCCACCTTAAAACAGTAAATTATTTATTTATAAAGATTTGGTGCGCAACATCAGCTAATACGTTTGATATTAATAAATGCAGCCGAGCGTGGAATTTTTTTATCAGTGATCGAGAGAGAATGTAAACACTCTGTTCAATAGAGTGAATCAACATGACAAATTAATTAATGGAATGGGTTTTATGTTATCGGTAGGGTGCGCTCTGCGCACCGCAAGCAGTGTAAATCGGTGCGCAGAGCACACCCTACGGGCTGTTACATCGCCAATATATTGCACAAGTCAGGCAATTAAATTCAATAATTTAGCCAATTTTTCATTTAAATATTATGTACATATAATTGGATCGTTACTCAGCTTAAGATATTAGTTAGTCAATTTTTCTACGACTAAACAAGCCGCCGCTAAATCTGACAGCGCGGTACCGACGGTTTTAAAGACAGTGATTTCTTCTTCTGTTTGGCGTCCTTTATGTTGACCTCTGGCAAGTTCGGCCAATTCAGCTTTGACATCATCCTTACTGAACACCCCTTCCTCAATAGGTATTAATAACTCTCCTGCTTCACTTAGGACGTTAACACGGCTATCAACAAAAACACTGGCTTTGGTGATTAAATCAGTATCACATTCGCGGCGGTTTGGCGAATGATTGCCAACAAAGTCCGTGTGTGTGCCCGGTTTTACCCATTCACCTAAAATTAATGGCTCACCGGCACCCGTCGCACAGCTGATAATATCAGCTTGACCTGCCGCATGTTCAAGATCTGTGATGGCTGCAACGCTGATGTCTGGTCGTTGCATGCGTATTTGCTCGGCCACTTTTTCAGCTTTATCGATGCTGCGCCCCCAAATATCTATCTGCGTAATGGGTCGCACAGTCGCGTGCGCTAATGCCATGTACGCAGCTAGATTACCTGCACCACAAACTAATAAACGACTGGCATTTTTACGTGACAGATACTGACTGCCCAGAGCTGAAACTGCCGCTGTTCGCCAATAAGTGACACTGGATCCGTCAACGAGGGCTAAGGGCTCCCCGGTTTCACGCTTAAACATTAAAATCTTTGAATATAAGCGATCCAAGCCCTTCGGGCCATTTTCAGGAAAATGGGTAAAGGCTTTAACGCCAATCGCTTTGCTGTTCCAAGCCGGTAATACGGCAAATCCATCACTGTGGTCGCTGTCTTCTTCCAAACTAAATACATTACGTTGCGGCATACCGTGAGTGCCTGCAAATGTTTCTTCTATTGCCGGGATCAATTCTTCAAAATTCATTGCCTGATGAACTTCAGACGCTTCAATTACATGCATTTTATGGCTTCCTTTGATAAATAATTATTTTACAACTATTTGATAGGGTATACCTTGTCGATGCTGAAGTGAATAAAGCGGTATAAAAACTGAGTATCGAAAGCCAGAAAGCCGAAGGCTCGAAAGCTCAAAGCCGAAAGCTCGAAGCTCGCCTTCCCGCCTTCTAGCCCTAACGCCTTAAAGCCCTAAAGGTCGGGGAGGATCTAAAGGACAAAATCAGCGGTACAACAAGCCGCCATCGATTAAGGGTGACTGGCCCGTCATATAATCGGAATCCGGGCCCGCCAGAAAGGATACAAAGCCAGCAACATCTTCCGGTGTTTCGGCGCGCCCAAGCGCGATGCCCTCGACGTATTGCTTGTATGTACTGCCCACTTCGGCACCAGTGATATCAGACATACGCTGGTCGATATCGACCCACATATCGGTGCCAACCACACCGGGACAATACGCATTGACGGTAATGCCATCGGCTGCGAGTTCCTTGGCAGCCGCTTGCGTCAAGGCACGCACGGCGAACTTGGTGGATGAATAGACTCCCAGCATTGCGAAGCCATCATGGCCGGCAATTGAACATGCATTAATGATCTTGCCATGCCGCTTCAAGGCTTTTAGTTTTTTGGCTGCGGCCTGAATGCCCCACAGCGTACCTTGTACATTGACCTGAAAGATCTGATCAATTTGTTCCGGTGTAACATCAAGCAACGGCGCTACTTGCGCAATGCCGGCATTATTGACCATGATATCAAAACCGCCCAGTTCGCTGCTCGCATAATTGACCGCCTCCAGCATCTCCTGCTGCTGTCCAACGTCGGCAACAAACACCACCGCCTTGCGGCCCAATGCAGTAATCTCTTTAGCCACACTATTTATCTTGTCACGCTGCAGATCGACTAATGCAATGTCAGCCCCATCCTTAGCTAAGCGCAGCGCGATGGCGCGCCCTATCCCCTGACCCGCGCCAGTGACAAGTGCCACTTTTCCTGAAATGCTCATGTGAATTCCTTTTTTTATGGTGTAAATGCCCGCCATCAACGCTGGCGGGCTGGAAAGTTATCAGCCTATGTGATGGACTTCTTGCAGACCATAGACAGGCGTTTCTACTCCCTCCATCCGCGCCTTGAGTTGCAGGGCCAGATACAATGAATAGTGGCGCGACTGGTGCAGATTACCGCCGTGAAGCCACAAATTATCCTGCTGGGTTGGCTTCCACATATTACGCTCCTCACCCTCCCATGGGCCGGGATCTTTGAGAGTATCGGATCCCAGTCCCCAGACTTTTCCAATCTTATCGGCAACTTCCTGACTGATCAAATCCGCAGCCCATCCATTCATGGAGCCGTAGCCGGTAGCCAGCACCACAAGATCTGCTTCAAGCTTAGTGCCGTCTTTGAGCACCACGCCATCTGCAACAAATTCCTGCATCTGCCCCTGTACCAGTTTTATCTTACGGTCGATGATCAGTTGGCTTGCACCAACATCAATATAGTAGCCTGACCCGCGGCGCAGGTATTTTAGGAACATACCTGAATCATCATCGCCAAAGTCAAGCTTGAAACCCGCATCCTCAAGCCCCCTGTAAAAATCTGCGTCACGTTCGCGCATTTGGTTAGTCAGAGGGGTTTGGAATTCTGGCATGATCCGGTAGGGGAGCGACGCAAAGATCATATCTGCCTTTTCCGTCGTAATGCCATTTTTCACCGCCTGCTCACTGTAAAGCCCGCCGAGGCCAATATCCATCAGCGTGTCGGACTTCACTATATGGGTCGAGGAGCGCTGCACCATAGTGACATCCGCGCCATTTTCCCACAGGGCGGCACAGATATCGTGAGCAGAGTTGTTGGATCCGATGATCACACATTTTTTGCCTTCCCAAGCATCTGCACTGCGGTGTTGCGATGAATGCTGGATTGTGCCTTTGAAGGTATCCTGATCGGGGAATGTCGGCATATTCGGCTTGCCGGACATACCGGTCGCCAGCACCAATTGCTCGGGTTGCAGGGTCACTTTTTCACCGTCACGGTCGACCTCGACGGTCCACTTACCATTCTTCTTATCATAGCTGGAAGAAGTGACCTCAGACTTAGTCCAGTAGTTCAGCTCCATCACCTTTGTATACATCTCAAGCCAATCGCCTATCTTGTCC
The DNA here is from genome assembly GCF_000015285.1 of Psychromonas ingrahamii 37. Taxonomy (NCBI): domain Bacteria; kingdom Pseudomonadati; phylum Pseudomonadota; class Gammaproteobacteria; order Alteromonadales; family Psychromonadaceae; genus Psychromonas; species Psychromonas ingrahamii. The sequence goes on from NC_008709.1 coordinate 3,108,374, forward strand.
TTAGGAGCGAAGACTGGCCAGTTTTCCGGAAACTTGATATAGGGCAAATGATCATACCAGACTGGATCATGCAGACAGAGCGACTTGTAACGATGACGCCAACTGTCCCCGGCGCGGTCGTTCTTTTCCACTATAATAGTTGGCACACCCAACTGCCGCAGCCGCGCACCCAGTGCGATACCACCCTGCCCGCCACCGATGATAACGGTATGGGGCTGTTTATCATACCCTAGCGTCTCCGACTCGTGCTCACGCCGTTCTTTCCAGCTGAGACGGTTTTTCGCTGCGCCATGTTCGGCCCCTTTTGGGCGGGTATCGCCTTTTTGTTCCTCATAGCCTTTTAATTCATGCAAAGCGGTCAAGAGAGTCCAAATTTTTCCTTCTTTTAAGCGGATCAGGCCCCAACCACGGCCCTGCGCAGTCTCGAAGGTGATCCACGCGGTCGTCACACCCCCCTCCTCTGTTGGAGTTTCCCCCTCCTGCAATTTAAAGTTCGAGGGGTTTGCCTGCGACAACTGGCTTTTCAGCATGTCCTGCACACCCGCTGGGCCTTCAACCGTTTTTAAGTTCCAAGTAAAGGCCACCAGATCGCGCCAGTAACTGTCATCCAGGAACATTACCGCCGCACGGTTCACCTCACGGGCAGCCAATGCGCTGCCAAAATCATTCAGAAAGTGCTGCGTCCGGTCCGCAATGGTTGTGTCGAGCATGTCTAAAGCCATTTTTTCTCTCCTTTTTTTGTTATCAATACATAATCAAGTAAAAATAAAGGTAAAACGTAATTTTTAAGCTAAGTGCAACAACGGTAACAGTTTTTAAGTCACCATTAAGTGATTAAAAGCATTTTACGAGAAGTACTTTAACCTTAGACAGGCAGATGCCGCCATACCCCATCCGCATGAAAAAACTCATACTTTAGGATGAGCTACGAGAGGGCGAGCTAAGAGCTATGATAAGGCTATAGGGCTGAAGGCGAGTCGCGAGCAACGAGCTGCGAGAAACTCGAAGCTCGCTTTTCCCTGCGCAAGAATGCACACTACCGAGAATACCAAACGCATTAATAAAGTGTCAGATTTGCAATTCAAATTCATCGTGACGGCTTTGCCAGTGTAATTTTTCCTTTGAAGCCAGTGATCATAAACTTAATGGTTTTGGTATCAATTGAATTGGTTGGATTGGTTGACACCTTTAAAATAAGCAAAAAAAAATGGCAAACCCGTAAAGGTTTACCATTTTTTTAATATTTAATCAGCTCCGCATGGGAGCTAAAATATCACAGCAAATTAAAGTGCTACGATACTGTCTGCTTGCGGGCCTTTTTGACCTTGGCTTACAGTGAATTCTACTTTTTGGCCTTCAGCTAAGGTTTTGAAACCTTCGCTTGCAATAGCGCTGAAATGAGCGAATACATCAGGACCAGATGCTTGCTCGATAAAACCAAAACCTTTAGCTTCGTTGAACCACTTAACGGTTCCTTGTTCTTTAGTAGACATAATAATATCCTGTAATTTTAATGTAGGGTGCCTTCAAAAGGCTTGAATAGCGTAAAAACAGACTGGAACTTAAAGACTACAGAGCGAGGTATTATTAATATAACAACGTAATGGAGAATGTAAAAAAAAGGCTTTCTTTCTTGCTGACGCCCACACTATAGAATTTAAAATAAAAGTCAAGGCGACTAAGACAAACGCTCAGATTAAGTCAATTTAGCGGCACTTTTAAATGACGAATGTAAATGTCTAAGAAGCTCGCTTTCGCCTCTCTTGCTAAAGGCGAAAGCAAAATAAAGGTTGGAGGCGAAAGAAAAGTAAACGGCATTATTTTTTGGTCGCAATAACCAAAAATACCGGGAATTTATTGCCTTCTTTTAAAACAGTGTGCGCGGTGTGAAAACAGATATCCTCAAAGCCGTATTTTTCTAACAAAGTCTGAAATTCATCTCGTTCAAAACCAAAATGAAAAACACCTTCAGTATCGATCGGATGAAAATCTCCGTCTTCTTTGTCAAGATCAGCCAAGGCCACCATTGCGCCGGGCTTTAAATGCTCGCTAAACCGCTGAATAAGTTTATCGGCATCCTCGACATGATGCATTGCCATCGCACTCATTATCAAATCAAACTTTGTATCGACAGGTTTATCTAAAATATTTTGACAAAGTACCTCGACTTTGCCCTGTAACTCAGGTTTTGACAAAAGTTGACTTAACATGGATTCAGAAATATCCAATGCAAGAATTTTTTGTACCGAGGGGGCGACGTGAGAACTTATCAAGCCAGTACCTGCACCAAAATCCATTACCTCCATCTTTGTATGAAGCGGTACGTGTTTTAGAATGGCTGCACCGATAGCTGTCGAAAGCTGACGCCTAAAGTCATTTGCATCCCAATCTTTGGCTTTTTCATTAAAAAGATCTGTCATTAGATAGCTCCATTTTGATAAAATTTATGATGTTTTTCATCCTTTATATTATACCCAAGCTACTTCAAAATGCAGATTCAGAGCTTCGCCCGGATACTAGAACAAAGCGTAACATGATGAGAATGGCATTCCCTTTTCAAATGTTGCAACACAGTGCTAGCTTTCAGGCAAAACTCCTTGAGGGCAATGCGATAAACGATGATCTTCGTTGTTAGAATGTTTTGATTTAGAATGACTAGATCATCAACCTTCTGCCTAGAACCTCATCATTTATCGACTTGCTGATTCCTGCATTTTGAAGTTGTTTGGGTATAGGTAACTGTCGTTGAAGATTTAAAGTCTGAATCTGATTGATATTAATTGCCACCCTCAATAAAAACAATCTCTTTTTTTGATTAAACTTTATTTTTCAGTTGCTCTTTAAACAAATATCCAAGGGATTAGTCTTTGAATTGACAGCACTTCATATCAAGCACTTGCGCTAATAAATGGTTGCAAATGCTGAAGCAAACGAAACAACTTGATTGACTAAAAGTATATCCATTCTTCCTAGCAACTCTTGTATATCTAAAGCCAAACAGGTTAGAGTCTTATTATTAGCTAGTATTATCCTTTAAAATAAACGGAGCCTAACTTGCCTCAAACAATCGCACAAAAACTGACAACAATCCGCGCGCACATGGAAGAGGCCAATTTAGATGCCTTTATTATTCCCCGTGCCGACGAATACCTCGGTGAACATATTCCCGAACATAACCAACGCCTATTATGGTGTAGTAGCTTCAGTGGTTCAGCGGGCACTGTTATTATTTTAAAAGACCGTGCAGCGATTTTTGTTGATGGCCGTTATACTATTCAAGTTAAGCAACAGGTCAATACTGAGTTATTTGAATTTTATGATCTGCATGAAACCCCGCATATAGCCTGGTTAAGTCAGCAATTACCGGTGCAAGCCAATGTTGGGTATGATCCCAAAGTCCACAACCTGAACTGGCACAATGCCAGTGTTAATACGCTGTCTAAACAGCACATAAATCTGCTTGCGGTCCAAGAAAATTTAGTCGACCTGAGTTGGTCGGGGAGGCCGCTACCCACAACTAATATAGGATTACTGCTGGATGAACAATATACCGGCCAGCCAAGTTTAGAAAAACGCCAACAAATTGGTGCTGATATTGCGAAAAAAGGGGCTGATGCAGTGATCATTAATGCCTTAGATTCTATTGCCTGGTTATTAAATATTCGCGGTAAAGACATCCACTGCTTCTGCGTGATCTTAGGCTCGGCTATCTTATATAAAGATGGTTCTCTCACGTTTTTAACTAACCCGGCCAAGATCCCTGCCGGTTTCCACGACCATGTAGGCGCAGGCGTCGACATTATTGATGAGTCACAATCGACAGCAACCTACCAAGCATTAGGCGAACAAAAACTCCAGGTACTCGCTGATCCAGAAACCTGCAATGCATTTTTTCAACTTACCGCACAACAAGCAGGTGCGACATTAATCGCCGGCGATGATCCGGTCGCATTACCAAAAGCCTGTAAAAATATCACTGAACTCGCGGGTATGCGCGCGGCACATATTCGTGATGGCGCCTCAGAAGTACGTTTTCTCGCGTGGTTAGCAGCAGAAGTTGCCGCCGAGTGTTTGCATGATGAAATCACTTTGTCGAATAAACTAGCCAGTTTCCGAGCCAGTAATGAACATTTTGTGGAACTGAGTTTTGATACAATTTCAGCCGCAGGTGCTAACGCTGCGATGTGCCATTACAACCCTGCCAATGGCGTACCGGCAGTACTTGCGATGGATAGTATTTACCTGTTTGATTCTGGCGGCCAATACCTTGACGGGACCACGGATATTACCCGCACTGTCGCGATTGGTACACCGAGTGCTGAACATAAAAAAATGTTTACCTTAGTGCTAAAAGGTCACATATCCCTCGCGCAAATGAAATTCCCAATGGGCACTAATGGTGGCCAACTCGATTCACTGGCTCGTCAGTTTTTATGGCAGGAAGGTTATGATTATGAGCATGGTACAGGGCATGGTGTGGGGAGTTTTTTAAACGTCCATGAAGGCCCGCAGCGTATAGGTAAAAAGAATAGCGCAGTGCCCTTAATGCCGGGAATGATCGTCTCCAATGAGCCGGGTTATTATAAACAAGATGAATATGGTATTCGTTGTGAAAATCTCGTTTCCGTGGTTAACAAAGATAATGGCCATGACGGGAAAACATTCTATGAGTTTGAAACCTTAACCTTGGTTCCTTTTGATTTGCATCTTATTGATCAAAAACTATTAAACCCAAATGAAGTCAACTGGCTTAATAATTACCACCAGCAAGTCTTTAACACTTTATCCCCGCTGTTAGCGGACAGTGATTTACAGTGGTTATCACAAGCAACCCGCGTCATTAAATTAAACTAAATTAAGGCCTAAACCATTGGTACAACAAGGTGTGAGTTCTATTCGATCGTTATTCTCACTTCACAAAATCGTCTGGAACGATTTTGAACAGCTTCAGCTGGCCACGAAGGGTGAATAACAGGACGTTATGAATACAAAATCGTATGGAACGATTTTGAACAGCTTCAGCTGGCCACGAAATGGTGAATAACAGGATGTTATGAATAAAAGATTGTATGGAAAAATTTTAATAGCAAACGCATTAATTAAGTGATCAGCGCGTAGGGTGTGCTCTGCGCACCGATTTACGCCACTTTCGGTGCGCGAAGCGCACCCTACCGATAACATAATACCCATTCCAATAATTAATTTGTCATGTCGATTCAATCTCTTGAACAGCGTGTTTATAACAAACGTATTAATAAAGTGATCAGATTTACTCTGCAAATTCATCCTAGCGGCTTTGTAAGCATAAATTTTGCCTTTGAAGCAAATGATCATAAACTTAATGCTTTTGATATCAAGCAAACAGTAAACGAAACTGCTTAGGTGTCATCTGTTTGCACTGCTTAAACTGGCGGTTAAAATTCGATAAATTAGTAAAACCGACCAGGTCTGCAATAACGGCAATACTGGTATTACCGTTAATCAAAAGTTCACAGGCTTTGCCTATCCTAAATTCTTTAACATGATTCGAAAAGCTGCAGACAAAATGACGCTCAAAAAGTCGATAAATAGTGCTTTCACTAACATGTACCTCATTACATAAATCAATAACTTGAATATGATTACGAAAATTTAATTCAATATAATCAGATATTTTTCGTACCAGTTTTAACTCTTTTGGATTATCTTCTATCTTTGGCAAGCTATAAGTATTTAAACGTTTTACCTGTTTTGCTTCACTTAAAATAACCAGCACTTCAATTAAACGGCTAAATCCCATCGCAGGCGTAAAAGCTTGATGCGCTTGTAAAAGCTGAAATACCCGTTCAGCGGTCAATTCGTCAAACTGTAACCCTTGAATTGAGCGACTTAATAAAGATTTTAAATTATTAAGCTCAGGAAACTGATTAATAAGTTGGTTTATCCATTGCTGGCTGAACCATAGGATATAAGTGCTGTTATTTGGGTTATCAGTATTCCCTTGGTGGATCGCTGTGTGGGGCAGTTTAGGGCCAAAAACAAACAGGTTATTATGGATTATTTCACCAATATAGTCACCGGCAAACAACTTTCCGTTTAAATGGCGGTATAGTACAATTTCATATTCAAAATGATAATGCCAGTCAAACTGTGCATCACAACAATCATAGCGTTGGATTCGCCAGCTAAAATCTCGCTGATTACTGACGTTTTCAATGGTTGGTTTCAATATAAGTACCTTTTTGTCATGTAAATCATCACATATGGCCGGATAGTATCAGAATAAGCCTAAAAAGAATCACTTATTCTGTTTGAAATTGCTAAATTACGCTCAGAAACCACTCAATAACCAAGGTACACACTATGTTCTTTAGCAAACAATCAATCACCTATTATATTTGAGACTGTTAAATCACCCTCAGAAAACACTCAATGACCAAGGCGCACACTATGTTCTTTAGCAAAAAAATCAATCATTTATTGTATTTGAAATTGTCAAATTGCGCTCGGAAACCGCTGAATAACCAAGGCGTGCACTATGTTCTTTAGTAAACAATCGATCACCTATTATATTTGAGACTGTTAAATTACGCTTAGAAACCACTCAATAACCAAGGCGCACACTATGTTCTTTAGCAAAAAAATCAATTACTTATTGTATTTTAAATTATCAAATTGCGCTCGGAAGCCACTCAATGACCAAGGCGCACACTATGTTCTTTAGTAAACAATCGATCACCTATTATATTTGAGACTGTTAAATTACGCTTAGAAACCACTCAATAACCAAGGCGCACACTATGTTCTTTAGCAAAAAAATCAATTACTTATTGTATTTTAAATTATCAAATTGCGCTCGGAAGCCACTCAATGACCAAGGTGCACACTATGTTCTTTAGTAAACAATCAATCACCTATTTATTGACCTGTTTTTTTATCGGGCTAAGTACCGCGTTTATTTATCCCCTATTAAGTCTTTATCTGATTGAAGAAGTTCATGCCACCCCGATCAGCATGGGTATTTTAATTACCTGCATGGTGTTAAGTGGCGTATTGGTCTCGCAATATATAGCAAAAAAATCAGATCAGGGCTTAAGTCGCAAGTATATTATTTTAGCAGGACAAGTCGGGTTTATTATCACTACGATTTTTTTGGCAATGAGTCAGCACTATTACACGCTATTATTTGCGGTTGTTTTTTTTATGCCCTTCAGTGCGGCTTGTTTACCACAAATTTTCAGCATGGGACGTCATTTTGCAGATAAACAGCTTGCTGATAAAGCGACTGTATTTATGACCATGATGCGTGCAACCATGTCGATGTCTTGGGTGATTGGGCCACCCGTAGCCTTTTTAATCAATGATGCTTTCGGGTTTAAACAAACCTTTCTGCTGGCAGGATTTTTTGCTGTGGTCGTCTTAATTATTGTTTGTGTGGGGATATCTAATGTGCAGATTGAAAAGGTCAAGTCTGCTCCAAAAAATGTGAATTGGTCAAAGATATCTGGCGTTTTATTCTTTTTGATCTGTATCTTTTTTATCTTTACTGCCAACAATATGTACATTACATCAATCAGCCTTTATATCACTCAAGCGTTAGATTTTGATTCTAAATGGGTGGGTTACCTGATGGGCACGGCGGCCTTTGTGGAAATTCCAATAATGTTAGGCGCAGGCTATCTTGCGCCAAGGTTCGGTGCAACGCGACTGATCAATATTGCGATTATTAGCGGCCTGCTATTTTTTGCGGGTTTGCTGGTTGCAGAGCAGCTCTGGCAGTTTATATTGCTGCAGCTGTTTAACGGTGTTTTTATTGGTATCAATGCCAGTTTAGGCATGCTGGTTGTACAGGATATGATGAAAAAGCAGATAGGGTTAGCCTCAACATTGTTTAATAACAGCCTCCTACTGAGCGTTTTATTAAGCAGCCTTCTCGTGGGGGGAATCGCACAATATTTCAGTTATTATGCGGTATTTGTTGTCTCCGCCCTATTTTGTTTAATTGCCCTGTTTTTTATGCGGTTAGCAGAAAGGCAATGCTTGTCTGTAAAGCCTGAAGGCTTAACGCCTGAAGGCCTTAAAGCCGGAACGATGTAAAGCCGGAACGCTGGAACGCCTTATGGCAGCTGACAGCTGACAGCTAACGGCCCTATAACCTTCGCGCCTTCTAGCCTTAGTACCTTCTTGCCTTAGGGCTTTCATGCTTTAGGACTCATTAATCGCTTTAATCAGCTCAGCAGTTCTTCGGGCTGATGGCGTAAATAAGTTAGACCATCCCCGCCCGTTTATATACTCAATAACTTGCTCAAGACGGGGGTTTTCTTTGTTATTTTCTAAATCAATGCCGTCTTTCACCTCCTCTTTTAAAAGCGCCTTAGTCACAGTTAATATAATCAAATCATGCTCAATGGCTTCGGTAATACGATTAAGCGTTGCGCTGCTGATTTTTTCCTTCAACTCAACACGGTTTGTTGCTGCTGCTTCAGTCATAATCTAATCCTTATTTTAGGTTGTTTAGGCCTTAGTGCTTTAACGCCTTATGGCAGCTGATGCCTGACAGCTAACGGCTAACGGCCCTATAACCTTAGCGCCTTCAGCCTTATAGCCTTCAAGCCTTCAAGCCTTCAAGCCTTCAAGCCTTAGTATAGTAGTATTCCAAAATTGCTTGAATCAACATTTTTCTTCAGCCTCTACTACCGTCAATAACCAGCCATTGAGAATCGGGCTTTGAGATTCGAGCTGTAGGCTGCGGGCTTCGAGCTAACAGCTAACGGCTGAAGGCTGAAGGCTGAAGGCTGAAGGCTGAAGGCTGATAGCCTTCCCACTTTCCAGCATTCTGTTGCTACAAATATTAGCGATAATTCTAACCTATGCCTACACTAGAAATACATTTAATTGACAATAAAATTATTTGAAAAAACAATGTCTAACCTAAAAACACCAAAATAGTAACTAGCATTGACGGAATATATTATCTAGCAAATTAAATAGGAAGGTCAGTGTGAAGAAAAAAACCAATATCACCAGCGCCACATCAAGTCAGCAAGCAAAGCCAACAACAAAAAAAGGAAAAAGTGAAAAATTTGCAGTGGTCGGGATTGGTGCTTCCGCTGGCGGACTCGCTGCATTTGAAGACTTTTTTTCAGGCATGCCAAAAGAGTTAAAGACAGGCTTCGCTTTTGTTTTAGTACAGCATCTCGCCCCGGATCACAAAAGCATGCTCACTGAAATAATTCAACGTTATACAAGCATGCAGGTTTTCGAGGTAACAGATGGCATGAAAGTGCAACCTAACTGCACATACATTATACCGCCCAAGTATGATATGGCTTTTGCAAAGGGAGAGTTGCATTTATCTGAGCCAATAAAGCCTCGGGGGCAACGTTTTACTATCGATTTCTTTTTCAAATCACTTGCCAAGGATCAACTCGAGCACGCCATTGGCATTATACTCTCCGGCACCGGCAGTGACGGCACGTTAGGCATAAAAGCGATCAGAGACTCAGATGGCATGGTCATGGTACAGCAGCCAGACACGGCAGAATATGATGGTATGCCGCGCAGCGCTATCGCCACAGGTCTGGTCGATTATGAACTGGCCCCCAGCCTCATGCCCGCCGAACTTATCGACTATGTTTGCCATAATTTTAGCAAGGCTCTGTCAGAAAATATCGAACTACAAGAGCCTGATAATGCCCTGGATCAAATATTTATGCTGTTATTAGATAAATCAGGTCATGACTTTTCTGAGTATAAATCAAGCTCTATAATACGCCGTATCGAGCGGCGCATGGCAGTACATAATCTCTCCTCACTAAACGATTATGTGTCTTGTTTACAGACAATCCCCTCTGAAGCGAATGCCTTATTTAACGATCTATTGATTGGAGTAACCCGTTTTTTCCGAGATTTACCCGCTTTTAAAATTCTGGAAGAACAAATAATACCTAAATTATTAGCGGAAGCAGCTGACACTGATTTTATTCGTATCTGGGTACCAGGCTGCTCCTCTGGCGAGGAAGCCTATTCAATCGCTATCATATTGAAAGAAAAGATGAAGTTACTTAAACAGCGCGTTAATGTGCAGATATTTGCGACGGATATCAGCTCCAAGGCGATTGCCGCAGCACGTTATGGCCATTATCCAGTCAGTATCAACGAAGATCTCTCTCAAACACGAGTCAAAAATTTCTTTAACTTTGACACAGAGAGCCAACAGTTTCGTATTCATAAAGAAATCCGCGATATGGTGGTATTTTCTGAGCACGACGTAATCTTAGATCCGCCCTTTTCCAAACTCGATTTAATCAGTTGTCGCAATGTCCTTATTTATATGGACATTAGTTTACAAAAAAAAATCCTGTCTTTGTTTCATTACGCGCTAAAAAGTGATGGCATATTATTTCTGGGTAGCTCTGAGAACGTGACCGGCTATACAACGTTATTTTCAGTCTTAGACAGTAAAACTAAACTTTATCGAAAAAAAGATTATCTTCGTTATCAACAGCCGTTAGCTTTTGGCTGCTCTAAATTACTGGCGCTAACGGATAAAGAATATAAAGCAATGCGAGCACCGTTACATACACCAGCACCTGTACGCAAGATACGTTCATTGCGAGAAATCACTGAGCAGGCCATTTTGCAACACCTCCCCCTAAGTGGCGCACTGATCAATGATCTGGGCGATATTCTCTATTTGCATGGCCGCACCGGTCAATATCTAGAGCCTGTATCAGGAGATGCTAGCGCTTATAATATATTAAAAATGGCCCGCAGAGGACTGCAATTTGACTTAACCATGGCACTGTCCAAAGTGCGAAAAAAACCAGACACAGTACATCACTCGGCGTTGCAGGTTAAAAATAATGAACACTACTTAGGCGTGGATCTGACCCTGTTGGCTGTTACTGCCACGCCGGATATCCCGTCCACAACGCCTGTTTTTTTAGTCCTGTTTGAACCCTGCCAACCAACGCCGGCTTCGCAGGATCACAAAGCAGAAAGCATCACCACCACTACCGATCTCAGCGCTGATAATGCTGAGCAAAATAACGAGATCCGCAGACTAAAACAACAGTTGCGCATTAAAGATGAATATCTTCAGAGCATCAATGAGTCCCTTGAAGCCTCCAATCAGGAGCTCAAATCATCCAATGAAGAAATGCAGTCAATAAATGAAGAATTGCAATCAAGCAACGAAGAGCTGGAAACGTCCAAAGAAGAATTACAATCAACCAACGAAGAGCTCAATACAGTTAATAGTGAGCTGCAAGATAAATTACTCGATTTATACCGGCTCAATAATGATATGAATAATTTGCTGTCAGGCACAGGTATCGCCACTATTTTTGTCGACCTTAACTTAAAAATTATGCGCTTTACACCCGCAGCCACTAAAATCATTAACTTTATTGCAAGCGACATAGGTCGTCCTATCACCGACATACACTCCAACTTGATCAATGACACTGAGCTAATCACTGATGTACGGCAAGTACTCAATACCTTGATCCCTAAATCGAGGGAAGTCGAGACCAAACTCGGTCACTGGTATACGATGCAGCTGTTAGCCTATCGCACCATAGACAACGCCATTGAAGGCTGTGTCATCACCTTTAGCGATATCACCGAGATCCGTCACGAACGCGAGTTAATACGTGAAAAGCTAAATTTAGTGCACTTAGGTTCCCTAATGCACGATGCACGTGATGCTTTTATAATGCAAGATCTCGATGGTCGTATTTTAGCCTGGAACAACGGTGCAGTTCGCTTATACGGCTGGACAGAGCAACAAGCGCTCACCATGAATATTAGCCAGCACATTCCCTCAGATCAGCAAGAGCAGGCGTCACTGATGATAGCCAAACTTAATCAGGTCAGTCAATCTTATCAAAGCCAACGTTTACATAAAAACGGATCGCTCCTTGATGTCTCTGTCACCGCCACCGCACTGGTTAATGAATCCGACAATATGTATGCCGTAGTGAATATGGAACGTCCATTAGAAGGTCAAAAATTATGAGCAAGAAAAAACACATTGCTAGCAAAAAGCTTTCTTTAAGTAAGGAAAATAAACTACTGCGTGAGAAGGCTGAACTCATCGCGAGCAAAAAAATGGCGGCGCAGCCGGTGGATATCACCCGATTGAGTAGTGAGCAAATTGAGGGACTGCTCCATGAGTTGAGCGTATTTCAGATAGAACTGGAGATACAAAATGAAAATTTGCTGACCGCCTATGAACAGCTGGAAGTTTCACGTAAACGTTATATTCAGCTTTACAATTTAGCGCCTGTGGGATATTTTTCGCTGACCAAAAATGGCATTATACTCGAAGCTAACAACACCGGTAGCGAGTTATTAGCTTGCACTGTCTCCATCCTGCTACAATTACCCTTTGCTAAATTTATCTACCACGAAGACACCGATAAGTTTTACCTTTTTTGTAAAGAGATTATGAACACGCAGCAACCGCAGGTTTGTGAACTAAAAATTAATCGCCACGACAACACCTCATTTTGGGGCTATCTGGTGGCGGCTTCAACCGTTGACGAACACGGTGAGCAGATCCTTTTTTTAGTCTTAAATGATACGACTGAGCGACACAATCATGTTGATGAAATTAGCCGGCTGGCCTTTTTTGATCCGCTCACTGGCCTGCCCAATCGGCGTTTATTGTTGGACAGACTTAACCACGCCGTTATATCAACCGATCGTAATGGAAAATTAGGGGCAGTAATGATGCTTGATCTGGACAACTTCAAGCAGCTCAATGATACAAAGGGGCACGCCGACGGCGATATGTTATTGCAGCAGATAGCCATCCGGCTGCAGAAATGTGTGCGCAAAAATGACAGCTTGGCCCGTTTAGGGGGGGATGAATTTGTGGTCTTGCTGGAGGGGCTAAGCGAAAATACAGTAGAGGCGAACAGCGAAGCTATGCATATAGCAAAGAAAATACAGCACGAATTTTCACTCCCATTTATATTCTGTGATTACACTCACTACATTACGGCGAGCATAGGCATAACAATATTTATGCAAAAAACAGAAAATGTAGACAACTTACTCAAAAATGCCGATGTGGCTATGTATAAGGCAAAGGCGGCGGGACGTAATAAAATATGTTTTTTTGAAGCCCCTATGCAGACAATAACAGAGTCACATTCTCACATAGAAAAAGATCGGCATTACGCTCAGGAAGATAAAAAAATTCGTGCAGCATTACCAGATTCAATAGAGAAAAATAACGCGAGGTAAAAACCCTGATCCGTTGGCATCATCCCTTGCTCAGTCTATTAACACCAGAATATTTACTCGCTTACTTTGACTGTAATAGCGACCAGAGCTGCTATTTCTGGTTGCGCTAAACTGAAAATAGCAGCTCTGGAAATAATAGTTATTTAGAATGACGACATCACTTATTTGATATTTTGTATTATTCACAACCAGCTTTCTAACTGCTAAAGATATAAATTTTGAATGAAAAAAACCGCAACAAGTGCGGTTTCTTTAAATGTGGTTGGTGATAGACGGAGCAGCGAATAAGCGGCAGCTTAGTGTCTGAGCAGTCTTGTAAAGCGGCAGCTTGGTGTCTGAGCAGTCTTGTAAAGCGGCAGCTTGGTGTCTGAGCAATATTTTATAGCAAACTAATGATTCTGACCCGTTGTCATAAAAAATAGGCGAAAAAAAACCGCTACGAGAGCGGTTTCTTTTAATGTGGTCGGTGATAGAGGATTTGAACCTCTGACCCCTACTCCCCCAGAGTAGTGCGCTACCAAGCTGCGCTAATCACCGATAATCTTTTCTATAGAAAAAGCCTGTAACAGGTTAATATCACGGGCTATTTTAATTTTTCGGTGATATTAAATCAAACCATTATCCAACACTTTATAAACCGGGGAGATTTACTTAAATTGGATTAATCACCGTATTATCTTATTTGTGTCTGTTTAAGTGGTGCGGAATGAGAGACTTGAACTCTCACACCCTTCGATACTAGAACCTAAATCTAGCGCGTCTACCAATTCCGCCAATTCCGCAACTATTTAAACATTTTAATAAAGTAAAAATGGGGCGAATGACGGGGATTGAACCCGCGACAACCGGAATCACAATCCGGGGCTCTACCAACTGAGCTACATCCGCCACTAAACTTTTATAAATGGTGTTCTGTGCAGGACTTGAACCTTTATATTCAGTTAAAGTTATTTTTTTCACCCAGTGAGTGAGTAACGACCCTGAAATAAATGACAAAACAACATGTAAATGCACTAATCATAGGGCATTGAAGCCGTTTTGATTAAGTGTGCGCATTATAAACATGGTGCTATTAGACGTCAATAGTATTTGTAAATTAAATGTATAATAAATTTCAATGAATAGTTCACAATAGTTCACAATAAAGTTATGTGACAAATCTTGATAACCAAAATAATAAGATCGATGTTGAAAGTGATATAAAAAGCTTATATTTTAAGTTAAAAGTCAGCTTACGAGAACTTAGCTCAACTTACTTTTTTTAACCTAGCCTAATTGTTTCCATCAAAATATAACTGAGGAAACAAGATGCAAAATCTCGATGGGATGATCGCTCACTTTTTTCTCCTAAAAAACTAACTCAAAATGTAAGTAAAACCCGATTTTATTTAGATTTAGATATCGGAATGAATACATGGTATTTAGCTGCATTTAAAGAGGAAATTTTGCGGACGATCCTACTCATCATTAAGCCATAAAGAAATAAAATATATTGCTAATAAAATGATAAAAAAATATGGTATCACCATTTATTTCTAAAAAAGCTGTAGATACTTGGATTAAGAACCCAATACCGTCAATGAGTGAGCCAGACAAACAAGTATCATCTTTTACAAATATTGATAGATATGATCTTGATCATCAAGCGAACCTATACGGAAAAGGCTCTTTACACGCGATTGACAGATTTTTCATGCAAATTAGACCAGAGTTAATATGTTTGAAAGGCCCTTCCACTCGGGCTCAAATCAAGGCCGAATGTGGAATGGTTACAGGCCAGATGTCGAGATTGAACTGGTTGGGCCACGCTACCTACTCCAGCGAGCTATCGAGCGCGAAGCTGCAAGCTCTCTACGCGATACGTTCTTACATACATTATTATCTTCTTAGAACTTTTAAATAAGTGGCTAAATTAACTTGGCTACTTCACTTCAAAAACATGAGATCAAGCCCAATTTACACTTAAATAAAGATCACACATCCCATAACGAGCACCCTTATCTTTACATTTTACACTTTACGCTTTACGTTAATACTTACTGTAAACTGTAAACTGTAAACTTAAGGGGTATGAAATTGGCTAACGAAGACAAAAGAGAATTGGATAAACAAACCGTTATCTGGTCTGTGTGCAACCAGATGTTGATGGAAGACATTCCAACCTCTCGCATTACGGGCCGTAAAGTTGCCAGTCACGATGATGTGAAATGGTCACACACTACAGTCACCCCTTTGGTTAACGCATGGCATGAACAACGAGTTGACAAAGATCGGGAGGCAATTCGCCAAACACAGATGTCCCATGTATTCGTTAAGGCATTGAATCAAGAAGTTGAAGGTCGTGTGACTAAACGCCGTCAGATCGATGACGAGCAGATGAAAATGCTGCAAATAGAACTTGATGACATGCTAGAAATCAATTCCAAACTGGAATCAGAGCTAGCTACCACCAAACAACGCTTGGAGGAGAAAAGTGAAGAGGCTACTACGGCAAATACAGCGGCATATCAAGCGACCAAAGATAAAGAATTGAGCGAGAAGAAAAGCACTGAAGCTATGGAAAATCTTCAGGGGCAACTAGATGTTGCTATCAGTGATAGCAAGGATGATTTAGAGCAGCAGCAAACAAGATTTGATAATACAATAAGCCAGCTTAAAGATGAGCACAAAGAAGCTATCACCAAGCTATCCGAAAAACGAGATGACCTTACTGACCAGCTAACGGGGAAAACGGCCGAATGTGCCGAGGCTAACGTTAAGGCGAAGAAATATGAAGAGTTGACCGAAAATCTGGAAACCGAACGTAAAAACAACCGCACATTAACAAATAACAACATGCGTATGACGGCAGAGTTAGAAAGTAAGTCTCAAAGCCTAATTGATGCCACTGCAAGCATTGAGGACGGACGAAAACAACGTGACAAAGCGCAACAACAACTGGAACAAGTTACTCAAAAAATAACCGAGAAAGATGAGCAATTCCAAAAGTTATTAATTCTTTCTGTAAAGGCAGGTGTTAATCTTGAAATCACCCAATAAACTCAAACTTCCAACTAACCCCAAGTCTGAGTCAGTACATTAAAGATTGAAAATGTTTAGTTGTATTCTACTTTCCCTTGGAATTTGGAGGTATTAAAGCTTGAAACTTTAATGCCTCCAAATAATTATTTTAAGAGACTCAAAATCGTGCTGGTCTATTGGATAGGAAATAAAATACTGTTAATACCGACCTTATCTGATACTTCAGCCTGTCTTTGATTACCGGGTATCAGAATTCTGTTTTGTTCTCTAATAATTGAATCAGTTTACGTTTAGTCTCGTCATCAAGTTTATCAATCAAACATGCCAAGGTTGCATTTTCTTCTGTTTCACAAAAAAAATAATTCACCGGCACATCTAGCTCTTTTGCTAACTTTTTTAAAGTATCAAGATCGGGCATATGGCGGCCAGTCTCATAATGATTCATGCGACCACTCGCAGAGCTGGGATCTATCCCTATTTTAATGCCTAGATCTTTCTGACTTATTTTCATTCTGTTTCGAGCCTCTTTAAGACGCTCTGTAAAAAAGGATTTAACCTGCACTGGTATTTCATCTCAATAACTCTCACATAAAATTGATTGTCTAGTTTTTATAATGACCTGTATACTTAGGAATCCTAAGTTTAAGTTTGTTTATGAGGTATGGCAATGAGTCAGAAAGTTAATATGAATGTTTTTTTGCATGCTATTTTGGTGATAAAGCAAATGGATGACTTCTCTGTGATAGAAGCTAAAGACGCTCTATTGCGTGAACATGCTGAATTTACGGATTCAACAGAGGCTAGAAAATTTATCTACCGTCAATTATTACGTGGTGTAGATAAAGGACTATTAAAGCGAACAGACCTTGTTGATGACGGAATAAAAAATGTTTTATATTCAAAAACAGAGAAGTTCTTTGCCTCTACGATTGTTCCGATGAAACGGGGTGATAAACAAAAGAAAAGTTCTTCTCCAAAAATCATTAAGCAAGCGCCTAAAACCATCAATTACAAAGCCTTGCTGGAAAAAGAGCTGATGACTTATGAAATTGATTTAAACGCAAGCATTGAAGAAGCAAATGAATACAAGCGCCTTTCTAGTCGCTTTCCGGAATTAAAAGAAAAACTTCAGCAGCACCAACTGCAAACTAAAAATCAATCCGTCCAACTTCTTGGCAAGGTGCATGCGTTACAAAAATTACTGGGTTATACGGTCACGGGATATCAACCATGCTAAGAGCTTGGCAACAAGAATGTTTAACCACAGCACAAAAACATTATTTAGAAATCAGTAAACACTTTTTATGTTTAGCAACACCCGCTTCTGGGAAAACCGTATTAGCCGCTGAAGTTGCAGGGTATTTGTTTGATACAAAGCAAATAGATTTTGTTTTATGTTTCTCACCGTCGATTACTGTGGCTGAAGGTATTAAGAATGCCTTTGCACGTCGACTCAATTGTAATTTCGATGGTGTTATTGGCGCTATTGGTTGCTCATATACTTATCAGAACATGCGATTTTTTAACGAGGATAATTGGAAGATTATTAAGAATAATAGAGTGTTAGTGGTGTTTGATGAAATCCATCACTGCTCAGGCACATCTTTCGATGATGCGAACGCCTGGGGGCAGGATATAGTGCAACACATTCAAGAACAAGCCACATTCACTTTGGCGCTGACCGGGACTCCTTGGCGTTCAGATCTCATCCCAATTGCGCTTGCTAATTACAGCGACCCTGATAATAAAATTCAATGTGATTACACCTATTCATTGCAACAAGCCGTCGATGATAGCGTTTGCAGAAACCCTAAGATCGTTTTAATTGATAACGAAGAAATATCAGTGACGACTAAAGAGCAAGAAACCAAAGTCTTTAACTCACTGCGTGATTTATTAAAAGCACCTTTAATTTCTTATCAGGATTTAATCTGTCATGAGGTAGTTATTCAATATATCTTAGAAAAAGGCTGTAACAAACTCGCTGAGATTAGGCAGTCAAATTCAAATGCAGGCGGACTAATTGTTGCTTCATCGGTGGAACATGCACAGCAGATATTGAAAATGCTCACTGAACAGTTCCAGCAAACCGCCGTTATTGTGACTTATAAAGAGACCGATGCAGCTGAACGAATCAAGAATTTTCGTTTCTATAATACCGAGTGGATTGTCAGCGTTGGCATGGTTGCGGAAGGTACTGACATACCTCGATTACAGGTTTGCTGTCATTTAAGCCGGGTTAAAACTGAACTGTATTTCAGGCAAGTTTTAGGTCGAATTTTAAGAGTAAATGACGCTGTAAATCAGGAAGCTTGGTTGTTCACTTTTGCTGAAGAAAAGTTAAGTATATTTGCCCACCGAATAGATCAAGAATTACCTGATGCAGGTGTCTTAGTGCGCAGTAATGCCATTGCTAAGCAATTTGATATAACTACTGCTAATAAAAAATCAGCTTCATCTTCAACTGACTTGAAACCACCATTAATAATGTCATTATTCGATGACGGATCTTTCTCGGACAATTTAAACGATGCACCATCAGAAAATAAAAAAAACGATACTCCGGCTTACCTAAAGTCTTTTGGTGGCTTTAGAGAAAAACTGATTGAAGCGTTTAGCTCGATATAGTTGATAATTATTAAATCCTCTATGCCACTGGCTGCTA
Organism: Psychromonas ingrahamii 37; assembly: GCF_000015285.1. Lineage (NCBI taxonomy): Bacteria > Pseudomonadati > Pseudomonadota > Gammaproteobacteria > Alteromonadales > Psychromonadaceae > Psychromonas > Psychromonas ingrahamii. The sequence goes on from NC_008709.1 coordinate 3,127,296, forward strand.
GCGAATAGAAAAGTGATAATATTAATCAAAGATACTGTACTAATAGCGGATTATGCGGCGACAATTTTTAACACCGCAATACACAACTAAGTGGCATGAGATAGCTGAGATATATTTGATCAGTATGGGTAAATACAAAAAACTACCGTCTAGGTAGCCTTTTGAAGTGTTATTTATGTGACGTTAAGAGTCTTGTTTTCAATACTCAGTTAACACCAAGCAACATTCTCTCAATTTAGGAGTATTATGAGATAAAACATACTTCACTCATCGTCCTCAATTCTATAAACCCCCAAAATATCGTTCAGGTAACCCTCAATTTTATCATATGTATCGTCGAAATATTCTTGCGCTGCTTCGGAGTAATCCGATCCATTTTCATCATCAAGGTAAGCGTCATCACCAAATCTCTCTTCCACAAATTTGTTGGCAGTTTCGCATAAGAACTCGATTACGTTAGAATTATCTAAAAAATGTTTTGTCATATCTGTATTTAGTTTGATTTGAGAAAAAGACAATATATTTATTTAGCATACGCAACTTGGATCGCCGTTATTAATTGAAAACTGCGCTTTTATAATTCCCTTCTTTTTCCAGTTTCTCAAATGACCGACCTAAAGTTGTCAGAAACACCAGAGGCTTCGGTTAAATTTGGAGAGTTCCATTCTTTTTGTCACCAACTGTGCGATAGCTTCCTCTCCGAGGCGAGCAAAATTAAAGTCTCTTACCAGCAAAATCATTGTGAATGTTCATGTGCTGCTTAAACTATTTCGCTGAGGCGCTTTCGCCCCCTTAGCGCCTCAGAAAGCTAAGGCGCTTTCGCCCCCTTAGCGACTTATAAAACTAAAAATAAATGCCCCAATTCACTTAGCCATGACTATGTTCGATTTCGGGAAAAAGCGAACGTCGGGATTCGGTGCTAAAAAAAACTTATGCAGCGAAGATCTGCTGTATAGGTTTGTGGTGAGTCCATTATACAATTTTTTTGTCTGGCTGCTCTTTCCAAATTTTCACAAAATTCCTGCCCAATAATCACCTAAATATAGCTTAATACAGTGCTATTTAGACCAGACCTGACCCTAAAATTCATTGTGAGTAAACAAAAATAAGAGAATTTTCTTAGTCATTTTTCTGATCTAATTGGCAAAAGAAACACCCCAATTCATGTTCAACCAATAGCAGATATTAATGAATAAAAAATCGTCAGTTACCAAACAAAGCTAACAAAACTTTACATAATACTAAATGGAAAAATTCAGAAGTCGAAACTATAATCTCATAAATTGATAATATTGGTTGCGGAGCAAGTTCATTTCTAGACCTTCTCAGGCAATCAAACATAATAACTCGAACAAGAAAAATCACCAGACGCATTAGGATATTGGGACGTTAGGCGAAAAGGAATAAATAAATGAATAACAAAATAGATAATAAATACACACGCATTAATCTGCCACCAATAATAAAAAATAATCCGGTTTTATTCACGCAAAGCCTAGAGATCAATAATCGGGTTGCATATCATATAATGCTAACACGTCGAAGGTCAGCTATTTATCATTGGCTTCACAGGATATTGGCATGGGGTGTGCCTATTTTATCTGCTTTTGTTACAGTCCTTTCAAGCGGGAATTTAGAAAGTGATTTCACTAAGGAAAGTGAAATCATTAATGTTGTATTTTACCTAAGTGCGGTAATGACAATACTTACTAGTATATATTCAACCGTACAGCCTTACGAAAGGAGAATACGTGCTATAAAATACGCGAATAAACTCTGGCATTTTCATACCGAGTTCCCTTTAGGCATGGAAAAATTAGGGAAGAGTATTAGTGATGAAACCAATGTTATAAAAGCATGTACGAAGTATCTTTGTGAAAAAAATGACGAGTTAACAATAATAATTAATGATTTCAATGGTTGAATCTATTAGATATTATGTGCTGCCCTTAGGATCTGGCTTGCGTTTTGCTATTTTAGGAAAAAGACAAGACCTCGATTATGATCATCTTGCCGATACCAAGGTGTCGCGTAGCGGCAATTGCAAGATATACGACAGAGGGTGAGTTTCTTTGTAGTCTATGAGATCACGTTTCTTCTCGACATAGTTAATTGCAATCTTACCAATCTCCAAGCCAGCTGCGGAGATCGCAACAGGAGTTAATGCCTGTAGTGGCAAGCCGGACAGTAAAGCTAAAGTACTTAGACCAGTCGTTGCGAGCAGTGACTTAGAGCTCAATAAAGTGGATAAAGTACTCGTGACAAGTTTAAAACCGTGCTTCTTGCAGACCTGTTGGTATTCATCAATCTGTCGCAGCAAGTCGTCTCTGATGAAATCTACCGACTTATTGCTATAGTTCTTGTACAGGAAAAGGAGAAGATTTCGCAATTTTTTGTCTGAGTCACTATCACTTTTTAGTTCTAGTATTTGCGGCCATTCCAATTTACTCGTATCGATTAAGTCTAGGTTGCTGAGAGTCAGTTGTACGACTTCATCATTACCGAGCCTTGCGAAAGACTGTTCTCTCGTGTCATCATCAAAGGTAGGAATGAGAAAGTGGCCCTTATCAACCATCCCGTTCCTCAGCACTAGCGACGTAACAAATTTACTATCTGCCCACGCTTCTTGACTAGATTTTACAACATTTGCAAAGACATTCTCCAGGTAATCTTTAGAATATCGAACGCTCATTGGCGCCTCCCTCCAAACGTGCCTAATGGTAGCAGTTTGAACCTCACTTGAGCGATCCTCCTCAATATCTACTGCTGACGTTGCACTAAACAATTCAGATAGTTTGTAGTCTGCGAAGTGAACGGGCTCTCTAAGGATATTGGGAACGTCACCACTCGAATGTGTCGGTACTAACTTGTCGAAATAAAGCGCAGCTTTCTTGTGATCACCTGTTGAAATAGCGACTGTCGTAGCCTGAGAATTTGTATATATCATTCATTCACTTCCTTTTATAGAGATACAATATACTGTTGACGCTCTAGTATCGTCCAGTGTTGACACGCTAGCAGCGTATTAGTGTATTAGTGTGCATTCTAACTAATACCTATTTAAAATTTTATTGATTATCAAAGATTAGACCTTAACAAGCATAAAAACAGCTAGATTGCATATATAATTGATCGTAAATTGACTTTCTATATTAGGGAAATGATGCATTTTTATTTATAAAGATCTCTATAAATGCAAACTGAAAAAAATTAATGTTTTATTTTCAATAAGCTAAACTATTAAGCATCTGCATCAAGTGTTCATTTAATATGCAATAAAAATGGTCAAATTCCCTAAGTGTGAATAGGATCGCGTCTTGCTTTTTAGTTGGCTACAAATTTGTAGGTTTGTAAGCCGTTATGGAGACGAAAGCACCTTAGCGAAATCGTTCAAGCAGTACATGAACATTCAAATCGACTTTGCAGGCAAGGGACTTTGATTTTGCTTTTGGAAGAAAACGATCGTAAATGGGGTAGTATAAACAGATTAATAGAGCAAAAACTCTAAGGCGCTATGTGCCCCCAAGCGCCTTACAAATTAAAAAATAGTGACCAAATTTATTTATCAATATTTAGCTTACCTCCGGGATGAAGCGATCGTGAATATTTTGAGATTGGTCAAACTGCTTTCGGCGCACTAACTACTCTCAATTATGCTGTAGGAATAATTAAACTTACAGTGTGTAAATAACACACACCTTGTATTTTACACTGTGGTGATTTGTGCTAATCTAAGCGTACACAAATCAACCAAAGGTGTTTACATGACTATTCGATCCTTAGACGACATGCACTCGTTAGAATTCATCCCTCACCCTTCATTCAAATCATTATTCCAAGAGGCAGATGCACAAAAAATTTGGGCTCTTCTTAAAGAGAGAGATAACGTAATTAGGGCTGAAACCGCCGTTTATCTCAACAAAGCTCCTGTTGAAGCTCTCACCCCCGAACTGCTTCGTTTAGACACTTTTTCAAAAGGTTGCAACAAGCAACGTACAGATCGATTAAAGCAACTCATAGGATCTTATGTTAGATATATTATGGAAGCACGTGGCTACGATATTGATGAAGAACGACGCCATAGGCTGAAAGCTGGTACAGAGAGTCAACCTAGCTTATTTAAAACATCAGCAGTATACGTAAAAAGGATTGAAAATAATGATTAACAATTACAAATGGACACCAGAAAGACTTAAATGCATGGGAGCTGATTTTTTATCTTCCGTAATTGTGAACATGGGATCGCCCATTTTAAAACCCAACGTTCGCTTCGGTGAATGCGGAACAGGTAAGTCTCCGAATTATGAGGTTAGTAAAAATTTAGGTGATTTATGGGGTGGAGTTAAAACAGAAATTTTTCATAGTAGAGGTCATAAGCCTTATACAAACCAAAAAGAGTATTTAGGTGAGCATTTATCTAAATCGTTCAGCTTGGATGATATGAACATTTTACTAAAAAGTACTACCTCTGCATAAATTAATAGCTAATTAGAGAAAAAACGTGGTGAAAGATTCACTAGCAATGAAGTTACCGAAACGCTCGATATTGGGAGAAAGCGAGCATAAATGGGATCATCTCAACAGATAATTGAGCAAAATTTCTAACTCACTTTGTGCCCCTTTGCGACTCAGAAAGCTAAGGCGCAAACGCCCCCATTGCGGCTTAGAGTAGATGCTAATTATTAAAAAACTGCAAAATGAAAAACTTGACCCCCAGCCCATTCGGTTGTCGCTACCTATTACTTAAAGGGCTTGGATGAGCAGATGGCAGGTGACAGCCATTATTTTTATCGCAGGTAAATGGATGACGTCATTATATTAGCCAAAACTCGCTGGCACTTACGCAAGGCCTTGAGAATAGTCAATCAGCACTTTAATGAATTAAAAATCGCGCAAGCGCCGGATAAAGACATTTATTGGTAAAATCAGTCGGGGGTTATTCCAGGCATCCTGCCTTTCACCCTGCGGGCCAGCTAAAGCTGTTCAAAATGACTCCCGGCAATTTTGTGAATTTCTCGGTTATCATTTTGATGGCAAACAATTAACCGTCGCAGCAAAGACGGTAGAAAAACACGTTGTGCATTACCGGCAGCTTTATGAGCAACTAAGAAAGAAAAAAGCCACCTCAGATGAGATGGCTTTAGCCTTAGGTCAGTATGTAAAACGTTGGCAGCGATAAGTCAAGGCTGGCATTGCAGCATGGGTTACCCCACAAAAACATGGGACGTACCATCCTGCATGGTCAAATTGCGGGTTGATGTTAATACCTAAAATCAGGGTAACCGGCTATTTATTTCATCTCTTAATGTACTTTCACATACGTCATATTCCACCGAATCCATACTAAAGCGTTCAATACGAATGCCGGCGGGGGAGGAACGTACAACACCGCGGTTACCGCCTGAGTCGTAAATTATCTCAAACCTAGTGTCAGCATCCAAATCAACAATCATTACATAATCCGTAAAATTGCGAGAGTTGAAATTTGGGGATACGTTAATTAAATCCGCCACACTCCAAAACGGGCATGTCGCCGGAGCAACTGGTATTAAACAGGCATCACCAATGGTAGAGACACTTATCGCCCCCGTAGCGTATAAATTCCCACATACGACATCGCTCGTGGCGCCATTTACCGCGCCATTCACATACGTTTCGCCCCTAAACTTAGACCCGGCCCCAAGATTGAGCGCACCGCCCAATATCCAGGTAACATTCGCACCATTTCCCAGCAATATTTCTGCCCCGGCGCCCAGGGTTATCGCCCCACTGGTAATGACCGTCACGTTCCCTTCTATGGTCAGTGTGGTATTAGCCTGCAGGTTGATCGCACTGTAATATTCCGTCGTCTCCCCGCCCTCAACGCCAATAGTGAGACCCGACAGGCCCGTATATGTTTCGACCTTGTTGACATCAACTGGATTAGCATGGAACTTATTGGTAATGGCCATCATCGCAGCTGTCATCTCAGCGGGACCTTTGATAAATCCTTGATCGATGTAATCATTCCCCGTAGCGTTATCCGTAGAACCCGCACCATAGGTGACTACCGTGTCATTGGTAGAGTACGCCGTCGCATTGGCGCCCAACGTGATGGCAGCGCCAGCTATGATATCGCCGACATTAGCAACAGCGCCAACTACCACGGCAGCACCTGCATTGACGTCCCCAGCGGTGGCATTCGCCCCAATGCCCGCGGCTGCGCCAGCTTTGATTTGGTTAACTTTTGACCCAGCACCGGTGGTAACCGCAGCGCCAGCATAAATATCATTTACAGTAGTATTGGCACCGATAACAACGGCCGCTTGTGCAGCGAGATGACCGCCAACATTGGGAGCAGTCGACAATTCGGGTTGGGCGGCTATATTCACCGCAGCTTTCGATATTGCAGAATACGAGCGCAATTGAGCATCAGTAATTGTGCCACCTGCATTTGCTAAACCAGCAACGGACAAAGCCAAAGCGGTTAAGCAGGTTTTTAATAATATATTTTTCATTATTTACTTCCATTTAATATAATGTGAGATACCCCATCATGAGGTGACTGTATTTGTGAGGTAAGGACCTCCAATTAATCAACACTCATTACGTGAAGTGACTGATAATATGATTTTCTGAAGAGGCGACTTGTTATATCCTCATACTATATTTCATACCACATTGCTTAACATACTTTATACCAATAATAAATACCAGATTTAAAAAATGTATCAGTTGATTTTTCACATTTAATATGGGTGAATAAATAAAATAACTGGACACATACAATGGGATAAAAACCGGTAAATACCGAGCTGTAGGCGGATTTTACCCTTTAAAACCCGTCAAAATGTGTAAAAAACCTGACATGTCTTATTTTGGCTAAAAGTAGATGTAATAAGCAGGTCAAATATGTGCGCCATCTCCGTGCTCAGTCATTACTTGATTGGCCGTGGTTTAAATAATGCAGATAAAGGGAAGCGTTTGATGGCATGTCAGCAATGATGTTGACCGCCTGGTATTCGCGAGCTTGAAGCAGACCTTAGGAATAATAAGTTGCTAGCCCCCGCGAAGCGCACTAGAGACATTATAATCAACTGACTAGCATTAAATTCGAATTAAGTTTTGTATCGATAACACCTTGCTCACCGGAGAATGTGCAGCGCAGCGAGTGGTCTATATTTGGTGAGGCTTCTACCATTCATTCTCTAGGGCATTGATATAAAATAGGTATTATTAGAATGATTCTATGCTAAAGCGTTATAGACAGTAGTACGGGAACAATCCAACGTATTAGCTATTTGCATCTTATTGATGCCCTGTGATGATAAATTTTTAATTTTTTCGTGTAAATCTTGATTCACCGGCCTGCCATTGTACTTGCCTTTTTGTTTTGCCAATACAATACAATACCTTCACGTTGACGTTGACGTTCCAACATCATTGAACGCTCAGAAAAAAGGCTGGACACCCATACCTTATATTCTTTTCAAGAATGAGATTAAAATAATTATCATACTCTAATCAATTAAAAATTAATATTGCAGCGCATACCCGCAACAAAAAACGGATATATAAGTTAATATCAGTTGTTCAAATTGATATAAAAGAATAAAAGAATAAAAGGCTAAGGCGCTTTGTGCCCCAAACCGAGCTAGAAAGTTAAGTCGCAAACGCCCCCATTGCGACTTACAAAGCTAAAAATCTGTGTTCACTATTATGCTCACTTCCGGGAATATCCGGGCGTCATCTTGTTTGAGTATAAATAATATAAAATTCATTTGATGTACTTAAATATGGCGCTGTTGTAGTTAACTGTTGTCAGCTTTATTGTATTCACCTAACTCATTATAAATTTTGTTTTTTATAATGCGTTGTAATTTAAAGAAATATAACTGTGACAACAGTTAACTACAACAGCGCCTTAAATATTCATCCAACCTATTACAGTTAAATGGGTTTTACCCCAAAAGTGTTACAGCAAAAGCATCCTGCTTGGCGTTTTCCTTACCAAAAAAATGGAAAAGCACCAAGCAATGCCTCTGTATACATGCAAGCTATATCTGTTTACTAGCACTAATTTTTGGACTCGCATCCATCAGTATAATATCAGGATAATTTTCACCTTGTTTCTTACCGTTTTCAATGAAATGAAGCAACTGACGGTATGAGCTTTTCGAATCACCAGAGTCAATAACGACATATATACCTTTGTCTATTTTTTCACTCATTAGGTACTGCTGAAGCTGCTTTGTGTAGCCTTCAAGTGCCTTTGAGCTGTTAGATCGTTTAAGCTCGACGCAGACTTTCGAATTGCTGCCTTGAGAGAACTTAAAATCAACCGTTCCGCTACCAACGCATGTCTCTGCTGACATATCAACGCCAAATAGTTCACTGACTCGACCAAGAACAGCAGCGAATACTTTTTGAAAGTGCTTCTCTGGCTCTTTGTTCAAACTCTTCCAAAGTCCTTTTTCTTCAACCTGATGCTTGAAAGATTCAATCTCAACCAAGAGCCAACTGTATAGCTCATCTTCGTCCATTTTTAGCTGAAAGTATGAATTTTTACGACCCATAAGAAAGCCAAAGTTATCGTCAATAAGATTCAAATGACTTTGGATACCGATAAAATTCTTAGCTTCGATTCTTCTTGCGATCTGCTCTCCAACTTCAAATAGATGGTCAAATAACAACCACGAGCTAAAAACCCCATGGTCAGTTTCACCACTAAACTCATAGTCTGGGATTCCTATCTCTTCAACAGACCCCTCTTCACCGTAGACTTTGAAAGGATTTAATATCCTATCACTCGCATATGATTTCCTATCTTGGGTGAAGTGATATCTGAGCTTCTTCGCTAGAAACACATAGAAACTAGGTATATCTTTCTCTTCTACTTGGAAATTACCATATGGTAACGACTTGAGGTTGTAATTATGGTATCTGTCATTGCTAGTGGCTCTATCGTATTCAAGAAAAACAGCCTTAGCTTGAGAAGATTGAGGATGTGTCAAAGGGGAGGTGTACTTGAAGATATGGTTTCGCTCATCAATGATAGATGACTCGATATACATTTTGAGTTTTTCAAGTTCTCCAGTCATACCTAAACTATTCCATATCATTTAATTATTTCTTGATTATACATATTATTTTCAATAAGTTAACAATCTAAAAATAAAAAAATCAGTTTAAATTATTTAAATATTGACAATATTTTAATAATTTAGTTCTTTTTATGGTCACCCATGTTCATATGGGATAATCTGTAATATTTTGTGATCTTCTTATATATGCATATTAAGGGAAACGTAGCGATGTATATCGAAAGAGTTAATATTTACAACTATAAATGTTACTACGGGAAGTTCTCTATTGAGTTTAACAAAGGTGTGAATATTCTTGTTGGAGATAATGGTTCAGGTAAATCAACTATTCTTGAAGCAGCTAATTTGGTTCTTAGTGGAATACTACACGGCAAATACTTAAAGAATGAACTAAGCCAGTACTTATTCAATTGCAAAGCTGTATCTGAGTACCTAACCCAAGTGAACGATGGTGGCAGTACGACTTTACCCGAAATATGCATCGAGGTTATTTTCAACAAAGATAGCTTCCCTAAATTTCAGGGAACAGGAAACAAGGGGAGGAATGATGCGTGTGGAGTGTCATTCAAAGTCGAATTCGATGATAGCTATACAGAAGAGTACTCTGAACTTATAAAGAGTGGAGGTAAGCTTAAAACACTACCTATTGAGTATTATAAGGTTTCATGGACATCTTTCGATAGAGATTCAGTTACATCCAGAAGCATCCCAATCAAGTCTGTTCTAATCGACTCATCTTCGAACAAGTACCAAAATGGTTCTGATGTATACATTTCAAGAATCATCAGAAATGAACTGGAGAACAAAGAGAAGGTCAAATTATCTCAGGCATACAGAAAAATGAAAGATAGCTTCACTGAAGAGGAAGCAGTAAAGAGAATTAACGAACAGATTGATAATAAATCAAAAGTTCAAGGGGAACACCTTAATATATCTGTTGACCTTTCGACTCAAAATTCTTGGGAGTCTAGTTTGATGACCTACCTTGGAGACATTCCGTTCCATCAAGTAGGTAAAGGCTCCCAGTGCGTGATAAAAACAAATCTTGCATTGGGTCATCAAAAGACTAAAGAAGCAAGTTTACTATTGATAGAAGAACCAGAAAATCATTTATCACACTCTAAGTTAAATTACTTATTAAAAGAAATCATAAATGGTGTGAGTGATAAGCAAGTTATTATTTCAACACATAGCAGCTTCGTAGCTAATAAACTTGGTCTTGAAAATCTTCTTCTCCTAAATGACCATAAAGTAACAAGATTTAAAGATTTATCAAAAGACACTTTCGATTTCTTTAAGAAGCTGCCGGGCTATCAAACCTTACGCCTGATTCTTTGTAAAAAAGCAGTGCTCGTTGAAGGTGATTCCGATGAATTAATATTTCAAAGAGCTTATATGGATGCGAATAACGGAGTATTGCCCATCGAACATGGTTTTGATGTGATATCTGTAAAACTTACATTTAAACGTTTTTTAGAAATAGCTGACAAAATTGATAAAAAAGTGGCGGTAATCACCGATAATGATGGAGAATACGCCAATACGATCACCAAAAAATATAAGGATTACCATAAACATGCTCACATCTCCATCTTTGCAGACAATCGTAATAACTTAAACACACTTGAGCCACAGTTTGCTGATGCAAACAAAGATGCATTACCCATTTTATGCAAAGCCCTTGAATTGAATGTGAAGAACTTTGATACCGTTGAAAAATTATCAGAAAAACTACAAACACAAAAAACCAGTTGGTCTCTAAAGGTTTTTGAATCAAAATATAATTTTAGCTATCCAGAATACATCACTAAAACAGTGGAGTGGTGTAATGAATAACAATAGTCTTGTAATTGCTGCTGCGGGATCTGGTAAAACAACGCTTTTAGTTAAAACCGCGATAGAAAATCCTAATAGGCCAATTTTGATTACAACTTACACTGAATCAAATGAGCAGGAAATAAGAGATAAGTTTGTTAAAAAAGTAAGAACTGTACTAGCTAATGTCACGATTATCACATGGTTTTCATTCCTTCTTAAGCATTGGGTTAGGCCATATCAGTGCAGACTAAATGACTCTATTGCGGATGAAAGAATTGGGTTTATTCTGGTCAACTGGCGCTCTGGCCTTAAGTATAAAAATAAGGATGGTCAAGGAGTATACTGGTCAGAAAAAGATAACTTCAAGAATTATTACTTCACTAAAGACTTCAAGGTCTACTCCGATAAGATATCCAAGTTTTGCTTTGAGGCAAATAAGGCAAGCAAGCAGGCAGTCGTTAACCGAATATCAGCGCTATATGGCATGATATTTATAGATGAAGTGCAAGATCTTGCTGGGTTTGATTTAGAGTTGATCAAGCTTCTATTTAGGTCAAAATCAGAGGTCATGTTAGTTGGAGATCCAAGACAAGTTACCTACAAGACTCACCATACAACTAAGTATTCTGACTATGGAAACGGAAATATCAAAGGATTTGTTACATCTGAAAAAACGTTGGGTAAACGGATATCTTGCGAAGTTGATGAAACAACACTTAATAAGTCACATCGCTGTTCTCAGGATATTTGTGACTACTCTTCTAGACTCTACCCTAAATTTCCAGCTGTTGATGCATGTCAGTGTGATGACTGCCGAAAAGAAAATATACTGCACCAAGGGGTTTTCATCGTCCCTAAGCGCCTTTGTTCGGAATACTTACAGACATATCAGCCAATGCAGCTTCGCTGGAATGCTAAATCTAAAGTAGATTCATCGTATGAAGTAATGAACTTTGGTGAGTCTAAAGGCCTTACTATAGATAGAGTACTTATTTACCCAACCAAGGATATGGTGAGTTGGATTCGTAATCCTAGCCAACCTGAATTACTAAAGAACCCTACTCGTGCGAGACTGTACGTGGCGCTGACTCGTGCGCGCCACAGTGTAGCTATAGTGTTAGACCCTGAGGAAAATGAAGTATTGGAAGGAGCTGTGGTATATAAATAGTGAGGAGGACATCCATGTATTTTGGATAACTAACACTAGTGCGAATTGCGTTAAGTTACTTCATTCGTTATCACGTTTATGCCCATTCCCAAGTTGCCTGCTAAAGATTTTCCGCATAATTATGCAGTCTAGCAATTTGTATAGAAATACCCATTTTGCTAGGTATTGGGAGAAAGTGGGCGTAAATGGAGTCGTTCAACAGATAAATAGAGCAAAAGCTCTATGGCGCTTTGCCCCAAAGAGACTTAGAAGGTTAACTCGTAAACGTCCCTATTAGCCTTAGAAAACCTGATCTCTGATGTACTTCATTAAAATGTTCGAAGAATAAAAAATATCAATATTTTTATTAAAATAAATCTGGAAATCGCTTTATTGTAGGCAGTAAACTATTGTAAAGAGAATATCGAAATTTACTTAAGGGGATATAGATGATAATAATAAAAAAAGGCAACACACTTAACTTAGAACATCTAGTTTTAAACCAAATGTTAGGGCATACAAGTGTAGTAAAGACAATGGAGTACATTAGGTTCGCATTACAAGAGCCCCTCCTAAATGATGTTTATGAGCCATCAGCTCCTAGTGACAACGGACCTACTTTTAATTAGCATTATCACCTTAGAAAGCTAGGTCGCTAACGCCCCCAAAGCGACTTAGAAACTTATAAAATTTGGACCAGTATCACTTATCCACTACAAAACGAAATTGGTTCCTTTAGCTATTTGAGCTTGAAAAAAACAAATGGGAAAAGCATCTTCATGCTCAACAAACGGTCATTAAAAAAAATTTTAACCTGCTTTTTTTAAGGTTATATAGATTAACTGACTCTTGGTTTTAAGTGCTTTCTTTAAATCTGATAATGAAACCGTTATTTATGAAAGAAAAAGTCGCTACTTACCATAAGCGGTATTTTGTGCTTATTATTTGTTAAGCGGCACTCGGTAATATTTATTTTCCTGCCTTTGAATGTGATTTTTTGATGTTTTTGTGTGTTTTTGTTACCATTTACCATGGCATGTTATTAATATCTTGGGTGCAACTGTAAGTTACAATTAATATTATTTTAAATGTAACACTCCGGATATTTATAATAACCTCATATTTAAACAAGTTATACAATCTAATGAAATCTCGTAACTCATTATTTTTATTAGGTAATTTGGATAACTGCCCGGTGTATTGTTAAATGGAGTTAATAACGTAATGACATATAAAAAAAACCTTCTTTTTTTTTTGCTTTCTTTAATACTGTTCGGTTGTGGTGGCGGTGATGAGCCAACTATTCAATCAACTCCTAAAATAGAAATCAATGCCACTGTTATTGATGGCTATTTAAAAGACGCGAAAGTCTGGCTTGATATTAATGAGAACTTTGAATTTGATGTGAACGAACCCTTTGCTGTTTCTGGAGCGCGAGGTAAGGTTGTTCTTGATGTTACTGGTATTGATAATCCAAGTTCTTATCCTATCGTAGCTCAAGCAGTAAAAGACGAAACAATCGATGAATCTACGGGGGATTTTGTTACACATAATTATGTTATTTCAGCTCCGAAAGGTGAGGTGTCGATTACTCCGCTATCGACTTTGGTTCATTTATATTTAGAACAAAATACTAATGGTGTAGAAACCCCTGATGGATTTAGTTCAAAACTATCAGAAGCAAAAGATGCTGTGGCCTCTTCGTTAGGTCTTAACAAGGATGATGTTCTTGGTGACTATATTGAAGGGCGTCACAATGATGTGTTGTATGCAGCAGAGAATATTGTTGCGTCAGGCGTGTTACCAGATGAACCAAGTTTGCTAGACAATATTTCAAATGAAATTACAGATAGTTCACAATTCTCTGATGACATGAGATCTGTTAATGAGAATATCAAACAGTCAATTGAGCATGTTAAATCAAATGACGGTATGTCTTTTGAGGAACATCTGCCGGTATATAATCCAGTAGAGCAGGATAAAGAATGTAGAACAGGATTTGTTCAGGATGGTGTGATTTGTGTTGTTGATTCGGATAACGATGCTATTGCGAATAATATTGATACTGACGATGACAACGATGGAATACCTGATGTTGATGATACATACCCATTAACCGTAGAAGATACGACCGATACAGGCACCGACGGTATTGGTAATAATTCAGATACGGATAACGACAATACGGTAATCCCTGCAAACGTCATTCCAGTCGCAAATGCGGGGAATAACCAAACAGTTGATGAGCAAACAGCGGTTACTCTTTCTGGTTCCGCAACTGATACAGATGGTACGATTGCCATTTATAGCTGGGTGCAAATCAGTGGTACAACGGTTCTTTTAAATAATGCGAATAGTGTAAACGCAAATTTTATTTCTCCAACATTAACCGTATCAGAAACCTTAACCTTTAGCTTAAAGGCTATTGATAATGAGGTGGCCAGTGCTAATGACAGTATAAGTGTTACGGTAGACCCGGTTAATTCAGCGCCAACAGTTAATGTAGGCAGCGACCAAACAGTTGATGAGCAAAAAACTGTTACTCTTTCTGGTTCCGCAACCGACTCAGATGGCACTATAGCTACTTATAGCTGGGTACAAACAGGCGGTACTACCGTTAGCTTAACGGATGCTAGCAGTGCATCGGCAAGATTTACAGCGCCGATATTAACCGTATCAGAAACCTTAACCTTTAGCTTAAAGGCTATTGATAATGAGGGGGCCAGTGCTAATGACAGTATAATTGTTACGGTAGACTCGGTTAATTCAGCGCCAACAGTTAATGTAGGCAGCGACCAAACAGCTGATGAGCAAAAAACTGTTACTCTTTCTGGTTCCGCAACCGACTCAGATGGCACTATAGCTACTTATAGCTGGGTACAAACAGGCGGCACTACCGTTAGCTTAACGGATGCTAGTAGTGCATCGGCAAGCTTTACAGCGCCGATATTAACCGCAGCTGAAACCTTAACCTTTAGCTTAAAGGCTATTGATAATGAGGGGGCCAGTGCTAATGACAGTATAAGTGTTACGGTAGAATCGGTTAATTCAGCGCCAACAGTTAATGTAGGCAGCGACCAAACAGTTGATGAGCAAAAAACGGTTACTCTTTCTGGTTCCGCAACCGACTCAGATGGCACTATAGCTACTTATAGCTGGGTACAAACAGGCGGCACTACCGTTAGCTTAACGGATGCTAGTAGTGCATCGGCAAGCTTTACAGCGCCGATATTAACCGCAGCTGAAACCTTAACCTTTAGCTTAAAGGCTATTGATAATGAGGGGGGCAGTGCTAATGACAGTATAAGTGTTACGGTTAATCCTGTTAATTCTGTTAAGGCTGTTTATTCTTCTGTTAGGGCTTTTGCAGTCTTAAAGGATGACGGCAGCGTGGTGACTTGGGGGGATAGGGCTGAAGGCGGTGATAGCTCTTATGTAACACTCGACCATATACAAACGATTTATTCTAATCGTGCTGGTTTTGCAGCCTTAAAAGATGACGGTAGCGTGGTGACTTGGGGGTGGGGGTGGAGTTCTATAGGCGGAGATAGCTCTTATGTGACACTCGAAAATGTACAAACGATTTATTCTAATCGTAATGTTTTTGCAGCCTTAAAAGATGACGGTAGCGTGGTGACTTGGGGGAGTCCCGATTGGGGTGGAGACAGCTCTAATGTGACACTCGAGAATATACAGACGATTTATTCTAATGAGAGAGCATTTGCAGCCTTAAAAGATGATGGCAGTGTGGTGACTTGGGGATATAGCGTTTATGGCGGAGATAGCTCTTATGTAACACTCGACCATGTACAAACGATTTATTCTACTAGTTCTGCTTTTGCAGCCTTAAAAAATGACGGTAGTGTAGTGACTTGGGGGTATAGGGCTGAAGGCGGTGATAGCTCCACCGTAACACTCAACCATGTACAAACGATTTATTCTAATCGTAATGCTTTTGCAGCCTTAAAAGATGACGGTAGTGTAGTGACTTGGGGAAGGAGTAATAGCGGCGGATATAGCTCTTCCGTAACACTCGACCATATAGAAACGATTTATTCTAATTATTATGCTTTTGCAGCCTTAAAAGATGACGGTAGCGTGGTGACTTGGGGTGAAGGTGGTGGAGGCGGAGATAGCTCCACCGTAACACTCGATCATGTACAAACGATTAATTCTACTAAAAGAGCATTTGCAGCCTTAAAAGATGACGGCAGCGTGGTGACTTGGGGTGAAGGTGGTGGAGGCGGAGATAGCTCCACCGTAACACTCGAGAATGTACAAAAAATTTATTCAACTGATTATGCATTTGCAGCTTTAAAAGATGACGGCAGCGTGGTGACTTGGGGGGATAGTAATAGCGGCGGAGATAGCTCCACCGTAACACTCGAGAATGTACAAACGATTTATTCTACTAGTACGGATCCTGTTAGAACTAATGTATATTCTGGTGCCTTTGCAGCCTTAAAAGATGACGGCAGCGTGGTGACTTGGGGGGGCCGCGATAGCGGCGGAGATAGCTCTTCCGTTAGTGATGAGTTAAGCCCTTAAATTAATCAATATAAAAGTCAAGGCGGGGTTATTTCTGTATTTCCCATAACACTTGTTTTTATATACGATATTCAAAAGGCTACTTTTAGTAGCCTTTTTATCATCACCAATGGCAGAGTAATAAAATGTCATACCCAATTCAGTGATGCTTGCTAATTCCCGAAGCGAGCGTCGTAGTGCCCAAGTGAATTTGGCCACTTTTTTCGTTTTGTAAGTCGGTATGTGCCTTAGAAAACTAACTCGCTTTCGGGAAAAAGCGAACGTGTTGATAGCATCAGTTTTTTAATAAGTATTACGCTTATATTATCCAGAATTGAGGTTAACTAGGTCTCTTCAGTGCGAAGACATCTAGTGATGTGTTCCTAGTTCTGTGCGAATTTGTCAATAAAATGGGAGATTGACATATCAACAGCCCCACAAGCAACTGTATTTATATGCAGGTATAATTCTTTTGAATCTCTTCTGCACACTTATTGCACATCATATGAATACTTAACGCACAATCCTCACATTCTTAATAAATTAACTTATTGAAAATAATCAGTTAATTTTTATGGTTTTCATTTATAGAGATCTCTATAAATGAAAATGCGTCATTTTTCCAAAATTAAATATCAATTTACAATCAGGAGTTGGGTCTATCTAACTGTTTTATAAGTCTTTTATTATATAATTCTTATAAATAAATAAAATTTTAAATATATATTAGTGAGAATGCGGACTAATACACTGTTATGCGTATTTAACAGCATTATTCATACTTAGAGGCTCTTAATTGAACATCTTAAATTTTATCTTGAATTTATTAAAGCACCCTATAACAGCAATAGTTGTATCAATATCTCTAACAATTGTTGTTTACAAGTTATCTATTGTTGTAAAGGAGCCTGTTTTCGCTATTAAACCTCCTATTCTGTTAGTTCAAAATCAAACGGGTTCAAATAGGTTAAAAGTAACTTGGGATGATATTCCAGTTGAAAACGTTTATTCCGTTGAAGTAGCTATTTGGAATAAAGGCAACGACTATATAGATTTTGAAAATGTTGTAAAATCTAGCCCTATAAAAATCATGCCTACAAATAAAGTTAATATTTTAAACGTAAAACGTATGAAAGTTAGCGGCCCTAAATTAGAATTAAATGGAAAAATTATTGAAGACATTGGCACTAAAAAGGCTATTTTAATAAACATCAAAAACGATGAGGTTCTAGAGCATTTAGATGGATCCGTTTTTCATATTTTATACTCAAGTAATCAAGAGGTAGGCTGGATGGTAAAAGGGAGAATCAAAGGAATTCCTGAAGGTTTTATAGAAGAAGATGATTACCCGACTAAACCCACATCACAAACTTGGTATTTATCTATAGCAGCATTTTCTCTGGAGTTTTTGCTATTTTTATTAGTCATTACTAGCCAATTTTTCCTCCAGAAGAAAGATTTAAATCCAAGGTGGTGGTTATTTCCCTATAATGTAGTGTTAAGTGTTCTTGTTATATATTGGTTATTTGCGAGCGTTTTTCCATTTCTTTTCTACCCAGAATGGCTAATTATGTGATGTATGTGCACCATACGGCTAACAAGTCGTTTAATGGGATTTGGCTGAAAGAGTAATTCTACAGCCTCGTTATTTATCTGGAAGGTAGAGAGAATTGAAAGTATTTCTAAAGCACAGCGATGGATCTTTGAAAGATGAAAAAGGTAACGTTATTTTCTTTAGTTTCGATCGATTTGTGAATGACATCTGTGAAGGTGGCTGTTGCTTCATGTGTGGCGCATCCCCTAAAGAGAAAGAATTTAATGAAGAGCATGTAATCCCAAAATGGGTTCTTCGTATGCTTGATATATATAAGTTAAAAATTATTCTTCCAAATCAAGCTTCAGTCCGATATGACCAATATACAGTTCCATGCTGTAAGAATTGTAACTCCTTTTTAGGCACTAATGTTGAGGAAGAAATTAGAGCTGTTATTGATGGCGGCTTAGAGTCTGTTAATTCTTATATCCAAGAAAATGGGCCATGGAAAATATTCTTATGGTTATCTCTTATTTTCTTTAAAACGCATCTAAAAGATAGCTATACGAGGAAGCATCTTGATAGGCGAAAAGGAGATGAGTCAATTTCTAGCGATTATGATTGGGGTCTATTACATCATATTCACTGCATGGTGCGTGCTCTTCAAAATGGAATTTCGATTGAGAATGAATGTCTAGGATCACTTTTGGTACTTCCTGCTAAAACTGCTGAGCATCTAGATTCATATGATTATCGAGATATATATGCTGCAAATACAATTTTATTAAGAATTAATGATATAGCTTTTTTGGCTGTTTTAGATGACTCTTGCGCTGCACTAAACTTTTTTTCTGGCCACTTTAATCGTCTATCTGCGCCTCTATCTCCATTACAACTTCGAGAGGTTCTCTCTCATCTAACACTTTTAAATTACAAACTTAAGTATCGACCAAGTTATCAAACTAAGTTCGATCCAAAAACAAGTGATTTTTATATTTCCGCAAATATACCTGAAACACTTGAACTTGAAGACCACACTAGAGAAGAGCTTGGTGAAATTCTTTATGCAAATGTTTCAGAATATGTAACAAAAATGCCATGCCCAGACACATATTTTACAGAAGATAATGTGTCAAAAGGTTGCTACAGCTTTTTATTCGACGAGAATGGTGAATTTATATCTAACTCAATGGATTTGATTGAATTAAGTACGTCAGATAGTACATAACAAGCGCCTGCAATCTGACTCCATAACCTGTCAGCTTTTGTGCAAAACCCGCACAAAAGGCGGCAGATTGGTACGCAGTTGATGCTGGCGTTTTAATGCAGTCTCTTACAAAAGCTAGTTATAAGGATAGATAGGTCTTTACGCTAGGTATTGAGAGAAAGTGATCGTAAATGGGGTAGCCTCAAAAGATAAATAGAGTAAAAGTTCTGAGGCGCTATGTGCCCCTTTCCGACTTAGAAACCTACAAGACGTCATGCACGAAATACCGTTTATGGTAAATAGTCCATTATTCACTCGAAATTGGCTTTAATAATCAAACTAAGGAAAGTTTTAAGAAGTTCCCCTTATGATTGACTTTCTATTTGATAGCACACCTCAAATCACTGCTATGGAATGATTATTTAATTAACTGGGGATGAGTTATCACACCACCCCTTTCTTTTGCCACCATCATAAGGCCGCGCAAGTTTGGCTGTAATAAGCAGTTCGGTCAGATTTTTCCCATCGACATAGACATCAGCAAGAATTCTAAAGTATTTTCCACGCTGCATATTGCGCAACTCAATTGTTTTGGCGTTCCTGAGCTTGCCGACCGTGAATTGTTTAGCTAATCGAGCGCCTTTTTTTTCAGAATCACATTTCCCCCGAATTTCTGGTGCATCAACACCATTCACTCGGATACGAACATTCTCACCAATGAGGGAAGGCCAGTCATTAATATTTACTCTGAACGTATCTGCATCGTAAATACTGGTGACCTCTACAACTAAGACTGAACCGTAATTTTTAGGCTTAGCAAAAAGTGAAAGTGGTGTTATTAACAAAACGAATAAAAGTAATTTTTTCAATATAGCCCCAATAAACACCCAGGAAAATGTTGTAATAAAACAAATAGCAGCACTTAATAACTGCCATACATAATTTATAGTCAATGCTATTCCTACACCAAAGAAGTCACTTATTAATACTAAGCAGCTACTTTTTTTAGCTTATTATTTTCCACACTTAGTCTTTTGAAGTTGACTTAGCTCTACAGTCTCATGTTTGGTAAATTCCAATCCATAGTTTAAAGCGATACGTTTAAAACGAACGATATACTGGCACTGAAAGGCTTCATTAGGCGGCAACCATTCCAAAGGTCCTTTAGCTCCTTTCTGACGATTTACACTTAGTTCTACAGCGAAAAGATTGGAGTCATCATTTGCGAATGTCTTCCTTTTCTCAGCAGTCCAACTATCAGCGCCATGAAGCCATGCCCATTTAAGGGGTATGAGGTGGTCAACATCAAGATCACGGGAGTTATAAAAGGTTTTTCCTGTATAAGGATCTAGCCATTTACCGCTCTCTACTAAACATTTATTCTCCCCATAGTCGATAGTGCCAGTGGATAACTTCAGCAGCAATTCATGCCGCGTGTTTAAGCAATCATGGTCACTATCAATCCAATGATTAAACTTATCTCTATCATAACTATTATCTGCAACTTGAGTTGCTTTACTTTGTTGTTTTTCTTTTGTTAATCGGCCGCCTGAATCTAAGCACTGTTGCAAGCTATCAAAAGCTGTAAAACTCTTTGTACGCGAATAATAAGAGCTACTACTATCATGACAAATCCCGCTCTTACTCATTTTGACAATTTCAGCAGTTATGCCGGCAGATGAGTAAAGAATAGCAATAATACTTACAATTATTTTGCACTGTTTAATTACATACCTATGCACGGTGTAAACTCCTTTTTATCGTGATTTGTGCTCACATTACCTCAGTAATAAAGCTTGTAGCTCATCCCCAAACTGCTTGGTAGCAATAAATGATACCTTAGCATAAATAGCTTTTTGTAATTGCAGAACACCATTCATAATTACCTATTCAGTATCACAATACGTATAAATATATTGGACTGCACCAACAAGATAGAAATGACTTTACACAGATAATTTGAGCATTTAAAAATTGTATTATAAATGGCAGCGCTTAAAGCTTACTACGACATTTATATAAAAGGAGAATGTTATGAAAGCTTGGAATAAAGGTAAACGGGTTGGTCAGAAAAAAGCGTTTAAACTAGAAGATATTTGGAGGATTAGAATTCGTTTAGAATTAGAACATAACCTCGAACAATTAGTCATATTTAACTTGGCAATTGACAGTAAGCTCCGCTCTAGCGATTTAATTCAACTCAAAGTACGTGATATATCTTCTAGTTCATTAATTCAATCCCGGGCCATAATTGAACAAAAGAAAACTCATCGTGAAGTCCAATTTGAAATAACACCTAAAACTCAACAATGTCTAACTCTCTGGATACATAACCAGAACTTAACTCCCTCGGATTATTTATTTCCGAGCCCACGAAAGGAAGGTAGTCATATAAGTTATCACTATTATTCAGGAATAGTTAAGCAATGGGTAAAAAAATTGGGGTTAGATTTAACCCAATATAACACTCATTCGCTCAGGAGAACGAAAGCATCATTAATTTATGCAAAGACGAAAAACCTTCGGGCAATACAATTATTACTGGGGCATTCAAAATTGGAAAGCACGATTGAATACTTGGGAGTTGAAATCGAAGACGCATTAACTATTTCAGAAGCAACAGAAACGTAATTATTAATGATTTAGTTAGGCGAAAGATTGTTGCATACATCACTTTCGCCTCAATTTGATCAAACTTTAGACTAATTATCTGTATCACTTAAGTATTACTTATTTGCCCTTTGGTGTTGCATTTCCTCGATCTCCGCCGGATGGATTTGGAGTTGTACTTGGCCAATTCCCCCCGGGCCCAGGATGACTCGATGGACCTCTGCCACTGCCTTTAGAACCACCACTTTTAAGGCCCTCTTTGGAACCGTTTCCACTACCTTTGCTCATAATAATCCCCTTTTTTTGCCTAATCATAATAAGGATAGTAAAAAGTCAGTGAAAGTATAGTAGAGGGGTCTCGAACTGAGAGTCGATTAATAACGTGCTCAATTACGAGATGGAACGATGGAGGCATTAACGCCCCCATTGCGTTATAAAACTAGCGACTAAATTTACTTGGGCATTACGACGCCCAACTCGGGAAAAGCGAGCCTGGTGATAGCATCAATTTTTTAACGAATATTACACTTTAATTATTATGAGTTGAGGTTAACCAGGTCTTTTCAGGGTGTAGGCCCTAGTGCCTTCGGACTTAAATACGATCATTCATTTTTATGATGAAGTGTGCGTGGTGATTTTTTGTAACAAACTTAGGTCCGATAGCACTAGTGATGTGTCCTTAGTCATGCACAAGCTCCACATCCTCAATTCTTTAACGTGTTGAAATAAAAAATTATTTTTATTATAGCTTGTATTTATAGAGATCTCTATAAATGCAAATGCTTCATTTCCCCAAGATAAAGATTCAATTTACAAATCACTATTATATGCCGTCTAACTGTTTTGATGCTTGTTTTGGTCTAATCTTTAAGAATAAAAAATTTTAAATGTGTATTAGTAAGAATGCAAACTAATACAACGTTAGGGATATAAAAGTCATCCGGAGAGAAAAATAATGAGTGCACTATTTCAAAACAAAAAAACCTTAAATTTGTTTGCTTTGCTTCTATTCCTCACTGCTTTATCCCCCTCTATTTCTCATGCAGGTTTATGCTCAGATCCAATAAAGAGTGCCGCAGGATTCGAACCGAGTAAACTGATGGTAGTGATCCCTGCAACATCTCATACAAGAGAGGAGTGGGAATCTTTTTATATTAAGTTTAAAGAACACCCAAAATCAAAAGAATACGCATGGTTATTTATAAATCACGATATTGGGTTCACATCTCTAGGTAACGTGAGGGATATTGCTCAGTCAATTAGTGTCTGCATTAATCAAGTTGTATCGACTGGTAAGTATGAGTACGTTTCACTGATAGGGCATAGTATCGGAGGTATGATCGCAAGACGAGCATACCTTGAAGCTGCTGGTCAGTTTTCTGACTATTCAAAGGCTCACACTGAGTGGGCAAGCAAAGTCGACCGTATTTTATTGTTTGCCTCTGTCAATCGAGGGATACCAAATGGTATGCATTGGTGGGCGCGATTAGCAAACTGGTTTCTTAGAAGTGTGCCTCACCCAAGATTTATATTAGAAGATATGGCTTACGGTTCTGATTTCGTCGTCGATACGCGTATTTCCTGGGTGCGATATTTTGCCAAGCTTGCACGTGATAAAAAACCAACACCAAGAGTTGTCCAGTTTTGGGGTGATCAAGACTCTGTAGTCAACGAGAAAGATAATGCAGACCTTGAAGCGTTTAGCGGAAATGTGCTAGAGCGAGTGGCAGATGCCAAGCATGCGGATTTAATTAGATTCGAACCAGAATATACCAGTGTGCCTAAACAGAGATGGAAATTGTTTGAGAAGGAGTTATTTTCTGACAAGCCAGAAGAGTTATCAAATCATACCTATCATGGGTCATCAAGAATATTGATAATTCTTAATGGAATTCGTGATTCTACTAATTCTGAATGGGTAATAGATTTAAAAAATCAAGCAACAAAAGTCTATGGTGAAAAGTCGGTAGAAGCTCCCGATTATGGATATTTTACTGCTGCTCATTTCGCTTTCTCTCCATTAAGAGAAAAAAACATTCCAAAATTTCGCGACTTATACTCCGAATTGGTTGCGGCAAATCCTTTGGCAGAATTTGATTTTATTGGTCATAGCAATGGCACCTATATACTTGCAAATAGTTTGAAGTCAACACCAAGCATGAAGTTCAATAATGTATCTTTAGTGGCTCCAGTTATATCTGATGAATATGATTGGGCAAATATTTTCAAGAGAGGGCAAATCAAGTCATTAAGATATGATGTTGCGACAGAGGATTGGCCCGTCGGGATACTATGTGCCGCTTTAAATGCACTAGGTTCGTCAGAGGTGGGGCCATCAGGCGTTACCCTGTTTAAAGGCAACAGCGACAAAATGGCTCGGTCAAAATTAGAAAAAGTGGGCTGGTTCGATGGGGGGCATAGTATCGCGCTACATCCGAATAACAGGGAGCATCTTTTAGAGTTTGTACAGACGGGGGCACATTTTGATTCTGGCTTAGACTTAAAAAGCGAAGTGGGATGGATGCGGATAGTCACCAATGCGACACAGTATCTAGTTTGGGCAATGGTTTTGGGGTTGTTGTGGTGGATGTTCAAGGCTGGTCGGTCAAAAGCACTCAAACGTGTCGGAATAAGTTGTTTCGCAATATTAGTAGCATATGTCGTTCTTGACATCATATAGTTCGCCTAACAATTCGCTACACAAGGACAAAATTGCTCGCTAACGCTTGCAATTTTACCTGTGAGCGGTCGTGTTAATGCGGCCTCTTACAAAATCTAAACATAAGGATAGAAAGACTTTTACACTCGGTCTTGGGAGAAAGCTAGCGTAAATGGGGTAGTATAAACAGATGAATAGAGCAAATACTCTAAATCGCTTCGTGCCCCCAAGCGAGTTAGAAACTTATAAAATTTGGATCAGTATCACTTACCCACTACAAAAAAGAAACTGGTTCATTTGGCTATTTGAGCTTGAAAAAAACACCAAGTGGAAAAAGCATTTTTATGCTCGAAAAACAGTCATTAAAACAAATTTTTAACCTGCTATTTTTAAGGTTATATAGCTTAATTGACTCTTGGTTTTAAGTGCTTTTTTCAAATCTGATAATGAAACCGTTATTTATGTAAGAAAAAGTCGCTACTTACCATAATAGGTATTTTGTGCGTCCACTTTTTTGTAACCAGTTAAAAAATAAAAAATTTATAACCCTACTGAAAGTCCCGTGTCTCCACCAGAAATATAAAATTAATCAAGGGCATATGAACAACCTAGCGTTTACTTTTGCATGATATTATTGTGACTTATTGATTGCGTGGTAAATAACAGATATTCTGTTGATCAAGATAGGTAGTGCCGGATTTTACGTCATTTGCCACCTAACAAGCAGTTAAGTACTAATTCTAGCTATTAACTTAAATATGGATATTCGATGAAAAAACTAATAATAATATTGATACTAGGTGTCAGTCAAACCGCTTTAGCAAAAGTGCCTGAAGACAAAATCAATGCATCATTTGATGCTACTTATTGTTCTGCATTATTGGAGTACATCGATAGTGGTAGATTATACGATCAAAAAAAGTCTCATAAATTAATAAAGGAAGCTGACCGTATCGATGCTAGTTTGCCAGAAGGGTATCGAACAGATGTTATAGCTGATAGAAATAAATACATAAATGGCTTAAACGAGAAGAAGTACTCAAAAGAAGTGGCAAAAGCGAGTTACGAACATTTTAAGTGTGACTTGAAAATTTAGTCAGCTATTAAGGCGTTGGTATGTACTTGTGATTTATAGGAATCAGATATGCCCATATATTTTAAAATGTTAACTACAACGCTTTTTTTTACTATTGCCCTACCAATCTATGCACAAGTATACACTTGTGAAGTAAATGGAAAAACAACATTTACAGATCAAATCTGTGAATATGAAGAGCAAGTAGTAATTAATTCGAATAAAGTTTCAAATCAAAAATCATCTGAACAACTTAAATATATATCTTTTAAGTATGGTGGCTCCGCATGCCCTGAGAAAAAATATTGGGAAGCATTCATCGATAAAAGTGAAACTTATGATATGAAAGACTTTAATAAAAATTGTTTTTATCTTAGAGAGGGGAATATTGTTTATAGTTTTTTAAACCGTATTTTTTATAAAAATAGAGAATTAGTACAAGTTAAATCTAGTGATGGGAAATTATTATGGTTAGAGCTTGCAGGTGTTGAAGAACCTGTGTCCAGTACTAATCAAAAACCTATGCCATGGTCAACACTATTAAGAACTCAGAATGGTAAAATAATCGACATTGGTGGTTATAGTAAACATAAAATTAAAAAGGATATAGAGTCTGTTAGTAAATCTATAACTACTGGATTTAAGCTTAAAATTAAAGCCGATGAGTATAAAGGTATTTGGCCTTTTCCTTTAGATAGTGGAGGAACCTTATTTTGTAAAAACATTGATAGTAGACGAAAAGCAGTATGGTTAAATGGAATACATTCAACTTATGCATTAAATGGTCAAGCAATGAACTGGATGAAAAAAAATAACTTCATAGGAATTGATGGAGGTTTAACTAAAATTGGAAGGGAGCATTCAAATAACTTTAAAGGATTATCAAAATTAATTAGTGATGGGTTGACGTTGTGCAATGAAAATCTAAATTTTAAATATGAATCGGTTGACCAATACGTGGCAAAAGCACTAAAGAGATGGGGGCCAAAGAATATCTCCACCAATAAAAAAATACTTAAATCCTTGGGAATTTACTCGGGCCCAATAAATTCGGTTATTGATCTAAATTATGCACAAAAGGTCACATCTGCTTATTACCGGTATCTGGAGAAATGCAAAAATGGTTCTGTTTCAGGAACAAATTGCTCCGCATACAAATACATGCTTAAAGCTGGTAGTACCAATTATCGCCCACCAGTGAGTGCAATATTTTATGAATTGTCATCAAGAAATTTGCAAGCTGAAGCTGGCAAACTGAAAGTTGGAGATTAAGGTTAAAAAAATGTAACTAATAAGGATAGGTCGTGTGAGCCAGCCTTATAAACACCTAACACACCGTTATGTATTTATTTTCCATAACTCCCGATGTCGAAGCCATATGCGTCAGTAGCGCACGTACAGATCTGCGCCGGAGTCATAATCAAAGGCTTTGGGCGACTTAACAAGCGAATCATACCACAAATCTTTCTAACCAAATAAAATAAAAAATAGACTAATATTTAGTCAATTAGATGGGTGTCCAGTTACTTAAAATTACAAAACGCCAGCCAAATTAATGGCTGAACATATGGTAGCTATGGCTGATTAATGGCGATGTACTTCAGGGTTAAATCTGCCAAAGAATTTCTTGAATTTTACCAATTGGCCTTACTTATAATCATTCACAGGCCCACAATCCATAAGTACATTTACAATACCGTTTCGGTCCATTTCTAAACTAGGACGATTTTCGGAACCGGGTTTGCTGTAGTATTCTAACGCTTTAATTAACACTCCATCTGGCGTATTGACAATGATGCCTGGAACGCAGGTATATATCTTATTATCTTTATTCGCATTTTCAGCTGGAATATTAATTTCTGTACCATTGTGATTATCAATCAACATTGACACTTTATATTTATGGAATGAGCCAGTACCATTAGATTGAGCTGAGTAAGCAACTGGTACGACAGCTTTAATTGTATCATTTAGGCGGATTTTTATTTCTTCTTTGCTGCTCTGATTTTTTTTCTGGAATAAACCTTTTTTAGCGCAGCCAACATCACCTAAATGATGCACTGCCCCTTTATTATAGTTTTGAAGCTTTGGAACGCCATTAGCGCCAAACATGGCAACATCAATTTGCTCGCCATTACTGAGATAAACCAAAGCATATACATCATAATCGGTACTGCTGTCCCAGGAAATAGATGCAGTGATCTCTGCTGTTTTTTCAATAAGTATGGCTTTTTTACCTTTAGATAAATCTATTTTTCCGCTGACTTTTTCCAAATTAACACTAGAATTAACCTTTTTAACTTGTTGGGTTTGTGGCTCTTCTTTGTTATCGACTTCAATACCATAATGTTCACACAAACCTGTTAACCCAGTAGCAAAGCCCTGCCAAATAGAGCGAACTTTGATCTGCTTATTACGACTGTATATTTCTGCAACGATAATGCCTTTTTCAGTGCTAAACGCTTGAGGTGTTAGTAAAGTAACCGTGCCGTTACAATGAATTTCAGCTGTTAAGTTTAAATCAGAAAAACCAATACCATTATCTTCAGTTAAGGTAATTGCTATTTTAGTAATATCCGTTAAAGCAGTATTAAGAGAAAAATCAATTTGATGTATGGTTATATCCCGCTCATTTATGGGAGGTTTGAATTGTGCGGTTTTGGCTATGTCACTCGGTTGATTAAAAAAAACCATACCATTATCATTTTTTACTTTTCCTGAATCATCAAGCAAAAATGCAGTTAAATTTATATCTATTGCTGCTGAAGTTGGGTGTTTAATAAAAATAGTGCCTATAGAACATGCTAAAGCGCAATTACCACCTTTTTGTAATTCAGTTGTCATTTTTTCACCTCTTTTATATAATATTTTTTATGTAGGTTGCTGATTTTTTATTAAAAAAGAGACAGTCGCAATCTGTCCAATACTTTCCATGTCCATTTTATTTGTAGAGCAACACATAAAATGGACATCTAAAATATATCACAATAAAAGAACAAAAATCATGACCGCTATATGTAAAAGTATCTTTTAAAGGCTCTGTTCCAAATGATTGTTGTCTATACTTGTAAATTATACCAAACGCATTAATTAAGTAATCAGAATTTGCAAAATCATTGCCTATTAAGTACTTATATTCAAATAATATCGTCCATTTTTTAGCTTAAAATAAAGTTGATCGGTAAAATAATCATAAATGACAAGGTTATTTACTGCCAAATTTCCAATTACCCCCCATCCAAAGGGTTCATCACAGTCTTTGTGCCCAAAAATAATCTATTTAATTGTCCTACATTAACAAAACCATTATTGACAGAGATTGCCGCAACAGCACAAAATTTTAAATCTGGGAAGTTGAAACTAAAAGGTGAACATGAGCTTTTCTAACGACTGCTTTTAACATCTTAATTTCAAAAGAGTTATATGTTTTTCTGTTCAATTCTTTGACCTTCAATCCATTTACTTAATTTAATTTTTTAAATAAACCAGTCACACTCATTTCCCTGCTTAGATTGTATTGTTCTAAAGCGTGAACTGGATTCACATTATCTAATGCATCAAAGTTAAGGCTTGAAAATGCTTCTCTCTGGATCTCAACGGCAAGGATATACTCATCTTCTACGTAACCAGTTGCATTATTTATACGCTGAGTGTAGCCACTCACTTTGACACTATTTAATGGGAGGCAATAGAACCCTATCCCCGCTATTCTCATTAGAATCCCATGAACTAATTGCGCATACTCTAAACGAATTTGTTTGCCAGATTTCTGTTTTTCAAGCAATCCATCGCCTTTTTTATTTAGCCTGAAATTAACCTCAGGAATATCTTCAAATTCAGGTAAATCGACGTCAATAATCATTAAAGATTGATCTAAAATAACTTCAAAAGAAATATTCGTTTCTCTAGGCCACTCTGTTAAAGCTAACGCCTCATTCAATTTATTTTCAAAAAAATTCCTATCCGTGGAAAATAATTCATTTATTTGGGATTGGTTTTGTAGTCGAGTATGGTCATGTTCTGTTTTATCGCTATGCCATAGCGCATATTCATTAGCCCAAGCAATGCGTTTTTTGATGTAATTTGCATTGTTTTTTATATTATTTTCTTCCCAATGCTTTAAATCTGCTTGTAACTGAATCTGATGTTGTTGTTTACTTTTTTCAGTATCAAAAAAACCTGCGAAAATACCATTAGATAAAATAGGCTTCTCATTTGGAATCGGTTTTGTCGGTTTCAGCGGCTGATGGATATTGAAAGGAACAGATAAGCTTTGTTGATACTGCAGCTTTAATGTTTGAAAGGAAATACCATTGTTGATATTAGGAGTAAGCAAATGAATATTAATAATACAATCCATTTCTGATTCTATTGTTTCCAAGTATTTAATTAATTCACTATTATCAACTTGCGCAGGGATATTTTTATCCGAAGAGTTATCAGACATTTTTTTTCTATAGCTTAAACCAGTACCAGGTAAACCAATATTAGCGTGGGTCCCACGTTTTCCAACCGTTACAGATGCCCCTCTTGGACCAATACTCATGCTGGAAACCCCTGATTTACCTATATTTATTCGCACACCAGGGCATACACTAATACTTCTCCTAAATCTAAATCCCATCGTTTATTCCTTTAAGATTTTATACAAATAAAAGTCTCTTATTAATCATCACCAGAGTGCTTGATACCTTGGGTTGTTAATTTTCTAAAATAGATAGTGTCTATGACTTCATTATTAGCATCAAAAATAATACAACTCGCATCCAGATCAATGGCTACTTTTTTATGCCGCCAAATAACCTTTTTTTCAATAGCGGCCCAGTTCACACCAACAAAAATTTGTTTCAGGTTCCAACCATTACTTTTTTCAAGGCTAATTTTTTGCTCTTTCTGTAACGAAATTGCCATATCGATACCATTAATCTAAATATGCAAAAAAAAGAGGGAACAGATGTTCCCCCGGATAAATATGGTTCGACTAACTTTATTTAAAATTAAACATTAACGTTAAATTGTTGCGCCATCGCTTTTAAGCCACCCGCAAAACCTTGACCAATTGCTTTAAACTTCCACGTACCATTATGGCGATACAATTCACCAAAAAGTAGTGCAGTTTCAATAGAATAGTCTTCGGATAAATCGTAACGGGCAACTTCTTCTTTGTTTGCATCATTTACAACGCGGATGAAAGCATTAGAAACTTGGCCAAAATTTTGCTTACGTGATTCAGCTTCGTGAATAGTCACACCAACAACAATTTTTTCAACATCAGCAGGGACTTTGCTTAAATCAACTTTAATCACTTCGTCATCGCCATCACCCTCGCCAGTTAAGTTATCCCCCGTATGCTCAACAGAACCACATTCAGAAAGTACGTTACCGTAAAAAATAAAACCTTTGTCTGAAAGTACTTTACCTTCTGTATTAACCATAAAGCCTGATGCATCTAAGTCAAAATCAATTCCGTCAGTACTTCTTGCATCCCAACCTAAACCAAGCAAACATTTAGTCATACCTGGCGCAACTTTATCCAGTGAAACATTTCCACCTTTTTGTAGAGAAACTGCCATTCTTATACCACCTTTTTAGTTATTGAAAATAAACATTGAGTTTAATATGAAACAGAGCTTAAAACTCCAAATATAAAAATCAATATGCACTAAGCCAATTACCCGGGATCATATCTGCCAGAATAAAGATATCATTATAGACTCCTACCTGTCCTTGTGTAGTGGCAAAGCGTATAACGCCGCGTTAAGAGGTGTGAAATAGCTGGCTAAACTGTGCGAGGAACGAGCGCGAGCCAACTGTTACACGTCCGTTTAAACGATTTGTTAGGCCAATACTACGATTGAGTTGCATCGATAGTAGACATTGCATTCTTCCTGAATTCTAACGGTGCATCTATATTTGAAATAGGGGTTTTACCGCCACCAGTACCATTTATAACGAGAGTACCGTAGCCAAACAAACGGCCAAATATACTTTGGTCAATATTAAAGCTTTCAACTTTACTATGATTTAGTTCTATTGTACTTCGGCTTATTAAGCCGGTTTTAGCTATTACTCTTTTTGAGGTGATAGCAAGTTCAGTAGTAGCTTTAGCAATAATAGCCCTAACAAATAAGATAATTGCAATTAAGAACAATATTCCTCCAGCACCGTCAGTAGAATAAATAATCCCTAACAGAAAGAGCACTGCACTTGGTACGAAAATAAACCAATGTATCTTAGCTTCATATATTACATCTTCATTACTCATTAAATTATTATTTACATAGCTCATTACTTATCCTTGGTAGTTAACTTGGCTAAAACAGCAAAGTTTAAATTTTGGCCTAACAGCGAATTAAACCAAAAAATTCCATATTTACGGTGGAAATCCGGAATATATCAATTTGATAAAATTGATATAACAATACATTTATTAACCATAAAATCAAACAATTAAAATGGTTAATAAAATAGTTATCAAGTGAATAGATGGAAAAAGTCCGTATTAACAGCAGAAAAACGGAATAACGCCTGTGCTGTATATAAAACAATGTAAAAATAACAGCGGAGAAATAAATGAAGTCTTCATTTTTAAATGCCCTAGCAGAATGACAACAATTACGATAATTCAAATAAGTGGCGAGATGAATAATCAGCCGTTTTATTTCCCTTACATATTATTAGGATTATTAAATCTTATCGCTTAGATATTATCAGTTGCCAGTTGTAAACAAATTCAACTCGATTTTTTCTTCTTTAAAACGACCAAAAATATCCATCATTTTTTCATGGGATTGAGTGAGAGGATTTTTATTTTCATCCTCCTGATTTGATTCAGCAAGCGCGATTGAATCACTAATTTCCATAGATATTTGACGCCCCGGAAATGCACCCAGTAGCCCAAGGACTCTGGCCGAATCTAATTCCCCTACTGCACTAGTTGTATCAATACTTTCACTTAGAGAAATGAATTGCACACAATTTGTCTAAAACCCATCGAGCAGCTCTATAAGGTCTTTTGAGCTTCTATCTAGCCGTTGCACGACAACTACATACTCTTTGCGTAATACATCCATCACACGAGCTAATTAATGTGTTATTTTTGATTTTTAACTAGCTTTCTCAATGAACATTCTTTCACAACTATGCGAATTTAAGGTATTAAGTTGCGTATCTTCACTTTGCTCTTCAGTGCTCTTCAGTGCTCACCCGCGCATATCCAATTTTATTGATAGTAAATTGCAAACAAAAATAATGTAAATAAAACGGTCGTTTGTTTACCTTAAATCCAATACAACATTACACACAAAACAAACTATTGGGCACTTCTTTACTAATATTCAATTCTAAAAATGCATGCTCCAATAAATTCAAAATGCCCTTTCTGGATTCAACTGCATTGTTAATTAACGCATCTTTAGATACTATTTCATCGATTTTATATGAGCCCTTCTTTTCAATATGAACACCTTCATTTGTTAAAATTCTAACATCATGAAATGACTCCTTGTTAACACCACAAATAAAATGCTCATTTATTCGCTGATACAATTTATTATTCTCAAATTCATAGTTATAATGTTATGCATATAACAAACATAACGACTCAAGTATTTTGCGAAACTTCAGCAAACTAATATCTGGATTAACATTCGTAAACAAAAGTGCATCTTTATAATCAGAAGCGATAGACTCTTTAAAAAGTGCAGCAAACTGCTCATCATCAGTGATCATATTCATACTAATTATCCTTCACTCACAACGGAGGACTGTTCTTTTTGCTTAAACTGATATTCATTGTTATCAATAAGGTCAACAGCGTCATTTATTGCATCTTTTTTATAACGACTCGTAAATGTTTCCCAATTAATGGCACAAACGCTTAATGCCAGGTCAACCCTGACATCTAAAATAAGTTCGCCATACTTGTAGCCTTCTTCTGTTTGACTATTTTGATAAAAACGGCCTTGAGGGTTGATCATTAAATAGGAATTAGTCATTGCATCGTTATCTTCGACAACCATAAAATCCTGTAATTTTGCATGGTGAAGAACAAACTCCGAAAACTCCTCATCAGTCACTAATAAATGGCTATTTAACACAGGTAGAACCTGAAAAACTTTCCATTTATCCAGATTTAATTCTGTCATTAATGTAGTAAATGATTCTTTATAATTTAATGTATTTACAACAGTATTCACTTTTACTGTAATAGATGAATTGACGGCCCGAAGCCTTGCAACTGTATTAATTAAGTCAGCTTCATCAAAAGAATTACCTTTGCGGTCTATTCGGCCTATGTTTTTCCTTGCATCGGAATACTGGCTATCAAAACTAATGCCGATCATCGAAAATAGAGAGCCATAATTATCAATAAAAGCATTTGTTAAATAATGACCATTAGTAATAATAGATAAATTAAAACCTAATTCTTTAGTTTTCACTATTAGCTGTGAAAAACGTTTTTTAAGAATTAAAGGTTCTCCCCCTGCAAAATTAATACGAACACTTTTATACGGAAACTCATCTTTAACTTTATTACCTTCATCATTAAAAAAATAACTGGCGAGTTTTTCAAGCATTAATTCCGCATTGTTCCCCTGCGTATGTATTTCATTAGGGCGACCCCATTTGGCATAACAAAATTTACATGAATAATTACAGATCTCTGTAACATGATAGTTAATTACCAATTCATCATAGGAATTACTCATGTGAACCTCCTAATACAAGTACAAGAAGGTTTTGAATTTATGTTTAGGAAGACTGACATATTAAATCCTTTATTTTAACAAGCCTGACGAGCCAATAGAAACACCCATTCCAACCCATATTGTTTGTATTTAAAATACTTTATTTGATATTTTTTTTACATTCAATGCATTATTTGGTTTTTGAATATTAATTTCTAAAATTGAGAGCTACGAAGAGCCACTAGACCTAAAATGGATGGTAACGCATTATTAACATTGGATTTTTTTTCATTATAGCCTTCATAGATAGTATCAATATGAAGAGGTTGAGTAAGATTGGCCACCACTTTGTAATCCATTACTCGCAAAACATGTGATTGTAATTAATAACAAGTAGGAAACATCATGGCTACAACAAGAATATCGTTCTTCTCACCTATCCGAATAACGACATTAATTTTATTACTAGCATTTAGCGCTATCAGTTACGCAGCTGGCAACACCACCAAGGACTCGTTTTCAAAAGCCAAAAAGATGTTAGAAAAATCGGTTTATTTTGACCACCGTGAAACTATCTACTGCGCAGCTTCTTTTGACTCCAAAAAACAGATAACAGCACCCAATGGTTTTCATACATCAAAATACGTGAAACGTGCTAAGAAATTGGAGTGGGAGCATGTCGTTCCGGCTGAAAACTTTGGACGTACATTTAAAGAGTGGCCAGAAGGTTCTCCACAATGTAGTAACAATAAAGGTAAGTCATTCAAAGACCGCAGATGTGCTGAGAAAGTTAATGTTGAGTACCGGCATATGCAAGCGGATATGTTCAACTTGTACCCGGCCATTGGCGCTGTTAAAGCACTCAGAAGTAATTACAATTTCACTATGCTACCTGAGGAGGCCAGTGATTTTGGCAGTTGTAAAATGAAAATAGACAATAGGAAAGCAGAGCCACCTGTAGAAGCTCGTGGCCGCATTGCTAGGACGTATCTTTATATGGATGAGACTTATTCCAGATATAGCATGAGCAAATCTCAGAAGCAGTTAATGAACGCTTGGGATAAAATGTATCCTGTAAATGAATGGGAGTGTAAAAGAGCTAAGAAAATAACGAGTTTGCAAGGTGGAGATAATAACGTTGTAAAATTAAGATGTACGGATAAAGGGTTATGGTAATTACCGCTCAGCGCCAAAGAACTCGAATAATTAAAAAGTGATTATTAATTCTTATTCGGTGTGTACAAATCTTGAGGAAAATATTTATTAGTTTACAAGGGGTAATGGTGGGTTCAATGGAAAAACAATACGAGAATATCGACTTCCAGGGCAAGATGTTTGGATCTATATTAGTTATTGAACGCCCAATACTCATCGCCATTTAGTACCAGATAATTTTAATTGTTGGTTATGTATATGCAAATGTGGTGATCATCTTTTAGTTGAAAATAAGCAATTTATTAATCACATAAACCAGCCGATTCGCAGTTGCGGTTGCCATAGAAAAGATCACAATTCTCTTATCGGCAATCAATATGGTTATCAAACAGTATTATGTAAAACGTTAAATCAGGGGGAAAACTGTTAATCGTATTAAGTGATATATTGCGTATTTATGTTTATGCCGTTGTGGTAATAAACATATCGCAATTGGGCAGACCTTGTCTAAGGGAAAGTTGAAACGTTGCGGTGGCCGCTTTAGGCACAAACCGACTTGACACTTTTGCACTATTTTCCTGTTGATGTTATCCCAATTACGCTCGCTTTCTCCCATTAGCGAGCCTGCGATTCATTTGCACCGCACAGCTTGGTTGTTGAGATTGTAGAATTACTCTCTTTTTATAAATTCCTGTATGTTTTTTACTTTTTAATCTATTGTTTTTAAAGCCTAGAACATTTCGTAAAAGAGTTCTTTTCTGAAAATGGATAAATTCTACAGCTTCGTTATGTTTCAGTAATAGGTGAATTATCGCCAACAGAATGTTGCGTTCATATATGAAGAGAGGATTGTTAAAGGATTATCCACGCCTCACTTTAATAAAAGGGAAAAAGATGAAAAAAGTAATTGCTGCAATAGCATTGAGCTTATTTGTATCTGGTGCTGCACTTGCCCACTCAGGCGGAACAGATGCTTATGGCTGCCATACAAATCATAAAACGGGTGGTTATCACTGCCACTAAAACAGAACCAGCCGATCCTGTACCTCCCTATGCGGTACAAGATCGGTTGGACTAATACGTTAGGCAGACAACATAGATTAGGAATTATGATTATGAAATTAACTACTCCTCACTTTTAAATATTATTGTTATTGCATCCTTATTTTTCACGGGGCACACCATTGCTGGTGATTACGATGATTACTCAACGTCTGGAATCAATGAAGGTGCCATTGGCTCGGGCTATGATGATTACTCTACATCAGGAGTAAATGAGGGGTCGATCGGATCAGGATCCGATGATTACTCAAATCCAGGGGTTAATGAAGGTTCGTGGTAATAGGAAAATTGCCTAACAAACGGCTGCACCGGAAAAATTTCCACTCTCACCTTTTTTGCATAAAAGCACGCAAAAAAGCCGCCATCAAAAATTTTATCGGTGAGACGGGCTTTATGTGTAAAAAAGGAGATCGCATCATGAAATTTAGAAAACTAATTCTTATTGCCTTATTTGCTATTCCTGCTGTTTCATTTGCTTGGGATGGTTACGACTATGAGTCTGGAAACTATGTAGAAATTGACAAGGGCAACTTGGTCAGAGAAGGTGAAGAAATTGAGTACTACGATTACGGCAGTGGCGAATATCGTTACGGTGAAGTTCAAGATGTTCAAAGTTCAGGAAGTGGCGCAGAAGTCGAGATATATGATTATGACTCTGGCGAATACCGCACATTCGAAATGGATTAAACATATAACAAGTGCAGGCAAGGAAGGCTCCTGACGTCGCGGCCCTACTGCAAGCTGTTTGCTATCAGCACGATTCAAAAACTTTATGCGATAGAAAAGCGCACCAAGTTATGACCCGCCAAGGAACGCCAGAGAATAAGGAAAATCGAGTCTGTCCCTATTTTAGATAAATTCAAAATATGGCTAGATAAAACCTCACAAACCCTACTACCCAAAAGCTACTTGGGTACCGCAGTATCGTACATGTTGAATTATTGGCAAGCGTTAACACGCTATGTTGAAAACGGTGAATTGAGCATTGATAATAATGTTACTGACCGGGATATCCGGCCCTTTACGACGGGGAGAAAAACTGGATGTTTGCACAATCAGTAAAAGGGGCCCAAGCCAGTGCGGTGCTTTACAGTATTGTGATGACCTGCCGAGCCAATGATATTAACCCTTATTTTTATTTCCAGAAGCTGTTCGAAGAATTACCTAATCGTGTAGAAGGTGCCGATTTAAGCGATTTATTACCGTGGCATGCTCAGTTCAAGCCTTGATTTAGCTGAGTACACTGCTTAACTGCGCGCTTACTTTGCTATGGACTTAAGCCAATAAAAAACATTAAGTCCATGAACTTTTTCATGTGCAAGACTTTAGTTCACCAAGGAGGCGCATTAGGCTATATCAGATGTGCCTTTGTGTTTTTAAGGTACCACTCGAAGAATTCAGGACAATCTTCTTTTGTAAATAATGTTTTTGGAATTATAGATGCTGTATCAATAACAACATCTTCTGTTATTTTGATTGAGTCCATACCAAGAGTATTTAATAGCTTCATAATAATTGAGAATGCACTACTATCATCTATCACAGGCTCTTTTTGTGTTCTAATGCGTATGTTTTTATCTTCCAGTAGGCTTACCTCAGATAGTTGCTTTGAAAGTTCTTGTTCTAGTGTTGCCACTTGCTTTTTTAATAGCCTTACTGATGAGCGTTCTATCATTAGCTCTTGCCTAACAGATGAATCTTTTACAACAGCTCCTTTATCGAGAAATCCATCAACCAGTCTCCTGTAATCCTTGTTTGTTCTTAACGTGGTTGACACGATATTTTCATTAAACTCTGATTTTATATGCTCAGATAGCCGCTCTGAAAATGGGGTTATTCTTTCACCTCGATGTTTTTTAATAGTCTTTAGGGCCTTTTTGATAATTTCAACCCTGTCGTCCACGAGTTGTGCTTTTGACATTTTAAGATAATCACCTCGTTTTTCTATTTTCATGATTTACCCTCCTACTCAAAAAGTTCTAGTCCGATTTTGTCTTCTGTTATTCTGGTATTTTCCATTAATTCCAAAACAGTTTTTCCTTCAAGTTCAGCTAGCATTTCTAGGTTTTTTAGTGTGTATTTTATGGGATTTAGTTCCAGTCCATGCTCAAGGTCGTCAATGGATATGTCCATCTTTGACATATTTGTCATGAGCCGTCTGGAAAGGCGAGAAGCCATTTGTATGAGTAGGTTGCTTTGTAGCATGGGAGAACCATCAACTTCTTTCAATCTAGCTAGCAGCCGAGCCTTAATGGAATTTGGTATAACCTCTTTAAATTGATGATTAGGATCTCCTGTAATATCCATATTTCTTAAAAAATCCGTCCTAACTTTCCATGCACTTGCCCGCTTCGCTTTCTGGAGGATTTCATGCTGTATAAAAACTAAATCACTGCTTAAAATACCATCTCGTTTGATTTTT
Source organism: Psychromonas ingrahamii 37 (assembly GCF_000015285.1). NCBI lineage: Bacteria > Pseudomonadati > Pseudomonadota > Gammaproteobacteria > Alteromonadales > Psychromonadaceae > Psychromonas > Psychromonas ingrahamii. Next base: position 3,166,285 of record NC_008709.1, read on the forward strand.
ATATAGAGCTCTTTTATTTCATCAACTATCATTCTGATTGTTGCAGCAATAGCTGGTCTGTGTTTTTTTACTACGATGGCCTTGTAGCATACGTGACAGTTCTTTTCTCCAATTTCCCTTACAATTGCTGAGGGACAGATGTTATTGTATGGGCATATATGAGTAGGGTTCAATGCTATCTCATTCACGGAAATATTCTCAATCTCCTCTATGCCAGACGTTTGCCCGCTTGGTGCAAAGTTGGATATACCGCCAAATTGTTTACTAAATGTTTTTTCAACGACTGATTTAGCAATTTCATCAAAGCTAATTGATGTGTCTTTTACTGAGATTACATTAACACCAAGATCAGCCCGTTGTTTGTCTGTTATTTCTCTTATTGCAAGTTCTTGCTCTGGAGTGTTCGTTGTGTAATAAGCTTGAGTTTCGTCAGATTGACCAGTGAACATTTTAGTAATTGCTTTGTCATCGGTTAGCACACTGAATATGCTTACCAGTTCGGTTCTTAGCGCATGAATAGTATGTGCTGACTTAATGGCTATAGGGGTAAAGCTAACAGCTTCTTCGCCGGGGGCGTTAATTATTTTATATGTCGCATGCCTTGGTGTGCGATTAAGCCTCTTGTAATAAAGAAAATCAATACCAGGTGTTTTCAGAGGTGCGTAAAAGTTTGTGCTCTCAAACTCCAGATCGGAATCAGTTAAACAGGCTTCAAACTGCTGTAAAGGCATACTAAGGTTGTAGACTATATCTGAGTTTGTTTCTGTTGTTTGTAACAATGGCTTTATTATGCCAAACTCACTATTGGGGTTGTTTTGATAGAATACCCCCTCAGTGAATGAAGTGTGGGTGTTAAAGTTTCGGATTTTTCTTACAAGCCTAAGCAAATTAAAGACTTCATATGGTACATTGCTCTCCATTCCACCACTATTTACTTTATCAGTATTTATATAAAGAGGCACGAGTCCTTCTGTGGTTTTTCCGTCGTAAATCGCGTCAAATGAATCTGTATCGAGCCACATTCCGTTAGATGCTCTTTGCCCTGCGTAACAAGCCAAGAGTACATTGAACTGTCTTTGATAATCCAAATGCTTGATGGGGAACTTACGATTGCCAAGCCAAGAGCTTCTTTGTGTAAAGGAGCCATAGTCTAACTTTTTAATTTTAAGTATGTTTCCATCAAATAGATCTATTTCCCGATCCACGTAAATACATTTTTCTTTCTCGTTATATTCTACCTCTGAAACCTTAATGCCCGTAAATTCTTCTACCTCTTTCCGTACAGCCACTGCTTGGCTTAATAGGTATGGTTCACTAGCATCTCTAAAAAAAAACTCTATTTTATTGCATGTATCAAGTAGCATAATTTTACAGACTTCTTTTGTGAAAAGTCTGTATCTAATCCAATAGTTCACATCGAACCTTTGTTTTACTGAACCTTTCAAGGCTGTTCCAATGTTAGAGTTTTTCTCGATGGGGTTTGCTTTTATATTGAAGCCTTTTAACGAACTGAAACTTGCAGTGATGTAGTCAAAATATCTGTGAATAGTACCGATGATATCTCTGTGTAAATTATTGTTTTCTGTTACATCGTTTTTTTTATAATTGCTGACTTTAGCAATAAAATCATGAATACTCATTGGGTAGATTTTTTCTAATTCCTTAGCATTAATGCTGCTGTCAACTACAGTAGAGAACTCTACAAACACATACTTATGAAATTCTTCTGGGGTGGATGGGAATTTAAAACATGTTTCGGGATGCTTATAAAAGAAGGCGGGGAGATAACCAAATAAATATGCATTAAAGTAAGCTAATTTACTCTTCAATGACTTTTTTGTATTTGCCTCAAATTTCTTTTGGTGTAAAAAATCATTTTGACTCAAAAGCCACTTATTGTTTTGATCTTCTGGAGTGAAATTATTTAGTGAAGTTACATCAATCTTAATGCCTGAAAAATCTACATTCGTTGGTTTAACAGTAAATATAAGTACCTTGGCTTGGTCATTAATTAAAAGGCCTGCGATATTCTTTGCGGATTGAAATTGCTCCATTCTGTAATTTAAATGGAGTTCATCCTTGACATGCTTCACACCTACACCAATACCCATATTTTCATATGATTCTTTGATATATTCATCCTGCAAATCTGTATTATAATACTCATCGAAGTACCCCAAAATCGGCTTAAGTGACAGGTTGCCTTGCGACGATTTAATTATTTCAATACGATGCGCATTTAAGTGCTTTACGTTAATATCTTTAATATCATCTATGCCAAATCGAATTAAATACGCAGCAAAATTAAGACATGTTTTATTAAACGTTTTATATTTTCGGTTGTCATGGATAGGGTCAACTAAATCAATTAGCTCTTTGCTTTTTTCATATCTAGCTTTTGTGGATATATTAATTATGTCCATAGCTATTTTAGGTAGGCAAAAACTAAAAAGGGTTGTATATATTTGATGGGGGTTGTTGGTGAATACATCGCCTAATCGAGCATGAATGGGAAGCTCTATAATCTTTTTCTTTGCTGCATTTGCGTATAAGCAAAAAATTACATTGCATAATTTAGTATATGCTCCCTTTGAATTTCTAGGTATATCAAATGGAAATATTTCTCGAACGTCATTTTCCTCCAATGCATTGGTGTTATATTTCCCGGACAATAATTGTAGCGTTGTATCGAAAAATTCTTTATCAAACTCCTGGATAGAAAAAAGCTCATAAGCGAAATAAGCAATTAAATCGTTCTTGCTGCATTTCCCTTTTTTATCTACAACTACTTTTAAATCCTCTCTAAAAGAATTGCTCAGAGCAATATAGGTACTAGCGTCCATAATTCAATTCTCCCTTTATTCGTTTAACTTGTTGATCAATGTTTCGGTGAACGAGTCCCTTTAAATTATTGTTATTGCATTCCAAAATCCCATTAGCGACTTCCATTGCGGCTCTAATTATAAAGCTACTTTTAACCGCATATTTTCTGGTTGTTTTTTCACTTGCATGACCCATCATTGTATTTACTGTGCCGATCGAAAGACCGAAAGAATTTCCAACTGGGATAAAATTAAGGCACCACACACCATAAAAGTGTCTGAGTGAGTGTAATGTGTATATTTTTTTTAGTTTGAGTTCTTTTTGGAGGGCTTTAAAGCTGCTTGCTACACTCTGCGAGGGCTTGAAGATAGGATCCCCATGGTTATTATTTGAATTGGATACGAATAAGACCTCATGCGTTACATTAATGCGTTCTAAGGATAAGTAATTACATAAATTATCAAAAAAAATACTTCGGAATGGTTCGATAAAATAGACTTCTGACGTATCTCGGCCTTTAAACTCAAGTTTGTTTCTTTGTTCCTGTGAAAACACCGAAAAATGGGACTTTCTGTGTGTTGGATCTATAATTCTAACCGTTTCATTTTCTATATCAACATCTTGCAACAATACTTGGGAACCTTCAGACCCCCTTATTCCCGTCCCAGCGAGTAATGACCAGAAGCATTTGTCTCTATAGGTCTTGGCGTTCTCAATAAGATCTAAAATGTGTTCAAAGGGGAAAGCTTTATGTACAAGAGATCCATCTGTATCAGAGTTGTTTCTCAACTTCTTTGAGAAGAAAATCTTGTCGTTAGTATACTTTGCTCCACCTTTGATGACGTTCGAAATTACGCTGTTTCTGCTAATGCCTTGGATTTCATTATCAGTAAGCTTTCTTCTTTTCAATACATTATTAAATAGAACGACTTCTTCTAGTGATAGGTCTAGATTAACTAAGCCTTGTTCCTTAAAGTTCAATAGTTCATTTTGAAGACTTGCAGAATGTGTTATGAAAGTAGTCACACTGGACAAATGGCGGGTTACACTGGCAGGTTTAATAGCTCTAGAATTTAGTTTGTTGGCTGCATATTTTGCTAAAACATAATCACTATCAACACCGTTAAGTAAGTAATCTGGATACTGAATTATTATCTCTTTTAGTGGCGTGGTTAATCTTATTTCTGTAAGTAGTCGATTTATATCTTCTAAATCATCAAACGCGGACAAATACTCAAAGAGCCTCTTTAGATCTTGGGCATAAGCGTTAATTGTTGATTGGCTACTTCCCTTATTGATTTCCATTTCTAAGAAGTCACTATATTCTTTTATTTTTCCTGCTGCGCTACTCAAAAGAGCATAGGAATACTTGCCAGTTCTTGATGAATAGCGGATTTTATTGAAGGAGATTTTATTGTACACTTTTTCTCAACCCTTAAATTTCGATATTTAAGTGTACTATAGTTTATAATAAAATGTTAATCAACAGATTTTAAAACAGGCAAAAAAAAAGCACCTCTCCAGAGATGGAGGGTGCTATATTTGATGTAAGTTATTGATTTTAAATATATATGTGGTGTCCCGTTCGGGATTTGAACCCAAAACCTACGCCTTAGAAGGGCGTTGCTCTATCCAATTGAGCTAACAGGACGCAAGAGTTTACATGACCATTTCGTTTGATTTTTCAAACCAGTCTGCAATATTTTATTGTGAGTTTTATCAAGTCTAATATAAGAACCTGCGACCCTCCGCTTCGTCACACTATAACTTTCGCTACCATCCCAGAGGACTTTGTGCGCTGGAATACCCCTTTACCATAGTAACCCATAAGGAAATCATAAGATTTTATACTTTAGGTAGATGCCGTCTACTCTCTACACCTTCCCAAAATACATTGGGCTTGGCTCGGGATTGCCAACCAAAATGGTAAGGTTTCCCCGAATTTGACATCTTACACTCAAAAGGTTTCCCAAATGAGGCCCAATTATGAAATGATTTCACACTTCGGCATTAGAAGGCGGATGCTCTATCCAACTGAGCTAACAGAACTAAATTTTCATAACTACAGGCTACATATTTATCATATACTACCTGTGCTTTGAAATTTAATACCAAATAAGAACCGGTTGCCTGCGGCTTATATGCCGTTGCTCTATCTCGCTGAGCTAAGGACTGATTCTTAAATATCAGCAGGTTTAAAACATGCTGTTAAATATGGTCGGTGATAAAGGATTCGAACCTTTGACCCCCTGGTCCCAAACCAGGTGCGCTACCAAGCTGCGCTAATCACCGAAATTTTTGCTTTTAGTGTCTATAAATTACGATTTAGACTTTCTGGTCCAACTCTCTATAAACCCAAGGAGGTGCGCTATCAATCTGCGCTAATCACCGAAATTTTACTGTTAATCATTAATGCCTTAACAACGACGCAGATATTACTGAGTTGTTTTTAAATCGTCAATTGTTATTTTAACTATTAAGTGTTGAGTGATGATAAATTAATCGCATTGCCTGATTTTAGAGCTGAAGTCCGGATTAAATTGTCCGATAAGCACTAATTAGTAACTAGATTAGGTCAATTGTCTTAAGAGCGAACGATTCAGAGTAGCGGATACGCAGAAAATACGCCGGTTTAATCTGCTCCATAAAGCGTTTAATGGGTTTATTTTGATAAACTAATTAAACCATTCCCTTGGCAGTTATTAATGTCACTGAATATATACCCATGTTACTTCACAAGATGCTTTGTCAGGCGCAAGCTCGGAGACCAGCGCAAGACGCAACATGACCTTTCGAGCGATTAACTGCGTTAATCCTCTAGCGGTAGATGTAAATGCAAGTATTTATATCTTAAATGGTTATTCCCTTTGCGATTGGTGCAACGCAGCACTGGTTTTCGAGCTCGCGCCCCGTAGGGAAAGGCATCTTGAAGTATCATGAGTATAGATAGTTGACTGTTTTAAAAACGCAATTTGAGTTTCTGTTGATACACTCTTTAGAATATTATTACAGTGCCGGTCTCGGCCTCCCCTGCTTTAGGTCGGTAAATTATAAATTCAGTTAAATATCAGTTTAATATCATCAATACCTGATGAATTTTAAGCGAATAAATACAGGCATGCTACAGTTAAAAGTGTATCAACAATGGAGGTGCTTTATGGCTTTTATCCAATCATTTGGGGCTGCTGAGACAGTTACCGGATCATGCCATCTTTTACAGCTTAAAAATGGATCTAACATTTTAATTGATTGCGGTTATTTTCAGGGGAGCAAAGAAGAGCAAACATTTGAACCTTTTGGTTTTGATCCTAAAAAAGTGGATATTTTACTGATTACCCATGCGCATTTAGATCATGTCGGACGCATTCCTAAACTTATCAAGGAGGGCTTTAACGGCAAAGTTATCGCCTCAAGAGCGAGCATGGATCTGGCCGAAGTTATCTTAATGGATAGCGCTAAAATTGCTGAGGAGGACTATAAAATAGCACTTAAAAAAGCCAAACGATCCGGTAATGAAAAACAGGTTAGACCGCCTATTTACAGCATTGATGATGCAAAAGCCGTCTTTGATTTAACTATCCAATATGCACAGTACAATAAAAGCATTCAACTTACGCCTGAGGTAAAAGTTACTTTTCGTAATGCAGGACATATCCTTGGCTCGGCAACCGTGCAAATCGAGTTTACTGAAGCAGGTCTCTCCAAATCAGTTGTATTTAGTGGGGACTTAGGCGGTCGGCGAGACTTAATTATGCCCGCCCCCTCTTTTGCTAAACAAGCCGATGCTCTTTATATTGAATCAACCTACGGAGATCGTGATCATCGCGGTTTAAAGGAAACGGTTGATGAATTTAAAGAAATCATTATCAAGACCTTAAATAATAAGGGTAATGTATTGATCCCCTCCTTTGCGATTGAACGCACGCAAGAAATTTTGCTGCTGCTAAAGCAAATGTATTACGACAAAGAGTTGCCCAAATGCCAAGTATTTTTAGATTCGCCAATGGCTATGCGTGCCACGCAAATTTATACCCGTTATCATTCTGAATTAAATGAGCCTGCCAAAAAATTGCTTGAGCGTGACGGCACTATTTTTGACTTTCCCTATCTGCAATATGCACTCAAAAACCAAGATTCAATGCTGATTAATAACATAGAAAGCGGCTGCATTATCATTGCCGGGAGTGGTATGTGCACCGGTGGGCGGATTTTGCAGCACTTTAAACATCGTCTATGGGATGCGCGTAACAGTGTCATCTTTGTTGGTTATCAAGTGCAGGATACCTTAGGACGAAAAATGATTGATGGAGCAGAAACAATCCAGCTTTATCACGAAAATATTAAAGTAAATGCGCAGATACATATGATTAACGGATTTTCTGCCCATGCTGATCAAAGCGATCTTTTAGCTTGGATAAGCGAATTTGAAAAACTCGATAAAGTATTTTTAATACATGGAGAACCTGACAAACAGGCGATTTTTAAACAAATCATTGAAGAGCAGTTACATAAACCCACACATATTGTTAAATATGCGGAACAAATTTATATTTAACAGTGCGGGCAAACTAATCTCTTTAATAAACGCGACTAAGCGACGCTAACTACCTCGAAGGTTCCTAGAAAGCAAAAAGCCCGTAACACCTTTAAATGTTACGGGCTTTTCTAAATGTGGTCGGTGATAAACGGAGCGAGTTGAGCGACAGCTCAGTGTACGAGCAAACTAATTATTTTGACCCAACTCTTTATAAGCGCGACTAAGCTGCGATAACCACCTCAGAGGTCCGTAGAAAGCAAAAAGCCCGTAGCACTTTTAAATGTTACGGGCTTTTCTAAATGTGGTCGGTGATAAACGGAGCCCATTGAGCGACAGCTCAGTGTACGAGCAAACTAATTATTTTGACCCAACTCTTTATAAGCGCGACTAAGCTGCGCTAACTACCTCAGAGGTCCGTAGAAAGCAAAAAGCCCGTAACACTTTTAAATGTTACGGGCTTTTCTAAATGTGGTCGGTGATAAACGGAGCCCATTGAGCGACAGCTCAGTGTATGGGCAAACTAATTATTCTGACCCGTTGCCAAAAATAATAGACGAAAAAAAACCGCAACAAGTGCGGTTTCTTAAAATGTGGTCGGTGATAAAGGATTCGAACCTTTGACCCCCTGGTCCCAAACCAGGTGCGCTACCAAGCTGCGCTAATCACCGAAGACTTACTTTTATTGTTGAGCTCTAATGCTTTAACAACGAAGGCAAAGGTTACGGCGTTGTTTGCCTGCCGTCAAATATTATCGACTACAAAAGTCTTGAATGATTATTTATTGAACGCTTTGTGTGTTTTATCTTCTGACCAATATAGGTAAAGCAAAGTTAAGCGACTTTGCATCACTCGATAAGAATAATTCAGCTGCCATGTAATATGCGAGCGGATTTTCCCTAATACCGTTATTATTAAACAATTACTACACCTTTGTCTTTTTAAGTTTCCAACACAGCATTTAATGGCCACAAGAATTTCCTGCAAAATGGAGTCAAATTACGATAACAATTTCAGAAAACCAAAAAAAATGTTTTTTATACTGCTCACAACCTATATTATCCTGCGACATCTGTTAAGCACGACAGATGGTACACTTTCATATTGAAAGAAATGAATGCTTATATTTAAAAATAGATATTAAATAAATTGGTTCTTATAGTGCCACTGTAATGAAACTGTCACATTCAAATGTTTCAATGCACCCACTTCCAGAGAGGGAGTCACTAATTAAATTAGATTTCACACAATTTGCAATTTTTTATTTACATAGAATGGAATTAATTATGAAAAAAGTTATTGGTCTAGCAGCAGCAATCGGTTTGATGGCATCTTCACTTACCTATGCAAATACCACTATTACTGTATCAGGTTCAACTTCTGTTACTAATGTGATGGAAGTGATAGCAGAAACATACAGTAAAGAAACGGGTATTGATGTTGAAGTACAAGGTACAGGATCATCTGCAGGTGTACGTGCAGCGAATGATGGCACTAGCATGATCGGTATGGCATCTCGTGAAGTTGCACGTAAAGAAGTAACTGCAGATACAGACCTGATTGTAATGGCACGTGATGGTATTGCTGTAACGGTCAATAATTCAAATACAGTTAAGAGCTTAACTAAAGATGAAATCGCTAAAATTTACCGCGGTGAAACCAAAAATTGGAAAGAAGTTGGCGGCGAAGACAAACCAATCGTAGTGGTTACACGTGATACAGCATCTGGTACACGTGCCGCATTTGAAGATATCTTAAAACTTACACGTAAAATTAATGGTATGAAAGTATCAACTATCTCACAGACTGCACAAGTCGCTAATGGTAACGGTATGGTTAAAACTATCGTTGCTAACAATGATTTCGCAATTGGTTTTATCTCTCTTGGTTCTGTCGATAGCTCATTAACTGCATTAGCCGTCGATGGTGTTGCCGCTACAGATCCAAACATTGTTGCTAATAAATATAAGATTGCCCGTCCATTCGTATTATTAGTTAAAAAAGACCCTGCTAAAGAAACGCGTGATTTTATTAACTACATCTTGTCTGATGCAGGTCAAAAAATCGTTGCAACAGAAGGTTACATTCGAGTTAACTAATTTTTTAAAAATTAATCAAAGGGGAGCTTATGCTCCTCTTTTTGCTTTGAAAATTTTGTAAGAGCAACTGGTTCTAGTGCATAATCAGATGAATATTTTTACCGTTATGATTCACATGGAATTTATTATGAAAAAGGTTATTGGTTTATTGGTCGCAATAGTTTTGTCGCCCATCGCATTTGCATCTTCAGAAACAACCGTTACAATCGCAGGTTCTACTTCTGTTTCCAACGTAATGGAGGTCTTGGGCGAGACTTATCAGAAAAAAACGGGCATTGATGTAGAGGTACAAGGCATGGGGTCATCAGCAGGTATTGTTGCCGCAAGAAATGGCACTACTATGCTGGGCATGTCTTCTCGCGAACTGACCATTGACGAATTAACTGATGTGGACACAATGGTGATTGCCCATGATGGGATCGCTATCGTTATCAATAAGTCAAACCCAGTAGAAAATTTAACCAAAGAAGAGATAAAGAAAATATATCGCCAAGAAATAACTAATTGGAAAGAGGTAGGTGGCGAAGATAAACCCATTATTGCCGTTACACGTGATGTATCATCGGGGACGCGGGAAGAATTCGAAAAAATATTGGGTCTAAAACGTAATGTCAATAATATCGAAGTATCAGATATTTCCCCGCGTACCTTGGTTGGCAATGGTAACGGTATGGTTAAGACAATGGTTGCTAACAATATTTATGCGCTTGCTTATATTTCTTTAGGCTCTGTCGATCATGAATTATTGGTAAAAGCGCTCAGTGTAGATGGTATAAAAGCCACCAATGAAAATGTTTTTTCTGGTGAATATAAACTTGCCAGATCCTTTATAGTACTATATAAAAAGAATGTTGCTCAACCGGCACTCGATTTTGTTAACTATATTATGTCCGATGAAGGTCAAAAAATCATCGACGATCAAGGTTATATCAGCATTGAACAATCTCATAATTAAAATAAGGGAGGCGCAAGCGTGCCTTCTGTCATAATAATTAACGTTAAATAAGTAGTATTACCCTAAGGCAGTATAATGAATATTGGAAATAAAAGTCTTCCACAGACAGCGCAGAGCATTCCAACAAAAAAACGGGATTGGATAGGGATCTTTTTCCACATCTTGTTTATTTGTTCGGCGTTAGTTGGTGTGTTCTCTTTAGCCACTATTGTTTGGTTTCTCTTCTCTGAAGGTTTACCCGCATTCCGTCAAGCAGGCGTTTTAGATTTAGTATTTGGTGATCTATGGTTACCACCCGCGCTGTTTGGTATTTTTCCAATGATAGTGGCGTCATTAGCCTCTACTATCGGCGCTGTTATTGTTGGCGTGCCGGTTGCACTATTCACTGCTGTTTTTCTGGCAGAGCTTGCGCCACAATGGTTAGCCAATATTGTCAGACCAGCCGTTGAACTACTGGCGGGTATCCCCTCGGTTGTTTACGGGTTTTTCGGCTTGGTAATTATTGTCCCGGCTATTGAAGTGATTTTTAATATTCCAGCAGGTAATACCATTTTAGCGGGAATTATCGTTCTGGCGATTATGATTTTACCAACCGTTATTACCATCTCAGAAACCTCTTTGCGCGCATTACCCCCGGTCTATAAAGAAGGCGCGCTTGCATTGGGGGCTTCAAATATCTACAGCATATTTAAAGTCCTTATTCCAGCAGCTAAAAGTGGAATTTTAACAGCTATTGCACTGGGTGTTGCGCGTGCGCTTGGTGAAACAATGGCCATTATTATGGTAATGGGTAACGCCCCTGCCATGCCCGGTTCATTACTTGATCCGGCAAGAACCCTGACCGCGAATATTGCCATGGAAATGTCCTATGCAACGGGAATACATGCCAGCGCACTTTATGCGACCGGTATTGTTTTATTGGTATTTATCGTCATATTGAATGCAGTTATTTTATACATTAACAAAAAGAGAGCCTACTAATGTTAACGCGAAAAACTCAAGATAAGTTTTTATTAGCAGCAACTTGGGCTGCCGCCACTGTTACGATCCTGTTTCTGCTATGGGTTGTTTGGCACGTTTTAAGTAATGGTTTAAGCTTTGTAACCTGGGAATTTATCACAAGTTCTTACACGCGAATTGGCGAAGCATCAGGCATCTGGCCAATGATCGTATCAACCGTTTATATGGTTGTTCTGACGCTGTCTATTGCGACCCCTATTGGTATAATGACGGCTATTTACTTAACTGAATATGCCAAACCGGGCAGTAAAATAGTACAAGTAATACGTTTTTGTATCGAATCGCTAGCAGGTATTCCCTCAATCGTTTACGGTCTATTTGGTATGACCTTTTTTGTTACCACATTAGGGCTGGGATTCTCCATTTTAGCCGGTTCCTTAACCTTATCGATACTTATCTTACCGGTTATTATCCGTACCACCGAAGAGGCGCTAATGGCGGTACCGATGAGTTATCGTGAAGGTGGTTATGCTTTAGGCAGCTCTAAAATATATACTATTTGGCGTTTAATTTTACCCAGTGCCATGCCAGGTATTATCACTGCGATTATCCTAAGTATCGGCCGTGTTATTGGTGAATCTGCACCGGTATTCTTAACCGCAGGTATGGTCACTAAAATTCCTGAATCGGTATTGGACTCAGGCAGAACATTAACAGTACACTTGTACAAATTAACCCAAGAGCTCTTTAGCCAAAATGAATGGGATCAGGCTTATGCAACGGCAACCGTTCTGATTGTGTTAGTGCTTTTCTTAAATTTAATCACGAAACTCATTGCTACCCGCTACGCTAAAAAATCTTACTAAAGGCCATATAAAATGAACAAGCTTGAAATAAACAACCTGAATCTTTTCTATGGCAAAAACCATGCATTAAAAGATATTTCATTTATCATTCCCGAGCGCAAGGTAACAGCGTTGATTGGTCCTTCTGGATGTGGAAAATCAACTCTACTGCGTACATTAAATCGCATGAATGATCTGATTGCAGGTGTCACCATCACAGGTGAAGTGAAATTTAAAAATGAAGATATTTATGCGGATATTGATGTTCAGGATTTAAGAATGCGTGTAGGTATGGTTTTTCAGAAAGCCAATCCATTTCCAATGAGCATTTATGAAAATGTTGCCTTTGGTCTTAAAGCGCAGGGTATGAAAGATAAAAAAGAACTTTCTAAAATTGTAGAAGAGTCTCTGCGCAGTGCCGCACTGTGGGATGAAGTATCAGATCGACTTAATATGCTGGCGACAGGTCTGTCCGGTGGACAGCAGCAGCGTTTATGTATTGCTCGTGCCATTGCGATGAAGCCGGAAGTTATCCTAATGGATGAACCCACCAGTGCTTTGGATCCTATAGCGACCCATAAAATTGAAGAGTTAATGGATGAACTGCGTAAAAAGTTTACTATCGTCATAGTGACACATTCGATGAACCAAGCTAAGCGTATATCAGATAAAACGGCTTTCTTCTGGATGGGTGAATTAGTTGAATACGGAGATACCGCCGAACTATTTAATAACCCGATTGATAAACGAACTCAGGGTTATGTCAGTGGTGAGTTCGGTTAATAACCATAAGTCATTAACCAAAAGAGATTAGTAAAGCCCTCTTTTGGTAAACGAACTCAGGGTTATGTCAGTGGTGAGTTTGGTTAATAAGAATAAATCATTAACCAAAAGTTATTAGCAGCGCCCTCTTTCTGCTGTTGTTATATTAACCCCAGGCAAGTTTACTTGGCTGGGGTTAATATTTTTTAGCAGGTAAGCTCTTCTTATCTCAACAGATCCTAGATTAAACTAACTTTTTCCATAGGGTAATATGTTGATTGGTGACCGTAAATTTACGTGCGCAATGACGTGATGGCTTTGCTATGTTCTCACTGGCAACTAACGAAAACTGAGCAGACAAGGCCTGTTGAACGGCATCAAAACCAGTAAAGTTTTCACCATTTACTTTCTTACCAGAAAATCTTTTTTCAGGTTTAATTTCCGGGTTAAAATCATAGGCAGATGCCAGTATTAAAATCCCCCCTTCCTTTAAAGAGCCTGAAATAGTACGTAAAAACTGCAGAGGATCATAATTTTGCTCAAGCACCTGCTGGGCAATAATTACATCATAGTCATCAAATGACGCTTTTAAGTTGCTCGGATCGCCTTGTTTAAAGTGAATGTTCCGGTAGTTTGCATTTAACCCAGCAGAATTCAAATTAATCTCTTTAAAGTCAACCAGCTCACCTTCTTTTTCAAGCTCATAACGAACGGTTTTCCCCTGCTGTAACTGCACTGAGTAAGGTATAGACTGAGCAGAGAAATCAACACTGTCAACCGCTTCAAAATAAGGAGATAACTCAAAACTACAACGTCCTACGCTGCATCCCAAATCAAGCAACTTTCCTTTCGCTATTGAAAAATTGTTTAACTGCTTAAGGACATACCTCGCCAGAGTGACGGAATAATTGCCCAATCCTAGATAATTATCACCAAAATGCGCCTCCAATTCAGTACAGATTTTTTTATCTGTTACATATTGGTTTACCGGTATGGTTGGAATGGTTTCTGAGACTGATTCAATATAACGAAATCCTGCATGTTGAAAGAAATGACGACGAAAAGCATAACGGGCGTGTTTAATTGCTTCATTACCCGTTGAGATCCATGATCCCCCCTTAATAAGATTATGCTGACCGTCAAAGGTAGGTGTTGAAAAATCATCATAAAGCGGATCAACCTGAAATCCTTCAAAACCGTCGATTGCAGATTCTGTCCACTGCCAGACATTACCCAATAAATCAAAAAAATCATTTTCTGAAAATTGATCAACGGGTGATGACGATGCAAAGTATTCTAAATTAATATTACCTGGCGCTTGCCGCCAATTAGTAAGGTCGCTGTCTACCATATCTCGTAAACAGTACCATTCTGCTTCAGTTGGCATACGAATGTAATGTTCACTGCTGCTATTTTTCCAGTTGCAAAAGGCTTTGGCTTCTAAATAATTTACTTCAACCGGCCAATTCAAAGGTAATGGAATTTCATTTAATAAATTACGCTGCCAATATTGATTATTTATTTCCGACCAGAATCTTGGCATCTTAGCCTGTTTAAATGCCAGCCATTGTTGCCCTTCCTCACTCCAATAGCTTTTGTTTTGATAACCACCCGCTTCTATAAATTCAATAAACTCTCCATTTGAGACTACAAACTTTGAGGCTTTAAAAGGTTCAACCTGCACTTTTGTCTGCCCGTATTCGTTATCCCAACCATAAGTTTGATGGTCATCTGCTCTGCCCAAGGTAAGTGCTTTGCCCTCAACAGCAAGTAATGTGTTTTCAGGGGCAGCGCCAGCTGAAGTACAAGCCAACCAGTCTTGATTGGATGTCAAATCCTTAACAGGTAACATTCTCATGATAACCGAGGAAGTTTCTAAATGAATGCGCTCATGCTCGCAACCCATTAACATAACCCAGGCTAAAGAGCCTTTACAAATGGGTAAACTAATCTCCATATTATCGATTAGGTCATTAACCAGTGCAAAAACTTGGCGCCGATATTCAATAATCTCATCAACCTTAGGCCAATCATAATGCGTACCATTAAGATCATCCCAACTCATTTCATCAACACCTACTGCGCAAATAGCTTCAAGCTTTTGATTGATGCGTTTATCTATAAATTTACCTAACATTAACTTATTGACGTAAAAAGTCGCTGTGTGCCCAAAGTAAAAAATTAACGGGTGGCGTAACGGTTCGGGTCTTAAATAATAAGCATCATCATTATTGATTAAGCTGAACAGTGACTCATAAGTATGAACTGTATTAGCATAATACTGCTTTAATTCAGCTCGTTTCTGCGCAACTGATGTGCCAGTCAGTAAGGGTGTTTTTAATTGTTTTATAGTCATCTGTCAGTCGCTTAATATCTACAATGAATTACCAGAAAATATATCCTGCTGATAGTTTTTAATAATTTCGGCTTTTAATGCCTTACCAGAACCATCATGCAACATATCGGGAAGATTAATGTTGTTAAAAGTTGAAAATTTGTAAATGTTATCAATTGAATCGGCAAACCAAGTCTCTTGACGAAATAAACACAGTGATCCCTGCTCATTATTGGAGGGAAAAATGGACTGTGGTAGTTGTTTTTTGCTTATTTCAGGTTTTAATAACTTAATACATGATCCGCGCTTGTATACGTGCAAAGCATCAATTAAGTTCAATAATGCAAAAATTACATTGTAAAAGGGATTATAAAAAAGACTTGAGGCACCCAATCTATGCTCAATTCTGGCGCTCTCTTGCCAATTTTGCTGTGTCACTAAGACTTCATTATTTGCACTGTATATCAGAGGCGTTACCCCCATATCCTGATTATGTTTACCGAACTTTTTATACAGCGCGATACTGCCTTGATGTCCCCCGGAAATGTCAGTGGGGGAGCACAATTCCTGTGCTAACCCAAAATCTGTTTTTAATAATAATCTCTGATAGGCTTCAGGTTCCGGTAAATATAATAGCGCGCAGTTTAAGCTGGTTTCTAAAAAACACTGCTGCAGATATTCGCCAAAACCCGCATCCGTTATTATATTGTCACCCTGTGTATTCAATGCGCTGATATTTATCTGTATTGCATTAGGAATATGGACAGCTCCCGATTGTGCACTGAATATTGTTCCACTCCCTGTGGCGAATCTACCCTGATCACCCGCCCACACGACCGGTTTTATATAAGTTTGCTTAATCCCCTGTTCGCGAAACCAGCAAGGCAAATATTTCATCACAGCGCTTAAATTTTGCGCTTCTTTCAAAGGTGATTGTTGGGAAAAATTAGACACGTATTCCCACTGATTCTGCCAAAATTCAGAAACTAATTCCCCCTCAATATTATTGGCTTTAAGGCGTGCGTTGATTCTCTGGTAGTCAATAGTGAAACTGGGTTGAGGTCTTGTTATACAGCCCTCTAACTCAAAATGGATAGCGGGCTTGAAACCCAGCCAACCTATATATTCCTGTAACATTAGAATAATGTTTTTAGCAACTAAATCTTGCCCTGATGATTTAGTTGGTATTTTTTTTATCACGTTAATAATACCTATAGCCGGGTTGGATTAAATTTGTTCATAAATATAATAGCGATTATTTATGGTATCGGATAAAAAGTCAAAATAGACTGTGATAATTTTTTGTTAATCGCCCATTTTGATGTCTTAATACAGTACCGCATTCTATATACGTAAAAAGCATCAATTAAGTTCAATAACGCACGAATTACATTGTAAAAGGTATTATAAAAACACTTAATATGCCCAACCTATCTTCAATTAAAGTGATCTTCTGCCAATTTGACTGTTTATTATTTGGCCTTAAATCAGAAGTGTTGCTCCCGGTCTTGATGCCCTCCAGCTCAAAATGGACTCTACTTGGATGCCTCCGCGGATTATTTTGCGACATAAGTCGACTAATCTGTTAGATGAAATAGCAGGTTAAAGGCTAACGTGACATCTTTAACAATTGAATCGTGGGATTTAAGATGCGTTAATTCTCTGATACTCATAATAAAATTGTGTTTAAGCCACCTCATACAGCGCACTAAGTCAAAAGGAATAGCAGGATTGGATTAAATTTTTTCATAAATATAATGCCGATTAGTTACGCTACAAAAAAATCAAAATGAGCTCTACAAAAAATAAAAATGCAACCTAGATGGTGAATTAGCAGATGATTTTGTGACCTAGCTCAACTAATCTGTCTGATTAAATATCAGGTTCAATGCTATGGTGCTATGCGCAACAATCGTTTAGCAATTTACTAACATTTATAATAATGGAGTTCTGACTAATGCAAAATGTAATCAAAAAAGGAATACTGGGAATAAGCTTAGCTTGTTTATTTTCATTCAATGCCATCGCTGAAAATTACACTATAGGCACAGGCAGTCAAAGTGGTACCTATTACCCATTAGGCGGCATGCTCGCTAAAATTTGGAGTGAAAACATTGATAATTTTGATGCGCGCGCAGAAGTAACAGCAGCATCGGTTGAAAACACCATTAAAGTATCCGCAAATAAACAGCTTGCCGGTCTTGCAATGGGTAATGTTGTATTACAGGGCTATCAAGGAGTCGACCCTTTCCCACGTAAAATGGATGTTTCGGTCTTATTTGCATTATATCCCAATGTTGTTCAATTTATTGTGCCAGCAGACTCTGATATTAAGTCGATTCAGGATCTCAAAGGCAAGCGAATTTCCTTAGGCGCGCCGGGTTCAGGTACACGTGTTAGTTCAACCAATATTCTTGCAGCCTTAGGGATTAATGAGTCGGATATCGATGCGCAATCTTTAAATTATACTGCCACTACAAATGCAATCAAAGCAGGTCAAATCGATGCAGGTGTGATTGTCGGCAGCATTGGCGTTGGTGCAATTACTGAATTGGCTTTTACGCATAATATTCGTATTTTATCCTTCACACCTGAAGAGCTAAAAACAGTTTCTGCTAGCAATCCATCTTATCAAGCTATCGATGTACCGGTTAATAGTTATGACAAGGTTAATGCATTTGTCGCGCCAGCCGTTTGGAATGTTTTAGTGGTTAACAAAAATCTGGATACCGAGCTTGCCTATAAAATGACTAAAATTGCTTTTGAACATATGAAAGAAATTAATCAAGTAATTAGTGTCACCAAATTTACAACCATTGAAAATATGGACAGATTAAAAGGAGTCGAGTTACATCCTGGTGCATTAAAATATTTAAAAGAAAACAGATAAACCATTTTCCGTGGAGAAAATCATGAACACAAAGAACAACATGTGCAGATTGATAACGGATAAAGTATTATTAATAGCCGCATTTGCGGCTATTTCATTATCTGTATTTCAAATTTGGCAGGGCATTACCGCGGATTTATCCGCACCCGTATTTAGGCCCATACATTTAAGCTGGATACTGATTTTAGTATTTTTTACCTTACCCCTTATAAAATCCCAGCAATCTTCATTTCAATACCTGTTTGGACGCAGTCTGGATCTACTGTGCATTATTGCGATCACTTGGGCTTCATATCATATTGTTTCATTCGATTATGGTGATATCAGTTTCTTAATGGACGGTTTGACAACACTTGACCAGTTATCTGGTCTAATTATTGTGGTGTTATTGCTTGAAGCGACACGCCGAACCGTTGGCCTGGTGATGGTTGTTATTGCCGTAATGTTTCTGCTGTATGCCATATTCGGCGACATACTACCTTCTAATGTCGCCAGTAAAGGATTTTCTATTGAGGAAATAGTCAGATTCCATATTTATTCAACCAATGGTATCTATGGTGCACCTTTAGCCATTGCCGCTGGTGTGGTATTTATCTTTGTATTATTTGGCGCATTCTTGCAGGTAAGCGGCGCGGGTAAATTTTTTATCGATGCGTCATTTTCAATTGCAGGTAAGTATCGAGGCGGTCCTGCCAAAGCCAGCGTGATAGCCTCCGCGGCACTAGGATCTATTTCAGGCTCAGCCATAGCTAATACGGTCACAACGGGCGCATTAACTATTCCAATGATGAAAAAGCTGGGTTATAAACCGGAACAAGCAGCCGGCATTGAAGCCGCAGCGTCAACGGGCGGACAAATAATGCCCCCTGTGATGGGTGCTGGTGCCTTTGTTATGGCACAATTTACCGGTATTCCCTACAGTGAAATATTATTAGTTTCTATTGCCCCGGCTATCTTGTATTTTGGTTGTACCCTGCTGTATGTGCATTTAATGGCCTGTAAGTTAGGGCTAAAAGGCATGGAAATAACTGAAAAAATATCAGTAGTGTTGAAAAACGGATGGCATTTTTTACTGCCATTATTGTTAATTACCAGCCTTCTTTTAATGAGTTATTCGCCTATCTTAGTAGGTATTGCGGGTTGTGTGGCGATTTTAGTCGCTGCTATGTGCAGAAAACACAGCCGCATCAGTATTCCCGTCTTTATCCAAGGCCTTAAAGAAGGCGCATTGCTTGCGCTTCCTATTTCAGTTGCTTGTGGCACTGCGGGTATTGTCGTCGGCGTAGTAGGTCAAACGGGCATAGGTTTACAATTCACCCAATTTTTAATGGCCCTTTCCGGTGGTTATTTATGGTCCGTATTGGGGCTTATTGCAGTTGCAGCTATGATTTTAGGGATGGGCTTGCCGGTAACAGCGGCTTATATCGTTTTATCTATTATGGCAGTGCCAAGTTTGACTGAACTCGGTGTGGGTTTATTAGCAGCTCATATGATTGTATTCTGGTTATCTCAAACATCCAATGTAACACCTCCAATCGCCTTAGCAGCGTTTGCTGCAGCGGGTATAGCCAATTGTTCACCCATGAAAGCCGCTGTGCAAGCCTTTAAATTAGCTCAGGGATTTTTGATTATTCCTATTATGATGGCATTTTCCGGGCTTATTTGGATGGAGGGAGAAAATACTGAATTTGTCATTTCAATCGTGTTAACTATCGGTTTAATTATTGCTGTTGCGGGCAGTATCGAAGGACGATTACTGACCGTATTACCTTTATACAGCAGAGTTTTGCTATTGTTATCTGCATTTTCTTTATTAGCCCCTAATCATTTTATAAATATTGCAGGCCTAATAATTATTCTAATGATTACTTTTGTGAATTATAAGCATTCTAAAGCCAGTGGTGACCAACAAGTTCAAAAGAGCTAACGCCAGTAGCAGATATTAAAAAACCCATTAAGCGATTTAAATATCAATCACTTAATGGGTTTTTTCTTAGTGTGCTTAACAGTAAAAATGAATAATTAAACGTCTACCGTAACCGCTGGATCAACCTTCTCTATCCAGCCAAAACGGTCTTTGCGTGTCCCGTATTGAATACCGGTCAGCTCATCATATAACTGCTTGGAAATCTCGCCCGATTTATTGTTATTGATAATATAATCAGTGCCTTTCCAGCATAGTTTACCAACCGGAGAGATAACAGCGGCAGTACCACAGCCAAATGCTTCCGTTATTTTACCACTTTTTATATCGGCTAATATCTGCTCAATATCTAAGCGTTCTTCGCTGACTTCAAATCCCAATGCCGGCGCCAGTTTAAGAATAGAATCACGAGTAATACCGGGTAATATACTGCCACTTAAGGCTGGTGTTACAATGTGCTTATTTTCATAAACAAAACAGATATTCATTGCACCCACTTCTTCAATATACTTGCCGTGTACAGCATCTAACCAAAGTACTTGAGAATAACCCAGTTTTTCAACTTCTTCTGAGACATACAGGCTGGCGGCATAATTACCGCCCGTCTTAGCTTCACCCACTCCCCCCACTACTGCGCGGCGATACTTATCGGCAATATAAACCGATACCGGCTCAAAACCACCCTTGAAGTAAGATCCGGCTGGCCCCGTGATAATAAAGTGAATATAGGAATCACTCGCCCCTAAACCCAACTTTTTACCCGTCGCAATCATTGTCGGGCGGATATATAAAGACGATCCCACTTGCTCCGGAATCCAATTATGATCAAGCGAGATAAGCGCTTTAAGTGCTTTCAGGTGAAATTTTCCATCTATTTCGGGCATCGCCATTCTTTTAGCTGAACGGTTAAAACGTTTGAAATTTTCAGAAGGACGAAACAAATTAATCGTTCCATCGAATGAACGGTAAGCCTTTAAACCTTCAAATATTTCTTGTCCGTAATGAAATACAGCCGCTGAAGGATCAAGTGTTAATGCATGATAAGGGGTAATTTCAGCTTTCTCCCAACCGCTGCCTTGTTCAAAATTTTGGCTAAACATATGGTCAGAAAAATCAGCTCCAAAACTGTAAGTTTCTGGACAAGCCCCCCGCTTGGAAAGCTCAAGCGGTTTAATATCAATTATCATATCAATTCCCTGTATTTTTATTATTTTCTTAATGCAATATCTAGAGCATAAAGAGCAGCAACTATGACATATAATAAGTTATCGTTAAGCACGATTAAATACAAATCATTAATTATTTTCAAAAAACTTATTTTAAGCCCTTAATTTGGATAAAGAGTTTCATCTGCAAAGTCTACGATTTGTAAAATTAATGGGATATAATAAATTTTTCTAGTCATTTACAAATCTAAGCACAACGGAATTTAAGGAAAAATTCATATGGAAAGCCCATTCCCAATTCTCTCAACTGCGATCTTACTGTTTTTTATTTTAGATCCCATTGGCAATATCCCGTTATTATTAAGCATTCTAAAAAATGTAGATAAACAAAGACATACCAAAATAATTATCAGAGAAATGCTAATTGGTTTGTTTATTTTGGTGACTTTTCTGTTTTTTGGTAAACAATTTTTAAGCCTGTTTCATTTGGAAACCGAGGCTATTACTATTTCAGGCGGCATTATATTCTTTGTTATCTCATTAAAGATGATTTTCCCCTCTCCTAATGGAGAAAGTCTCTTTACCACAAAAGACTCCGATGAACCTTTAATTGTGCCCATTGCCATGCCTATGATTGCAGGCCCCGCAGCGCTTGCCACCTTGTTAGTTCTGGCCAAAACCAATAGCGAACATACAGGTGAATTATTCCTATCACTTATTATTGCCTGGATATTAACAGCAGTTGTATTATTGTTTTCGCCCTATTTATATAAGTTATTAAGAACAAAAGGGTTATCAGCATTAGAAAAATTGATGGGAATGTTACTGCTTATTATGTCAGTGCAGATGTTTATTGATGGCATTCGCGGGCTTATTCCGACTTTTTATTAACCAGCCGGGATGATTCAAAATCAGCTTAATCGGTGGAGGGAATGTTCTTAGGGTCGGATCAAACCGTTGCTCTTTGCAACTTTTCCCGTTATGGCAACAAATCTGACCAGCGACGATATAGAGCTGGGAAATAGTTTGATTTAATCCAATTGGCAGCGGATAGTCAGAGTAGGCTTCATTTAAAAATTTTTGCGGCACATACAGATGCCGCGGGACAGATCTCATTGCATTTAAGACGTTAATACTGCTAATACCACGTCTTTTAATCTGATCTCTAACCATTAATTTTCTGATGTGTAAAAAATCCAGATTTTCCGTTGGCACGTTTTAATTAGCTTAATAGTGAATAACAAATATTAAAATAATAGCCCTTCGATTCAAATAATAAGTGCATAACTTGAATAGGTAGAAAAAACGGTCAGCTGACTATATGCTAATCGCTTTTTCTCCGGCAAGAGATGCAACAATGAAAACATATAACCAACTGACCTACGAACAACGATGCCAGATTTATGCCTTAAAGAAAACAGGTTTGAGTCAAAATAAAATAGCAAAGCAACTAAGTGTTAGCCACTCAACGATTAGCAGGGAGTTGTCCCGTAATACAGGTAAGCGTGGTTATCGTATTCAGCAAGCTCAAATATCATCAGATAAGCGTCGATTAGCCGCTTGTAAAGCCATTAAAATGACAACAAGTCTCATTGAGTTAATTGACTCCAGAATTAAAGAAAAATGGAGTCCAGAGCAGATATCAGGCAGGCTTAGAGAGCAACAAAGCATCAATATTAGCCATGAAACCATTTATCAGCATGTTTGGTCAGATAAAAAAAGTGGCGGTAACTTATTCAAAAAATTACGTAGGAAAGGAAAAATTTACCAAACACGCAATAAAGATAAGCAAGCAGGTAGAGGGTTTATAAAGAACCGCATAAGTATTGATGAGCGCCCACAAGTTGTTGATGATAAAAGCAGAATGGGTGATTGGGAAATCGACCTGGTTATTGGCAAAGGACACAGTGGCGCGTTGGTCACTATTGTAGAGCGGAAAACTAGCTTTACGGTGTCGACACGTGTAGATGACAAATCAGCGAAAACAGTCACAGCAGCGACCATTGCTTTGTTAAAACCGTTTGAAGATTCCGTAATAACGATCACTGCGGATAATGGTAAAGAATTTGCTTATCATGAAGAAATGACTGAGAGTTTGAAATGTGATGTGTATTTTGCAGATCCTTATTGTTCGTGGCAACGAGGATTGAATGAAAACACCAATGGTCTATTACGACAATATTGGCCGAAATCAACAGACTTCAAAAAAGTATCGCAATCAGAAGTTCAAGATGTAATAGTCAAACTCAATGATAGACCAAGAAAAAAAATAAATTACAAAACGCCAGCCAAATTAATGGCTGAACATAGAGTGGCTATAGCCGCTTAGTGGTTATGCACTTCAAAGTTGAATCTGCCGCCTATTTAATTAAAGTAGATTTATCTCTAATAAGTTACTACCAATCAAATATCCATATCAAGGTTGCTTATCCATAGCGTTTGATAAGGCAATAAACTAACCGTTTCTTGCCCAGGTGCAATTTTAGCCCCCGTGATTAACTCATACCAGCTTTCAGTAATAATTAAGTTCAATTCACTGAGAGATAGATCCAGCGTATTTTTACTGACATTGCTAATACAAAAAATACTCTGTGCTCTATCTTGGCTTTGTCGCCAAAAACCAAATAATTGCTCTCTTAAATGCAGTGTAAATTGTGTTGCGTTAGGATGAAATGCCTTTTGTTTTATACGAATATTAATTAAGTGCTTCAACTCAGATAAAACATTTTTGTGGTGATCAGGATGTCCAGATAACTTTTCTTTTAAGGTATTATAGTCCCAACGATGACGATTAATGGCTCTATTATGCTGTGTATTTTCTAATTTCTCATAGTCGTTTCGGGTGCCTAACAGGCTATGTATGTATATCCCGGGTATACCTTCCAGACCAAGCATGATGCTATGAGCACAAATAAACCGGTAAAAGCCCAGTTTGTCTTCACCTTCAGTGGTGCCTTGCAGTGCATCGTATAAGGCGATATTAATTTCATAGGGTTTTTGCTGGCCTTGATCCGTAGTACGCCAGGAGGTTTTCCCGCCAAAGCCTTCCAATGTCACCGCTAGTCTGTTTAGTTCCTGATCACTTAATAACCCCTCCACAGGACGCAAACCGATGCCGTCATGGGAAGCGATAAAATTGAAATAGCAGGTGCCATTTTGTGCGGGAGGCATACTCATCAACCAGCGCTTAAGATGCTTACAATCACCACTGACTAGGGTATGAACTAATAAAGGCGGTAATGCAAAATTATAAATGGCATGCGCTTCATTGGCATTACCAAAATAGGTTAAATTTTGTACATTAGGGATATTAGTTTCAGTAATAATAATCGCATCGGGTTGTGCATGCTCAATTAAGGTTCGAAGCAAGCGGATAATAGTATGAGTTTCAGGTAAATTAATGCACTCGCTTGCGGCTTTTTTCCACAAAAATGCCACAGCATCTAAACGGAAAATTCTGACGCCCATATCCAGATACTGGCGAATAATAGTCACAAAGTTTTCCAGCACCACGGGATTCCTAAAATCAAAATCAACCTGATCATGACTAAAAGTACACCAAACATGCTGCAGACCTTTCCCCGTTTGAATTTCGTTTAATAACGCTGACGTTCTGGGACGTACCACCTTGGAAAGATCATCATCAGGGCTTGCTGTGTAGAAAAAGTCATGCCCGACACCCTCCCCTTTAATAAAATTTTGAAACCAGGCACTGCGGCTAGAGCAATGGTTAATCACCAGGTCTGACATCAAGCGCCTATCTTTGGCGATTGCTTGAATATCTTTCCAGTCACCAAATGATTCATTCACACTTGAATAATCAATGACTGAAAAACCATCATCAGAGCTATAGGGAAAAAAAGGTAAGATATGCACACTGTTGATACTTTTACCTAAGTATTTATCAATAAAGTGATGCAGTGTCACCAAGGGTTTTTTATCCGCTTCTAGCAGACTGTCTGCATAGGTGATCAGAATAACATCCTGCTCTGACCACTTATTTTGAGCTGCAACAGGTGCATGGCAGGTCTTATCTAAACGCATTAAAAATATTAATTTTTCACTTAATTCCTCAAAAGTAACATCTAAATCAATATCCTGATAGATACTTTCCAGCTGTTGATTTAATTTCTTTTGACAATTTTTTAATGATTTTGCTTTGCGCTTAAAATCAGACATAAATTTCCTTTGATGATTAATTATTACTAAATTCAATTTTATCTAACTCCACCGCCTCTTTAAGTTGCTCTAACACATCGGGCATTGCACTGACGACTCTGTTCCATGAAGGGATAAAAGGTGTATCCATTGGCTTATCTAAAAATTGCTGTCCTGCTGTCATAATATTTTCAGAAAACATTTCCACCGCTTTCTCTTCATTATGTATATCCACGGTCAAACCATTCATCAGAGCATCATTATGATACATCTCCACATAATCGAGTGCGATCCGATAATAGGTGGCTTTAAGAGTACGGATATTCTCAGTACTAAAAATTTCCCCTTGGGTTGCCAGTTTGCGAAAAAATGCTTTAGTAATATCAACGGACATTTTTGATAATCCGGCTTCACTATTTTCAAGAGACAGATCTTGATGCTTGTGATCATAGGTCGTTGCAATATCTACCTGACAGATTCGGTTGCTGGCGTAATTACGATGCATTTCTGATAGTACGCCAATTTCTAATCCCCAATCACTTGGAATACGCAAATCATTTAATACATCACGACGGAATGAAAACTCACCGGCAAGCGGATAAAGAAAACTATCAATAAACTCTAAATAATCGTGGTGCCCGACCGTTTTTTTGAGGGCTTTAACCAAAGGAGTGACCAGTAACCGCGAAACTCGTCCGTTAATTTTGCCACCCGCGACACGCGCATAAAAACCTTTACAGAATTCATAATTAAATTGCGGATTGGCAACAGGATAAAGTAATCGCGCCAGAAGTTTTCTGTCATAGGTTAAAATATCACAATCATGTAATGCCACGGATTCACTTCTACCTGTCGCTAATGTATACCCCATGCAATACCAAACATTACGCCCTTTTCCTAACTCTTTTGGCGCAACGCCCAATTTCTGCAGTTTTGCATCTAATGCCTGTAATCTCGGGCCGTCATTCCATAATACGCTGTGCTGCTGGGGTAATTTGCTGAAAAACTTCAAAGCCTGGCGATATTGTGCTTCATCAGCTTGGTCTAAACCGATCACAATTTCTGATAAATATTTTGTTTTACTTAAATGTTTAATGATAGCGGGTAACGCCTTTCCCTCTAACTCGGAATATAAAGAGGGTAAGATCAGCCCCATCGGTCGTATAGCTGAAAATTTCAATAATTCTGCTTCAAGATCCTCATTACTTCGCTGCGACAAACTATGCAGGGTAGTAACAATACCGTTTTGATAAAAATCAGCCATAATAGAGCTCCTTAATTGCAGTTTAAAAAATTATTTTTTGTAAACATTCCGCCCATCCGGCAGGCCCATATTCACGACTAAAATAAAGTTCATTTTCTCTTTGTAAGATTGGAAAAGCATGTACAGGAGAACGCACTACAACAGCAATATCAGCGGCTTCTAGCATTGCCGTATCATTATCACTATCGCCCAATGCAATAACAGTCAATCCCCGTTCAGGTTGATTAATTTTATACTGCTGCGCCAACCAGGATTGTGCCTGTCCTTTGTCACAATTTCCGCTGATATGTAAAAATCGTCCTCCTTCAAGCACATTGGCACCTAACAGATGCATGTGTTTAATAAAATCATCTTGAGATTGTTGACTGCCTAACCAGTCAACAGGCTCACCAAATTGACGCCGTTTAGCTAATCCTGCATCCGTTATACTGAGCCCGGTTAAATCAGCCAGTTGCTGCGCTCTCATTTGTGAAAAGCCACGAAAATGAGTCTTAAATTGCCTTGCTTCCGCGCTTAATAAAGACAGCCAAAAATCCTTTTTTTGACAAAATGATTTAACCCAAAATCCATTTTCCAACTGGGTGCCATCGGGTTGTATGCTAAAATAGTTAACCGGTATGTAAACAGCTGCACCATTTTCAATAATAAAAGGTGTCTCAAGTTTTAAATCTGCTCGAATTAGTAGCACTTCAGCAAGGGTTTTGCTGGTGTTGGGTATAATGGGGATATTCTTTTCTTTAAGATTTTTAATAGTACAATCTGCAGCTCGGGTCTGATAAGTGTAATGGTCAAGTAATGTGCCATCTAAATCTGTAAATATGAGCATTTTTTTATTCATAGGTCCCCACTTTTTAAAGCGACTATTATCTACCTGTCATACAACTCCACAGGATAGACATCCGGGCTGATTAGTTTTTCTACATAAAAAACATGAACAGCAGCGTTCAACAGCATTATGATAATTAACATAATCATAATTAATATAAGCATAATTAATATAAGCATAATTAACATGAGCAATAATTGAGCCAAATATCAAAAAACCTAAAAGAAGAACACAAAAAAAACACTAACACCTTGAATGTAAATAATTTTGCATTCAAGGTGTTAGTGTTTTTTGGGGTTTTCAAGCTCAGGAATAACAGGTTCACGACCAATAAAGCATCATGCTGGTGCAGAAAAAATGACAAGTATTGCACGCTGGCAGCAAGTTAAAAAAATCCTATAGAGTAATAATTTAAAAGTACTCAGTATAAAAAAACTCAAAACACAGTACTTATTTTGAGTTTTTAATATTTGAGTTTTTAATAAAAGATAATTAATCTTCAGACCAAATAATGCCTTTTTCCAGCCACTTTAGATCGCCTTTTAAGACACTTTTCGCTAATTTATTTTCTTTTTCATCATCATTATCAGTTAAATCATCAAATAAGCGGGATATTTTTCTTTTTGCATTTAAGCAGAAAACATCCGCTAAATACTTAGGTGTCGTGTCGCTAGGATCGTCATCCATTTTAAATTTTGCATAGGAGCAAGTGGTGGCCATAGCAAACAGCTCAGTACCAATTTCCATTAAAATGCCGAGAATATTTTGTTTACGCTCTAACCTGTCCTGATAAAGCCCCATATAATGAAAAATCGTGCGCGCAAGTTTGTGGGATGTCGTTTCTACGTAGGAGAAATGTTTGGACAATTCTCCTAGATCAGTATGGCTAGCCCAAAGCGAAGAATTCAGCCACTGAGTGGGGTACCATTTGCCATAGAAAGCCGCAAGTTTAACGCCTGCATGGAGTTTATTTTCCATGGAAACATTCTTTTTTAATATTTCAGCGGCGACTTTTAAATGCGGATCCATCGCTTCACGCGCTAAAAACAGCTTCATAATATCCGTTGTACCTTCGATAATTCGGTTAATACGTGTATCGCGCATCATTCTTTCGATAGGATAGCCTTTTTCTCCTCTGGCCTTAAGTGATGAAGCTTTCTCATAACCTCGTCCGCCTCTAAACTGCATCGTCTCATCGATCACTTTCCAGGAAAGTTCTGAGCAAAATAGTTTAGCCATGGCAGCTTCAATTCTAATATCTAATTTAGGATCATCGGCCATATGCGAGGTTAAATAAGTAACCGCCTCCATCGCAAAAGTGCTGGCAGCAATAAAAGCTATTTTTTTAGATCCCGCCTCATGTTTACCAATCGGCAGTCCCCACTGCACCCTTTCGTTACCCCACTCCCGGGCGACAGCTAAGCAATACTTAGACATACCGGTAGCGGCTGCAGGCAGGGTTAAACGCCCGGTGTTGAGTGTCGCCAATGCAAGCTTTAATCCTTTGCCTTTACCTAAAATAATATTTTCTAGCGGTACTTTTACATTAGTAAATTTTATTACACCGTTTTGAATCCCTCTTATCCCCATAAAGTCGCAGCGATGTTTTATTTCAATACCTGGCATCTCCTTTTCAACAATAAAAGCAGTAATTTGTTTTATTTGCTCGCCATTGTTAGCTATTTTATCCTCGGTCCGGGCCATCACCACCAATACATCTGCAATCAAGCCGTTGGTACACCAGAGTTTTACACCATTTATAAGATAATGTTCACCATCATCGCTAAGGGTTGCAGTGGTTTCCATTTTACCGGGATCAGACCCTACTTCGGGTTCGGTAAGGGCAAAAGCTGATATTTTTCCTTCTCTAAATAAAGGCAGGTATTTTTCTTTTTGCGCTTTAGTACCAAACATTTTTAACGGTTGCGGCACACCAATAGATTGATGAGCACTGAGCAATACTGCGGTACTGCCGCAATAAGAGGAGATGGCTATCATGACACGGTTATAATTAACTTGAGAAAGGCCTAATCCATTATATTCTTTAGGTACTTTCATGGCAAAAAGCCCTAGTTCTGCCATCCCTTCAATCACATCGGTAGGAATAGTTTGGGTCGCATCTACCTTTTCCGGATCCAGGTTTTGTTTAAGAAAATGGCAGACTTTCTCAACTAAATGATCACCTATTATTTTATCTTCAAGACTCTGGACCGGAAAAGGGAATAATAAGTCCGGTTGGAAACTGCCCATAAAAAGCTGCCCTGCGAAACTTTTTTGATCCGCGGCCGCTTCTCGCGCAGCTTCGGTTATCCTCATTGTTGAGGCCTTCTCGGCATTCATTTTAGAGGTATCTATCACAGACTCTTCTTCGGGTTCATTATTTACTTTATGCATCATTAACTCCTTCTACGGATATCCAAACCACGCTTGCTGTCGGGTGCTAATTATAAAATTTCCCGCCGTTTTTTGCTTTATCTATTAATTGCTCAGCGGGCAGAAAACGCTCACCATATAAAGCCGCTAATTGATTTAATGTATCGCAAATATTGCCGATGCCACGATTATCGGCATATTTTAAAAGACCGCCTGTAAATGCAGGAAAACCTGTACCGAGGATCATTGCCATATCCAGATAAGCCGGATTCTTAACAATATTTTCCTGTAAACATTTGACCGCTTCATTGACCATAATAAGAATGCACCTGTCTACGATTTCCTCCTGGTTAAATGCTTTGGCTGTTATTCCATTGCTAAAACGATAAGTATAGATAATCTTATCCAGCGCCTCATTGTAGGATTTGTCGTGGCCTTTGTGGCGGTAAAAACCCACACCCGATTTTTTACCTAATAACTTCTCATCGATAAAAATTTGGGTAAATAAACCCGCCACTTTCATTCTTTCGCCATAGGCTTGCTCTAATACTTTTGCAACATGATAACCAATATCGATACCGACCTCATCGGCTAAAACAAAAGGTCCCATCGGCAACCCGAATGCTTCAAGAGCATGGTCCATTTCGGTAACAACGCCTCCCTCCTGAAGCATCAGAGCGGCTTCATTCAAAAATGAAATTAAAATTCTATTGACTAAAAAACCTGCACAGTTAGCAACAACAATGGGTGTTTTACCGGCTTTTTTAGCGAGTTTAACCAATGTGACAATGGTCTGTTGGCTGGTTTTCTCCCCCGGTATAATTTCAACAAGCGGCATTCTGTTAACCGGATTAAAAAAATGCATACCGATAAAATTTTCCGGCCTTTGCAGATTTACAGCCATCTCAGTAATGGATAAACTCGAGGTGTTCGACGCTAATATCGCCTGCTTAGACAGCTGTGCTTCAACCTCTTCCAGGACTGTTTTCTTAACCTCTAGATTTTCAGACACCGCTTCAACAACCAGATCAATTCTTTTAAAACCGTTATAATTGACCGTCCCTGCAATATAATTCATTTTAACGCGGATCTTATTTTCGTTAATTTTATGGACTTTTTTTAATTGTCCATAATAGAGCGCCGCGGTTTGATAACCTTTACTGACCGCATCCCATTCAATATCTTTAAGCCTGACCGGTATCTCATTTTTTGAAAATAACCAGGCGATCCCCCCGCCCATAACCCCTGCGCCGAGTACCGCGGCCTGATTAATTATTTGTGGCTCAAGATTGGATTCGACAATACCGGTTTCTTTTTTTAATGCCTCAGAGGTAAAAAAAAGTTGAATTAAATTTTTACTTATTACGCTAACAGCAAGCTCAGAAATGGCTCTCGCTTCTACCTCTAACGCTTCCGCTATTTTTAAATTGAATGATTTTTCTATGGTTTCTAAAGCTTTAAGCGGCGCGGGATATTGACCTTTGTTTTTTTTAAGCAAACTGTCTTTGGCTTTTTTAAAAATCAGTTTTTGCCCTAAAATATTATCTTCTAAAATTCTCTGGTTAAATTTCTTAGCAGACTTTGAACGGCGCTTTATTAACCCTTTCACAAAGCTTTTATCATTCACTAAACGTTCGATAAAATCAGCGACTGAACTTTCTTCAAGCTCATTATTATAGAGATGATCGACTAATTTGAGTCGCAGCGCTTTTTTAGGGGCGACAGGTTTAGCGGACAGTATTAACTGCAGAGCAGCTTGTAAGCCAATCAGTTTTGGTAAACGCACACAACCGCCAAAACCGGGAATAATACCCAAACTGACCTCGGGTAAGCCTATAATAGCGTTAAGATTATCCGTGGCGATGCGATAAGTACAAGCTAACGCTAACTCACAACCGCCACCCAGACAGACCCCGTTTATAACCGCTAAGGTTGGAAAAGGTAATTTAGAAATATTATCAATAATTAACTGCCCGGTTCTTATTTCTTTATAAGCTTGTGCCTCATTAAGCAGATCTTTAATTTCATTGATATCAGCGCCGGCAATAAAGGTATCCTTTTTGGCACTGCGAAAGACCAACAGTTTAACGACATTATTTTTTGCCAGAGAATCAATCTGCCCTTTGAGCTCTAATAATGCGACTGAATCTAATTTATTAACTCGTGCCCCCGGAAAATCAAAGGTCAATGTTGCAACCCCCGAAGTTGGGCCTGATTGTGAAATATCTAATGTAAAATTCATTATTCTACCTCCAATGCGATAGCAGCACCTTGACCGCCACCTATACACAAGGTCACCAATCCACTGTTTTTATTACGTCGGCGCAGGGCATTTAACATGGTAATGATCAATCTGGTACCGGTCGCTCCCACGGGGTGTCCTAATGCAATAGCACCGCCATTAACGTTTAATAAATCACTGTTCAGCACACCAAGCGCTTTATCTTTGTGTAAATATCGTTGCGCAAAAACAGCCGATGCAAACGCTTTTTGATTAGCAATAACTTGAGCGGCAAAGGCTTCGTTTAACTCCACCAGATCAAAATCTGAGATCGCCATCCCGGTTTTATCTAAAAGTTTAGAGGTTGCGTAAACCGGGCCCAACCCCATTCTTTCCGGTTGCAATCCCGCATAGCTATAGGCTTTTAAATAACCTAAGGGCGAATAACCCAATTCCTTTGCTTTACTTTCCAACATAATTAACACCGCACCCGCACCATCAGTAATAGGACAGGCATTAGCGGCTGTGACAGTGCCGGCAACACGATCAAAAAAGGGTTTTAATTTAGCTAATTTTTCTAGACTTTGATCATGCCGAATAGCATTATCATTAAATTGCACGTGACTGTAATCTGGCGGTAACATGATCGGATGGATTTCTTGGGTAAAAAAACCAGCTTCATTTGCTTTGGCAGCCTTCAAGTGCGATTGCAGGGCAAACTGATCCTGCTCGGCTCTTGTGATAGCAAATTCACGGGCTAATACTTCGGCCGTTTGCCCCATACTTAAGCCACAAACCGGATCGGTTAACCCTTCTACAATGGATATAACGGGCTTTAAATCGGCGGGCCTCAATGTTGAAATAGCTGATAACTTTTGTCCAATGGATTTAGCCTTCATTACATTTTCAAAAACCTGAGTCATTTTTTTGCTAAAATTGAAAGGTAAATTACTCATACTTTCTGTCCCTCCTGCGATCAATATATTGGCGTTTCCCGCTAATAATTTATCGTATCCGGTGGTGACAGACTCCATGCCTGAAGCACAATTTCGGTGCACGGTATGTGCAATAACCTCTAACGGCAACCCCGCTTTTAGGGCGATAACTCTGGCAATATTGGGCGCATTTGCAGGTTGACCAACATTGCCAAATATTAGTTCATCAATCAACTTCAGATCGATTTCGGTTCTTGCAATTAATTCTTTGACAATAACAGCCCCTAAATCATCGGCTAGAATATTTGCCATACTGGTACCAGATTTACAAAATGGACTGCGAATACCGTCTACAATTGCTAATCTCTCTTTCATATCATTCCCCTGCTGAATCACCATTACTGCAAACTATTATCGATAATGAAATAACCAATTACTCGCCTTCTTGATCCTGATCCCTATAAAAATTATTAATAATTTCACTGAATTCCTGTTCAATGACCTGACGTCTAATCTTCATGGTTGGGGTAAGCTCACCTGTTTCTATGCCGATTGACTGTTTTATAAATTTAAATTTACGAATTTTTTCCCATTCATTTAATTGACTGTTAACACGCTCAACAAGCGCGGCAATTTCCTGTGTGACTTCACTCGAATTAAGGAAATCGCCCTTACTCATATCACTATAGCCACGGTTTTTTTTAATCGCGCCCAGGTTTTCAAAATCAGGAAAAAGCAGGCAGGAGACAAAATTTTTATTTTCCCCCATGATTGCGGCCATATCGATAAGTTCGGAAACACATAACATTTGTTCGATAGGGATGGGACTGACATACTTGCCGTTTGATGTTTTAAAAATTTCTTTCTTTCTGCCGTTAATAAATAAATACCCATCTTGATCAACAAAGCCTAAGTCACCCGTATGTAACCAACCCTGCGGATCGATAGTTTCTCGAGTCGTTTGCGGGTCATTGTGATAACCCTTCATAATATTAGGGCCTTTAGCCAGAATCTCCTGCTGATCTGATATTTTTATTTCAACACCCGGCCAAATCTTACCCACGCTTCGATAACGCGTATTACCCGGGTAGTTAGCCGCTAAAACCGGTGACGTTTCGGTTAAACCATAACCTTGATATAGATTGAGTCCAATATTTTTGAAAAAGTTTTCCATACTGACACTCAGCGCCGCCCCACCACTGATTACCATTTGTAAATTTCCTCCTAAAGCCTCTCTCAATTTTGAATAAATCAGTTTGTCATAAATTTTATCAAGCAGATTATGAGCGCCAGGCTCCTTGCTAATCGCCCTTTCAAATGCACTCGACATAAGCTTTTTTTTGATAGTGGATTGTTCCTCTATTCGAGCATGCATTTTCGCATAAACCTTTTCTAATAGGCGAGGGACTAGGGTAATAACAGAGGGCTGGACTTGCCTGAGTAGTTCACCTACTTTTTTAATATCATCAGCAAAAAAGATGGGAGTACCAGTCGATATATAAAAATAAATAACCATTCTTTCAAAAACATGGGCTAAGGGTAAACAAGTCAATGCCTTGTCTTTTGCAGAATGCAGCGGAAACAGTTGTGTTGTCGCTCTAATTTGTGAAATCAGATTAGCATGCGTTATTTCAACTCCTTTGGGCATTCCGGTTGTACCACTGGTATAAATAACAGTTGCTATATCCTTTGGACGAACAGCCTGCCTCATTAGAGAATAAAGATTTGGCTGTTTGGCAGATAACTGGTCGCCTAAGGTTAACAATTCCTCAAAACTAATGGCATTTTTAGCGCTACGTTTAGGGTGATAGGAGATAATTTTTGTAAATGAGTGTAACAGGGGTTTTATTGCATCCGCTAATAATTCCTCATCATCCACAAAAAGATATTTAACATTACTGTCTTTGCTTTGAAACTGAAAATGGGTTGAAGATATATTTGCAAACATCGGCACTGAAATTGCTCTATTAACCATAATAGCAATATCAATCATCACCCATTGGGGAGAGGGATTAGCAATAAGGCCAATACCTTCACCCTCTTTAATGCCAAGTGAGTGCAAACCTAAGGCAAGACGACGAATGGTTTCAGAAAATTTTTCTGTGGAAATCGTTTCCCAAGAACCCTTATTTTTAAAATTTAGGGCAGAATAATTACTATACGTATTAACAACATATTGAATCATTTGTGGGATAGTCGCATAATTTTCCATCTCTTTTTTTCCCTGTTTTTTTGTTACAACCAATATTACGAAGAACAATAATTTTACGTTTTATTAAAGAGGTTTGTATGTCCGCGTTCTAATAACAGATATCAACGAGATTAATTTTAATTAATCCAAGGTTCATAACATCGACTATCCGTTAACTATAAAACAATCAATATTATCGAAACACTCGACCACTTCACATTATTAACGTTGCGATTTTGATTAATCGATGTTTCTTCACACACTTCCAAAAAATATAGTTTATTTTGTACAATAAACAATACCTATAACTGCCATTAGCATTTGAAAAATAGCGCTAAATTTTCAATCTCCCTTCTGCTGCGTTAAATTATTCATAGAATGTGGTAAAGTCGAGCAGGCTAAAATTACCCCACTTTAAGGATATGATATGCAGGATGTCACTCATTTATTACAATCTCACCGTTCGATTCGTACTTTTAAAGATATTCCGATAGAACAATCCATCGTGGAAGAATTAATCTGTTCCGGGCAAGCGGCGGCGACCTCCAGTTTTATTCAGGCTTGTACCGTGATTCAGGTATCAAAAGGCGCTAAACGTGAGAAAATAGCAGAGCTTGCGGGTAACCAGAATTATGTTAAAAAGGCACCCGTATTTCTGGTTTTTTGTGCAGATATGCACCGCCATCAACTCGCTTGTGAGATGCATAAAGTGCCCATGAAAAGTGGTTATACCGAACAATTATTAACCGCATCGATCGATTGTGCTTTATTTGCTCAAAATGTCGTTATTGCCGCAGAAGCATTAGGATTAGGGATTTGTTATATTGGCGGAATAAGAAATGATATTGCAGCCGTATCATCACTGCTGGACTTACCTGACTTGGCTTTCCCCGTATTTGGTTTATGTCTGGGTTACCCGGATCAGAATCCTGAAGTAAAACCTCGCTTGCCATTATCGTTAACCCTAAAACAAAATAGTTATTCGCAACATAAAACATTAAATGAAGCTGATAAAGACGATATAGCCGCGCTTGAAGCCTATGACCAACAGATTAGGGAGTATTATAAAAGCAGAACAAGTGCTCAAAAGGAGATGAGTTGGACTGAGCAAATATCAGGAATGCTGCAAAAAGAAGCTAGGCCACACATGATGGACTTTCTTCAAGGCAAAGGATTTATGAAGAGATAAAGGTTCAAAATAAAACCTGTCAGGCCTACCTGACAGTTAATTTACCTGCCTTTTTTAGTCTGTATTCATCGTTGCATTAAAATTATATAATACATCAAAACACATGGCTGAAAAAAAATTGCAAAAGATAAATAGGGCCTAAGATAGCCAAAAAGTATTTTTATAGCCATAACATTGTTATATTATCAATCCATTATTTTAAAGAATAAACGTTATGAATTATTTACCTTGTGCAGAAGTACAACCCAAATTAACAGCCAATGCCGCCGTTATCTGGTTACACGGTTTAGGCGCAGACGGACATGATTTTGAAGCCATTGTCCCAGAATTAAATTTACCCGAAGACTTAGCTATTCGTTTTATATTTCCTCACGCACCATCGATACCGGTTACTATTAATAGTGGTTTAAAAATGCCAGCCTGGTACGATATTTTAGAGATGAGCATCGAACGCCAAGTTGATTTAAATGGCTTAAACAGTTCAGCCAAATTGATTCAAGCATTAATAGATCGAGAAATTGAACGTGGGATCCCAGCCAGCAGAATAGTTATCGCGGGCTTTTCCCAAGGGGGCGCAGTGGCCTATCAGGCAGCACTAACCTATGCGCAACCCTTGGCTGGACTATTGACAATGTCTACTTATTTTGCAACTAAAGACAGTATTAAACTTAGCGAAAAAAATAAAAACCTTAATATTGAGATCATGCATGGCAGCCGGGATCCTGTGGTGGATCCTAGCTTGGGAAAACAGGCATTAGACTCGCTAACCAAAATGGGATTTCAACCAAGTTATAAAAGTTATACAATGGAGCACTCTGTTTGTGCTGCACAAATTACAGATATTTCTGCTTGGTTAGTTGGGTTATTAACCCCTAAATAAAAACCAGCTAAACATAAAACATTAAGGTTTAAAGATGGCAAGACAAGTAACATATGAGTTTAAAGGCAAGCGTAAGACTATTCAATTTTCATACAATCAATTTCATGATATGTATGAAGCAGTTGCAGACGCTGAAGGTATCGATTTAAAAAGCTTTTTAGCAATGGAAAAACAGCTTGCAATGAGTTGTCGCGGTCAAGGAATTGAAAAAAATTTCCGCCTAACTGAATTTTTAAGAATGGGCTTTGATAAAATAAAATTTGTCCGTGATGATGAACCAGTCAAATAATTAGCGATCTCTAGCCGCTTTTTTATAATAATTATCCCTGATATAGATTAAAAATAATTTAATTGAAAGGGGATTTAAAATTATTTTTAAATTTCTCAACTGGTTATCAACAAACAATATCGTGATTATTGAGCAGAAAACTAACTGCTGCTGAGTTATTTCAACCAATCGCAACGATATTAATCATCTTGAATCAATTATTACTCGTATAACTGTTTAATATTTGCTATATTATTGCGCCCATGTTCACTAGTTACACTTTTTTTTTATTTAAAAACAAAGTCAGTAATTTAGTTTCCTGGTTATTTTAATAATTTGTATTTGTGGCGACTTAATATAACCATTAATATTTTAATTTTGATTTCGGAGTGTTGCAATGAAAGTTCGTGCATCCGTTAAAAAAATCTGTCGTAACTGTAAAGTTATCAAGCGCCACGGTGTGGTGCGTGTTATCTGTGTAGAGCCAAAGCATAAACAACGCCAAGGCTAAGATCGATTTTGGATTCCAATAGTTTAATCAATAATAGTTAAACTATATTTTTCTCTTTTTTCATTTGTCGAGTATCCTACCGGGCTTTTCGCAAATGAATCATTAACTTTTAAGGAGTGCATAGTGGCCCGTATCGCTGGCATTAACGTTCCTGATCATAAGCATGCTGTAATTGCATTAACTGCAATTTTTGGTATCGGTAAAACTCGCTCACAGATAATCTGTGCAGCGTCTGGTATTGCTGAATCAACAAAGCTTAAAGATCTGGATGAGACACAAATCGAAGCTCTTCGTACAGAAGTAGCTACGTTCACCGTTGAAGGTGATTTACGTCGTGAAGTATCTATGAACATCAAGCGTCTTATGGACCTTGGCTGTTACCGTGGACTTCGTCATCGTCGCAGCTTGCCTGTACGTGGACAGCGTTCTAAAACGAATGCTCGTACTCGTAAAGGTCCGCGCAAAGCAATCAAGAAATAGGGTAAGAGATAATGGCTAAAACTCCAACTCGTGCTCGCAAGCGCGTTAAAAAGCAAGTTGCTGATGGTATGGCTCATATCCATGCTTCTTTCAACAACACAATCGTAACTATTACAGACCGTCAAGGTAATGCGCTTTCTTGGGCAACTGCCGGTGGTTCTGGTTTCCGTGGTTCTCGTAAATCTACTCCGTTCGCTGCACAGATTGCTGCTGAACGTGCTGCTGAAGCGGCTAAAGAGTATGGTCTTAAAAACGTAGAAGTTTTTGTAAATGGACCGGGACCTGGTCGTGAATCTTCGATTCGCGCACTAAATGCGGCGGGTTTCCGTGTAACTAACATTACTGATGTTACACCAATCCCACACAATGGTTGTCGTCCGCCTAAAAAACGCCGCGTATAATTACGACGTTTAAAGGTAACTGGAGAAAGAACAATGGCAAGATATTTAGGTCCTAAGCTAAAGCTTAGCCGTCGCGAAGGAACAGATCTTTTCTTAAAATCTGGCGTCCGTGCGATTGAATCTAAGTGTAAAATCGATAATGCACCCGGTGTTCACGGTGCACGTAAACCGCGTTTGTCGGATTACGGTTTGCAATTACGCGAAAAACAAAAAGTACGTCGTATGTACGGTGTGCTTGAAAAGCAATTTCGTAACTACTACAAAGAATCTGCACGTTTACAAGGCAACACGGGTGAAAACCTGCTTCAATTACTTGAAGGTCGTTTAGATAATGTTGTTTACCGTATGGGTTTTGGTGCAACACGCGCTGAATCTCGTCAACTAGTTAGCCATAAAGCTGTACTGGTCAACGGTAAAGTTGTAAATATTCCTTCTTTTAACGTTAAAGCAAGTGATGTTATCGCAATTCGTGAAAAAGCTAAAAAGCAATCACGCATTGGCGCAGCACTTGAAATCGCCGGTCAACGTGAAGTCCCAACTTGGGTTTCTGTTGATGCAACGAAGATGGAAGGCGTATTTACTCGTCAACCTGAACGTTCAGATTTATCGGCTGAGATTAACGAACAGTTGATCATCGAGCTTTACTCTAAGTAAAGTTAATTACTATGAGAGGACAAAAATGCAGGGTTTTGTAAAAGATTTTCTAAAACCGAACTTAGTTGGTATCGAACAAATAAATGCAACCAGAGCCAAAGTGACTCTAGAACCGTTAGAACGCGGTTTTGGTCATACTTTAGGTAATGCGCTGCGTCGAATCTTGTTATCATCTATGCCGGGTGCAGCAATAACAGAAGTCGAAATTGATGGCGTACAAAATGAGTACAGCATCAAAGAAGGCGTGCAGGAAGAGATCCTTGAGATACTTCTAAACCTTAAAGGTCTAGCGGTTAAACTTGAAGGTAAAAACGAAGTTTTAGTTAGTTTAACTAAATCTGGGGCCGGTCCTGTTATTGCAGCCGATATCACTCATGATAGTGATCTCGAGATAGTCAATCCAGAACACGTGATCTGTCATTTAACGGGCAATACTGAAATCAGTATGCGCATTAAAATTGAATTAGGTCGCGGCTACGTCCCAGCTTCATCTCGTATTCATAGTGAAGAAGATAAGTCTGCCAATGGTCGTCTGTTCGTCGATGCCACTTTCAGCCCTGTTGAGCGTATCGCTTACAGTGTTGAATCTGCTCGTGTTGAACAGCGCACCAATTTAGACAAACTTGTCATCGATATGGAAACCGATGGTACACTTGAGCCAGAAGAAGCAATTCGTCAGGCAGCTATGATTTTAGCTGGACAACTAGACGAATTTGTTGATGAACGCATTATAAGTGCACCTGTTGAAGTAGAAGAAAAACCTGAGTTTGATCCTATTCTCTTACGCCCGGTGAATGATTTAGAGTTAACTGTTCGTTCTGCTAACTGTTTGAAAGCAGAATCAATTTACTATATTGGTGACTTGGTACAACGCACTGAAGTTGAACTGCTGAAAATGCCTAATTTAGGCCGTAAGTCATTAACTGAAATCAAAGATGACCTTGTCTCACGTGGACTGTATCTGGGTATGCGCCTGGAAAACTGGCCACCAGCAAGTCTTATTGAAGATTA
This sequence comes from Psychromonas ingrahamii 37, assembly GCF_000015285.1. Taxonomy (NCBI): domain Bacteria; kingdom Pseudomonadati; phylum Pseudomonadota; class Gammaproteobacteria; order Alteromonadales; family Psychromonadaceae; genus Psychromonas; species Psychromonas ingrahamii. Next base: position 3,206,940 of record NC_008709.1, read on the forward strand.
ATCCAATCACACTAATAACGAATTATAAGGATTAGGTTATGCGCCATCGTCAAAGTGGACGTCAACTTAACCGAAACAGTAGCCACCGTCAGGCTATGTTTCGTAACATGGCAATATCTATTGCAATGCACGAAGTTATTAAAACTACCGTGCCTAAAGCAAAAGAATTGCGCCGTGTAATTGAGCCATTAATTACACTTGCTAAAACCGATAGCGTTGCTAATCGTCGTTTAGCATTTGCTCGTCTTCGTGATGATGCAACAGTTGCAAAATTATTTAATGAATTGGGTCCGCGTTACGCGACACGCCCAGGCGGTTACACTAGCATCATTAAATGTGGTTTCCGTACTGGTGATAAAGCTCCTATGGCTTACATCACTCTGGTAGACCGCCCAGTAGTTGCTGAAGACGAAGAGTAAATCCTAGTTTAAAGCGACATTAAAAAAGCCGAACAATTGTTCGGCTTTTTTGTCTGTAAAATTCAGCCATTAACTGTGATTAATTTTCCTTTTGCTGCAACTGCCATAATGCCGCATACTCACCCAGCAGTGCTAGCAATTGTCGATGATTCCCCTGCTCGACTATTTGCCCTTCTTTAATCACTAAAATATTATCTGCATCAACAATAGTTGATAATCGATGCGCTATCACTAAACTAGTAATACCTTTAGATACCTCCTTGATGGCGCTCATAATTTGTTGTTCACTGTAACTGTCGAGCGACGAAGTTGCTTCATCGAAGACTAAAATGGCCGGCTTTTTTAAAATAGTGCGCGCAATGGCAACGCGTTGTTTTTCTCCCCCAGACAACTTTAAGCCGCGCTCACCCACCACTGTTTGCCCACCATCGGGCAGACTATTAATAAAACCGCGCAAATGCGCCAAGTCGATAGCATGCTCTATTTCAGCTTGACTGGCCTCCGGCCGTCCGTAGCGGATATTCTCAAGAATAGTATCATTAAATAAAACTGTGTCCTGCGGCACGATACCAATAGCCCTACGCAGGGATTGTTGACTCACCTGGCGGATATCTTGCTCATCAATTAAAATTCGCCCTGCCGTGACATCATAAAAACGAAACAGTAATTTAACTAAAGTAGATTTACCGCCACCACTTCCACCTACAACCGCAATTTTTTGGCCTGATTTTACCTTAAATGATATCTGCTTGAGAATGTCACGCTGTTGCTGATAAAAAAAGCCAACTTGTTCAAAACTAATTTCACCCTTTGTGATTATTAGTTGCCGGGCATTGGGTAAATCTTCAACCTGAGGTTTTTTCGTTAATAAACTAAACATTTGTTCAATATTAGCCAGTGAACCGCGGATTTCCCGATAGACAAAACCAAGAAAATTAAGGGGCATAAAAATTTGCATGGTGAAGGCATTAATTAAGACAAAATCCCCCAGTGTCATGCTGCCAGCGCTAACTTGGAGCGCGGCAAGCGTCATCATGGCCGTCATTGCCGCGGCAATAATTAAAGCCTGCCCACCATTTAGGGTGAATAACGATAGGCGGTTTTTACGCTTTGCCTGCTCCCATTTAGCAAGTTCCACATCATAACGGTTGGCTTCATAGGTCTCATTACCAAAATACTTAACGGTTTCATAATTCAGCAAACTATCAATCGCCCGACTGTTACTTGCCGAGTCAGCAATATTTGCCTCACGAATAAATTCGGTCCGCCATTGTGTTGCTTTTACCGAATAAGCGACATAACTAATGACCGCGAGCAAAATAACCAGCGCAAAACTAAGCCCGTAATTAACCAGTAAAATAACCACAACGAAAGCGAATTCTAATAAAGTGGGAATAATATTAAAAATCATAAAACGCATCACAAAACTAATACCGGAAACGCCACGTTCCATGTCCCGTGATAACCCGCCCGTTTGCCGGTTTAAATGAAAGTCTAAATCTAAATGATGTAAATGTTTAAAAACATTTAATCCCACCCGCCTCATAGTGCGCTCGGTCACTCGGCCAAATAATGTATCGCGCAATTCGCCAAATAAGACTAATGCCAGTCTTAATACTCCGTAGGCGACAACTAACATAATCGGTGCCGCGATCACCTGTAACTTATTGCCATCAAGATCATCAACAATGTGCTTTAAAATAAAAGGTAAACCGATCGTGGCAACTTTGGCAAAGATCAAACACAATAAAGCTAAAAAAACGCGCAGTTTGTATTCGGCCAGATAAGGGAGAAGTGTTTTAAAAACTGACCAGTTTATTGAATCAGGTACATTAGTAAATTTTCCGCCGCGCATTGAAGATCATCCATTAAAAAGTAATGCCCAATCATAGTGGCTAGCGAGAAAATTATCAGTAAAATAATAAGGTATTAGCAAATAAAATGCTCTGCGGGCTTATTTAACTTTTATTTAAACAAGCCCTAGTTGCACAGAAGATCCTCTTTCCTGATCTGCTTTCAACGCTTATCGACTGCAATATAATCGCGCACTTCACTGCCACAATAGATTTGTCTGGGGCGGGCTATTTTATGGTCAGGATCGACAAGAAATTCCTGCCATTGCGCCAGCCAGCCCGTATTACGCGCAATAGCAAACAGGACGGGGAACATTCCGACGGGGAATCCCATTGCCTGATAAATCAAGCCGGAATAAAAATCAACGTTAGGGTAGAGATGACGGGAGATAAAATAGTCATCCTGTAGTGCCACTCTCTCAAGTTCCAGGGCAATAGCCAGTAGTGGATTGACACCCGTTACAGAAAAAACTTCATTTGCTAATGTCTTACAAATTTTTGCGCGAGGATCATACTCTTTATAGACACGATGACCAAACCCCATCAAACGACTCACTTCGCCGGATTTTACAGTCTTAATAAACTCAGGTACACGATCGACGGAACCGATCTCCGCTAACATATGCAATACCGCCTCATTCGCACCACCATGCAAAGGCCCGTACAATGCAGCTATTGCCGAGGAGGTCGCCGAGAAAGGATCGCTGTAAGCGCTGGCCACGGCGCGCATAACGCTAGTACCACAATTCTGTTCATGATCCGCATGCAGAATAAAAAGTACATTGATGGCTTTTTCTAAAATCGGATTTGGCTGATATTGCAGTTCACTTTTTTTCCATAACATACTCATGAAATTGCCAATGTAAGAGAGACTTTGATCCGGGTAAACATAAGGCAGTCCAATACTATGCCGATAAGAAAAGGCCGCAAGGGTCGGCATCTTGGCAATTAAGCGCCAAATTTGCCTATCCCGACAGGCTTGATCATGAATATTTTTGGCATCCGGGTAAAACGTAGATAACGCCGCCACAGTACCGACTAAAGTACCCATAGGGTGTGCATCATAATGAAAACTGTCTATCAATTTTTTGATGTTTTCATGTATAAAAGTATGCGCCATAATATCTTTATGCCACCCATTCAACTGAGTTTGGTTAGGCAGCTCACCGTTTAAGATTAGATAGGCGGTTTCTAAATAAGTACTTTTTTCTGCTAATTGCTCAATAGGGTAACCCCGATAACGAAGAATGCCCTTTTCGCCATCAAGAAATGTCACACTGCTCTTACAGGAAGCGGTATTTGTATAACCAGGATCATAGGTTAACAGGCCAAAGTCTTGTTCAGATACTTTTATGTTGCGGAGTTCAAGCGCATTAATGGATGCGCCATAGTTAGGGTAGGTGCCATATCGAATAGGAATTTCGTAACTTTTACCGGTACGGTTATCGGTAATGGTGAGACTGTGTACCTTCATAATATCACTCCCCCTAATTTAATGACTAAGGAACCCATTTGCTACACAGATTAAAGTTTAGCTTCTTCTGGTTACTTTTCAACCAGCGGCAGCTAACTAACAAAGAAAAAGGCGAAGGTCTTTTACAGAGGCTATAACCTATTGGACACAGTGCACCGCGATATTAATACATACCATAAAGACTACCACTCATCTCCTAAATCATCCAAAGAGATTCTGGGTGCTCGAGCGGCATTAACAGCACAGCAAAAAGCAATTATTGCAGCAACAAGAAATCCTGTTTGAAAAGCATTAATAATATTTTCCCGTGGGCTATTTAATAAAAATTCTATGCCCGAATTACGATTGAAATTTGGAATTAACGCATAAATCAACGCACCAAATAGAGCAGTACCCATTGACGCACCAAGCGATCGGGACAATGAGGCCATAGAAATTATTCGCCCTAAATTTTCCTTACCTGCGAGCGATTGAATTAATAGCTGGGTAGAAGGCATGACCGTTCCCAGTCCGATACCGCAGAAAAACCCTAATCCGGCGATTAACTCGGGAACCGGAGGTAATAAGCCTAATAGCAAAAATGCTATCGTAGTAATGCTCATACCCACCACAGGAATCCACTTTGGCACCCCCGTTTGGGAAATTATTTTACCTGTAGTATAAGCGCCTGTAATCGTGCCTATGGTTAAAGGTAATAATAATAAACCAGACGTTGATGCATTTGCACCAAAGCCAATTTGCAGATAAATGGGTAAAAAGAATATTAATGCAAATAAACAGGCTGCAAATAAAAAAGTGGAGGTTAATGGAATATAGATTTCTTTTTTATATAACAATGTTAACGGTAAAAAAGAATGCAGCGCTTTTTTTTGTTGGATTATAAAGACGATAGTCAGCAATACACAAGCGCCAATAATCATGACACTTTCTAAAGATAGCCATCCAAATCCATGACCACCAGAGGTTAACCAATAAATAAGGGTGGTCATTATAATGGGAAATAAGATCAAACCAGTCCAATCAATTTTTCCTTTATGCAGTGTTGATTTTGTTGTGGTTAAAGACATTAAACGAGAAATAGCAAAAATGATAATCGGAATGTTTACCCAAAATAGCCACTGCCACGAAAGGTAAGTAACAACGAAACCGCCGATCACGGGACCACCAATACTTGCAATAGCAAATAATGAAGCAAAATACCCCTGAAATCTGGCGCGTTGGCGAGGAGGTACAAATTCACCAATTAATGCCTGAGATAAACTCATCAATCCCCCACCACCGAGACCTTGTATTACTCGCCCGACAACCAATATAGGCATTGATGGTGCCAATGCAGAAACAATTGAACCAAGCGTGAAAATAACTAAAGCGACAATCAGCATATTACGACGATTAAAACGGTCCCCTAACCAACCATAAATCGGCACTGAAGCTGCCGTGGCCAATAAATAACCAATAATAATCCAAGATGCCAAATGCATCCCCCCTAATTCATTGACAATAGTGGGTGTTGCCGTGGCTAATAATGTTTGATCAACGGCAGCCAAGAACATGGGTAAAAAAACAATCGAAAAAATATGCAGAAAGTTCTTTTTTGAAACTAATAGTGAGGCCGTGCTGGATGAAGAATTAATCATAGAAAAATGGACAACCAAGTTAACAACAAAATAGAGATAAGTTTAAATGAATGCTCAATAAAGAGATACTCAACTGTTTATATATACCTATGTTACTTCAAGATGCTTTGTCAGGCGCAAGATCGGAGACCAGAGCAAGACGCAACATGACCTTTCGAGCGATTAACTGCGTTAATCCTCTAGCGGTAGATGTAAATGGTTATTCCCTTTCCGATTGGTGCAACGCAGCGCTGGTTTTCGAGCTAGCGCCCCGTAGGGCAAGGAAAATTGTACCAATCTGCTTTGTTATAAGATCTCTATGTGAAATAACTATACTTCAATTTTATGCCTCGCATCTCGGCACCATTTTCCTTGCTGACTTTGCATTTTGAAGTATCATGGGTATAAGACCCAATCCACAGCAACTACGGGACAAAGGTCTTCTGTGAACCTTCAATCACAAAAGTCTCGAAGCGAAATATTTTGATATCCTCACGCCAATAGTCCTCGGGCCACCCTGCTTTTATTTTCAATGCATTTACAAACTCTTCAGCCGTTTTTAAAGAATGCCATACCGAGGGTAAAAATATTGCACTATAATATGAATCTTTTAGTAATAAGCCATCAATACCAATCTGTAATTGATCAAGTAATGCCCGCTCACCCTTATTTGCTAAAGGCTGCAGTGCCGATAGAACTGATATCTCAAAACTCAGATTCGGCAGTTCCCTTTTCTGCAAAGGTTCAAAGCGGCAATCTTCACAAGCACTGTAATAACTATAATCGCAGACATTTTGCCACAGTGATTTTTCTGCCGCATAAGTACCAATACAACCACGCAACTGTTTATCTGCATATAAGGTAACAAAACAAGCTCTGGGGATTAGCAATGCCGGTGATGTTGGGGGAGCAGGTTGTAGCATGGTTCGATCTTCAACAGCCTTATCAAGCACCTGCCAAACCAATTGTTTAAGTTCTGCCTGCGCTTCACGGCTTAAACTAATATAAGATGAAACTGGCATAACCCACCACCTCTTTTTTACTGCCAAAAGTATCTCCAGAGTTGGCTTTTTTAAGCAACTTAATAGGCCAGTGTTGTTTTTTGGCATAACTCAGCAAACCATTAACGGCATAACAACCACAAGCACCTTGACCGCTTAAATGATCCTCATAGTTTAAGATATGCTGGATGGTCCTATTATCTAAAAGCTGAGCTTCTTGGTAAGGATGATAATGGCTAAGATCTGAACTTACCACGACCAGCGTGCCAGGTTCATTAACCTTTAATATTTCTAAAATTTGACTGACATGTTGCACTGAACACTGCCCCACCACTATTGGAACAAGCACGAAATTTTGTAAAGAACGTTGTAAAAATGGCAGTTGTACTTCTAATGAGTGTTCTAACAAATGCGCTTGATCGTTGATGGTTACCAGTTTTTCATCCAGCAGTTGAGTATAAGCGCTTTTATCTACGGGTATCGGCCCAATGGGTGTAGTAAAGAAATCACAGCTGGAAATAGCACAACCTTGCAAGGCAACTCGATGGCTGGGCCCGAGTAAAATAACGCGGTTAATATTATGCGCAATATTTTTAAGGTAAGAATAGGCGTAACCCGCAACCGCACCAGAATAACAATAACCCGCATGCGGTACAATTAACGCCTTTGCTTGGGTAGTAGACTCGCTCGGTGCGTTTAAAAAAACACTGAGCTCCTGATCAATTTGATCCGCAGTCGCAGGATAAAAACTGCCTGCGACTGCCGCAGTTCTGTATTTCATACACACCTCCATCTCACGGATAACTACAAAGCTGATTGAGATTATCTGATAAGTATAGTCAAACACGAAATGAACAGATAAAAAATCAAAGCAAAATTATTTTTCAAACCTAAAATTGCAACAAGAGCGCAAATGGAAACGGATAAAAAATATTTTATACTTTAAAATTAGCGGAGAGGAAAGGATTCGCTCATTATATTGGGTATTGTTTGTTACAGAATCACTTTGAGGGCGAATAAAATGATTTGGCTTAGAAATATAGTTGATAAATAAAATGTTGCGGAAAGGATAATCCCTTCACGCAACATTTTCTAACCATCAAGTTAGTCATTAATCACTTTGTTATCTCAGTAATAAAAAATGTATTCATATCCCAAATTTCTGGCCTCTGGTTGATATTTTTTAGCGTCATCGGTATCAATGCAAGTATCATTAAATATAATTAATTTACAACGTCTTAGCTAATTCTGTGAGTAAATTTTCCTGTTCTTCAGTGAGACTGGTTGGCGTGTTAATGACAACTTCATAAATCAAGTCACCTTTAACATCATTTTTTATTGCCTTAATACCCTTGCCTTTAATGCGAAATTTTCGCCCAGCTTGTGTTCCCTTGGGTATCTTAAAGCTGATATGTCCATCGAAGGTAGGCGCTTCTATTGTTCCTCCTAATGCCGCCGTTGGAAAAGAGACGGGTATTAAACAATGTAAGTCCATTCCTTGACGGTCAAATAACGCATGCTTAATAAGGTTGATTTCTACGAGCAAATCACCATTTTCGGCACCTAAGGTTCCTGGGTTACCTTTATTTGCAAGACGAACACTTTGTCCCTCATCAATACCGGCGGGAATAGTCACCTTTAGAAATTGCTCTGTATTGGGGAGTTTAACCTCTTTCTGGCAACCATTAACGGCCTCTTCCAGGGTTAGTTTTATACGATAACGTAAATCAGATCCCTTTTCAGGTCTTGGTTGATGACGTTGTCTGAACATATCACCAAAAATATCATTATAATCACCTGAAGATTGCCCAAATCCACCCTGGCGATTAAAACCAGAATTTGCCCGGTGGCTGGGATCAAATGCCTGATGACCAAAATCATCATATTCCTGTCTTTTTTCAGGATCAGAAAGAATCTCATAGGAAGATTTTACTTCTCTAAAACTATCCTGTGCAACAGGATTACCAGGATTACGATCCGGGTGGAATTTCATCGCTAATTTTTTATACGCTTTTTTTATTTCTACATCTGTTGCGCTTTTATCAACACCAAGCACTTCATAACAATCACGTTTTGACATGTTTATTTCTCAAAATTATTATTATACCCAAATCACTTGAAGATGCAGGCATCAGCAAGACGAGAAATGATAATATTCTAAGCAGAAGGCTAATGATCCCATTATGCTAGATCAAAGCCTTCTAACAACGAAAAGCATCGTTTATCGACTTGCCCTTCGGGAGTTTCGCTCAAAGGCGAGCCCAGTGTTGCAACACTTGGAAAGGAAATCCCCCTTTAAGATGTTACATTTACATCTAACGATAGAGGATTAACATAGTTAATCGCTCGAAAGGTCATGTTACTCCTTGTTCTGGCATTCAGGACACGCTGCATCTTCAAGTAGTTTGGGTATATATACCTGCTAGAAAACGCAATTATAACTTAGTTGCAGTGAATCTGGTGCAGTGTTTTTCATTACCATAAGAAAAAGGCTAAATTAATCTAAGCATAATTTAAAATGCATCTGCTGCTTTTTTCGGTCATAATTCATAATGGTTTGTACAGTGAGTTGAATATTCACTACCAAGTGAAAATACTGAACAATTCGCTCGTTTTTGACTTACGAATCATTCGATATAGTTCAATACCAAATCACCTAATGAGTAAAATGGGTATAAGTATAAAATAGAAGCTGTTCTCAATTTTTGTATTTCAAGTAATTTAGGTCTAATCCCAACCAGTATAAGGTTTCACTATGTTTGTGTACTCTAATTTATTATCAAATGAAATAATAAATTATCATTATTTCAAAAAGCACAGCATCATACTCAGCTTAATGATGCTTTGCTTTATGCTAAATCCTGTTGCTGTGCAGGCAGAGGGCTACCCTTTGCCACAGGATGGATCACGGTTAATTGGTATACAGCAAGAATATAAAGTTCAGCAGGGAGATACCCTGAATGCTATTACTAAGCTTTATAATGTCGGTCTAATTGCACTAATGGAAGCTAATCCCGGGGTAGATCCTTTTTTGCCCACCCCAGGAAAAATACTGCAAATTCCAAACCGGATGTTATTACCAGACGTTTCCCATAAAGGCATCGTTATTAATCTGCCCGAACTAAGATTATATTATTTCCCGAAAGGGAAACAGGAAGTTCATATTTTCCCCATTGGTATTGGCCGCATTGGCCGCTCAACGCCTACTATGGAAACCACTGTCAGGATGAAAATAAAACATCCAAGTTGGACGCCAACGACACAGAGCAGAGCAGAGCATTTCCAAGCAACAGGTAAACATTTACCCTCGGTGGTAAAAGCAGGAAAAGATAACCCGCTTGGTGATTATGCACTGCAGCTCGCATATGGAAACTATGAATATTTGATCCACGGCACCAATAAAGATTTTGGCATTGGCATGCGGGTCAGTGCGGGTTGCATTCGCTTGAATCCCGATGACATTAGTTGGTTATTTCAGCAAGTGTCGACCAACGAATCTGTTCGTATAATCAATCAACCGATTAAGATCGCATCGGAGCCAAATGGTCAAAAGATGCTTGAAGTTCATTCTCCAATATCAAGAAGTGACGATGACACTGAATTTAGTTTATATTGGACAAAAGAAGTGATTAAATTTAACAATCAAGAGGTAGTTGATAATGATGAGATGACAGAAGCCTTGTTATTACATCAGGGAATACCGGTCGTTATAGAGTCCGAATAATAAAAAAGTGGGTTAACACCCACTTTTTTTATTGTTTTTTAACGCATTATTTTTTATAAGAAGTAGCAATATTATCAATACGTGAATTTGCACGTTCTGCTTCACCAGCAACAGTTGCTAGATCTGCTTTCATGGATGCTTGATCGTCTGCTACCATATCAACTTTTGCTGATAATTCACTTACTTGATTAGTAAGGTTAGACATACTTTCGTTCATGTCATCGTGATTTGAACAACCAGCAAGTAAAACAATTGATGCTACAGCACCAGTAATTAGTAATTTTTTGTTCATAGAAAACCTCTTTTATTGAGTTAGGGTAACACCAGTGTACATTTTTATGTACTCTGACTAAGTATGTAATATGTTTACAATTTCGCCAGTTAAGTGTCCGTTTTTTTAAATTGTTTTATTAACCCACATTAAGTGAGTGGCAAATGATGCCTTAATTAATCTGATATATCTAGACATATTAAAGCATTATTTGCGATTATGTGACTAATAAATCTGATATTTATCCTGTTTGATATAATTAAATACACGCAGTATCTAAACAATTTTTTATCACAAAATATAAAGAGAATATTAAATCTCATTTGTACTTTAACACTAATCCCACTCATTAGGTGATCTATTGGGATGCACGGAAAATGGATCAAATCAATCACCAAGACTAAATAGAGTGCTCTCTCGGACTAGTCTTTATTTTAAACAGCATCGATCAATACTAGCCAGAACCCCCCTATATTCAAGGTAATGCCTTAAACTCGATTGCACAGTTTTGTTATTACGGCTTACCGTGAATTTTAACTTACAGGAATGTAAAAATTTACATGATTTTTACAGCCTAAAAAGAGTCTCTTTCTTTATCGTTTTTTCCAATGAATATATCTTCTTGCTATTAGTACCAAACGCATCCAATAATTAATCAGCCTTGCTGGTAGTGGTCAGCGAAAGCTGTTCAAAATCCTTTCATACTATTTTGTGAAAGGAGAATAACTACTGCCTGCAACTCATGCCTTACTGGTGTTAATTTTTCCTACGCAATGCAGAGTACATCTTTGATACATTTGCTATAAAGGCAAAGAAATATCATCCTATCTTTAAAATTAAAAGCGGCGCAATCGAGTTAAAAGTAATAGCCGATAACTTTTCTAATCTTTGAATCTCAAACATCTGCGCTATGGAGAAAAAAATAACAATAAAAAGAGTAACAATATACAAACCCATGTCACTTATAATACAAAATACAGGTAGAATGCGGGTTGAATATTTTATCTAAGAGAAGTAATGGCAAATTTCAATACTCACTTCAACGTAGCCGCTATATCAACAGGTCTCGCCTCTGCAGTACTACTATCAGCAGAACATATAAACATTAATACTGCATTGTGGCTTTGGTGTTTAGGCACTATCGGGGGATTATTACCCGACATCGATGCTGACAACTCAACATCACTTGATATTGTTTTTAATATTTTTGCTGCTGTTGCCCTATTAATGGTGCTGCACTACATTACTGGGGAGCACTTTAGAGAGATTCAATTTATTGAGTTACTGGCAATACCTTTCGGTGTTTATGGAATATTAAAATGGCTAATAAGACCAATTTTTGAAAAAATAACGGTGCATCGTGGCAGTTGTCATTCACTGTTATTTTTATTCTTGTGCGCACTCTTAACAATTCAGATCACTTGGGTATTTAATGACAATTATTTAACTGCATCGAGCTTTCATGCCTGGCTGTCGGGAGGATTTATTCTCTTTGGCGGGCTTATCCACTTACTTTTAGATGAAATGTACAGTGTTGAGTTATCTAATCTCAGGGTAAAACGTTCCTTTGGTACAGCCTTAAAAATAGCGGACTTTAGAAATAAAAGTGCAACGCTAATGATGCTAGCTGCAATTATTGCACTAAGTTATATCGCTCCTGAAAGCGACTCTACGATTAATACACTAACAGACTGGTCAAGCTTTAAAGTTTGGTGATAGCAACACAGAAGCCAAGAATACAGCTAAAAAATCTGATCTTGTAAAATTGGATTAGGTTACAAAAAGGGAGCAACCTGCTCCCTATTCCGGTCTGAGCTTAAGTTAAATAAGCCTGCGCCTTCCGCTTATATAAACCACGGCCATTATTGACCTAACATATTAAAAATAGCTTTTTTATTTTTATACACGCCCAAAAAACCATTTTGATGAATAAAAATAGCGTTATCATCGTCACTTAACTTAGGATGTCCTATAACAAAACTGTTTTTTGTCGGAAAGAATTTGAATACACCATTGATTTTTTCTTTTACAAACCAAAGCGCATGGGTGATCTTTGCATATTCACTTTCACCATGGATCAGGTCAGGCCAACTGGGAGTATATTCTGCTAAGATTAATACCTTATTTTTTTCAATTGTATCAACTTGTGAAGCTGCAATTATTTTTGCAGCCCGTTTAAGTTAGATCTGTTTTTTTGCAAATGAGAGAGAAATTTCAATGCCATTTTAAGCGCATCATAAAATGTGGGTACTCTTACATAAATTTTCCGGCATTTTTGAGCAGTTTACTCAATAAAAGTGCTCTTTAATATCAGAAAACTTTCGGGTGAGTACTTAGCTGTTTTTTTTCATTAAATACATCAACATAGTTATAAGTCGCAATCATCGCCGCAAATGAAAAATCAGACATTTTCTCTATACCTCAATCATGTTTATCAACTGTCTGTACAAAAAAATTTATTTCAGGGCTCTTTTCTCCTGTTGTCTGTTTAATCCACTGCCATACCATTCCGGCACTTGAAACCTGTCCATCTTTGATTTGATGATGATCAAATCGACAATTTTTAATATCGTAAATTCCGCCCATATCTAAAAAAATATCAGCCTGATTAATAAGTTTCATATTGCGCGTACGGATTATTTCAAGTTGATCGTAGTTAATACTTTATAAAGCGCTAACTATTTTATAAAGCACTAATAAGGCTACCGCAGTCACTTCGTCAGCATGAAACGAACCATTATGAGTCACTAATTGACTTTTTTGGATCATAATCGCCCCCCTTTTATCGATTAATAAATTAAATACCACTGCGAGTCGCGGTGCTGTATCGAATATTACTTCCTGCAATAATAAGCTCTAAATGATTAGCTTTGTTCCATAATAAAGTTGTCAGCATTTTTATCTATGCTTAACTCTTTGTAAATATTAAGATTACAGTTATTTAGAGATTTTTATAACAGCTTGTAATTGATAGGATTACAAGGTCGACCACAGTAAAATGGAACAGAGAAAAATGATTATAATTCAGTGAAAAACACGACTTATTTATTTAACTTCACTTTTTTGTGACATACATAATACAATCAGTCATACCTTTTTAAGGGGTATTGCAGTTAAAAAATTAAATTTATATTAACACCTACATTTTCCGGTATGGTTTTTGCTTATTCCTAAAGAGCCACCACAACTTATTATTTGAAGCTAAGAGAGAAAAAAATGGACTCTATTCTTATTATCATCTTCATTTCATTAGCAATTGCTAGCATATTAAATATTGTGCTAAAAAAATTCTCCGTATCACACATTATTGGTTACATTATCACCGGTACTATTATCAGTAATATTTTTGACTTTAATGGCAGTGAAGACCTTAACTCATTAGAGCTTATTGGTGAATTTGGCATCGTCTTTTTAATGTTCACCATTGGCTTAGAGTTGTCCTTTTCTAAATTAAATAAAATGAAAGAGATCATTTTCTTTAATGGTTTTATACAAGTCGCTTTAAGCTCAGTGATTATTTTTATGCTTTCATACTACCTGTTTAATATTGACAGCACTTCCTCTATTATTATTGCACTGGCTTTTAGCTTGTCCTCCACGGCAATAGTCTTAACTTATTTAAAAAAATCAAAAGATATTATCACCCCTTATGGCACCAAATCCGTTGCTATCTTAGTCTTTCAGGATTTGGCTGTTATTCCTATTTTATTGCTGATTAGTTTTTTAGCCAATGATACTTTATCAATAACCGATGTGTTATTCAAAACCGCAATATCAGCGACTTTAGTCATTGTTTTCATGTTTACCTTAGGTAAAAAAATAATCGAATGGCTGCTGCATTTTTCCAGCACCGCCAGGTTGGATGAATTATTTTTAGCCTCAGTATTAACCATTGTGGTGGGCGCCTCGCTTTTAGCACACGAAATGGGATTTACCTACTCGTTAGGCTCCTTTATTGCAGGTATGATTATTGCCGGAACCACTTATCATGTAAAAGTGGAGTCAGATATCGCCTCTTATAAAGACCTTTTATTAGGCGCATTTTTCTTTTCTATCGGCACCAAAATTGACATCTTTTATTTCGCAAGCCATTTACATTTAGTGTTTGCGGTATTAGCTTTTACCATGTTAATAAAAGCGCTGATTATTTATTTTTTAATTCGTAAAAAATCTAATAAAAGTGATTCACTTAAATCGGCCATTGCACTTTGCCAAGTCGGTGAGTTTTCTTTTGCTATTTTCTCGATTGCCATTAGCCAAGAAATCATCACGCCTGAACTGGGCAGTTTCTTAATTTTAGTGGCGGTTTCCTCTATGATTGTTACGCCCTTTATGGTCAATAATATTTATAAAATAGCCTCTTTATTTGTAGTGGAGTTTTTTGAATCCGATAAAATTACCCCGATCAAGGAGACTAATCATACCGTTATTTGTGGCTTTGCGATCCTCGGGCGACTGGTAGCAAAAGAGTTAGAAAAAGAAGGACGGCAGTTTTTAATTATCTCAGATAATTTACAACATGTATTGGAGGCAAGAAAACGTGGATATATGGCTTATTTTGGTCATTTAGAGAAACACCCGGTATTAGAATCACTAAAAATAGAGCAGTCTTCCAGTATTATTATTACCGTCAATACCGCCAGAACCAAAAAAATTATCTGCGAAGCGGTACTCGATTATTATCCTCAAGCAAACTTAGTGGTCAGAATTAACAGTCTCGAGGAAAAAAAGACCTTGGCGAATCTGAATGTTCACTATTTTGTTCATGCTCAGCATGAAACCGCACTCCTGCTGGTTCAAAAAAGTCTCCGTTAATACACTAAATAAAGTATTTTTACCTCTCCATTAATGCGTTAGAGACTAAAAAACCAGAGTGAATTATTCACCCTGGTTTTTTATCTCTGTTCAGATTAAAAAAGAAAATGGAATCCGTTAGTGTCCAGACCGTACCGTCTTAATAAGTAACTTCCCAATTTCCGTATGGTGGGTAAGAGACGAAAATGGCGCGGTAGCCTGATCGGGTCCATAAGCAATCACTGCAACGGGTGTATCCGTATGCGTGCCAGTACCCCAAACTATATTCTGCTCTTCGCCCATCGCTCGGCCAATTAAATCATTGCGGACTTCTTCACCATAAACATAAAAGGCTTTAAAATCATTAACTTTAGGAAAGGTTTTAAGTTTTAAGTATTTGTTCTCAGGATCGTAAAATTCATTTTCTTCGGTCACTAATATCTCTTTTGCCTGCGCCAGACTTATCTTAAATTCACTATTGGCATTCACTATTGCCAGCAATGATTCAGGCGATTTATCTGTTTGATCAAATTCAGCCAGCATATTGCCAAAACTTTTTTTCTGCTCATATAACTTGTCTAAAATAGCGAGGTTACCAAAGTTGAAATTCGGCTTGTAGTCACGATCTTTAAAAGCGATACCGGTTCGTTTTTCAGCTTTTGGTGTATTAGCACGTGAATAACTAAAACCAAATCCACCCGTTTCATGGTCAGCCGTAACAACGACTAAGGTATCTTTCCGGTTTTTTACCCATTCATAAACATATTCGACTGTTTCATCAAATTTAAGCATTTCATGTAACATGGTTGCCGCATCGTTATTATGTCCGGCCCAATCAATCTGCCCCCCTTCAACCATTAAAAAGAAACCATCGGGATCTTGGGATAACACATCCAGCGCTTTTATGGTCATTTCTTTCAGGCTAGGCATGGAACGCTCTGGCGAGTTTTTAGTATTGCTATAGGTAATACCATCCTGCATACCGGAGTATGCAAATAAACCAAGAATCTGATCGCCCGGCGCGTTTGCAAGTGCATCACGCGTATGGACGACGGCGTAACCTGCACCTTCAGCTTCTGTTAATAGGTTTTTTTCATCGATACGTTTAGATTTAATTTTAATATCACCACCCGTTTTTTTAAGCAGTTTTTGATATACAGCGCCGCCCTCATTCGCGGACATCGGTATCCAGTAACGCAGCCCACCCGACAACATCACATCAACACGGGTTGCCAACATCTCTTCAGCTATCTGATTTTCCAATGAACGGTGTGGTTGATGGGATGCAAATGCAGCGGGAGTTGCATGAGTTAAACGAGTATCGGAAACAAGTCCCGTCGCTTTACCTAAACTTTTAGCGATTTCTAATACGCTTTCAACAGGATTACCATCAACATCAATGCCTAAGGCTTCAGAAGGTGCACTCACACCCGATGCCAACTGCGAAGCCGAACAAGCTGAATCCACTACTAAAGCATCCGCTGGGCTGTGTAGTGACATACCTAAGACACCATTATCTATCATCGTTTTAAGTGCAGTATCACGGCCATTATAAATAGAATGCGGGGCTTTACGGGCATATTCTTCTAAAAGTCCCATTTGTCCGGGGCCCATACCATCACCAATCATTAAAATAACATTTTTAACGGGTGTTTCTGCAAAGCTTGAACAACTCGCAAGAGTAATAGAAAGCGCTAAAAACGTTTTTTTAACTGTGTTTAAGTTTGTCATCAATATTGTCCTTTGTATTATTTATTGGCGGCGACTATAAAGGAGATGTATGACATTTTTATGACAATCACGATTTAAATAAAATCATAATCATATTAGCGGGTTAAAGGAAAATGCTAAAGAAAAGTCAACAAAAAAGCATCACACAGCGGGTCTGAAAGAGAGCTTAATTAAATGATTTTCTTTAATCAAACAGAGGTATGCACCGCTGTAATGAATATTAGCGTATCACTATCAACAGATAATGATACGCACGGTAAACAGCTATTAAGCGAAACGTTGTTGCCCAGGTAAGGTAACCAGTTTGTGTTCAAGTACTTTTAACAAAACACCGTAAGCGGGTAAAAACAGCCCTAAACTCACCAGCAATTTAAACGCATAATCGACAGTAGCTATCTCTGGCCAGTTATTTGCCATAAACAGATCATTTGAGGCATAAAATGCTAATCCAAAAAAGACAGCAGTATCAAGTAAATTACCAATAACCGTTGAACAGGCAGGTGCAACCCACCAAGAGCGTGTTCTACGTAATTGTGCAAAGATGGTTATATCCATTAACTGGCCAACAAAATAGGCTGCAAAACTAGCAAATGCAATACGCAATACAAAAGTATTTAATTCGGCCAACGCACCAAAACCTTTGAATCCACCCTGGTGAAAGATAACGCCGATGACATAGGAAATAATTAACGCGGGTAGCATCGCTTTAAGAATTATTTTCCGCGCTGCTTCCTGACCAAAAATTCTGACCGTTAAGTCGGTAGCAAGATACACAAACGGGAAACTGAATGCACCCCAGGTAGTATGCAAACCAAAGATTGTAAATGGCAACTGCACGAGGTAATTACTGGCACTAATAATTAAAATATGGAAGCTAACCAGTACGACAAGCGCACGGCGAATTTGAACAGCAGTTAGTGATAACATGGTTTTACCTTTTTATTGTTTAAATGAACTTGCGGGGTGAGGGAACCCGCTATTAAATTGTTTTAATTTTGTTAGTGAATAAAGCGATGTTTATTCACACCGATGGAACCCTAATCGGGCGGCATATTATAAAGATGTTTTAACTTAGAGCAAGGATAAACCCACATTCACATAAATATTCCTCGGTGTCTTTTCTGAAAAGAGAACTTGAGAACTCCGACTTTCCCGCTATCATAGACAATGCTCATTCATCTGCAAACAGGAAAACATGTCATTTAATAACCCGATAAAACCGGCAAAAGATATTGACGGAGTACGCAGATCTGCCTTTTGGCATTTAGGGCGGCGTGACCACAGTGAAAAAGAGCTGCGTGAAAAAATTGCGCGTAAAACTGACAATCAGCAATGGATTGATACGGTGATAAGCGAATGTTTTGAGTATGGTTATTTAGATGATGCGCGCTTTGTAGATAATTTTATTCGCTCCTCACAAAATAAAGGCTTTGGAAGCACGCGCATTAAACGTGATTTACAGCGTAAAGGCATCGACGTAAGTCACCTTGATCAGGTGTTTGAAGATGATCCCCATGATTATATCCCCGATGCCCTCACCCTGCTGTCACTAAAATATAAGCAGCGTATTGCCAACCAATACTTAAAACAAAAGGCGATGCTTTTCCTGCAAAGCAAGGGCCATCATTTCGATGATATATTCAAGGCAATCGATCAACATAATGAAGCATATCCTGTTGATGATTGTGATTATTTGAGTGAGGCAGTGGTACTGTTATCACGTAAATTTAAAACAGCCATTATCGAACGCAAGCTGCATGATAAGGCAATGCGCTTGTTAATCTCAAGAGGAAATTCGTTTAACAATGCGCTCGATGCAATCAAAGCCTTTAATGATGATATGGATAAAGAAGAATAAATATTCAGCTTTGAGCCTTCGAGCGGCGAGTAACGGCTGACGGCTGACGGCTATCAGCTGACGGCTATCGGCTTGGAGCCTTACAGCTTTAAACCCTTTCAGTATTAACGAATTTTTCAATGGATTATAAATAATGGCGAAAGCAAAAACAAAAATCGCATATGTCTGCAGTGACTGTGGTGCGAATTACCAAAAATGGCAAGGCCAATGCGGCGAATGTAAAGCATGGAATACCATTACAGAATTCAGAGAAGCATCGAGTACAACAAAATCTGTGAATGCGGCTGTCACTCGGAATAAAAATGCGGGTTACACGGGCGCGTTAAGCAATGGTGTACAACGAATTTCGGGCGTGCAGATTGAAAATGCAACACGGGTCTCAACCGGACTTTCAGAATTGGATCGCGTTTTGGGCGGGGGCATTACCCTCGGCTCAGTGGTCCTTATCAGTGGCGATCCGGGTTCAGGTAAAACAACCTTACTTACCAAGGTAGCAGAAGTCATGTCACAGAGCATGTCAACACTCTATGTCACCGCAGAAGAAAGCCTTAGCCAATGGGCTAAACGCGGTATTGAACGCTTAAAACTCAATTTTAACGAAGATAATTTTTTATTATCGGACACCGACTGCATTGAAGATATCGTCGATCAGTGTCTGGAAAATAATGTTCGTTTTTTGATTGCCGATTCAATTCAAGCTTTTGAATCAAATCAGGCGGAAGGCACCGCAGGTGGGGTCACTCAGGTAAAAATTTGTGCCAAAATTTTAAACCGATTATGTAAACAACATGGTATTACGTTAATTCTTGTCGGTCAGGTAAATAAAAACTCGCAAATGGCCGGACCACAAACCTTAAAACACATTATTGATACTGCTATCCACATCGAAGTCAATGATGCATCGGTGCGTATATTACGCGCCGATAAAAACCGTTTTGGAGATACTGAACAGGTCGGTATTTTTCAGATGACAGAAAAGGGCATGTTTTCGGTTGATAACCCAAGTCGTCTTTTCCTCTCAGGCAGCGAAGAACATTTCGAAGGATCAGCTATCTCGGTGATTAAAGATGGCGCCCGCAATTTACTGATTGAAATACAAGCTCTGGCCACCGAAGTTGAAGGCGAAAAATCTATTCGTAACTGTATTGGTATTTCCTACAGTCGTTTATCCTTAATCACCGCAGTATTAAAAAAACACGGCGGTATTCGTACCTATTATGATATTAATATTAGTTTAGTTGGCGGTCTTAAAATGTCCGATTCAGAAACCTCAACGGATATGGCGGTGATGGCCGCATTATTAAGCTCAATTAATTCCAAACCTGTCCCTCAAGATTCGGTATTTATTGGGGAGATAGCCCTGACCGGTGAAATACGTCAAATACCGCAAATTGTGCCGCGTGTACGCGAAGCCTTGAGCCACGGTAAAAAACAGATCTATATTCCCGCAGTGGCTTATCATAAATCGATGCAACAGTTTGTCAAAAAAGGACAATCCATTCATCCACTTAAAAATATTAAAGAATTAATTGAAGCATTAAGTTAAAGCGTTAAGGACAAAAGGCGTGAAGGCTGTAAAGCTATAAGGCTCGAAGCTAAAAGACTCGAAGCTAAAAGCTTTTTTAACCGTATATATGTCAAAATTTGGATATAATCTTCTTTAATTAACTATAATAAAAGAGCATGATTATATTCGTTTGCAGATGTGGTGGAATTGGTAGACACGCTAGCTTCAGGTGCTAGTGGCCTAAAGGTCGTGGGAGTTCAAGTCTCCTCATCTGCACCAGTTATAAAAAGCCTTAAATTAACGCTTTAAGGCTAGAAGCTAAAAGGCTTTAAGGCATTCCAGCTTTCTAGCTTTCTAGCTTCGAGTGATGGCTATCAGCTTTCGGTTATCGGACGATGGCTGACAACTGACGGCTGACGGCTTTCCAGCCTTATTCTTTAGGCCAATCGCCCATCGGAAAGGGCTTAAATTCACTGTTATAGGTTAGGTATAACATTACCTGATACTCATAAACACTCAGGCTTTTGCCAAAATTCAGCAGGTTGTTATTCTTTTCAGCGGTAAACAGTATAACTAAAAACTGAAATCCCACTACCACTACAGTGACGAATTTAGTCACCCCCATAAAAAATATAAAAATAAGCATAAATAAACCACGTAACCATACGCTGCGATTTTTATAGTGTTGTTGTTCATTTTCATCGTTCATAATCAATTCCTTTTACGCAATACGATCACCATTTCAGTTTGAAATTTTTTAGTTAAAACCTAAAAATAGCAGCTACTGCTTAACAAGTTAACACACAATTGACAAATAAGTTAACCCAAAATTATGCACTCAGATACTGATCCCAGGCTTGCTGATACATTTGTTGTGATTCATTCCTAAGCTTGTAAATAGAAGCTTGCTCTATTTCATTTAGCCCTCGGTTTTCGCTAAGTTGTAAGCGTTGCATTTTTTGAATAAGTTCATAATTATCATGCTCTTTTCCATTTTTAATAACAGAAAAGGCTTCCAGGTGTAATTGGACTTCCGCAACAATTCCGCTCTCGGGTAAGCGCACCAGCAAACTCAGATCTCTGTAACCTGACGGATTTGGGGTTACAAAGCGATTTTTGATACGCAAAATTTGCGTATTTTTCTCTAATAATTCAAACGCGTTTATCAGTCCGGGGATATCTTGTGCAACCATTGAGGTACGTGCCAGATCTGTTATTTTTTCACTATGACCCGTATATTTTGCGGCAACTTTATCCCGAGCACGTTGTTTAGATTTCACACCTGATGAGTAGATATAGGTATTACTTTGCTGCGCAATTTTCTGAGTAACGGTTTCTAATTCGGTTTGGCCTGAGATTGCTTTTTGGTAGAGTTGGTTAAAATCATTGTGCGGCTGTTTAATATTAATTGCCTGATATTCTGTGATACCAAAAAGACCGGCAAGGTTGCGAGGTTGTGTACTTTTACGATTGGGTTGAGAAAACGATAAGAGTTTACTGGCATTAATACCCTGATGCTGTTTTTCCGGTGCCACATCCACCGGAGAAGACATCACCAATAAGACAAAAAGGGTCTGGAATAATTTATTCATTAATACTCCCGATTAAAAACCTTGAAGGCAGATTATTCCGGCTTCAATATTAGAGATGGTCACTGAAAATATCAGCTTCAAGTGCAGAAGCCTAAAAAATTGCTTATTTTTCAACGCTAAGTATAAAAGTGTGTGGCACTTCACATTAGGGCATAGTGATGGTTAATCAGAAGTCATCACCATGATAAGACGCTTAATATTGAAAGCCGTTTTTGGAAGTGCGGCCTATACCGCATTAATTAGGTTTGCAGATTGCTATAAAGTTCATTTTAAAAATAGTATGGAGAAAAAAGCAAAGAGGAATAGTTTAAGGTAAAGAGGCAGCCGATAAATTGACTCAGCGCTCCTAAAAAAAGGTTTATTTATGAAACGTTACATCAATATAATTTGTAATCTATTTCAGGAAGTGCGACTTCAGGCGCAGTGGTACACACTTAAAAAATAGAACAACAGATCAATGAACTTTATAGATCTGTTGTTCGCAGTTTATTTATTTAATGTTTCCGCTACCCATTCTTTAAATTGTGACTTTGGTAATGCGCCATTTAAACTGTCAATTAAGCGCCCTTTTCTGAACATCATTAAGGTTGGAATACTACGAATTTTGTACTGTGCAGCAATCTCTTGCTGCGCTTCTGTATCTACTTTAACAAAGCGTAATTTATCTTTTTCTTCCATGGCAACTTGTTCAAAAACAGGTGCAAAATTAATACAGGGGCTGCACCAGGGAGCCCAAAAATCAATAACAACAGGCTTTTCACTATTGATTAATTCGGCTAAATTATTGCTGCTTCCCTCTATTGGTTTTCCTTCCAATAATGGTTGCTTGCAGCTACCGCAGGTAGGAGAAACTTCGATTTTCTCAATGGGTAAACGGTTCATCGCTTGACAAAATGGGCATCGGCTGACAATTGAATTCATTGATACGTTCCTTTAGTTTTAAAACTACCTATTCTAATAACAAAAAAGTACGATTAACAGTTGATAGCGCTAATTAATTATCTAAAATATCACACAGAATAATTGCTAGCAGATCAATATCATATACAAGCTTTGATCCGCGATTTACAGGGCGCTCAGGCTATCGGAAATGTCTTATAACAACCCTACTTAAGCAGATGCCTTATTTAGGCACAGAAAAGCAGAGCATTGATGGCAGTACTTACTGTTCTAATTGCACAAAATTATATGGGGAAATATATAGAGTAATCTTAAGCCGCTTTAGCTGCATACAAAGTGGTGCATAACAGGATCTTATAAATCAAATCTTACAAATTTATTAAACCACTGCAAACTTAATTTTATCTTTGCAGGGCATTTATTTTAACTTGCCTCAATGAACAGAAATCAAGTACTACCAAGCAGGCAAATATCTTGCTGCAAATACATTGTTTAAGAGGCGTTCAATAATAGTTAATTGACAGCAAATACAACGTCCGCTTTTAATTCAAAATAAAGCAAAAAACCAACGCCGGTTAAGTGCTGACTTAACTCAGTGAGTGGTGTTTAAGGTAAAATTTATGGTCTTTATCATCAATATAAATATCCACCTGATCATCCTGATTTTCTTGCTGTGGTTGAATCACAGTCGACGCCCTTAACTTCGAGATTACCGCATCAAAATAAAGTTCCTCTAATGCTTGATCCCTTAATTGTAGGCTTTCTATAAAGTCATACATAACAACTCCCTCCCTTTATGACCCCCTGCTATTAATGCTGGCTTAGGTCAGAAATATTGGCGTGTTTTAGTCAGGATCCCGACAGCCAAGATCAGGCAGATGTTTAACTTTAACTAATCCACGCGGCTCTTACGATAATATTAATCTGTTTAATATTAATAGCAAACGAATTAGTGCAGTGATTAGGTATGACGCAGAGAAAATAAGCTTGTTGATGAATAACAAAAAAAGCCGATTCTATATAAGTCATACCAAACGCGTTAAATTTATGATCAATGGCCTTAAAGTCAAAATTTACACTTGCAAAGCAGTCAGAATAATTTTAAATCCTAAGTATGATCATTTAATTAATCGTTTGGTATCATTTCCCATAAGATGGGCTAAGGCTCAATCTATTTGCTACAAAAAAAATATCTTATGACATGTTTTAGAACGATAAATATCCAAAGGAAAGAGCTCGTTTCAGCTCATATTCGTTGTGCGCGACATATTCTTGATACATATAGTTTAACCACATTTGATTGGTGTGGATAAGCGTAAAATAGTTCGAGCAATGGAACAGAATATTAAGCTGATCGCTATTATCACGAATTTAAAGCAAAAATTTTATATATTATCTTACCTCTTTATTACCCTGTCCATCATTCGAAAAACGACCAGTTTTTTGAGGATTGACAGGTGCAGAACTCGGCCATGGCCAGCCGCCAAAATTTGTTTTACGGTAGTCTGCAAAGGTTTTGTATATCTCATCTGTAGTATTCATCACAAAAGGCCCATGTTGGACAACGGGCTCATTAATTGGACGCCCCTGTAATAACAAAATTTCAACTACAGTGTTACTGCTGTTTGACAATGTCACTTTTTTATCCGAAATTAAATCAACACGGTGATTAACAGGGATAAGCTCGCCATCAATTTTCAGCCCCGCTCCAGCATAAAAATACAAGCAACGATTTAAATCACTTGATCCAGCCGGTAGCGCCCAGATTGCATTAGCCGCCATTTTTATGGTCCAAATAGAAACTTCATTATCAGGATCTGCAGCCCATGAAGCGTTAGTTGGAGGTAATGCTTTTATCTTCCCATACTGTCCGGCAATCAGATCTATTTGAGTCAGACGTTGATCATCATCAAAATAAGAAATAATGGGAATATCTTCATGCCAAAGCATTTTATATTCAGGATCAACAAACTTATTTTTTCGGGGTAAATTTAACCAAACTTGAAATAATTCAGTTGGGTTTTCTTTTTCGGTGTGGACAAGCGGAAACATTTCAGAATGTTGCACGCCCTTTCCAGCTGTCATCCATTGTGTATCACCGTTGCCAAAACGTCCGTATCCGCCTAATGAATCAAAATGATCAATAAAACCACGACGCCCCACGGTTACCGTTTCAAATCCTCGATGAGGATGGACAGGAAAACCTGGTACAGTGGATCCGTGATACATGCTAAAGCCTGATTTTCCGCTAAAATCATTGCCCAGTTCACGTCCCTGCAATGGTAAAGATGGCCCCATTTTTCCATCTCCTTTGGGGTAATTATCAAGATGATGAACACAAAATAAGAAGGGATCTAAGGTTTGCCACGGTGTGGTTAACTTAAGTGTTTTAATAATTGCTGTTGATGCCATAAATACCTCAATCCACGAAAAGAATACTAAATGTAACAGGATGAAAACAGAGGGCAAAGAATTATTAATGAAATAAGTCCATTTTCAAAAGGGATAATACCAAAAGAGATTAAATCGACATGACAAGTTAATTAATAGAATTTTACTATGTTCTCGGTAGGGTGCGCTCCACACACCACAGGCAGCAACAATCGGTGTGTGGACGCACCCTACGAGCTTAAGGTTTTTTGTCAAAGCGCAATATATATACCGTTTTAACACATAAGAGAAATTAGGCTGGTACCGGTATTAAACGCAGATCTGTTTTTTGCACTGAATAATGGTGGTCAAATGAAAGTGTCGGGCATGCAAATAGATTAACTTTTTAGATCAATATCACTTTATTAACTGTCTACCTGCGGATAATATTATAAAGCAATGTGATGGTGTTTTTCTTAGGGGATAACATCGTTCTATTTTAAGTAGTGTGGTTCTATTTTAAATAAAATAGGCAGTCGTTTGATTGCACTAAGCGCACATAAGTGTCATCTTTAGATAATTTAAAGGTGCTGAAAAATTATTTTCAGCACCTTTAAATTAAGATCTGATCAATTTATAAGTTGGTTACGAAAAAAACCGGTTAGCAGTGGTTATTTTTCCGTAACAGACTTAAGTCAAAAGCTATTAGCTCTCTTTTTTGATTGCGTTTTCAGCTGACTTTTTGCTCGCGCTTTCAGACGACTTTTTAGCCTCCTCTTCAGGCAGAAAGAGAGTACCCAAAGTGTGTTTATTTTCCAACAAAAATGACTCTGCGGCGCTTAGATCAAAACCGTTACACAGAAGCATTTTTCTTCCATGTCTTATAAGAAAGTTAGCTGCCTTAAGTTTTGTAACAATGCCTCCGGTGGCAAAACTGTTATTAGGAGTCGACTCATCAAGTAGCGCTTGCTCAGGTATCTTGCTCATGGTTTTAAAGATTTTTGCATCTTGATATTCGTGCGGATTTTTATCAAAATATCCGTCAATATCGCTCAAAATAACCAGAATTTCAGCATTGGTTGCATGAGCCACAACAGCGGATAGCTGGTCATTGTCGCCAAACTGCTGTTCTGGTGTTGAGGTAATATCGTTTTCATTGACGATTGGCAGGATATCGTGTGTCAGATGAGCATCGATTATTTCCTGAAACATCTTAGTCCGTTTTCTTGAGTCAAAATCATCTTCTGTAAGCAGGATCTGCGCAGTGTCGATATCATAGATATCAAATTTCTTTTTATAGGCCGTCATTAAAATAGGCTGACCTGCCGCTGCAAGTGCCTTCTTGCCAATCTGTTTACTTTTGTCAAGCTTTAGAGTCGAGTACCCTGCCGCGACCGCACCGGAAGTCACAAGAATGACGTCGTAGGTTTTTCTTAGTCCAGAGATCATAGATACCAAGTTAAGCATGCGCTCCTTGGCAATGTTATTATTATCTGTCAATACTGCACTGCCGACTTTAATCACTACACGTTTTGTATTATTTTTTGTCTTTGGCTTTGTATTAGTATTAGTATTTGTATTCATGTTCGTCTGTTTTCCTTTGAAGTTATTTGCTAATCGGTTATGTGCTAATCGGTTACGTTCTAATCGGTTATATGCTAATCGGTTACGTTCTAATCGGTTACGTTCTAATCGGTTATTTCCCTCTAAAGTTATTTTCTAATCGCTTATCTTCTAATCTGTTGTGCAGTTCATTAAACAGCCTTATTTCCCGTCGCATTCGGGTGATTATCTAAATAAGCCTGTGAGCACTTCCGCAAACGCTTCGTTTGTAAAACGAAGGTGGATGTTAGCCCGAAACTAACCCAAACATGGGCAACGAGAGCAAGTGCACCAGAGTTCAGAATGGTATAAAGCAGTCGTGGTTAACGGAGGTAAAGGTCAGGAAAATCGTACCATAGTTAACCACAAAACCTTATGATAAAACCTGACCATGGCAACTAGCTTAACACAAATACCTGCGTAAAACTGCCTTACATTCCAGTGAATTAGCTATAGGATGTTATTCAGCCAATAAAAAAATACAATATCCCAATCTCAAAAATGGTTTTTTACAGCACAATAAACCCATATTTGGAGCGCTCTTTTTAAGCGCTTAACACACTGCTTACCCATTTTGCAGAGTGCCCTGTTTGACTGTGTTGGCGGCATCGATGCAAAGCAAATATTCAATAATTGCAATGGCAAACTCGGCCGCTGTTCCCGGTCCGCGACTGGTGAGTATATTGCCGTCCAGAACAACGGATTCAGTACTGAAATCCCCCCCCGTAATTTTATTTTCAAAACCAGGATAACAGGTAAATTGTCGCCCATCGAGCAGGCCGGTCTTCCCCAACACGAGAGCAGGTGCAGCGCAGATAGCCGCCAGCAATTTATTGCTTTTATTCATTTTACGAATTAATGCGATAAGTGCTTCCGATTGAGCAAGGTTTCATGAACCGGGCATTCCTCCCGGTAAAATAATCCCGTCTAAATCATCACCCAGCGCATCAAGGGTAGTATCCGCCAGAATAACAACATTATGGCTACCAGTAACACTTAACTCACCAAGACTTGTGAGGACAACCTCTATTCCCGCCCTTCTAAGAAAATCAACAGGCGTGATAGCTTCCACTTCTTCAAATCCATCGGCTAATAATACAGCTACTTTTTTCATATTCGCTCCGCTGTAAAATAAAAAGGGAAATCCAATATCGGCTGACATTTAATATTAGGCCTTAGCAATATTTTGGCACTCCATCGCATTACTATAAAATTGACAGGAATAAACGTTCTAATACATTTAACCTTAGCAGCAGAGACCTGTGTCTATGTCTTGTATGTGCGCCATGTTTAACCACGAAATAATATTTTATGTTTTACCACTAAATAAGACCCATTGCATCATTTATATACGAGTAAAATTTTTGCCACATACTCAACAGTAAAATCTGCAATCAGGTTGCTTTTACTGGGAATTATACTTCGCAAATAACAGTAATTGTTATAACATCTGCCACCAAAATATTTCACCTTAAACTACTGGGTAATTATGTCATCTCCGTCCACCAATGCTTTATACACCGACCTGTCTGGCTATTACGATTTAATGTGCGCTGAAATTAACTACCAGGCTCAAAGCGACCATGTTCGTAGACTCCACCAAATTTTTGGTAATAAAGGACAAAATCACCTTGATTTAGCCTGTGGAACAGGGCCGCATGTTCGTCATTTTTTGGATTTTGGCTACCAAAGTAGCGGCCTGGATATTAATCAGCCGATGTTGCTACAGGCAAAAGAACGCTGCCCTGAAGCACAATTTACATTAAAAGACATGTGCAGATTTAGCGTTGAGCAACCGCTGGATCTGATCACCTGCTTTTTATATTCCATCCATTACAGTGATGGCATTGAAAAACTGAAAGAATGTATTAACAGTGTGTATAACGCACTAAATACAAAGGGTGTTTTTTGCTTTAATGTTGTCGATAAAAATAAAATAGAGAATAATTCATTGGTCAGACATACGGCTGAATATGACAATAGTCACTTTGTTTTCAGCTCTGGTTGGTATTACGCCGGCTCCGGCGAGAAACAATCACTGAAACTGAACATTGAAAAAACCACACAAGATGAGACACAATTATGGCAGGACGAACATCCTATGGTCGCGTTAAGTTTTCATGAATTAGAAAAATTGCTGCAGCCCTATTTTGAAGTGCATATTTTTGAGCATGATTATGAAAAAATCATGCTTTGGGATAATGTCTCTGGCAACGCTATATTTACCTGTGTGAAAATTTAAAGCGTCACTATTTAAAGCGCCACTAATTAAAGCACCACTACGAGATACTGCTGATTCCAAGAAGATCACTGCTTGAATAAAAATTGATGGATTCACCACCAAAGAATCAGAATGACGGGCAGACAACATTTTTTACTGTCAAAAAAAAATGGCTATCCAAACTTTTTATTACCATTTCGATATTTAACCAGAGTCAAATATCGAAATGGCCATTCAGCAGCGCTTCTAAGGATCCGCAATTCGCAAAGGGAGATGCATGACGCATATCATAACGATCGGACAAAATTTTATTTAGCGGCTTCATTGTTCTGGTTGTGGTGATTGTATTTTTCAAGGATGACTGGCTGGCTAATAATGCCTTCAGGTGCTCTTCCTTCTTGGTTTCGATTATTTTTTTACTCCGCCCGCCTAACTTTTGCCAAATCATGGACTCGATTGAATCCGGGTACTGCAGCTCGCGATACTCTCGATCAATCCGGGCTGACTTTTCAGATAAAAGGATTAAGAGTTCAGCAGTGACGTCATCATCTAAATTAAGATCATTATTTGGCACATATTCTTGAAACATGGTGATAATAGTAAACGCATCTTGATCTTTTTTAGCCTGGACAAGCTGTCCCATTAACTCACTTTTTTGTGCCTTTAATAGGGGATCTTGTTCTTTATCGGGATGCAGACGGCTGGCGAGCATTTTGTAACATTTTTTTAGCTGACTGGCATTAAACAGATCGGTTAATTTTTTATGCTGCTTGTCCTGTGAATCAGTGTACCCCTGAAAGTGCTCACTGTGATCAAACTCCTCTTGAAAGGAATCCGCCTCTGATTCCTTTTTATCTTCTTTTAAAAAAGAAGAAAAATGCTGATGAAACAACGCTGGATCACGCAAAAAATCGATTAATTCCGCGTCACTAAAATCATCACCACAAGCGAACATTTCATCAATTAAAGCGCGCATTTCCTGTATCTTCTCAGCATCAAACTGATCATCTTCATCTATTTCTTTCTCAACACCAAATAGCGCTTCATGGTATTCTTCATCTAAGACAGCACTTAAGCCTTCTGGGCAAAAAGGGTGATTTTTTAAGGTCTCAATATTCGATTCTATCCAAGCCAATAACTCTTCCCGTTGCCATTGAGTAAATGACTTTCTCGCCATAAATGAGATAAGGTGCCTTGCTTCCTCTGCAAGCAGCTCACACATTTGCTCTTCTGCAGGCAAAATTTCAGATTGAAAACTGCTGTATAATATTGCTATTTTTTTCTGAAAAGCGGTATTACGCTTCTGTTTTTTTTCAATTTCAGCCCATTTTTCACTAAATTTAGTCTTTTCTGGTGAATATTGTTTTGCGGGTTGCTTTATTTTTTTTAACATAAGGGTTTTCTCTTAAATTGAAAAGGATAACTTAATAACATGATAATACCGATAATCACTCGCTTAGAAAACATTCATTGCCCCCCTTTTTGCTAAATATTCAAAAAGTTTAATCTTG
This sequence comes from Psychromonas ingrahamii 37, assembly GCF_000015285.1. Lineage (NCBI taxonomy): Bacteria > Pseudomonadati > Pseudomonadota > Gammaproteobacteria > Alteromonadales > Psychromonadaceae > Psychromonas > Psychromonas ingrahamii. Next base: position 3,237,384 of record NC_008709.1, read on the forward strand.
TGACGAGCACCGTTCTTGGTCAAGCTCCCAGAATATGTTGACCTTTTGCATTCAACTCATGTTCAATTTAACAGCGTCCTGAGCAAGACAAGTAGCGCGCTTTGTAGGCCTTAAAACAACAAACAAAATAAATACCAAAACCTAATATCAAAACCTAATATCAAAAAATCAGTTTATTAATAAAAGGATTGGTTTTCCTCAAATAGTGCACCTTAAATAATACATATAACGTTCTAATGACTTGCCTCTAAAACCCCCAGTACCTCTTGCATAGACTGGCGGTACTGGTCTTCATTGGAATTGCGAAATAGCAGTAAATCATCGATAACCTCCGGGTTATCAATGCTCTGTGGAATAGAAAAATCAACACCTTTAATATACTCATCCCAATGTTCCAATTTCCAGGTATCTCTAGATGAATTTCTCTTAATCATACGGTTTTTAATAACATCGATATCTGTCATAACCCATACCACGGTCAGGCGCACATTTTTTTCCACCAGCTTACTTTTCAAGTTATCGATATAAACTGTATCTCTTATTTCTCGAGTGAAAGGCGCGTTAATTAACACTATGTCATCATATTCCAAAGCTTCCATAGCCAGCGCTAAAACTGCAGCATATTCGTAGTTGCGAATATGCTCTTCAAAAAAATCGGAGCTCCGATTTTCTTGCTCGTTAGCAACCTTAAAAATCTGATGGGATAACACAATAAGGGTATCTTTATCCAGATAAACAACATGCTTAAGCCCTTTAGCCAACTGTTTCGAAATATAGGTTTTACCACTCGCAGGGGGTGATGTGACAAGAATCAGTCTTTTCATTATTATTCCTTATTTAACAATCACGGTTTAATATCTTCTTAAAATCAGGCCAGTTATAACGTTGACCCTGCTCTGCTATTTATACTGTGTATGTAAAATAGAGTTGTATAAATTGGCTAAACTTCAACTATTATTTGGTAGTCCAAAGTGATTTCTAAATCCTAGCAGTTTTCATTTTAATTGCGCTCACCACGTTTGCAATTTGAGCGACCGTTTTTTTATACACTGCCATATTAATTTCAACAGTGCAGCTCAGCTCCTTTTATTCAACGGGATACGATGAGAAATCTAACTGCAGCTTGATTGGTTTGTAATACCAAATACATTAATTTTCTGTACATTTATACGGGTTAAAACACATGCTAGTTTCATGATTTATTTTATAATTAAAACAAATAGTTACTGCAATAAACACCTCGCTTTTATGCGTTTTCCGGCGCCTAAACAGATCACTTAATTAATCGAATTGGTATAAAAAAATGCCTTTTATTTTAGCAACTGGGATGGACATAATCGAAGAAGTACAAATATTAATCGCGAAAATATCACTGTACTGATGAATTCTCCATTGACGACAATAGAAATAAAAAATACTTTTAGTGATTTTTTTCTACACACAGATACTCAGCACTAATAACCCGCTGTACTGGGGTTATTCAAAAGAATAATGTTTCTTCAGAGACTGATTGAATTTAATACGGATTATTAATAAAATACGCAAGATATCTCGATAGTTACAAGCGTTTATAGATGATCAAAATTTGCCAAATCAAGGTTAATAATCAGTAATTAATGGGTAACGTTTTTAACAGCCGCCTGACTATTTATGCGTATGCCAACTGTCTCACAACAGAAGGCATAAAGTGATCTTGGTTTTTTAGCGACAACATTAGGGCTCAAGTACCTTAATTTGGCTCAGTTTCTTGATGGGAAGATCCCTTCCAGTGCGATTATGCAGTTTAAAGTTAAGCTGGGGGCAACATTGTCATGTGATTGTCTCCCACCAGCGTTTGCCAATGCTGTTATATCCATATCGACATCGGGCAGCATGGCATTATAAATGCGACTACGCCTAAGTGTTGCCGGTGTACCGTCCTGTGGCAGAGTGCTATTAGCACTACTTGAACTTCCCTTTAAAAGATGGTTATGGCTTGCTAACTCAGCCGGACTCAATACCACTCTTTCCTCCCCTGCTTTTTGTCCAATCGCTCTATTTGATAAACCCGCTCCCCGGCCTTTATGTATCATAACGCGAGAGCGAAGTTCAGGCAGTGCAAAAGTAGTTATGCCGTCACCACCATATATGGTACCTATCAATGCAAAAAGTGCTGTATTATGAGCAATAGGTAGAAGCTGTCCATCACAAAAAGCCCAGTCTCGAGGCGCAAAATTAAAACCAACCCATTTGATTTCGCCCAATAAAGGTTGGATGGCATCTGTTGTTGCATAAGATACCAGCGGATAAGAACATACCCCCATAAGTACGGCTAAATAACGGATAAATAAATAATTCATAAATAAGCCCCCTCTAATTTCTCGACGGATATATGCCGACTAACGCAATGATGCAATGCAATGTTGTGTACGGCTGCATATTATTATGTGCTAAGTTTCCACCCGTATAACTGATATTATCTGCTGACATATCAATATCAGCATCATCAGCATAAAGTTGTGTTCTTGAAGGGCTGGCTAGTACATTCTCCTCAGGGCTTGTACTCGAAGGTGAACCGCTGCTGGCTTGTTGTCTGTGAGTATGACTTGGAATTTGGGATGTCTGTAATGTGACTTGTTCTTCTCCCCATTTGTCGCCAAGCCTTCTATTTGTTAAACCCGGTCCCTGACCTTCGTGTATCATGACCCTGCCGCGTGCGTCCGGCAATGCAAAAGTAGTTCTGCCGTCACCACCATAGACAGTACCTAGTAATGAAAAAAGTGCGTTATGTTGAGTAATAGGTAAAAGCTGTCCATCACAGGAAGCCCAGCCTCGTGGTGCAAAGTTATAAGGCACCCAAGCAATTTCGCCTAAAAACGGTTCTGCAAAAGACGGTGAGGTGCTTAAAAGGCTTGTAGCAACAGCTAAGCCTAATGTGAGTTTTCTAATCAATGGCTTCATTATTATCTCCTGTAACACGGTTAGAATTATCTCGCCGAGCAAGTCCGGCAAGGGGTTAGTAATAATGTTTATTTAGTTTTAAAAATCTGTTTCTTAAAATAAAAGCCAGCAACAGCCATCAACATTAACAGCCCCGTGCCGGGCTCAGGTACCGCCGTCGAATTTGCTATGGTGATATCATCCACATTGAAAGCAAATGACTCATTTATGCTGCTTAACACGACACTGGTAAAGGCATCTAAAGGGTTATTCGTGGATAAGCCAATAAAATATGCTTCTCCGTCTGTCAGGTAGGTATCAATATTTCCGCTCAGCTCAACAATCAGGCCATTATTGGTTGTTAAAGTTACATCACCATCAAAAATAAAATCTGCACTATGAATAAATAGCCCAATCGCAGTCTGCGCAGCGGCAAAGCTCATCGTAAAACTGTCTCCTCCAATAAAGGAGCCGTCACCACTGTCGACACCTAAATAATTAGCTGGCGATGTAGTATCAAATAAATCATCTGCAAAAAGATTCATTCCAAAAATTGAATAGTTAAAAGTGATGCCGTCAATGGCACTGCCGTCAGTGATCAGAGTGCCCGCCGCCAGCGAATCAAAATCAACGGTATTTGAAGAGAGACTGGCGATGTCTGTATTGAAATCCGCTTCATTGTCATACTTGATTAAAGTTGCCTGAATTTGAAATGAAACTAAAGAGATGAGTAAAACCAAGCTGTTAAAAAGTATTTTCATAAATAAACCCCGCTAGATAATGTTGAAAGATGTAGGTTGAGCATAAATCACATGATGCATAATCTATGCCGCACCATAAAATCATATACTTAATGATATTTAGCTGGGGTTATAATGTATAAATGTAAAATATATCGACAGTCAGTAGCAGCTTTCTCATTGTATTAACTTAGTAAAAACGCTGGTATGTAACACCGTCGATAATGCTTAAAAAAAATGGATAGTCAGAAAGAATGCGGGGAACATCCAATATTTTTATGCTTAACCATAAAAATAAAATACTTACTGGCGTTTACCGAAGTTCATAATGTAGGGGTGTAAAATAAACCGACACGTTCATTTTTATATATAACAAGATGCTTTTATTTTAGCGGCAGGGATTGGACATAATCGAATAAGTGCAATGGGTTCAATTGAATAGCTCATAGCACAAGGCAGTCGTCGGGGGGAAAGCGCGTAGGAGTGTCAACTTGTTGATGATTATCTCATTATTGTCTAAGGCATAAAAAAGCCCGGTCTACTGACCGGGCTTGTAACAAGATTTTATTTTATTTATAAAAATTATATACGAACTGAATTAACTGTTATGCAGATAATTCAGTGGTAATTTCACCCTAATTATTTATTTTCCTCTGCGGACAATACTTTACTAAATACCACATCACCTTCCATATCTTTTAGCTGAACGGTCATTTTGTTAGTCTGTTTATCGATAAATGCTTCACCGAAAAACTGTAAGCCTGCATAGGGAGACAAGTTCGCCTGCCCTGCCGATGGCGCTTTGCTGAAAACAACCTCCGGTCCAAAGGTACCATCCGTGCTGTTCGGACCAAATGAACCCGCATTTAACGGACCGGCAATGAATTCCCAAAAGGGTGTAAAGTCATCACTGGCAGCATTTTCCGGATCGTAATAATGAGCTGCGGCGTAATGCACGTCGGCCGTTAACCAGACGATATTGTCAACCTGCTTATGCTTGATAAAACTGAGCAGGCGGGCAATTTCCAATTCACGTCCGGCGGCAGGACCATCATTACCATTAGCGACGGCTTCCCAACGCTGTGGCGGGTTGTGTGCGTAATCATCACTGATATTTAAACCCAGCGGCATATCAGAGGAAATAACTTTCCAGACAGCATCTGAATTTTTTAATGCCTGCTGCAACCAGGCTAATTGCTTTTCGCCTAAAAAGGCAGTTTCCAAACCTTCTGCAGTCTGCAGGTTATTCGTATTGGGTCCGCGATAGCTGCGCATATCCAGCACAAACACATCTAATAAATCACCAAATGACAGTTTGCGATAAATACGTTCCGGCTCCGATGCATCATGAGGACGTAATGGCGCATATTCATGAAATGCCTGGGTTGAACGAGCGACCAGCAGCGGAATATCTTTTACCGTATAACGATCATCAGCACTCAGGTCTTTTGAATCTGACCAGTTATTAGCAACTTCATGATCATCCCATTGCCAGATTTGCGGCACTTCAGAATTAAAACGGCGCAGATTATCATCAAGCAGATTGTACTTGTAACGACCACGGAATTCGTTCAATGTTTCAGCGACTTTGCTGACTTCCGGGGTTACGATGTTGGTCCATACTTGACCATTTTCAGCAACCACACTTTCCTTGATCGGGCCATCTGCATAAATGCTGTCACCACTTTGAATATAAAATTGTGGCTCAACCTGACGCATTGTTTCAAATATTTTCATGCCGCCAAAATCTTCGTTAATTCCCCATCCCTGACCGGCAGTATCACCACCCCAAACAAAATGAATATCATCCTGCTTGCCAACCGTATAAAATGCCCGGTAACCGCTTCACTTTTGTTGTTATCGTTAGTCAAGTCTTCAAACCAGACGCTTCACTTTTGTTGTTATCGTTAGTCAAGTCTTCAAACCAGACTCTGACATAAATGTCCTTACCCTCCGGTAAATTTATTAAATCCTGTTTTGCAGTATAATCGGATTCCGGTGTGGCATAAGGACCTCTGATTTTAATCGCATTACTGAAATCACTCTCCAGAGAGTATTCAACCATCATTCGAGAAGGTTGATCAGCACGGCTCCATATGACCGCGCGACCATCGGTCACATCACCAATCTGAATGCCCTGTTCCATAACGGGTGCGGCATTGGCAACATTAAGCGCCAGAGAAATGGCAGACACGGGCAGTAAATATCTTAAGTATTTTTTTCCAGTAAACATAGTTGACTCCTGAGTGCTTGAATAAGTCCATTAGTTAACCCCTTATTTATGACATGTTAATGAAGTTTAAGTGAAGTATTTATAATAACCGGAAGGGTATTAGGAAAGCAGGATCGGGCAAAATCCTGTTAAAGGCACAAAATAACAGACAATTATTTTAGTCATAAAAAGTTTGCGGATCATCAAATAACGCTCAAATAACGCTCAAATAACACTCAAATAACACTCAACTAACAGCGGTTAACTGGCGTTACAAGAAAAACAGGAGTCGTGTTAACAAATTAATTTCACGCTGCTCCCCTGTTCCGTTTCGGTCTGTTTTTTATGCTGTCAATAAATCTCAGCTATCTCATACTCGATCACTTTATTGCCGATAAATAGACTGATTTCATCACCGACGCTCCGGTCCTTGATTGCCGCTCCAAGTGGAGAGCCGGGGGTGACCACAACAATGTCTTTTTCTGCAAACTGCACTTTTAAACCACCCGCTGATGGGCCATAAAAAACATATTTTTCGTTATCATCCAGATCATGCAGCAATACCAACGCCCCTAAACAGACCGATAATTTCAAGGATGCGGCGCTAATATTCAACTGTTGAAAAGCGATCAGATCCTGTGCACACTCGGCCACTCGCTGCGCTTGACCTTGGGCTAAATATGATGCCTCTAATGCTAACGTATCGTATTTATTTTCTGCGACATTCTCATTATTAGTGGCCGTATTATAAGCACGTTCTGCCGCCTTAACAGCCCCTTGATAGGTGGCTTCTAATGCAAGAATCAGTTGGTTATGTACCTGTTTTTTATTCATATTTAATATCGTTTATCTGCCGTGAATGTCTTAAGGGTAGGAGCTTAAAGAGCAATCTCGTTAAAGTAAAGTCAGCAGAAAATAATGCCTTATTTTAGTAAAATCAGGCGATAAGTCATCGATGTTTTTTTCAATGCAATATCACTGTCATATAGAGTGGGTAAATTGATAACAAATTAATCGAATGAAGTGCTTATATGTTATCTGTAGATAAATTGGTTGATGAAAATTACCCAAGGTTAAAACCTAAATCCTGGCTAAGTAATACTATTAAGGCCCTTTTAAGACGTCTATTACATGAACGCGCATTTTTGCAGTTTTCTGAAGATTACCCCCACCTTAAAGGTTTTGATTTTGTCGAGCAAAGCTTAGAGAGTTTTAAATTTACTTACTCATTACAGTCTAACGAGATCGAGCGGATCCCTAAAACGGGCCGTGTTGTTATTATCGCTAACCACCCTATCGGTTCACTTGATGGATTGGCTTTATTAAATATGGTGGGTAAAATCAGACCTGACGTTAAAGTGATGGCGAACCAGCTGCTTTATAACGTAAAACCCATACAATCCCTGTTACTGCCCGTCAATAACATGTCAGGAAACACCGATAGACATCAGCTAAAAGCGTTAACTCAATACCTTAAAGCCGAAGGCGCTATTATTGTTTTTCCTTCTGGAGAGGTGTCCAGAATGAAAGTAAATGGCATACAAGATCCGCAATGGCATAGCGGTTTTTTAAAGTTAGCGCTCAATACCAAATCTCCCATTATTCCGATTCATATTGACGGAAAAAATTCAGCGCTATTTTATGGTGCATCGATGATCTATAAACCTTTATCAACTTTACTGCTGGTTAGTGAAATGTTTAAACAAAAGTGCAGCTCAATCAAAATTCGAATAGGAGAAGCCATACCCTATTCAAATTACTCTGATATGAAGCTGTCACTGCCCTGCAAAGTTAAATTATTTAACCGGCATTTGTACAGTTTGCCTAAAAACAAAACAGGTATTTTTAAAACAGAAACCGCCATTGCTCATCCCGTCGATCGGCAAATATTAGCCAAGGCGTTAAAGTCCTGTGAATTGTTAGGCACAACACCTGATAACAAAAAAATTATGTTGTTTGAAGGCCCATTAGATTCGCCCATTATGCGTGAGATTGGGAGACTTCGAGAATATACTTTTAGAGCGGTAGGCGAAGGTTCGGGTTATAAACGCGATATTGATCCCTACGATAGCCATTACCAACACCTGATCCTATGGGATAGTGAAGATTTGGAAATAGCAGGTGCATATCGCCTTGCCGATACTAAACATATTATTGATAAGCATGGATTATCAGGGCTTTATTGCAGCAGCTTGTTTATTTTTAATGACAGTATGAATGAGTATCTTGAGCACGGTTTAGAGTTAGGGCGTGCCTTTGTGCAACCTAAATACTGGGGAAAACGCTCTTTGGACTATTTATGGCATGGGATTGGCGCCTATCTGACGCGCTATCCACATTGCCGTTACTTGTTTGGCCCGGTCTCAATCAGCAATGAGATGCCTCAATTGGCTAAAGATCTGATGATCTATTTTTATCAAATGCATTTTCATAAAAAAACCTTAGCGACATCTCATCATCCATATCAATTTTCAGATTTAGCGCCATTAGTCAGTGCATTTAAGGGAGAGTGTTACGAAGGTGATTTTCGAACCCTTAAAGATCTGCTCAGCAATATAGGCTGCTCAGTGCCCACTTTGTACAAACAATACTCTGAATTAACCGATCCCGGGGGTGTACACTTTTTAGACTTTGGCGTAGATCCAGACTTTCATTCTTGCGTTGATGGTCTGGTATTAATAGACAGCAGAATGATCAAAGCGCATAAACGTAAACGTTATATGCCTGACTTATCTCAATAAACAGCAATATCGGTTTTCTTTGATATAGGCAACAATTATTCTGCCCCTTTAGTGCAAAATAATATCAGGCCGCCCTCGCGGTAAGGATCTGCAAAACAGATAGCCAAGTACTCTGCATAAATTTCCTGGCGCTCTTGAGCTGTTTACTCAATCAAGGCGCTCTTTAAAATCAGAAAACTGTCGAGTGAGTACTTAGCTTATTAGTTTATTAGTTTATTAGTTTATTGGCTTATGCTCCAAGTTGTTTATAATGCCTGCCACTATAGACACCCACAATCAAGGATTAGCATGATAGAGCGTAAAGAAACAAAACAGCGTATGAGCAGAATAGTAAAAAACAACGGCACAATTTACCTGTGCGGCCAAGTCGGTGCAGATGCAACTAAAGACATTACCGAGCAAACCCAAACAATGTTAGACAAAGTAGATGCACTACTTTTGGATGCAGGCAGTGACCGTGAACATATGCTAACAGCCACCATTTATGTTAAGGATATGGCTGAACATTTCGCCCCTATGAATGCTGTCTGGGATGCATGGCTTCCAGAGGGATGTGCACCGGCAAGAGCCTGCGTACAAGCTAGCATGGCCCGTGAAGCACTACTAGTTGAAATTTCGGTGATAGCCGCAGAAAAATAATTTAGACATTTAGACATTTAGGCTGAAAGCTGAAGGCAGGGAAGCAGGAAGGCTAGAGAGCTAGATGGCTAGAAGGCTAGAAGACCGACGCTCAAAGCTCGAGACTCGAAGCCCAACACTCGATGCTCGAAGCCCGACGCTCGACACTGGAATACAAAACGACCACTTGGCTCGATTATTTTAAGGAAAGAGATATATGAGTCAACGTGACTTGCTTATAGCGTTATCAGTGATGGCTATTTGGGGATTAAATTTTTCTGTTATTAAGCTTGGTGTTGGCGAAGCCGATCCGGTACTTGTTACTGCGCTGCGTTTTACATTTGCCACTATCCCTGCAATATTTTTTGTTAAACGTCCCAATGTAAAATGGACTTATTTACTCAGTTACGGTTTGGTTTTTACGATTGGCGTTTGGGGCATGGCGACATGGTCAATGGATGCTGGTCTGTCTGCAGGTATGGCTTCTGTGCTATTGCAGTTGAATGTATTCATTGCTGTTATTCTCGGTTATCTGTTCCTTAACGAACCCCTGTCGCGAGCAAAAATGAGTGGCGGTGTACTGGCCATTTGTGGCTTAGCACTCAGTTTATCGGTAACAGATGGGACCGTAAGCTTAGCGGGTGTGTTACTTATTTTACTCGCTGCATTATGTTGGAGTATTGCCAGTATCATCATCAAAAAGGCTGCGACAAAAGAGGTTTTTGCATTTACTGTTTGGGCAATGCTTTATGCGCTTTTGCCGCTGTATATACTTGCTTTTTATCACAGTGGTGCAGAACAATTTCAACACACCCTACAAACTTGGAATAGTTCGCTGGCATTTTCTGTTTTGTTTCAAGCTTATCCAGTGACTTTATTGGGCTATTGGATTTGGAATAGAATTTTGTCTACACACCCGTTATCAACGGTCGCCCCCCTTACTCTATTAGTACCTATATTTGGCTTATTGGGCGCGTTTCTGTTCTATCAAGAACAAGTTGAGAGCACTAAAATCATCGCCTGTTTACTGATTATTTCAGGCTTAATGGTCGGCTTAATCCGCCCTGAAGTATGGTCAACCCTTCGCCTTCAAGTTAATGTCTTACGCAGATAAAAAACTATCACAACAAAGAGCAAGTCTTGCGTTTTGCCTTTTATACCCCTTCCCCTCATTAGGTGATCTATTTAGGCGTCGGAAAAATGCATAAAAGCAAGACACTGATGACTGTAACTAGATAAGTGATTCTAATGACACAAAATAGTAGAAAACTATTTTGAACAGCTTCAGCTGGCCACAATTCAGCGGGCCACAAAGTGTTGAATAACAGGACGTTAGAATCAAAAAATAGCAAAGACTAAAACGTCGTTTTATGCCTCGCTAGCATTTATTTTAACCCGCATAAATAAACAGAAAATCAGTAGATTTACTATTATATACTGGCTCTCAAAATTCCCTATCAGCCTAAGCCGTATCAAATTACGCGTAAAAAATTAACATAAGTTAATGCTTCTTGGTTTCATAGTTGCTACATTCCTTTGCTATATTGAACGCTTAGGACAGATAAATGATCTCTTGGTTACTACTTCCTTTTAATAAACTTTCGACCACGCAGCTTTATGGACTGATCAAGTTAAGAGTGGATGTTTTTGTCGTTGAACAGAACTGCCCATACCCTGAACTGGACGGCAAAGATAACCTTGATGAGGTGCGTCATCTGCTTGGAATCAGTAAAGGTGAAATTGTTGCCTGTGCCCGATTGCTTCCTGCTGGAGTAACTTATGAGAATGTCAGCATAGGCCGTATTGCGACTAAAGAAACCGCGCGCGGCAATGGCCTCGGTCATCAATTGCTTGACAAAGCATTAAAGCAGAGTGAAAACCTCTGGCCGGGACAAACCATTGATATCGGAGCACAGCAACACCTGCAGCTTTTTTATCAAGGTCATGGCTTTAAACCTATCTCTGCAATGTATTTAGAAGACGGCATCCCGCATATTGATATGCGTTTAACTAAATAGGGAAGGGAAAAGCCCAAAGGCTAGATGCTAAAGGGCTGGAAGGCAAAGGGCGCCTTAAAGCCTGAAAGCTCTAAGACCCACAGCTCGCTACTCGAAGCCCTCAGGTCTAAACCTCTCTCTTTTTTGCATAAACTAAAAGCACTATTCCTGTAAAAACTATTAATGCGGTTAAATACAAAGTCGTGTCATAATTTCCAAAATATTCAATCAGGGTGACGCTATAAAGAGGGCCAGTTACCTGCCCTACACCATAAGTTGCCGTCATCGCGCCCATTAGCACAACCGGATTTTTGCCCGCTAGCTGACCGCCAAGATTCATAAATAGAGCAACAAGCCCTATAAAAGTCCCCCCGTATAAAACACCACTGAGCAAGTTTAAATACATATTATTACTCAATGCCGGAATAAGAATACCGACCAGCTGAATAGACATCGCAACAATGATAATATTTATACTGCCATAATTATGCGCTAACCTCATCCATATTATAGAAGAGGGAATGCCTGCAATGCCGACTAAGAGCCATCCCAAACTGCCATAACCATCAAGCCCTTCAAGGGAGTTTATAATATCAGGCAAAAATGTTCCCTGAATAACAAAACCGACACCCTCGGTAAAATAAGCAAAAAGAAGCAGTACGACATAAGGAGAAAAAATTGACATCGAAAGTTTATGTTTTACAGCCTCTTGCTTAAGTTCTTTGTCAAAAGAGAGAATATACATAGAGTAAAAAGAGATAATAAAAGCGAATAGGCTAAGCACCAGCCAGGCATCACTCCAGGTTCCGTTCTGCAGCACATAACGGCTTATTAAATCATTTACAACTATTGCAACGCCGATACCGCTGAAATGAATCCCCATTGCTTTGGTTTTATCTTCAAAATTTAGCTTTACCATTACAATGGCTGTGCCGACTATAATAAGCATGGCCGAACCAAATCCTGCAATCACTCTTGATATTAGCCACAAGGTTTCATTTACCGTTGTCGCTAAAACGAAAGTAGTCAACACACTCAGCACCATGCCAATTCTAAAGTATTTTACTTTTGTATTAATATCCTTTATAAAAACAGAAAAAACAGCGCCCGCGAGATAACCTGCAAAGTTTAAGGAGGCCAAGATACCCGCATAGGTAAGGGTTAAAAAATCATCCAACATAAAAGGTAACAGAGATGTAAATGCAAATCTGGCAACACCTAGCCCAACAACAATGGTTAATATTCCAGCAAAAAGAATGGCGATATTATTATTTCTATCTAGAAGCGTTTTTCTCAATTATTTATCAACCTTATCATCTCTAAAAAATTCTTATTTCCGCTCGACACTCAAAGCCCGAAAGTAAAAGGCTGGAAGCTAGAAAGCTCGAAGCCGTCAGCCGATAGCCGAAACTTGCCTTTTACACCAGCGTGCTTACTCGCTGCAGTAGTTTTTCAATAACCTGCGCGGAATTTGGTTTATGGAAGAAGTAACCCTGGTAGGTATCACAACCATGCGCCACCAGAAAATCAAGTTGCTCCTGTGTTTCGACCCCCTCAGCAACCGTTGTTAGCTCCAGATTGATAGCCAGATTAATGATCGTTGCGCATATTTCCCCGTCTTCTAATGAGATTGCACAGTCATCAACAAATGATTTATCAATTTTAAGCACATCAATAGGCAGACGTTTTAGATAGCTTAGAGAAGAGTAACCCGTTCCAAAATCATCTATCGATATTTTAATGCCTAATGATTTGAGATCAGACATTACCTCGATACAGCGATCGACATCGGTTAACAGTACCCCTTCTGTTATTTCAATTTCAATCGCAGTACCCTCTATATCAAAACGGGTCAATAGTTCAGAGATGTAGGGAACAAGCGTACCGGAAACAAGATGTTTGCCCGTAATATTTATCGCTACGGTAACGTCTTCATATCCACTATCCAGCCAACGGCGGATCTGCTCAAGCACCGTTAATATGGCAAATTCACTCAGCTCAATAATCAAGTTAGACTCTTCCGCCAGTGGGATAAAATCAGCCGGTGATATCAACCCTTCTTGCGGATGCTGCCAGCGCATTAAAGCTTCCAGACCGACCAGTTGATTATCAGCCGTCACTTTAGGCTGATAGACCATAAAGAACTGATCTTTCGCCGCAATACCTTTGCGCATATCCTGCTCATGATCAAAATCACGGGCAGCCTGATGGCCCATCTCCGCTTTAAATATTTGGTAGTTATCCCGGCCGCCCTGTTTTGCTGAGTACATGGCAAGATCAGCCTGCTGCACTAATTGTTCGGCGGTGGTAATACCCGGTTGGACGGTGGCGATACCAATACTGGTCGGTATGCTGATCACCCGCCCTTCTAACGCTAAGGGCTGACGCATAACCTTCAATATTTCAGTCGCTTTACTGTCTACAAACGCTTGGTTAACCGCTTCAGTGAACAAAATAACAAACTCGTCGCCCCCCCATCTTGCGATAATATCAGTGTTGCGGGTAACGCTAATTAGCCGTGTTGCTACTTCACAGAGCAGCTCATCACCGGCCTTATGCCCTAATGTGTCATTAATCTTTTTAAATCTATCCAAATCCAGAAAAAACATAACCACATCTCGATCGCTATCGGCACTGCGATTAATCGCTGTTGTTAACGAATCCATCAGGTAGGTACGGTTATATAAACCGGTTAAGGGGTCGCTATAGGCCAATAGTTTTAGTTTTCCCTGCAGTTTTAATTGCCGCGTTACATCACGTATATGCAGGGTAAATTCATTTTGTATCTCACTACCAAAACTTGCCCCGGTAATAGTGATTTCGGCAGGGAATTCAGACTGTAAGTGGCGATTCAAGGTAAGTGAATTGCGGTGATCACGCACTAAACCTTGCGCAGATAAAAATTTATAGGCTAAGTTTTTCCACACGGCGGCTTGATCGGATTCTAATATAAACAAGTCGATAAAATTCTTATTAATAACCATACTTTTTGAATAGCCAAAGGTACGTTCGGCGGCCGGATTAAATTCGATAATCGCGCCCTCTAAATCAATGCTGACAATGCTGTCCATTGACGAATCTAGAATGGCGCTTTTTCTCTTTTCACTGGACTTATATTTATTAATCGCGCTATCACGATTTGAAATTTCGCTATCTACCCGCTTGATAACTTTATTGTATTGACTGGCAATTTGTCCCACTTCAGTAAAAGGTTCAACGGTTACCGGTTGTGAAAATTTGCCCTCTGACTCCTGTTTATTCATTGCACCAAGCAGGTCGATTAATTCTGTTGACGCGCGATGTTCGGAGATATTCATGCCCAGCAGTTCATTCTCAGCACTGACTCTGAGTGGAAAAAAGCGGTTAACCAGCAATAATAGTAAAAAACTGAGCCCGAAACTGTATGCAGAAATAACCAAAACCCCGATAAGTTGCACAAATAGCTGCTCGCTTCGGGTCAGATCCGTCCCTAACACACTTAAATCGGCAAACAGTGCGACGGCTAAGGTTCCCCAAATGCCGGCAAATAGATGGACAGGAACAACCCCCAGGGCATCATCTATTTTAAGTTTAGCAATCCATAACCTGCCAAAATATAAAATGATACCTGCAATCATGCCAATCAACATAGCCGCTTTAGGTGTCACCGCGTGACAGCCCGCAGTAATTGCAACTAGCCCCGCGATAATACCGTTCAGAATAGTGCCGACATCGACATAGCGTTTGTGCCAATAGTGACATAACGATGCGACAAAACCACCTCCCACAGCCGCTAAACAGGTATTAAGCAGGATCAGAGGCACCTGATTATTCATCACTAAGGTGCTGCCACCATTAAATCCGAACCAGCCTAACCAGATTAAAAGAGTGCCAAGCAACGACATCGGTAAATTACTGCCACTCGGTAAGGCGTGCTGGGAATCAAAACGTCCAATTCTGGGCCCAATCACTATTATCGCCGCTAGTGCAACCCAACCGCCAACCGAATGGACAACGGTGGATCCCGCAAAATCGATAAAACCTAATTGCTCTAACCATCCTTGATTAGCAGCTTGATAGTTAGACGCCCAGGCCCAATGCCCCGCTACCGGATAGATAAATGCGCTCAGTATGGCAGCAATAGACAGGTAGCCCATAAAGGACATACGCTCTGCAACCGCACCCGATACCAACGTTGCAGCGGTGCCGCAAAACATCATTTGAAATAAAAAGAAGCTGATTTGGTAGGCCGATTGCTGTTCACCAACAAAAAAAAGGTCCGTACCCAGTACCCCACCCAGTGAATCACCAAACATTAAAGCAAAGCCAAATACCCAATAAATAAGCACTGCAATAATAAAATCAGAAATGTTTTTTGCCGCCACGTTGATGCTATTTTTGCTGCGGATTTGACCACTTTCGAGACACAAAAATCCCGCTTGCATAAAAAACACTAAAATGGATGCAATAAGAAGCCATGAGTAGTCCATTATTTTTCCTTGGTATCAGTCATCCTGGATGATATTTATCAGAGGGTTGTATGTGCTTGCTATTATACTTATGCGCATCAATAGCTACCTGATAGTAAGTGAATGAATGATCATATCAAGCATTGCTTTCTAGAACCTTACCACTAAAAAGGCCTAAACTGCACAATAAGGTTGCTTGAACTTAAGAATAACAAAAGGCGGGAAAACAAAAGGAAAGGCTTGAAGGCTTGAAAACAAAAAGTAAAAGGCTTGAAGCCCGACGCTCGAAGGTGACAAAGCTTAAACAAAGTAATCGATTATCATGGCGGTATTACCAAACGAGAAAACTGTCAATTAAGAACCTTGTTTATTCATGGGGCAAGATCATTAATGAACTGGTGCCACAAATATAACGACCGGTTTAACCTGTGGATCCAATCATTAATGGAGACCAAACCCGCTTCAAAAGTGATTGTCGCATTAGCCAATAAATTAGCCCGAATGACGTGGGCAGTATTGGCAGAAAATAAAGATTTTAAAATGCCCGGTTATGTTACTTCGATTCAAATAATAAGTGCATAACTTGAATAGGTAGAAAAAACGGTCAGCTGACTATATGCTAATCGCTTTTTCTCCGGCAAGAGATGCAACAATGAAAACATATAACCAACTGACCT
Organism: Psychromonas ingrahamii 37; assembly: GCF_000015285.1. Classification (NCBI taxonomy): domain Bacteria; kingdom Pseudomonadati; phylum Pseudomonadota; class Gammaproteobacteria; order Alteromonadales; family Psychromonadaceae; genus Psychromonas; species Psychromonas ingrahamii. The sequence continues at coordinate 3,253,736 of NC_008709.1, forward strand.
ACGAACAACGATGCCAGATTTATGCCTTAAAGAAAACAGGTTTGAGTCAAAATAAAATAGCAAAGCAACTAAGTGTTAGCCAATCAACGATTAGCAGGGAGTTGTCCCGTAATACAGGTAAGCGTGGTTATCGTATTCAGCAAGCTCAAATATCATCAGATAAGCGTCGATTAGCCGCTTGTAAAGCCATTAAAATGACAACAAGTCTCATTGAGTTAATTGACTCCAGAATTAAAGAAAAATGGAGTCCAGAGCAGATATCAGGCAGGCTTAGAGAGCAACAAAGCATCAATATTAGCCATGAAACCATTTATCAGCATGTTTGGTCAGATAAAAAAAGTGGCGGTAACTTATTCAAAAAATTACGTAGGAAAGGAAAAATTTACCAAACACGCAATAAAGATAAGCAAGCAGGTAGAGGGTTTATAAAGAACCGCATAAGTATTGATGAGCGCCCACAAGTTGTTGATGATAAAAGCAGAATGGGTGATTGGGAAATCGACCTGGTTATTGGCAAAGGACACAGTGGCGCGTTGGTCACTATTGTAGAGCGGAAAACTAGCTTTACGGTGTCGACACGTGTAGATGACAAATCAGCGAAAACAGTCACAGCAGCGACCATTGCTTTGTTAAAACCGTTTGAAGATTCCGTAATAACGATCACTGCGGATAATGGTAAAGAATTTGCTTATCATGAAGAAATGACTGAGAGTTTGAAATGTGATGTGTATTTTGCAGATCCTTATTGTTCGTGGCAACGAGGATTGAATGAAAACACCAATGGTCTATTACGACAATATTGGCAGAAATCAACAGACTTCAAAAAAGTATCGCAATCAGAAGTTCAAGATGTAATAGTCAAACTCAATGATAGACCAAGAAAAAAAATAAATTACAAAACGCCAGCCAAATTAATGGCTGAACATAGAGTGGCTATAGCCGCTTAGTGGTTATGCACTTCAAAGTTGAATCTGCCTTATTTAAACCGATTGATTTTTAAAAAAAGGAGCCGGCCCAAGTGGCGTAATAGCAAATATGAATTAAAATGGTTTAGCTCTGGTGAAACCTGTTCATGGACATCGGCCGTTACAGGCCAATTGGGTGCAAAGGACATTGGAGCGCTTGAATCTCATTAAGGCTCGGCCAAGGAGGATCATGAAAGAAGCCGGATATATGTAGATAGCAGTTTATTTCACGGCATTACCGTAAGGATTACGAGACAGAGTATTTTAACGATTTATTTAATTCAATTATTTGACAGATGTGGAGCGTCCATATATGTCCACAATTACTATGATAAAGACACTAAATTTATTTTATAGTCGCCTTTTTTCCTATTGGTTAGTAAGCCTAACCGTTGGTTTAGTTTTAGGAATCACTGACTGGATTATTCCAATAATTGGCGCTTATGGGTTTTGGGTAAGATTTATCACAGGCTTAACTACAGCGGCAATTTTACTTGATTGGTGGTTAAATATAATTCAAAAACGTGTGGCGAATAAATATATATAAGCAGCATAATAGAATATTTTATTAGCTTCTTGCTTTAAAAAAAGTAACTGAACTTAATTTATGCCAGTTTAAGCAAAAGCACTTGCAAGCAAGACAGTTGAAAGCTAACATAGCTCAGTTGAATAATTCAAAGAATTATAAGTATAAATTCAATTGTGCTCGCTTAGTTCAGTTGGTTAGAATACTTGCATGACATTAAGGTCTCACAAGGTTCAAGTCCCACAGCGGCACCATATTAAACCCCCTAAAAGAACCCGAAAAGCCTTTATTAATAATATGTTCGGTTTTTTATGCCTAAGGCTATTTTGTAGCAATATTTGAAAACTACACTTTTTGATAGTACTGCTAGTAGTACCAGATCAAAATACAAGTAAGCGATACTACTAAAGTGACTAGAGACGTTAACCCCTTTACTAGTTAAATTAAGGGTACCCTTAAATCACATTCAGTTTTATTTTGTTCAATATCAGATAAGGTTGTAAAGGCAGTGAAGTGAATTATAACAAGAATATCAGCATTGAATTACAGACAGTAGCTTGGCTTAGCCTGCCTCAATTATCTATTGATGAAGTGTATGCTACGGCTTCCTTATTAAAAAAAGTAAATTTTGATCGCTTACAAACATTAATAATTCAGCATCGCACTCATCCCTGTATATACAATAATATCCGTCAACATTTTATTGAACAAGTGCCTTCTAAATTATTATTTTATTTAAAAAATCAGTATGTTAAAAACAAAAAAAGAAACACTACACAACTAGGAATTTACGCTGAGTTAAACTATTTATTTCATGAAGAAAATATTCCAATACATTTTTTTAAAGGTTTATCCCTTTCTAAACTAATCTACTGTGATATTGCACTTAGAAATAATAATGATATCGACGTCCTAATTTCAAAATCTGACCTAGGCCAAGCCAATAGCATACTAAATAGTATGGGGTTCTACGCTCATGAGTTTGAGGCTTTAGATGATGAATGGCGAAATGAATATTTCAAAGTACATAAAGATATAGGTTATACCAATCAAGAAGGGCTATTAATAGAACTTCATCTCGAACTATCCATCCCTATCATCGATGAAATAAGTATTTATCAAAACAAACTCCAATATCGAGATAAGCTATTCCAAACAGATTTATCTGTTGATGAGTTGTTTTATCTCTGCTGGCACGGTTCACATACTCTATTCCATCGTTTAAAATGGTTAGTCGACATTAAGATTTATAGTGAACAGCTTGAAAATAATATTGATGATAGCAGCTACTTCTCTGATAACAGTTGTCGCATTATTGTTTGCAGTTTGTACCTACTGGCAACGATCTATAAAAAGCCTCTGCCAGATAAAGCCAGTCTTTTTTATAAAAAAGACTGGCTTTGCCGAATGATGATTAAAACCTGTTTACAGGGACTAGACAATCCTGCTTATGTTAATTCAGGAACTTTTGCCATTAAGCGCCATCTATTCGAAATTTTCGCCTTTAAAAGCTCTAAATACAAATTGGCCATGCTGTTATGTAAGTTGCACCCCTCTATTTTAGATTATTCAAGTGTTAATTCTTTATCGCCTAGATGGTTGTTCCTAATCTATCCTCTACGTCCATTTTTAGCCTTTAAACGTAAATTTTTATAAATTATGAAAATAACGCTAAGTTTTAAACTAATACGGATGGATTGGCTTAAGTTGCTATTGATACCTCTACTTTTGAGTGTTTTAGCTGTTTTTATAACAAATTTCTATCCTAAATACGAAGCTATGGCCACTATCTATCCTGTAGTCGACAGTGTCGGTGATTTAAATAAATCTGCTTTAAAAAAAATGGAAAGGAACGCTCGACGTTTAATGAAATCAATGTATCGACAAAAAAAAAGCAATAGCATAATCGCTGTTCATGAAAAGTTCGCTCGGCTAAAAAGCATACAACTAACCAAACAGTTTATTATAAAATACGACCTGAAAAAGTTATTATTTGAAGATAAGTGGGATACCGAAAATCAACGTTGGCGTAATTCTAAGAATAAAGGTGAGCCATCTTTGGCAAAGGCAGCTAAAAATCTTAATAAACGTTTTAAAATAAAGTACACAAAAAAAAATAATTTAATTAATATTAAACTAGTTTGGAAAGATCCAGTTATTGCAGCACAGATAGTAAATGATTATATTTACTTTGCTAATAGCTATATTGCCGATGAGTTAAAGCGTATACAGCTAGATGAACTGTATAATTTGCAACGATTGATTATTGATAACCGTTATATATATATACAACAAGAGTTAATTACACAGTACGAGGCGAAGCTGACATCAATGTATAGTTCTTTGTCTCGACAATTTAAAGTATTATCACCTGCCTACATAGCAGAAGAGCCTATATTTAAGTTCAGTCCTATTTTAATTGCTTTAGTGTTTCTACTTTCTGTATTTTGCGTGTTTTTATTTATACTTTTAGGTAAAGAATCAAACAAAAAATCTGAAATACAGTTTCCATTATCACTTGAGGCAACAGAAACGCCTTAAAATCATTAAAAAATAAACTATCTTAAAAGACTAAAATCAATTTAATTACCATTACTACAATTGATAACAACGTAAAACAAGTTTTGATAAATCAATCTATTTGTCACCAATTTAACATTATACGCTTGGATTAACCCGAACCAATAACTTAGGTAAATAGAAAAAATAATGGTAAGACTAATCAAAAAGATCTCCAGTCGGCTTAAACGTAAGTATATTTTTTCCCCTTTACCTTTATGTGTGCTTTTTCCAAATGCAGCTTGGCATCATAAAGCCTGCTGTTTTCGTTATTTCCCTCATTACACTTTTGTGATTAGTTTTTCATTACAAATATTTTTAACCCTTATTTGGCCCTTACGATTATTATTCCAAGCCGTTTTTTGTTTTAAAAGATTTGGTAGGAAGGCAAGAGAGTTTTCGTCAAGACAGCCGTGGGGAATATTTATTGAGTCTATTTTCTATGGTTTATGGTTAGCGATGCCACCGAGACAATATTATCGCTATCAAATGTTTTCACATAAATACCCAGCCAAAAATTGGCTTTTAGATCATCAGATATTTGCCTTATTACCTTATATAAACAAACACATCGGTGATGAGCGGATCGCTAACAAAGCTAAATTTAACGTATTTTTCCAAGAGCAAGGCCTATCAACCCCCAAAACACTCTATTCAACAGAGTTAGTTAATCTATTAAGTTGGCCAGCATTCGTAATTAAAAGAAAACAAGGTAGTGGCGGTGAGGGATTTCAAGTCTGCACAAAAGTCGATAACACTTGGCGCTTAGAAGAGCATATAAAACACAATGAAACCGTAATAACACAACTAAGTAATGTTAAATTATTACAGCATATAAAAAATCAAGAAAATAATAATATTTTTCAAGAGAAATTAGTTAATCATTCTAGTTTTAAGTTTGTTGATGCAAAGCAATTAATTACTTTAAAGCTGATTAGTGTCAAACAAGATGATAAAAAAAACATGTATTGCAGGAATTTTATTTATTCCAAAGCAGCAAAAACTCAATAAGAATAATGCTTTTATCGCTAATGTTAATATAAAAACGGGGGAGATAGGCTTACTTTTCAACCATAAGCCTTTACAACAAGTTGTTGAGTATTATCCAAAACCCATTAAAGAGTAATAAATAATATTGTACCTATATTTAATGAAGCTAAACAACTTGCCACAAGTTGTCATGAACACTATTCAAAAAAATTACTAGCATTCGATTTAGCCATAACAGCGTACCAAGTATTTTTATTAGAAATTAATTTAGTATTTGATATCGCTGGTCATCAAATAACTCAGCAAAAACTTACAAATATATTTTCAAACGTTACGAACCGACTTTAGAAGAAGCAAGTTCATCACTGCTAACGCTTCCTCCTTGGGTCTGACTTACATCTAACTTGCTTAGGCTAGGCACTTGCCATTCAGCTTTATTTTCTACCAAAGTATTATTTTTAGAATTACTCACTGTTTTTTCTATCTTATCTGACATAATTATTTCCTTTTAGGTTTTTTTAATTAACTTTCATTATCTCGTGATAATTTATTAAGCTGCAAAGCAACTAATCTAAATAATGTTTTATTTTTAATATCATCGCGCTTTGCCAAATTTTCCTGCAATGATAATATCAATTGCTCAATAATATCGCTATCAATATATTGACAAAGTAATTTATTATTTGCCGTTGTCATTAAACGACGAATAATAATGTCTTGATCATACATAATACGCAACCTTGATGTAGGCACAGTTGCACCTGATTTATCATGTCGTAAGCGAATATCATCAGGTAATATATCTTGAGTAGCTTTCCTGATCATATTACGTTTAATACCATTGTGTACTTTTATATGTGCGGGTAAAGCTAGACAAAACTGCAACAAACGAACATCTAATAACGGATACCGGTAATCAACACCGTAACTTGCGGCACCAACAGCTGAATCTTCAAGGCGATATAATACATGCGCTGACTCTATTACTTTTAGCTCTTGCTGTTTTACCGTACCAGAGGTATCGCGTGTTGGGTGTTCAAAATATCTATCTGGATAGCCCTTTTTTTTTGCAAACATATCATTAATGCCACAGGATTTTTGAAGTATTTTCCAGTCAGAAATAAAAAAATTAAACTTTCGATATGAAAAATATGTGCGTTGTATTGCTCCTAAACAAAACTTTAATCTTTTAAGAGGATTACACGTAAAATACTTAGCTTGTCGCCATAACGTTTGCCATTGCTTTTTTTGTACTAATTCAATATCCCAACCATTACCTTGTGATGTCACTAATTGATCGCCACCAAAACCAGATAATAAGCTACGGTAACCTTGCCCTTGCATAGCGCCAAATAACTCTTTACCAAACTGTGATAAATCACTACGACATGGTCCTGCATGAACACAATCTGAATATATTAATTCATCTATGATACCAACTTCTTCACTATGAATAGCATGGCCCTGTATATTAGGATAAAGACTAAGCAGTAAATCAATATACTCTCCTTCATCTTTAAAAGGAAAAACGTTACCTTGATACTGTTTCGCTAAGCGATGTGAGTATGCATGAATATTTTTCTTATTTGAGTTTGGTGGTAAATGGTCATTTAATAGTATTGCAGCAATTGATGCTATAGAGGTTGAATCTAAACCACCACTTAATTCTGACGCTATTTCGCCATAGCAACGTAAACGACACTTCACCGCTTCAAACAATAAACACTTAAATTCAGCAATATATTCATCGTCCGTTTTTTCAGTTAACGTGTGTGTAATATCCAAACGCCAGTATTGTTGATAATGAACTTTTTGATCTATTAACTGTAAACAAGATGCTGGCGGAAATGAGTTAATCTCCTGATAAAAACTACTATGATGTTCTACTTTTGTAATAGTAATATAATCAGCTAACCACTGTTCGTTGATGGTTTTATCTATATAAGGTAACGCTACTAATGCCGGCTTATTGGAAGCAAAAGCAATAAAGTCATTGGTTTCAGTAATAAAAAGTGGGCGGACACCTAAATGATCACGGGCAATCAATAATTGATATTTTTCAGGTTGATAAATAACAAAGACGAAATCCCCTAGCAAATGCTGGCAAAGTTTATCTTGATATTGCTTATAAGCTGATAAAACGAGCATTTCATCGCTTAATTCGGGTGATATTTTCACGCCCAATTTATTGGCTAATGCCTCTCTATTATCTAATCGGCCATCAAATAACAAATAAAATTTATCCAATTGGTTAATGGGTTTCGCATATTGCGCTTCGGGGGTATTAAGCCGTTGTTGACAGGAAAATATAGCTTGGGCGAACTCAATGCTACCACTAACATCATAAGGAAAAGGTTTACTGGCTTGTTGCATTAAGCCCAACCATTCCGGCTGAATAGTTACATCATTATGTTTAGCAATTACACCTAATAACGTACTCATTTAATCAATCTCTGTGCGTGTGGTTAACATAGCTTTATTAAACTCTTGATATTTTATGAATAGGTAATTGATTAATTTATAGTTATTTTGCAAAAAAACATCAACAGTTTCACTTTTAACTTGAATATATTTTTGACTTTTCCATTGCCCTTTTTTTGATGACCAAGTTTGCTGCCATTGACTATTTAAATCTTCTTGTACCTCTGAGGGTTTAAAAAAATTAATGATATCACTAAAATTATTAGCTAAATCGCTATACTCGCATAAAAAGCTTTGCTGACAAAAATGTGTTTGCATTACAGCTAATGACGATAAATAAATACGGCTGGCTTCAGTAGTGTATTCGTGGTGATGCTCAACTAATTCTTTAGGGAGAGTTGCCAGCTTTTTACGCCAAATCGGGTTTTTAATATATGACGTTGGCTTTCGTGTTAGCGATTCAATTACCGCACTTGGCTCTCTATATAAAAACAATACCTTAAGTTGAGGGAAATCGTGCTTAATTCTTTGTAAATAAAAAATAGTGCCACTAGTAAACTTGATAATAAGTTGTTTACTTTGATGACAGGCCCAATGATTCCATAACTTTAATGACTCTTTCGCCACTAAACTTCCCAGCTGCTCAGGAATAATGCTGTGTTCTTTATAGATAGCGCCTAAAAAACCAGGTTCACCTAACACCAAAAATTGTTTGCTGGCTTTTAAATTTTGACATAATAAAGTAGAGCCACAACGAGACACATGAAAAATACTACCAATAGACGTTAATTGATAAGTATTACTTTTTAACGTTGCTAACCAAGCGTTTAATTCTAAAATTTTATCCGGCTGACCACCATTTATATCATTAATGGTGTCACGAAAAAATCCATAGCTTAAATCTAATTTATTTGCATCAATGAAATGCACTAAAATAAACGGGCCTGCTTGCACAAACTTAAAAGGAACGAAAAAACTCACTATAAATACCTACTCAAAACGAATATGGCCAGCAACAGCCATACGCCCATTAGAAAATTGATTATCCGCTAACAACGTTGGTGTTACCGCATGATAAAAACAGCTTGGAAATGCTACAAAACGATTATTGATAGGTTCTATTTTTGTAAACTTATGCGTGTAATACTCTTGTTGTTGAATGTTGCTATCAAAAGCCAGTAGTTCACCACCTTTAAATGCTTTAGGCACTTGATGATAATAATAAAGCCAAGAAATCACGCGTTTAGTATCGCCAAACATTGCTTTATTATCAGCATGTGGCTGAAAAAACCCCCCATTTAAATGATTCGTTAATTTAATTTCACTTTTAGCGTAATTAAAATCAGGAATATTTAATAATGTTTTGAAGTGATTAAGATTATTCCCTACAAAGTCAAGAAAGTGTGCTTTAAATTCCCCAAGCTCAAAAGAAACATGAGTTAAACGTTTATCCGGAACGTAATACGGATTATCTGAACCTACATTCGCCATGCGAAATTTATTTTCATTCTCAAGCGTATGAGATAATAAATCAGATAAGAAAGCGGGTGATAGAAAATCATCAATCACTACGAGAGGAGTATTTGAGAAGTTATTCGGTTTAATTTCATCTACATTAAAGTATTTAGTAACGGAAGATAGTTTTTGAGCTGCTTTAATCATGTCATCACTAATAAAGTGACCAGATAAGCTAGCAAGCTTTTGCTGAGTAGCAAACGCTTCATTAAGCAATCCTGCTTTTTTTAAAAGTTCTAATTGTAATCTTAACAAATCAAGATCGTTAGGCACTTTACTGAGCTTTACTTCTAATCCAGCTAATAACCCTAAGTTGAGTTGAGAACTACTTAACTGTGATAGCTTTTGATAGGTATTTTTAGTTGCTTCTTCCATTACTTGCTATACAACCACTAAGTTATTTTTATCAAGCTTTCTTGCTTTAATGTGTTTAAAAATGCCAACGTTTGTTGCTGACAATCTTCTAACTCAACTTCAAATTGTGCTAACAATTTTTCAACAATAATAAAAACCGGTTGAGCTTCACTAATTACTGACCAAATAGCTGAAGCTTGAGCATTTAAATTAATATAGTCACCACTGGTAATTGACATTAGTACCATTTCATTATCAACAGTACAGTCAAGTACATTTTCAGCACGAGATATAACAGAGTTTAACGTTAAAATATTATTATTCATTTATTACCACTATTCAGTTATTAATTTATTATTAGCTAAGTAAGTTGCTGAATAATTAATTCCGCTACTTGTTTTAAGCTGTTAGTTAATTGAGGCCTCGTTATTTGCGTAACAGGTACTAAATCAACTAAAGCTGCGCATGCTTGAAAGTTACCCTGTGCTTGTTCTAAAGTAAAATATTTTTTTCGGTAACTATGTATTTTTAATACACCCAGCTGCTCAAATACCGTTAATGAATTAATTTTTGCCAATTCAATATCACTTAGCTGGAGGTTAATAATATGTGTTATTTTTTTTGGCCTATTACAAAAATTGTTATTAATTGGAATACGGTACTTATCAAGCTCATCACGAACACGGTGAAAATTTTTGTATTCAATAGAAAGCTTTTCAGCCGCATCTTGCCATAACTTACTTTGTGGGTAAGCTGGTGTAACAAAAGCATCCCCATCAAGAAAGTCTATTACCGCTAAATCATCACTGAGTAATTGAAAGCCTTGCTGAATTAATGCATTCGCCGTTGTTGATTTTCCTGCGCCTGATTGACCACATAATAAAATAGTATGGTCACACTTTGTAAAAGCACTTGCATGTAATGTTAAACGTTGACGCTGATGCTGGATAGCACCTAAAGCACTTCCTAATAAAAATAGCTTAATAATATCTAAGGAGGTGTTTTCTTCTGGCTCTATTGTTATGGTTTCGCCATTCTCTATTAAATATTTTCCAGCATCGGGTATTTTCAGTAAAACTTGATTTTTATTAACTTGCCATTTTAATTTTTGTTTTTCGATAATCGATAAATCATTTGCTATATGGCCATAATCAATAACAACATCTGCTTGCTGAGGTATCGCTTCAATTAATTCACTACAGACAAAAGGTGTAGAAATAACAAGATCAAAAATACGGTAATAATGAATCATAATTGAAAACCAGCTTATAAATGCAATGTATGGTCAGCACAGGCTTGTGTTGACTCTCGATGAGCAATAATAATCATGGTAGTTTGCCCTTTTAGTGCCCTTAAGGCTTGTTGAATTTTTTTCTCATTCTCAAGATCTAATGCACTTGTTGCTTCATCTAATATTAACAGTTTTGGATTTGTCAACAATGCTCTCGCTAGTGCTAATCTTTGCCTTTCACCGCCAGATAATCGAACACCACGATCGCCAATAATACTATCTAAACCCAGCGGCAAATTTTCAACAAAATCTTTTGCTGCAGCAAGTTCAAGCTTTTTCCATATTTCAGTATCAGAAAAAACACCACTACTTACCCAAGATAAATTAGCTCGAATGGTATCATTAAATAAATAAACATCTTGAGTTATATAGGCTATATTTTTGCGCCAAGCTTTACAGTTATCCCCACTTAATGTTTGTTCATCAATTTGAATACTACCTTTTTGTGGTAGTAATAAACCCGTAATAATATCAGCTAACGTGGTTTTACCTCGGCCTGACTGAGCAACAAAAGCCCAAGTTTCATTTTTATTAATAATAAGGTCCAGATTTACAATAATATTTTCGATTTTATCAGGGTAATGAAAACTAACTTTTTTTAGTTGAATTTTATTTTCAAATGCCATATCGCTCACCAACGAAATAGCAGTACTCTCTTGCGCTTTAATACATGCATTAAACATTTGTTCAATATCATTAAAGGCTGGCACTTTATGTATGAGTCTTTGATAATTACTTTGAATAGCAATAACCTGCGGTAGCAATCTACTGTAAAGTAATAACAACGCAAATAAAGCACTTACTTCTATTAGTTGAGAACCAAAATAAAAAAACACACTAAAAGAAATCACGGTAATAATTAAATACAGCCATTGAGTTAATGCATTTACCGTAGCAACTTCTATTTGTTGTTGTTCTAATTGACTGCTTGTGAAAGATAATTTGTCACTATAATTAGATTCTACGCCATAGCTCTTGATCATTTTCAAGCTTGCTAACTGCTCGTTAACCATTTGAAATATTTGTTTGTAATTCACTAACTCAAGCTTTCCTGAGTTAAAAAGCTTTTTATTAAAAGGTAATAAAGCAAGGTAGATAATCGTCGTAAATAGGAATACCGAAATAGTTAACTCCCAAGAAACAAAGAGTGCAAAGAAAAAAAGTATACCCACTAAAATAAATTGACTTAATAAGTTCATAATCAAACTTGCCGATTGCCCCATAGCTTGCACTTGCATTGTCAATGTATGAATAAAGTCAGTCATTTTGTGCTGAATAATAAATTCCCATTTAGCATTCAATAACGAATGGTATAAACCACTTCTTAAATGTCTAATATAACCATGCTGTAATCGTACCGTTAGGCGTGATAATTGAAATTTTATTGTTGCAATAATACTGACTATCACAACATAGCTCACCAAAACATTAATCAGATTTAGTTCAATCGTTAATGTATTAAAAGCCTGCTCAAGATATAAAATAATTGCATTAGTTGATGATGCCTCACCATAAATCCCCAATACCTCCAATAATGGAATGATCAATAAGATTCCTATTCCACTAGAAATACCTTGTACAACCATTAAAACTAAAGCAATGCATTGTAGTTTAGGCGCGAAAAACCAATATTGTTTAAAAAGGGATAAAAGGATGGAAAATTGAGTCATGTTAATGGTTAATTAATGGGGAAATATAAGTATTGATAATAGTAAATTTTTTATGGCCTTTGGCTCCGGTTATTATTTTATCACCAACAAGGCTCCATGCATGTGCTTTTAATAGCTCTTTGGAATCATTTTGCTTTAAAACCCCCAAATAAATAACATATGGTATCTGATAATAACGATATAACGATGCGGCCAACATAGCTTGAATTAAGCACTTAGATTCCCATGGGGAATACCTTTCAACTAATCGGGTGATTTGACCTATTTCAGGTAAGTAGTGTAATTGATTGTCCTTAATTACACTACAGCATTGTAAATTCGAAAATTGCTTACCTAAAATGGAAGATAATAAATGAAATGGGAGAAATAAAAGGCAAAACCGAAGTAAACCACTATAAAGAAGTAAAATTAAAAACCAACACTTTTGTCGTGAAGATAAAGTACAAAATGTTGAAAATTTATTTTTAATGGAAAACATAAAAAGACTCTGAATAAGATTAACTTAGTGACCAAGATGATTATCATGATAATTGAATAGTGCGTCTAGTTATTTTTAATATATTAACGCCATGCGCAACTTTTAAAATGAGAAAAATATTGAAAAGGCATGATCTAACCTTATTTTGTTATCGCCAAACAACAAATAAAGCGAATAAGATCATGCCATTAAAAGAGTTTATCATTTGGGTTTATTGTTGGATATATGAAAATGTTGCCAAATTTCTCGGAAATGAAAAATTAAGAAGTAGAGGTTTTAAGCCTGCCTTAAGTGATATTGAAGTTATTACGATGAAAATTGAGGGAGAATTTCTTTCACATGATACGGACAAGGCTATTTGGACGTATTTTAAAACACACTAATTATCATTATTTCCGAAGCTTACTTCCCGTTCAAGTTTTACTAAGCAAGCGTCAAATATTTGGCATGTACAACAGTTGCTTCAGGGCAAATTAAATGAGCAAGTAGCATGAATACTCAATGTTTTATTGTCGATGCTTTTCCTATGAGCACAGCTCATTTTAAAGTAGAAAATAAAAATAATAACTTTAAAGGTGAGGCTGGTTATGGGTTCTACGCAAGTAAATCAGAAACTTATATGGATTTAAAGGGCATTTACTTGTTGATGATGCTGGCAATATTGCGAGTTTCACACTAACCAGAAGCATCTGGGAATTAAAGAGAGCCGGTTTGGGAATTAGTTAAAAATCAACAACCACCTACCAAAGTGGGTGGGTTAGCGTTTATGGACTGAGGTCCGGATACGAGTCAAAGACCCGTTTTTTTACTGCTCAGTTCTAAAATTATCATCGACTTTTGGCTCAAAATGATGGGCTAAATACTCTTTAATCATTTCTTCAGTAACATCTCCAGATATGACACAAAAATATCCTCTAGACCAAAAATGACGTCCCCAGTATCGCTTTTTAAGTCGGGGGAACTTTCATGATGATCTCCCCTTCACCCTTCTCATTATTTCACTTGGTGCCATATTAGGAGGGGCTGAAACCAAAAAATGAACATGATCTTTGCTAATGACTCCTTGTAAAACTTGATACCTATATTTAGTAACAAAAAAAATAATACTGAATCTTAAAAACCGTATGGCTACCATATCGATAATCCATTCCCATCTCCCTTAACCGAATACCTATTAAAATATTATAGCTAAAGCTGACCGACTAAAGCCGATGGTTTTAACCTTTTCAGGTGACGAATAAAAAGAAGCTGATTTGGTAGGCCAATTGCTGTTCACCAACAAAAAAAGGTCCGTACCCAGCACCCCATCCAGTGAATTAATGATCATATCAAGCATTGCTTTCTAGAACCTTACCACTAAAAAGGCCTAAACTGCACAATAAGGTTGCTTGAACTTGAGAATAACAAAAGGCGGGAGAACAAAAGCTGGAAGGTAAAAGGATTAATATTTCAAACCAATAACCTCTCTAACGCGGTCTAACGTTTCTATCAGGTTTCGGCTAAAATTAAAGGTCATAATATCACTTTCAGTTTTTTGTTGACGTAACAGCCCATTAAAATGAGTTATTTCATGGTTATAGCCCTGTGTTTTGCAGTCAAAATTTCTGTTTTCCTGGGTTGTACCATTAATTAGAGTGACCGTTGACGGGCTATGAAAATCGCGGTTAATTTTAATAGTGCCCTGCTCGCAATGGAACAGCGCTTCACCGGGTGTCGCTTCCAACAATGTCGATTTTAATAATGCGGTCGAGCCATTGTTATAGTTAAATGTCATGGCGCAGGAGGAATCTGCCCCGTTATCAAAAAAGGTCGCATCAGCTGTTATGCTATCCGGCACGCCAAGTGTCGAAAGTGCCGCAAATATTGGGTAGATACCGATATCTAAAAGACTGCCTCCGCCCAGTGATTTGTTAAACAGCCGGGATTGACCGTCGAATTCTTTTATAAAACCAAAATCTGCTTCTATTTTAAGGAGCTTGCCATAGGTTTGGTTATTTAACGCGGTTAATACAAACTGATAATGCGGCAGAAAATAGGTCCAAAGCGCTTCCATCAACAACACATTATTTTTTTGTGCAACGGCAATCATGCTGTTCACTTGTTCAGCATTCATAGCCAAAGGTTTTTCGCATAACACCGCGATCCCCTTATCTAAACATAAGAGTGCATGTTTTTTATGCTCTGAATGGGGGGTTGCTATATAAACAGCATCAATATTTGCGTCATTGACTAAAGCTTCGTAGCTTCCATAGGCTTTAGTTGCCTGATGCTTTTGCGCAAAGGCTCGCGCTTTTTGCTCGGTTCTTGAGGCGACGGCATATAACTCTGCGCCCTTAACCGTTAATAAATCACGCGCGAATGTATCGGCTATATTACCTAAGCCGATAATTCCCCAGCGAATATTCCTATTTTTCAGTGAGTTCATTTATTGCTGCCTAAAATTTACCAGCCTAAAGGCGCTGATTTAACCTGGATTTTATAATACTCTTTCAGTTTTTCCTGCAGTTCCGGAGAGATTGTTTTTTGAGACGCGGCGATATTATCAGCCAACTGCTGCTCATTTTTTATCCCGGGGATCACTGTAGAAACTTCAGATTGTGCAAGAATAAATGACAGCGCAGCCTCATGAAGTCTCATCTCAGAGCCGATTATGTTAAGCAGCTCCTGCTGCAGCGCAAAACGGCGCTCAATATCATCATTAGACCAGCGCGAGCGTATATCATTAAAGCGACTTTTATCTGTAAACTTACCCGTTAACCAGCCCGAGTCGAGCGGCACTTTTACGACTATGCCATAGTCTTTTTCAGCGGCTTCTTTAAACGCATCACCCGTGTCTTGAAAGTTGATATTATAAAGCGGCATAACGATATTACTGGGGGTTGTTGTCACCAGTTTATGGATACTTTGATAATCATCCAGCGAGGCACCAAAGCTAAGTATTTTACCTTCCTGTACTAATTCCTGAAACACCTTATAAACGGGATGTTCACCATCACAGAATTCAATAACAGGACTGTGCAGCAGCACTGAATCAATATAATCGGTTTTTAAAGTAGTCAATGTGTTTTCGACGGTTTTTTTCAGGGTTTTATGATCAAAATTTTGACCCTCAGGGTTGTGCCCGAACTTAGTGTTTATGACAACATCAGCGCGTTTACCCACCAGTGCTTTGCCTAAATATTCCATCGAGGCGCCCAGGCCATAGTTAGGCGCAGTATCAAAAAAGTTAATGCCCTGATCGATGGCAGCATGAACAAGGCGAATAGGATCCTGGTTTAAATCTCCCCATTCATTTTTATTAGCATTACCTAACTGCCATGCGCCAAACCCCAGCTCCGAGACCCTTTTTCCAGTTTTTCCATATTTTCTTTGTTTCATATCTTATCCACTTAGTTACTTTATCCAGTCAATCGATTTTAGAACGATTAAACATCCTTTATAATTTACCTTAATTGCCTGTTTTACAAGCGTTTTACGCTGATTTGAGCGTTTAGCTAATAAAAGTAGCGGTTAAATATCACCACGAACATGTTCTCTGACCTGCGAGTAATAGAAGTCGGATAATGACTCGTGTAAGGATTTTGATAAAGGTGCCATGCCGGCAACGCTGGCATTCAGCTGAACTTGCTGCGCGCTGCTTGCGCCGCTAATAACGCTGGTGACTTGAGGTTGGTCGACCAGCCAACGTAACGCTAATTGTGCTAATGGAATATCAGCAGGCAGCAAGCCTTTAAGCTTATTAACTAATTCAATGGCTTTAGGATAGGGTAAACCGGAGAAGGTTTCACCAACATTAAAGAACGCGCCGTCTTTATTGAAGTTACGGTGATCGCTTTTACTAAATTCAGTGTCCAAAGTAAATTTTCCGCTTAATAAACCACTGGCCAGTGGTAAGCGCGCAATAATCCCCACATCAGCCGCTGCCGCTTGTGGTAATAATTTTTCAACGGCATCCTGGCGGAATATGTTAAAGATTATCTGTAATGAAGTTAACCCCGGCTTATCCAGACACATTAACCCTTCTTTAATATTTTCAACACTCGCGCCGTAATGCCTAATTAACCCCTGCGAGCGAAAGTCTTCCAGCGCTTGCCATACGGCATCACCTTGTAACACGGCAGGGGGAATGCAATGCAGCTGTACTAAATCTAGACAATTTACCTGTAAACGTGCGAGTGACTCTTCAATACTGCGCTGCATATTTTCAGCAGTATATTTATCCGGGTAAAGGGATCCATCACGACCAAGCTTAGTGACAATAGTGCGTGGCTTGGGATGTGCATGTTGCCAAGCCCCTATTTTCTTTTCACTTTCTCCACCGCCATAGACATCAGCAGTATCCCAAAATGTGATCCCTGCACTATCGGCCGCACTTAAAATTTGCTCGCTATTCTCAACACCGGCAGGACCAAAATCCCCCCCTAACTGCCAACAGCCTAAACCAATGACCGATCCAGACAGTCCGCTTTTACCTAATTTACGTTGTTCCATTATTGCCACCTATTATCAATTATTGACGACCAAGAAATAACTTCAAAACATTAACACTAATCTAATCGCATTCGATGCTAATCACTATTGTAATAAATCGCGCAATGTTTATCATCAGCTATACAATCAACTCACTGTTTAATTTTATTTAACAATTAAAACTAAGAATAGAAGATAATTTATGTTAAAACCTGAGATATTGGCATTTTTAGCGGTGGTCAAAACGGGCAGTTTTACCCGTGCAGCAGAGCAGACAAAAACATCAAAATCCCGCGTATCACAACAAGTATCGAGCTTAGAGAAAACCCTCGGGATCACTCTGTTACATAGATCAACCCGTAAAATACGACTAACAGATGCGGGTGACGCTTATTACAGCGAATGCTCCCGAGCCGCCGCTATTTTAGAACAAGCCAGAAAAAACCTTAATGAGCGGCAAGACCAGGTAGCCGGGCTGATTCGGCTCAATTCAGTCGGCGGTTTATTCTCAGAAAAGATGCTTGCGCCTGCTGTTATTGCTTTTATGAAACAATACCCACAAGTTGAAATACAACTCGATTTTAGCAGTGCACAAGTTGATGTTATTGCTGAAAGCGTTGACTTAGTAGTACGGATGGGACAATTAAATAATTCATCGCTTATTGCGCGTAAGTTAATGGAGATAAAAACCGATGTCGTGGCCAGCCCTGCGTTTATCAAAAAACAGGGAAAACCCAATCACCCGCAACAATTATCCCAGTTCAATTGTTTATGCGGCAGCATACGAAAATGGCACTTCCAGCATAAAGGTTTAGAAAAAGCGCAGGATGTCACAGTAACAGGCTCACTCTCCTCGGCCAACGGTCATATCTTATCGATGGCAGCTATTGAAGGGTTAGGAATAGTGCGTTTAAACGAACTTTACACTCACCAATATCTGCAAACCGGCCAATTAATACCCGTCTTTGAACAATGGCATATCCCGGCGGTTCCGGTCTCGCTTATTTACCCCAAGGTGCGTTATAAAACCAAACGCATCCAAGTATTTGTCGATTTTCTGATCGATTGGTTTGAGAATAAATAAGGATAATAGCAACGGAATACAGTCCAAACATGATCTCAGGCGAAAAGGCTTGAAGGCTCGATGCTCGAAACTAGAAAACTCGAAGCTCAACACCCGAAGCTGGAAGGAAAACCCGCCCATCATTTCTGAGTTGTTTTATCGGGAAGTGACAAAAGATTAAATAGCAAAAGGCTAGAAGGTGAAAAGGCTTAAAAGAATTTATGGATGCCCTCGACTTGTATGGAGAATGTACAAGAAAAGGCACAAAAAGCAGCTACTATTATTTAGTAGAACAACATAAATCGTTCCCCCTTTGGAAACAGGTACAAAGCCCCTGCCGAATCCGGCAGTAATAAACGACAAGGTCGGTAGATAGCCAATTTCGCTAAATTATTAACGGTAAGGGAAGAGAATTTGGACAAGCATGCGCAACAACAGGAATCGGGCGGGGCAACGTTTTACAGCACGGCGGCAGAAGATGTGCTGGAGCAGTTGGACGTCAATTCCACACAGGGACTTTGTCAGGAGGAAGTTCAGAAAAGACAGCAACAATATGGCCCAAATGAACTTCAAGAAGAAACAACACCCAGTCCATACCATATTCTGCTCAATCAGTTCAAAAGTATTGTCATTCTAATCCTGATAACGGCAGCAGCGGTAGCTTTCATCACGGCCCGCTGGCCGGAAGCAATGGCACTGGTCGCCGTAACGCTGATCAATACCGCGATCGGCTTTTTCTCAGAATATAAAGCTGTTCGATCAATGGAGGCACTAAGGCATTTCGGACAGCATAGAGTGTCCGTCCGTCGACAAGGTGAGAAACAAGAAATAGCAGCATCTGAACTTGTTCCCGGGGATATCGTTCTTCTCGGTAATGAAAATCTGGTTCCGGCAGATCTGCGGCTGTTGAACAAGAAAGGAGCCCGAGTTAATGAATCGGCTTTAACCGGTGAATCGATGCCGGTCAATAAATCGCCGGACAGCATTGATGCTAAAGCAGTCCTACATGAACGAAGCTGCATGCTCTACAAGGGAACGAGCATAATTGAGGGAGAGGAGGTGGAAGGAGTCGTTACCGCAATAGGGATATCAACTGAAATAGGTCGTATTTCCCAACTGACGGCGGCGGCGAAAAAAAAGGCTCCCCCGCTGCAGAAACGGCTCGATCAACTGGGCAAGCGTCTAGCCTGGATAACCCTTGCTATTGCCGTAATTATTGGTGCAGCAGGGCTGGCAGTTGGTCGTGATGCGGTGCTCATGATTGAGACGGCTATTGCTCTGGGTATTGCTGCCATTCCCGAGGGCCTGCCGATAGTTGCGACCATCGCCCTGGCTCGCGGCATGTGGTTGATGGCCAAACATAATGCCTTGGTTAACCGATTAGCAGCAGTGGAAACCCTTGGCGCTACTTCGGTTATTTTAACCGACAAAACCGGAACGCTTACCGAGAATAAGATGGCTGTCACGGAGCTGGTTACCCCGCTCGAATCGATGAGTCTGGATGAACAATCTAAAAAACCAGTCGATCAACATAAAAAAAATAAAAAACTTTCAATCCTGCGGCTGCTAAAGATAGGCGCTCTGTGCTCTAATGCCCGTCCGGATGAAGAGGGAGGTTATAGCGGTGATCCGACAGAGATAGCGCTTCTGGACGCGGCGGTACAACAAGGTGTGCAGTTGGTCGAAGAACGGGAAGAAGTACACAAAGTCTCCTTTGATTCCGAAACAATGATGATGGCAACCTTTCATCAAACTGAAGATAAAGAAAACGATGAAACACCTTATTATGTTGCGGTAAAAGGTGCTCCGGAACAAGTGCTGCAGGCATGCAGCCATATTTTGACCGAAAACGGCTCTGCCCCTCTGTCGGATGAGCAGCACAGAGAGTGGAAAAAACGGGTCGACGACCTTGCGGCCAAAGGTCTGCGTCTATTGGCGTTTGCCGACAAAGAGGTCGCAGAAATTTCTGAAAATCCCTATAAAAATTTGTGCTTCGTTGGACTGGCTGCCATGGAAGATCCCCCACGTACCGATGTCCGGGAGGCGATAGAGCAATGTCAGGCCGCTGGTATTCGAGTAGTGATGGTGACCGGGGACAGAGCCGACACAGGAAGCGCCATCGGCCAGAAGGTCGGACTAAACATTGACGGGATGGCGTTTCATGGTAAGGAACTGGGCGACCTCGAAAATTTTTCAGAAAAAAAACGCAAAAAGATTCAGGATGCCAGCGTATTTGCAAGGGTGACACCAGAACAGAAATTTAATTTGGTCAAATTATATCAGGAGAGCGGCCAGATAATTGCCATGACAGGGGATGGAGTCAATGATGCCCCGGCGCTGAAACAAGCCGATATCGGTATTGCCATGGGAAAACGGGGTACAGATGCGGCAAAACAGGTTGCCGATATGGTACTGCGTGACGACAAATTTTCAACTATTGTTGCGGCAGTTCGGGAAGGCCGGATCATTTTTGCCAATATCCGTAAATCGGTTATTTTCATGCTCTGCACCAATATTGCCGAAGTGCTGGCTGTAGCGCTGGCATCTTTGGCACAGTTGCCAATCCCTCTGAATCCTTTACAGATTCTTTATCTTAATGTTTTAACAGATGTTTTTCCTGCGCTTGCCCTTGGTTTGGGCCTAGGGAGCAGTGATGTTATGAAACGGTTACCACGGGAACCCAATGAGGCGGTCCTGACTTCTCATCACTGGCGTTCAATCGGTCTTTGGAGTCTAATTATCGGTGCCACTGTCCTTACAGCACTGACCATTGCGCTCTTCTTTTTTGGTTTTGACGAAAAGCGGGCTGTGACCATCTCTTTTCTGACACTTGCCTTTGCTAAACTCTGGTTTGTCCTCAATCTTCGTGATCGCGGCACACCGGTTCTGGTCAACGATGTCACTACCAACCAATGGATTTGGCTATCCTGGGCTATTTGTATCGCTCTTCTACTGCTAGCCGTCTACTGGACACCGCTTTCAGCCCTCCTGCAAACAGCTTCACCGGGAGTCAAAGGATGGAGTCTTATTCTGGGATTAAGTCTTGTGCCTGTCGCACTTGGGGCCATTGTGCCCGGGATACGTTTTTATTCCTCCAAACCAAGAAAAAAATGACTTTTGATGAGGCAGAAAATACTTAAATTCAGTTACGAATCCACACATCGAGAAGAAAGACTACTTTTGACAAAGCTTCTAAAGATATTTCTATGCTCCTTTAAATAAAGAAGATATTCAGGATGCCACTGAACGCCTAACAAAAAGGGATAATCTTTTTTTTCTATCGCTTCTATTATTGTGTCATCTGTTGCAGAAACCTTTAAATTTTCACCGACCTCTTTTATAGCTTGATTATGTATGCTGTTTGCAACAATTTCCTTGTGTTGAACTATTGTAAAAAGTTTTGAAAATATTTTTACAACTACCTTTTTTATGGGAAAAATAGAATTTTTATGTATTATATACTCATCAATATCTAATATCGTAGGATACAAACTTCCCTTAAAATAAATATTTATAAGTTGAGCTCCTCTACAAATACCTAAAATAGGTATCTTTTTTTTGTAAGCTTTATCTATCATTTCAAGTTCAAAACAATCTCTTTTCTTATCTAGCGAAGTATTATGGGCATCTTTTTCGCCACCATACAGTATAGGATCTATGTCATTTCCCCCACTTAAAAGTAATGCATCAAGTTCGTCAAAATCTATATTATCCAAAGAAGGTCTTAGGCTAATCCATTTCGCTTTTTGCATGTATAAATTCAACCTGATAAAAATATAAGCAAAAATATTACCCTTATCAGGAAGACATATTCCAACTAATGGCTTTTTATCCATTTTTCCATCCTGCTCTGCCAATTTTTAAAATTTAAAAAATTATTTAAATAGTTCAAATACTCTTTGGATAAATCTTTTAAAGCGTTTTTATCATTTGCCAGCTTCTCAACCCATACCCATCTATTCCATTCATCTGAGACTTTCCAAGCACTATCTCCTACCATAGAATTTGATAACCTATAATGAAATGCTGGACGTGGTTTTATCTTTTCATCGGGTAGCTTCTCCATTACTCTTTTTTTATCTATAAATGCAAACATAGGAAGTAAATCCAATGAACGGTTTCTTGTGGGGTTGTATTGAATGTAATCCTCAATAAGTTCATTGATGTTTGGTTTATAGGTTTCATCCAAAATATGAATGATATAATCCGTTTTAAAATTATCGATATAAGGGGTTATTTTTCTCGCTAAATCAATATCAGCATCTTGCGTTATATAATCCTGTAAAATCATATAAGCCTGTATGTATGATAATAAACTTTCAACTTCCAAAGAGACTGCTTCAATATTTATATGCAATCCAAACGCATTATAAAATCTTTCTTTTGTTCCAAACGCTTTATTTTGATAGAGTTTTTTCACAATACTGTTAATTATTTCCATGTCATCTAAAGGCAAAGGGGGAGTGCTTATCTCATAGGGCACTATATCTTGTGATAAGGAGCCGATAATATCTTCTACTTTATTAATGCTATTTTCATCAATATCTATACTGACCTGTTTAAAAAAGTCCTTTAAACTATTTTTCAATTTTTGCTTTGTTAACAGCTCAAAATCAAGCTCTAAGGTGAATTCCCCATATTTTGAGTTTAATTTATATAAAAATTTGTTTTTCTTTTTGATTTCAAAATCAAAGCCTTGTTGTAATATTTGAAGTATATTTTCAATCTCTATATTTGAAAATTCTAATTCAAAACCCACCTTTCTTGTCTCATTTTTCTCATTTTTTATTTTTAAGGGCATAATAAAATTATTCATAGCAGTCCCCCAAACTCATTAAAGATTCCTATAAAAATATAGGACAGCCAATTCTTTTTTGAAATTCTCTGTTCATAAAAAACTCACATTATTGCCCAATATGCGTAAGTGTTTGTACGATTACAGTAGAACAAATTTTTTATTGTAATTGAGTTGAGTTGAGATATAGAGTTTTGAAGAGATTAAAAACTTAGCCTGGGATAAGTATCATTGATTTTCTGGTAAACAAAAAGATAGAACACCCACATTTTTTTACTTTAATAAAAAAGAGATGGGTGTTCCAACTTTTGAGTTATTATTAAATTAAACAGCATAAGGAAACATCATGAATTTTGACATTAATATTGAGGATATTCGCAAACCTTTACCGATTTTTAGCAAAGAAGAAGCCATTCTCAAAGCACGCCTGGCGGAAGATGCCTGGAACAATCAAGACCCCACAAAAATTGCCACAGCCTACAGCCTTGATAGTCGTTGGCGAAATCGCGACAGCTTTTTAGTCGGCAGGGCTGAAATTGTAGTCTTTCTTACCGCCAAATGGAAAAAGGAACAGGATTACCGATTGATCAAGGAGTTATGGGCTTATGAAGGAAACCGGATTGCTGTACGCTTTGTATACGAATGGCATGATGATAAGGGAAACTGGTTTCGCTCCCATGGTAACGAAAACTGGCAATTCAACGACCAAGGTTTGATGACTGAGCGCCATGCCAGTATTAACGATCAGGCTATCAGTGAAGTGGAACGCAAATTTCGTTGGCCTGCCGGAAGACGACCTGATAATCATCCCGGATTAACAGAATTGGGTTTGTAATCAAAACAAAATAGCGAATGCAGATAGTTTTATCTGCATCCCTTTTTTACGATGTAGGAAAAAGGCAAGACTTGAACTCATGCCCCAATGCCCCCAATACAGTGTGTAATCAATAATATTATTGTCTCAAAAGGAGTAAAGCATGCGCTATTTACTTGTGTGTGCACCTTCTTGTTTGTTGGTGAGACGTTGAATCAGCCAATAATCTACACCATCCATCCTAGATGGCGCTCCAGATAGCTGTTTTTCGATTTTATAAGATCGTTAGCAGCCTGTTCTGCGAGTACCACTTTACTAAGGAGAAGATAAATGAAAAAAACACTAATTATAGGCGCAAGCGGACAAATCGGTAAAATGACGACAAAGCAACTGTTAGCCGATGGTAAAACAGTAATAGCCTTAGTGCGTGATAAAAGTAAATTGGCTGATATTAGCTGCGATAAACTGCACATAGTTGAGGGGGATTTGGAGAATGACTTCAGCCAGGCATTTGCAGATTGCGATCAGGTCATATTCAGTGCCGGCTCCGGTGGCAAAACAGGCGATGATAAAACCATGCTTATTGATTTATGGGCCGCATGTAAAGCCGTAGATTACGCAAAATTGGCTAATGTTTCACATTTTGTTATGGTCAGCTCTATTGGCGCTGACGACCCTTCCCAAGGTACAGAAATCATGAAGCCTTACATGGTTGCCAAACATATGGCCGATGAACACTTGATAGGCAGTGGGCTAAATTACACCATATTTAGACCTGGCTTATTAACCGATAATAACGCCACAGGTAAAGTGAAAACCATCAGGCCCAGCAACAAAGAAGATATGACCATTAATCGAGAAGATGTCGCCAGCGTACTGACCTATACAGTAGGTAAATCTGAGCTAGGTGGGAAAATATTTGAATTATTTAACGGCGAAAAAACCCTCGCTGATATATTAAATTAATCCATTAAATGGGTAGACATTTTCCTTAACGAGTCCAAGAAACAAAAAAACATCAAGGCCAGTATAGTACTGGCTTTTTTTATTTGAGATTATATCGGCTTTAAAAAAGCATCACGTTCGACCGTTAAGTGCTCAAGAATCCCTTTTTGATTTACGTTAGGTTAGATATCAAAAAACAACCTAGACTCTACCGTTTGAGCTAAACCTCGTGCAAGTTGCAGATATTTTCTCAATTCCTCCTGTTCAGCAGATAATATTTCCCATTTAATTTCACTTTCTAAGGAAAGCCCCATATTTGCCCCCGTAAACAGCTCACTTTGCGTAAGCCCCGTTAAAGGTGTAATTGTTGCGACATGCTCTTTAAGATCGCGTGCAACAGGATTTTGAAACTTTTTAGTGTATTTGAAAATCTTTTGCGTCCACTATTTTTGCTTAGTAACGAGTCGCCATTTTGCTTGATCCTCTGGGCTTATTAGTGAAATAACAAAAGGCTCAACAGCCAATCCTTTTTTAAAAGCTTTTTTACGATTTAGGAAAAAGGCGGTTGGAAGGCTCGAAGGTTCAAAGCTGGAAGCTGGAGGCTGGAAGGCAAACCCGCCCCCCACCCCGTCGTTCCCGAATTGTTTTGTCGGGAATCTCGAAACTCGAAGCTTAAAGCTCGAAACGCACTCGCATATATAAAAAGCCACTGTTTTCTTGATCTAGGTCTGTTGCATAGCTCTGGATAGAGTTTATTCTGGCCATACTTAAATGAAAACTAAATAAAAGGCAGAGTAAAAGACAGGATATCCATTTATTGAAACAGCAAAAAAGCATTAAGTTCCTCAATAAAACACCTTAAAGATCAGGGTGAAAACAGTTACCCGTTGGCAATAAAATTATTTATTCAGTCACTATTGACGCTGAAATAGATTTTCCGATCAGCATTAACGAGATAGATAGCGATCTATGAGTGTCCACACAATTTTATAGGAGGTAATATGACAACAGCCGGGAGTGGCATTCAAGCCGTTGATTTAGCGGTTAAACCATTTGGTTGGTTATTATTAACAGTATTTATCGTAGGCTATTACTTTATCGCTGCAGAAGAAAAGTACCATATAAACAAAGCTAAGCCGGCATTGTTTACCGGTACATTTATGTTTATGTTGCTAGGTGGTTATTACGCCGTTAATGGACTTGATTTTTCAGCCTTTGACACCGAAATAGCACACTTGATACTGGAAATTGCAGAGATTTTCTTCTTCTTATTTGTCGCAATGACCTTTATTGAAGCGCTTATTGAGAGAAATGTTTTTGATGCTTTAAAAGAAAAGTTACTCAAAGCGGGATATAACTATAAAAAACTCTTCTGGGTCACCGGATTTTTAGCCTTTTTTATCTCTCCCGTTGCAGATAATTTAACCACCGCGCTTATTCTTTCGACCGTCCTTATTACAATAGAAAAAGACAACAAAGCTTTCTTAATTCCTGCTGCAATCAATATAGTCGTCGCGGCAAATGCGGGGGGTGCCTGGTCGCCATTTGGTGATATTACAACACTGATGGCATGGTCTGCAGGTAAGGGAGGATTTATTGATTTCTTATTTTTATTTCCTGCGGCTGTCACTGGTTGGGGTGTTACCGCTTTTCTACTTTCTCGTTTTGTGCCGAAAGGATCTCCTCGACAAATTGAAAAGGCAGAGCCCGTTCGTATCCACAAGGGAGGTAAAGTTATTATAGGCTTAGGTATATTTACCATTGCTTCAGCCGTTTTAGGGAAGCAACTTATGCACTTACCGCCTATGTGGGGCATGTTATTTGGTCTTTCGCTTTTACAGCTTTATGCATACACACTTAAAAAATATCATGACAATGATATTCAGATTTATAAATCTGTTTCAAAAGTTGAAAATGACACACTGCTGTTTTTCTTCGGTATATTAGCCGCCGTAGGGGCACTGCACTTTGCAGGTTTCTTAGGTCATGCCGTTAAGTTATATACCATGTTTGATCCAATGTATGTCAATATGGGTGTCGGTTTCTTATCGGCAATTGTTGATAATGTGCCGGTTATGTCTGCCGTTTTAAAAGCATCTCCAGATATTCCTTTAGCGCAGTGGATGCTGGTTACTTTAACTGCCGGTGTTGGTGGTAGCATGATTTCTTTTGGCTCTGCTGCAGGTGTTGGTGTGATGGGTAAACTTAAAGGTGTATATACTTTTGGTGCGCACTTAAAATACTCATGGACGATAGTTATCGGCTACTTTGCAGCCGTTGCTGTTTGGTATACTCAATATGAAGTTTTAGGCTTTTATATTAAACCCGCAGTTCAAGCAGTTACTGGACAGTAAAAGGCTGGAAAGTGAAAAGGCTTGAAGGCTCGAAGCTCAACGCCGGAAGCTCTAAGGCAAACCCGCCCAACCACCCTGTCATTCACGAGTTGTCTTATCGGGAATCTCAAAGCTCTAAACTTGAAGCTCAAAACGCGAAACTCAAAGCCCGCAGCTCGAAACAGGGTTATTATCACAGCCTACTTTAAAGGAGATAACAATGAGTAATATATCCATACGTCCCGCAATAATTAATGATTGCCAAACAATTTTGCATTTCATCACCGAACTGGCTATTTACGAAAATGCTGAACATGAAGTATTAGCCACAGAGCAAAGCATTAAACAGAGTATCTTTTCTGAAAAAAGTCATGTCAACGCACTGATTTGTGAACACCAAGGCGTGCCGATCGGTATTGCTATCTACTTTTATAACTACTCGACTTGGCTTGCCAAGTCAGGCCTTTACTTAGAAGATCTCTACATATCTCAGGCGTTTCGTGGACAAGGGGCAGGTAAAAAATTATTACAGCATTTAGCAAAAATCGCCATTGATAATCATTGTGGCCGTTTTGAATGGAGTTGTTTGGATTGGAACAAACCTTCCCGTGACTTTTATGAAATGGTTGGCGCGGTAGCCCAATCAGAATGGGTTGGTTATCGCTTAAGCGGAGAAGCTCTTTCTGACTTTGCTAAACAGTCATAAGTCGCGTTATTCCCAACTCACCTTTAATAACAGTGGGCTGACTTTAGAGTAAAAGGCTGAACAGCCAATCCTTTTTTTAAAAGATTTTTTACAATTTAGGCAAAAGGCAAGACTTGAACCCAGAGCTCTTGCTAGCCCTTATCTTCCGCTGCGCACAATGCTGACTGAGCTTTCAGCGTTTCACGCACCTCCGACAAACGCTTTTTGAGCCGCGCGCTATCATGGCTGGATTTGATGCAGCGATTGGCCAGTTCGGCAATGCACTGCAGCTGTTCGTTGAGTGCTCGTAAGTGACTGTCTCTGAACGTCAGGCTGCCGATGCTATCAAAAGCGCTAAGGATACGCGCCAGTATGGCAACATTCACTTCAGCGTTAGCTCGAATCTGATCGAAGGACTCGGCCAATAGCCCCTCAAAGCTCGGAACGATCGCTATCACACGCAGCGTTTCTCCCTCGTAACGTTGCACGGGCGGGAATTGTCTACCGGCCAGCCGAGCCAGAATCGCAGCCAGATAGTCCACGCACATAACCGCCGTTGAGGTGTCATTGATTCCGGGAGAAAGTGCCTTGATGGCTATATCCACAATTTGCCTGATACCGAAAGCTGGATCCTGCTCAACGAGGCGATTTCGGCCAATACTGTAAGCACCATTAAGTGCATCAATTATCTTCTGGTCTGGCGGGTAGGTCAGGGCGAGTGATACTAGCGCCGTATCTTGCACAACGAACGCGCCGATGCCGTGCTCCATACGCACTATGGTCCTGCTGTCCTCCGCCAGTTGCAGCAGCGCATCATAATCCACACTTTGAATGTAACCACTCACGGCTACCGGCACTGGATACCAGACCCTCTCATCCAGTGACTCGAGCACCTGATTCCGGCTTTCGTATTCATCGGGCTCATGATCCAGTTTTTTTGGCAGCAGCCGATCGATAGAAACGTAGGTATCCTGAGCGACGGAGGCGATGATGTTGGATGCCTGGATCGACGAGGCAATGTGATGAATAAAAAAAATGAGGACGGCAATGCCGCCAAGTGCCAGAAGAAAGGCGAAAAACACCGCCACACTGGGCACGAATGGCGCATCGACAGTGCGAATAGTGTGCATCACGATCAAACAATAGACGAAAATTCCGGCAAAGGTTCCCAACGTAACCTGCGTGACACGGCTGCGCATAAAGTTGCGCAAGACGCGTGAGGAGTACTGGCTAGAAGCCAGCGTCAGTGCCAGCAGGGTCATGGAGAACGTGATGCCCATAACCGTCATCATCGAACCAGCGAGCGTGGACAACATTTCGCGTGCGCCTTCCGCCCCGACTCCAAATATCTGCGGCCACTGGCCCAGCCATCGGTCGCTCCCGGCGCGGTCTATTCTGATCAACGCTATCGCGTAAATAATGCTGCTCAGAACGATCAGAAAAGGCAAAAACCAGAAACTCGATCGCAGATCACCCCAAAACCGTATTAACTTATTCATGTTTCCACCCCCGGTTTAGAATCTCCAGTATGACTCCACCGTATTTTTCGATATAGGCCTTATTGTCGAGCAGCCTGTCATGCAACAACTTTTAGCATAAGGTGATGCACCAGATTCGACACCCAGTCGATGACATCACCGACCTTTTTAATTATTTTTAATTATTTTTAAGCGGGAAGATTTTACTCGCTTAAATATTTTTCAGGTTGACTCTATTGCTAGATGCTATTGAGCGACACTTTCTTAACTAGAATAATTATAAATAACAAAATAATAGCGCCGACGGTTGCTGTAATTATAGAGCCTATAATCACAAAAGGCGGGACAAAAGCCTGAACAGCCAATCCTTTTTTTAAAAGATTTTTTACGATTGAGGCAAAAGGAAAAACTTACCTCTTTCCCTGTGGTTTGGGGAAAAGGCAAGACGCGATCCAATCGCTTAGAAATACCAACTGATGCTTGATCAACTAAAGTTCATTAATGATGCCTATAAGTCGATCATCCCATTGTTCTTCTCTCACTGTACTTGATTTATTTAAAAAATCTTTATGCCTTAAAAGTTGTAATTTAATAGCCCTATGCCATTTTTCCTCACTGACATTAATTTCAATAATTTGTTCGAAAGAAAAGAGCATCATAGAAACAAACCAGCAGTACTTTGAATAATCTAAATTATTTGTACCACTCGGTTGAACAAGCCCTTTCGCAAATTTTGAGTTTTCAAAACAAAGCGTTAAATATTGCTGATAAATGTTGTTAGCAGCAGCCCTTCGGGCCTCTTCTCGCCCAACATGCACTTGAACATAGGCAATTTTAACAACAAAAATTGCAACAATTAGAGCGACAAATGGCAACCATCTTTCCCAAATTGATAAATCTAATAACATTTAAAATTCCTTAATTACTTAGGATGTAGTTACTTAAGATGTAATTACTTAGGGTGTAATGACTTAGAGTGCAATAACTTTCGACTAGAATTTACACTCTATCAGCATTAATTACCTTTATTAATAAGTCAGTTAGTCAGTAGCGAATTGATTTCTTTTTACCTTGTTTCCTCATTTAGGTCATCTTTTTTTACTGCTGAATATTTTGTAACCTTCAGATACTGGTTTAAATATATCATTATTATCTTGCCACCTTTCTTTTCTTCTCTTCCATTAAAAGGACAGAGACTAATACCAATTCCATCAATTAAATGAGCAAATATTGCGTAGAAAAGGGTTGCTCCATTACAAAAATTTAAACACTAAAATAACTTATTTTAACCCACAAAATTGATTAGTTATTTATCAAATTTGGTGTAATCTGATTGTACTTCAAAGGAGAATACAACAAATGGCTAAAAATAAAAAAGTGGTAAAAGCAGCAGCGCTGAGCCCAAAAGCAGTAACAATACAAAAACAGGCAGACCTTGCAAGAGGTACGATCAACCACTCAGCATTGGGTGCACTGGTCACAAGCAAAGTTTTTTGCATGAGAGTCGTAAAAGCGAAAAAAGGAAAAGGATCATTTGATCGTAAAGCAAAGCACTCAGGAAAAGAGTGTTATCAAATAGCGGCTTAATCTCCCAGTTATTATTTGATAGCTCTTTTTTAAATGATTTTTGAGTGCAGAAGCAAAAGGTGGATTAAAGGCTAGAAGGCGAAAGGCTAGAAGGCTAGAAGGAAAACCCGCCCCCACCAGCGGTTAAACAACTTGAGATTCACAATCAAAATAGAAAGTGTGTGGCTGTCCGGCATTTAACTGTTACTTTGAACTAGTCTTTTTTGAGGTTTTTTCCTGTTTTTTTTGTTGGCTGTTAGCTTCACGTTTTACCAACAAAAAAGTTAAATACATTTTTGTTGGCAAAGAAAAAACAAAACCGAATGCAATAAAACTGGCACTAATGATAATTCCATTTGCTCCCAAAGAATCAATAAATTCACTGTAGTTGTGAAGATATATACCTGTTAGCAACAATACTAAGCCAAGAGAAATGGATAACTTTAATAAAAATATTTGTTTCTTTTCTGACATAAACGTTTTATACCAATTCCACTAATTAGGTGATCTATTTAGGCGCTGTAAAAATGCATGAAAGCAAGGCATTAATTGAAGTAACTAGTTGTTCTAATTATAAGATTAATAACGAAGCTAGCATGTGTTTTAACCAGCATAAATGAGCAGAAAATTAATGGATTTGGTATTATTACCCTTTTGATCGTTATCCCTTGCACATATATCCGTTAAGCAATATTTTGGATTTAGCTACCGACAAAAATAATGTAACACAACTGCTAAAAAATTCAGTGACTGGCGGCATTAAAGCGCCTGAAATATAAAAAAATACAGGGCCGCCAACTCTTCTTCTAAAAGCTTTTTACGATTTATGTAAATGAAAAGACTTGTTCCCAGATCTCTGCAGACTTTACCGACAGGATTCCCTTTGCAATATGAATTTGACGAAAATTTAAATTTCATCTCCAAATATTATTTGGGCAATGAAAAATTCGTAAAATGAAAAGATAATGAAGTTGCAAAGCAAGCTAAGCTTAATGGCAATTATCCTAAAAAAAGGTGAAGACGATGAACAAAGAACAATTTGAAAAAATGCACAGTGGAAAAGGCTTTGTTGCAGCACTTGATCAAAGCGGAGGCAGTACACCCAAAGCGTTAGCAAAATATGGGTTAGGTGAAGATGCCTATAAAGATTCACAAGAGATGTTTAAATTAGTCCATGAGATGCGAGTCAGAATAATTAAAGCGCCCGCTTTTAATAGTGAAAATATTCTCGCGTCAATCTTATTTGAAGTCACTATGGATAGTAAAATTGATGGGCTTTATAGCGGAGATTATTTATGGGAGAAAAAGGGAATTATCCCACTATTAAAAGTAGATAAAGGCCTATTGGAAAAAGAGAATGGTGTTCAGTTAATGAAAAATATCGACAACCTTCCTTCTCTATTAGATAAAGCAGTGGATAGGCATATTTTTGGAACAAAAATGCGTTCGCTTATACTAGAAGCCAATGAAACTGGAATAGTTGAGGTTGTAAAACAGCAATTTGAAATCGCTAAAAAAATCATTGCCAGGGGATTAGTGCCCATCCTTGAGCCAGAAGTTGACATCAATGCTAACGAAAAAGAAAAATGTGAAAAGATATTGCACGACGCATTGAAAGCACAGATAGAAAAACTGTCTAAAGATGAGTTTATTATGCTAAAGCTGACCATTCCCAACAAGGCTGATTTATATTTAGACCTTACAAAATATAATTGTGTCATTAGAGTCTTAGCGCTTTCAGGTGGTTATGCCCAAGACGAGGCCAACAAATTATTGGCAAAAAACCACAACATGATAGCCAGTTTTTCTCGTGCTTTATCTCAAGGGTTGAGTGCCAATCAAAGTGACGCCAATTTTAATCAAACCATTCAAAAGTCGATTCAGAATATTTACGCCGCATCAATTAAGAAAGAAAGTAAGTAAATAGTTAACGTAAAATAGCCGAATACAACAACTCCAATTTATGAGCAGGGGTTGTTGCATCGTTCAAGACAATGCTGCTTTATAGCCCCCATTTCCCAGATCCGGAGAAAAGGCTGGAAGGCTAAAGGCTAAAGGCTAAAGGCTAAAGGCTTTAGCGCTGGAAGGGAAACTCGCCTCCACCCGTCATTCCCGAAGTGTTTTATCGGGAATGACGGGTGGAGTGGCACTATAAAAAATACAATTATTAATAGCCAAAGTAACAAAAGGCTGAAGAGCCAATCCTTTTTTAAAAGCTTTTTTTACGATTTATGCAAAAGGAAAAACTTGGCCCATGCCTACGGTCACTGATTAAAAAAGGCTGGACAGCCAATCCTTTTTTAAAAGCTTTGTTACGATTTAGACAAAAGGAAAGCCTTGAACCTAGGACCCTGTTCTGTGATTATTTTTCTAGTACGGTAACAAATTCTCCAACAATTCGCATATTCTCACAATCATCTTCATGAAGGACAATATCCTTAAATCGTGACTCTGTGGAATTCGGCTTCAGTAAAATAACCGAATGTTCCCACTCACCATCATCAGTAGCTCTTTTTTCACTAGCATATGTTTTAATCGTAAATGATGAATTATAGTCATCGTCATTTTTACCATAATTTTCAACGAGAACAATTTTACCATTTCGTGAACCACCGAGGGATTCCTTGAATATACAAATAGAGTTATTTTTAATTCTACGGTTCATAGACTCACCAACAACCCTACAAGCGAAATATTTTTTATCTGCAGAGTACTGTAAAGGCACCTCAAGATCTGTAAAATCTTTGTTTTCTTGCATCTCACTAAAAGAGCCTGCCGCAGCATAAAAGTCATAAAATGGTATAAGGTTCCCTTCTTTATCGTTTGTAACTTTTTCAAAAATAGTAGGTGCTACCTCTTTAATAATTGGAGTGGTCTCTGCTTCGACTAAGCCCTTTGAAGTGAAATTATTAGTAATATCTAAAGAGCTATTTACTCTTTCTAAAATCTCGTCTTGTTTTTCACCTATTAGATACCTATAAAGTGATTCCTGGACAGTATTTTGTAATTTGAATTTCATATGAACTACTGGTACTTCTTTATTCTTGTCATTGAATTTATATTCTTGAATTAATGATCCTCTAACAATATCAACATTACCCATGAAATAAAAATCAGCACCTTCGTCATTACTTTTTTGAATGAATAATGATATTTTCAGACCAGAGCTGTTCGCATCACGAATTGCCATGACGTCTTTACTATCAAGTCTTCTTCCTGCTTTAGATTCCCACGCAAATTCTTCTTGGTTAATAAAATGATCGTTATATTGAGTAGTTAGAGAAATATCATATTCTTTTCTGTATGTAACAAAAAGAGGAGCTTCATTACGATGGATTTTGTAACCGTAAACGGTACTATCATAATTTTTCTCCCAATTAAGTATTCGGCATACATCTCTACGCGTATATTTCCCATATAGTTGAAAACCATTTATATGGTTTTTAAGTTCAAACCGCTTGTTGTAGGTGTATATGGAGTATTCAATATTATCAATAAGAAAGCTTTTAAATAGAGAGTTTTTCAAGTGCAGATTAAACGTTGGTGACAGTTTTAATTTACTATCATATTCGACAACCGAAGATTCTTTTTTTATAAACTTGAAGTTGAGGTTAATAATACAAGATTCGATAGTTTCATCTGATACTACGTAGCCATATTTACTACTAATGATATTTTTGAAATCACTTAATTCTAAGAAAGAGTGTATTATAAGTTCTTTAATTATAATGCATTCTTCTACTCTCTTCGCGTTATTGATGTTTAATGAAAAGTTAGTTAGTAATGCTACTTTTTCGCTGCTTAAGTTATACTCGGCTGTATTCTCAACTCTACAGATAAAGTTATAATAAGACTTAGAATATTCAACATATAGATATGGATCTCGTGAACCATGCTCGATAAAATCCATCATCAAAGGGATACGACCAAGCTTATACTTTAAAAGGAAATAATCCTTTTTCAAATCTGTCAGCATTTTCATATTTGCAGAATCAATTGATGCAAAAATTCGTTCTTTAGTAATAGCATCAAAATTGACCGTTGAACTTCCTGGGATCAGCCTACTGCCACCTGATATTGATCTACGTAAAGCATCTTTGTTATACGAGGTGTCACCATAAAGTGCGATGGGTATCAGGTAATTATTATTATAATTTCCAATAAAATCAATTACAGTTAGGTAGTCCTTACCGTCTACTTTTCGTAGCCCCCGTCCCAACTGCTGTACAAACACAATTGCAGAATCTGTAGGTCGAATCATTATAATCTGATTAACTTTTGGAATATCAATTCCTTCATTGAAAATGTCAACGGTGAAAATATAATCCAATTTTTCTGCTAAGTTGTCAGTCTCCAACCGCTCAATCGCTCGAGCTCTTTCATCTTCCGAATTTTCTCCAGAAAGGGCTAAAGAACGAAAACCACTCTGATTAAACATTTCTGCTAACTTCTTCGCTTCTTCATTTCGTGAACAAAAAACGAGACCTCGTGTAATACCGTTATCAGAACCATAAAAGCAAGCATGTTTAATAATATTATCAACTCTTTCATGTGATGAAAGAAACGCAAAGTCTCCCATATTTTCTTGTATAACATTATCAATGATTAGGTCAGTAACGCCATAATAATGAAAGTTACTTAACATACCTTCTTCCATCGCTCTATTTAAGCGGATCTCATAAGCAATATTGTGATCAAAAAGACTAAATATATCTTCACCATCAGTTCTTTCAGGTGTCGCTGTCATTCCTAATAAAAACGTTGGTTCAAAATGTTCAATAAGCCGTTTATATGAATTGGCACCTGAACGGTGAGATTCATCAATGATGATATAATCGAAATAATCTTTATTAAATTGATCTAAATGGTTTTGTTTTGAAATAGTTTGTACGGTAGCAAATAGAAAGTCTTTATCCAGTTCTTGTTTAGAACCAGAGTAGACTCCCATCGTTTTACCTGTTCCAAAAACATTTTGAAATGTTTCTAATGATTTTAGTGCGATAGTTAAACGATGCACTACAAACAATAATCGTTTTGGTTTTAAAGCCTGTGCATCAAAGGCAGATAAATAAGTTTTACCTGTACCTGTTGCAGATATAAGAAGCGCTTTTCTAGCGCCACTTTGTCTCAACACATTAATATTATCTAATGCCTCTACTTGCATAGAATTAGGTGATATTTCAGGTTCAATCAATACTGATTCATGTTCTTTAAATAGAATCTTTTGTTTATTATAAATATTTTCATAGGCATCAATAAACGATGCAGTAACAGGCGTCCCCCTATCAAAATCAACATCAAATTCCCCCATTATTTTTTCAACAATACTGCTTGAATGAAGCGCTGAAACCTTAAGGTTCCATTCTTTATTTGTTGCTAACGCTGATCCTGTGAGGTTACTACTGCCTATAATGAAATTATAATATTCAGCTTTCTTAAATAAATACCCTTTTGAATGAGAGTTTTCATTAGTTGCTATACGTAGTTCAATATTAGTGAATTTTAAAAGTTTTCTAAGAGCTTCAGGTTGCGTAAAGTTTAAGTACTGTGAAACAACAACTTTCCCTTTAACACCTTTTTCTTCAAGGTCTTGGAGGATATTCATTAAAGTAGCCACGCCACTTGTTGTCACGAACGCGACTGAAATATAGAATTCATCACAATAGTGTAATTCATCTAATATGGTAGACAGGACTTTTTGTGGTGGGGTCTTTTTGTTAACCAATAACGTCGGTTGATATAACATTTCAGAAATTGAATCTTTATCAATAAAGCCAGTTTTTAAACTTTTACTCAGACCATCTAATACCATGTAGCTTTATCCTTTTATATATTCTGCTTGAAGTTTTTGAACTATTGGAATATCTGCAGCAGCCCAATCAAGGTTATTTAATTCATCTATTTTTAACCACTGTTGATCAATATGTTCAGTCAGTGTTATATTTTTATGATCAATTAAACAGATGAAAGAATGCATCGTAATTTGAAAGTCTGGATATTGGTGATCAACGGTATTAAAATATGTTGGGCCATGTATATCTAAATGTAACTCTTCTTTAATTTCTCTAATTATTGCATTATCTTTTGTCTCATCAACTTCTATTTTACCGCCCGGAAATTCATAACGTTCTGAAATATAATTAAATTTTGATGGCCCACGACGAACACAAAGAATTTCTTCGCCACACTGTATGATTGCAGCAACTACATTTATTTTTTTCAAGGAGATTCCTTCGTTGTTATTTAGCAGGCAAATAAATAGGTTAGCCAAAGATTTAAATGGCAAGAAAGGCAGGACAGCCGAACCTTTTCTTTTACCTTCTTTAAATCATTCTCATAGTTAAAAGGCTGGAAGTAAAAAGCTAGACAGCCAATCCTTTTTTTAAAAGATTTTTTACGATTTATGCAAAAGGCAAGACGCGACCCTACGCCCCTTAAATAAAACCTATTAACTTTAAGACGCCCTTCTATTCATTGAGTGTTTCTTATATGTCGAGATAAACCATAAGCAAAAAAATTAACTTCTTCCCGTGTTAATTGAATTGGATTATTTTCAATGTATTTAGGGAGAGCCTTAGGATTTAAAACCCATACATCAGGATTATCAGCATGACACTGAATATACCAGCCGGGAAAAACAACAACTGGTTTTATTTTGCATGACTTACCAGTCATTTCTTTTAGAAGAGAATTTAACCAATTAGCTTCCGCTTTTGCTTGAACTAAAATATCTGTCTTACTTTCAAAACCATCAATTACCAGTTTTTTATCAAAATACTGGATAGATGATTTACCTGTAGCAGGCTTCGAATATGTTTTAGTCTCCACCGTAAAAATACCATTTGTCGATATGACCACATGATCAATATTAAAGCCATTACCTACAATATCATGAAATACTTTAGCTCCTCTTTCTCTGAGTAACTCCAAATATTGACCAACAGCTTTTTCACCATCTCGACCAAGCTTTAAATTTTTAACTTGGTTTCTTAGTTTAAAAAGCTTATAA
The DNA here is from genome assembly GCF_000015285.1 of Psychromonas ingrahamii 37. NCBI lineage: Bacteria > Pseudomonadati > Pseudomonadota > Gammaproteobacteria > Alteromonadales > Psychromonadaceae > Psychromonas > Psychromonas ingrahamii. Next base: position 3,291,663 of record NC_008709.1, read on the forward strand.
AAACCAAAAGAGGAGCATGCAAACGCAATTATCGTATATATCCAAGGCGAATAAGGTAATTCTTTATACCATCGCCACCATTCGAGGGCGGCTAATACGATAGGAAAAATAACTATGACAGCATATAAAGTTCCTTTATCATCAATCAGTTTATTAATTTCTTCATCCAATGATTGACCAGGATTTCTTAATGGTTTTGCGGTTAATGGTGACTTTTTTTCTTTTGTCATTACTTATACCTGCTTTTTTACTGTTTAAGCAAAATCTGTCTCTCGCTCGTTCTCAAAATTAAAGAGCAGACACAAAAAGATGGGACACCCAAACCTTTTTTAGGTTAATAAATTGAATTTTAACCATTCTATAAATGGCTCTCCTAGACTTTCGACTGAATAGGCTGCTCAACTTTGTCTTAAGTACCTATTGATATCTGTGAGTGTGCTTTTTTACAATAACAAACATCATCTTACAGCATTTTCATAAAAAAAATAAAAATACTTAATCACATCAAAGTGAATTACTTTATCCCCTTAAATCACAAAATACTGTAAGGCCAACTTCCGGCAAAGGCCTTGCTTATATCAAGCAAAAAGAAACGGCTAAAACAATATTGTTATTTATACGAGAAAAAGCCAAAGATGAAAATGGTCGCACTATGGGTTTTGTGAATTTTGGACCAGTGAAGTTTGTAAAGTATGAGGGAAGCCCTAGCCGATGAATATCATCTGGAAATTAGCGCAAGCAATGCCAGCTTATTTATGGCATGACACTGCGAAATTGGCGGTAGGTTAATAATGAGTCTTTGATTTGAAGAGTTGAACCCCATAACGGTGAGTAGTCTGCCGTTATGGGGATAGAGGAATTTTTATAGTTTAAGCAAGACGTGGCACTACTCCCCTCTTACTTTTACTCTGCGAACGAACCTCTTACAGAACGCCAGTACCCGACTCTTTAGCTAGTAAGTTTGATAATTGCATAACTGATTTTAATTTTACAATGTAAGAGCACCCAGTATTATTTGGTTTCCAATGAGAGCACCCTAGAAAATATTGGTCCAATAACCCTACTGCATTTTTTTTCCTTCTTAAAACAAGTAGCTCTCCATGAACAGGGCAACGGTAATCATTCGTTCCTCTTCTTTGACTTTTTTGATCTGAAATAACATCGTCCATTCTTTCTGTTATTATTTTTGAGGGTTCGGGCATCGTAACTAACGTTGTCAATTCGTCATTACTAACCTCAGCTTCTGGATTATCACTTCTTGTGAAAATGCTTAAATCTCCCGAACTCATTTTTTCAGTGTGTTGACAACGGCGATGCCCCTGATTATCAAAAAAGAACCAACCTGTACACCCCCAAAAAAAATCACCGACGCTCGCAGTTTTGACTGTTCTAGGCCATTGTATTTGCATCTCTCTCCCACATTGAGAGCAGCTTTTACCGAAAGAAGATACTCCTACTTGTCCTTGTATTATATGGGCTTCTTTATCTCCAACAGATATTTTCTTAAATGCTTCTGAATCCGTAACTATTTCTGTTGTACTGATAATTTCATCAGAGCTTTTAATTGCTCCTTTTAATTCATTTCGCCTATCTCGTAAATACTCAGCCCTGCGTTTTTCAGGCAAAGAGACTCTCCCATTACGTTGGTACTTATCTAAAATAGCCAATAACTCATCATTAATATTTTTTAATTCATCATCTGCTTTATATTTTGTTTCTTCAGCCTCCGGTAACTTATCTTTCTCTTTTTTCTTAGTAAATTCATCTAGAAAGTCGGCTGCAGCATTTATTATTTCACTTGTAGCTTTAACCGCTACATTTACGACTGTAGCAGCAACAGTTAATACTGCACCGAATAAACTTGAAAAGAATCCCATAACTGACTACCTATTGTTTAAAATTAATTGTTGTTGATAACTTCTATAGCATTTAAGCCGATAAGTTGTTTTATCAAAGTTATAGTTTGTGAGCGAGTTTTCTATAAAACTATCATAAACTCCACCAGCAATAATAGTTGATGCTAAACTCAGCCATCCTCCCCCTAATGAGTATACAATAGCGCCAACACCACTAGAAATTAGTGCCCTTTCTACTCTATATTTAGCACTTTCATATAAATTTTCAGTACTTCCCTTACCTACATAAACCCGGTAACCTTCAGTTGAAAGAATAAAAACTAATGGCAATAATGGATTAAATGCCTCTAAAAAATCATCTGTAATACTGGAATCCATATCATTAATAACATTAGATAACTGCTCTGTTAATTCCTGCTCATTGATATTTGAGTCGAGTATCAATCCATTAGTTTGGTTTGCGATTTCTGATGTTCCCAATATCGTAATATCAGGATAACGTTCTAAAGTATCATGTATATATGAAATACTATTTGTGGCTTTTAACTGTAAATAATCAGCAACATTACCATTTTGATCTAAAATTTGTAGATCCCAACCTGGTTGCGTAATATTTGAAGCGACTTCTGCACTATAACCTTTAGGTAGAGCAACATCTCCAACAGTTGCCCCAGCATTTAATTTATCTTCAACTAGATACTCAAAGTACTTTCCTTTTGTAGAATTAAGAATACCCATCATCTGTTCATCGGAATAATTAGAAAGTAAATCAGGAGAAAAATTAGGGTTTGTATCATTAATAGCTTTCAATACAAGAGGATCTATAACGTCATCATTCCAAAAAATTTGCGGGCTTAAATTTGCGGCTACAACTGATAGATCTATTAAGGATTGCTTTTTACAAACAATAGTCCTTTTAAATGCATCCCTAAAAGCAAAAAGAGAGTCTATTTCGGAGTCAATACTGTATTTTTCTCGAAGTAACGTTAAATTCATTTTTCATTTATTTTCCGAAAAGCCAAATTTAAACCACTCGAGAGTTCCTCTTTCATTTCATAAACCTGAGCATGTAGATCCTTGATTTCAGAAGTGTTAGATGCCTTATCTATGATTGAATCTATTTTTTTTTCAAGAATAGAAACTCTTTTATTCATACCAGATAACATAATGTCCATGCCACCTAATACCTCTTCAATCATTAAATGATATTCATCTATTTGGTCTTTGGTTTGTTGATCCATTACTTATCCTTTGTATATGATATAAATTATAATGAAGATCCAGTTACAACAACTTAATGAAAGCATTAATTCAAACAGAACCACAATACCGATTACTGATCATGTAGAACTATTCTTATTCTTTCTACGCTTTTAATTGTTTTTTATTTTCTATTAATTTATCCAGAAAATTTCTCTGTGTAATATTTGTTGTTTCTTTTTTTGCAATGCCATTCAATGTGGTTACGGGATAAGCGTTTATTAAGTCTTTTTTACTGATGCAAATATAATCTTTTCTAAATTCATCTTCACTCCATTTATGCTTTGATTTATCGTCATTAGCACTCTTAATAACAGGATCTATACGTTTAAATTCATTTTCATCCTTTATAGCTTGCTCTAACTGGCTTTCAACTCCAGCTTTATCACTTTGAACTTGCTCTAACTGCCTTTCAAATCTAGCTTTATAACTTTGAGCTTGCTCTAATTGGCTTGCAGCTTCATTTTTATCACTTTGAGCTTGCTCTAACTGGCTTTCAACTACAGTTTTATCACTTTGAGCTTGCTCTAACTGCCTTTCAACTACAGTTTTATCATTTTTAGCTTGCTCTAACTGCCTTTCAACTCCATCGTTATCACTTTGAGATTGCTCTAACTGCCTTTCAACTATAGCTTTATCACTTTGAGCTTGCTCTAACTGCCTTTCAACTATAGCTTTATCATTTTGAGCTTGCTCTAACTGCCTTTCAACTACAGTTTTATCATTTTTAGCTTGCTCTAATTGGCTTTCAACTCTAGCTTTATCACTTTGAGCTTGCTTTAACTGGCTTTCAACTACAGTTTTATCATTTTTAGCTTGCTCTAATTGGCTTTCAACTCCAGCTTTATCGCTTTGAGCTTGATCTAACTGCTTACTCAATTTTTTTATTTTTAATGATGGACTTTCAATATCATTTCCTACATATATAGGTGGAGGAGTCTCGATATAAAGGTCATCACATAAGCTTTGATAACCGACCTCACAAAGCAGAAGGTAAATAGCTTGATCAGCTTCATTATCACAAATAGCATTTTCTTTTAAACTATGATGAAAGTTTTTTATATCTTTTAATGCTTGGTTTGATTTCATAAAATAGCTCTTCGCCTTTAAATATATATAAGCAAAAGATACGAATGAAAAATTATCTTGATTTGAAAACCTAAGCCCCTCATTGAGTTTACTCAATAACTCATTTTTTCTAAATTCAGCCAAAAAAGAGGCTTCAACAGACTCTTGATAAATCATTAATAGATGTTCTTTAGGTAAAAAATTATACCCTCCTTTATATTTTTTGTAATTCGGGGCCTTCGATTCATCTTTGTTGTTCTGGTTAGACTCAGTACTAATTTTTATTAATACGGCAATAGTAAATATATCAGCTAGAAAAGAAAAATCACTATCACCGAATATCCGACACTCTCGTTTAAAATCAATTACATTTCTCAGCTTAATATTGTTTTTAACATTTAATTCTTTGATTTCATCAATATTGCATGGAGAAAAATGAAATTCTTTTAATATATTAGTCTTCAAGTTACTTATACTTTTTTCCTGAGCAATAAGCTCACAATTAATTAAAGGTAAAAAAACTTGGCTGTGTAGCTGCGGGTTTATTACAGTTTGATAAAAATGTTTTGAGTCTTCATCTAAACAATATGCTTTATCTACATTAAAGATATTAATTTTGGTAATTGATTTAACATCTAAGTCATTACAGAAGAGTAAGATACAATCTTTCGAATCAATTAAAGAAAAAGATAGATTCAACCTTGCTTCAATCGCACCTTTCAAATCTTCAGATGATTGATAGTTATCTATAACTACTCTTGTAAAAGGGATTTCTATACTAGAATTTACAGTTAAAGTTATGAACTCAGCTGTAGAACAAATAATATACGCAGGGGTTTCTTTTTTATTATAATTTTCCACTCTAGCCTCCTTAAAAATCAAAATCGTCGTCTAATGTTTCACTAACATTACTATAATTTGAATTACCCAAATCAATTTTATGACAAGACTCAGAGTCGGAAATAGTATTTAAATACATATGCATGCTTCCTGTGTGTGTTAACACAAGCGTATTTTTACTTCTTGAAAGTGCAACCATAAATAAAGTTTCATTTTTTATATCCGTATTCTTGTTCAAAAATGGTAAATATACAGTATCAAAATCGAGTCCTTTAGCACTGTGGTAAGTCATCAAAGTCAATTTTCCTTTTTTACTCGCCTCGACTAAATTTCCATAACTATTTCCAATGTAGTGCAAAGGGAAATTAGTAAAATAATTATTCATAAGTCCGTAATTAGGCTTACCATATTGGTTATTTGCTAGTGACCATTTGTTAATATTAAAATGGTCACAGTAAAGATCTATAAATCTTCTAACCTCATTATGTGAAGGTAATAAAACAGCTGCGCTTTTATCAGGTTTAATTTCTTCTGCTGCATTTTCAATAATGTATTTTAATTCTTCAGCTTCATCTTGTGCCTTTCCGAGTCGCACTGTTACATCATCTGCTTTTTTTGCCACTTTAGATGCTCTAATATCACCCAAACTCGGCATTAATTTTGTAATTAGCTTTACGATTGATTGAGTTAAACGATGTATGGTCGTTAGGGTATAACCTTTTGATTTAGTAACACTTGAAATACAAGTAGGATCGATGACATTATCATAAAGTGACTGATTCACATCTCCACAGATAAACAACTGCTTACAATGATTTGTCATTTCAGTTAATGCATCTTCGGGAAAGTCTTGTACTTCATCGCAAAAAATATAATCAAATGCTTTATTTTTCATCTTACGAAAAGCAAAATATGTACCGTAATGAATATTCGTTTGATCTATATTTAACTCTTCAATTCCTGCTAAATACATTTGTTTCAATGAATGAGTGTAATAAGTCATTAATATTTTGGCATTAGGCTCTTTATGTAAAATATCATTTAAGGATTGCAGAAGAAGAACCGATTTCCCTGAACCAGCAACCCCTTTTATCCATTTATTCCCAGGCTTTCCTAATTCATTTAGAAGAAAATGTGATTGCTCTGCATCTAATCGATGCGCAGGTACCATCCACGACATATTAGTAACCTTTTACCGTATTGATTGAATGAGTTGTTAGCAAATTATTTGCATCAAAAAACTGTTCTAAATTTAAATCCTCATCTTCTCTTCCTTTAATCTCTTCAACAAAATCATATTCACCTAGCTTAGCGGCGGCAGAACTTAACCAACTAATATGAACTGATAAATAATTGTTTTCATATTCATCTTTCCATTTATCAAATGCTCTTTTAATCAGTAATTTTCCTTTTTCTATTTCTCCATTACTAATTAAAACTTTTCCTTTTGAAAAGATACCCAGAGAATAATTAGAATCACACTCCAAGCATTGTTCAATCCAATGTTCATATTTTTTATTATCATTGTAATGATATTGGCAGGCTAAATTAAATGCTAAATGAGGAGCTTTATTTTCCTCATATGCTTTCTGGTACAGATAGATGGCTTTATCTCGCAACCCAGCATCCGAATAGTGTAAAGCGACTCGATTCAAGCTAGAGTAGCCAAATTTATCATACAATTGCTCTAAAGATTCTGCAGCCTTTAACGACAATCCAAGTTCATCATAACGCTTATATAATTTAACAAGTGCATCTTTAGTTTCAACACCAAAGTTTCTAGCACACTCTTTGTTGTATTCACTTTCCGCTTTAAATCGTTGCTTGTCCTTAAAAGACATATCACTATTACTAAAAGGGTTTAAAGGTTCCGCGTCAATTGTTAAACCATCAACCTCTGCTCTCACCATTATTAATTTATCTTCATTAATTTTTATCGTTAATGTCACTTCGGAGTCTAACGAGAACGGTTTATTATCGACATTCTTAATCATGATGTTATGCACTAATTTATTTTTATTACCAACACAAATGGGAATCTCTATCTGTTCTTGTACTTTATTCGATGGGAATAATCCTGAAATAGTTATTTCAGCTGTTGGTATCTCTGCACCAGAAGGAATTAGTACTTCTCCAACCTCTTCACTGCCGTCTTTAATAATCGTAATGATGGGCTCGCTAGTGATAGGCTCTACAATATTACGTCCATAACCGTTATAAATTAGTGATTGAATAGCGGCACCTGAAGATACATGTGCCTGTAAATCATGTGGTAATAACATTTCAGTTTCAGGAAAATAATGCTGTAAAGAATCTCTAATAATAGGATTTTTACAGCTCCCACCTACAAACAACAAATAGTCAATATCTTCAGCGTCAAGATCCGCTTTCAATAGTGATGAATTAACTGGCGTATAAATACTGGTAAACTTTTCTTCATCATTTAACCGTTTTTCAGCGAGTTTATTTTTTGAAGTAAATGAATCTGTTATCTTAATAAACTCGGCAAAAGTTAAGGTAGGAATGCTTAAAGAAAACGTCCCGTGTTTGGTTTTAAAAGATACTTCATGGTGAACTTGTACTGTATCTGTTAAATTCATCACCTCATTATTCTTGCTCGACCAATTCATCAAAGAAAGCTCTTTACAAGCTTGAATTTTCAGTAGTTCAGCAACCGTTTCTAACCTAGGAATAATAATTTTATTGATCACTTTCATTTTGAAGAAGGACTCTTCAACATTATTTTGTTTGATAAACTGAGGAAATAAAATATCTATCGCGATTAATTTGTCAATATTGCGGCCACCAAGCTCATCAAACCTAGAAATCGATAAGTTTTTTGAATAGAAGCCCTTAAAGTTATACCCAATTTCTAAAATTGAGATATCACAAGTACCGGCACCGAAATCAAAAATAAGAATGTTAGTTGGAATATCTTCTGATATATGAATATTGCTCTTAAGAGTATTGTCACTAATATAACTTAGAAAAGCGGCATTCGGCTCATCTATCAATGACGGCTTATCTAACATCATTCCATTTTCATGGAGACTTTCAATAAGATCTTTTCGCTGATTAGCTTCAAAAGATGCAGGAATACTCACTGTATATTCGATTTCACGAGACAAATGATTCAAATTGACATATTTTTCAATTTGAACTTTTAAATAACGGAAAAAAAGCTTTGAAGCATCCTTGGGGTTAAGCAACTTAAATTTTTCATTATTTAACTCTGACTGAGGGTACTTACAACCGATGTCCTCCCCCAACTCCATTTTAAATGAATGCCAAAAATTTTTGTCTTTTTTTAACTTTAGCTTTAACTTATTTGCCCCCTCTCCGACGAGCAATTGATTATTAACATAGGCCAACATAGTAGGGATTTTATAAGATCGATGAATTGCACCATCAAATAACTTCTGATTTAAATCTATCGCTTGTGACTCTATAATACCTAGCTCTTTGCTTAAATAAGCGATACTAACAACGGTTGTCGATGTTCCAAAATCAATGCCTACATAAGTTCTTTCTTTTAAGCTTTCTGAAAATTCCTTTTGCTTACAAGAAGGGAATAATTTAGTAATTGTTAACTCATTCATTATATTTTCCTAAAACATTTTTTGAATTATCAAATTTACGCTAATCTAAATTGTGGACACAAGAAACCGATAATATAAGCTAACAGAGAATTAGACTGGATGATCGCTAATACGCAAAAAAAACTGTCTGATCAATATGTTTTTATAACAAAATTTTAAATTTAAAATTTAAAACAACAGGTTAGATCATGTTCACCTTGTATTTTTGATATTAATTTCATGCAAAAGTAAATAATCTGATTTTGTATCTACTCAACAGGGATAAAAATATTAGGCTATCAAAAAGTAAGGTATTCGTACCTTATATTCTTTTAAATCAATAGCAATTACGTCGATTATTGGATTTTATATTCGCCATTCACCACTCCCTTAACTGCTCCGTCTCTTTTAAGCCCTCTTTGCGGTAATAAGGCTTCAAACAGATCATCAACGGAGCTGTTATCTGCATTTAATCCGGGCAGCGCCATATTGGCTTCGGTAAAAAAACGCTGGCTATCATTTACCTTTTTGCTTCAGGACAGCCCCCACTCCTTTCCAAGCTCTCCGCTATCAGTTCGAGCTAGACATTCGACCACCAGTCAGTTATTCGGCATTTTTCATTTTACTTTCAGTGGGCAGACGATCGCTTTTTTGACCTTTGGCTTTAACGTCAGAAGGTAATAAATTCCACAGATCATTATTCGGCCAGCGGGCAAAAGACATGCAGTGATCAATGGCGTAATCTTTTTGCAGTGATTTATTCGTCCGCACACAATTATGTTGACCGGTTTTCTTAATGATTTCAAAGCATCGACGCACTTCATTAGCTGCGTTTTTATTATAAAATGTTGATGACAAAATTAACCTTAAAATATTGAGAGGCAACAGACCCTAACAATCTGATATATCAGAGATAATATAGAAACCATTAGTATAATGTCATTGCATAGATCAAAATTACAGATATTTTTTATAAAAACATCGTATTTAAAAAAGCTAAAATAGAGGCAGTCACAAATCATATGCGCTTAAGCTGAAAAAACCGGGATCGCCATGGTTTTATTTACTCCCGCCATCTTCCGGTGATTTTATTGAAAGCTTATACTGCTATTTTCTGCAGGACGGACTGAGATTCCCGATAAAACAACTCGGGAAGTGACAGGAACGAAAGGCTGGACAGCCAAACCTTTCCTCAGGCCAAAATGAGAGCAGAAAAATTCCCTCAGTATAAATACAGTAAAAGCATTTTAGTTTGATATGGGTGAGATCTTTCCTGTTTTTATGAATTCAGGTTAATGATCAAAACCAAAGATCCTGATGGTTTTTAAAAGGTATTAACTGCGTTTTAAGCAAAAGACAGGACGCGACCCTATTCCTATTTTTTTTAGTCATTTTTTAAAAAGGCGTGGGTGTCCAGTCTTTGTTGTTGTTTATGTTCTTTAGTCAGGGATTTAGCTATTGGGAAAGTCAGCACCAAAACCTTGCAAAGCGTTAGTATAAAATGATGAATGCGTTATTAGCGGTAAAAATGACTTAATTTAGCATGTGCCTGGTTGTCTTAGGTGAATTATTGGATCTCTCCAGCAGCTGATTTTTTCTATAAAAAAAAAGGCTCAATGAGCCTTTTTTTATTAACTAACAGAATGATTATTTTATTGCTTTACGGCGCAAGAATCCAAGCCCGAGTAGCGCAAATAAACTCAATATTCCCGTTGAACCACCATTAATACTGCTTTCAGTGGCGATGGGAGCTGCTCTCTCCTGCACAGAAAAGTAGACAGGCATTGCTGAAAATTTTTGCTCACCTTTACTATTCGTGATGATATTTTGTATTGTGTAATCCCCCCCAGCTAACCCTTCAATTTCAAAGACAATATAACCTGCCTCGAAATCAGCGCCTGTCAGCACTTTTTGTGTTGTATTTGAAACCCTGACCGCGCGAGTGTTAACGCCGTCATTGACAAGCACGGAGGCTATATCACCAATGATGAGATCGGCATTTGCAGTTTTAGCGGCATCAAGCAGATTTAAAGAAATATTGAACGCGACACCCGATATCGCTCCGGCAGGCTCTTGCGGTGCGTCCACTGGCAGATCTACTTTAGCCGGCAACGCAGGCGTTATAACTACAGGTACAATGGGAGTGACTGACTTATCAGCAAAATTCAGGACAACAATTGCCGGATCGTGATCAGATGATCTGTAAGCATTATCATATTTAGGCAGATAGCCAGTGTACTTTGTTGAATATTCAAATAAGCTTGATTCCGATGAATTGATATTCCAATACATGCTATCAACAATTTTATCCTTAAGTGATGCAGAGGCTAAAATGTAATCCAGCGTACCCACTTCATCATTGTAAGAATAGCTGTGAGATTCAGGGTGTCTATCTCGAATAACATTTGCGTAACCGTAAGATTCAGTCATTATCGCCCCTGCATCCCCATGCAGCTCGACGCCTTCCCCATCAGGTCCGCCAATATAAGTATTACGTGCGGCTTTCAGCTGATAATCAGCCGGTGCGTTATCACGATTAGTGAGCACCATAATTGCATCTTCGTTGGCATAAGAATTCAAATCTCCCATGATAAGCTTATTACCTTCGATATTTTTCATGGTTTCACCCAATTGGTAAGCAGCTGAAACACGCAGGTTTTCGCAACTACCCTGTTTATCTGGATCCTTCCCCTCCTGCAGTTTGTAATCTTCCCAGCAAGGTGAACCCTTAGATTTCAGGTGATTAACTGAAATAGTTAACTTTTCATCTGAACCGGCAATTGAGAAAGTCGGGGTAATAGCATCACGCATATAGTTATCACCGCTTTCTGTTTCTGATTGGCCATCGATATAGACAGTCACGGGCGTTGCATGCTGCTCGGGCATTTTGATAATACGCACTGTCTCAAGGCTTACTTTTGATGCTTTAAAGATTATTTGCGAGGTGATCGCATCGCTGCCGACAAAGCCGTTAGTAAGATCTTCAGTCTGCGGTTGAGCTATTGAATATTGGTTAGTATCATCAAGATTTGCGTTTAGGCGGTTAAGCAGATCAATAATCGCTGAACTTTCCCCAAATCCATTATTTTCAATCTCCATTAGCCCTAAAATATCGGCGTTGATTGCCACTATTGCAGTAACAATTTTGCTTGCCTGCCTATCGAATTCCTCTGCGCTTTCTGCACCACGGTTTTGATCTAGCGGGTTGGGTTCACCACCGAGTTGAGAGTTGAAGTAGTTAAGTACATTAAATGTGGCAATAGTGAGATCGCCATCCTGCATAACAGGTGCTTTGCTCCGGTCGCTTGCTTGGTGCAAAAATGTTTCTTTTGTCGCCTGATTGGTCACGTAAAAACGGTAATCATTATAGGAATAGCTGATCACTCCTTCAAGTCCATCAATAACATCACCAATACGGATATAATCATCGGAACTGCCTTTTTGCGCGGCTCCCTCTTTAGCAAAATCAGGATACCAGGGAATAATGCCATCGCCCGCTTTTATAAATGATTCGATGACCACACGTCTGTCCTGATTATCGTCTGTTTGTTTTTCCGCTGCACTATCAAGTTCACCCTGGTGAACGGCAGGCGCATTAGACTGGTTAGGGTGCTGATTCACTCGTTTGTTAGCAACCATCAGGTTGTTACGGTAGGGACCATAATCAAAAGAAAATGACCGTGTGACATGCATATCAGATTGTTTATCAAAGGCAACGAACATGCCTTCATGGCGCTCTAAGGTAAAGTCAAAATTTTCATCTGTTGGCAGGATACGTAGCGCCGTTGCCGCAAGTGTGCTCCCCCTGCTGAGCCCCTCAACCAAGGTTGAGTCAATTTTAGTCCAGCCGTAGTCTTCTTTAACTTTACCGGTCACCGCGACTTTATCACCAACAGTCAGACCGCTAATGTTACCTATTACAAAGATTCCGTCAGAAGTCAGCGGGTCATTATCGCCATTTCCATCTTGGATAAAAAAGCCAACACCCAGATCATTACCTAACTTTTCAGTTTGAATCGCAGTAACCACACCGGCCACGATAAAGGTTTCATCAGAGACGTACTTGTTATTATCCGGATCTGTGTAGGGGGAGCTCCATGAGGATCCCTGAAGTGCCATAATGGTTGATTCGTTGACGACAAGTTCAGCCAGCTCCTGGCCTTCTGCCCCGAGCTGGCCAAGGTCGCTTGAACTGTCTTTTGCAAACGTTTCCCATTGCCGTGGATTATAGACAGCAGAAGGAGAGTAAACGCGGCGGACTAAGGTTATATCTTTTGCGAAGTCCTCCCCCCCCATTACACCGACCATATCATGGACACTACCGTTTTTTAGTAGTGCGATGGGATCATTACCGTTATGGTTGACAACTCCGCTACTATCTATAACCGCACCTGCTGCCGCTTTAATTGCATCATTAGCGGTTTTGTGGATAACAACATAAACACTGTTCGCAGCAATAGTGACGTCATCAAGCGGCAGGCTAATTTCCCATTCACCGCTGCCATTTTGCGATTTAGCAAGTGCATAGCCACCTAATGTTAGCGCGCTTGATCCTGTGTTGGCTATTTCGATCGCTTTATTGTACGAGCCTCCTTCAATGTACTCAGAGATAATAATTTCTGCTTGAGCACTGAATGACAGAGCGGTGGCAATTGATAGCGCCAGAACATTCTTTTTCATTTTATATCCTTAGTTTAGAAAGCCTAATCAATAAATTACAAGGGCTTCGGTTCGGTTATTTTTCAGCAAAATCATACGGTCAAAAATAAATATAATTTTATCGGGTGGTTTTTTATTTATTAATAATTTCATAAGAATGTGACATATACATGACTAGACAGCCTGTATTCAGGTAGCGCTATTTATTTTATTTAAGCAGCAGAGTCATATATGTTAAATATCTGCCTGACTTAATTTTTGTCAAAAAAATGACACAATTATAATGTATTCTTGAACTTGCAAATGGAAGAGCCAATGTTTCATTGCTACACGGAGACAGATTACTGATTAAGATAATTTAAGGGTTGATTGCAATGAAAAAAATATTAATGAAAGGTTTAGTCGCAACAGCTGTGATTACAGCTTTAACGGCTTGTAATGACAATAACAGTGATCCACAGCTTGTTAGTGATCCAAAGCTTGTTGTTCCTCAAACCTGTGTTGAGGCTGCAGAGGACTGTACTACTTTTACTCTGCTTCATACTAATGATAACCATGGCCGTTTCTGGGAAAATAAATACGGGGAATACGGCATGGCGGCACGTAAGACCTTGATCGATAATATTCGTGCGGAAGTTGAAGCTGATGGTGGAGAAAGTATTCTGCTCTCCGGCGGCGATATCAATACGGGGGTGCCTGAATCTGATTTGCAGGATGCGATTCCAGATTTTATCGGTATGAACCTAATCGAATATGATGCTATGGCGGTCGGTAATCATGAATTTGATAACCCCTTATCTGTGGTAGAAATGCAGCGTAATTTGGCTAATTTTCCAATGCTGGCTGCCAATATATATGATAAAGCAACAGGTAAACGTTATTTTGATGCTTATAAAATATTCACTGTAAACGGACTGCGCATTGCTGTAATAGGCTTAACGACTGAAGATACGGTTAAGATAGGCAATCCGGAATTTATTAGCAGTTTAGAGTTCAGGAATCCGCAAGAAGAAATTCAAAAAGTGATCAAAGAAATCAAAGCAGCCAATTCAGCCGATCTTATCTTTGCAACAACGCATATGGGGCATTATGCTGATGGCCAAAACGGCAGCAATGCGCCGGGTGATGTTGCATTGGCGCGCGCTGTTAGCGAAGGTGACCTGCTGGCGATTATCGGCGGACATTCACAGAATCCCGTTTGTATGGAGCCCGGGGAAAATAGTTATGCCGCCGAATTTAAAGCGGGCGCGGATTGTGCTCCAGATCAGCAAAACGGGACCTATATTCTGCAGGCACATGAATGGGGCAAGTATGTCGGTCGCGCTGATTTTGAATATTTCAACGGGAAATTACAACTGGCAAGTTACAAGTTAATTCCTGTTAACTTGAAAGAGAAAAATACAGAGGGTGAACGTGTCTTGATCGAGGATGCGATTAAAGCTGATATAAATACCTATGAAGTACTCAAATATTATCAGGACAAAGGTCAGGAATCACTTGGCGAAGTGATTGCAAGCACAGCAGTAAAACTTGATGGGGATCGTTCAATTGTTCGTTTCAAGCAGACTAATCTAGGTCATTTACTGGCAGAAGCACAAAGAGATAAAGTTGCTGCTGATATCGGAATAATGAACTCAGGTGGTGTGCGTGCTGATATTGAATTTGGAGATATCACCTATAAAGATGTATTGACTGTGCAGCCCTTTGCAAACACTGTTACCAAGAGCACCATGACAGGTGCACAGATCTCGACATACCTGGGTGAGGTTGCTTCTTTACAGATTGACTCCGGCGCTTATGCACAGTTAACCGGTGTGCAAATGACAGTTAACTGTACGGCTAAGACGGTGGCTATCACAGATATTAATGGTAAAGGTTACGATGCGGCTGGATCTTACAGCTTTACTGTGCCCAGCTTTAATGCCGCAGGCGGCGACGGATACCCCATCCTTACACCTGTTATGACTGGTTATGTTGATGCTGAAGTACTGTACAGCTATCTGAAAGCACGGGTCTCTATTGCCGCTGGTGATTTTGCACCTTCAGCAAGTGATGTCATATATGAAAACTCGTTGAGTAGTGATGGTTGTCAGATAGCAGCTGGATAATACTTAAGTCATATTGAGAAAGGCTGGACGCCCAAACCTTTCTCTTATCCCCCTGGCCTCTTCCGGTGATTTTATTAAGAGCTTATTACTGCTGTTTTCTGCAGCACGGACTGAGATTCCCGCTAACACACTGCGGGAATGACAGTTCCTAGGGTACGCGCCGCACACCAATTTACGCGGCTTAAAATTGGGGTCAGAAAATTGGGGTCAGAGTAACGAAACGAAAGGCGGGGCACCCAAACCTTTCCTCAGGCCAAAATGAGAGCAGAAAAATTCCCTCAGTATAAATACAGTAAAAGCATTTTAGTTTGATATGGGTGAGATCTTTCCTGTTTTTATGAATTCAGGTTAATGATCAAAACCAAAGATCCTGATGGTTTTTAAAAGGTATTAACTACGTTTTAAGCAAAAGGAAAGACGCAACCCTATTCCTCACACTCATGGCTGACGATTCGGACTCTAATTAAAGCAACAGTATTCCTAATACAGGCATAATAAGAAATGCTAATAAAGTTTGCACTGTAATAATAGAGGCCATTGTCTCTTTATCGCCACCTAATTGGCGTGCAAGTATGTATGCAGAAGGCGCTGTTGGCGTCATAAAGGCAATAATCAATACGGCTGCTGCGACACCAGTAAGTCCCGTATAGGAAACTAAAAATATAGTAATCAATGGCTTTAGTCCAAACTGCGCTATTGACGATAAAGCAATAGCCCTAAAATGGCCTTTGATTTCTTGTAGCTGAAGCGCCGCTCCAACGGCTAAAAGTCCAAAGGGTAATGCCGCTTGCCCCACTATTTCTAGAACATCTCCAACAAAGGGTAATCCAATACCGCTTATACTTAAAAACCAACCAATAACACAAGCTATGATTAATGGATTGCCAACAATCTGTTTTATAAAGGGTAATACCCCTTGAAATGAAGCTTTCCCCCAAATCACAAAAACGGATATGCACCACAAATTGATCAATACAATCATAAAACCAGCAGCAACAGAGCCCATTGCGAGTCCCGTTGCACCATATAAACTTTGTGCAACAGCCAGTGTAATGTAAGTGTTGAAGCGTATACCACCTTGGAAAATTGAAGTGAAAGTCGCATTATTCTTTGACAGTGCTTTACGTAAAATAATAAGTAATAGCGCGGATGTCATTATTGTTCCAACGACAATCAATAACATTGATGGCCAAGGCGCGCCAATAAGAGATTGTTTTCCAAGAGTTCTAATGAGCAAAGCCGGTAAAAGCACAAAATAGGTCAGTTTTTCTATGCCTGGCCAAGTTTCTTCTGGCAAAAATTTAATGCGCCTTAAAATAAATCCCAAAATAATAAGAATCATAATGGGGATAAGCGCTGTAATAAAAGTCATCATTTTGAACTCACTGGAATTTTGCAGTTAACTGGCTGGTTTTAATAGTTTGAAAATGAAATGAAAACCACAATAATTTATATTTGCTTGATATTCAATGGATTATTCTATTTTTAATAATAGACAGGTTAAATTGAGCGACAAATTTGTCAGGAAAAAATTTGAACGTTGGAATTTACGACAACGACCTGAAAGGCATAGGGCAGGACGCTGAAGTCATTTACGCCAGTTCAGGCTTATGAGCGAGACAGGCTCAAGCAATGCCTGCTTAGTTGTGGCGTGACATCGCAAAGTTGGCGGTGGGTTAGAATAAGCTTTTGATTTGAAAAATGGAACACCATAATGGTGAGCAATCTACCGTTGTGGTGATAAAGAAATTTTTATGGTTTATTCGGACCTATAGCGAGACTATGATGAACTTAGTTTAGCATTACCTTTAACGCCCCCTGGTGTTGAAGCACTAGGAAAGGAGGATATGATATGACTGTTGGTATTATTAGTCATCACCGTTGTAGTCGCCATAATATGGGGGATCACCACCCGGAAAGCCCTCAAAGGATGGGGGCAATACAAGATCAGTTAATTAGAAGTGGCCTTGAATACGTTATTCACCAATATGATGCAACACCGATTGCCCGTGAAATTATTGAACTTGCTCATGACAAGAAATATATAGACTACATTTTCGACAATGCCCCAAAAGAAGGGATGTTTCGCGTTGATGATGATACATCAATGAACCCTGAATCGCTCCCCGCAGCTTTACTTTCTGCCGGAGCCGCAATTAATGCTGTTGATTTAGTGATGGATAAAACACTTAGCGCCGTATTTTGTGCCACTCGCCCCCCCGGGCATCATGCAGAATATGATAAAGGAATGGGATTTTGTTTCTTCAATAATATTGCAATTGCTGCCGCATACGCCAAAAAAAAGTATCAACTAGAACGAGTGGCCATTCTAGACTTTGATGTGCATCACGGTAATGGCACAGAAAATATCGTTAAAAATAAAACTGGTTATTTATTTTGCTCAACCTACCAATACCCATTTTTCCCTTTTGAAATGCAGGAGAGTAATACCCCTCCCATCATTAACACCCCATTGCCAGCAACCACAAAAGGTCCTGAATTTCGTCAAGCCATTACTGAAAACTGGTTACCTGCCTTGCATAAATTTAAACCACAATTAATTTTAATTTCAGCAGGCTTTGATGCTCATATAGAAGATGAAATGTCGCAAATAAGTTTAACTGAAAGCGATTATCGTTGGGTAACTGACGAAATAAAGATTATTGCCGATCAATACGCCGAAGGCCGGATTGTTTCCATGCTAGAGGGGGGCTATGCCTTAAATGCCCTAGGGCGAAGTGTCGTTGAACATGTAAAAGGTTTGATTGGTAGTTAATACTGTCGAACTAAATTAAAGCTAAATATAATGATATTCCCCTAGCCCGTGTCTCGTTATGAGGTTGGCTTGTCAAATCAGATAAGGATTACATGCTTTCTGATAGTAACGGACTTCAGCTGAGCGTTATAACCAGTGGATTTTGTAAAGTTTGAGGGCAGCCAGACGATGAATATCACATGGAAACTGGCTCAAGCAATGCCTGCTTTATAAGTAGTCACTGAAATGTGCTTTTAATGCTTTCCCTTTTTTAGTGGAAAAGGGAATGAGTTAACCGAATGGCATCATTGGATTACAGATTTAGGTCTGTGATCTTTTTTGTTTATTTCAGAGTAGGAGTAAATTAAGCGCTTATACTGCTGTTTTTTGCAGTACGGACTGAGATTCTCGCTAAAATACTGCAGGAATGACAGAGGGCTGAGTGCGGGGTAACAAGCGAGCATAAAGGTATGGCTGTTCATCAAAAGCCACAAGCAGTTAAACAATGGTAGACTAGGCCTTAAAAAGATTGGATCACCAATAAGCTTGGGTGCTCGATTACAATTGAAAATAAAGTTAGCTATTGTAGTTTTTTTAGACTATCATACGTTTGCTCTGAAAAATAAGAGTTATTAATGAAAGAATAAAGTCCAAGTTGTTATCTCAGTTGCTCCCACGTTATCGTAGTTGTCCTTAGTTTATCCCTTAGCTTCATCATCACATTCAATAATTCAGTTCTCAGTACTTCGCATTTTGGCGATATTTCTAATGAATTTATATAAGGGACACAACATGTCTAATTCAACTACCGGTTTAGTAAAATGGTTTGACGAAGCAAAAGGTTTCGGTTTTCTTACTCAAGATAACGGCGGAGCTGATGTATTTTGTCATTTCCGTGCAATTGCTTCTGAAGGCTTTAAAACATTGGCTGAAGGCCAAAAAGTTTCATTTGAAGTTGAGCAAGGCCAAAAAGGTCTGCAGGCTGGAAATGTAATCGCACTATAATGTAGTGCAATCAAAAAGGTGATTATAGATCACCTTTAATTTAGTAAATCATAACAGCATTAAATTATCCGCTACAAAGATTGACCCCAATAACACCCACTTCAGTTTGTGTCATGTCGATTTATCTTTTTATTGTTAGCGCTAAAATTTAAAACTGTACTTTTAAATCCAAATAAGGAATTTGTTATGGCTCGTGCTACGGGAAGAAAAAGATTTTGGTATCATCAAAATCGCGATCAAATATCAGAAACAAAAAACACCATTAAACAATCACAATAAAAAATCACAATAATTAACTCAGTAAGACCCTAAGCGATGTTATTTTTGAGGAGCCTCTATCCTCTTAAAATAACCGAGCGGGAATACTTTTCGTCCCCCCTACAGGCGAATAACACATTGATAATATTAAACCCTATCAAAATCAGTCAGTGAAAAAACCGGACTCTTATACCAATTCTACTAATTATGTGATCTAATAGTATTCCAATTATTAAATAATGAAACGCTATTGATGACTACAAAAAAACATGACTTTACTGCATTAGCTAAAACGCATCAAAGCGTTCGAATGAGGCTCCGTTTTTTAGCACTTGCACACTTCCAAGAAGGTAATTCACGCACTGCTATCGCTAAATTTTTAAAGGTCAGCCGAACCAGTATAAATAAATGGATCTCTCAGTATCACCAATTTGGAATGGATGGCTTAATCGATAAAAAAACAACTGGCAGGCCTTTTCGATTATCGAACGAGCAACATAAGCAACTCATTCATTATGTAACTGAGTCATCTAAAAGTGAGCTTGGTGGACGATTAAATGGCTCAGACATACAACTTTATATAGAAGAAAATTTTGCAGTGCATTACCATTTATCAAGTGTTTATAAGTTACTGCATAAGTTAGGTTTTTCTTGGATAACATCCCGTTCTAAGCACCCTAAGCAATCAATTGAAGCGCAAGAGGATTTTAAAAAAATTCCAATTCAAAACGATCTTTAAGATCCCTGGTCATATTGCATTAGATCGTGTGGATATATGGCTACAAGATGAAGCACGATTTGGCCAGCAAAATACAACAACCAAATTATGGGCTGAAAAAGGTAGCCGTCCAAGAGCAGTAAAACAACAGCAATTCGAATACGCCTATTTATTTGGATCTGTCTGTATTACCAATGGCGCTTCAGAAGCACTAGTCGTACCTTATGTAAACAAAGACATTATGATGACGCATCTTCAACAAATATCAGATAGAACCCCAATTGATAGACATGCCGTTATCATCATGGGTGGTGCTGGTTGGCATAGCGATGATATTGACGCTGACTTCAAGAATTTAACAATCATAAAGCTGCCACCCTATTCACCCGAACTAAATCCGATTGAACAGGTATGGAGTTGGCTTCGACAACATCACTTAGCAAACAGATGTTTCAGTGGTTATGATTCAATAGTTGAAACTGTCTGTGATGCTTGGAATGATTTTGTAAGTGACAGCAAAAGAGTGATAAAAATGTGTACGAGGGATTGGATGTCATTGATCAGTTAAATAAGCGGATTGGTATTAAACCTTTCTAACCAGCCTTTTTCTATAAAACATTCCGCCAAGAAACTGCTCAAACTTAATAAATCAACCAGTCATGCGGCATCTCTTTTAAGCGCCCTCTTTTCAGTAATTAAAGCATTAATACCAAAGACATTAAGTTTATGATCACAAAATTGGCACTCATAAAGCAGTAGGGTGCATTCTATGCACCGCGAACAGCCGTAATCGGTGCGCGGAGCGCACCCTACTAAGCGCCCTCTTTACAGTAATAAAGCTTCAAACAGATAATCAACTTGTTGTCTGCATTTAAACTCAGCAAAGCGGGAAGGCGTAAACGGTAAGCGAAAAAACGGGAAAGCTGGAAAGCTGGAAAGCTGGAAAGCTGGAAAGCTGGAAAGCTGGAAAGCTCGTAGGGTGCGCACCGATTGCCGCTGCTTGCGGTGTATAGAATGCACCCTACCGATAACTATTCCGCTCAAAGCTAGAAAACTCGAAGATCGAGACCCGAAGCTCAAAGCTTGCTTATTACTCACCAACAATATGGTGTTTGCCAATCAGACGTACGCTGCTGGCCTGGGGACCTTGGTCACCGGCTTCTTCGACAAATCGAACCTCATTGCCTATTTCCAGGGCATCGAACCCGCTATCGACCAGACTGTTTCGGTGAAAGTAAATATCTCTTCCATCTGCCGTCAGTATCCGGCCGAAATCCTTGTCACCTCGAACTACAGAGATTTTGCCATGGTCAGGGGTCTCATGTGTTTTTACTTTGCCGCGCTGCTTTCTGACAAAGTCCTGCATCTGTCTGCGTATCGATTTAAAAGCATCACGTATAGCGACATAGGCATCTTCGTGAGCGTGATGTTCCGGTGCTGAACGATTCACTAAAAGTTCACCATCTGGCAGAGTCAAATCGATAGATACACGGAACAATTTACCCTGCTGATGATGCGCATGGGGTTGTTCAATCACAACATGGCAAGCCATAATATGATCATAAAATTCGTCGAGTTTGGCGACCTTCTCCCGGATATGAGTTTCAACTGCATCTGAGTGCGGCATATCGCGAAAAGTTATTTGTAGTGGCTGTTTCATAAATCAAATCCTTTTCTGTTTAACCCGTATTTTAAATATAGTACATTGCGAAACAGAAAAATTTTAATTCGTTGTATTTAAGTTAATTTTTTTTAACTTGATTTCGCCCCTTTTCTTTTGCGCTATATAATGCCAAATCAGCCCGACTGATTAATTTTTCTAAGGTCTCAGTATGCTGGTACTGGCTGGCCCCAATACTAACGGTGATAGAAATATCCATACCGTTTTTGTGGTAATTATTTTGCTCCACACTGAGTCGTAGTTTTTCTGCAACCATCACACTTTCTTCAAGGTTTGCTTTAGGCAGTAAAATAATAAACTCTTCCCCGCCAAAGCGCACAAAAATATCATCTGCTCTTAATATTGCCTGAATATTTTTCACAATAAATTTCAATATATTATCGCCAGTCAAATGGCCATAGGTATCATTGATTTTTTTGAAGTGATCAACATCAATTAACAACAGTGATAAAGGTGTCTGCGTCTCTTCAGATACAGTTAAAAGCATCGGTGATATTTCAAAAAGGTAATGCCGGTTAAAAATACTGGTTAAATTATCTTTAAAAGCGACATCTTGCAACAGCATTTTTGAATGTTCTATCTTTTGGGTCCTCTCCTTTATTCTTCTTTCAAGGCTTTCATTTAGCTCCTGTAATGCTGCAGTTTTCTGATTTATTTTTTTATTTAGCGTCTTATTTAACTTTGTTAGCAGCCATTGCCGATATGAGAAAAAAGCAATCAACAGCAAGACAACAAACAGCACCCGCCATAATAATTTATAATTAAACTCTTCTTTATATTTAATCGCACTGCTGTTATTAATGATACTTTGTTTTATTTCTTCTGATAAATTATTGACTAGTTTTTCAGAGACTTGCAAAAGTAATAGGTCATCATTTCTGACCCCAATGCCAACTTCCATTTTTTCATCAAGTTTTCCACTGACTTTGAGTTGCCCAATAAAACGACCCTGTAATAGGTGACCAACAGTGTCGAGCCCGCCTATCAGTCCATAAAGTTCGCCATTTTCCACTTTTTCAAGCCCGTCTTTTATCGTATTAACTTCTACTATGATGATATTTGGATAATCTTGTCGAATGATTTCTTCCTGTTCATAACCTTTTGGCACGCCTATTTTTTTATTGGACAGATTCGTAAAATTATCTATAAATGGGATATGAGTTTTAGTGACTAAAACACGCGGGGTGACTAAATAAGGAGAGGTGAAATTGAGATATTTTGTTCTCTCTTCAGTTTTTGCAGCTAAAGATAGCAGGTCACATTTTCTCTCTTCTGCAAATTGCAGAGACTCACTCCAGGAGCTGGTTTGGACTATTTCAATAGGAATCGGTAGCTGCTTTCTAAAAATATCAATAAATTCTCTATTTAAACCAATATGCTTGCCTTGTTGATCAAAACCTTCATAGGGCAGCCAATTGGGGTCAATACACATAGTAATCTGTTTTTTCTGATTCAAATAAGTACGTTCTTCTGCGGTTAAAATTAATCTGGGATTTTTTTCGTCAAAAACAAGCTGTGTAAAATCAACATTTCCTTTTGTCACGCCTAATACTTTGTATAGTTCTAAAATTCTTTTTAATTTATTGTTATCTATTTCACCTATCTGATCGGTGTTAAAAAATGCTAACTTTTTAAGCTTTTTTCCTTCGAACACAAGCT
Source organism: Psychromonas ingrahamii 37 (assembly GCF_000015285.1). Taxonomy (NCBI): domain Bacteria; kingdom Pseudomonadati; phylum Pseudomonadota; class Gammaproteobacteria; order Alteromonadales; family Psychromonadaceae; genus Psychromonas; species Psychromonas ingrahamii. The sequence continues at coordinate 3,315,108 of NC_008709.1, forward strand.
CTTCTTTGGTTAAATTTTGCTCATTATATTTAGCAAAGATTAAATCGGCCGTTTCAGTTATATGGGTAAATGCGTATTGCCAACCTTTTAATGAAGCCGCTTTAAATGCCTTAACCGTGGTGATATCTTTTGCAATCAATGCTTCACTGGTATATAAAAAATCACTGTACATATCAAAACCATAATCTTTAGGGTCAAAAATATTATATGTAACCCCCATTTTATCTAACTCGTAGGGTGCTTTTGATATATAAGCGCTGATCAGATCTGTTTTTTTATTGACCAAATCATTTATATTGTGCGAATGGGGCAGTAGATTTACATTCTCCAAATCTACATAATTTGAATTGAGCATTGCTTTTAATGAGGCTTGAGCAAAATCATTGTTTGTGGTCATTATTTTTTTACCAACAAACTGACTGATGCTATTGATTTTTGATGCTTTGGTACTGAGCAGGACAAGCGGACTTGATTGAAAAAGGGCATATAAAATGACAATTTTTTTATGGTTGGCCTTACCAAGTATTATGCTCTCGTAACCGACGGCAAAATCAATTTCACCATCATTGATTTTTTGTACAGCATCGCTCCCAAACTGATAATCTTTGATAGTAACGTCTAATCCGACGTCATTATAAAAACCCTTTTCTTGAGCAATATAATAACCGGCAGATTGGAATTGTTCGAACCAGGAGGGTTGCAGTGTTACCTTTTTTAGCTCGTCAGCGAATAATTGCTGACTCAGCAAGGTACATAAACAAACAAAAACTCTTATAATATTAGGCAAAAAAAACCCTTTTTAAATATTAAGGCGCTGGCAGGAATAGACAAATCGGTTTATTTTGCGAGGTAAAATGAGTTAAAGAAAAATCAACCATTATAAACACCTCATCGTAACATCTATTATTTATTATTTATTATTTTCATAACGCCATTAAATCATTTTTAAGTGAGCTTTGTACTGCAAAATAAGCATTAATAGTCAGATGGAATAATTTTTCTGCTATACCACTGCAGCATCTATCTGGGCATATAAAAGCATTTTACTTTAGCATTTATTGTCTATTTTTTATACTATACCATAATACTAATACATTCAAAAAAAATACCAATTTAAATCAGTTAGTTGGATAATATTAAAGCCTAAAACTCAGCCTCTTATTAAAAATAACCTGACGTTAGCACAATTAACAGCGTGCAGATTGATACTGTCTCCCTAATGAATAAGGAACCACATGAAAGATTTAAGCACGATACAAGCACTGATATTCGATTTAGATAACACCCTAGTAAGCTCGCAGCTTGATTTTAAGTTGTTAAGGGAGATTATAAGTTGCCCAGGCAAGGTTGATATTTTAGATTTTATTAATGAAATCAAATCAGCCTCTCTTATGAAACAGGCAGAGGATTTAATTGTTTCTCATGAGATGTCAGATGCACTGACAGCCTCGTTTTTACCTGGCTCAAAAAGTTTATTGGCATTTATGGCCATCCAGAAATACCCTGTCGGGATAGTCACTCGAAACTGCCGGCAGGCGGCTAACACAAAATTAAAAAATAATGCAATTAGCGTGGATATTTTAATAACGCGTGAAGACTATCCGGCTAAACCCAATCCAGAAGCATTATTTGCAATCGCGCAATTATGGGGAATAGAGTGCCAAAATATAATGTATGTGGGTGATCATTTTTATGATGTACAAGCGGCAAATAATGCTGGAATGATTTCTTGTCTTATTACCCATAATATTGACCTGTCGTTTAAATACAGCGCCCATTTGGTTTTTAATGAATTGCATGAATTGGAAGATGCACTGAAAAAAAGCTAATTTATAATAGAAAGTGTACGCACTTATCATTTAAAAAAAAGGGATCTATAAGCAGCGCTTCCTCCCTCAATTAAAGCTGCCATACACAGAATCCATAACAAGGTTGCTCAATAGGTCTTCAACGTAAGTGACTAAATATAAAAGTATAAAATTATTTTCTCTATTGATAAAAGAGTGAGCTGAAGCTCTCTCTTTTAGATGTTTTTTTAAAAACAAAGGTAACAAATTTAGATTTTTGACTACCCTTAAGCAAAAGGTAATGAGATTAAATTACTTATGTTTATTAGTTATCGGCTAATGAGTTTTGATAAATATCACGGATGAACAACTAAGTCTTGGTTGTTTGCACCTTTGCCTATGATCAGGGGGAATTATGAATCTTTTAGAGCACTATCGTCAACGTTACGACAATGTCAAAGAAGAAGAAATGTCCATTCAGGAATATCTGGCGCTATGTAAGAAGGATCCCGGTGCCTATGCCTCTGCAGCAGAAAGAATGTTACTGGCGATTGGTGAGCCTGAACTGATCGATACTTCTCGCGATCCCCGTTTAAGTCGCATTTTTTCCAATAAAGTAATCAAACGCTATGCCACATTTGATGATTTTTACGGTATGGAAGAGTGCATTGAAAATATTGTTTCCTATTTTAAACATGCAGCTCAGGGCTTGGAAGAAAGAAAACAAATTATTTATTTGCTTGGCCCCGTTGGCGGCGGTAAATCATCATTAGCAGAAAAACTCAAATCACTGATGGAAAAACAGCCTATCTACTGCATTAAAGGCTCTCCAGTATTTGAATCACCACTGGGTTTGTTTGATCCGGAAGAAGATGGACAAATACTCAGCGAAGATTACGGCATCCCAAAACGTTATATCAGCACCATAATGTCGCCCTGGGCAGGTAAACGGTTACAGGAATATAATGGTGATATCAGTAAATTTCGGGTGGTTAAGCTCTTCCCTTCTATTCTTAATCAAATAGCGATTTCAAAAACCGAGCCGGGTGATGAAAATAATCAGGATATTTCATCTCTGGTCGGTAAGGTTGATATTCGCCAACTTGAAGATTTTTCGCAAAATGATCCCGATGCTTACAGTTTCTCGGGCGCTTTATGCCGTTCAAACCAAGGTTTGATGGAATTTGTGGAGATGTTTAAAGCCCCGATCAAGGTGCTTCACCCGTTATTAACCGCCACACAAGAGAGCAATTATAATAGTACCGAGGGCTTAAGTGCCATTCCCTTTGACGGTATTATTCTTGCCCATTCTAATGAATCAGAATGGCAAACCTTCAAAAATAATAAAAATAATGAGGCGTTTATTGATCGCGTCTATATTGTAAAAATCCCCTACTGCCTGCGCGTATCTGAAGAAATTAAAATTTATGAAAAATTATTAGAAAACAGTTCGTTGTATGCTGCACATTGCGCCCCGGATACGCTTAGCATGCTGGCCAAGTTTGTTATTTTGTCACGCCTGAAAGAGCCTGAAAATTCCAGTACCTATTCAAAAATGAAGGTCTATGACGGTGAGAACTTAAAGGATACGGATCCTAAAGCTAAATCGATGCAGGAATACAAAGATACAGCGGGTGTTGATGAAGCGATGGATGGTTTATCAACCCGCTTTGCTTTTAAAATACTCTCTAAAGTATTTAATTTTGATCCCACTGAAATTGCTGCTAATCCGGTACATTTATTGTATGTATTAGAACAGCAGATTGAACAACAACAGTTTAAAAAAGAGTTACAGGAAAAATATTTAGGGTTTATTAAAGAATTTATTGCCCCGCGCTATATAGACTTTATCGGCAAAGAGATTCAAACCGCCTATTTAGAATCCTATGCGGAATACGGTCAAAACATATTCGATCGTTATGTCACCTATGCTGATTTTTGGATTCAAGATCAAGATTTTAGGGCACCAGAAACCGGGGAGATATTGGATCGAAACTCCCTTAATGAAGAGCTCGAAAAAATAGAAAAACCGGCGGGGATAAGTAATCCAAAAGATTTTCGTAATGAAGTGGTTAATTTTGTGCTGCGCGCACGCGCAAATAACGAGGGTAAAAATCCAAATTGGAATAGTTACCAGAAACTACGTACCGTTATTGAGAAAAAAATGTTCTCCAATACAGAAGATTTATTGCCGGTTATTTCATTTAATGCAAAAGCGTCGGCAGATGACCAGCATAAACACAAAGAATTTGTCGATCGGATGAAGGACCGGGGTTATACCGAAAAGCAGGTTCGCTTACTGTCCGAGTGGTATTTACGGGTTAGAAAATCACAATGATTTATCTGGATTAAATTAGGGGAATGTCATGTTTTTTTATGTTGATAAAAATCCATTCCCTGCTGTCAACTTTACTGATGGTGATTGCTTATGAGTTATATTATTGATCGCAGGTTAAATGCCAAAAAAAAGAGCACGGTTAACAGACAGCGCTTTTTGAAACGTTATCGTAAACATATCAAAAAAGCGGTGACTGATGCCATAAGCCGGCGCTCAATAACTGATCTCGAACATGGCGAGGAGATACATATTCCCGCCGAAGATATGAAAGAGTCTTTTTTCCACCATGGTCAGGGGGGGCATGCCAAACGCGTATTACCGGGTAATCAAGATTTTATTGGTGGTGACCGTATTGAACGTCCTCCTTCCGGCGGTGCTGGGGGCAGTGGCTCGGGTGCGAGTGATAGCGGGAAAGGGGAAGATGAATTTGTTTTTCAAATAACCCAGGCAGAGTTTCTTGATTTTATGTTTGATGAACTCGCCTTGCCTAATATGATTAAGCGCCAATTACTTGGCAGCGATGAATTTAAACTCCATCAGGCAGGTTTTAGTAATCAGGGCTCCCCCGGTCAAGTTGATGTTGTTCGATCATTAAAATCAGCACATGCACGGCGCATCGCACTCACCCTAAGTAAACGTAAAAAATTAAAGGCGCTTGAAAAACAGCTGCATTTATTAGTGGCAAAGGAGCCCGTTTTAAAAAATCAGGTTGAGATTGAACAATTACGTGAAAAAATATCAACGCTAAAATCACGCGTTAAGCGCGTCCCCTGGTTGGATGATTTTGATTTAAAATATCACTTGCGTGCTAAGGAACCCGCCCCGCAGGCTAAAGCGGTGATGTTTTGTATTATGGATGTTTCGGGCTCAATGAATCAGGCCACCAAAGAAATTGCTAAACGATTTTTTATTTTATTGTATCTGTTTATACAGCGAAATTATCAGCGTACTGAGATTGTTTTTATACGTCACCATACCGTCGCTATGGAGGTTGATGAGCAGGAATTCTTTTATTCACGAGAAACGGGCGGCACTATTGTATCCAGTGCCTTAAAATTGATGCAGCAGATTATTGAACAGCGTTATCCGCTTGGCGACTGGAATATCTATGCAGCACAAGCATCCGATGGCGATAATTGGAATAATGACTCAGCGGTTTGTAAAGAGATATTGTGCAAGGCACTGCTGCCTAAATTACAATATTTTTCCTATATTGAAATCACCCCTAATGCTCACCAATTGCTCTGGCATTCCTATCAGCAAGTGAAAGCTAATTTTCCTGATACCTTTGCCATGGAACAGGTGGTTGATGCGGCTGAAATCTATACTGTATTTCGCGAAATATTTCACAAGCAGGTAATATGAAACAGAAACCGATTTCGACCACATCCGAATGGACCTTCGAACTGATTGAAGCCTATGACAGTGAAATAGGTAAAATAGCAGCTGAGTTTGGTCTGGATACTTACCCGAATCAAATTGAGGTTATCAGCTCTGAACAAATGATGGATGCCTACGCTTCAACAGGGATGCCCTTAGGTTACCACCATTGGTCCTACGGGAAGCAGTTCATCAGTACAGAACGTTCATACCAACGCGGACATATGGGGCTGGCTTATGAAATAGTCATTAATTCAAATCCTTGTATTGCCTACCTGATGGAAGAAAATACCATGACCATGCAGGCACTGGTGATTGCCCATGCCTGTTACGGACACAACTCTTTTTTCAAAGGTAATTATTTATTTAAAACTTGGACAGATGCAGACTCTATTATCGACTATCTTCTTTTTGCTAAAAAATACATTACTAAATGTGAAGAAAAGCATGGTATTAGTGCAGTAGAAAGTATTATTGATTCTTGCCACGCGATTATGAATTATGGCGTTGATCGTTATAAACGCCCTCACCCGATATCGGCTGAAAAGGAGCATAATCGTCAGCAAAAGCGGGAAGAGAACCGGCAAAATCTGGTCAATGATTTATGGCGAACCATACCCCAGGGAAAAACAAAAAATATCAAAAGCAGCAAGCACTTTCCCGAAGAGCCAGAAGAAAACTTACTTTATTTTATCGAAAAAAATGCGCCTTTATTAAAATCATGGCAGAGAGAAGTGGTGCGTATAGTGCGAAAAATATCTCAATATTTTCACCCGCAACGTCAAACGCAAGTCATGAATGAAGGTTGGGCGTGTTTTTGGCACTACACGCTAGTCAATGAAATGTACAATCGGGGATTGGTGACTGAAGGTTTTATATTGGAATTTTTACAATCACATACCAGCGTCATTTATCAGCCTCCTTTTGATAGCCAATATTATAATGGGATTAATCCTTATACCCTTGGCTTTAGTATGATGACAGATATCCGCCGTATCTGTGAACATCCCAGTGATGAAGATAAACGATGGTTTCCCGATCTTGCCGGCAGTGACTGGAAAAAAAGTTTGGATCAAGCAATGCGAAATTTTAAGGATGAAAGTTTTATTCTGCAGTATTTATCACCCAAAGTAATCCGTGATTTAAAACTGTTTTGTATTGTTGATGATGACAAAAACCCCTACATTGAAGTCAGCGCAATTCATGATGATGATGGCTATCACCGTATTCGGGAATCACTTGCGGGTCTCTATAATTTGGGTGATCAGGAGCCTGATATACAAGTTTACAGTGTTGATCTTGAAGGTGACCGCTCACTAACCCTGAACCACAACCAGTATGACCGTAAACCATTGGCAGATTCAACGACAGAGGTGTTAAAGCATATTCATCGTTTATGGGGGTTTGATATCCATTTACATTCAATAGAAAATAAAGAGGTGACTAAAAGCTATCACTGTCCGCCTGTCGGTGTTGCTGAAGCTCACCCGGCTAAAGCAAGGTGATGCTTGTGGTTATCAGTTTATGCTTCGAGTTTCGAGCTCAATTGTTATCAGTAGGGTGCATTCCATGCACCGCAAGCAGCAGAAATCGGTGTGCGGAGCGCACCCTACTTCGAGCCTTCAAGCTGCGAGCTTTCCAGCCTTCAGGCCCTGTGCTGAAGACACTCGTCTTTTTCTGTGTAGCGGTGCTATCGGTGGTAGTATTTTAAGCTTGTTACAAAAAATCAGAAAATGAATGTTTATATTTAAGTCTGAAATCCCTTATTTATCAGTATGTTATTTGATACCAGACTCTTTTGCTTTATTGATTAATTTCCAAGCAACACGGGCACATTTTTGTTTGCCATTGTTTATCTCTAATCCGATCCCAATACTTTGGCATAAGTACAGGTATCCACCTAATAACCCCACGTCAGCGTATTTTGCAAAAAGGAAAGCACCTTCTTCGTAATCAGAATAGGCATCGCGACATGCATTTAAATCAGTCAGAGCAAGCGGATTCCAATCTTTGCATAAGATTTGACTTAACAAGGCGATAAAAAGAACCTCTTTTTCACTGTGATTTTGATCCTGCAAGGTTTCAAATTGCTTTTTCTGCCGGTCTAACAGAGACATTAATCCCTGATCAGTTAAGTCCTCCAAGTCAGGTTGCCCAACATATCTAAAATTATTTTCATTAACAAATTCGTATGGCGGTTCACTTGCTGACAGGGATACTTTATAGGAAACCAAAGGGTTATCAGCTTTCGCAGCGTTATAATCTACACATATAACATTTTTTGATTGCACTTCAGGTAGTCCCGATAAGCTGTAATGTCCCACGACAACGGGTTTAACATGTCCCTGCTGCTCATAAGCCCGCCACCACTCAGGTATAATGCCCGTAATATCAACAAGTGATTCTCCCTTCGGGGGGTATTCAGCGCCCTTTAATAAGGTTGCACATAATGCAAATAATTCATGGTTTGGATCAAATGCATTTCCCCAATGCTCTTCTTTTAAACTATTATCATTATTCAGGTAGGGTTCAATGGCGTTAAGGGCAGGATCATCCCAACAGGCGTGGATCGCAGACACAGATTCAAAATCGATAAAAAGTGGCCGTTTTTTAAACCAATTTATCCAGTATAAGTGTTGATCTGAACCTTCACCTAACATCTCTAAAAAGCGTTGATGCTGCATAAAATTACTGGCTGAGTGTGTTATTGCCCACTCACCCTGCCTTAATTGGGTGGCCCAACCTATTGCATTAAACTCATTTTCACCCAGTAAACAGCAGGCATGATTTTGAGCAACAAGAGACTCTACCAGCTGGAGTAAACCTAACGGGTCCCCCTCCAAACCAGGTGCGTTATCAATAAGATTACCCATGAATACCAGCTGGGTATTACCAACATTCGATTCAAGATTATCGAGATCAAAAGACAGAAGATCAAGCAGCCTAAGCAGTTTTTTATATTGGGCGTGAATATCACCGATGAAATACAGCCACTTTATATGAACATCATTTAACATATTAGAATCCAATAACGCTAAGTTTATAGTGTGTAATTGAAAGCTTAGTTTAAATGTATCAATTGAGTGGCTGATTTTGATGATAATGTTGACAATTGATTAGCGCTGCCAGTTTTTCTTCATTTTATTGATGGATAACAGATCAACATCATGACTGTTCTGATAGTTACCGGTACAGACTTTAATGGTTAATATGGCATTAAATAATTTAGCCAGCTTACGGTAAGGTGCTATTTCCCAATGCTGCACAAAAGTGTTCGCGATGACCACATTCTCACCTCTATTTAAATAATATTCACATTGATTTTGACACCATAAATGCGCTTCTTTTAATCGCCGAGAATCAAATTGGTATTCACCCTGTTTGTTTATAAAATACATATCCGCTTCTAAATGAACGGCATTTAATGTTTTTGCTAAGGTCGATTTACCACTGCCCGGCAACCCGCGAATCAAGGTGAGCTTAGGTCTGTTCAAATTATCTCCCCCTGTTATACACATGTTACGTCAAAATGCTTTGTCAGGTGCAAGATCTTCGATCAGAGCAAGACGCAACATGACTTTTCGAGCGATTAACTGCGTTAATCCTCTAGCGGTAGATGTAAATGCAAGCATTTACATCTTAAATGGTTATTCCCTTTTCGATGGGTGCAACGCAGCGCTGGTTTTCGACCTTGCGCCCCGTAGGGCAAGGTAAATTGTGCCAATCTGCGTTGTTATAAAATCGCTATGTAGAATAATTGTACTTCAATTTTATGCCTAGCATCTCAGCACAATTTTCCTTGCTGACTTTGCATCTTGAAGTATCACGGGTATATAGCGATTAGGTTTTAAAGTCGAGGCTAGACTCCAAAACAGGTTCTATTTTCGGAACAGCGGGTTTGATCTTTTTAATAGCATTATAATAAAGGCTCCAGGCCATTAAACCGGCCAGAGTATTGCCGAGCATGGCACCAATAATAACCCCTTCTAACAACCACAACTGGCTGGCTATCCAGACTAAAGGCAAGTAGCAAAGGAACAGACGTAAGGCTGAAATAAGTAATGCGCGCATCGGCATTTCCAATGAATTACAGACAGAAACCATTAACATGCAGATGCCCAATGAACCTAAACTAATGGGAACCAGAAGCAAATACTGATAAATAACGCTTTGAACTTGACTGTCTGCGCTGAAAAATGCAGCCAAAGGCGCGGCAAAAACAAACAGAATAGCGGCTAATACCGCCTGCAAAAGAAGACTGAAGAGAACCACTATTTTGACTAAGCTAATAATTGTTGTGCAATCTTTGGCGCCATATAATCGCCCAACCATAGGTGGCAGTGACATGGTTAACGCCAGCACAACAACTAAAGTAAAAAACTCAATGCGCGATGCCATTGCCCATCCGGCAACCGCAGCAACCCCAAAAACGGCCACTATTTTAGTCACAAAAACCGATGCAAGCGGCGGTAATAATTGCCCCATCATAGCGGGCGTCATTATTGCGTTAACCTCTTTAATTGACGTCCAGACAGGCAGAGAAGCCCAATCAAAGGAGATCCAGTTGTTGCTCACTAATTTGGGGAGAATAATAAACAGGCCAATACTGAATGAACAGATACTTGCGATCGCTGCCCCCTGCAAACCTAAATCAAAATAAAAGATAAAAATAGGATCCAGGGCAATATTAATAATACTGGTTGCCATCATTAATATACCTGGGAAAAAATTGTTACCATGAGAGCGGCAAATACTATAAGTAAAATACAGCATGGCACCTAACCATGCACTGCATAACCAGACAGGCCAGTATTCATTTATATAGGGATTCACTTCCGCCGAGGCACCCAACAGGGTTAATATTTGCTGGCGCATAAACCACATAAGAAGTGCGATGACAAAGACCCCAACGGCGCCCATTATAAGGACTAATCCGCCAATCTGTCTGGCTCTATTTTCTTTTTTTTGGCCTAACATTCTTGAAATAACCGCCGTTGTCGCAATACCTAATCCCACCTGCAGGCCAATAAACAGCATCTGTAATGGCATGGTAAAACCCTGTACAGCTAATGGCAAAACACCAAGTTGACTTATAAAAGCACTGTCTGCGAGTTGAAAACTCATTAAAGACAAAATACCAAAAACCATTGGCCAAGTTTGCTTAAAAATATCTCTTCCGAGGGCGATTATTTCCGTTCTGTTCATATTGACCTTCAAGCTGCTTAAAATAATAATGACAAGCCGGAGATAATAGCATTATCAAGCAGGGATCGGGGAAAAAACGCGCAAAGGTCGGTTTATTATTACATCAGAAATTTATCTGCAAATAAGGCTATGAATAACAGAGTTAAATGGAGAATCGAATATTTAAAAAGATTCAACGCACCATAGGATGTTTCCGATAATTTTAATGCGACGGCTTTATAGATAAAAATAATATTGATCAGCATGGCGACGAATAAATACAAATAACCCGACATATGGATTAAGAAAGGTAAAAAACACACCACGGTCAATAATAAGCTATATAACAATATACAGGTTTTGGTGAAATCAGTGCCGTGCGTGACCGGCAACATGGGTATTTTAGCTTTTGCATAATCGGCTTTACGGTGAATCGCCAGCGCCCAAAAATGGGGAGGCGTCCAGGTGAATATGATCATCACTAAGATCCACGGCTGTGCGGCTAATTGTCCGGTTTCAGAAATCCAACCCAGAAGAGGAGGCATCGCACCCGCTAATCCGCCGATCACAATATTTTGTGGTGTCGCTCGTTTTAAAAACATCGTGTAGACAAATGCATAACCCACCAGCGCAAACAGCGTCATTTGCGCCGTTAACCAATTTGCGGCAAAGACCAGCAAGCTAAAACCTAATGTCCCTATTACAGCTGAAAAGATCAAGGCTTGCCTGCGAGACACGGCTTTTCTCACTAACGGTCGGTTTTTTGTGCGCACCATTTTTGCGTCAATTTTGCTGTCTACGATATGATTAATCACAGCGGCACTGCTCGATAATAAACCGATTCCGAACAAACTTAACAGCTGCACGAAATAACCTCGCCCCATATCGGGCGCCAGCGCTAATCCAACCAATGCGGTTAAGACCAGTAACGCCACCACTTTGATTTTGCACAACTCTAAGTAGTCATTTATTGTAGGCAAGCGACTCTCAGTTAAGGAGTCCTCATTTAATGAGGCGCTGACCGTTGCTGTATTGTGAGTGATACTATTCGCCATTATTTTTCTCCTTAAAAAGTATTAAAACCGGCAATCGACTTATGCGGCAATGCTAATAATTTCACGTAATAGGTTAATCTTATTAAACTCAGCAGTAACATTGCCGCCATTAAATTATGAGCCAATGCGATGCTTATCGGAAAAGCCCAATAAACTAAAAAAACACCCAATGAAACCTGGCAGATAACCATCAAGATCACAAGCAGCGCACTGTTTTTCACTTTATTAGATTGGCTTAACCAATAAACTTTTATTGCCACAACCAAAATAGTAATGGCAGTGATAATTGCCCAGAATCGGTGTGCTAAATGGATAGACATGCGCGCCTGCGGCGATAACACCCCATATTCATAGTTATTGGACGTCGCAGGTAACTGGAAAATGTCTAAAATTGAAAAATTTTGCTGCCAGTCACCTGCGTTCCATCCGCCACTGCATAATGGCAAACCAGCACAATAGGGCGCAGCATAATTAGCCGCCAACCACCCTCCCAAAGCGATTTGTATCAGCAGGACAAACAATGCACTTAGACACCATAGATAAGCGTGCTGAACAGCGAAATCATTAGTGTCTGAGGGGTTACTGATAAGGCGCAGGTAGAATAGAGTTGATAAACTCAAGATGGCAAAACCACCGAGCAGATGCCCCATTACAATCAGAGGCTGGAGCTGCATAGTCACGGTTAACATGCCTAGGAAGGCCTGAAATAGCACCAATAAAACCAGCAGTGCAGGTAATTTAAACGGCATTAAAACATTCGGCGAGTGCTTTTTTTTATTGATTGATGATTGATGTCTTAAGACTTTTAGATTGTTAAACAGTGGCCATAATAAAATAGCCAAAAGCATTAAACCGAGCGTTCCGGCAAAGTATCGGTGAATCATCTCTTTCCAGGCTTTTGCGGATTCAAAGACTAAATCCATAGTGCCCGGTTGACTGTGTTTTGCTGTAGCGCTTGCATCTAACTCTGCCGGTACAGTTAAAGAGCCATAACACCCGGGCCAATCCGGGCAACCTAAACCGGCATCGCTTAAGCGCGTATAAGCGCCTAAACCGACCACTAAAACAGATAATAGACAACTCAATAGGACTAATGTTTTATAGCGATTATTGATGATATTTACACCTGTTTTTTGCATTTTCATCTAACCTTATCAATTGTTAAAAGGGGCTGCAGGCTTCGAGCTTCGAGCCTTCGAGCTTCGAGTTACGAGCCTTTGAACTTCGAGCTTTGGGCTAAGCGCTGCGGGCATAATTTAGTAATTTTTTAAGATCTTTGATTAAACCTTTACCGGTTAATTGATTACTGTGCAGATCAGAGACAAGAGGGTAATAAAACACAATAAGCCCCATATGATCGATTAAATATAAAACATCAGGTTTAAGATTATCATTGGTCACTGCGTAATTTTTAAACCCCTCAGCAGCCGGACTTTTTTCACCTAATAGCACCAGGTCGACTTTACTTTGGTTTTTTCCTAATGCGACATATAAATTTTTTAGTTCATCCCGATGCCCTAAACAGATTTCAGTACAGTTTTGTCCGGCAACTAAACCAATAGACCAAGGTTTAGGATCAATACTAGCCCACTCGCTTAACTTAACTTCAGGGGTTAAAAATTTGCCATTATTAACCGTGTTGCCTGGGAACCAGTCCAATTTTAAGGCCAGCAGCGCCAATGCTAAGGGCAGAATAAAACTGATCACAAATAAAGACATTAATTTTTTATTATTCATTAATTTTCCAAATATTAGAATTAATTGCTTGGCTCTTTTTTTTCAGTATCCGAAAACTTGTCTTGCTGGTACTGATTGCGCATTGCAAAAACAAACACCACCACGGCAGATAAAGCGATCAGTAACCATTGCAAAGCATAAGCCAGGTGTTTTTCGGGCGGCATAATAACGGGCTGATAGTGAGGTTGCGCAAAACTGTCCTTATCAACTGCATAAGCCATAAAATCGACAAGTTGCGTCTGACTTTGCTGTGCTTGTTGGGGTATATCAATAAATTGAATTAGTTTCGGCCATCCCCTGCCGGCAAGCTCTGCCCCGGGCAAATAAAACCCGGCTAAATCACCCTGTTTTAACTGCGCAGTGATACTTATTTGTTGTTCGGGTAATTGAACCTGAGGTAGTTTGTTACGACTGAGTCCTTGCGCTACCCAGCCAAAGTTAACTAATAAACCTGACGTACTGCCCGTTGGATAAAAGGTGGCAAGAACGTCGTATCCCGGGCGCCCATTTAGGGTGCGATTATCCAATAACCAGTATTGTCTACTTTCCACCCTACCCTGCAATTGCAGGCGTAATCCAGTTTTATCCAGCGTTTCAGATAATAGAGTTAAACCGGACCAACTCAATAACCCTTTTTGCTGCATCCTATCAATGTTATCTAATCTCTGTTGTTTCTGATCTGCCCTCTGCCATTGCCAATTGGCTAATCCGATGCATACCACCACTACAATTACTACGATCGAAGATGAAATAACCGGCAGTTTCAACACTTAAAGCACATAGACAAAAAAGAATAAACACAGCCATACGATATCGACAAAATGCCAATACCAGACAGCGGCCTCAAAAGCAAAATGATTCGTTTTACTAAAATGCCCCTTAAATATTCGCAGCGTAACAATCAACAATAATATCGTCCCTAAGGTCACGTGCATGCCATGAAAACCGGTCAACATATAAAAGATATTCCCGTAAATACCGGATGTAAGGGTTAACCCTAACTCATGGTATGCATGGATATATTCTGTCACTTGAAAGTATAAAAAACTTCCCCCCAGTAATACGCTAATGATCATTAACGCTTTTAATTGCGTACGTTTTCCTGCGAGTAAAGCGTGATGCGCAAAATGCACAGTGACAGAAGAGGTTAATAGGATAAAAGTATTTAACAAGGGCAGGCCAAACCAACCCATTGCCTGAGTCGTCTCCCCTGAAGGGGTTTTTGTTAATGGCCAGATAGATTGAAATTCCGGCCATAACAGCTCATTAGTCATCGCATTGTTACCCTCACCACCTAACCAGGGAACAGAAAACATACGCGCATAAAATAACACCCCGAAAAAAACCAGAAAAAACATCACTTCAGAAAAAATAAACCACCACATCGACTGGCGAAATGAAAGATCCATCTGCACAGAGTAAAGCCCAGACATAGATTCATGAATGACATTTTTAATCCAGCCAAAAAGCATAAAGAACAGCACAGCAAATCCGAGCATCAATAGATAGGATCCCGATGCCCCCTGTTTTCCGATTTGCATCACGGTTAAACCTGCACCCGATGCAATACAAAACAGGGCAACAGCGCCGACTATTGGCCAGTGGCTTTGCGTTGGTACATAGTACTTATCATAACTAGTCGCAGCTGCAGATTTCATCTATTAACCCCTTAAACTTATTTAGCAGTAACGATGTCATACACGGTGTAAGACAAGGTTAATTCTTTTATATCCGGTGTTATTTCGGTATCTATATAAAACAGCAGGGTAAGAGAGACTTTCTCACCCGGTTGCAATATTTGTTGGGTAAAGCAAAAACATTCAACTTTATGCATATATTGCGCCGCAAGGCCGGGGCTAACCGATGGCACGGCCTGCATTGTCCGACTTTCATTACTGAGGTTATGAGCGCTGAATATAACTTGATTCATTTCACCAGGTTTAACTGTTACAAGCGCTTGATCAACGGTCACTTTAAAGGGAGCCCCCTGTGCAACATCGGTTAAAAAACCGACATCAACTTGTCGGTTAAGATCAACCTCATCACTCACTTTTGCCCGCTCTAATGAGGGTTTACCGTTAAGGCCGGTGATATCACAAAAAACGTCATATAGCGGGACTAACGCAAAGGCAAAAGCGAACATGCCTACGCTTGCTAAAACCAATTTCTTAAATAACTTAGTATGTTTACTCATTGACTAAGCATTATTTAATCACGGGTGGAGTGACAAAGGTATGATGCGGCGCGGGAGAAGGCACATCCCATTCTAAACCTTCTGCGGCTTGCCAGACGTTTGCCGGTACTTTTTCTCCCCCTCTAACACATTTTAAAACCACCCAGACAAATAATAATTGGGATAAACCAAAGGCAAAACCACCGATACTGATAATGGCGTTGAAATCAGCAAACTGCAGCGCATAATCAGGAATACGACGGGGCATCCCCGCTAATCCAACAAAATGCATCGGGAAAAAAAGGATATTTACGCTGATTAATGATAACCAAAAATGTGTTTTTGCAAGCCTGATATCAAACATGTGGCCGGACCATTTCGGCAGCCAGTAATAAACGCCTGCCATAATTGAAAAGACGGCACCGGTCACTAAGACATAATGAAAATGTGCCACTACAAAGTAGGTATCATGGTACTGGAAATCGGCTGGGGTAATGGCTAACATCAGGCCGGAAAATCCGCCTATGGTAAACAAAACAATAAAGGCAATCGCAAATAACATCGGCACTTCAAAGGAGATCGCACCTCGCCACATAGTAGCCACCCAGTTAAAGATTTTCACCCCGGTGGGCACCGAGATAAGCATAGTGCTATACATAAAAAATAATTCGGCAGCTAACGGCATACCGGTAGTAAACATATGATGCATCCAGACCACAAAAGATAATATTGCGATTGAACCCGTGGCATAGACCATCGAATGGTAACCAAAGAGCTTTTTACGTGAGAAGGTCGGTACTATGGTAGAAATAATACCGAATGCGGGCAAGATCATAATATAAACTTCAGGGTGACCAAAGAACCAGAATATATGCTGGAACATCACCGGATCCCCACCGCCCATGGCATTAAAGAAGTCAGTGCCAAAGTATTTATCGGTTAATACCATAGTCACGGCACCGGCCAATACGGGCATCACCGCAATTAATAAAAAAGCAGTAATAAGCCATGTCCAAACGAACATTGGCGTCTTCATCCAGGTCATACCGGGGGCGCGTAAATTCACAATTGTGACAATAACGTTAATCGCCCCCATTATTGAACTAATCCCCATTATATGTACGGCAAAAACAAACATGGCCGTATTGTCATTGCTATAAGTTGTTGATAATGGAGCATAAAAAGTCCATCCAAAGGCTGGACCACCGCCTTCCATAAATAACGACCCTAACAACATGGCAAAAGCAAAGGGCAAAATCCAAAAGCTCCAGTTATTCATGCGCGGTAACGCCATATCAGGCGCACCGATCATCAACGGAATCATCCAATTGGCCAGACCGACAAAAGCTGGCATAACTGCACCAAAGACCATAATCAAACCATGAACCGTGACCATTTGGTTATAAAAATGGGGCTCCATAAGCTGCAGACCGGGTTGAAATAATTCAGCCCTAATCAGCATCGCCATGGCACCACCAATTAAGAACATAAGTAATGAAAAACCTAAATAGAGCGTACCAATATCTTTATGGTTGGTACTAAAGAACCAGCGTTTAAAGCCTGTCGGCGCGTGATGTTCATTATGCTCGGTAGTTTGAGGATAAGAGTCTTGAGTGTTATCGGCTGCACCTGTCATTACCGTTCTCCCTTAATTGCCTGCTCAATATCGTTGGGTTGCACCAGGTCACCCGTATCATTACCCCAGGCATTACGCTCATAGGTGATAATAGCCGCTAACTGTTCAGCGCTTAGTTGTTCTGCGAAAGGTTGCATTGCGGTGCCTGCTTTTCCTTTTAATACAATATTTAGGTGTTCAGAGACAGCCCCTTTGACCAGTGGGCTACCTTTTAATGCCGGAAAGGCACCTGGAATACCCAGACCAGTTGGTTGATGGCAAGCAGCACAGAAAGTCAAATAATCCTGTTCACCGGAGGTCATAAGCTGCTCTTTTGTTAACTTGGACAAGGGTAGCTCCTGCATGGTTTTATCTGCTGCAACCGGAACAGCTTCATCAATAGCCTCCTTGGCTTCAACGTTTTTTATTGCTGCCTGCGCTGCATCGCTTTCCTGTGGATTCATGGCATTACTAATTTGAATCGGCTGCACCAAATCTCCCGTATTATTGTCCCAGGCATTACGTTCATAGGTGATAACAGCGGCTAATTCTTTAAGTGATAACTGCTTTGAAAAAGACTGCATCGCCGTGCCTGACTTGCCATTTAAGACAATATTAATATGCGCATTTAAATCACCCGTTGCTATCGCACTGCCTTTTAATGCGGGGAAAACCCCCGGCAATCCGGTCCCCGTTGGCTGATGGCAAACAGAACAATGCCCCACATAGACTTGTTCACCCTGGGTCATAAGATCCGTTTTAGAGAAGCTGGTAGACTGTGACGCCAGGGCTTCCTGCGCTTCTTTTTGTTTCGCTATTTTTGCCTGGGCCAACCAGTTATCAAAATCATTTTCTGCCATCGCATCAACAACGATCGGCATAAAACCGTGGTTTTTGCCGCATAACTCGGCACATTGACCACGATAGATACCAACCTCGTTAACACGTGCCCAAGCTTCATTAATAAAGCCAGGAACCGCATCTTGTTTTATTGCAAAATCGGGGACCCACCAGGAGTGAATAACATCGTCGGAGGTTATTACAAAACGTACTTTTTTATTGATTGGGACAACCAAAGGGTTATCAACTTCAAGGAGATAGGTGGATGTTTTTTCTTCCTGATTGTTTATTTGTGCCTGCGGGGTAGAAGTAACCGAATAAAAATCTATATCGAGGATTTCATTATTATAACTAAGGTATTGATAATGCCACTTCCATTGTGAGCCTGTTACCTTAATAGTAATATCTGCTTTACTGTTATCCTCCATCGCAATCAGGGTCTTGGTGGCAGGGACTGCCATGGCTATCAGGATAACAAATGGAATAGCTGTCCATAACACTTCAATTTTAGTACTTTCATGGAATTGGGCGGGTTTAAAACCTTTGGATTTACGATGATGAAAAATAGACCAGAACATAATACCAAAGACGACGACGGCAATCGCACAACAGATAAGAAAAATAGTCATATGCAATTGATAGACATCTTCACTGATATCAGTAACACCCCCCCGCATATTAAAAGCGCTGTTTGCAAAACTTAATTGAGGAATAAGCAAAGTGGATAAAAAAGCAACTCGTGTAACAATCATGCAACATTTCCTTTTAGGCGGAACGTAATGATAAATGATAGTAATCTCTGGTACACATTTAGATAAAAAGTACTATAAAAACAGCTAAATATTCAGCCGATCTTATATTCTGAACAATCGGCATCAGCTCCAGTCATTGCTCTTTTATCTGTTATCACATTCAAATAACCGCTTAATTTAGTTAGAGTTATTGTTCTTATATTTTAATTTTAATTTTTTATTTATAAATAGCCTTACAATGAATATATGACATTTACCATGATTGCAAGCTTTAGTTAACATAGTCCATAAAAAGATCCTCATACTTAGATCCTTGTACTTTTTTTTATATCAAAACTTGTTTTTTGTTTTAAAAAAAACGTTATAACACATGGAGTTTTTACATTTATTTAACAACTTGTTTTTAATTAATACGTCACAGTAAATGTACTGTCCCATGCTTTTAATTCACTCATATAATAGTATACTGTTGCCTTTAAATAAATTTATATGAGAAAAATCATGGCTGACAATAATCAAGCGTTAATGGCATTTATTGCTAACGTTAAACCAACTCAAATATTATGGGCACTGCAGGATAAAGAAAGTGAGGATTGGGTTGTCGTTGACTCCCTTTATTATGAACAGACAGAAGTAATGCCGTTATGGTCAAGTGCTGAACTGGCTTTACCGCATTGTACTGAAGAATGGCAAGATTATGTGCCGGCAGCCATTTCAGTAGCTGATTGGCTGGAGTTTTGGGTTGAAGATCTGCTTGCGGATAACATCGTTGTTGGTGTTAACTGGCTTGGCCAGGACAATGATTTAGAAATAGATTTATCGGAATTTACCGAGGCATTAGCCGGTATTGAAACATTATAAATCCCAGTTTAAATATCGAATGAATAATCATTTTATAAAATAATAATATAATAGTATGCTCGAAGCGCTTCAAAAAGCGGCATTGTACAGGTTGGTCAATCGTCCCTTGCCAATAAGACGTTTTTAATAAAATCTTACCCTGCAGCCCCTTAATGAAGAATAGTCCTGCTGCTTGGGCTAAGCACTTTTTAAAGTGCTATTGGATTATGCTTTGGATGCCAGTTATTATTTGTACGAGAAATTAGATGGCAAAAAATAAAGTTTTAATTGCTTTAATTAACCCTAAAAGCCCGACAAATGTGGGTGCTGTGATGCGCGCGGCCGGATGTTATGCGGTTGATGGCGTTCTATATACCGGCAATCGTTATGCTCTCACAATGAAACTTAAGACAGATACCAAAAATATCAGCGCGACGATCCCTTTAAGGAACGAACCAGATTTACTTAATAATTTATCTGAAAATTATTCGAATAATGATATTAAAGTGGTTTGTGTTGACCTGATTGAGGGAGCAACGCCCCTGCCTAATTTTATACATCCTGAAAAAGCATTATATATTTTTGGCCCTGAAGACGGCACCATTAAACAGTCGGTAGTAAACCAGGCTGATGCGGTTGTTTATATCCCTACTATTGGCTGTCTGAATCTCGCAGCGACGGTTAATGTTGTACTTTATGATCGCCTGGCAAAATCGACAAAACATATTACCGATAATGAATTAATTAAAAAAAGCAGAGACAATAATAATAGAGTGAAAGTGAAATCTATTTGATAAAAATATTGAAATTCTGGACCAGCATTTTTATATAAGCAAACAGCCCGAAGACTGTTGTAAAACAACAATCTAATTAGTGCTAAAATATAGTCATCAACCTATTAGAACAAAGAGAATTATATGCCTGAACTTCCAACTGTTCGCATTGACATCGTCTCGGACATAATGTGCCCCTGGTGTATTATCGGTTATAAAAAACTTGAGCATGCCATGTCGAAAATGAGAGAGGCTGCTGAATTTGAAATAATATGGCAACCCTTTGAATTAAATCCCGACATGCCCTTTGAAGGTGAACACTTAGGAGAGCATTTACGGGACAAATATGGCTCAACTAAAGAGCAGAGTATTAAAAGTCGCCAGCAGATTATTGAAACAGGAAAAGCACTAGGCTTTGAATTTCGTTTTAACGACAATTCACGCATTTTTAATTCCTTTCTTGCTCATCAATTATTACACTGGGCTAAATCATATAATAAACAAACTGCTTTAAAATTGGCATTATTCGATCTTTACTTCACTCAACAGCAAAATCCAAGTGAGCTATTATTACTGCTTGATGTTGCAGAAAAAGTTGGCTTGGATCGTAATGCAGCTAAAGAGATATTAGAGACTCAGCGTTACGCACAAGCGGTCAGAGACGATCAGTTTTTTTGGGCTGAAAATGATGTGCGAGCAGTACCTGCGTTTATTTTTAATAAACAGTATTTACTTTCTGGCGCGCAAGAACCACAAACATTACAAGATGTTATTGAAACGATTATTAAAGAACAGACTCAATAATACCCTCTGCCAGTTACCCATATTAAAAAAAAGGCTATGGTGAATCTCTTGCAGCATGTTATTAAAAATAACTATCCCGTTTTTAACCACAATCGGTATAATGATCTGAGCTGACTTAACAATTTCAATTTTTAATATTTAAAGAAAAGGTAAAATAATGGATAATTTGCTTGAATTGGTAAGAAATACTCGCCGTAAGAACAAACTCAAACGTGAAATCCTTGATAATGAGAAAAAAGTTCGCGATAACACTAAACGTGTAGATCTGCTTTCTAATTTATTAGAATATATTAAACCTAATATGTCACCTGAAGATATAAAATGCATTATTGAAAATATGCGCGACGATTATGAAGATCGTGTTGATGAGCACATTATTAAAGGTGCAGAGCTTTCAAAAGAACGTCGTGAAATGAATAAAAAAATCAGTTCATTTAAACTTAAAGAAATAGCTAAATAATTATTTGAGTTAAATGAATAAAAAGGGATAGCTGAGCTATCCCTTTTTATTGTTTTGTTGATAGTTGTCTTTTTTCTGAATTATCGGGTGAATCGTGTTTGTCCACCATACTGCTTCAAAATTAACACTCAATAATAATGATCTGCATGTCTGGTTAATTGAGCCCGCTAAAGTAAGCGACAGCAAACTGCTTAATGCCTTAAAAAGCTTACTCAGCCAGACTGAAATTGAAAAAACACAGCGTTACCGTCTGGCAAAAGCCAAACACACCGCCCTCATCACAAGAGCCTTTGCCCGAACCGTTTTATCGCAATATGCTGACGTACCCGCTCAAAAATGGTTATTTAATATTGGTGCTCATGGAAAACCCGAGATAGACAGCCCCCCTCTTCCGCTCTCTTTTAACCTTAGCCACAATGATGATTTGATCATTTGTGCGGTCTGTCTGGACAAAAATATTGGCTGCGATATCGAAAGTTTATCCCGAAAAATCAGTATTAAAGCAATTGCACAACGTTACTTTTCGGCAATAGAATTTGACGCATTAATGGCACTTCCCCCCGCACAACAAAGGCGGCGTTTTTTTGAGTATTGGACACTAAAAGAAGCATTTGTAAAAGCCACTGGAATGGGCATCAGTCAAGGCCTGGAATCATTTAACTTTACAATAGGCAAGGCAAAAAAAGATCAATTTAACGATAATATCCAGCTCAACTTCTCTCTATCCTGCTCCGAGCAGGATAGCCAGGATTGGGTCAGCTATTTAGTTTATCCTGATCAACAGCACTGTATTGCTTTATGTGTAAAGGCAAATAATATTAATAAGCCACTGCCTAATAAAGCGGTTTTAAACGTCCAACTTTTTGACGGGCTAGATTTACTCAGCTGCTATTAACCAGATTATATTCTCTCCCTCCTGCATTGAGCAGCTCGTAGGGTGCGCACCTATTGCCGCTGCTTGCGGTATAAAATGCACACTACCGATAATATATACCCATTCCATTAATTAACTTCCCATGCTCGTAGACCGCACACCGATTTCCTGCTTGCGGTGCATAAATGCACCCTACCGATAATATATACCCATTACATTAATTAACTTTCCATGCTCGTAGGCCACACACCAATTGCCTGCTTGCGGTGCATAAAATGCACCCTACTGATAATATATACCCATTCCATTAATTAACTGCCCATGCTCGTAGACCGCACACAGATTGCCTGCTTGCGGTGCATAAAATGCACCCTACTGATAATATATACCCATTCCATTAATTAACTGCCCATGCTCGTAGACCGCACACCGATTGCCTGTTTGCTGTGCATAGAATGGACCCTACCGATAACATACACTTATTATGTTAATTAACTTCCCATATTGATTCAATCTCTTGAACAGAGTATTTGCACTCTCTCTAGATCACTGATAAAAATATTTCACACTCGACTACATCTATTAATAGCAAAAGAAATAATTAAATAATTAAATAATTAAATAATCATATTGCAAAAAAATATAAATCCTTCAACTATTCATTTAAATGGACATTTCCACCTTTTAATCAGATCACAATTTAACTTCTTTTGTTATAATCAGAATTGGTACAACTGTTTAGTCTATCTAGTTCAACAGCAGTGCATTGCTTTATGTACATAAGGCAATAATATTAATAAGCCACTTCCTAATAAAGCGGTTTTAAACGTCCCACTTTTTGACCGGCTAGCTTTACTCAGCTGGCATTAATAATGGCAGCTGCGATTGGATAAAATCCCCTGTTGTATTTAATAAAATTTATATTATTAAGCTCTAACACGCTTATTTTATATCCATTTATGCCCGTTAAAAGTGAAGTTATGTTCCGAATGATTAGTGTCTATACTTAAAAATGAACATCTGAAACAGGGCCATTAATGAAGGTTTATTTATGAAGTACTTCGTAATAAATTTATTGAGAGTATTCTTACTGGTTATATGCGTTCATTATTCTTCAGCATCTGCCCGTGAAATTTCTTTTCGTATTGTTGGCGGCCAGGAAAGTCAAGTTAACGACTGGCTCTGGGTAGTTAGCCTAAAAAATAATGTCACCCAAAATCATTTTTGTGGCGGATCATTAATAGGCGATCGGTGGGTATTAACTGCGGCTCACTGCTTATTTAAAAGTGGGAACCTGAAATTGGCATCGCAACTCACTGCAACTGTTGGTGAATATGACTTAAGCTCAGCCATGGTTACGCCTGCGAGAAGGATTCAGCAGATCTACATCCACCCGGATTACAACAGCTCAACAAGCGTTAATGATATTGCACTGTTAAAATTGGCCTCAAGTGTTAATAATCCAATCTTCATTTCTCCCGCAGACAATGAAGTGACAAAAAAAGCCCTTGCTGCAACCGAATATGTGACGGTACTCGGTTGGGGGTCAACGATCCCCTACAGCTCTTATGGACCGATCACCTATAATTTTCCTAATATTTTGCATGATGTCGAAATTCCGCTAATGACTGATGCAATGTGCACCAAAACATTAGGCAGTACTTATACGGCAGAAATGATTTGTGCAGGTTTACCTGAGGGTGGAAAAGACAGCTGCCAGGGTGATAGTGGTGGCCCATTAGTGATTCAGGAAAATGGCTGGAAACAGATTGGCATTGTTAGCTGGGGATTTGGTTGTGCAACTCCCGGCCATCCCGGCGTTTATACACGATTAGCCTTATACAGCGAATGGGTAAACAGCATCAGCCGAAGAATTTATTTACCTCCTGATTTTGAATTCAATAATACTTTTATTGGTGAAAGCCATTCAGAAACCATCATTATAGAAAATAATTCCGAGTATAACGCAAGCTTAATTTTTACTGCAGAGGGGAGTAATTATTTCTCCTACAATGCTTCAGATTGCGCTTTTATTGAAACTAATAAGAGCTGCGGTTTAATCATCACCTACAGCCCGTCGAATACAAATATAAGTCACAAGAGCATCACCATCAACAGTGAGCGACGAGATTCAACAGCCCTGCAATTATCTTTACTTGGTTTGCCGCTTAGAGATGCGACCGGAATAGCAACGGCAGCGGCTTTTCAAATAGAAAATATTGCCTGGTTTACCGGCGGTTATGCCCCCTGGCAATTAACTCCGGCTGATAATACTTTACAATCTGGTGATATTGCAAATAATGAAAAAAGCTTATTAAAGGCGCAAGTGACAGGCTCAGGAAAATTGAGCTTTGACTGGGCAACTCAATCTGAAAGCGGATTCAATAAATTATTTCTCACAGTTAATGGCGTGATTTATAGCATGATCGACGGCGCTGAATACTTTAATACATATAATGTTTATTTGAATAAAAAGGTGAATGAGGTTATCTGGCGTTACGAAAAAAAGACAACTGTCTCAACCTTAGCCGATCGAGCTTATGTCGCTAATGTGACTTTTGAGGAGATGACTA
Organism: Psychromonas ingrahamii 37; assembly: GCF_000015285.1. Taxonomy (NCBI): domain Bacteria; kingdom Pseudomonadati; phylum Pseudomonadota; class Gammaproteobacteria; order Alteromonadales; family Psychromonadaceae; genus Psychromonas; species Psychromonas ingrahamii. The sequence continues at coordinate 3,340,293 of NC_008709.1, forward strand.
AGGATGAGTTTGATCTATGGGCAGAGCGAAACGAAGTGACAATGAGTAACTCAGGTGGGGGTGCAATGGGCTGGTTAAGTTTTTTATTATTACCCCTCCTGTTTGGTCGCCACTTTTACAAATTCAGAGAATATTAGCGCAGATACTTTGTTAAGCGGTTAACAAAATGTTATGGTGCGTCACTTTTAAACTTACAAAACAGACATTCTATAGGATCTAAACATTGAGCCAATCCCCTTTCTCAACACTACCATTACATACCGATCTTTTACATAACCTAGAGTCTTTAGGCTATCACGTAATGACCCCCATTCAAGCGCAAAGTTTACCGCATGTACTCGCAGGTAAAGATGTTATCGCACAGGGTAAAACCGGCTCCGGCAAAACAGCCGCGTTTGGTTTAGGTTTGTTAGAAAAACTGAGTGTTAAGCGTTTTCGTATCCAAAGTTTAATTTTATGCCCGACACGCGAACTTGCCGATCAGGTTGGTAAAGAGCTACGCAGGCTTGCCCGCACCATTCATAATATTAAAGTATTAACCTTATGTGGCGGAGTGCCCTTTGGACCACAAATCGGATCACTGGAGCATGGTGCACATATTATTGTTGGTACACCGGGACGTATCGAAGATCATCTGCGCAAAGGTACACTGCGTTTGGATGATTTAGAAGTATTAGTCTTGGATGAAGCCGACCGCATGTTAGATATGGGCTTTCAAGCATCGATCGATGCAATCATAGATCAAGCCCCTAAAAAGCGCCAAACATTATTATTTAGTGCCACTTTCCCGGAAAAAATTAATAATATCGCCAAACGAATTATGACTGATCCGATCATGGTTAAAGCAGAATCTAAACATGATGACTCAGTTATTGCCCAGCATTTTTATAAAGTAGAGAATAGCCAGGATCGTATGATAGCCCTGCGCTTATTATTGCAAAAGTATCAACCAGAATCATCGGTGGTTTTCTGCAATACTAAAAAAGAAGTACAGGAAGTGGCTGATGAACTTGCAAACCGGGGGTTTAGCGCGCTTGCCCTGCACGGTGATTTAGAGCAAAAAGATCGCGACCAGGCATTAATCCGTTTTGCCAATAAAAGTGCCTCTATTCTTGTTGCAACCGATGTGGCAGCGCGTGGTTTGGATATTGATAATCTCAGTGCTGTTTTTAATTATCATATCGCACATGATCAAGAACTGCATGTTCATCGTATTGGCCGTACAGGGCGGGCAGGAAACAAAGGCTTAGCATTCTCTTTTTACAGTGATAAAGAGCATCACAAAGTCTCTGTATTGGAGGACTATTTAGATCGTTCTATTTCACCAGAACAACTGCCTCTTTTAAATTTACTTGATAAAGAACCTCAGCAATCAAACATGATAACGATTCGAATTGATGGTGGTAAACGTCAAAAAATCAGACCGGGTGATATCGTTGGCGCATTAACCGGAGAAAATGGTATTAGCGGCGATCAAGTGGGCAAAATCCACGTATCGGATAACTGGTCATATATTGCAGTACAGCGCGACGTTATTAAAGTTGCCTTTAAAAAATTAAGCGAAGGCAAACTTAAAGGCCGTACCTTTCGTGTAATGGTTGTTCGCGGTTAGTATTAAAATAATTTTTATGGTTCAGATGGTCACCTATCTGAACTTTTTTTCTTTTCCTTGTGCAAATACGCCTCCCAAAAAACGCACAACTTCTCGTCCAACACTTCTTAATCCTATTATCCTCCTTATTCAATAAAAATCCCGTAACAGAATGTAACAATCTTTCTGCTTGTGTAAGCAATTGTAACTTAAAAAAAAGTGTGATCTAGGTATCAGAATCATCACTAACATCTTCTATATACTCCGCCTAAATAGAATTGAAATCTTTTAGGCTTATTGTTTATTTTAAGTCAAATTTAACCTCTAGGAGAATTGTGTATGAACATTTTCGGAAATTTACAAAAAGTAGGGAAGTCATTAATGCTTCCTGTCTCTGTACTGCCTATAGCGGGTATTTTACTCGGTGTGGGTGCTGCAAAGTTCTCGATATTACCTGATGTTATTTCGCAACTGATGGAACAGGCTGGCGGTGCAGTATTTGGTAATATGGCACTTATTTTTGCAATTGGTGTTGCATTAGGATTTACAAAAAATGATGGTGTAGCGGGTCTTGCTGCTGTTGTTGGTTATGTGATCATGATGAAAACAATTGAAGTACTTGCTCCTGGCGCAAATACAGGTGTACTGGGTGGTATCGTCGCCGGTGGTATTGCTGCTGCCATGTTCAACCGCTTCTACAATATTAAGTTACCTGATTACTTAGGTTTCTTTGCCGGTAAACGTGCCGTCCCTATTATGACTGGTTTTGTTGCTATCATTATAGGTGCAATTCTTTCTGTTGTTTGGCCTCCCGTTGGTAATGGTATTGCTGCTTTCTCACATTGGGCTGCAGAACAAAATCCGACACTCGCATTTGGTATTTACGGTGTTGTTGAACGTTCATTAATCCCCTTTGGTCTTCACCATATCTGGAATGTACCCTTCTTCTTTGAAGCAGGTAGTTGTGTAAACAATGCCGGTGAGCAACTAAACGGTGTATTAACATGTTACCTGTCTGCCAATGATGCAACGCGTGCTGCAGGTAATGGTTTTGGTCAATTAGCGGGTGGTTACATGTTTAAAATGTACGGTCTACCTGCTGCTGCTATCGCGATTGCACATTCAGCTAAGCCTGAAAACCGCGCTAAAGTCATGGGTATCATGGTTTCTGCTGCGTTAACTTCATTCTTAACCGGTATTACTGAACCAATCGAATTTGCATTCCTATTCGTAGCGCCAGTTTTATATGCAATCCATGCGCTATTAGCGGGTTCTGCATTTGTTGTTACTAATATGTTAGGTATGGTACACGGTACTTCATTCTCACATGGTCTGATTGATTTCTTGGTACTCTCTGCTAATTCACAAAAATTCCTGTGGTTCCCAGCAATAGGCCTTATTTACGCAGCAATCTACTACACTGTATTCCGTGTTCTTATTGCGAAGTTGGACCTTAAAACACCTGGCCGTGAAGATGAAGAACTTGAGCAAGAACTTGCACTTGATAGCACTGAAATGTCTATTCTTCTTGTTGCGGCATTCGGTGGTAAAGTGAATATTGATAGCTTGGATGCTTGTATTACACGTTTACGTATCAGTGTTAAAGATATATCACTAGTAGATAAAGCTGAACTTAAGAGATTAGGTGCTGCCGGTGTGGTCGTATCAGGTAACGGAGTTCAAGCTATCTTCGGTACTAAATCTGATAACTTAAAAACAGATATGGAAAATTACATGTCTAAATAGTAAGTTGTCGGGCAGCTGTTTCACCTGCCCGCGCTTTAAAGTAGAAGCTTAACAATTTATAACACTGTTTATTTGTTAAGCTTCGACTTATTACTCTAACCCTTTGTTAATGTTTCCTTTTAAAACCTTATCGCTACATCACCTATCCCAACAAGCCTTATTTTACTTATCGCAGATACAACCAGATTAGACCCATTCCATTAAATTTATAATTTAATAAATCTCCCATCGCTCTCCTATAGAAAAACGTAAAAAATAATGCAATTAATCAATAATATTAGCTATCAAAAGCTGATGGTCGCGGGGGATGAGCAGGCGTTGTGTGCGACTGAATTGGCTGTTTTGATACTTTGCAACCCGCTTAAAAAACTATCTCTTATTTAGATCGCAAGACTTAGAGGGGGGTAATGTGGCAGCGGCTAATAAAAAAAAGAAGCGTAATACGCTCCTTTTTTAAAGACTGTTTTTTAACCGCGTAAATTTTTAACCACGGAAGCTTTAACCTCTAAAGTAATTCGCTTCAACAAAAGGCATTTTTACTACTGTCATGGGCAGTTTTTTAGCACGCACTTCAGCAAAGACTTCCGACCCGATTTGGCTGCAATTCACATCAACATAGGCCATTGCAACAGGCATCCCTTTTGAAGGGCCGAAGGTACCGCTGGTAACAATACCAATTTTATTATCAGCCGCATCAAACAATTCACAACCTTCACGCACCGGCGCTTTTGATGTGCCCAATAAACCGACACGCTTACGGGTAATATTTTTGCTTTTGATCTGTTCAAGAATAATGTCAGCACCCGGAAAACCACCTGGACGACTACCCTCTGCACGACGAGCTTTGCTAATACCCCATAATAAACTTGCTTCGACCGGTGTTGTGGTTTCATCAAGATCATGGCCATATAAACATAAACCCGCTTCCAGACGTAATGAGTCTCGTGCGCCAAGACCAATCCACTCAACTTCAGCAAAAGCCAGCAGTTCACGTGCCAGAGCCTCAGCTTGTGCGGCAGGGACAGAAATTTCAAAGCCGTCTTCACCCGTATAACCGGAGCGGCTAACATAACATTCGACACCCGCCAGCTGTATTTTCATAGCATCCATAAAGCGCATATTGTTGACCGCCGGATTAATCTTCGCCAGAACCTCTACCGCTTGCGGACCTTGTAATGCCAGTAAAGCACGATCTTCGATCACTTCTAACCTGACATCACTGGGAAGATTAGCCCGCAGATGCGCAATATCTTGTTGTTTACACGCCGCATTGACCACAACCAATAAAAAATCGCCAAGGTTACCCACCATTAAATCATCATTAATGCCGCCCTGCTCATTAGTGAAGAAAGCATAACGTTGTTTGCCCACGGGTAAATCCATAATATCAACGGGGACTAAGGCCTCTAATCCCTCCGCTGCATTTTCACCAAAAAGACGCACCTGCCCCATATGTGAAACATCAAATAAGCCAGCAGCATCACGGCAATGCAGATGTTCCTTACGCACTCCCAGTGAATATTGCACGGGCATATCATAACCCGCAAAAGGGACCATTTTACCCCCCATTTCAATGTGCAGTGCGTGCAGCGGGGTAACCAAAAGTTCTTCGGACAGTGAATCGGACATAGGTTTAATACTCCATATTGCGCAATAGTTGCGGCTGGTTCATTTAATTGTCAGATGGAGACAATCGTTTTGGTGGTTATTTTTCAACTTATGGTGCAGCGTCAGTTCTGTTTATGAAGCGGTCACCCAAAGGATTAAAGCATCTTCTTCGCTACTGGAAATAAGCATGTGCCCCATATTCGCATCGTAGTAGACCGAATCGCCTTCATTTAACGTGACGGGTTCATAAAATTCTGAAAAAAAGGTTATATCACCACTTAATACTAATAAAAATTCATCTCCGGCGTGGCGGATCCAATCCGAATAATCCGAAAAATCACGCGCCCTGACCCGCGACTTGAAGGGCATCATTTTTTTATTGGTTAACTGCGTGGCCAATAATTCATGTTCATAGGTTGAAGTCGGATGCGCCTTGCCCTCGTTATTACGCGTAATGTCACGGCGACCGGTCGCACTGACCTGTTTGGGCGGCGCAAAAAGCTGCGGAAGATCTATCTGTAAACCCCGAGTCAATTTCTGCATTGCCTGAAAGGTTGGTGATATCTGTTCATTTTCTATTTTAGATAACGTAGAACGTGCTAGTCCAGTTTTCTTGCTGGCTTCTTCCAGCGTCAAACCGAATGACTTGCGAATTTCTTTTAAACGCTCTCCGAGTTTAACGGGCTCTATTTTGTCTGATCCCCGATCGTTAGAAATTTTCATTGACGGATAAATATCTTGTTCATTCAGATCAGTCATCACTGTTCTCCTTTTCTCTTGCTATATAGTAAACATCAAAAATAAAAGCGCACAGGAAAAAACAGGATCCTGATCTCATAAAAGAGAAAAAGTTTCCTTTTGGAAACTTTTGGTCAAGCAGAATAGAATAATCAACCTATAATGGCTGCCTGGTCGTCCTTTTGACTTATCAGGATAGGTAATAATTTATCCTATGAAAAAATGTTGGTTAGGCTTTAACTTAACCCTGTCATCTTATCGATTTAAATAAAACCACATTCATTATTGTCATTAGCTCTCGATGAGTCATTAGCAATAAATATTTCACACAACCAATTAGCTAAGGATTTAATATGGGAAGCGCATTAATGTTTACTGATACACATGAGTGGATACTCGATAACGGTGATGGTAGCGTCACTATCGGTATTTCAAACCAGGCTCAACAACTTTTAGGAGATGTTGTCTTTGTTGATATGCCAGAAGTGGGTGATAACACGCAAGCGGGGGAAACTTTCTCTTTAGTGGAATCAGTTAAAGCAGCCTCGGATCTCTATGCACCCGTAACAGGTGAAATTATTGAGATTAACGAAGAACTTGAAGATAGCCCCGAATTAATTAATGAATCCCCCTATTCTGCAGGTTGGATTGTCAAAATCAAATTAGCTGATCGCAATGAGCTTAATAATCTTATGTCCAGTGAAGATTATCTCGCGGCGAATGCAGAATAATCATTCATTCACAACCTATCTAATCAATTAGGCTGCTTCGAATGAAGCTGCCTTGCTTTTTTTCTGCTATCTCCCCTCTTAATCAACATAAAACAGGGGGATAAGTAAATATTATTCAGGAATCCCCTATGACAGATACAACGCTTCTCGATTTATTAAGTGACAGTAAAGAGTTTGCGACTCGTCACAATGGCTCCGGTGCAGCACAACAAAAAAAGATGCTGGAGACTATCGGCGTGCAGAGCATTGAGCAGCTAATTGATCAAACTGTACCAGCAGCCATTCGTCTGCCCGAGAAAATGAAGTTAGCTGAGCCGCAAAGCGAATCCATGACGCTGGCATCGCTCAAAGCGATCGCTGAAAAAAACATTGTTAACCGCAGTTTTATTGGCCAGGGTTATTACAATACGTTACTGCCTAACGTCATATTACGTAATGTCTTAGAAAATCCCGGCTGGTACACAGCTTACACTCCCTATCAGCCGGAAATTTCCCAAGGCCGTTTAGAGTCGTTATTAAACTATCAGCAAATGGTGATGGATTTAACCGCAATGGAAATAGCCAATGCGTCGTTGCTGGATGAGGCCACTGCTGCCGCAGAATCAATGACCTTATGCAAACGTGCCGGTAAAAGCAAAAGTTTAGCTTTCTTTGTGGCCGATGGCATTCACCCGCAAACCGTAGACGTTGTACGCACCCGTGCTGAATTCTTTGGTTATGAGATTATTAGCGGTTCAATGGAAGATCTTGACAACCATGATCTGTTTGGCGCACTGCTGCAATACCCCAGCACCACGGGTAATATTCAAGATCTAACCGCAATCATTGAAAAAGCACATGCTAAAAAGACTCTGGTTTCTGTCGCTTCCGACTTGTTAGCATTAACCCTGCTTAAAGCACCCGGCGAAATGGGCGCAGACATTGTTATCGGCAGTGCGCAGCGTTTTGGTATACCAATGGGATTTGGCGGACCGCACGCCGGATTTATGGCAACCAAAGAAAAATTCAAACGTACTATGCCCGGCCGTATTATCGGTGTATCAAAAGACAGCAAAGGCAAGCCGGCATTACGTATGGCAATGCAAACCCGTGAGCAGCATATTCGCCGCGAAAAAGCGACTTCAAATATTTGTACCGCTCAGGCCCTGCTAGCTAATATGTCCGCTTTTTATGCGCTTTATCACGGCCCTGAAGGTCTGCGTAAAATAGCGCGCCGTGTCCACCATTTAACCGCTATTCTAGTGGCGGGTTTACGCAGTGAAGGGTTTGAATTAGCAAACCAGCACTTCTTCGATACTATTACCTTAAATAGCAACGAGCACAGTAAAGCGATTTACCACAGAGCACTTGCAGAAGGCATGAATTTACGCAAATTCCCAACGCCCGATAATATGCCCGTGCAGCTTGGTATCAGCCTTGATGAAACAACCACTATTACCGATGTTGAAGATTTATTACGTGTTATTACCGGTAAAGCACTTTCATCTGCAGGTTTTGCAGCCCAGGTAGCAGAAGATGAGTTTGCCGGTATTCCGGCCACATGTCGCCGCAGGAGTAAATACTTAACCCATCCGATATTTAATGAGCACCACAGTGAAACGCAAATGATGCGTTACATGAAAAAATTAGAGAATAAAGATTATTCGCTGACCCATGGCATGATCCCGCTCGGATGTTGTACCATGAAACTTAATGCGGCAGCGTTAATGCTGCCCGTCAGCTGGCCTGAATTTTCACAAATGCACCCCTTCGCACCGACCGAGCAGAGCTTTGGTTATCAGGAGCTGGCTGAAAAATTATCCAAAATGCTTTGTGAAGTAACAGGTTACGATGGTTTCTCACTGCAGCCTAATTCCGGTGCACAGGGGGAATATGCAGGTCTTATCGCAATTCACCGTTACCACCAAAGTAACGGTGAAGATCAGCGAAACATCTGTTTGATACCCAGCTCAGCGCACGGCACTAACCCCGCTACCGCATCAATGCTGTCCATGAAAGTAGTAGTTGTAGGCTGTGATCAACAAGGTAATATCGACCACGCAGACTTAAAAGCTAAAATTGATAAGCACCGAGATAACCTCTCCTGCATTATGGTCACCTACCCCTCTACACATGGTATTTATGAAGAAGGGATTCAGGAAATATGTGAATGGGTACATGAAGCCGGTGGTCAAGTCTACCTTGATGGCGCAAATATGAATGCTCAGATAGGTCTTACCAGCCCAGGCTTTATCGGCTCCGACGTATCCCATCTTAACCTCCATAAAACCTTCTGCATACCGCATGGTGGCGGTGGTCCAGGTATGGGTCCGATTGGTGTCAAAAAACATCTTATTCCGTTCCTGCCGGGACATATCGAAGTCACCGAATCTGCAGATAATAAACATTATGCCGTTTCTGCGGCCGAGTTAGGCTCCGCTTCTATTCTGCCTATCTCCTATGCCTATATTGCCATGATGGGTGAACAGGGGTTAACCTCAGCGACCCAGATCGCTATCTTAAATGCGAACTACATAATGGAGCGTTTACGTCCGCATTACCCGATTTTATACCAGGGTAAAGAGGGCCGCGTTGCGCACGAATGTATTATCGATATTCGCCCGCTTGAAGCAGCATCGGGTATTTCCAATGAAGACATCGCTAAACGTCTGATGGATTATGGCTTCCATGCGCCGACTATGTCCTTCCCGGTGGGAGGTACCTTTATGATTGAACCGACTGAATCAGAAAGCACCGCTGAACTGGACAGATTCTGTGATGCCATGATAGCTATCCGCCACGAAATCAAGCAGATAGAAGATGGTGAATGGTCTGCAACGGATAATCCGCTGGTCAATGCTCCCCATACACAGGTTGATTTAATGGAGTCCGAGTGGACCCATGGTTACAGCCGTGAGCTGGCCTGTTTCCCATCAAAGCACAGTAAAGACAGTAAGTACTGGCCGACAGTAAACCGTGTTGATAACGTATTTGGTGACCGTAACCTGATTTGCTCATGTCCAAGTATTGAAAGTTATATGGAAGAATAAGCACCAATAATTAGAATTAGTTCGGATTTAATAAAAACAGTTATCTTAATCAAGTTACTTATTAACCACTATAAATAAAAAAGGCGAACCAGAAATGGCTCGCCTTTTTTTAATTTGAATATCTAATACCAATTCCATTAATTAACTTCCAATCTCGATTCAATTTATTGAACAGAGTATTTGCACTCTCTCTACATCAAAAATAAAAATATTCCACACTCGGCTACATTTATTAATAGCCCGTAGGGTGCGCACCGATTACCGCTGTTTGCGGTGCATAGAATGCACCCTAACAATAATACCAAACGCATAAATTTAAGTGATCAGATTTATTATTCAATAATCATCACTACTGCTTTATGATTGTCAGTTTTTCCTTTGAAGGCATTGATCATAAACTTAACGCGTTTTGTATTAATAGCATTCTCTGACACTCGCGGCTTATTTGGTCAGCTCGTAGGGTGCATTAACACTGTTTGCAGTGCATAGAATGCACCCTACCAATAATACCAACAGCACTAACCCTCAGTGCTTAATATTAGCTGTCAGTAAAACGACCGATTAATGCATCAAACTGATCAATAGGTATTGGTTTGCTGAATAAATATCCTTGGTAAAGAGTGCAACCTTTTCCTAAGAGTAATTGTTGTTGCTCTTCAGTTTCCACTCCCTCGGCAATGACGTCTATATCCAGAATCTGTGCCATAGCAATAATCGCTTTGACTATCGCTTTATCGTTATTATCTGTCGCAATATCGCGCACAAAGGACTGGTCGATTTTGAACTGATCGAGGGGCAGCCGCTTAAGGTACTGTAAGGATGAATAACCTGTTCCAAAGTCATCCAGAGAGAACTGCACGCCAATCTTATTTAATGCCTTCATCATGGCAATGGTGACTTCGGTGTCATATTGCAGCAGGCTTTCGGTCAATTCCAGCTTGAGTAAATTTCCGGGAATAGCATGTCGTTGTACAGCTGACTGGACTTGATCCACGAAATCCTTCTGCCGGAATTGTTTTGCACTCACATTGACTGCCAGTGTTAAGTCGCGCGTCTGCGACTTTTTCTGCCATACTTTGATCTGCGCACAAGCCGTTTCGATAACCCATTTCCCAATGGACAGAATCAATCCGGTTTCTTCCGCTATAGGGATAAAGGTAGCAGGTAACACTAGCCCGTGTTCAGGGTTCGTCCAGCGGATCAATGCTTCGGCTCCCAATACCCGGTTGTCACTGTCCATCTGAATTTGGTAATACAAATGAAATTGCGACTTTTCAATGGCAATGCGCAATTCATTTTCGAGGGTGATGCGCGCGTTAATACTCTCCTGCATTTTCGGGTTAAAGAACCTGATCAGATTGCCACCTGCTTGTTTGGCCTGATACATGGCGATATCGGCTTGTTTGATCAGATCTTCTGCCGTATTACCCTGATGGTCGAAAAAGACCGCACCGATACTTACGGTGCTGTGACATTTGTGCATGTCGAGTTGGTAAGGTTTGTTGAGCTCAGCTAAAATTTTATCAGCAATAGCCTTCGCCTTTGTTGCGGCTTCAATGGGATTTTCGTCCAGGTTTTCCAGAATCAACATAAACTCATCCCCTCCCAGACGCGCCACGGTATCGCCTTTGCGTAGACAGGATTCCAGGCGTTGCGCTGTCTGTATCAGCAGTAAATCACCGACTTCATGGCCGAGGGTGTCGTTGATATCCTTGAAATGATCCAAATCAATAAACATCACCGCACTTTCACAGCCTTGACGCACGTTGGAAGCTAATGCGTGATGCAGCCGGTCTATCAAAAGACGCCTGTTGGGCAAGCCGGTAAGCGTGTCATAGAAGGCAAGGTCATTAAGCTCTTCTGCCAGTTTAGCTTTCTCTTTGCTTTGAAAGGTAAGATCCTGGTTGACAATAGCAAGCTCCGCTGCCCGTTTAGCTTTCTCTTTGCTTTGAAAGGCAAGTTCTTTATTGGCAATAGCAAGCTCCACTGCCCGTTTAGCTTTCTCTTTGTTTTGAAAGGTAAGCTCCTGGTTGGCAATAGCAAGCTCCGCTGCCCGTTTATCCTTCTCTTCGTTTTGAAAGGCAAGCTCCTTGTTGGCAATGGCAAGCTCCTCGTTGACAATGGCAAGCTCCTTGTTGGCAATGGTAAGCTTCTTGTTGGCAATGGTAAGCTTCTTGTTGGCAATGGTAAGCTTCTTGTTGGCAATCGCCAGCGCACTGTTGGCAACGGCCAGCTTATTGTTGGCAATAGCAAGCTCTGACAAATAGCCTTTCCTGTCATTAATTTTACTGTCGTATTCTGCGTCCTTACTCATTTGTTTAACCCTCTTACATTTAAACCGTGTCTTAGGAAGGGCAGGATATTTGATAATCCCCCCACTTTCCCTTTACGGCAACTGTAAAACCAAAATTATTTTAACCCGTCTTTTAATGGTTTTCCCCATTCAACTGGCATTCGAATTTTCCACCTATTCTGTTTTTCGAAAATGCGCTTAAATTCGAATAACACCTGCAGAAAGCTCAACCTTTCAGATCAGTAGCTTTTCCAGTTTGTCCAAGTTATCTATTTCCCTTAAGCGTCATCAATTGTCATTTTCTCTGCAGGGTAAAGCGCTTCAATCTTAGGCAACACAGATTCATTTCTCTGATATAAACTGCTTTAGTACTGCCTGTTTTAGACACTAAAGAACACCAAAGTATTTCTACATCTTCGGCCAGCTTTACTGAAGTTGGTATAGATGACCTTTAATACAATCATCTTTTTATTTTATTGTATGCTAAAATTTCAAAATCACCTTTACTAACAGAAGCAGATACAAAACACCTGTTAGCTAAACGACTCATTTTTTCCTATCTAAATAATGGCTTTGTTATAAGATCAATACAAAGCACTCAAAAAACACTCAACCCTCTATCAAGCTCAAAAGAGCTGATTAAAAATAAATTTGAAATGCTATTTTTTAAGCATAAAAACGGTTTTTATATTTGCAGGATTTTTACCAATATTAAAACGTTAGCACTTTGCCAGAAAGGGTTACACTTGAAGAGGATATTTTGATTGGTCTGCTATTACCTTGTTACGCCCCTGTCCCTTTGCCAGATAAAGATTATTATCTGCTCGAAGAACTAAGCTTTCTTGAGTTGTGATAGAACCACCGTAACTCGACACCCCTATACTGATGGTTAGTTTGATTTTAAGTGCTTTGGAACCCACAAAAAAATGATGCATCTCAATTCTTTTGCGTAATCGTTCTGCCAGAATATGGGCATATCCAGGACCCGTATTGGGTGCAATTACAAGAAATTCCTCCCCCCCGTAACGCGCCATAACATCGAAGCTGCGAAGCTCTTGAAGCACTAACGCGCTAATGTCAGTAAGCACTTGATCGCCGACTTGGTGCCCGTGCTGATCGTTTATCAGTTTGAAATTGTCCAAGTCGATCAGTAATAGTGAGAGATCAAATTTGTATCGCTGCGCTTTTGCTATCTCTTCCTGCAGGCATTTTTCCATATGTCGGCGGTTATATACACCGGTCAGAGGGTCAGTGGAAGACTCTTTTTCCAGTTCGCAGATGCGTATAATATCCAGCGCAGTGTTTAAAGACAGGAAGGTTGATAACAATACAAAACAGGCGCCAAAAAAGAATACACCAGGCACAATGAGATCCGTTGCTTGTGTATGTTTTTCCCAAAAAATATTGACATAAGCCAGATAACCAAGCACAAACAGACTAATCAGGCAGCCCATGGTAAACCAGCCCTTATGAGATCGCCCCTCAGGAAAACTTCGGAGAATTCGCCTAACCGTAAGAAGAGATCCCAGAAGGATTAATATGCCCACCAGCACCAGACTGTTAGATAGCAGTAATAACAAATTTAAGCCCAATTTATTTGGATGACTGAATAAGAACCAACGCCGCGCTCACTGGCCGTTAAGTGGCTGCTGTTTTTTGCATTTTGTTTTGGAAAAACCTCAAAAACGGTATTGTGTTAGAGAGTCATCATTTATTGAATGAAGCCGCTATACGGCAGAAAAAACTACAAAAATCTAAGCTCCAAATAAGATACAGTCAATATTGACGGCTTTATTTGAAGGTTGTTATCAATCCACTGAACAAACCCTTTTGATAATTTAGATCAATATTATATCAACATATTAACATTACAAGATAAATCCCCCAATACCATCAACTGTTACAACCGTTTTCCCAGTCAAGTCACCATTTTTAAATACCTGGCCCCAGCTTCACACTTTTTTCGGGGATCACCAGAAACGCACAAGTGCGGGCAGCCAAAAATACTGGCGAATGCTAACCATGCTCTCCTGTCTAAATTCAGCGCGCTAAGTAGGCCGAGTGTTAGCTCACTTATAAAAAGTAATCGCTTGCCTTGTTTCTTTCCAAACTTTTTGCCTGAAGGTAGGGCAGCGCCTCAACTCGGCTGATGGTTAACAAACACCCCCTTTCAATTTCAAATGCCTGGTGTGCAATAAGCGGTAGGATCCGCTCTGGATTGAACTCTGCAGCGGATCGGTATAAGGGAAAAATACAGGTCGTTACAAAAGATAATATAAAATTTCAATAAGGTTTTACTCTCATCGAAACGCGATAAGAGGGAATGCTATGCAATAAAACGATCTGTTTAAATCAACCTTGAGCGGGGCTTTATGCTTTTATACTCAACCAGAAAAATCACTATAAATTTAAAAAATAATGCTATTCATAAACATAAGTTATTAATTAGTTAAACTATATTAAATGTACTAATGCAGATGCTGTTACCAGTCAACGCTGAATGCTTGGCTTTTTATTTAACTTTATTGACGTTAGCTGATTTTATAGCAAACTCATTGTTTGAGCGCTTCAGGTCAGTCTGTCTATAAGCTGTTTTTAAGAATATATCGACAATGTGAGTTAACGGGCTTATCAACAAATGCATGGCTCAGTCAGTAAAATTCAGGAATAAATATGTCAACCAATGCTTCTACCAAAGTTATTATCGCAGCTTTAATAGGCAACGCAGCTATTGCGATCACCAAGTTTTTTGCCGCTTTTATGACCGGCAGTTCAGCTATGCTCTCTGAAGGCATACATTCACTGGTTGATACCGGAAATCAGATATTATTGCTCTATGGGATGAAACAGGCAAAAAAACCGGCTGATGATGAATTTCCCTTTGGACATGGTAAAGAAATCTATTTCTGGAGTTTTATTGTGGCGATACTGATCTTTGCTGTGGGTTCCGGTGTGTCTATCTATGAGGGCATTCGTCATGTGATCCACCCGGCTGAGATAAAAAACCCCATGGTCAACTATATCGTATTGTGCCTTGCGCTTCTGTTTGAAGGCGCTGCATGGTTTTTTGCCTTTAAAGAGTTTGGCAAAGTTAAGGGAAAACACGGTTATATCGAAGCGGTCCAGAAAGGTAAAGATCCTTCTATGTTTGTTGTGCTGTTTGAAGATTCCGCCGCTTTGTTAGGTTTGTTGATAGCTTTGCTGGGTATCTGGTTAACTCAGGTCACCGGTATTGCTCTTTTCGATGGCATCGCTTCTATCTTAATCGGATTGATTCTTGGCGGTACGGCTATCTGGCTGGCGATTGAAACCAAGGGCTTGCTGATCGGTGAGGGAGCCAATAAAGAAGTCATCAACAGTATCAGAAAGATCGCAAATTCTTTTGAAGAAGTTGAGAAAGTGAATGAGCTTCTTACTATGCACATGGGGCCCGAATTTATACTGGTCAATATTAGTATTCGTTTTAAACGTGAGCAGTTAACCCGTGAACTCGAAGAGGTTATTCAGTCACTTGATGCTGCGATCAAGGCGGAGCATAGAATGGTACAGCGAATATTTATCGAAGCCGAATCATTTCAGGAATAACGGAAAAAACAGCCATTCAATTTTCATTCTCCGAAATGCTTTAATCAGAGATTCAATTGAACGACAGTTCAGTATTATGAATGGGCTACTTACTGATTGCTGATAATTATCTCTGCATGCGATCTCAGTCTATATAACTGTCAATCCTAGATTAGCGCACTACAAAGACAGAGCAATGCGCATGACGCACTATTTTTGCCGCATTAGATCCCAATAGATAGGATCGAAATTTGGGTTTAGCCGATGCCATCACAATCGCGTCAGCATTACTTTTTTTCGCTTGCGCAACCACTTCATCGGACACAGCACCATGACGAATAATGCAACGCCCCCTGTTCCACTTAGGAATAATGGCATCAAACATCGCCTGCACGGCTAATTCTGTCGCAGAATGTTTTTCAGTAAGGCGATCACTGACCGCCGTTATCGCCATGCGCCGATGGCTTGCGGTATCATCAACAAAGAGTATATCAATAACCCCATCGTCATCGAGAAGCTTAAGTGCCATGCTGACCTCTCTTTCGACAAGTTCGTTAAATGCTAAATCAACCGGCATTAATATATGTTTTAAGCTCATCTACCCCTCTCCCATTAATTTATTAGGTAACCATAAAACTATTTCAGGAAAGACCATGCACAAAATTAATACCGACAGCTTTAATAAAATAAACGGCGTGATAGAACGGTAGATATCCATCATGGTAACGCCTGGCGGTGCAATACCTTTAAGATAAAACAGCGTGAATCCATAGGGTGACGTATGGATAATGCTTAAATTGAGATATGGATAATGTTTAAGGCGGGAAAGTGATTATCTTAATATTTTTAAGTAGGTTGCTGTAGAAATAAAGGCCAAGTGATCTTTCTATATTACCAAAGGCGCAATAATAGCTTCTAACTTCCCGTTAGTGATGCACTAACGGGAAGTCAGACAAACATTAGCCCTGTCCGCCATCCATTTCTTCTTGTAGAAATGTAACCAATGCTTGGGATGCTTGGGATAAGTAGTGACTTGCTTTCCACCCTATCCCCAAATGTATTGGAATAGGGGGATTAAAAGGCACAGTCACAAGCTCACTATCTTCGGTCAAAATAATAGGTAAACAAGTCGAGATACCTATTTTCTTGCGGATTAACGATTTCAATAATTCAATTAAATTCGTTTCAAAACGAATATCAGGATTAATTCCATGTTGCTGGCAATAACTGCTCACCGCTTCGCGCAGAAAATAACCTTCACGGAACAGAACCAAAGGCTGGTTGCAAAATTGCTCGAGTGTGATGTTATAGCATTTGGCAAATTCATGTTCCCGCGGTACACAAGCCACTATTTGCTCTTTAGCTAAGGTAATACAGCGAATATTGTCATGGTGTCTATCGGCGCGGATCATCGCCAGATCTAATTCACCATCAAGCAGCATATTGGCTAAAGTCGCCGTACCCGCTTCATGAATATTAATTTGAATACCCGGGTAGCGCTGTTTAAATAATGCCAGCGTATCAGGCAGATAGTAGGAGCCGATCATCGCAGGAGTACCGAGGTTGATGGTGCCGGACTCAAGTCCCTTAAGTTCTTGCAGTTGTATTTTTGCTTGTTTAACATTGTCTAAAATTTTCTGCGCATGCTTCAGCAATACTTGCCCATCACTGGTAATACTCATCTTGCGTTCAGCTCTATTAATCAGCTTCAGTGCCAGTTGTTTCTCCAACTTCTGAATACTCATACTCAATGCTGACTGTGCAATCCCTAATTCCTCAGCAGCTTTAGTAAAGTTTCCGGTTTGCGCTAATACAGTAAAATAATACAGTCTTTTAAAATCCATTACTCAAGGTCCTTATTACATTTCAATACTGCTACGACACAGCGGTTAAATTATCAATACTGTAGCTCGACTATAGCGTCACGGATCAACACAGCAGGGGATTATTAACAATACCACATATCAATAAAATTGATGGAAACTATACTTATCATATATTGTTAATATAGTAAGTTATTTGTTAAAGTTTTGTTAACTCGCGGCAGATGACTCATATTGAGTCCGTACGCTTTACTTGCCAAACTTATTAAGCAGTTTAATAAAGAGAAGGACATCAATTATGAGCACTGGAAATAGTAATTATCATGGTTTCACCGTTACGCCGCATACTGAAAACTCTCGTCTACAAGTAGTCATCATTAAAAAAGCCACACTGGAAAACTTCATAGAAAATACACGTGACTTCGGGCTACAAGCAGTAGAATACAAACCGTTTTTACGCTATGCAGTGGCAGATAAACTGGATCAAGCTTGTAATTACGAACTAGGAAAATTACTCAATGAAATTATGCAGGATCGTGACAGAGCGGCATTTTTATTAGAAGCAGATGAATCTGCACAAGCTGACTTTATCGACAGCGACGAGCAACGTGATTTTTTTGTTATTCTATCAACAGCTGTTTCTCACCTGATTGGCCTGCCCAATTTTGATTCAATGTACGGTAAGTATTACGCTCGATTCACGGTTGTAAATGAAGATAATAGCGACAGTTATTTGCGCCAACCGCACCGTAGAATGGAACTGCATAACGATGGAACCTATGTCGATGAGCGCACGGATTTTGTGCTGATGATGAAAATGGACGAGAAGAACATGGAAATGGGTGACTCTTTGCTTCTGCATATTGACGATTGGAAAGATCTGCCGCATTTTTATAATCATCCGCTTGCTAAACAAGACATTGTTTGGACAACACCACCCAGTAAAAATATTAATTACCAAATTGAACATCCCATCTTCTTTGAAGAAGATAAAAACGGCAAACCACACATGCTGTTTATCGACCAATTCGCTTGCCCGCAACGCATGCAGGAAGGATTATATTTACATCAAATGAGCGAATCATTAGAAAATGAGAGTAACTGCTTTAATATCCGTGTTAAAACAGGTGCGATGTTGGTTGCACAAAATCATTGCTGGTTACACGGCCGTGACAAGTTTATTTCTAATCCAGGTCTAAAACGTGAATTGCTGCGTCAACGTGGTCATTTTACAAATAAATAAATAAGATATGGACTAATCCAATGAGCGAATATAACCTCAATCAGGTTATTTTTCACCCAGGTGAGGTTATACCAATTCCATTAATTAGGTGATCTATTTAGGCGTTGGAAAAACCCATGAAAGCAAGGCATTGATTGCAGTAACTAGTTGTTCTAATTACAAAATCAAAAACGAAGCTAGCATGTGTTTCAACCAGCATAAATGTACAGAAAATTAATGGATTTGGTATTAATACTAATTCAGAAAAGGAAATAAAGAATGAAGGCAATGTATGATTATGTGATCATCGGCGGTGGTATTATTGGCGTATCAACAGCATGGCAACTGCAACAAAGATATCCTGAAAAATCGATTTTATTAGTAGAAAAAGAATCACAATTATCACGTCATCAAACCGGTCATAATAGTGGTGTTATCCATGCGGGTGTTTACTATAAACCAGGCAGTATGAAAGCGAAGTTCTGTAAAGCGGGCGTGAAAGCAACGACCGAATTTTGCAAAAAACACAATATCCCGGTGGAAAATTGTGGCAAGTTACTGGTCGCAACCAACCAGCTCGAATTAGAGCGTATGCAGGATCTTTATCAACGCTGTCATGAGAACGAGATTCACGCAATACTATTAAACCAGGCAGAACTAAAAATAAGAGAACCCAATATTCAGGGACTTGGGGCCATTTTTGTCGACTCTACCAGCATAGTAAATTACACCCTGGTCACCCAAAAAATGGCAGAAGAATTTGTGAAACTTGGCGGTAAAGTGATGTTAGATACCAAGGTTATCAATTTAGTGGAGTCTGCTGAAAACACCATTTTAACCTGCCAAAGCAGCGCTGAAGAAGTGAGCATTACGAGTCGTTTTCTCGTCTCTTGCTCAGGCCTAATGGCTGACCGAATCACTAAAATGCTCAATATAGAGACCGACTTTCAAATTATTCCTTATCGTGGCGAATACCATCAATTGCCCGCAAAGCACAATAATATTGTCAATCATCTGATTTATCCGATTCCAGATCCCGAACTCCCTTTTCTTGGTGTGCATCTAACTCGAATGATTGATGGTTCTGTCACTGTGGGACCGAATGCGGTGCAGGGCTGGAAACGCGAAGGTTATGGTAAAATAAATATTAATTTCCGCGATATTCTGGATATGCTCAGTTTCTCAGGATTCTGGAAAGTCACCAAGAACAACTTAAAATCAGGATTAATTGAAACCAAAAATTCATGGTGGAAACCAGGTTATTTGAAAATGGTCAATAAATACTGTGACCAGATTAAACTTGCTGACTTACTGCCTTATCCAGCCGGAATACGAGCTCAAGCAGTATTAAAAGATGGAAGCTTAGTTCATGACTTTCTCTTTGTAGAAAGCCCTCGCAGCTTGCACGTTTGTAATGCACCCTCACCCGCAGCCACATCGGCAATCCCGATCGGCAATTATATTTGTGACAAAATAATGGCAAAACAAGGCATTTCTAAGAGTGACGAATTATCCCAGAAATCATCTTAGTTTAAATTAAAGCTTATCTTTCTGATTTAAAAGCAACCAGGGCATAACATCTAGTTCTGTTCACTTAAGATAAGCGGATTTTTATTTCTGGCATCTCGTTTGGGTCTTGAATAAGACCCTTATAATGAAAAGCACATCCACACCATTTGATAACAGATCATATTGTAATATAATAATGCGTTACAGAATTTTTGTTTAAATCTTACGATTATAAAAATCACCTAATGTTTTAATAAACAAAGAGCGAACTCGGCTGACTGTGGTGGTTTTTTTAGTAATAGCCATAATTTCAGAACGATAAACACGCTGTTGCGGAGCCAAACATTTTAATGTTCCAGCATCAATATAAGACTGAGCGTAACTCTCGGGTAAAAATCCAATATAACGACCAGAAAGCAGCAAAGCTAAGCGAGAGTCATAGTTATACGCTGTTGCTTTAATACTCATATTGGCGAAGTGGCCATTCATATTTTCTGTGACTTCATACCCGAATAAACCGCAGGAAAACCGTCAATAACATCATCACTAAGCTCACTGTCCGACAAGCTAAAAAGCGGGCAATCATTGCTGCAATATAAATAGCATGTATTAGTAAAAATCATCTGATACTCCAAGCCATCGAGGCTACGATGATAAGGAATAAAACCGATATCAGCTTCTTCACTTAATACTTGTCGTTCAATTTCAGCCATCTTAGCGACTTCTGAAGTCAAATATACTTCACTTGCCACTTCAGCAAAATTCCGGAATACGGTGGGGATACCAGCACGTGAATCTAAACTTATCGTATCACTGAATAACACCGTTAAAGAGCCCGATAACTTCTCATCTAATCTGCTAATAATATTTCTAAAGTGATCCAACTCACTTAATAACTGCACCGTAGCATCATAAACCACTTGCCCTTCTTCTGAGAGTGAAAAACCAGCTCGACCACGACGACACAACGTTAAGTGCAGGCGAGACTCTAGGTTTGATATATGAAGACTGATTGTTGAACGACTGATATTCAGTTCGGTCTCAGCAGCAGAAAAACCACCACAATCAGCAACTGTTTTAAATATCTTTAATTGCTTAATTTCATAATCGGCGATCTGCCCAACAGGGAAAGATATTTTTGTCATTGTTACATGTCCATAAAACTTCAGATTTAAACCTAGGTATGTATCTAACGGATCAAATACGACTATTATGCTGCATCGTATATGAGTTTGTCGCGTTAGTCTTTGAAAAGAGTAACATTTTCAGTAGAGATAATGCATATTCAGGTGAGTTTAATAAGTAAAATAAATGAATAAGTTAGGATTAGTTCAATCTCATATTGAAAGGCTGAATATTGAAAAGCTCGACAGCCATATCTTTTTATTAATATAGAGACCCTGATTCTATAATCGATACAAATTAATGGAATTGCTCTTATGTTATCGGTAGGGTGCGCTCCATCTCCAATGTATTGCACAAGTCAGGCAATTAAATTCGATAATTTAGCCAATTTTGTATTTAAAGATGATGTAAATATGGTTAATCAAGTTAGTCGAGGATCGAATGATTTTAGGCATCAGGTCGAAGAGGTAAAAACACTCTGCCAAAGGAAATGGGAAAATCTGATCACTTAATTAATGCGTTTGGTATAATTATTGCTGAGCTTCGAAGACTCAGAATACATTAGTGCCAACCAACCATATTATCCTCGATATTATTACCTGCAGTATCAAGGCGGACCATACATTTCGCCCCTTTTAATATAATATTAAATTAATGTACAATGCGAATTTTATTTTTTCATTATCTCTTTTATCTTTTTCTCCTCCCAATCTTTACCTAGAAGCTTGCCTTTAATAATAAAAACATTTGACGCATGGATAGCAATACCAATCCCCCTGAAGATAGTTACCCAATAAAATCATAAACTGTCAGAACTTGTGACTAAATTGATAACCATAAGTATTATATTAATGGTAATGTACATGATAAAGTTTTGATAGAAGCCTTTTAATTCTTTCACACGTTTATTGGCCTCTTTGTACTTTTCGTCATTCATAACATCCCCTTTCTGGGCGGTATTTATATCAGCAGAATTTCATCAATTTATTTTGTTCTAAAACATAGAAAGCTTGTATTAATATTGAGTGGTTAGCTCTCTTTATTGAATCAATTCTTCTCACTTTTAGTGCAGTTTACTCTTAATAAAGTTGATTTATAAGCTAATCTATTGGCTTAGTCACTTTTTATTATATCTGACGGATAATAGAAAACTGAGTAAAAAACGGAAAGAAGAAAGCTGGACAGCCATAGATTAAATCCGTAACAGCTATTATTATTTTTTGAAAAAAAAGCTAAAACATTTAATATAGAGCTTCATTATTTACAGCCGACAGCCTTATAGCTTTACTGCTGACAGCCGACAGCCTATATAGCTCCTTTAAACTAAACTTATTTACTAATATACGAGAACTCTAAATGACGGTCTACGCAACTCTATGTTTTTTAGCCGCAGCAGCGATGCTAATTACATTCTTAAACAGTAAGATAGGTAAGATGCAAAGTACTATTGCAATTACCGCAGGCTCCTTAATCTTATCTTTACTAATAGTTATTGCGGGTAAAAATGGCTTTTCTCCATTACAAGAGATTGCCTCGGAGCAGCTTGCTAAAATTGATTTTAACAGTTTTCTGCTAAATGGTATTTTGGGCTTTTTATTATTTGCAGGTGGTTTAGGTATTAAGCTCGGTAATATCAAAGATCAAAAATGGGAAATCGCTGTACTCGCATTAGGGGCGACTTTATTTTCAACCTTTTTTATCGGTTATGTGCTGTTTTATATCTGTCAATTTTTAGATTTCCAGTTCGACCTTATCTACTGTCTGTTATTTGGTGCGCTTATATCCCCTACCGACCCTATTGCAGTACTTGCGATTGTTAAAAAGCTTAATGCTCCAAAACGTATATCGACACAAATTGAAGGCGAGTCATTATTCAATGATGGGTTTGGGCTGGTTATTTTTGTTACACTTTACAGCATTGCATTTTCAGATACCCAGCCGACCGCTTTAAGCATTACAGAGTTATTTTTGCATGAAGCCATAGGCGGGATTATATACGGACTTGCATTAGGTTTATTGTTCCATTATTTGATCAGTGCCACCAATGATCACTCGATGGAATTATTGCTGACGCTTGGTATCCCCAGTGCAGGTTATGTTTTTGCTCCTATTATTGGCGTTTCCGGCCCGCTTGCTATGGTTGTCTCAGGTATTATGATTGGCAACTGGACGCGTATTAATGGCTTCTCCAAAGAAAGTATCAAACTGCTCGATCATTTTTGGGAGCTGATTGATGAATTTTTAAACGGCATTCTTTTTCTATTGATTGGTTTAAGTATGTTGGAATACAGCTTCCATCGGGAAGATTGGGTTTTAATGGTGATTGCTGTTCCATTAACATTAACAGCACGTTACCTCAGTATTAAATTCTCTTATGTGGCTTTTAAACGATTCCGTGAATATAACCCTTACTCTGTGTCGGTATTAACCTGGGGAGGCTTGCGTGGTGGATTGGCGTTAGCGATGGCAATGGCAATCCCAGCCGGTGTTATAATTATCCCGAGCAAACAAATAGATGTGCGCGAAATCATTCTGGTGATGACCTACTCAGCTGTATTTTTCTCAATTTTAGTACAAGGTTCAACCATCACGCCGCTGATTAATAAAGCGAAAGCATGGCAGGAAAAACAAAAATAGTCATTAATACCTAACAGGGTCTTTGATTTGGTGATAGCCGTTAAAACAACTTGTTCCTATCACTATTCCATTAATGATCGGGCAAAGCCCTTTTTTTATCGCCTATAAAGTGAGTTAATCGAATAACTCACTTCGCTTTTTTCTTTAAGTAACAACTCGATTTCACTAAGCCGGAAGGCTAAGGATAATCACAGAGCACTATTTATTATTCACCTTGTTAAATAACCACCAGCAAACCGCAGAAAATAAAACCACAGCCTATTATTCGTGTGAAATAGAGTTTTTCTTTTAACCAGTACGACCCCATCAGCAAACCAAAAACAATGCTTATTTGTCTTAATGCCACCACTAAACTGACATTATCAGTTAATAACATCGCATTAAGGACCAAAGCGTAGGTTATGCCCATCATTAACCCCGCTATACAGGCTTGCTTTTTTATTCTCCAGGCTTCAGTAAACTCTTGGTATTGACCCCTTAATATAAAATAAATCGCTAATGGCAAAGCCGTTGCCCAAAACTGAGCCCCTAAATAAAATATTGAAATCAGTTGATCAGATAAAATAGGCGGAGTCAGTTGATCATTATCAATCTTATTCAACTGTTCAGATAAAATAGACAGAGCCATTTTATCAATAATTGAATAACCCGTGGTGCCGAGTGCAGCAACCGCAGCCCATAATATTCCTGTGTTTAAATAGCGGTTGAAACTTAGTTCCCTGAAGCGTTGCAGGGGTACAAATAAGCAACCAAGGGTGATTAAGGCAAACCCTAACCACTGTAATGGTGAAAGCACTTGTCCCATCCAAAAGGATAAACTGCCTACCAAAAGTACCGGTAATGCTCGAGCCATAGGGTAAACCAGCCCCACCTCTGCTTTCTGATAAGCAAAACCTAATGCTAATAAATAGATAATTTGGAAGAGTCCACCGATCAATAACAAACCCCAAAATTCGGCAGAAAAAACGGCATCACCCGCTTGAAAATAAAACCATAATAAATAAGGACTAAGTAATAAAGCAGAACAAAATGCACTCATAAAAAAGAATGCCTGCACTGAGCCTTTATTCGATTTCCCAATAATATTCCAGCTTGCATGTAATAAAGCCGAAAGAACAACTAAAATAATTGCCGCAACAGGCATACACACAAACCTTCACCAGCCGATAGCGCTGAATAGTAAATAGAATAATAAACACAAAAAAACTGCCCGAAGCAGCTGAAAGCAGAGCGATCAGACTGATTGTTTAACAGACTTTCCCAAACACCATTTACAAGCACCCTTTACAAGCACCCAGCGAACACTCAGCCGAGGGTTGATTCTGCATTTAATTGTGCAGTTGATTCAATGCAAATTGCATCATGCCGCCAATACTCTAAATCACAATCAATTAACAGACCATTTTGATCGTAATTAATACGCTCCACCAGCATCGCGGGGCTACCAGGCGTTGCACGTAATACCTGTGCAATTTCGCCAAATAAACAGGTGGTACTGACGCGATAATGAGTGGTTTGATAACGCACTGCATAATATTTTAAATAAACGTCCGTCAGCGAAGGTGTAAAATCATGATCCAATAAATCTGGAAAATGGGCCGCTTTAATAAAATTACTGACGTAAACCACCGGCCTATCTTCTAAAAAGCGGACGCGCTTTATATGGTAAATATCAGTTAGCATAGGCACCTGTAATAATGCGGCTGCTTGCTTAGTAGCGAGCACTTTTCTGGCTTCAATCAATTTACTGAATCCTGCACGGCCCTGATTGTTTGCCATGCTCATAAAATTAAAAGTTGAACTTGGGTCATAACGTAAAGGTTCCGGGCAAACAAACCAGCCGCGCCTGTCTTCCCGATAAAGACGCGCTTCAGCTTCAAGAGATGAAAGTGCAGCGCGCATTGTTACGCGTGTTGTGGAAAATGCCTCGGCTAATTTACGCTCTGAGGGTAACTTTTGTCTTGCGGGCAACAGTCCGCTGTCAATTTGTTCAACAATGGTTTCTTTTATTTTTAAATACTGCACCGTTTTTCCTTTAATAAAATCATTCTGACCGAGTTTATAAACA
Organism: Psychromonas ingrahamii 37; assembly: GCF_000015285.1. Classification (NCBI taxonomy): domain Bacteria; kingdom Pseudomonadati; phylum Pseudomonadota; class Gammaproteobacteria; order Alteromonadales; family Psychromonadaceae; genus Psychromonas; species Psychromonas ingrahamii. Next base: position 3,365,977 of record NC_008709.1, read on the forward strand.
GGCCACTTAATTAGTGGAATTGATATCACTTTTGTCGCCAACCCTGAGTGCTTTTTTCAAAAAAATTATAAAGCAGTAAATGCACTATTTTAGCAAACAGCGCAGCGCACATAATCATTACCGCCATCGCGGCAGCCGAGCCCGTTTGCCCCGCGTCACTCATATTTAATACCGACACCGATGCCGGTATAGTGTCCGTTGAATAGAGAAAAATAACCGCCGAGGTGGTGGTTAACGCATTAATAAAAAGATACGCCGCAATATCTAATACGGCAGGTAAACACACCGGCAGAGTCACTTTATAAAACAATTTATATTGCGGTAACTTAATCGATGCGGCACTCGATTCTAACTCCGCAGGCAATTGTTTAAGCGCGGTGACGGCAGTCATATGCCCGACAGTGTAATAGTGAATAACCGTATTAAGCGCCAATAATAACATCGAACCATACAATATATTTAAGGGGTTATCGATATGATTAAAAAAGAAAATATAACCCAATCCTAGTACCATACCTGGAATCGCCATCGGCAAAAGACTTAACATTTGCAGGGTACGGCGAAGCACGGTAAAAGAACGACTTTTCTCCATTGAATAGGCACCAACAAAAATGAATAGCGTCCCTATTAATGCTGTCCAACTACCCAACTGTAGAGAGTTCCAAAATGGACTCCAGCCGTAAGCGCTCATCTCAGCAAAGTTATAATGATTAAAAGACAGCGCCTTATTCCAGGGCCAGAAAGTCACTAATGATCCATAAACCGCCATGCCTAAAATAATTAAAACCATCAGTGAAATCAGTAAACAATAGATAAAACAGATGCTGTCCCTTACCGGCTGAGGGGATGGTTGATAAGGCACAGAGCGGCTATCAAAGAGATTTTGCTGCTTTTTTTGTACCCAGCGATCCACCGCAAAGGCTAATAATGCCGGTAATAACAGAAGCAAACTGACCACCGCCGCCATCGAAAAATTCTGCTGACCAACGACTTGTTTAAAGATATCCGTGGCTAACACGTTATAACTCCCTCCAATCACCTTAGGTACACCAAAATCACAGATAACCAAGGTAAAAATAACAATCAAAGTGCTGATCAGGCCATATTTTGCCGCGGGCAAGGTGATCACAAAAAAGGTTTTAAAAGACGATGTTTTTAAGGCTTTGGCACTTTCATAAAGCCGTGCATCGGAGGTACTCAGTGAGGTACTTAAGATCATTAACGCATGAGGAAAAGTCCAGAAAACCAGTCCTATTGAAATACCGATAAATCCATAGACTGAATTTCCTAATAACAATTCTTTTGCAATACCTTGATTACCAAATAAAAAAATTAAACTAATCGCGGGTAATAAAGAAGGCGCTAAAATGGGTGCCATGCCTAAGACTTTAAATAATCCCTTAAACGGCATACATGAACGGGTTAAAGCAAAGGCATAAAAAAAGGCCAAACTGCCCACAATTGCAGTGACCACAATACCCAGGGTAAATGAGTTTTTAACCGAGAACCATAACGCCGCAGATGAAAAGTATAAAAGAAAATTTGCCACGCCCACAAACTGTCCATCACTATTAAAAATACTGCTGCTTAATATCGACAATAAAGGGGCAACAACAAAGAGCAGCAGTACACCCGTGAGTAGTAGCAGTATTAAAAGCAGAATAATTTTATCTCGACTCACCCGCTTAAAATAAGTGTTGATAAGGGAAGGCTGCGCGACGGTTTTAAGTGCCGTATCTATTACATTCATAAATAAATTCCTAAGCGGCGACAACGGTAGGCTTGCTTTTATAGGTTGGTGAATAAGTGCGTATTTGGGTCGTATCTATGGCTAGATTGCGTGTTTGTTGTGATTTTAAATTTAGTTTTCTGGCTTCTCGTACGGGTACGTTAACGTAAATGCTCGGTGCCGATAATTCATCCCACAATTGGCATTCCACCTGATAATAAGCGCCCTGAAATTCGATAAATTGAATTTTAACTGAAATACTGTTTTCACTCTCAGAGCAAAAATATAAACATTCCGGGCGAATAGCAAGATCCACCAGACCGCTCTTAATACCCTTAATCGGGGTGTTTTCCGGGATCTTTAATAGACTCTCTCCGATTCTGATAAACGATTTATTAATAATTGAAGCTGAAATAAAGTTCATGGTGCCGACAAAGTTCGCAACAAAACGTGTTGCAGGTTGTTCATAAATTTCCTGTGGAGACCCAATTTGCTCAATCACGCCCTGGTTCATTACGACAATACGATCCGCCATCGCTAATGCTTCTTCCTGATCATGTGTGACCATTACCGAGGTGATGCCTAATTTTTTTTGTAACCGGCAGATTTCTTCACGTAAATAAGTACGCACCTTTGCATCTAAGGCTGACAGTGGTTCATCTAATAATAATAATCCCGGTGATAATGCCAATGCACGCGCTAATGCGACACGTTGTTGTTGTCCACCCGACAGCTGGTTAGGGTATTGATTTGCAAAGTCAGTCAGTCCTACCATTGCAAGCCATTTATTAACTAGATTAATGCAGTCATAATTAGAGTGACCCTGATTCTTTAAACCCAGTGCAATATTATCCTGCACCGTTAAATTAGGAAAAAGCGCATAGGATTGAAAAACGATGCCAAAATCTCTTTTTTCCGGCGGCAAATGGGTAATATCAGTACCCGCTTGAACCATAAGGCCGGAAGTCACCGCTTCTAACCCCGCAATACAGCGCAGCAGTGTGGTTTTTCCACAACCTGACGGGCCTAAAAAACACACAAATTCGCCTTCTTTAATGCTAAAAGATATTTTCTCCAGTGCAGTAAATTGGCCAAATTTTTTGACTACATTGTCGATATTAAGATATGTTTGCATAATAAAAACCTGACTATTAATAAAAATAATAATGCACTTATTCTTTGGATCTAAAAAAAGAAAATAAGGAGGTTAACCTCCTTATTTTTGGGATGACTTAACTTCTTGGTTCTGATTTGCTATCGAATTTTTCAGACCATGTTTTTAACACTTGTGCTCTCTGGTCACCCATACGCGCAAAATCCATTTTTGCCATCACGGGTTTCACATTCGGGAAGTTTTTGACTTCTTTATGTACGTCTTTATGCCCAACCACAGGGTACACTTCTATATATAATTCATTCGCTTGTTTGGAAACAGACCAGTCAACAACACGTTTAGCTGCAGCATTGTCTTTTACTAAACCCACCGCTTCAGATTCCCAACCAATTCCCTCGGGCGTCACTAATGTCAGTGGTGCACCTTGTGTTTTTAGCTTAGTGCCGCGACTTGCCATGGAAATACCAATAGCCACTTCGCCCATGCCTGCCTGCACACAAGGTTTTGAACCCGAATGTGTATAATGAGAGATATTTTTATCCAATTCTGTCATGTAGTTCCAGGCTTTTCCTTCACCCATATTTTGTAACCATGCTGATACCTGCATATAACCCGTACCCGATGAGGCTGGATTTGGCATAGCGATATGACCTTTATAGACAGGTTTTGTTAAATCATCCCATGATGTTGGCAGTGGTAAGTTGTACTGTTCAGCCACTATATCGTTAAAACAAATAGCATTAAAAAAGGCATCATTACCAAACCAGGCCTGATCCGCCTGAGGATCATTTAACGAGGGATCTAACGCGGCGAGACCTTTTGGTGTATAAGTTTTTAAGATGCCTTCAGTTTTTAATAAAGCCATTGAAGATCCTGCGAGTCCCCAAACAACTTCGGCACGGGGGTTATTCTTTTCGGCTAATAATTTTGCGGTCATAATACCCGTTGAATCACGTACCCATTTGATAGAAATATCCGGATTATCATTTTCAAAAGCGTTTTTATATTTTGCTAAAAGGTCTGTTTCAAATGCGGTATAAACCGTTACATTCTGTGTTGCATAACTATTTGCAGCACATAATGCCAACGCTGCTGCGAGTGTTGTTTTTATCAAACGAGTTTTCATATTAATCTCCAGGTTCTTAATAAGTTGTGCGCTAATTGGTATGTACCAGTTTCAAGTGTTAACTGTACAGCCCGTTTGTGACAGAATTATTAAATAAATATGATGGTGTTATTTATAGCCACAACCCCTTTATAAATAGCAAAATGCAAATATTAAGCTTTTGTGAAACTTGCTGTCTCACTCTTTACCAGGGTATTTTTTAGTATTAAAGTAATAGACAATTCTGGTCTACACCAAAAACCAAATAAAAAGAGGCATTATGAACAATGAATATTTACTACTGACCCCCGGGCCGTTATCAACCTCTAAAACAGTGCGTAATGCCATGCTTAAAGATTGGTGTACTTGGGATGATCAATATAATAAAGAAATTGTTGAGGTGATTAGGGATAAACTGGTAAAGCTTGCCACCACACAAAAAAACTATACCTGCGTTTTAATGCAGGGCTCGGGCACGGCGTCCGTTGAAGCGACCATCGGCAGTGTTATCGACAAACAAGGCAAATTATTAGTCATTGATAATGGCTCCTATGGTGCGAGAATGGCCGAAATTGCGCACTATCTTGCGCTTGACTGTGTTGTGCTTGCACCCGGTGAAACAACTCAGCCTGATTTACAACTGCTTGAAAGCACGCTGCTTAATGACCCGAAGATTACTCATGTTGCTATGGTGCACTGCGAAACCACCACGGGAATGTTAAATCCCCTTGAAGATTTTTGTCGCATTGCTAAAGCCCATAACAAAGTCACTATTGTCGATGCTATGTCCAGTTTTGGTGGCATTGAGATGGATATTGGGCAATTGAATATCGACTTTATGATTAGCTCTGCCAATAAATGCATTCAAGGTGTGCCCGGGTTTGCTTTTGTGATTGCTAAACAGAGTGTTTTGCAGGAATGCAAAGGGTTAGCCCGTTCACTGACCTTAGATTTATATGCTCAGTGGCAATGTATGCAGGAAAATAATGGTAAATGGCGATTCACCTCACCCACTCATACGGTACGTGCATTTTATCAGGCCTTGCTGGAATTAGAAGAAGAAGGCGGCATTGGAGAGCGTCAACAACGTTATATCACTAACCAAAAAAAATTAGTAACAGGCATGCGTGAATTAGGTTTTAAAACACTTTTACCCGATGCTCTACATTCGCCGATTATCACTTCATTCCATTCTCCAAGCTCACCTGAATATGACTTCAAACGTTTCTATGTGTTATTAAAAGCAGCAGGTTTTGTGATTTATCCGGGCAAAGTATCCAATGCCGATTGTTTCCGTATTGGCAATATTGGCGAGGTTTATCCTGAAGATATTGATAAGCTAATGATTGCCATAAAAAATGTTATTTACTGGCAAGTCGCTGCATGAATAAAGTCATGCCTGATAAGGCACATCTGCGCAGTGAAGGTGATCTAAATACCACAAAAGCCAGGCAAGACTGGCAACATAAACAGCAGCATCAACAGACAAAAACACTGCTAAAACGGGATGCCGATGTGTTTTTACATCAAGCTATGTCAACACCCTGTTTAAACAGTTTAGCGTCAGCTGAAGGTATTTATATCACCGACAGCAGTGGTCATTCTTATATGGATTTCCACGGTAATAATGTCCATCAATTAGGTTATGGCCACCCTGTACTGATTGAAAAAGTAACCAAGCAAATAAGTCAATTACCCTTTTCACCGCGGCGTTTTACTAATGAAACGGCCATTGAATGCGCTGAAAAGCTCAGTGAGATTTGCGGTGGAGAGTTAAACCGGGTGTTATTTGCACCCGGTGGCACCTCGGTGATTGGCATGGCATTAAAACTGGCGCGATATATTAGTGGAAATTATAAAGTAGTTTCCCTTTGGGATTCCTTTCACGGAGCGTCACTGGATGCGATTTCAGTCGGGGGAGAAGCCTGTTTTCGTGAAGGTATGGGGCCATTAATGGCAGGCGTTGAGCGTATTCCACCGCCTGTTACCTACCGTGGTGCATTGACCAGTCCCGATGGTAGTGATCTGCATTATGCGGATTACCTTGAATATGTAATTGAAAAAGAAGGCGGCATTGGGGCTTTTATTGCAGAAGCCGTGCGAAATACCGATGTGCAGGTGCCAAGCAAAGCTTACTGGAAACGTATTCGTGAGATTTGTGATAAACATAATGTGTTATTAATTATCGATGATATCCCTAACGGCATGGGCCGCAGTGGCCACTGGTTTACTCATCAGGCATTTGATATTGAACCCGATATTCTTTGTATCGGCAAAGGCTTAGGGGGCGGATTAGTACCGATGGCCGCCATGATAACCAAAGATAAATACAATACCGCTACCCATATTTCTCTGGGGCATTATACCCATGAGAAAAGCCCTATTGGTTGCGCAGCGGCACTTGCTACCATCCAAATCATTGAACAGGAGCAACTGCTCAGTCAAGTTAAGCTGCATAGTTTATATATTGAGCAGCGTTTATTAAAGCTTAAAGAAAATCACCCTTTGATTGGTGATATCCGCGGCATTGGTTTGCTCTGGGCGGTAGAATTAGTGACCGATAGAAACACTAAAACCCGCGCATTTGATCAAGCCGAAGCCCTGTTATATGAATGCCTGGCACAAGGGCTTAGCTTTAAAATATCTCAGGGTAATGTGATCCAGCTCAGCCCCCCGCTTATTATCAGCCACACACAATTACAGAATGCACTTGATCTCTTTGAACAAGCCCTTAAAAATATAACTCAGGATTCACATTATGAAGAATGCCATGAACAGCACCATAAATAACGACATAAATAACGACATAAATAACGACATAAATAACGACATAAATAACACACAATCAAACTCCCCTATTGAAGCAGTTATCTTTGACTGGGCCGGTACTATTGTTGACTTTGGCTCATTTGCACCAACCACTATTTTTGTGGAATCTTTTCAAAAAGAGTATGACTTTGCCATTACCCTGCAGGAAGCACGTGTACCCATGGGACTCGGTAAATGGGATCATATTCAAGCGGTGGGTAAATTACCGAGTGTAGCAACCCGCTGGCAAGCACAGTTTGGTAAAGCCATGGACAATGCCGATATTGACCAGATCTACAATACTTTTATTCCCCTGCAAAAAGTCAAAGTGGTTGATCATGCAGACCCTATTTTAAATGCGATTAACGTGGTGAATGATTTAAAAAAACAGGGCATCAAAATTGGATCATGCAGCGGTTATCCGCGTGCCGTAATGGATGTATTGATTCCTGCTGCTGCCGAAAATGGCTATTTACCCGATTGTGTTGTGGCCACTGACGATTTACCTTACGGTGGCCGACCTGCACCTCATATGGCCCTTAAAAATGTAATTGAACTTGGGGTTAACAGTGTAACAAACTGTATTAAAGTCGATGATTCGACACCGGGTATTGAGGAAGGCCATAATGCAGGGATGTGGACGGTGGCACTTTTATTGTCAGGAAATGAAGCGGGATTAACGGCACAGGAATATCAACAGGCAAGTGTACAGACCTTGAATAAAGCGCGTGAAAAAGCACGTTTAATTATGAAAAAATCCAATCCGCATTATTTGATTGATACTATTAACGATTTACCTGCTGTGATCAAAGAGATTGAGTTACGTTTAATCAAAGGTGAGCGTCCATAACAATTACCCCTGAACCCTTATCTTAAATTAGAGGGCTGAAATAACTTAGCCCTCTAAACAAGTTGAGATAAAAGGTCTTTTTTTATCATTGTTCTATTTTTACCACACGCATCTGCCGCTTTACCGCTTATATTTTATTCTACAACCACAGTGTACAACGTCAATCTTTTCAGCGTTTTGTTTGATTGGCTTTAGTCAATCTGAGCCTGACCAAAGATTATTTATCGGTAAATTTTTCTAACCGGGCATGTAAGCTTGCGGTGTCCCAGCGACTTCCCCCCATGCCTTGCACTTCACCATAAAACTGATCGACTACTGCTGTCACTGGTAAGTTTGCCTTATTGTGGCGTGCTTCATTAAGCGTAATCGCTAAATCTTTGCGCATCCAGTCAACCGCAAAACCAAATTCATAACTATTGTCGATCATTGCCTGATGACGATTCTCCATTTGCCACGACTGCGCCGCGCCTTTGGAGATCACATCAATGACTTTATTGACATCAAGATCGGCACATTTGGCAAAATGAATCGCCTCAGCCAAGCCTTGCACCGCGCCGGCAATACAGATCTGGTTAACCATTTTAGCCAGCTGACCACTGCCCACATCACCAATCCGTTCAGCACAGCGAGCATAGGCATCAATAACCGGACACACTTTCTCAAATACCGCGCTGTCACCGCCAATCATAATGGTTAAAATACCCTTTTCTGCGCCCGCCTGACCACCGGATACCGGTGCGTCGAGAAATCCTTTGCCTTGCTCAGCACAGAGCGCTGCCAGTTCACGAGCAACATCGGCAGATGCCGTTGTATGATCAACTAATATAGCGCCGCTCTTCATTCCTGCCAGCATGCCATCTTCACCCAAAACAACCGCGCGTAAATCATTGTCATTGCCAACACAGCTAAACACAATTTCAGCGTCTTGAGCGGCTTCACGTGGAGTCAGGCCTATGCTGCCCTGATATTGTTGCTGCCACTTCTGTGCCTTGGCTAATGTGCGGTTATAGACACAAACATCATGACCCGCCTGCTTTAAAAATCCTGCCATCGGGTAACCCATAACGCCTAAGCCGATAAATGCAACCTTCATAATAATGCTCCTTTCTTGAATAAATGAGTGATTAAAAATGATAAACGGCTATGGAAATATAAAAGGCTAAAGTGCCGAATATCCAAACCTTTTATTGATGAAATTAATATTATGCCGATTAAAATCAGAATGTATTTTTTTCAACTAAAAATGCGATAAGAAAGTAAATAGATTAATCTAAAGCCTATAGCAGTTAGCAGTTAGCAGTTAGCAGTTAGCAGTTAGCACAAAAGTGAGCGTCAATAGGTTTTATTTTGCACTGGTACTGCGCACAATTTTGTATCTACGGCATAGATTATCCACTTTTTTTTTATATACTCTAATAGTAAAAGATTCAATTGGAGAATAAATAATGGCAATAAAAAATACCGAGCTAATCAACGAAAATCGAATTGACCGCAGCCTGCGTGCTTTTGTGGGGCTTGCCTGCCTGCAAATTGCTTACTTTTGGCTCAGTGGATGGTGGATGACCCTTTTTTATCTGTTAAGCGCAGTTCTGTTTTTGACTGCCGCTGTTGGATTTTGCCCTCTTTACCGGGTGCTAGGTCTGCGCAGTAACAACAAACAGAGTACCGCCGGTAAAGTGTGGCTGACGATCGCCGCACTGGTTTTTATTACACAACTTGTGCTTGGCAGTTACGCCAGTCATTTCTTTTCCAAGAAATTTTACCTTGAAGACTTTAATGTTATGAATAACAACTACAAACAGGCGCTATTTTTTACCGGACAGGAAAACAGGGCAAAGGCGATAGACAATTACGACCAACTTCGAATCAATTACGCGCGTTTTAAGAATAAATATCTGGCCTATCATCCCTACGCTCTTAAAGGTGATGGTCAGTTTAATGACGATCTAATCCGAATTGAAGAGATACTGACCGAAACAGCAGACAATGTTCGAAGCGGTGATCTGCATCAGGCACACTTGATGCTCGAAAAAGTCCGCCCTGTTTTTCAGAATATTTTTAAACGTAACAACTTCTCGATGCTGGCGGTCACACTGATTGATTTTCACGATACCATGGAGTTAATGCTCACAGCTGCAACGCTCAAGGATGCAACTCAAGTAAAGGCCCTTTACCCACAAGTAGACAAAAAACTGCAGGCCATAGAAGTTGAAGCCAACGATGCCGACATTCAGGCTATCCGCGACAATCTGGAGACATTATTCAAGCTCGCCAAAAGTGGCGCGGTTGAACAGCTGACAGCACAGGGTAAAAAGCTCAAAAGCAGTTTTGTGAAGGTCTATTTGCAGCGCGGCTAGAGAGGAATTGACCCGAAAAAAACAGCGCCAAAAGTCTAATACCCCGTTGGCGCTGTTTTTTAAATGAATACATTACACAATGTACAACTTTGCTGAACGGTTAAGCATCATAGGTTGTTGAAGCGGTATTTCCACCCTGTCCAGTCCAGTTGGTATGGAAAAATTCACCGGGTTTTTTATCTACCCTTTCATAAGTATGCGCACCAAAATAATCTCGCTGCGCTTGGATCATATTTGCAGATGATCTTGCTGTTGTATAACCGTCCAGAAAAGACAATGCGGAGGTCATGCAGGGCATAGGTAATCCGGTCTCAAAAGAGGTGGCGGCAATTTTTCGCCAGGCCGGCATACAGCGTTCTAAAATATTTTTAAAGTAGGGATCTAAGACCAGAAAATCTAATTCGGGTTTCGCTGCAAAAGCATCACGAATATTGCCTAAAAATGCACTGCGTATAATACAACCACCGCGCCACAGCAGTGCTACGTTACCATAATTAAGATCCCAATTATTATCTTCTGATGCCTGCTTCATCAGCATAAAACCCTGCGCATAGGAAATTATTTTACTCGCAAGCAATGCGTCATGTAATGCCGCTATCCATTGCTGTTTATCGTCATGAATTTCGCCAATGGATTTATTAAATAGTTTTTGTGCCTCCACACGCTGTAGCTTTAATGCAGACAGACAACGGGCAAACACAGATTCGGTGATTAAGGTTAACGGAATGCCAGCATCTAATGCATTGATTCCAGTCCATTTACCAGTTCCTTTTTGCCCTGCGGTATCCATTATTTTTTCAACCAGGGGATTCCCGTCGATATCCTTATAAGCCAAAATATCGGCTGTTATTTCAACTAAGTAGCTATTTAACTCTGTTTTGTTCCAATCCCTGAAGGTCGCCTGCATCTCTTCGTGGGACATCCGTAAAACATCCTTCATAAAATGGTAAGCTTCACTAATTAACTGCATATCGCCATATTCTATGCCGTTGTGAATCATCTTAACAAAATGACCCGAGCCGCCATGGCCAACCCAGTCACAACAAGGCTCCCCTTTCTCTGTTTTAGCTGAAATCCCTTGAAAAATAGCTTTAATAGAAGGCCATGCCTGTACATCTCCTCCGGGCATAATTGACGGCCCATAGCGAGCCCCCTCTTCCCCACCAGATACACCTGCACCGACATAATGTAAATTCAGTTTGCTTAACTTCTCAACACGGCGGTTGGTATCGATAAAATTGGAATTGCCGCCGTCAATAATAATATCGCCTTTAGACAATAAAGGGATTAACTTATCAATAAAATCATCGACGACCTCCCCTGCCTTGACCATCAGCATAATTTTACGCGGCAATCCCAGTAAACTCACCATTTCTTCAAGAGAGTGCGCAGCGATAACATCTGTATCTTTTGCTGCCCCCTCAAGAAACTGATCAACCTTTGCGACGGTGCGGTTAAATGCGACAACTTTAAAACCATGATCGTTCATATTTAAAATTAAATTCTGCCCCATCACGGCCAGACCTATTACTGCAATATCAGCATTCATCACTTTTTTCCTCTATTAATAACATTGCGGATCCTGAATCTAAATACCATTGGGTTAGCCCTGCTTTAGCTTTTATTTTGCCCGCTGGATAGCGTTCGCTGCCCGCTTTTTCACTGTTAATTTTATGAATAATATCGGCTTTATTTTCACCTAGTACCAGATAAGTAATACGCCGGCTGTTTTCAATTAAGCCGGCTGTTTTAGATACCCGTAATTGCCCGCTTTGCGGCTGTGTTGCCACAAAGGTTAAATGAGCATCCTGATAGTTTGTTTGTCCGGGAAAAAGTGAGGCGGTATGACCGTCATTGCCCACGCCTAAAAGAATCCAGTCAAACTGTGGAATGCCATTAACGCTATCAATATAATTTCTTATTTCCTGTGCATAGCGAATCGCTTCCTGCTGTGGGGAGTTTTCCCCTCGAATGCGATGAATATTTTCTGCCGGAATAATAATTTGGTCGAATAAAAATTGTTTACACTGCCCAAAGTTACTTTCTGAATCAGTCGCTGCAACACAGCGTTCATCCCCCCACCAAAAATGCAACTTTTGCCAGTTTATTTTCTGTGCATAGGGAGAGTTGGCTAAATATTTAAACAGAAGGATCGGGGTTGAGCCACCGGATAAAGAGATATGGCTTACGGTCTCTTTTTGACTTAAGAGCAAAAAATCCTCGGCCAGTTTATCTAGCAGTAATTGGGTTGCAGAAAAAATTGTATAATTCATTTTATAACTCACAGTAATCTGTATCGGTTAAATTTTTACAGGGGAAGCGCCATTCATGGTTATCTCGGTTTAATAATTTTTCCGCTTCAATCGGCCCCCACGTGCCAGACGCATATCCATGCAGAGGAAATGATTTTTTTTGATAGTCTAAAATGGGCTGAACAAAATCCCAACAGGCCCGTACTGCGTCGCTTCGGGCAAAAAGTGTGGCGTCACCTTTTAATAAATCCAGGAGTAAACGCTCATAGGCTGTTAATAATTCAGTCTCTTTCAAGTCACTGTAATGAAAGTCCATGGCAACTTCTTTGGCATCAAAACCCGCGCCAGGCTCCTTTAAGCCAAAACCTAACATGATCCCTTCATCGGGCTGAATGCGAATAATTAATTTGTTTTCGGGGGCATCGGCTGAAAAAACCGGATGAGGCGTTTTTTTAAAATGGATAACCACTTCAGTGACCCGGGTTGGCAGCCGCTTTCCGGTACGCAGATAAAATGGTACCCCATCCCAGCGCCAATTATTAATAAACAGCTTAAGACCGACATAGGTTTCTGTTCTCGAGTTATTCGGCACACCCTCTTCTTCGCGATAAGCCGGCAGACATTTCCCTCTTACCTGCGACTGAATATATTGCCCTAACACCAGATTATTTTCCAGGTCATCTTGAGAAAGTGGTTTTAAACATTGTAAAACTTTGACCACCTCATCGCGCATTGACTTGGCATTAATAACGGCTGGGGGCTCCATTGCAACCATTGCAATCACCTGTAATAAATGGTTTTGCAGCATATCCCGCATGGCACCAGAACCATCATAATAACCACCACGCTGTTCTACACCCAATGCTTCAGCCCCGGTGACTTCTACATAATCAATATACCGGCCATTCCATAATGGCTCAAAAATGCTGTTAGCAAAACGTAATACCAGCATATTCTGTACCGTTTCTTTACCGAGGTAATGATCAATACGATAAATTTGCTGTTCCTGAAAATGCCGATACAGAGATTCATCGAGACTCACTGCAGATTTAAGATCAGAACCAAAGGGTTTTTCAACCACTAGCCGTTTCCAGCCATCCGTCTCTTCATTAAGACCGACAGCGGCTAGATGCTCGGGAATAACAGAATATAAACTGGGCGGCGTGGCAAGGTAAAAAAGGGTGTTATTTTTAAGCTCTCGATCAGCATTAATACGGGAAATGCGTTTTTTCAGCAGTGTGTAATCATTCACATCACTGGTATTAATCGCCTGATAAAACAGATGTTCACAAAATTTATTTAATAATTCTTCATTAATTTTTTTATCAGATTTAATGTTTTTTATTAATTTACTACGAAATGCCTGATCACTGTAAATACTGCGACTTACCCCCAGAATAGCGAAGGATTTTGGCAGCTTCTGATCGACATAAAGATGATAAAGCGCAGGAATAAGCATACGCTGCGTAAGATCGCCTGAAGCGCCAAATATGACAATACAGCTGGTATCGATGACTGACATTGAGAGTCCTTATATAACAAAATATTTAGCGCAAATGTAACGTGCAGTTTAATCTGAGGTTGCGAATACCTGAACAGATTATTGTAACTTGAGATTTTATAATAACTGCGACTGCAGACACAAATTAAAGTTACCTAAATAGCCAATATGATAACAATTAGCATAAAGGAATAGTCCATTTCACGGGTTTAAATAAACAATAACCCTTTTTTTTTTTATTAGCAATAGCCGGCGATACTCAATCAAACGCCTTGCTATCATTCATTTTCCTGCACAATTTTAGAGTACTTACTTAAGTTAATTTCTCTGAATAACAATTATTTCTAAGTACTTATCCGAAAGTATTCTGATCTTAAAGAGCGCACTTATTTAGTAAACCCCTCAAAATGCTGGAAAATTTATGTAAGAGTACTTAATAGCCACGACACCATTCTTTGTTAATATTCAAACTTACGTTATGATTGTTACCCTCTTATTTTGAAGAATAAACAATAAGTTAAAAAATAATTTATCGGGGTGATACTTAACCGTATCTGCTTTAATCAATATATTTGTTAACTAAGGCCAAGATGATGGACTATTTCCCGATTTTTTTAGATGCTAAAAAGTTTAATGCCGTGGTTATTGGAGGCGGTAATGTTGCTGCGCGAAAGATTGAACTTTTGCTCAAGTCAAAAGTGCAGATTACCGTTGTCAGCCCGGCACTTAAAGAGAGTGTAAAAGGACTGTTAGCAAACCAGCAACTCACTTGGATTGAAGCTGAATATGCGCCTCATTTTCTGGACAACCATCAGTTAGTGATAGCAGCAACAAATATCAGATCGGTCAACATTACAATCAGTATTGCGGCGAATCATCGCGGTATGCTGCTCAATGTGGTTGACGATCCTGATCTTTGCAATTACATCACACCCGCAATTATTGACAGGGATCCGATGATTATTGCTATGTCAAGCTCAGGTAATGCCCCTATATTATTACAAATGTTAAAATCTCAAATAGAACAGATGTTACCCGCAGGTTATGGCAGATTAGCGCGCTTTTGTGGCCGCTACCGTATTGAAGTACAGGCCAGAATCAAACAGTTTTCCGAACGTAAACTGTTCTGGAAAAAAATATTGACGGGTGATGTCGCCAAACAGTTACTGGCGGGTGATGAAGAACAAGCTGTACAGCTGTTTAATCAGGCGCTGACCACTGACAAATTTAAAGAAAGCGGCAGTATAAGTGTTATCAGAATTTATGATCAGCAACCTGATAATTTAACCCTGCAGGCGTATCAAAAAATGCAGCAGGCCGATGCAATATTTTTAGACTCTGATATTACAGCGTTATTTTTTGATTATGGGCGGCGCGATGCAGCTAAATTCCAAAAAATTGATAAACATAGTATTGAAAAATTGGCCGATAATAACCAACAAGTTGTTATTATCGCGGCACATTCTGCTCAATTAGTGTCAGCGTTTAATACTGACTCTCCCGTCTCAGAAATTATTTGCGGACGTGTTATTTAACAATCAGCAGTTAAAAACTGGCATCGATCATAATATCAGCCTTTCTGACGGTTAACATTTTTGCGGTTCGAAAACTAAAAAGGGACAGCGCGCCCTTTTTTTAGTTTTTGGTAAATATTTTATATGGATTTTGTTTGTGAATATTGTTCAGCTAAAAGAAGCTACTCAGATCCAGTGATTGGTCATGGGATTTTTTAAACATTGGGCTGCTTATTTCAAAATGCAGAGGGAGCGTGGGATTACTCAGTAAACCAAACACAGTGCTAAATAAATCACCGGGCTTAATAGTTAAAGGTAGCTGGATATTATTTTTACCTGTGCTTATTTTATTATTTTTAAGATCCCCTTTAAATAAAGTCTTACCACTGCTTGATACCGTATAATTGAGCAACCCTAAAGGTAAAACAAACTCATTAGGGTTATTAAGATCAACACTCAATAGAATATCTAACTGAGTGAAACTCCCCTTCACCATTTTGACCTCTTTAATGCTGATTTCCGGTACATATAAGGTGGCAGATTTTTCAAAAGGAATAGTTAAGCCCATGGTTTTTACACCGCCTTTAACCTGATAATCCAGTTTTTTATCTTTAAACAGCAGTTGCTGCAATGACGTTAATGTTTGTTCAGTCAAATCCAAGGACAGAGTGATATCTTTGCCGTTATTTGCTGGTAGCAACCCTATCGACTTTTTCTCTCCCGATAACATTTTTTTATTATTAAATGAAAGATCGTAAGTAACAGCGTCAATGGGGATAGAAAAATTATTGTTATTGGCAATATTAAAAGTAGGATTTAACTCAATAACACTCGTCGAGACCTTACCAATTGAAATCGATTTGTAACTTACCTCAGGTTGTTTTACATAATTTTTCAGCTCTTTTTGCAATGTGGTACATCCAGATACCATTACAACGATTAACACTGCTATTAAATTTTTAATCATAATCACTCCTGTTAATTAATGCGTCACTATTACAACTACCGATATTTTTATCAACTGTTACTGAAAATTTAGCTGGCGCGTCCTGTTTATTATTCCTACCAGGAAGCAATAGAATATTTTATGGTTACATTATCGAATAAGAAAGGCGAAGGTCAGCAAAAATAGAAAGGCGCACTTGCTATAGAGCAACAGGGTGTGCGAATATTTTTCATCGCTATTTTATTCACCTCTGAATTAGGTCTATTTATCTTTCGGGATTTTTTGCAGACCTTTGTAAATTCTTTATACAAGGCAGAACCAGAATATTAATGTCTTATGCAGACTGAAATTTACATGTCTATTTATGGAAAATCGGCAGCACTTTATGGAATATCTGCAACACAGTTAGCAAGAGGTTAAAATGGCCTTGCACATTTTCAGCGTTGTCTGTGCAAAGCAATTTTTAAAGCATAAAAAAGTCATCATTCGTTGCTAATGCCGAATGATTTTGGCCGTTATTCTGGTCATTGTATTAAAATCGAATCCGTTTTATTCATTCGCCAATTTATTTATACCTTTAACCCAATCATCAAAAAAACTTTAGTCCAATAATCCGATGAATTTTAGCTCCAGTCATCATATAAATAGTCGAATTCTTTTTTTTCTCTTATTTTTTCAAGTTGCATCTCTATTTGCCCCTTAAGAATTCGTTTATTTCTATTTTTAGAACGCACTTTTTGAACATTAGATTCTTCGTTATTATTTTCTAATTCTAGATCGGCTAAATCCTTAAAATAAGTACTTGTTTCATCTTCTTGATCAAGATCTGATTCTGCTACGCTATTACTGCTATTCATTTGAAATCTCTATTGGGTCATAATTTGATGCATAATCAGGCTTTTTCCTGCAAAAAAAAAGCGAAAAATTTTGTTCTTAATGATTCATTTTTTTTGTTAAAAAAAAGAGGTCCTATATTTGTTTTTTTAACTTCACAGCAAAGAAAATTATTCAATAACGTGACCTAATCCACAGGAATATAAGGTAATCGACGGTTTCCGGTTGCCTTGGGATAAAGAATATTTGTTACTAATCCGTTAAACTTCATTTATTTTTCAGCTTATTAAAAACTACCTATAGCATTTTTATAGTAAAATGAGTTTACCTCCTACAAGGATCCTGTTTATGTCATTTGAAAAATTACCTTTTTTCATTGAAATGCTTAATGATAATATTGAAAACCAATCAGCATTGGCCGATATTGTAACTGAATTAGAAAACAGCTTGTCTTTTGAACAAATAGCGGTCTTATTGGAAGCATTCCCAATCCCATTAAGAAAATTAATTTGGCAATTGATAAACCAGGAAGTACAGCAGCAAGTTTTTATTGAAATGCGCAATGAATCACGGCAATTAATTTTAAATGCCAGTGAAGATGAGCAATGTTTCCCGTTATTTGAGAAGTTAGATGCGGATGAATTATTAGATCTTTCAGAAAATCTGAGTGATCGCTTTGTTGATTACGCTGTCTCTAAAATGACAGATAAACAAAGAGCATTATTTAAGAAAGCACAAGAATTCTCAAATGATGAGGTTGGCCATTGGCAAAGTTTTGACGATATACAAATTCCCCAACGACTAAAAACATCAGCGATAAAAAAAATTCTTTCAAATTCTTTACCGCCTCTCACTGAAGTTTTTTATGTCACTCAGCATGATGCAAAATTAATTGGAGAAGTTGCCATTGCGAAACTTATTGTAATGCAAGATGACACCCCAATCTCTACCGTTATGAATAGAGATTATGAGGTTTTACTTACTACAGATAATATTTATTCTGCTGCTGAAAAGGTTATTATATCGGGTAAATCCGCCTTACCCGTTGTAGATTTGACCGGATGTTTAACTGGCAGGTTAGATTTACAGCAAGCCCATACTATAAGGGAAGAACAAAAAGATATTCAGTTATTTAAATCATCAGGCATGATCGAAGAAGAAGATCTTTTTTCCAATATATGGATCAGTAGTAAAAATCGCGCGGTTTGGTTAGGTGTTAATCTTGTGACTGCTTTTTTAGCTTCTTGGTTTATTGGCCTGTTTGAAGGGACACTGCAACAAGTTGTCGCACTTGCCGTACTAATGCCGGTTGTCGCCTCAATGGGGGGGATATCGGGAAGCCAAACATTAACCTTGATTATTCGCGGACTTGCGTTGGGACAAATAACCGATGCTAATCAGAAAGCCATTGTACTAAAAGAACTTAAAGTGGGCTGCATAAATGGATTACTGTGGGCGGCGATCATTGCGGGCATTACCTATCTCTGGTTTGAAAATCCATTATTATCTTTGGCTATTTATATCGCCATTTTGGGCAATATCATTATTGCTTCTCTTTCCGGTGTCTGGGTGCCTTGGTTGTTAACTAAACTAAAAATTGATCCTGCACTTTCGGGCGCTGTTATATTAACCACAGTAACAGATATTTTTGGTTTTATTACCTTTTTAGGCTTAGGTGCCTTATTTCTGACTTAAGTCAGTCAACTTTCATTTTTGCCGTTGCAACATTCACAAACGGCATCAATGAAAGCGTTTATTAATAAGTAATCTCCGGAAAGTATTGGATTGCCTGATTGATAACATCTGCTTTATGACTTTTCGCCAGATAAATAGCAAATATTTCCCGAGAATATACCGGTGCATCTTTAATAAGGGTGAGTTTTTCGCTGCGAAGATGATCGATAACCATCTGCCGAGGCAAATAGGCACAGCCCCCAGCTTCTAAGATATACTCTAATGCAACACGAGGTTGGCTCATAAAATGTTTTGCAGGCGGTGCATTTTTAAACTCTCTCAGATACTGAGTATTGACTGATTCACCATAATCAACCATGACATAATCATTTAAATTCTGGGTTTTTATATCAATATTAGATTGTGTTGAAACAAGATGCAGTGGTACTGCCGCTACCTTTTCCGTTACCAGTTCTTCAACAAAGGGAGGTTCAAACAAAAAGGCGATATCAGTAACACGGTTTAAAACACTTTTGCGTAACTCAAGGGGCGAACTGGCATTGGTTAACAAGCTAATCTCCCCCATGTTTCGATGTATTTTTTGTAACCAGGTCTGTAAAATAACATCCCAAATAGACATCATTGAACCGATCGCTAACTGTGTGGTTTTCTGGCCTGAAACACCGACATCTTGTTTCGCTTTTTGCCACATAAAAATAATTTCGTTCGCATGTTTAATTAAACGATGCCCTGCCGGTGTTAATTTAAGATGCTTTTGACGGCGATCAAATAATAGTACTCCTAGCTCATCTTCAAGCAGTTTAATTCTTGCACTCACTGCAGATTGAGTGATAAATAAAGATTCAGACGCCAAACGAAAATGCAGCGTTCGGCTGACCTCTAAAAATGTTTTAAGCAATTCAATTTTCATTTACTGGCAACTCTCAATTAATCAATTTTTTTTATCAAACAATCAAAATTATGATTTATTGTACCTCTATTGTTGCAGTCATACTAAAAATAATAAGTGGCTTTTCAAGGGGCTAAAAAAGAGGCTAATAATGGTCATTAAAATCAGCATAAAGCGTTATTGGGATGCAAGTATAACCTCGGTGAAGGTAATCGCAGTTGTCCTGCAGTTATTAGCCATTTTTTGGCGTTTTTTTACGTTTACTCATTACCTTTTTATTAATGCCGATTCAAAGCAGTGGAAAATATTTATCGCACAATAAATCATCAAGTTAGCGCTTTAATCATAAGATTTACAGTTAGCTTAATAAGCTTAAAATATAATGCCAAAGCGAGCTTAATGAAAACTATATTGTTATCTTTAAACTTCGCCTGTATCCTACGCCCCCTTTGATACGGGCTAGTCAATAGAGTGTTTTCTCGCTATCTGGCATTTTCTAAAAATAGACAATATAACCTTTACAAAAATCCATCAAAATCTCAATCTGACCCACTGTTTTTACATAATAAATAGGAAATATAATACATGAGCAACAAGCTAATTCTTGTACTTAACTGCGGCAGTTCTTCACTGAAGTTTGCCATCATCGACATGTCAACAGGTGAAGAAAAACTATCCGGTCTTGCTGAATGTCTGCATTTGGATGATGCGCGCATGAAATGGAAATTAGAAGGCGCAAAAGGAAGTGCAGATTTAGGTATTGGCGCCGCTCATGAAGAAGCTCTGAACTATATTGTCAATGAGATTCTGTCCAACCAACCTGAATTAAAAGAAAACCTCTTTGCAATTGGTCATCGTATCGTGCACGGAGGTGAAAAATTCACTCAATCTGTCGTGATAACAGATCAAGTCATCCAAGGCATTGAAGATTGCGTGTCACTCGCGCCTTTACATAATCCTGCTCACCTAGTCGGTATCCGTGCGGCACAGCATGCTTTTGCCGGACTGCCAAATGTAGCCGTATTTGATACCGCTTTTCACCAGACTATGCCTGAAGAAGCGTTCTTATATGCACTACCTTACAAACTTTACCGCGAAAAGGGTATCCGTCGTTACGGCATGCACGGTACTAGCCACCTTTACATTAGCCTTGAAGCTGCCGGCATATTAAACAAACCCGTTGAAGAGTTAAATATTATTAACTGTCACCTTGGTAACGGCGGCTCAGTTTGTGCGATTAAAAACGGTAAGTCAGTTGATACTTCTATGGGAATGACTCCCTTAGAGGGTTTGGTAATGGGGACACGTTGTGGTGATATTGACCCGGCTGTTATCTTCCACCTGTATGATGAATTAGGTTATAGCATGGCAGAAATAAATACTATGCTGACCAAAGAGTCTGGATTATTAGGGTTAACTGAAAAAACATCTGATTGTCGTTTTGTTGAAGATAACTACGATACGGATCCGGCAGCTAAACGTGCCATGGATCTCTACTGCTACCGTCTGGCCAAATATATTGCCAGTTACACGGCAGCATTAGACGGACGATTAGACGCAGTGGTATTTACTGGTGGTATTGGTGAGAATTCAGCACCAATACGTGAGCTAACACTGGCGCGTTTAAGTTTATTAGGTTTTAAAGTAAACCAGCAAGAGAACCTGGCAAACCGCTTTGGTAAATCATCGAATCAGGGCATTATTACTGAACCGGGTAGTACGGTCGCAATGGTTATTCAAACCAATGAAGAGTGGATTATTGCCCGTGATACATTAGCGTTAGTCAGCGCTTAATTGCCGCTATTTTATTGACAGTAAAGCTTGTAATAACACTAAGGATTACAAGCTTTTAATTTAATCCGGCACAGCCCGATAGGCACCGGATTATTATAAATTTTATGCGCATGGAATTTATGCTCATGAACTTTATGCTTATGGATACTGCATTTATGAATTAGCGATTCTGGTTTAGCAAGGAGGGAAAAATCCTGTGTATTAACTGTGCTAATAAGATACTGAACATAATACCGGTCCAATTTGCAGAAAGATCAAGCCAATCATTAGTACGTCCAACCAGAGGTTGCAGTAACTCAATTCCACCGCTTAAAAAAAGAAATAATAAAGCAATAAACAGCCAATGCTTAGGTTTTTTTAACGCGACCGGAAACATTAATAATGCATAGGCGATGAAATGATGCATTTTATCTCCGCCTGGCACTGAAGGTAAATCACTCATAGGGTTGAGCGACAGCAGCGTAATAACTGTCAGCATGGCAACAGTGCAGGCAAACCAATAATGACGCATCATGGTTAAGATAATCATCCAATATTCCTGTAAAAAAATGTTAAACCGCTCATCAATCCGATAAAACCAACAGATTTACTAAGGGTGTCTTTAACCCGATTCCACCCTTTTTTTATTTTAAAGATGGCATGAAATTTTACAGCTTTTAATACCAATAAGATATATTCATTGGATCAAACGATAGGGAAAATGCTGTTTTTTTAGGCACTAAGAATCATGTAAGCATTTCAGGTAAGTAAAATTTCATATCAAAGCCGCAATAAAAGACTGAGAATAAGACTGCTGGACTTTGATGAGGAAAGACGATTTTCGCCATATTCCTGCAATCGACAGGTCGTATCGACTGATGCTTAAACCCTGCTCTTTTGCATCTATATACATATCCATTATTGCCTTTATAGCGTTCAGTACTGTCAAAAAACGCCGGGTAAAGAGATTACCAAGCGTTTTAAGTTTAGGTTATTGACTATTTACTATTCATCCTTTAGAGCTGCGTGGGCGGCAGCTAAGCGCGCAATGGGAACACGATATGGCGAACAGGAAACATAATCGAGACCAATTTGATGACAAAATTCAACACTAGAAGGCTCTCCACCATGCTCTCCGCAGATGCCAACTTTCAAACCCGGCCGGGTCTGTCTGCCCTTTTCAGTGCCCATTTTTACCAGTTGGCCAACCCCGGCACGATCCAATTTAATAAAGGGATCACTTAAAAATAGCCCATTTTCTATATAATAAGGCAAAAAGCGTCCAGCATCATCGCGCGACAAACCATAGGTAGTCTGAGTGAGATCATTAGTGCCAAAGGAAAAGAAATCAGCTTGCTCTGCAATCAGATCAGCCAATAGGGCTGCCCGTGGCAATTCAATCATAGTGCCGATTTGGTAGTCAACTTTAACGCCATAAGTAGCCATTACCTGTTCTGCTACCTGGATCGCTTTTTCGCGCAGCACCTTCAACTCATTAACATCAGCCACAAGCGGAATCATGATCTCCGGAACAATTTTATAATGCTCATTTTTAACCAGTTCACAAGCGGCTTCCATAATAGCTCGCACCTGCATATCGTAAACCTCCGGATAAGTAAGACCGAGTCGACAACCACGATGACCGAGCATCGGATTGAATTCATGCAGTTCTTCAACATGCTCTTTCACTTCCGAGAAACGCATTCCGGCAAGGGCCGCAAGATCGGCAATATCATCGTTATTCTGTGGTAAAAATTCGTGCAGTGGAGGATCCAGTAATCGAATGGTGACAGGCACCCCTCTCATCTCGCGGAACAGCCCGATAAAATCACTTTTCTGCATCGGCATGATTTTAGAAAGCGCCCTTTCCCGACCTTGCAGATCGGCTGACACAATCATTTCACGCACCGCTTGGATCCGTTTAACATCGAAAAACATATGTTCAGTACGACATAAACCTATTCCCTCAGCGCCAAATTCTCGCGCAATCTTGGCATCATGAGGAGTATCTGCATTGGCTCTTACATTAAGTGTACGGAATGTGTCGGCCCAACTCATTAATGTACCAAAGTCTCCACTGACGGCGGGTTGTACTTTTGCTACATCACCCAGAATAACTTCACCAGCTGCTCCATCCAGGGTAATAATATCCCCGCGCTTGATGGTATGTCCCGACTTAGTCACCATTACCTGTTTTTCGTAATCAATATGCAGATCTCCACAACCTGCAACGCAGCTTTTACCCATCCCCCGAGCGACAACAGCCGCATGTGACGTCATTCCGCCACGCGAGGTTAGAATGCCCTGTGCGGCGTTCATACCATGAATATCCTCAGGGCTGGTTTCAATCCGAACAAGAATGACTTTCTCTTTCAATTTGTTTTGTTGTTCAGCTTCATCGGCATTAAAGACCACCTTGCCACTACAAGCACCAGGAGAGGCGGGTAAACCCTTGGCGATTATATTTTTGACAACAGAAGGGTCAATAGAAGGGTGTAGTAATTGCTCGAGCTGTTCCGGTAAGACTCTTAATACTGCCTCTTTTTTACTGATCAGTTTCTCACCAACCATCTCCACAGCAATCCGGATCGCAGCTTGGGCAGTTCTTTTACCCGTTCGGGTTTGTAGCATATACAGTTTGCCAGATTCAATAGTGAACTCAATATCCTGCATATCACGAAAATGTTTTTCCAGCGTATTACGGTGATCCAATAACTGTGCGTAACACCCCGGCAAAACATCCTCCAATGCCGGCAAGTCGCCCGGTTTATATTTAGCCTTATTGATAGGTTGTGGTGTCCGGATCCCAGCAACAACATCTTCCCCCTGAGCATTGACTAAAAATTCGCCATAAAAATAATTTTCTCCTGTTGAGGGATCACGCGTGAAGGCAACGCCGGTCGCACAATCATTGCCCATATTGCCAAATACCATGGCCTGCACATTGACAGCTGTTCCCCAATGGGATGGAATGTTATTTAAGCTGCGATAAGTTACCGCTCGCTGATTCATCCAAGATCCAAATACAGCACTAATAGCCTCCCAAAGTTGCTGCTGCGGATCAGTTGGAAAATCAAGATTAAGCACTTGCCGATAGCTGTCTTTGAATTCGGTAATTAACTGCTGCAGGTCTTCCGCACTCAACTCGTTATCATTTTCAATACCTTTCGCGCGTTTTTTATCCTCTAATAACGTTTCAAAAATATCACCATCTACTCCCTTAACAACATTAGCGTACATCTGGATAAAGCGCCGATATGAGTCATAGGCAAAACGCGGTGAGCCGCTCAGGTTAATAAGTCCCTGCACCGTCTGGTCATTGAGACCCAAATTAAGTACGGTGTCCATCATGCCGGGCATAGAGGTAGGCGCACCGGAGCGTACTGATAACAATAAAGGGTTTACCGGATCACCAAAACCTTTTGCCATCTCCTGCTCAAGCTTTTTAAGTGCATTATTAACCTGCGACTCCACTCCTTCAGGGTAATGACGATCGTGTTGATAAAATGACTTACAGACTTCAGTTGTTAAAGTGAATCCGGAAGGAACGGGCAGGCCGATTGCAGCCATTTCAGCGAGATTAGCCCCCTTTCCACCAAGTAACTCGCGTTGTGAGCGATCACCGTCGGCTTGGCCTTTAGTAAATAAATAAACATATTTTGCCATGATCATTGCCTCTTAGCATATAAGCAGAAAAATAGAGCACGCTCTATTTTAAAAAAGTAATTTTAAGATGAATTAATTATTAACTATTTGATCTGTTTATTAAGTATGAGTACGATTGATAAAAATGCAAAATAGTTGCCTGATAGCAAAAGTAATAATTAGATGAGCACATTGTAAAACAGGCAAAAAGACTTAAATTTTTGCTTTGAGGGTAGTCGCCTTTTAATTAAGGGCACAATTTATTTCTTTTGCTATAACTACGCGCTTTTTATGGGTGATAGGGTAGAATTTATACTGAGGTAAAATGTCGGCAAGACTTAGCAACTTTAAGGATATTAGTTAATAATGCGCCTGCAAAGGCGCAAAAATAGTATGACATTATTTAATTATTAGCGGATCGACTGAAGGCTTTTTCAAAATTAGAACCAGTAGGATCCTGAAAAACTCTCAGGCCAAACTCAGGAATAACGGCTAAAATATGGTCAAAAATGTCCGCTTGAATTCCCTCATAATTAACCCAATCCTGATCGTTACTAAAAACATAAACTTCAATAGGTACGCCCGTAGAACTTGGTGACAACTGCCTCACCATAAAAGTCAACTCTTGATGTATTTTAGGATTTTTTTTCAAATAAGCGGATAGATATGCCCTAAAGGTACCTATATTAGTGAGCCGCCTGCCATTAGCAGGGTTACTTAAATCGTTTCCTGTTTCTTTATTGTAAGTCTCTATTTCTTTTTGTTTCTTAAGTAAATAATCCTTAAGAATCTCAATTTTCATAAAAGACTGAAGCATTTCTTGATCGCAAAATTTTACCGATGTCATATCAATTGAGATAGAACGCTTGATTCTCCGCCCTCCCGACTCGGTCATTCCCCGCCAATTTTTGAACGACTCCGACATCAAAGCATGGGTAGGAATAGTCGTGATCGTTTTATCCCAGTTTCTGACCTTAACCGTATTAAGGGTTATATCAATCACATCACCATCCGCATTACGACTTGGCATTTCCAACCAATCATCAAGACGTAACATATCATTAGCAGTAATCTGCATACCGGCCACAAGTCCAAGGAGAGTGTCTTTAAAGACCAGCATAATGATCGCCATCATGCCGCTCATACCTAAAAATAATGCCCAAAGATCCTTGCTGAGCAGAAGTGAGATGGAGGCAACCGTGGTAAAAATCCACAGAATAATCTTTAGAACTTGAACATAATTGTTGATTGGCCGTTGCTTTGACATTTTGTAGGTACGGTAAATAGCATCAAATGCCGCCAGTAGGCTATGAATGACAAGGGCAAAGGCAAGAATCAAATACAGCGAAGTAAATTTAGAAAGATTATCCAATAAAAGCGGGTAAGCATCTGCTGGAAAAATGATTGTTGAACCGACACTAAAGAACAATATTGGTATCAAGTGGGATAAACGGGTGAATACATGACAGTCGTAAAAGATGTTATCCCATTGACTTCTCGTCTTATCAATAAATTTTTTAACAAAAACAGTTATTATTTTTTTGGTAATATAATTTGCGATCATCGAGATTAAGATAAGCATTAACAGCATTGAGATAACTGAAATATCTATTGCTAATGCTTGATCTGAAAAAATTGTTTGATACTTATTAATAACGGTATTAATCATTAATTAACCTTATCCTTTGATGTTTATTTAATAATATAATCTATCAGGGTCTGTTCTTTTTTTTACAATAGAATAAACAACAATTGCAAATTATACCAAATCCACCCATTTTATATGCATTTATACTGGTTAGTGGAATGAGTATTAGTTGTTAAATAACCGCATGCTTTATACGCGTTTATCAAAAAAAAAGCCCTACAATAATATTGTAAGGCTAATACCAAACGCATCAAATAGGTGATCAGCCTTACTGGTTAAAATCAACCCTATCTGCGTTGTGAATTTTATTCAGAACATCCTATTCTTCACCACTTCGTGGTCAGCTAAAGCTGTTCAAAATTGTTCCAGACAATTTTGTGAAGTGAGAACAACTATCTTCTGCAACTCACGCCTTGCTAGTATTGATTTTTCCTACGCAATGCAAGATCACATCTTTAATATATTTGGTATAGCAAAACGCAGCAATAAAAAACAGGTTTTAACTTTTAGACTTTTAAGCTAACTCTTGTTTTATCGCCTCTATCACCGCTTCAGGTTTACTTAAATAAAGAGAATGGTTTAATAACACCGCATTTTCATCCACAGTTAACAATAAAGCGGGGAAGTCGGTCGTTTTTATAAACGCTTGAATTTCACTGATATCAGACAAAGTATATTCAGCTTCACTGGTTAATTCATCTTTGAATATTTTATTAGGTGGCGATAACTTAAACTGCTCGATAATCTCATTAAAATCGTGTTTACATCCAAAGGGATTACCTTCAATAAAGTGAGCTTTTTGTAATGCATTTAAGACAGCTAATTCTTTCTCTGGTTGTTTGTTTTGCAGCCAGGCCATAAAATTAGCAGTCATAATCGCATTTTTAGGACTATCAACAAAACGTTTATAGTGTTGGCCAAATTTCACAACACTTTCTTTTGCTACCCGGTCCATCTTCTCATGGCCAACACGATCACTGCCATCATAATGAGCACAATGCCATAAATGGATTGTTATTTCAGGGTATGATTTTTCGATCTGATTAACTAAAGCAGTACTCGCGTAGCTCCACGGACAGTGAGAATCATATATAAAAAACAATTCAGGGGTCATTCAATTAATCCTTTTTAATAAATAGAGTTGAGACCTAACAGGTCAAAGATTAAGGTCTATTTTAATACAAATGGGAGCATAGTATATAGGTGTTCGCTTTTTGGGAGAAAATCAGCAAATTACACAGCCCTTTAAGAGATGCAGAAGTGCGGCTTATCCCTTTATTGAGCTGAATAAGCCATTTTGTCAGGTCAGGGTTAATTTATAGCACCATGTAATTACACAATATTGTTCTTAATTAAATAGTCAAGCCCACCAGTTACCGCAGCAACCTGCGCATTGATACAATATGCCCCAGTAACATGAGGGCTATCGGGGTAAACCTCTGTTGTTGTGCAGTAGAGTGCGTCAGTAAAACCATTGCACAGCCCTAATTTTTTAGTGTCATAATGAATAACACCATCTTGGCTAACAGACTCTCCAATAATTTTACCATTTGCATCAGCAGGGGCAATATGAGTCACTTTTTTAACCGATTCAATAATAGCACGTTGAAAATCATGCTTAGGGTTATTCGAATCTGCAACCAGATAAAAACCGTCGGGAATATCCGTAAGTTCTTGTTCAACACCATCTCTGGCAGTTAAAGCAGGTCTAAACTCAGTATTATCGGTATCCGTGGTTTCATGTAAATCAATATGTGTCATAAAATTTAGATCGTGTTTTTTAACATATTCCATCAATTGAGATGCCTCTAGCGAGGGGCTTGATTGATAAAATGATCTATTTGGATCTGTCGCATTCGCATTCCAACGGTTAATCGTTTCATACCCCCACGGACTAATGCAGGGGGCGACAGCAATATTGAATTTTTCAGCATACTTTAGGCCATGTTTCTCAATAAAACTTAGTGCCCCATGGACTCCACTGGTTTCATAACCATGAACACCACCCGTTATCAAAATTGAAGGTTTATTATTATCCCAATCGCGGGTTGTCACAATATAAAGCGGGTAGTGATAGGGCGGATAACAAAGTTCGCCATATTGCTCAACCGTAAAATCTTCCGCTAAAGCGGCGATCTTTTTGAGTACATCATTTTGATACGAACGTTTAATTGTCTGTTTTTTTAACCAGGCCAATTTCTCTTTCGCTTGCCATTTTTTGGGGCTTGGCTTTACTAAATCAGTTTGTTGTTGTTCTTTCATTATATGCCTTACCGATGCTCGGAATTAGTTTATAAAATACGTAGATCTATACTATGTAGATAAGAACGATTGTAATAACAAATCCATTAATTTTCTGTTCATTTATGCTGGTTAAAACACATGCTAGCTAGACATAAAACTATGTTTTAGTCTTTGCTATTGATTTTATAATTAGAACAACTAGTTACTGCAATCAATGCATTGCTTTCATGCATTGCTTTCATGCATTTTTCCAGCGCCTAAACAGATCACTTAATTAGTGGAATTGGTATAAGACAATATAATTATTTGAAATTACCTGCAACTCAATGTGCAAATAAATCTTTATTGCCTAGCTTGGCAATGGGACAGGACTCTCAGAGCTCGTCAGCTCGCAAACCATCGCTGCTGCGATACTAGCCCTCCAGCATGTTTTTTCCTTTTCCCACGTTCGAGTTGATCATCGTCCAAGCGCTTAAACGAAAAAATCCCTGCTGACGTTAGTCAACAGGGATTTTTCTGAATTTAATTGCCAAGCTTGTGCGGAATACTGGCGATGGAACGGGACTCGCAAAGCTCGTCCGCTCATAACCCAGGCTGTCGCCTGATTCTACAGGGCACGCAGAGCTTAGCCCGCTCATGACACATTGCTCGCGCAATACTCGCCACTACTCTCACATGGATTGAATGCCACTGTGTCGCTGCTCTTTATATCCCATGTTCGAGTTGGTCATCGCGTCAAAGCCCTAATAACGAAAAAATTCCAACGCTTCTTTCGAAGGACAGGGATTTATCTGGATTTAATTGCCAAGCTTGTGCGAAAGACTAGCGATGGAACAGGACTCGCAGAGCTCGTCCGCTCATAAACCTTGGCTGGCGCCAAATTCGCCCTACTGTCACATGGCTTGAATGCCACTCCGTGGCTGCTCTTTATTTCCCATGTTCGAGTTGGTCATCGTCTCAAGCGCTTAAACGAAAAAATCCCTGCTGACGTTAGTCAACAGGGATTTATCGTTTATTAGGCGCTTGGCGATGACCTACTCTCACATGGGGAGACCCCACACTACCATCGGCGCAATTGCGTTTCACTGCTGAGTTCGGAATGGGATCAGGTGGTACCACAATGCTATGGTCGCCAAGCAAAAACTTTTTAAAGCTTAGGCTTTTTTTAGCTTTAAATTGTTTTGGCCGGTAGGAGATTAACGTCTTTTTGTTAATCTTCCGTAAGGCAACAATCTAAAGTCTTTATAAAAAGTTAATTAGAAAAGCCGATTTTATTGTTGTTTTTATCAAGCAATCGTAAATATTTGTAAAATATGTTTCGCAAGCATATTTTTTCTTGGTTACTGTTGTTTCAACGCTTAGCTCAATCAGAGTGAATGTTAATAACATTCACTGACCAACTATACGTCTACTGCAACTCAACACGTCTTAGGTGTTGTATGGTTAAGCCTCACGGGTAATTAGTACAAGTTAGCTCAATACATTACTGCACTTACACACCTTGCCTATCAACGTTGTAGTCTCCAACGGCCCTTTAGGGAGCTTAAAGCTCCAGTGAGAACTCATCTCGAGGCTCGCTTCCCGCTTAGATGCTTTCAGCGGTTATCGATTCCGAACGTAGCTACCGGGCAATGCATCTGGCGATACAACCCGAACACCAGCGGTTCGTCCACTCCGGTCCTCTCGTACTAGGAGCAGCTCCTCTCAATTCTCAAACGCCCACGGCAGATAGGGACCGAACTGTCTCACGACGTTCTAAACCCAGCTCGCGTACCACTTTAAATGGCGAACAGCCATACCCTTGGGACCGACTTCAGCCCCAGGATGTGATGAGCCGACATCGAGGTGCCAAACACCGCCGTCGATATGAACTCTTGGGCGGTATCAGCCTGTTATCCCCGGAGTACCTTTTATCCGTTGAGCGATGGCCCTTCCATTCAGAACCACCGGATCACTATGACCTACTTTCGTACCTGCTCGACGTGTCTGTCTCGCAGTTAAGCTGGCTTATACCATTGTACTAACCTCACGATGTCCGACCGTGATTAGCCAACCTTCGTACTCCTCCGTTACTCTTTAGGAGGAGACCGCCCCAGTCAAACTACCCACCAAACAGTGTCCCAAACCCCGATTCAGGGGCCATGGTTAGAACTCAAAACATACAAGGGTGGTATTTCAAGGTTGGCTCCACGTCATCTAGCGACAACGCTTCAAAGCCTCCCACCTATCCTACACATGTAGGCTCTAAGTTCACTGCTAAGCTGTAGTAAAGGTTCACGGGGTCTTTCCGTCTAGCCGCGGGGACGCAGCATCTTCACTGCGATTTCAACTTCACTGAGTCTCGGGTGGAGACAGCATGGCCATCATTACGCCATTCGTGCAGGTCGGAACTTACCCGACAAGGAATTTCGCTACCTTAGGACCGTTATAGTTACGGCCGCCGTTTACCGGGGCTTCGATCAAAAGCTTCGACCTGAGTCTAACCTCATCAATTAACCTTCCGGCACCGGGCAGGCGTCACACCCTATACGTCATCTTACGATTTAGCAGAGTGCTGTGTTTTTAATAAACAGTTGCAGCCATCTGGTATCTTCGGCCTCCAACAGCTTAGAGAGCAAGTCTCGTCACCGTCGGAGGCGTACCTTCTCCCGAAGTTACGGTACCATTTTGCCTAGTTCCTTCACCCGAGTTCTCTCAAGCGCCTTAGTATTCTCTACCTGACCACCTGTGTCGGTTTGGGGTACGATCCTCTATTATCTGAAGCTTAGAGACTTTTCCTGGAAGCATGGCATCAATGACTTCATCACCTTGGTGACTCGACATCGTGTCTCAGCGTTAAAAGAAACCCGGATTTACCTAAGTCTCCCGCCTACGCACTTGAACCTGGACAACCATCGCCAGGCCCACCTAGCCTTCTCCGTCCTCCCATCGCAATAATAAAGGGTACGGGAATATTAACCCGTTTCCCATCGACTACGCCTTTCGGCCTCGCCTTAGGGGTCGACTCACCCTGCCCCGATTAACGTTGGACAGGAACCCTTGGTCTTCCGGCGGGGAGGTTTTTCACCTCCCTTATCGTTACTCATGTCAACATTCGCACTTCTGATACCTCCAGGATGGTTTACACCTTTCCCTTCGACGGCTTACAGAACGCTCCTCTACCATGCCTATAAATAAGCATCCGCAGCTTCGGTGATATGTTTAGCCCCGTTAAATCTTCCGCGCAGACCGACTCGACTAGTGAGCTATTACGCTTTCTTTAAAAGATGGCTGCTTCTAAGCCAACTTCCTAGCTGTCTGAGCCTTTCCACATCGTTTCCCACTTAACATATACTTAGGGACCTTAGCTGGCGGTCTGGGTTGTTTCCCTTTCCACGACGGACGTTAGCACCCGCCGTGTGTCTCCCGTGATTGCACTTGTTGGTATTCGGAGTTTGCATGGGGTTGGTAAGTCGGGATGACCCCCTAGCCCAAACAGTGCTCTACCCCCAACAGTGATACACGAGGCGCTACCTAAATAGCTTTCGAGGAGAACCAGCTATCTCTTGGTTTGATTGGCCTTTCACCCCCAGCCACAAGTCATCCCCTAATTTTTCAACATTAGTGGGTTCGGTCCTCCAGTTGATGTTACTCAACCTTCAACCTGCTCATGGCTAGATCACCAAGTTTCGGGTCTAATCCCAGCAACTATTCGCCCAGTTAAGACTCGGTTTCCCTACGGCTCCCCTATTTGGTTAACCTTGCTACTGAAATTAAGTCGTTGACCCATTATACAAAAGGTACGCAGTCACGGAACACAATGTCCGCTCCTACTGCTTGTACGTACACGGTTTCAGGTTCTATTTCACTCCCCTCACAGGGGTTCTTTTCGCCTTTCCCTCACGGTACTGGTTCACTATCGGTCAATTAGGAGTATTTAGCCTTGGAGGATGGTCCCCCCATATTCAGTCAGGATTTCTCGTGTCCCGACCTACTCGCTTTCACTGTAAAGAAGTTTTTGTGTACGGGGCTATCACCCTGTATCGCGGCACTTTCCAGAGCCTTCCACTAACTTTTAAACAGCTTAAGGGCTGTTCCAATTTCGCTCGCCGCTACTATCGGAATCTCGGTTGATTTCTTTTCCTAAGGGTACTTAGATGTTTCAGTTCCCCTCGTTCGCTTCGTTAAGCTATGTATTCACTTAACGATGACACTAAGTGCCGGGTTGCCCCATTCGGAAATTCCAGGATATAACGCTTGTTATCAACTCCCCTGGACTTATCGCAGATTACCACGTCCTTCATCGCCTCTAATTGCCTAGGCATCCACCGTGCACGCTTATTCACTTAACCATACAACACCTAAAAAGTGTCACGTTCCAGGCATAAAAATTGATTATTAATCAATTTTTACATTCTTTTTACGCAATCATTTAGATTTTGTATTTATTTGAGTTTCCAAGACGCTTGCGATTTCTCATATTTTACAATACAAAAAACAACATTCGTTTTTCGTGCACCTAAGAATAATTGAATTAACAATCACTCAATAGATACGTACATTATCCAAAGTATCAGTTTGAATAATATTTATTTTTGCTTGATTACAATTATTAAAATAAATCTTAATAATTGAGAACAATTTCGTTTAATTTATCACACCAATCAACACCTGAGTGCCATTGTTTTTGTGTGATAAAAAGAACTTTTATCAGCTTTCCTAATTGTTAAAGAGCAGTGTTAAAAAAACACTTATTAATTATTCTTTATAAAGAACAGTTAATAAGTGTATTTGCTATTACGCTTTATCATTCTAATCAAACAATCTGTGTGAACACTCAATCATTATTTGCGTAGCAAACAGTGATGCCGAAAGGTGAATTTGCAGAGCAAAATCGCCGAAAGGCTTGTACTGCAGAGCACTTGCAAGCAAGTCTCTAATGTGTCAATCCGCAAGCGAATTAACTGATGTGTCTCTTTACGTAAGGAGGTGATCCAGCCCCAGGTTCCCCTAGGGCTACCTTGTTACGACTTCACCCCAGTCATGAACCACACCGTGGTCATCGCCATCCCGAAGGTTAAGCTAATGACTTCTGGTGCAGCCCACTCCCATGGTGTGACGGGCGGTGTGTACAAGGCCCGGGAACGTATTCACCGTGGCATTCTGATCCACGATTACTAGCGATTCCAACTTCACGGAGTCGAGTTGCAGACTCCGATCCGGACTACGACAAACTTTATGAGATTCGCATACCTTCGCAGGTTAGCAACCCTTTGTATTTGCCATTGTAGCACGTGTGTAGCCCATCCCGTAAGGGCCATGATGACTTGACGTCGTCCCCACCTTCCTCCGGTTTATCACCGGCAGTCTCCCTAGAGTTCCCACCATTACGTGCTGGCAACTAAGGATAAGGGTTGCGCTCGTTGCGGGACTTAACCCAACATTTCACAACACGAGCTGACGACAGCCATGCAGCACCTGTCTCAGAGTTCCCGAAGGCACTCTACTATCTCTAACAGATTCTCTGGATGTCAAGGGATGGTAAGGTTCTTCGCGTTGCATCGAATTAAACCACATGCTCCACCGCTTGTGCGGGCCCCCGTCAATTCATTTGAGTTTTAACCTTGCGGCCGTACTCCCCAGGCGGTCTATTTAATGCGTTAGCTTTGAAACCCACGGCATATAGCCACAAACTTCTAATAGACATCGTTTACTGCGTGGACTACCGGGGTATCTAATCCCGTTTGCTCCCCACGCCTTCGCGCCTCAGCGTCAGTCTTTGTCCAGGTGGCCGCCTTCGCCACTGGTATTCCTTCAGATCTCTACGCATTTCACCGCTACACCTGAAATTCTACCACCCTCTACAAAACTCTAGTTAACCAGTTTCAAATGCAGTTCCAAGGTTGAGCCCTGGGCTTTCACATCTGACTTAATTAACCGCCTACGCGCGCTTTACGCCCAGTAATTCCGATTAACGCTCGCACCCTCCGTATTACCGCGGCTGCTGGCACGGAGTTAGCCGGTGCTTCTTCTGCGAGTAACGTCACAGATAATGGATATTAACCAATACCCTTTCCTCCTCGCTGAAAGTGCTTTACAACCCGAAAGCCTTCTTCACACACGCGGCATGGCTGCATCAGAGTTTCCTCCATTGTGCAATATTCCCCACTGCTGCCTCCCGTAGGAGTCTGGACCGTGTCTCAGTTCCAGTGTGGCTGGTCATCCTCTAAGACCAGCTAGGGATCGACGCCTTGGTAAGCCATTACCTTACCAACTAGCTAATCCCACTTGGGCTCATCTTGTCGCGATAGCATATAAATAGAGGCCACCTTTGGTCCGGAGACATTATGCGGTATTAGCAGTCGTTTCCAACTGTTGTCCCCCGCAACAAGGCAAATTCCCAAGCATTACTCACCCGTCCGCCACTCGTCAGCAAAATAGCAAGCTATTCTCTGTTACCGTTCGACTTGCATGTGTTAAGCCTGCCGCCAGCGTTCAATCTGAGCCATGATCAAACTCTTCAATTTAAAGTTTAATTTGCAGCTTACGCTGCGACTCAATATAACTGACTAAAACTAATTACTATTATCTCAACACCTAAGTATAAAAACTTCAGTATAAAAATAATGAATAACTTATTATTCTGAATAAATAAATTTATTCGTGTGTCACTTTTATTGATGAGTAAGCTATTTACGAAGTAAAAAGTTACTGCCTTTACAAGAAAGGACTTTGATTTTTTGAAATCACATCAACAATAAGTGTCCACACAGATTGTTTGATTAAATTGTTAAAGAGCGTGCCTTTCGGCGAGGTGCGTATATTACGCTACCTGTAAACGATGTCAATGATTAATTTATGTTTCTAATCAACGTGATACGTTATTAGAAGCTTAATCTCTTTCGTTCTTAGTAACCGGACTGACTTGCGTCTTTCCCGTTTCCGTGGGGCGCATTATAGGGATTTAAAGTACATTGGCAAGGGCTTTAATGACTATTCTTTCAATAAAATGCGCGAACGATTATTTAACATACAATGTGTTTTAAAAGTAAACTATTTCAATAGAAGATGGCATCTTTTTTAATTTAAGAGGCTCTTTTCTACCCGACTATTCGCTCCACCAGCCTAAAAATGGTTTATATAAATCTATCTCTCTCCCTGCAACTTATATTCTATGTTAATAGTTAGGCAGTGATAATAGATAAGCGCAATAGTTACTTTACTTAAATTGATTTATGAACGGATTAATTAGTTTTACAGATTGTTACAACTAATGCCTTTATTAAAAGCTAATAACTGTAGCAATTTGGCTAATATTTAATAAAATGCTCTCGGTAAAATCAGATTAGCTGAGCATGAAAATTATACCAACACTCAAGCATTTTGAAAAAATGCCCTATGATGTCATTCTCTATTCTAGTATCCATTCAGATAAAATACTGCGCTCAAAAGTGCTTGGCAGTGATCAGAAAGAATTGGACAGTGATGACTTACTTGGTTATCAACCTTATTAATATTTTTTAAATACCATAACGTCGCGGATTTAAGCACTTACAATCCTTTATCATAATTCTCTCTACCCTGCATGACGCTAAATCAACCCTTGCTTAAAGCTCAATTGGTTATTATTATTCCCTTCCCCATGTAACACTTATTTACGTTATAAGGTCGGACATACAATAATACCAAACGCATCAAATAAGTGATCAGCCTTGCTAGTGTTAATTTTTCCTACGCGATGCAAGATCACATCTTTAATACATTTGATATAACTATTATTTTTAAGAATTGATTAAAAAATTCAGAGGATAAGTGAATGAAAAAGCCCCAAAGAGACATCACCCTACGTTTTTTAGCTGAACCTCAAGATGTTAATTTTGGTGGAAAGGTACATGGTGGAGCAGTAATGAGATGGATCGATTTAGCGGCATATGCTTGTGCCGCGGGCTGGAGCGGTCATTATTGTGTTACTGCCTATGCTGGCGGGATCAGATTTGTCACACCTATTCATGTCGGTAGCCTGGTTGAGGTGGAGGCGAAAGTGATTTATACGGGAAAATCCTCGATGCATATTGCCCTTGAAGTAAATGCTTGTGATCCAAAATCGTTAAACAGACGTTTGACGACACATTGCATCGTCATTATGGTGGCGGTCGATGCACATAGCCATCCGATTTATGTTCCAGCATGGGTGCCGGAAAGCGAAGAGGATATACAACAGAATGAAACTGCCCGTAAACTGATGGAAATGCGTAAAAAAATTGGTGAAGAAATGCAAATATTTGTTGAATAACAAAATCTTTATCAACTTCACAATTAATTGTACATATTATGAAGTTTGATATTTCCATCACCAAAATAGTCCTATTTTGGTGATGGAAATCATCTCAATTTAGATTAATTTATCAGAAAAAAATTACCCACCCGTTAAATTATCTTTATAAAATCACGCTAACAAATACTTTTCCCGGTGAGCAGTATTTTATTTATTTATTAACATCACGGCTAGATGACATGTTTTCTGATCAACTGCAGGGTGATTAATACGAAAAAGGTAAACAGCCTAGCTTAAATAAATACGTTGTTTTTAATCTTAATAGCCTGAATCGAAAGTTTTTATCTCATTAATTTTTCCTATGCGATTTTTTGTCTATTTTATTAAGCGAAAAGTATAAATAATTAACACGGAAATTTTTTATAGATCTTCCCGGTCTATTGAAAACTACAATTTATTTTTAACCTCAGGAAAATGATCAATGGACAGAAAAAAAATAATTATTGCCATCTTAGCGTGCATCGCACTGTGGTTCGTTTTTGAGTTTAATCATCTGCTAACGCTGGAAAATGCCAAAATTTATCAAGCGCAACTGAACGGTTATATCAATGACAACTTCCTGCTCGCCAGTGTGCTTTATTTTATCTTATACACTGTTAGTACTGCTCTTTCAGTTCCCGGTGCCATTATTTTCACTCTGCTCGGTGCTGCATTATTTGGCTTTTGGTGGAGTCTTTTATTCGTTTCATTTGCGAGCAGCATAGGGGCTACCTTAGCTTTTCTCTTTAGCCGTTATATGCTGCAGGATTGGGTACAAAGACGATTTGGCGGAAAGCTCAAAGCGATAAATCGAGGAATAGAAAAAGATGGTAGCCTTTACCTGCTAACACTGAGACTGATTCCCATTTTCCCTTTTTTTATGATCAACTTACTGATGGGTTTAACCACCCTATCGGCAAAAAAATATTATTTATTTAGTCAACTCGGTATGTTACCCGCCACTGCAGTTTTCCTCAATGCAGGTACACAGCTTGCCGATATCAACTCATTAGCCGGCTTACTCTCACCTTCTGTTTTATTGTCTCTTGCGGCATTAGGATTAATGCCCCTTATAAGCAAATTTATTATCAATAGTATTAAGCAAAATAAAGTTTATCGAGGCTGGCAGAAACCCAAATCTTTCGATCAAAATATGGTCGTGATTGGGGCGGGTTCAGGTGGACTGGTAACGGCTTACATTGCAGCCGCAGTAAAAGCCAAAGTGACATTAATTGAAAAACATAAGATGGGAGGTGATTGTTTAAATACGGGCTGTGTTCCATCCAAGGCATTAATTAGAACGGCTCATAATATTAAAGAGATATTAAATGCTCAGCAGTTTGGCGTGGACGCACAAATAAACAGTATTGATTTTAAAAAAGTGATGACCCGCGTACAAAATGTGATCAAAAAAATCGAGCCACATGACTCAAGCGAACGTTATTCAGACTTGGGTGTGACTTGCCTGCAGGGTGAAGCAAAAATCATTTCCCCTTGGCAGGTTGAATTAAACGGTAACGTTATCACTACTCAGAATATTGTTATCGCAACGGGGGCGAAACCTTTTATACCGCCGATTCCCGGTTTAGATAAGGTAAGTTACGTGACTTCCGATACAATTTGGTCATTACCCGAGTTACCTAAAAAGCTATTAGTGCTTGGCGGAGGCCCTATCGGCTGTGAATTAGCCCAGTGCTTTAACCTCCTTGGCAGTGAGGTGACTATTGTTGAGCGCTTACCACAATTACTAATACGAGAAGATCAAGATGCAGCAGATCTGGTCAGCAAGCAATTAATGAAAGAAGGTGTTGAAATATTAGTTAATCATAACGTGACCGGTTTTTCCCGTGATGAAAATACCCAGTCAGTGGCATTAGAGTTTCAACAGCAGACTGTTTTGAAAGAATTTGATGTAGTGCTTGTCGCGATTGGCCGAAAAGCAAATGTAGGCGGCTTTGGCTTAGAAGAGTTGGGTATTGAATTGACCGAGACAAAAACCATTGCAGTTAATGACTACTTACAAACAAAATACGCAAATATATATGCCGTTGGCGATGTTGCAGGGCCTTTTCAATTAACCCATGCAGCGGCGCACCAGGCTTGGTATGCCGCTGTAAACGGATTATTCGGTCGCTTTAAAAAATTCAAAACCGATTATTCGGTGATGCCCGCGGCAGTCTACACCTATCCTGAAGTTGCGCGGGTTGGACTTAATGAAAAAGAAGCTAAGCAGGCTGATATAAACTATGAAATCACACAATATGAATTAAATGATTTAGACAGGGCCATTACCGATGACCATGACCAGGGGTTTGTAAAGGTATTAACCGCAACCGGCAGTGATAAAATTTTAGGGGCAACCATAGTCGGCTCGCATGCTGGCGACCTGCTTACAGAATTCACCCTGGCAATGCGTTACAAACTGGGTTTAAATAAGATTCTCGGCACCATCCACCCCTACCCCACCATGAGCGAAGCAAATAAAGCGACAGCCGGAATGTGGAAGAAAGACCATGCGCCGCAAACGCTGCTGCTGTGGGTCGAGAAATATTTTAATTGGACGCGTAAAAAGGATCTATCATGA
The DNA here is from genome assembly GCF_000015285.1 of Psychromonas ingrahamii 37. Classification (NCBI taxonomy): domain Bacteria; kingdom Pseudomonadati; phylum Pseudomonadota; class Gammaproteobacteria; order Alteromonadales; family Psychromonadaceae; genus Psychromonas; species Psychromonas ingrahamii. The sequence continues at coordinate 3,405,758 of NC_008709.1, forward strand.
AAAAATTAATCACTCTGTTCAGCCTGTTACTACTGACAACCTTTGCTCAGGCAGAAGATGTAAATTGGCAGAAGATTGAAGAAAAAGCTCAGAGTCAAACAGTTTATTTTTACGCTTGGGGTGGCAGTCAGGATATTAACAACTATTTACGCTGGGCAGATAAACGCCTACAAGCAGAATACGGTGTCACCCTAAAACACGTAAAAGTCACCGATATCTCTGAAGCCATTACGCGTCTAGTAGCAGAAAAAAGCGCCAACAAAAATAGCAATGGCAGTATTGATATGGTTTGGATTAATGGCGAAAACTTTAAATCAATGAAGGACTTTAATCTATTAACCGAGCCCTTTGTAACCAATCTTCCTAACTGGCAATATGTTGATAAATCACTGCCCGTAGACAGTGATTTTGCAGAGCCGACACTAGGGTTAGAAGCCCCATGGGGCGTTGGGCAGCTGGTGTTTATTTATGACAAAAATAAAGTAGATAATCCACCGCAGAGCCATAGCGAAATGCTGGTATATGCAAAGAGCCATCCAAATAAACTCAGTTATCCCCGCCCGCCTTCATTTCATGGTACCAGTTTTCTTAAATCTGCATTGATCGAACTCAGTGAAAATCCTGACGCTTTGTATTCGCCCGTTGATGACACTACTTTTGCACAGATAACTGCACCCTTATGGTCATATTTAGAGGACTTTCATCAGGTTGCCTGGCGTCAAGGTAAACAGTTCCCGGCTAACAGTGCGGAAACACTGCAATTACTTGATGATGGTGAATTAGACTTGGCTATCTCCTTTAATCCTAATGAAGTATTTAGTGCCCAGGCAAACGGTTTATTAAGAGATTCAACCACAGCTTATGCGCTTGCAGCCGGTGCACTGTCTAATATTCACTTCCTGTCAATTCCCTGGAATGCCGCTGCAAAAGAGGGTGCGCTAGTGGCGATTAATTTTCTGCTCAGCCCTGAAGCACAGCTAAAAAAAGCAGATATTTCGGTCTGGGGTGATCCGACTGTTTTACAATCATCAAAGGTCAGTAGTTCGAGCCAAAAAACAACTTTATTTAAATCCATTAGTGAGCCGCACCCCAGTTGGCAAATCGCCCTGGAAACTGAATGGCAAAAAAGATATGGTCATTAAAAATAGTTGCTGCTGGCGATGAATGGCTCAATACAAAAAATTTCATTTCATTTTTTACTGGTATTGGCCATTTTGGTCTGCTTTACACCTTTATTACCGGGTTTACTGGGATTACTTTTTTCTGCTTTTTCTTATATTCCTGCCCTAAATATGCAGAACTTCTCTTTAATGGGGTTCTCTGAACTTTTATTATGGCCGGGTCTGCGCGAGTCGATTTTAATCACTATTTTTGTCAGCCTAAGCAGTACTTTTTTATCTGCTCTGCTGGCTTTCTCTATTTTGCAATCATGCTGGAATAAAGCTTACTGGAAAAAATTAGAAAGCCTGCTCGCCCCGATATTAGCATTACCCCATGTGGCTTTTGCTATTGGTTTTGCCTTTTTATTCACCCCAACTGGTTTTATTGCGCGACTTTTAAACACCCTTTTTAATGACTTTAGCATTACTCATTGGAGTTTAATTAATGATCCCTATGGTTTGGGGCTGATTTTAGGCCTCACAATCAAAGAAATTCCCTTTTTACTGTTTATGAGCATCCCGCTCCTTAAGCAGCTAAATGTTAACAGCACGCTGATGACAGCGCAGAGTTTAGGTTATTCCAAAGCACAAACCTGGCAGAAAATAATATTACCGCAATGGTTGCCTAAAATACGTTTTACGCTCTTTGCCGTAATGGCATACAGCTTGTCCGTAGTTGATGTCGCACTGGTAATAGGCCCTACCTCACCAGCCACTTTTCCTGTTCTGATTTGGCAGTGGTTAAATGATCCTGACTTAGCCACATTACCCAAAGCATCGGCTGGCGCGTTATCACTTTTACTGATGTGTCTTGTTTTATTGTATTTAATCCGTTTTATAGAATGGTTAACAATAGTTAAATACCGCAGCTGGCAAACCAGCGGGCGTCGCGCCCTACCGCTTGCCGGTAAAAGTGCACTCTTAGTCACCTACGTTATTTCATTAACTCCTCTGCCGCTTCTAATCCTGTGGTCTTTTGCTCAGCGCTGGCCTTTTCCTGAACTTTTTCCAACTCACTGGTCATTACGCTTTTGGCAACAGGAGTGGAGTTTTTTGTGGGGTATTATCGGCAATAGTATCTTCATTGCCTTAATCAGTGCGACCGTGGCACTTTTATTTGCCATCATTATTCATGAACATAGTACTAGAGCGATGGCTGATAGGCAGCGATTTGTCGTACCAAGGTTAATCATTTCAATCCCCATGCTGGCACCGCAATTGTCCATTTTATTTGGAATACAAGTTGCGACGCTTTTTATTGCCCATCAGTATTATTATTTATGGGTAATTTGGGCGCATATCTTCTTTGTTTTCCCCTATGTTTATCTGGTATTAGACGGACCATGGCGAAGTTATGACAAGAGATTAGATATGATTGGGCTAAGTTTAGGAATGTCACCTTTTAAGGTTTGGTGGAAAATTAAAAGACCGGTATTATTACCTACCCTTTGTATTGCCTGGGCGGTTGGCATCAGTGTCAGTTTAGCGCAATATTTACCGACATTAATGCTTGCGGGGGGACGTATTTCCACCTTAACCACTGAAGCTGTGGCACTCGCTAGCGGTCAAGATCGACGCATCAGTGCTATTTATGCTCTACTGCAATCTTTAGTCCCCTTTTTCTTTTATTTCCTCGCTATTTTTGCCAGTCAAAAAACCGGGATAATAATAAATCAAAGCACAATCAATAAAAGGAGTATTGCTCACCATGTCCCTGACAGTAAAGAATCTGACTATTATTGATGCCAATAAAAAACCGCTATTTTCTCCCGTTTCATTTTCTATTCTGCCCGGTGAAATATTAACCTTAATGGGCCCGAGTGGTTGCGGAAAATCGGCCTTATTAAGTGCGATAGCCGGTCATGCCTCAGCCGATTTTAGCAACGAAGGTGAATATTATTTAGATAACTGCTTACTCAATAAGATAGCCGTCGAGAAACGTAACATTGGCATTTTATTTCAAGATGATCTGTTATTCCCGCATCTGAATATTTGGGAAAACCTCGCTATTGCCCTGCCCAATAAATTTAAAAAAGAGCAACGTAAAGCAGTTGCAATGAATACCTTGAATGAATTAAAGTTACAAACCCTAGCTGAAAAAGGCCCCTCACAAATATCTGGGGGACAGAGAGCTAGAATCAGTATGATGAGAATGCTGCTCGCCGAGCCTGCAGCCGTTTTACTTGATGAGCCCTTTAGTAAATTAGATAAATCCTTACGCAATGACTTTAAAGTCTGGGTGTTTGAACAGATAAGAAAAAGAAAACTGCCCGCTTTAATGGTGACCCATGATGAATCAGATCGACCTGATAATGGTCAGTGTTTACAATGGCCTTGGAATGAAAAATAGAAAATGAGCTTATAACAAGCCAATAAAGGAAAATACATGCTAGACCGCTTTACAACTAAAATTATCCGCTCCCCGCTTAACGGCATAGCGAAAAAGATAGATAAACTGGGGATTAAGGCTGACCAAGTCACTTTATTCGGATTTTTTTTAGGTCTTCTGAGCCTGCCGGCTTTAGCCTATCAGGCATATTATCTTGCCCTCTTTTTTATTATCCTCAATCGTATCTTTGATGGCATTGATGGCGCGGTGGCTAGAAAGCAGGGGATCACTGACAGTGGTGGTTTTTTAGATATTACACTGGACTTTATTTTTTATTCATTAGTCCCCTTTGGTTTTGTTTTGGCAAATCCTGAGATGAATGCTATCGCTGGTGCTTTTTTGATTTTATCTTTTATCGGATCAGGCTCCAGCTTCTTAGCCTTCGCAGTGATGGCCGGAAAAAGGAATATAGAGAACGTTAGTAGTCCAACCCACAGCAAAAAATCACTTTATTACATCGGAGGATTAACAGAAGGAACAGAAACGATTCTTTGTTTTACGCTTTTATGTTTATTACCACAGCATTTTTCAACTATTGCTTATATTTTCAGTTTTCTTTGCTGGCTCACCACAGTGACTCGAATTTGGACAGGTTATTTGACACTCAAACAGTAACAGATAACAACCGCGATTAACTACTAAAATAGACTAAGTCTTATTTTAGGAGTTAATCGCCACCTAACTACTCAATAATGACTGGGGTTAAAGTAGCCAAAAAATCCGCTAAATTTTCTGCTAAAATAGCTTCCTGCCCTTTTCCTAATGTCTCCAACTGTACTTCACCCGTTGCATTTAACACCGACACTATCTGCATTTCATCGGAACAACTGGCAATAAACATGGATGCCGGTTGTTTTAAACGTTTTTGCATCATAAAATGGGCAAGCATATTTTCTTGTAAGAGATTAAAATCCTCATCATTCCAGGCTTGGATCAACTCGATTGGATGATCCTGATAAACAGCAGGTAAACCGGCCGAATAGGCAGAGCAGAAAAAATCCACAATACTGGGATGCAGCTTGATATCCAGTGCCTGCTCAATATTGCTCATATCAAGAGCGGGTTCACGCTTAATGGGTGACCAGAAAATAAGTTGGTTTTCAACCTCTCCTATCTGGCAGGGTGAAATCCATTGCGGCTCAAAAATCGCTTGAGGTAATGATTTTTTTTGTGTTTGCCAATGGGCTTTAAAACGTTCGAAAAAATCGAATAGCTGTGTTTGCGTTGTATGATTCATAGCTCGAATAATTCTTTATTTTGTTTACAATACTGCCATTGTATTGTTTTAAAAAATAAAAGCGAAAAAAATGACTAATAAACCACTCTACGATCAAGATAGCACACTAAAAAATCTGTCTCTCGGAAAAATAACCGAATATAAAAGCAGCTACGATCCAACATTATTACAAGCTGTGCCACGCAGTTTAAACCGTAATGAACTGCAACTTTCAGAACATAATCTGCCCTTTTATGGTGTTGATTTGTGGAATATTTACGAGCTTTCCTGGTTAAACAGTAAAGGCAAACCTGTTGTTGCAACCGGGGTGGTAAAAGTCCCCTTTGACAGTAAAAACTTAATTGAATCAAAATCCTTCAAGTTATATTTAAACAGTTTTAACCAAAGCAAGTTTGTTTCTATCGAGGCGGTACAGAAAGTGTTAACGGCCGATCTGTCGCATTGTGCCGATAAAGCCGTTAGCGTTGAACTTCACACTGATTTAGATAACTTCAGCGATAAGCTGGGTACTTTTAGCGGACAGTGTTTAGATGTCTTAGACATTGAAATTGATAACTACCAGCTGAACGCAGACTATCTTCAGGACCTGTCCTCACAGGAGCAGGTAACCGAAACGCTGTATTCTCATTTATTAAAGTCAAACTGTTTAATTACCAGTCAACCGGATTGGGCCAGTATCGAAATCAGTTATACCGGAAAAAAATTAGATCGTGAGAAATTATTGCGCTATTTAATCTCTTTCCGTCAACATAACGAGTTTCATGAGCAGTGTGTTGAACGAATCTATTGTGACATCATGAAATTTGGACAAATTGATTCGCTTTGTGTTTATGCGCGTTATACTCGCCGGGGCGGATTAGATATTAACCCGCTGCGTACCACGGAACACATTAATGAGATTAATAATCTTCGTTTATTACGACAATAAAAATTAGCTGTTATGAGATATGTCAGTCAATACTTTCGCGCTGTTTGTGCGCTATTTTTAGTTCAGGTCAGTCAATCAAGCGGGGCGTTGGAATTAACCGATCCTACGCTCCCTAATACACTAAAAAATGCTTTTTCATTACGTGATACTGCCCCGCGCAGCTGTATTAATACGGCAATAATCTATATCAACACGCCGCAAAACACGACTGCGCGAACTAAGCGGCAAAACAACAAGAATTTCGCAATACAATTACAGGCATATTGTTATGCTCAACTTGGGGAATACTCAAAAGCGCTGGATTTATTGCAGCCTATTTTAAAAAAACCTGGCAGTAAAAACGATCAAATAGAAACATTGAATATTATTGCGCTGGAAATTCCTCAGGAAGAACGCCCGCAATTAAGTAATACCGATCTGATTAAAAGACTCAATGAACAGATCGTAACACCCCAATCGCCATTAATCAGTTCAATGAACTTAACTATTACCAGATTATTAACCGTCGTTAAATTGTATTTAGAAGAAAATAATTATCAGGATGCCCATCGCGTTTTAGAACAAACCAAAGACTTGCTGAAAAGCAATAACAATCATAATAACAATCTACATGCCTGGTTAGCTTATTATCAGGGTCTCTATTTTGATCAGATTAAACAGGAGCAATTAGCCAGTTTACATTTTCTGTCGGCAGACAGGCTAGCCGATCAACATGGTTTTATTAAACTCAGTGGCCAAGTAAAAAACAGTATTATTTTAATGTACCAAAATAAGTATCGCTTCACCCGGGCTTTAGATTTTTCCGGCAGAAGAGTTGAGCTTTATATGAGGACTAAAAACACCCCCAAGCAAATCGACAGTATTATTCAATTTGCCGTTTTAAAACGGCAAAATAATGAACACAACCAAGCCTTAATTTACCTGTTTAATGCGTTGGAATTGATTGAAGAAAACTCATACGGTGCACTGTTAGCTGTTGTCTATCTTGAAATAGGCCGAACTTACGCTGAAAAAGGAAGTAATGAAAAGCATCGGGAAGAGCTGGCACTGGCGCGAAAATATTTGCAGAATGCACATTTTCATTTCAAGCGATTAAATAAAGTACAGTTTCAAATAGAAAGTCTTTTACTGCTGGCCAAATTGAACCTTTTCAATGAGTCCCCTGCTCCGGCTATTTTACAATTAGAAAAAGTGTTACAACTGGCAGCACAAAATAACCCCTTATTACGTATCCAAGCCCATGAAATGCTTGCATTAAGCTATGAAATAACCGGCCATCCTCAGCTCGCTATTTTACATTTTAAACATTTTCACTCTTTACAGAATAAGATTAAAGAAAACGCATTTAAATTACAACAGCTGCAGATTAACGAACAGCTGCAACGCATTGATCAGGTGCAACAGCAAAATAGATTAGAAATCCAAAACACAGCATTACTGACACAATCCAACTTTTATAAAACATTAAGTTATACAGCAATCATTCTATTTATTCTGTCAGCACTGATGCTTTTATCCAGAACAAAATGCTACTATAAACTGCGAGCGCTAGAGAAAAAAACACAACAACGACTTGCCTTTCATGCGCGCACTAAACTGCCCACGCAAGAAAATAATATTAATGACTTTACGACTCTCTATAACGGCATGCCCCTATTTTACGCATTGGTTAATGTGCCATTTTTAACTCAGCTTAATGAGTTGTATGGCGTCAGATTGGCAGATAAAATAGAAGCAAAACTTGGCGAAACATTGAAAAGGCACTTTGCTGGCAGGGTTAACATTTTCCATTTACGTGATAATCAAATTTTATTTATTAGCAAGCAGACTAACTACCCAAATGCAGCCGGCTTAGCAGATAAAATTGAACAATTTTTTAATCACTTCACGACCCAATACCATTTACCAAAAACGATTTCGACAGGCATTGTCGCGTACCCGTTTTTAAACAATGCCAGCCGGGCCATCAGCGCCTCCCAGACTTTAAATCTAAATAGTTTGGCACTTTTTGCCGCAAGCCAAATTAGCAGTTCAAAACAGCAAAACAGCTGGGTTGAACTCTATGCCATTGATAATTTGCAACCCGCTTTTTTTGATGGCGATTTATGGCGATTAGGCCAAATTGCGATTGCTAAAGGACTGGTCAAAATCCATTCCTGCAACAGGGATTATCTGTTTATTTGGCCTGAACTTAAAAATCCAAAAACAGTTGAAGAGATCAATCAACGGTTGCAAGACTAATGCCTAGCGAGATAGCTGTAAAAACAAAACATTATTAAATGTAATTACCGTAACATGGAAATTATGCATATTTTTCTTATACTTACATACCCAGACGTAGGGATTACCGTAAGTAGACAAGCGTACTTTTTATAAATCAAAAAGTGTTAAGGAGATAATCACCTCCTTACTCCCGTATCCTCAGTTAGCTGGATATAGATCAATATACAAGGAGATTCCATGATCGCCCATATAAACCCTATCGGAAGCATGGCTTTATTATCGCAACTTGAAGTGAATGAATTACAAAAAAATGCAGATTGCGATATTTATAATGTATTTCGTAACTGCTCCCTTGCAGTGCTTAATTCAGGCAGCCATACGGACAGCAGCAAAGAAATTTTAGAAAAATATAAAACGTTTGAAATTAAAGTGTTACATCAGGAAAAAGGCGTAAAAATCGAGCTGCACAACCCGCCGGAAGACGCCTTTATTGATGGCCAGCTGATCAAGGGTATTCAGGAGCATCTCTTTGCGGTATTACGCGATCTGCTATATGTTAATACCCAAATTAGAATCGGGGGTGAAAATGAAAATCAGTCCTCGCAAATCACTAGTTTAGTTTTTTCTATTTTACGTAATGCGAGTATTTTACAAGCAGGTGTAGAGCCGAATATTATTGTCTGTTGGGGCGGGCATTCGATAAGATCAGAGGAATATGATTATACTCGGGAAGTGGGCAGCCAATTAGGATTAAGAGAGCTTAATATCTGTACCGGTTGTGGCCCCGGTGCGATGGAAGGTCCGATGAAAGGGGCTGCCATCGGCCATGCTAAACAACGGGTTAATAATGGTCGACATATCGGTATTACAGAGCCGGGTATTATCGCCGCTGAGCCACCTAATCCAATTGTTAATGAGTTAGTTATTTTACCCGATATTGAAAAACGTCTTGAGGCATTTATACGCATCGCACACGGTATTGTTATTTTCCCCGGCGGCCCGGGAACCGCAGAGGAGTTATTGTATCTGTTAGGCATAATGATGCACCCGGAAAATAAACGTCAACCTTTCCCTATTATTTTGACCGGCCCCAAAGGCAGTGAATCCTATTTTAAGGCAATCGATAAATTTATCGCCGGCACCCTAGGTGAAGAGGCCCAGTCACATTATCAAATAATTATTGCAGATCCTGCTTTAGTCGCGCAAACACTCAAAAAATCGATGTCAAAAGTCACTGAATATCGCCGTGCTATTGGTGATGCTTTTTCGTTTAACTGGTCACTTAAAATAACGGAATCCTTCCAAGAACCTTTTTATCCTAACCATACTAATATGAAAAATTTAGTATTAAACAATGAACAACCAAGTGAACAATTGGCATCAAATTTACGCCGTGTTTTTTCAGGTATAGTTGGTGGCAACGTCAAAGATGAAGGCATTAAATCGATAGAAAAATACGGTCCCTTTGAACTTAAAGGTGATCCGCAGTTAATGAAAAAAGTAGATGTTTTATTAGAAAGTTTTATTAAACAGGGACGGATGAAATTACCGGGTACGGTTTACACCCCTTGTTATAAGATAATAAAATAAGTTACAGTTAAGGTAACAAGCTGTTAAGCATTTTATTATCTTTTATTTAAAAGCTAAAAATAGCAATAACTGACTCTTCAGGCCCTTTAAAAAATGATATCAACCCTATTAATCATAGATGCAATGAACCTTGTTCGACGCATCTATGCGGTGCAGCAAAAACAGCATGGAGATACGCCCACAGCACTGATTGCGACACAAAGCACAACCACCAATGCCCTTAAAAAACTGTTGCGTATTCATCAGCCAACCCACGCTATTTGTGTCTTTGACAGTCATGCCCCCAGTTGGCGTCATCAAATTTATCCTGAATATAAACAGGGACGAAAACCCATTCCCGAACTTCTCAAACAAGGTTTACCGGCTATTCAAGAGCAATTTTTTGATCTTGGTATTGACTCTTTAGTGACCGAAGAAGATGAGGCCGACGATCTGATTGCCTGCCTTGCTGATAAAATCGCAAAACAACAACAAAAATGTATTATTGTCTCGACCGATAAAGGATTTTATCAATTATTAAATGAATCTATTCAACTTTATGATTATTTTCAAAACAGCTTTGTCATCCGCCAACAAGTCCACCAAAAAATGGGGATAAGCATCCAGCAACTTAATGATTATTGGGCTATTACCGGTATTTCAAGCAGTGCTATTAAAGGTGTTGAAGGTATTGGCAGTAAAGGCGCATTATCCCTTTTACAACAATACGGCAGTTTAAATAATATCTTTCAACAAGCAGAGGATTCCAACAACAAACTGCTAACGAAAATAAAATCCCAGCAAAGTAATGCAATATTAGCCAAACAGCTGGTGACATTAAAAACAGATATTAAGCTCGGTTTTAATTTAAAAGATTTACGTTATACCGATTCCACTGATTAGGTGAGCGATTAAGGTGCTTATACGTTGGAATTTTGCCCTGACAGCGTGTCGATAAGACGTTCGTGAGAGTCACGCTCTCTCAACAGCAACAGCAAGAGCACAGTAAGCAAAAAAGTGCAGAGCTAAGTGTAAACAAAGTGCAAGCACAGCTCAGTCCGTTTATAAGCCTAAACTGGCGTTCAATTCACTCCCTATTTTCACTCCCTAAAATCATTTTTCAGATTAGAAAGATCTAGTGGAAATTTCCGTTACTGCATTGACTTGATATTCTAATGCACTGAATTTAAATCAAATAACTCTTTTAAAAATTCAATATTAAAGACCCCACAACAGTGTCGAAAAAATTTACACTGACAACTGACAATATTTTTTGTTAAAAAAATCATAAAATAAAATTTAATGCATTGAATTTAAATTAAATGCGTCTTTTAAACATTCAAGATTAAAGACCTGAGCCTCGCCCGCAACAGTGTACAAAAACAGTATAACCATTTTCAATGGGGCCAATGAACAGCGATACCCGTGGACATTGGGCCCTAAAACCTGGATTTGGGGGGAATGCGTTAGAAAGTTTATTCTATAAAGAGTTTTTGAATTTGATTTTGCCGCATAAACAAACAGAAAATGAATGGATATGGTATTACAGTGGTGTTTTGTGTGGACGTTAGAGACTCCCATTATTTGTGAAGTATAAGAAATAAATCATGTCGAAAAAATTGACACTTTCAACTGACAATGGATTTCATCAAAAAAAATAACAAGGTAAACAGTAAGTTACAATATGGCATACAATATGCATTGCATTATTAGTAAATTAATCGATTTACTAAATAATAATGTGGAGGTATAGATGAAAAAATTTGCATTAGTTTCTTCTTTATTAGTACTGTTCGCCGCGCCAAGTTGGGGAATAACGATTACGGATGCAGGGGCTTATTATGGCACTGATGTTGGTAGTGTTGATACTTATAAAAATTCGGTAAAAATCGTGGGAAGTTCTGATCCAACAGCTGAAGAGGCTTGGGTTAACAGCGAGCTATCAAGCGCTGGAACAACCACATCATTCACAGGCAAAGATGAAGATGTCAAGTTTTACGGAACTGATGCCCTTAATACTTTTGCATTTTCTATGGCTCCTAACACGCCAGAATACTTTGTTATTAAAAATGCGACATACAGGGCCCTGTATCAGAATACAAACGAGCTGGGTTGGGGAGTGTTCAATTTTACAGACTTACCAGATAAAATGAACCTAGGTAAGTTAGGGGATCCAATCAGCCATGTATCACGATTTGATTCGGGTACGACTCCTGTCCCGGAGCCTTCCACAACTCTGTTGTTGGGGGCGGGGCTTCTTGGCTTCGGCTTATATTCCCGCAAGCGCAGCAAGCAATAAAATCTGTTGACAACATTTACCAAAGCGGGTCGCGAGTGACCCGCTTTTTTTATTTTTTTTTTGCCTCTTTAATGGACTGGTTTTCAGGCACCAGAGGAATGATAACCCGCTTACCGAGAAATTCATCGTACTAGATTAAAAGAGCGATTGGTAACCACCGCAATTACCCGCTCACATATCTTGAAAATTTTTCTGTCTATCTGCTTATTGGAAGGCGAAATACCTCACTTTAGAACTTACAGCTCGTCCGTGATGGTGATTGCAGAACATTAGGAGAAATCCGCTCGTAGTTAGGTAAAGAATACTAATTTCGTTAATTTAGTTATTGAGTTATTGAGTTATTGAGTTATACGCAGGAAAGCAATTTATTGGTTGGAGGTACAGTGTCATCGTATTAAAAATATTTTAAGATGGATCTTCTCATCTGATCGTTTGCTAACGTTTAGATAAAGTGGATATTACTCGCTCATAATCACAATTAAAAATATGAGCTAGCAATATCCATATGATAAAACAACTTGATAAAAATAGAATTTATTGCATTATCATGCCGCCATCAATCATAATTAATTGACCCGTCATGTAATCTGAATCTTTACTCGCAAGGAATGAAGCCGTGCCTGTAATATCTTCAGGGTAAGAGTAACGACCTAAAAGAATACTGTCAGCTGCTAATGTATCCATAGACTCACCTTCTTTTTTGAATTTACCGATTGCGACCAGGTCTTTATCCAACTGTTCCCACAATTCTGTTCGAACCACACCAGGACCATAGCCATTAACCGTAATGTTGTGCTGAACCAACGCTTTAGCACCGCCGTTAATCATTGCTAAGACAGCATGTTTACTGCAAGAATAAGGTACAACATCATCGAAAGCCTGACGGGAAAGAATAGACCCTACATTAATGATTTTATAAGGTTCATCTTGTGGACCTTGTTTGATCATTTGACGAGCTGCTTCCTGCATGCCCATTAAACAACCAAGACCATTAACGGTCATAATTTGATGCCAATTCTCTTCTGTGATATCCATAAACATTAATGGTTTATTGATACCGGCATTATTAAGCATGACATTTATTGAACCAAAAGCATCAACTGTTGCTTGTACACCAGCAGCAATAGATTCACGATTAGTCACATCCATTTGCACTGCTATTGCCTGGCCACCATTGGCTATAATACGTGCAACCACTTCATTACAACCATCGATATTTAAATCGGCAATACACACTTTTGCACCTTGTGCGGCGTAATTTTCAGCCGTTGCAGCCCCCATTCCTCTTGCTGAACCAGTAATCAGAATGTTTTTTGAAGCTAATCTTGTTTTATCCATAATACACTTTCCTTTTTAATAAAATATTCACATAAAAATAATTTATGTAAAAGAGCAAAAATACAGGTCAATAATAACAATGTAATAAATTGTTAATTTTTTAATATGAAATCAAATATTACACTAGGCCTTTCTTTGCCAAACCGGGCAAAGAAAGAGGATCTGATTAATCTAATCTCAATAAGCTTATTTCCTATCAATTAAACGAGCGGCTAAACGCGCACAATCAAGTGGAAGTAATTGTTTTTATATATGAATTGCTTTATCAGAAGCATCCAATACAGCTTCATGCATCGCTTCAGACATTGTTGGATGTGGAAATATCACATGTTCCAATTCAACTTGTGTTGTTTCCAATTCTTTTCCAATAGCATATCCTTGGATCATCTCAGTGACTTCGGCACCAATCATATGCACGCCTAACAACTCACCCGTATTCGCTGAAAATAACGTTTTTATAAAACCATCAGTCTCACCAGAAGCAATCGCCTTACCATTAGCATTAAATGGAAATCTCCCTACTGTGTAGGTTTCACCCGAGGCAATAACGGCTTTTTCAGTTAATCCTAAACTGGCAATTTGCGGGTAACTATAAATACAAGATGGGATAGAATTATTATTAAGCGTTTTAATGTTATTTTTATTTAAAATCTTTTCAATACAAATAATACCTTCATGGCTGGCTTTATGAGCGAGACAAGGTGCACCTGCCACATCTCCAATGGCGTAAATATTAGGTACATTAGTTTGCATAAACTCATTCGTTTCAATAAAACCATGATTAGTTTTAATACCTAATGTTTCCAGACCAATATTATCAAAACTGCCTGAAACGCCTATAGCCATTATTACGTTGTCAAAAACTTTTGTTTCTTTAAAATTCTCACTGGTTAGTTCAAAAGTAATGCTGTCCTTTGATTTTTCAATAAAATTAACTTTTGTGCTATTTAAAATTGAAATGCCTAATTTAATAAAATGTTTTTTTGCAAGCGCTGACACATCATCATCTTCTGTTGACAATATATTTTCTTGATTTTCAACAATAGTGACATTGCTGCCTAATGAATTATAAAAACAAGCAAATTCAACACCAATAGCCCCAGCACCAATAATCAAGAGGTTTTCTGGTACTTTTTTAGGTGTCATAGCATTCCTGTAATTCCAAACAACATTACCATCAGGCTCTAAACCAGGAATTATTTTAGATTTACTCCCTGTCGCTATCACTATATTTTTAGTATTTAATGTTTGATTACTTAGCGCTACTTTATGGTTACTTATGATTTTAGCGGTATCATTAAAAACGGTTATGCCGTTTTTTTTCATTAACGCATCAACACCTTTATTTAAATTTTTAGATATGTCCCTAGAGCGATTAACGATGGATTTCAAATCAAAAGAAAACTTATCAACCACAACACCAAAGTCATTTGCTTTATGAAGTTTATTAATGAATTCACCTGATTTTAACAAGGCTTTAGTGGGTATACACCCCCAATTAAGACATATACCACCCATCTTATCTTTCTCTACCAAGGCGACTTTCAGGTTGTTTTGAGCAGCTTTAATTGCACTAACATAACCTCCGGGGCCACCCCCTATAATAATGACATCATATTCAATATCTGCAGAACTCATCTTATTCGCCTCCAAACAGCATCATGTGTTTAGGGTTTTCAATATAAAATTTAAATGTTTGTAAAAACTCAGCAGCAACTGAACCATCTATAACACGATGATCTACAGATAAAGTACAATTCATTACATTGGCAATTAAAATTTGATCATCTTTCACAACAGGTATTTTCTTGGCACGACCAACAGCCAAAATACAAGATTGTGGAGGGTTAATGATGGCATTAAAAGAATCAATATCGTACATACCCAGGTTGCTAATAGTAAATCCTCCCCCTTGATATTCATTGGGTTGTAACTTACCACTTCGGGTTTTACTGACTAGACTCTTCATATTTTGTGAAAGAGTAATTAAACCTTTTCTGTCTGCATTAAATACAATGGGAGTCATAAGGCCATCGTCAGTAGAAACAGCCACTGAAATATCGATGTTTTTATTTTTCTTAACACCCTCACTAAGCCACATTGAGTTAATTTCAGGGTGTTTATGGATAGCTAATGCAACCGCCTTAATAATAAAATCATTAACGGTCAATTTCACATTTTCGTGATCTTTGTAAAAAGCATTAAACTCAGCTCTTAATAAGTTTAAGTTATCAACTTCACAATCAATAGACACATAAAAATGCGGTATCGTAGTTTTAGATTCAGTTAGGCGGCTAGCAATCACTTTTCTCATTGCAGTATGAGGCGTAATATCACTATTTTCAGTATTTACTGTACTGGCAACCTTATCAAGAGGAACACTATTATCAGGCTTATTTTCTGCACTCGTTGTCATTATGGCAGGTGAATTATCTGATTTATTATTAATAATATTTTCGACGTCAGCTTTTAAAATTCTATTGCGTGGTCCTGTCCCAACAACATTGCTCAAGTCTATATTATTATTTGCTGCTATAACCTTGGCTAATGGACTTGCCATTATACGGCTAGCGCCCGAAGATGCAGAAGGAACTGCTTGAATCTTGTCAGGCTTAACATCACTTACAGGTGCAGGCGTATTAGCATCATCATTAGTAATGACAGGTTCACCAGAAAGTACACTGGGGTCTTCATTTTCTAATAAAATCATACCAACAATAGTATCAACAGCAACAGGAGAGCTATTGCTATCAACCAATATTTTACCCAGAACACCTGCCCCTGGACTTTCAACTTCAATAACAGCTTTATCTGTTTCCACTTCAAAGATAACATCACCTTTTTTAATGTTATCTCCCTCATTAACGCACCAAGATGCAATGACTCCACTCTCGAAACCACTGACTACTTCAGGCAATTTTATTTCAATAGGCATTATAAATCCTTTTTATTATTCAGCAGGGTAAGCTGGGTGCCATAATTTATGAATAGATTCTGCTTCATAACCTTTTCCATTAGGGTAACTCACTAATTCAAGCTGCAGTCCCCATGGTGCTTTGAAGTATATCCATGTTTGACCTGCGCTTGGCCCTGCTGTTCTGACGGTAGGTTCACCTAAAATTTCTATATTGTTATTTTTCAAATAATCTAATGCCAAATTAAAATCATCAACATAAAACGCAAGATGGTGACCTCCTATATCGCTATTCTTTGGTAATGTCTTATTTTGGTGATCAGCTTCATATTCAAATAACTCTAAATTGGAACCATTGGCACAACGTAAAAACTTCAATTTTTTCATCGTTGTCGTATTACTGATATCAAGCGCGGTGGCAAGCCACTCGCCACTCTCAAAGGGTCCCAAATCATAGAAAGGAGTGCATCCCACGACATTGACAAAAAAGTCTACCGCTTCTTCTAAATTGGGTACTGTTAATCCAATATGATCAATGCCTCGAAGACCTGGTATTTTATGACTCATCTTATTAACCCCTAATACCCTTATCGTTCATTGATTCAGTAAAAGCCTTTTCAATCTCTTCCAAACCAACATAGGCTGAACGTTCCAAGACTTTAGATACATTAGGTGAAGACTCACCACCATAGACACGTTTAACAGGGTGATCTAAATAATCAAAATAGCGCTTCTGAATTTCATCGGATAACATAGCCCCGTAAGAATTGGTCAGACTACCTTGCTCAAGAACGATCACATGATTGGTTTTCTTGATACTCTCTCCAATCGTATCCCAGTCCAAACTCGCTCTATCCAGGCTGCGTAAATCAATAACTTCAGCATCAATGCCTAAATTTTCGCAGGCTTTTTCAGCCAGTGAAATCATATTTAAATAAGTCAGCACGGTGAATTTCTGACCTTCTCTCACCACTTTAGCTTTGCCTAACTCAATAAAGTAATCGAAGTTGTCAGTGGGTGCCAACCCGGTTTTAGAATAAAGCTCCACGGTTTCAATCACCAGAACGGGATCTTCACATTTTAATGCCGAGTTCATTAATCCAACATAATCATAAGGTGTTGAAGGGACAACGATTCTCCAACCTGGCCACATCGCAAATAAACCGGCAGGATCCATTGAATGTTGAGAACCATAGCCGCTTCCTATTGCTATTTTAGTGCGCAATACCAAGGGTACTTTCACCGTATTACCAAACATATGGCGGGCTTTTGCAATTTGATTAAAAAGCTGATCTGCCGCAACAAGTCCAAAATCAGGATACATTAATTCTACGATCGGACGATACTCTCCAAGCATAGCCACACCACCACTCAAACCGACAAAAGCATGCTCAGCAATGGGTGTTGGTACACAACGGTCAGGCCAACGTTCAGGAATTCCTTTTGTTGCGCCGTTAGTGCCGCCTTTTAATTTATGAACATCTTCACCAATAACAAAGTAGCGATCATCATCCTCAAAACGTCTGACCATGTTTTGTGCAATGACGTCCACGAATCTCTTATTTTCTAACCCACCATTGAAGTCATTAAATTCAGTGTATTTAACACCCTCGAATTCACTTTTATCACTTCTTAAACCATCATCACGTGTAGTCGTACTAGGCCACAACACGGGGTTGATTATATTTTTATCATTGTCTTTTATCAGAATGCGTTTGACCGATTTCTGAACCATCACTTCAATTCTATTTTTTATAACATCAATTTCATTTTGCGTGATCCATGATTTTTCAATCAATATTTTTTGTATGAAATTTAATGCATCTCTCTCCGTTTCTTTTTTTTCTTCATCTTTGGAACGATAGCCAAAAGCACTGCCTTTAATGCCACCACTATGATGAAAGTGACGATAGACATCGACTTCAAGAATAAATGGCCCCTTACCTGCGCGCATGTGTTTTTCTGCCATTTCCATAGCAGTACGCACGCTGAAGGGATCCTGCCCATCCACTTTATAGGCTGGGATTGAAAAACCTTGTCCTCTAGACGACATTCGAATATCTTTAGATTGTTCTTCTAATGTTGTCGAAACCGCATAACCATTATTTTCGATATAAAAACAAAGCGGTAATTCATATAAAGAGGCTAAGTTAAATGACTCTAAAACGTTACCAATATGACAAGAGCCATCACCAAATGATGTAAATACAATATCTTGATTTCCTGAACGTTTCTTAGACCATGCAGCGCCTAATGCAGTAGGTACACCACCACCAACGATCGCATTGGTGCCAATGACACCAGACTCTTCCCAACGCAAGTGCATTGACCCCCCACGACCACCGGAAAAGCCATCACTCAGCCCTAAAATTTCAGACATGGTTTTATAAATGAGCTCATCCATATTTACGTCATAGTCATCATTTTTTGGGTCAAAATCGTCAGGAAGAACATAGTTTAATGATTTCCCTAAAAATAAATGATGTCCTCGATGTGAACCGTTGGCAATATCACTATCCCGCATAACGGATAATGCAGCGACCATCGCCCCCTCCTGACCAACACTGGTATGTAAAGGACCATGTACTAAACCAAGCTTATCCAGCTTAATCATTTCTTCTTCAAAGGTTCTAATAATCTGAGTTTGAGTGAATATTTTTATGCTTTCTTTAGCACCGATCTTATTTATATCTTTGCTATCGGCTTCGATTTTAAGCCACTCAACATTTGTTAATAATTTTTCCGTTTTAGGCATCTGCTATATCCTTACTAAATGAGATAATGTAAAGGGTGATCTATTTTAAATAGCCCTACCAATCGACTGCTATATATTTTTTTTCAATAAATTCCCAAATACCATCACCTCCACCTTCTCTTCCTAAACCACTTTGCTTTACACCACCAAACGGGGCGGCAGGATCTGAAATAAAGCCTTGGTTAATACCAATGACACCGGCTTCAAGTAATGATGCGACTCTCAGTGCTTTTTTTATATCAGCGCTGATAATATAAGCGGCAAGTCCAAAATCGGTATTATTAGCACTGCTAATAACTGAATCAATATCATCAAAAGTAGAAATTGCGGCAACAGGCCCAAATATTTCCTGGCTGAATATATCCGCGTCTTTAGGAATATTGCTCAATACCGTTGGGGAATAATAACAAGAGTCACTCTCGATCAAACCGCCACCACAGTGTAATTTAGCGCCTTTTTTAATCGCCTCTTGAACTAAACCATCCACTTTAATCACCGCTTTCCGATTGATTAATGGGCCTACATCAGTCGTACTGTCTAAGCCGTTACCGACCTTTAATACTGCCATTTTTTTGGTCAATTTTTCAGTAAATGAAGCGGCTAAAGATTGATGAACATAAAATCTATTGGCTGCAATACATGACTCACCTGCATTTCTCATTTTGGCGATCATTGCACTATCAATCGCCACATCAAGATCAGCGTCATCCAGAACAATAAAGGGCGCATTACCACCTAACTCCATTGAGCAGTTAACTACTTTTTTACTGGCTTTGCTTAACAGATGACTGCCGATATTAGTTGAACCTGTAAAAGATATTTTTCTAATACGGTTGTCTTTAAATATGGCTTCAGATAGTTCTTCTGGTCTATTTGAAGGCAGTACATTAATCAGACCTTTTGGCACACCCGCTTCAGAAAATAGTTGCGCTAAATAAAGCGCTGTTAAAGGTGTCTCTTCTGACGGTTTGACTATTACGCTGCATCCTGCCGCTAAGGCGGGTGCAATCTTGCGGGTCATCATTGCCGCTGGAAAATTCCATGGAGTGATCAAATAACAGATGCCAACAGGCTCATTAGTCACTAAGATATTGTTATTGCCACTTGGAGAACGCGATAAATCACCATTAATCCGAACGGCTTCTTCTGAGAACCAACGGAAAAATTCAGCTGCATAATTCACTTCACCTAAGGATTCACTCAGAGTTTTCCCTTCTTCTAATGAAATAAGATTTGCAATATTCTCTTTGTTTTTTATCATTATGTTATAGCAAGAACGCAGAATTTCTGCACGTTCTCGGGGAGCAACCGTTCGCCATAATGCGAATGCTTGATCAGCTGCATTAATCGCATTAACCACCTCTTCTTCGCCAGCATTTTCAACACTGGCCAGGCATTCATTATTCGCAGGATTATAAACATTAAATGTCGTTTTAGTTGCTGTAAGAATAAATTGACCATTAATGTAAGGCTTGTTTTCAAATAGATTTAAAATACCCATATAATATTATCACTCTGTATTTAATAAGCGTTGGCAACAAATAGTTCTTGCGCCGGGAATAGTGTAATAATCCTATAACCATCTTTTGTCACTACGATTTCTTCTTCAATCCTTGCAGCACCCGAACCATCTGAGGCAGGACAGTATGTTTCTAACGCAAAAACCATTCCTTCTTTTAATTCAAATGGATTATCAAATGATGTTAAACGACTAATAATAGGTCTTTCGTGGAGCGCCATACCTAAACCGTGGCCAAACTGTAAACCAAATGCTTCCATTTCATTTTCAAAGCCAAATTCTTGTGCACTAGGCCAAACTGCGGCTAATTTATCGGTGGTCATACCTGGGCGCACAAGCGCAATCGCATTATCTATCCATTCCCTCGCTTGTTTATAAGCATCTACTTGTCCTTGCGTTTTTGAACCAACGTTTAAGGTGCGGTAGTAACAAGTTCTGTATCCCATATAAGATTGAATAACATCAAAAAAAGCTTGGTCGCCAGGACGATACATACGGTCAGTAAAATTATGCGGGTGTGGACTACAGCGCTCACCTGAGACGGCATTAATCGCTTCAACATCATCGGAGCCATTGTCATAAAGAAACTTATTGGCTATCGCTACCATTTCATTCTCACGGACGCCTGGTTTCAGACTATCAGCAATAACTTGGTATGCACCATCAACCATAGATGCCGCCGTATTTAGAAGCGTGATTTCATCCATACTTTTAATTTGACGCGCATCAAGTATTACTTGCTGTGCATCAACAACAGTAATGCCTTCCGCTTGTAAAGCGAAAAACATTGGTGGCTCCATCACATCAACGCCTAATGGCATATCAGCAACACCTTCTTTTTTCAAAATATCAGCAATTTCCTTAGCCGCAGATTTAAATAAGCCTGCATCTTCAGCAACAGATCCGCGTAAACCAAGCATTCCAGCAAATAGATGGTCATTTTCTATCCAAGGCATATTGAGACGATGATGCGCGGCAGCAGAACCAAAATCCCAAAGGTATGGGTCTGAATTTCCCGTAAAAAGAGAATATCGACAAATTTTGTCTCGTGACCATTCACCTATAACACTGCTGGTTAAATAGCGAATATTGTTATTATCAAAACATAAAATGGCACCCATGCTCGAATTGGCAAGTGCTTGCCGAGCTCGTGCTACTCTGTATTTGTGTAAACGTCTAAAATTAACTCTCTCTTCAAAATCCACCGCCATACGACCCGGTGATGGGATAGGTCGGTCCCAGTTCCAATTAGGTTCAAGATCTTTCTCTTGTGTCACTTTAGGCTCTACCATGTAAATTTCTCCTGATGAAATATTGTAAGATGACTAACTAAATTCAGTTCATTGCGATTTTTCTAGGTGGACAAGTTGAATCTCTAATGATTAATTTAGGTTCAACGATATTTAGTTTGACTTTATTAATGGCATCATTTTTCTTGTTTAAAGCGTCGAGTAAATATAAAACAGATTGTTTCGCCATTAATTTTCTATCGACATAAACACTGGTTAAAGGTGGTGAAAATACATCACTAAATAGCATTGCATTAAAACCAACCAAGGATACCTCTCTGGGACATATTATGTCGTGCTCTTTTAAATAATCCATAATACCAACCGCCAAGAGATCATTGGCTGCAACAATTGCGGTAAATCTTAATTTTTTATTAAACAATTTATCTGCCGCTTTATAACCTGAGTAACGGCTGAATTTTTCAGTATTAATGATAGATTTGGCACAATAATTGGCTTTATAAAATTTCATCCATTGTTCAAAATATTTAAGTCGCTCGTAGCCATCAGAAATATCTTGTGGCCCAGCAATAAAAGCAATATTTTCATGACCTAAGCCGACTAAATGCTCAATGATTAATTTCATGCCTTGGCAATTGTCAGTATAAATTTGACTGATGTCTTTGTTCACTGTTGTTCTACCAACAGTGACGCAGGGAATACGATGATCCTTACAATACTTAACACCAATGTCCTCTATATATGCATTGGTAAAAATAAACCCATCAACTTGGTTGCTAGCGATATATTTTATGTTTTTAAGATATTCACTTGAGTTAGATTGTGCAAAAATGATAATCGCTTTGTATTCAGAACTTGCAAGACATTCAATTATTTCATCGGATATTTCACCAAATACAGGATTTGTTAAATCGGGAATAATTATTCCAATCGTGTACTTTTTCCCATTTTTCAAACTACGGGCTATATGATTAATGCTGTATTCCATTTTTGCAGCGGTTTTCTCAATTTTCAAAACAAGCGCTGCATTGATCATGCTTTTTGTCTTTTCGTTTAACGCCCTTGAGACCGTTGAGCTGCTAATTCCAAGCTCGCTGGCGACATCTTTTAACGTCGTCTTTTTATTCATATGAGGCATCTAAAGTTTGTTTCCTTTACTGCAACCACATGCTGTCGCGGCAGCGCTTAATTTATTCACCACGGTCGATCTTTTTAAGCCTTTATTATGTATATCTCCACCAGGGGTAAAGACTTTTCTTACCGGGAACCCTGTATTAAGATCAACTGTTAATGGTTTATCTGTAATATGTTGAAAAATTTCAAACTGTTCCATTTTTTGATTATCAGTCGGTAATGTCTCATAGGTATAAATAGGCATAACATCTTCTCCAATTAAATTGTAAGAGCCAAATCTTCTTCAGTGATATCTTTACCCGAAAATTCGCCTGAAATTTGCCCATCCCTCAAGACCAGGACTCTATCGGAAAGGCTTATCACTTCTGGCATCTCAGATGAAATAACTAAAATCGCATATCCCTCATTAGCTAACTTTCTAATCAAATTATGAATTTCAGCTTTAGAACCAATATCAATACCTCTTGTTGGTTCATCTAATATAAGCAATTTAGGATTGGTGACTAGCCATTTTCCAATGATGATTTTCTGCTGATTTCCGCCGCTTAATGTAGATATTTTATCGTTTATATCTGCCATTTTAATGCTCAATAAGTCTTTGTATTCCAGCATCAATTTTTTTTCCAGATCACTATTCAAAAATCCAAAATTACCTATTGTCTGTAAAATTGATAATGTCAGATTCTCTTTACAACTCATCTCCAAAACCAGGCCTTGCTCTTTCCTGTCTTCAGGAACAAGGGCAATACCATTTTTAACTGCCTTTTCGCTAGAGTTGATATCGGCTAATTGGTCATTTATATATATTTCGCCTGAATCAATTTTTCTTATGCCAAATATTGCTTCTGCCACTTCCGTTCTGCCGGCACCAATAAGGCCATACATTCCCAGTATTTCTCCCTGTTTAACAGAGAATGAAATATCCTTGAAAACATTTTTTTGGGTTAAGTTTTTTAGTTCAATAACCGTTTTATCATATTTATTATTACGTTCTATATGATCTAAATTAAGCTCTCTACCTATCATTAACTTAATAACTTCATCTATATCAGTAGCTTGAGTTTTTACGGTTTTCCGATGCTCGCCATCACGTAAAACGCTGATACGATCTGATAACGTGAATATTTCATCCATACGGTGAGAGATATAGACAATGGCAACACCTTCTTTTTTTAATGTATTGATCAAGTCCATTAATACAAATTTTTCTGTATCTGTTAATGATGCGGTAGGTTCATCAAAAATGATAACCTTAGGCTTCATAACTAATGCTCTTGAAATTTCAACCATTTGTTTTTGAGCAATACTTAAGTGACTCACTTTATCCTTTGACGAAAAATTACATTTGAGCTTTGTAATTATTTCGTCCGTTCTTTTATAGAGCAGCTTATAGTCAACTAGACCCTGCATTTTTGTAGGATATTCACCTATAAAAATATTTTCAGCAACGGTCATTTCTTCTACTAAAGATAATTCTTGATGTATTAATAAAATACCCATTTTTTTAGCTATAATTGGGTTGGATAAAACAACATCATTACCCTCATAATTAATTGTCCCTGATGTAGGCTTATGAACACCCGCAATCACTTTCATTAAAGTAGATTTTCCAGCGCCATTCTCCCCGACTATGGCATGTACTTCTCCTGTGTAAATATCTAATGACACATCAGACAAAGCGACAACTGACGGCGGGAATTTTTTTGTTATATTTGAGATCGACAATATTAAATTTGGATTAGACATATTATTGACTTAGCTCCATTTTATTTTTCATCAAGCTATCAAAATAAATAACACTAATTAAGATGACGCCTAAGATAACAAGGACATAAAACGAGGGTATATGTAAGAGATTCATCCCATTTCGTAGAACACCAATTGCAATAACTCCCCCTAAAGTACCAATAATACTACCTGAGCCACCTTTTAAATGAGTGCCACCAAGAACAACAGCTGTGATAGCCCAAAGTTCAAAATCTCGACCTAAATTAGGAGTAGATGCTCCCATCTGGGAAGATAAAGTAATACCTGCTAGTGCAGCTAAAAATCCACATATCATAAAGTTAATCATTAAGTGCCTGCCTATTTTCATACCGGCATTGAGCGAAGCTGTACGACTGCCTCCAATGGCTAACATATTCCTACCATGTATCGTTCGACTCAGAATAAAATGCATTAACCATGAAAAAAATAAAAATATAAGTACTAAACTTGGTATACCTAAAAGAGAACTACTTCCAAAATCTGAAAAGGCAAAATCTAATGCATAGAAGGATTGTTCTTCTGTATAAATAAACACCACGCCTCTTATTCCAATCATCGCGCCTAAGGTGACGATAAATGAATCAACCCCTGTTTTCCAAACTATAATCCCATTTAGAGCTCCAAACAGGACGCCAGCTAACAGTGCCGCAAATATTGAAAATCCTAACCCGTATCCCTGGAGGCCTATCGTAATTGAAGCGGATAAAGCAACCATTGAACCCACGGACAAATCAATATTTCCATTGATCATTACAAATGTAAGTCCTAATGCAATTAAGCCAATCGTCGATGTCTGAATAAATATATTTTTAAAATTACTGAATTCAAAAAAATATTCCGATGTGCTACTAAAAAATACAATTAAGATAAGCACAAAAAACCAGATTGGTTGTATCTTTAATTTATTGAAATTATTCCATCTCATAGGTGATCCTTTAATACTTATTAGTTAATCCAGCAATACTTTTCGTCTCGTCACTGCTATATCTAGCCAAACAGCAAATATAATTACCACCCATGTCACGACCCACTGTATATAATATTGAAAACCTAATAGTAATAATCCATTCTGTAGAAATTTTAAGACTAGAACGCCGAGTATTGTTTTAATAATACTGCCTGAGCCGCCTAATAGGCTTGCTCCGCCTAAGATTACCCCTGCGAGTACAACTAATTCATAACCTTGACCTACCGTATTTTGTGCACCCATGACCCTTGAAGCAATAAGAATGGAGGCACATCCCGTCGTAAAAGCAGATAATAAATAGGTTGAAAATACAACTTTTGCACTGTTGATACCAGAAAACAAAACGGCTTTAGGATTACCACCTGTAGCAAATAATTTACGGCCAAACACTGTGCCTTTTAATAATATTTCCATTGCCAAACCGAGCAGAATAAATAAAATTATTGGAACCGGTATATCAAACACAGTACCTTTATTAATAAAGTCAAATACGCTCGTATCCTGAGCGGTGATGTCCACATTTTTTCCACTGGTATATATCAGTGTCATACCTTGGATAACTGAAAGCATCCCTAAGGTAACAATTAATGAATTTAATTTTAAATATGCAACTAAAAAACCGTTGACTGAGCCAATAACTAATAATGCCATCATCATGCAAGCGATGGCTGGATATGCCCCTATTTTATCGTGGAGATCTGCCACCAATACCGCGCCAAAGGACAACATTGAACCTACGGAAAGGTCTAAATTTCCGCCTACAATAACAAAGGTGACGCCTATCGCTATCACACCGATGATCGCTGCTTGACTGATCACTGTCATTACGTTTCTTGATTGTAAAAACTCATCAGAAAACAATGAAAATACAAATAAAAGAACAATAAAACCGATCAAAAACCCTTGTTTTGCAACAACGCCAAGATTGACATTTTTAGCATATATATCATACATATATCTATTTATCACACTAAACATATATCACCATTACAGTTGAGTTTGTTGATTAAAGTACTAGCGATTAATCATTAACAAAGGCATTGTTATATACAAATAAGAATGCCTTTGAAATCTTAATAATAAAATAAATTAATCAACAATATTTATGATCAGACTTTAAAAAACAGGTCTTTCAAATTCGTCTATGTTTGCTAAAGTAACTTTAGGCGTGTCAAAATAATTGTCTTTTTCTACTTTATCTCCATTTAAGATTTTCATTGTGATAGCTAACGCCGCAATGGCATCACTTACAGGAGATTGGACAACTGAACCATAATATGACCCTTCTTTAATTGCGTCATAACCAACAGCAAAATTCGTTGCTCCTACAATTTTAATATTTTTCAAATCAGCTTCTTTTATCGCATTCAGTGCGCCAATTCCCATGTTGTCATCTGCGGCATAGACACCATCAATTTTCGTACCAAATCGAGTAATAAAGTTTTCCATCACCCTTTGCGATTTTTCTCTATTCCAATCACCAGGTTGGCTGTCGATAATTGAAACTCCTGGACAATCTGCAGCTAAAGAGTCTTCGAATCCTTTTTGGCGGTTAATTGCGGTTTGATACCCAGGTTGGCCTGTAATCTGAACAACTTGACCTTTACCATTCAACCCTTCACACATCAGTTCTGCGGCATATTGCCCTTGTGTAATTGTATTTGGTCCTGAAAAAGCAGTTATGAATTCTTGACCCTTCTCAGATATATTTGAGTTTGTAATAATGACCGGAATCCCCATTTGTTTAGCCTTACGAACGATTGGGGTTAATGCTTGACCATTGGTAGGCCACAATATAATTGCATCTACCTCTTGTTGTATTAAGTCCTGAACTTGTGCAATTTGTCTCGCAACATTACCGCCGGCATCCAAGACAATCCCTTCTACATTTGGGTATTTAGTCATGGTGTCTTTTAACGCAATGTCATATGTTGTTTGGTAGCTATCAACCCCAACATTGTTTTGAGTCACACCTATCACGTAGTCTTTTGCAAAACTAAAGGTTGAAAAACATATTGAAAATGCTAATCCAGTAATGGCTAATTTCTTTTGCATGGGTAATTCCTCTCTCATAATCAGTTCTATTAATTTAGGATTTGTATCAATCAACCTCTCTCTGCAATCGATTGTTTAAATGATTGTGTCAAATGCAATTGATTTATAAAAATTAACATATATTTAACAATAGTACACACCAATCTTTACATTGCAGGTTGATTTATGACCTAAATCACATTTATAGACTAACTCCAACCCACTTGAAAAATTAAATTGACTTAAAACCCCCATAGTGGTGCAATCGTTTGCACAAACTGAATATCTACTGTTACCAAATAAGGATTATTTAAATATGTCAGCTAAAGCGATTAAATTTAACCACCATGCCCGTGAGAAGATGTTAAAAGGAGTTAACATCTTAGCCGATTCGGTTAAAGTGACTTTAGGTCCAAAGGGGCGAAATGTTGTTATTGCCCAAAAATACAGCCGTCCCATTATTACTAAAGATGGGGTCACCGTTGCGAAAGAAATTGAATTAATTGACCCTTTTGAAAACATGGGTGCCCAGTTGACAAAAGAAGTCGCCTTTCAGGCAAGTGACAGTGCTGGTGATGGCACCACAACAGCAACTGTATTAACTCAAGCTATTGTTAATGAAGGTGTGAATGCAATATCAGCTAATATGAACCCGATTGATTTAAAGAAAGGGATTGATAAATGCTTACACTATGCTCTGCTCGAATTAAATTTATTATCTCAAAATTGTGATAACTTAGAAAAAGCCGAACAAATTGCGACTATTTCAGCCAACGGTGAGGAACAGATTGGTAAATTAATTGCACAAGCAATGGAAAGAATTGGAACCGATGGTGTTGTTAGTGTCGAAGATGCTCAAGGATACGATGATGAATTGATTTTTAAAGAAGGACTCGCCTTTGATCGTGGTTACCTATCACCGTATTTTATTAACAATCATGAAAAATCGACAGTTGAATTAAATAACCCTTCTATTTTACTACTTGATGATAAATTAACCCATATGGAGGACTTACTTCCTTTACTTGAAAAGTTAGCAAACAATCGTAACCCGCTTCTTGTGATTGCAGAAGACATTAACAATGAGGTTTTATCGCGGATCATTGGTAATAATATGAAAAACAATCTAAAAGTGACTGTTATTAAATCACCCGCATTCGGTAGCAGACGGACTGAGATATTACAAGATTTAGCTATTTATACCGGTGGTACAGTTATTTCGCCTGAGATTGGCATGGATCTGTCGGAGGTGGATACCGATAAACTGGGTAATGCTTCAAAAATTATTATTACAGATTCAAACACCACTATTGTTCACGGTGAAGGCGATCCGCAACTTATTATGCAACGAATTAAACAATTAAATTCTCAACTCCTTAATTCATCTTCTGAATATGACCAGAAAAAATTAGCCGAACGTGTTGCTAAATTATCGGGTGCTATCGCCATCATTAAGGTCGGCGCTGCGACAGAAGTCGCCATGAAGGAAAAAAAGGATCGTGTTGAAGATGCCTTGCATGCAACAAAAGCAGCCATTAAAGAAGGTATTGTACCAGGAGGCGGCGTTGCATATATACGTATAGCACAAACTCTCGCTTCTCTTGAGGGCGACAATCCGGATCAGAGCTTTGGCATTAAAATTTTACTTAAAGCCATGGAATCGCCATTAAAGCAAATTGCTAAAAATGCTGGAAATGAACCTGTTGAAGTGCTTAGTACAATTAAAAAGCAAACCGGAAATTTTGGTTTTGATGCAAAAAACGATCGATATGGTGACATGATGG
Organism: Psychromonas ingrahamii 37; assembly: GCF_000015285.1. NCBI lineage: Bacteria > Pseudomonadati > Pseudomonadota > Gammaproteobacteria > Alteromonadales > Psychromonadaceae > Psychromonas > Psychromonas ingrahamii. The sequence goes on from NC_008709.1 coordinate 3,435,025, forward strand.
AGTTTGGTATTATTGACCCAACAAAAGTAACACGTTGTGCTTTAGAGTTTGCAGCATCTATCGCGAGTTTGATTTTGACAACAGAGGTAATGGTTGCAGATATGGAAGACAATAACGCAAATCATGCAAATCATGACCATGCCCATAGTTTAAACTGCAGCCACTAAAAATCATGCAGGATAAAATTACGCGCGCTCAAACAATAAGCTGCATAATTTTATCCTGATACTCTGTAGAAACATCCTGTTTCCACTTGCTAACATTATTATTGAAATGAGAAAAATGTTAACAATCATTTCCGTAGCTGCATTACCTTGAGATTAATGAATGTAGAATTCTCATTCTCATTCTAAAAAAACTCAACGGAGAATGAACAACTAAATATTTATTCTTCGTTTCGTCATCGCTAAAATAACAACACAGAAATTATGGACACTAAATTAAACAAAGGAGCCCGTGACGCGCTAAAAATGCGGTTACTGATAATGACTCTCTGCTTGAAGCTATTAATTATCATGCCCTCTTATAACAAAGATTAAATTTACTGCGTGACAAGTTGCTTATTCTTGGATTTCCCTTCAGCTTTGGGATAATTTTATTTTTCTGACAGCAACATCCCCCGAATAAAAATTATATCTTCCATTTTCATTCAGTTAAGTTAAGTTGTTACGCATATTTCTAATTGTTACAACTCTGTATCGCAAGGTTATAATCAATTTCCATAGAGTACCAACGGGAGAGTCAAACTTGAAAAAAATATTAATAGTAACCGCGATCGCAGCAGCGGGAGCCGCTGCATATTTTGCTAACCAGCAGCTACAAACGTCACCCCAAGCTTACAATGTACTTGATTACGTACCTGCTGACACCCCCTTATTAAGCGCTCAACTTAAACCCTTTCCGCTTAAAGATTATTTAAATAGCTCACCGCAGTTAAACACAGCTAAAGACCAAGAAACATTGCAGAATATTGCAGTTGAAGGCGATCCGCAGTCAAAATTTTTCTTAAGTATCGCAAAAAGTTATCAAACGTCATTACCGGATACCGAGATGTTTCTTAATACCTTCGGCCTGGCGGATAATATCCGCGCTTATTTTTATATGTTAGGCGCATTACCCGTCTTAAAAATTGAAGTGGAAAATACACAGGCAATTTGGGATTTATTAGATAAAGCGGAACAGGAAAGTGGTTACTCTCACCGTACCGGCAAAAGACAAGAGACTGAATATCGCGCTTACCGGTTGAATGATTCATCAGAAGCACAAACAACAGATCTGATTATCTCTCAAAATAATGGCTTATTAACCATCACGCTAAACAGTTCATTAAATAAAGAAACCTTATTAAGCAGCGCGTTAGGTTTACTTAAAGCTGAAAATCCGATTACCGAATCGGGCATTTTAGAAGAGATTGCCAGTAAATATAATTTTACAGATCAAAATATCGCTTTTATCAATCATCAGGAAATAATAAAGGGATTAACCTCGGTCAATGCTAACCAGCTTGCACGTCACCTAAGCCTACTGTTTGCGCAACAGGATCAGGAAAATCCTCTGTCAGCGTTCAGAACCGCTGAATGTCAGGCAGAGTTGACCACTGTCGCCAATAATTGGCCGCGTACCGTTTTTGGTTATACAGATTTATCGGTAACAGGGACTCAATCCACAATGGATTTGTCCACTGTTATTGAAAGTAAAAACCAAACAATTCTAACCGCCCTGCAATCGCTGCGCGGTTATATACCGCAATACACACAAAATATTAAAGACAATGCCTTTGCATTAGGTTTTGGCGTGGATATCAATCAATTAAGCTCGGCAACAGCCTCCATATTAACAGATTTAAAAACACCAAATTATCAATGTGCGCCATTACAAGAGATCCAAGATACGTTACAGCAACAGGGGCAAAACTATTCTATGATGCTGGGCATGGCAGGCGGCATGGCAAATGGCCTTAAAGGTTTTAGTGTTGCAGTGCTGGACTACAGTATCAGTAAACAAGAAGGTACGCCTTCATTAGAAAGTCTCGATGCCCTGCTTAGCTATTCTGCAGATAATCCACTGGCCCTGTTCAACTCATTAAAAATGTTCAGCCCGGATCTGCAGCGCCTGCAGCCACCAGCTGATGGTAGTGCGGTGGATTTATCGGAATTTATACCTAAGGGGTTAAATATCAGCCCTAAGATGGCCATTAAAGGTCAGAATCTGGTTATCTACAATGGTGAGAAATCTGAACAGCAGGCAGATTTAATGAGCAGTGAAGCATTGACTAAAAATGGTCTTTTCACTTTTTCATTCGACTTAACAAGAATGTTTGACCCGATAATAACAGCCACGGAGCTAAGCGGAGAAAGCATGCCCAGTGAGGCGATGTTTTTACAGAACTACAATATGCGCATCAAATTTGATATAGACATCAATCAACAGGGTATTGTCTTTAACTCTCACGTCAGTAACGAAGTTAAAAAATAAAAAAAAAGGGTAGCTGATTCCGGTCAGCTTATCCTTTTTTACCCATTGATCATCAAATCCATCTCATTATTTTAAAATATTAGCATTAAAGCTGATTTATCCGTTTGTATCTTTTATAATCCCGTCATTTTTATGCATGCCCCCCTGTCTAAAGTCTGTTAGATAGGATCACTTATATAATATGGATCTACTATGTTCGAAAAACTGTTTAAACTCAACGAACACGGAACCTCAGTAAAAACTGAACTTATTGCAGGTACCACCACCTTTTTAACCATGGCTTATATCATTTTTGTTAACCCGCAAATGTTATCTGCCGCCGGTATGGACTCCGGAGCTGTCTTTGTAGCAACTTGTTTAGCAGCTGCACTCGGCTGCTTTATTATGGGATTTTATGCGAACTACCCTGTTGCACTCGCCCCTGGAATGGGTCTGAATGCCTTTTTCTCTTTTGTGGTTGTTGGCCATATGGGTTACTCATGGCAGGTTGCATTAGGCGCGGTTTTCCTGTCGGGCATCTGCTTTACACTGCTAAGCCTGTTTAAAATTCGCGAATGGATTATAAACTCAATTCCAATGGCGATGCGTAAAGGTATTGCAGCGGGTATCGGTTTATTTTTAGCGCTGATTGCACTGAAAAATGCAGGGATTGTTATTTCTAACCCGCCGACACTTATCTCACTGGGTGATATGCACGCTTTACCGGCTATTCTTGCTTGTGTGGGTTTCTTTCTCACTATCGCACTGGCACATTACCGTGTTAAAGGCGGTGTTATGTTCGCAATTTTAGCGATAACACTGATCGGTTTTTTAGCCGGTGATGTGGAGTATAATGGTATTATGTCAATGCCACCAAGTATTGCACCGACACTTCTACAGATGGATATTGCAGGTGCATTCAATGTGGGTATGATAAGTATTGTTTTTGCCTTCCTGTTTGTTGATTTGTTTGATACCTCGGGCACCTTAATTGCCGTGGCAGACAAAGGAAAACTATTAGATAAAGAAGGAAATTTACCGCGTTTAAATCGTGCCTTATTAGCTGACAGTGGCGCATCAATCGCCGGTTCAATGCTGGGTACATCAACCACCACCAGTTATATTGAAAGTATTGCGGGTGTTGCCGAAGGCGGTCGTACCGGGTTAACTGCGGTGACGGTTGGTCTGTTATTTTTAGTCGCTTTATTCTTTGCTCCATTAGCGGGAATGATACCTGCTTATGCTACAACTGGCGCATTATTATACGTTGCAGTATTGATGGTGGAAGGGCTGAAAACAATTAACTGGGATGATATTACAGAAGCCGCACCGGTTGTTGTTGTTACCCTGATGATGCCATTAACCTTTTCTATTGCTAATGGTATTTCGCTTGGTTTTATCGCCTATGCGGCCATTAAAGTAATGAGTGGCAAAGCCAAAGACCTAAGTGCAAGCGTTTGGTTCTTAGCGGCATTATTCCTGGCAAAAATGATTTTCTTCCCGGGTTAAAAAGTTTAAATTCACTTTTTAATTGCCAAAAAAAACACCCTTTATTTGCATAAAGGGTGTTTTTTATTTTTCTGCTGTAACAATCTTTATAACTCAATAAATGAGCTGCTACAGATTAAGACCAATGCTAAAAATTCGCAGATTTAATATTATCAACAATCATATTGATAAGTTTTGTTCTTGCTTCTTGACTGGCCCATGCAGTATGGGGAGTCATCACCAAGCGCTCTTTTGCCTGCACAGATAAATAGGGATGGTCTTGAATCATAGGCTCAATCTCGAGCACATCAGTACCATGATAAATATCCGACTGATCAAGCGCTTCAGCCATTGCATCTTCATTGACTATCCCACCGCGGCCCATATTAAGTAGAACAGCCCCTGCTTTTAGTTTTTTTAGCGCCTGTTTATCAATTAAATTATGCGTATGTTCATTAAGCGGTGCATGAATACTAATAATGTCACAGGTAGATAATAACGTTGCCAAATCAACCTGCGGATAATCTTGCTGATTATTTTTACCCGAAGCAGAAAAATAACAAAGTTCACATCCAAATACGCTTGCAATTTCAGCAACTCGTCGACCAATTTCGCCCATGCCGATAATGCCCCAACGTTTACCCTTTATTTCACCAAAGGGTTTGCTGAGATGCGTAAAGGTGGGGCTGTTACACCATTCTTTAGACTGTGTGTAATGATCATAATAACGGCTTTGATGTATTAACTGAAAGAGCATTGAAAAAGTAGATTGGGCGACACTCTCGGTAGAATAGCCAGACACATTTTTAACCATTATACCGGCTTTTTCAGCAGCAATTAAATCAACATTGTTCATTCCCGTAGCTGCAATACAGATTAATTTCAATTGTGGATTTGCCGCTATAATTTCCTGATCAATAACAACCTTATTGGTGATAATGACATTCCGGTCGCCAATATGTAATAATCTTTGTTCCTTGCTGGTCAGCGGATAGCTTATAAAATCACCCAAATTTTCAAATGGAGATAAATCACTATCACTTAATGTTTCTGCATCCAATAATACAATTTTCATACTCTTCCCTAATGTTAATATTGATAACCCCAAACCTGAAGCTCCATTAGGTTTGGGTGCCTAATAAATAGACTCAAAAAAATAACATAGAAGTTAATCATGATCAATTTATCTACATAACATCACTTTTCCAAAAGCATATCCAATGCCACGGCTTCCGCTATTTTAATACCGTCAATACTGGCGGATAAAATGCCTCCGGCATAACCAGCTCCTTCGCCACCCGGGTATAAACCTTTCACGTTAACACTTTGATAGTCCCTACCACGTTTAATCTGCAGCGGTGAAGAAGTGCGTGTTTCGACCCCGGTTAGCATTGTATCTGCAGCTGCAAAGCCACGTATTTTTTTATCAAATGCCGGTAATGCTTCACGAAGCGCATCAATGGCAAAATCAGGCAAACTGCTGCTCAAATCTATCATTTTTACACCGGGTTTAAAGGAAGGTTCAATCTCCCCAACGGGCTTAGCTTCATTGCCCGCCAGAAAATCCCCCACACGTTGCGCCGGTGCATCATAATTACTGCCACCAAGAATATAAGCTTGACGTTCCAATTGACGCTGCAATGCAATTCCCTGTAACGGGTCATTATTAAAATCACTGGGAGAAACACCGACAACAATAGCACTGTTCGCATTACGTTCACTGCGTGAATATTGGCTCATACCGTTGGTCACAACGGCTTCTTTTTCCGATGTTGCGCCAACAACCACACCTCCCGGACACATACAAAAACTATAAACACTGCGCCCACTCTTACAGTGATGTACTAATTTATAATCGGCAGCACCCAAAATAGGATTACCCGCATTGATACCAAAACGGCTTTGATCAATCAGCTCCTGTTTATGTTCGATGCGAAATCCAATCGAGAACGATTGCGCTTCAAGATACACCCCTTTATCGGATAACATCTGCACTGTATCACGCGCACTATGACCGATTGCCAATACCACATGCTTGGATTTGATAACCTCCCCGCCGTTAAGTGTCACGCCGGTGATTTGCGCATCGTCAATATGAATTTCTTCAACACGGCTTTCAAAACGAATTTCCCCACCTAATGCAATGATCTTACGGCGCATGCGCTCAACCATAGTGACCAGTTTAAAGGTACCAATATGCGGTTTACTAACATAAATAATTTCAGCCGGTGCACCCGCCGCAACAAATTCCTGCTTTACCTTTAAACCGAGAAAATTTGGATCTTTTACCTGACTGTATAATTTGCCATCGGAAAATGTACCGGCTCCCCCCTCGCCAAACTGCACATTGGATTCTGTATTTAGCTCTCCTTTTCGCCAGAAACGAAAGGTATCTTTAGAACGCTCGTGTACCGATTTACCACGCTCTAAAATGATCGGCTTAAAACCCATTTGTGCAAGAAGCAAAGCGCTAAATAAACCACAGGGTCCCATTCCAATAACAATTGGACGCTCAGTAAGATTATCAGGGGCCTGTGCGACATATTTATATTCGGTATCCGGTGATTTACGGACATCCGGTGATTTGACAAAATGCACTAATATAGCCTCTTCATCAACATCGGCTAAGGTCACATCCAGAGTATAAATCAGGGTGATCGCATTACGCTTACGCGCGTCATAACCGCGTTTAAAAATATGGATATCAGTTAATTGCTCAGCTGAAATTGATAGTGCCTTTAAAACATATTTTTGGAGCGCATCATCAGTATGATCTAGCGGGAGTTTAACTTGGTTTAGACGTATCATCGGTTCACCTGGGAGCAAATGGCTGGAAAAATATGCGTAGTTTACGTGATATCCCACTTAATTGAAAACATCTAAATGACCATAATATTGAACATTCGGAGCTAACAGCTATTGGTTATCAGCTATCAGTTATCGGTCATCAGTTATCAGCTATCAGTTATCAGCTATCAAATCTATCCATTCAGCTTTCGTTCAGCTAACGGGCGTTACATTAACTTCATCGGGACAAACCCGTGATAGCTGAAATAGACTGGAGAATAAAATGAATATTATTAAAAAATTGAGAAGAAAATCAAAAATGGTAATCATCACAGGTTCATTGTTATTCGGCTTGACCTTAATACCGGCAACCTCGTTCGCAGGCAATGATAACCATCAGGGAAACCGAAACGGTAAATCACAGCAGGTAAACAAAGATCACCATGAGGGACGCCGAAACGATGAATCACAGCAGCTACACAACCAGCAAAGAAACCACCATGCTGAAAATATTAGAGAGCGCCACAACCGTGTTCGTCATCATATGAAACACAAACGTTCTGATCACCGCAAACATAAATATTCTGATCATGGCAAACACAGAAATCGCCATCACAACCGGCCTCATTACGTAGTAATCAACAAGGATCATCATCGTTCACGGCGCTTAGGTATTCAAATAGGGGTACGCTCAGGTAACTTTGATATCGTTTTTCGTGATTAAAAAGGGCTGACGGCTGTAAGCCGTCAGCTGTAAGGCAGGAAGCTCGAAGGCAATAATGCTTAAGGAATATTCCCCTCTTTTGGCAATGGCATTTTATCCACATTAATTCCCTTAAGAAATTTAAACAGGTCACTGTCTGTCGATAAGACCAAAGTTGTATTCTGCGCAATAATACTCCGGTATGCCTGCATCGTGCGGGTAAACTCATACAAACCAACAGATTGAGGGCTTTGATTGTATGCCCGCGCATAAATTTCAGAGGCTTTGGCATCAGCAACGCCCTGAATCTCCTCTACCTGCCGATAGGCTTCTGACTGTATTTTATTTAAATCCCGAAGACGATTCCCTCGAATTCTGGCGGCTTCACCATTTCCCTCGGACAGAAAACGCTCGGCAATCTGCCTGCGCTCACTGATCATACGATCATAAATTTTGGGCCGCACACTCGCATTGTAATTAATGCGTTTAAAGCGGATATCCAGAAGCTCAATACCAAACACCTGCACTTTTTCGGCTGCAGCAATAAAAATTTCTTGCTCCACCAGCATACGGCCTTTCTGAATGGGCACCAGAGAACCCATTTTCAGCGCGCGCTCGGCATCGGTCAGAAGATCATCACGCAGCGGCTCCCGATCTTTTGTGGTGCGGATTATCTCGATTAATTCGTGTTTTGCCACAGCATTACGGGTTTCACTGCCAAGAATATCGTCCAGTCTTGATTGGGCGCTGCGCTCATCGCGCAAGCGCAGAAAATATTGCAGAGGATCGGTTATCCGCCAGCGGGCAAAAAGATCCACAGAGATATAGAGCTTATCTTTAGTCGGCATATCCGATGGTTCGCCATCCCACTCTAAGACTCTTTTATCTATGCTGTTGACCTCTTGTATAAAGGGGAATTTTGCCTTCAAACCCGCATTGGTAACAGGGGTACCTACCGGCTTTCCAAACTGTGTAATAATAACCTGCTCAACTTCACCCACAGTGTAAAGCGTCGATTTTAATGTCATAACCACCAGTGCTATCAATAATAATGCAAATCCTGTTGTTATGTTCTTCATGGCTTTTCTCCCTGGGCCGCATTAAGATCTAACCATGGCAAAATACTCGGGCTGTTTGAATCGATAATTATTTTGGAGCGTATCTGTGGTAACACCGCCTGCATTGTCTCAAGATAGATACGTCTCTTTGTGACTTCAGGCGCCTTAAGGTATTCAGCGAACAGTGCATTAAATCGCGCAACATCACCTTCAGCCTCGTTAATGCGTTTAAGCCGGTAACCATCAGCCTCACGAATACGTTGATCTTTTTCACCCAGCGCTAATGGAATAACTTTATTGTAGTCACGCCGAGCTTCATTAATTAGCTTTTCTTTTTCCTGCTGCGCTTGGTTTACTTCGTTAAAAGATGCCTGAACTGGCTTTGGCGGGTTAATATTTTTTAGCTGTACCTGATCAATACTGATCCCCATTTCATATTTACTGGAAAGCGCCTGCATTTTGGTCAATGCTTCATACTCAATCTCCTGACGGCCAATAGTGATCACTTCATCAACGGTACGATCCCCCACCACTTCACGCATCACTGATTCTGAAACTGAGCGCAGGGTTTCACTGGGCTGGCGCACTTTAAATAAGAATTTAACCGGATCGGCAATACGATACTGAACTACCCACTCCACAAGGGCGGCATTTAAATCACCGGTGACCATTTGTGTTTCCTGTTCGCTCGCTCTCACACCGGAACTTTGATAAGGATCCGTCGCATCCGGTGTGGTAAAACCAAACTCTTGCTTTAATTGTCTTTTAACCGGAACAATAGTGGCACGGTCAATACCAAGTGGCATTTTAATATGCAGTCCGGCAGGCACTTCTTTTAAATATTTTCCAAATCGCTGTACAACCGCAACAGAATCACTGGGAATAGTGTAAATAGCGGACCAGAGGCTTATTCCAGCCAGCAATAAAAACAAAATATAAAAAACATACCGGCCAGCTCCCCTTGAGTGTCTACCCAGAAGCCTTCTTTTATAGTGCGAATATCCTCTCTTCATTAATAAACCATATTCCGGAGGAAAACCTTGATTATTATCCCAAGGAGTTCGGGGGTCCTGCTCATTTTCTGTCGACATAATAACCCCTATTAACGGCACAAAAGTATGCCCTATATTGACTATGGAATGATCACTAAGATTGTCAAGAAGTGAGGATTAAAAGTACTCTATTGATCAATTGTTATATTAATAATTGCTTCAATGCCTGCATTTATTATTTTAAGCCTAATAGACATGGCGATGGGCAGCCTTCTAAAAAGAGTCAATGGTAATCAGTTAATCGACCATACCAGTTAAAAAAATATCAGACTCTTTTTTGCATATGAAAATTAATCAGTTGCTGCTCTTTTACATCAATTGACTGTTGTTTTACCAGCTTAAATCCAAAATGCTCAAAGAAAGGTTTTGCACTGATACTTACCTGCGAAAAATAGCTGTTAATTTTCTTCTTGCCGCCGAGATCAAAAATATGCGCCATTAGCGCACTGCCTATTCCTTGTCTCTGATATTGATAGTGACAGAAAAAATGATCTATCAGACCATCATTCTGTAAATCTGCATAACCGACAATAGTGCCGTCAATTTCTGCAATAAAGGGCTCAATATCGATCATACGTTTATTCCAGATAAAAAGATCCATTGAATCGGGTGCCCAGGCCTGCACCTGCAACTCGGTATAGTCATGACGATTAATATTTCTGATGGTATTAAAAAAAAGCAACCAGATTTCTCTTGCATCTTGTTCAACATATTTTCTGATAATAAGCATAATAAAAATTCCATAGGGTTTTAAACTGTCTGCAAAGGTTGCCGATATCAAAAGAGGCAAGTGCTTAAACCATCAGTACTCGCTCCCGATAAGAATATCCTGTTTTGAAGGCAATCAGTCAGACTGCCACTGCCCTTAAAAATAGACAAAAAATATTGGGCGGTTGACTGAACCATAACTGAGGTCTAACAATTAAACAACGATGTTATATTTGATTAACTATTATTCGATTGCTATAACGGCATTGGGGCTGCAACCGGAATAATTATTTTTTGAACAGTTAAGGCGCAATATATAATTAACAGGTAAATAAAGGCACATGCTGCAAACACCACTGGCCAACCACCTAGCTGCCAGCAATATATCAGCACAAAACCGCCAATACTGCCTCCTACATAATACAAAACAAGATATAAAGCGGTTGCTGTTGATTTACCCTGTGTCACGTTTCTCCCTATGTAACCATAAGCGAGAGAGTGGATAAAAAATGCACCGCCACTTAATAATAATAAGCCGACTACAATGGCGGCAATATTCGGCAGAAACATAATCACTAAGCCGCAAAAACTCACTCCTAAGCCACACAAAATACCGGAAATAGCAGAATAACGCTTTATCCAACGTCCGCTTAGTTTTGCCGAAACAGTGCCCATCAAATAACATAAGAATATTAACGATGTGATACTGGCAGGTAATGATAATGGCGCTGCGGATAATTTAAATCCCATCACGCTATAGACGTTAATAAAGACTGCAAAATTGAGACCACCAATGATCATCACAAGAAAAATAGCAGGATTTCTAATATGATCAAATAACAGTCTGTTGTGATAATAAAGACGGGCTTTTTGCGGTTTGAAATGTTTTTGTTTACTGATTAAGGAAACAACAAAAAATAAAATAATTAGACTCAAAATAGACATACTAAAGATGGTCCACTTTAAGCCGACAAAATCAGTCATTACCCCGCCATAGATACGCCCGATAACACCGCCGAGTGAATTTGCACTGATATAACCGCCAACCGCGACCAAGAGAGCCTGCGGCTCAAATTCTTCCGCCATATAAGCCACTGCCACGGCAATAAACCCTGCCAGTGCGATGCCTAATAACGTGCGCAGAAAGATAAAATGTGACAGCTCCTGACTAAAAAACATCAGTAGATTAACTAAAGGAATTAATATTAAGCTGCATAACATGACCGGTCTTCGACCATATATTTCAGAAATAATGGCCCAGGGAATAAGCGAAAAGGCGACGGCAAAAGTAGTACTGGAAAAAAGCCAGTTTACCTGCAGTTCAGAGGCCGAAAATTTGTCCATAAAATAGGGCAGTAATGGCTGAAAATAATAGAGGTTACAGAAAACCAGAAAAGAGCCTAGGCCTAGCCCAAGGGTGACGCGTTTGTATGAAGGGGAATGTAATTTTATCACTTTATCTACTCGGTAATTTATTTTTACCTAGATTAGCCATTAAATGCTAATATTAAAAATATATTAAACTCATAGTTGCCATATATTAAAGTTATGCTAAATTCTAAAATATTGTATTATTTTGTGACCATCGTTGAACATGGCAGTTATACCAAGGCAGCTCAAGCGCTGGGTATTGCGCAATCCGCTTTAAGTATTGCAATCCGCAAGTTAGAAAAAAAAATTGGGGTGACAATATTACACCGCAGCAGTAAAGGCGTCACGGTGACTAAAGAAGGTGAGGTTCTGTTAACCCATGCTAAAGCTATCTTAACGAAAATAAACGATGCGCAAATTGCCATTGATGAATTACGCGGTTTTGAGAAGGGAGAAGTAAAAATTGGCATTCCAAGCATGATGGGATCCTATTTTTTCCCTGAAATATTAATGGCTTTTAACTTTAAGTACCCTGATATTAAACTGTCAATCGTGGAATCCGGCACACAAACCATCAGAGCACAACTGTTAAGCGGCGAGTTGGATCTGGGAGTGATTGTCAATGACCATTTACCCAATGAACTGCAGGCCAGACACTTGGTAACGTCACAAATGGTTGCTGCGGTGGGTACAAATCATCCCTTAGCAGGCTTTAAAAAACTCGATTACAGTACTTTTTTCGGACAGGAACTGGTGATGTTTAAAGTGGGTTACTTTCACCGCGAAGTGATTGATAAACTTTGCGAGCAATATCAGTACACGGCAAAATATTCTTTTGAAACAAATTTACTGGCGATGATGTTAAACATTGTTAAAAACGAATTTGCGATAACCGCCCTGCTGGAATTGGTAACAGACCGCGAATCTGAAGTACTGGGTATTCCTTTTGAAGAGCCTGTCTATCTCGACCTTGCATTTGCGTGGCGAAAAGACGGTTATTTATCAATAGCCAACAGGCGTTTTATCGACTTCACATTAAACGAGGTCAATAAAAAAGGATAATCATCTTATGCTTTTACTTACATTTTCAGAAAAACTATACCCTATGCCCCGTTCTGTGCGTATGTATCTGGGACTTCTTGAATTGATTTCCAACTTCTGGCGTAAGCGAGATATTAACACATCAACAGTACGGTCAAAGGTATCCCCCTCCGCACCACGAAGATATTCTAATAACTGCTCTCGGGATATGACCCGTTTAGGTCTTGTAGCCAGACTTTCTAACAGCGTAAATTCGCCATAGGTTAGCAGGGTAACTTCTCCGCTGCTGTTGCGTAATTCACGGGCGGATAAATCAAGAATCCAGTGACCAAAAGATAAACACTCATGTGAATCAGATAAGTCGGCAGGATCATTGTTTATAGTCATCACGGCTCTGCGCTGCAATGCGTTAACTCTGGCAACCAGTTCTCTAATATTAAAAGGTTTCATCAGAAAATCATCGGCAGCAATTTCCAAACTTAAAATTCTATCCGTTTCAGAACCTTTTCCAGTCAACATTAAAATAGGTATATTGCTGTTTTCTCTTACGCTACGCGCAAGTACTAAACCATCTTCATTTTTCAACCGCAGATCAATGATTAATAAACTAAAGAGCGCCTTTTTCATTTCGCCAAACATGGTATTTCCGTCTGCAACGGCAACACAGGGATAGCCTGCTTGATTTAAAACATCGCTTACCAGAATGCGCACGTCAACTTCATCATCAACTATCAGAATCGGTTTTTTAGAACGATCATCCATCTACAATTTACACCTTGATTTTAGGAAATATTATTCTCTGTATTTAGCCGTTTTTCATAATAAATAACAATAAAAATGTTCCATAATTATAAACTACAACAACAAATCAGGAAAAATCGCCTCTGTTTTAAGTATTAAGCGGCTAGTTTTTTATTTTTTGATTTCTATCTGATCTTTAGTTTATGCGAATTATTCGCTGCGCATTTTTGATTGAAACCTCAGTCACCAGCTGCGCATTAAGACTATCGTTACTTGCTACTCGGTGCTGTGCTTGTTGTTTTGTTAACCCCGTTTTCATATGACGTGCGCAGACACGTCTATTACATTCAGGCAGCGGCACATACAAGAACCAAGTTTCATCAAACACCTTATTCTGCAGTTGTGACCAGGGTTTCTCATCGAGCAATAAATAGTTACCTTCAATTAAAACGATCTTGCTATCTTTGTTTAATGAAATATCATTTTCAACGGGGTCGCCGCTATTATGATCAAAACCGGGAAACAGTCCTTCACCTTCTTGGCGCGCTTTAATCACTGCATTGACAAACTTTGGGGCATTAAAAGTAAATGGCGCCCCGCGGCGGGCATAAGCTTCTGCAGGGTCGTTCATTTTATCCAGTTCATGGCGATAGTAGTGAAAACCGTCCATCGGAATAATGGTAAGCAGTTCACCCAAACGAGACTTCAATGCCTCGGCAAGTGTGCTTTTCCCACTGCCCGGAGCGCCTGCTAATGCAATCCAGTATTGCGCTCCAGCCCTTAATTTTAATGATTTGTCGCGTAGCTGATCGGCAAGTTGGTCATAATCTTTCATTTTGTTTTATCCCAGTTGCTAAATTGACTGACATTCTGTTTGGTCACTAATTCAGTAGGTATTAACTCTGTCGTATGGCCTGCGGATGTTTCTCTGAGTTTTTGTAACGCGAGAATAACTGCTTTTTGGGCTATCGCGCGAGGAAACTGTGCAGCGGTGGCGACTAATAGACTGTCTTTTAATTTAAGGTGTTCTAAGAACAAAGGGGAGCCATCCACAGAAGCTATTATGATCTTATTGTTTCCGGACTGTTTGGCCGCTTCTTCTGCGCCTAAGGCGGCGAGATCATTAATGGCAAATACCGCCTCTAGATTCGGATATTCGAGCATAAGATAAGTCATACTTTCCAGTCCGCCACTGAAACTTCCGCTGCCATTGTGAGAGTATGAAACAAGCTTGATTCCGGGATATTTTTTTAATAGATCACGGCAGCCTGCGACACGATTACTGGTTGATGATATTGTTGTCCAACCATTGATAATTGCAATTTCACCCTTTCCCCCAAGCCTATCCACTAGATATTGGCAGGATAACTGACCCGCCTGAAAATTATCAGAGGTAATGCTGATATCAGCCCCCCGTGATTCAATATCTACTGCGGCGACTATTATTCCTTTTTCGCGAGCGCTTATTATACTCGGTTCAATAGCATCACTGGCAGAAGCAGAGATGAAAATGATATCCACCTCTTTGTTAATAAAATCTTTAATTTGCTGGTTTTGCTGATTAAGATCGTAGGCACTTGAATGCACATAAATAGTTAACTGGCCTTCAACCTGAGCCTCTAACTGTGCAGAAATCTCTTCGGCAAGCATAATAAAAAAAGGATTGGACAGATCCACCAAACTGATTGCAACCGTTAAAGCAAAGGCTTTAGAGGTGACGCTTCCCAACAACACAATACCAGCGATCATAATCTTGCTAATGATATTTTTCATACCTCTCCTTTTACGTCATTATCTGCATTTGTACCAATAATGATGTTAGCTATGTCTTTATAAGTCACTGGTTTATTAATAAAATTACATTCAATCTTACAATCAAACTGTTTTTCAATCGCTTCCTTTGCCATTCCAGAATATAAAAAATAGGGCAATTCAGGATAGCGGTACTGTACTTTATCTCTTAGTTCAATGCCGGAAATTGAATTGATTAAATGAACATCACTGAGTATGCCAATAATTTTTTGATTATTTTTTAAAATCCACCGCCAAGCTTTGTCGGCACTTGGGAAATGTTTAACGTCAGGAAATCTAATCGCTAAAAAATCTTTCATTGTCTCGGCAACTTGCAGATCATCTTCGACAAGGAGTAATACGCTTGGCTCTGCCTTTGCTTCGGTACGGGTAGAACCAATCTTACTGATAGGAAATGATTGCTCCTCAACCGGCCATTCCATCCATACGGTTGTGCCCTCATGGGGTTTAGATTTAATGCCAATTTCCCCCCCCGAACGCTGCACATATCCGTGCACAGAGCTTAAACCTAATCCCGTGCCGGCGCCGATCTCTTTAGTGGTAAAAAAGGCTTCAAATACACGATGCTGAATTTCATAGGGGATCCCCTTACCATTATCTGCAACGGAAATCCTTAGCCAATGGGTATTTTTTTTACGGATTATGCGCGTGCTGATCTTAATACTGCCTTTTCCGGAAATAGCCGCATTAGCATTCAGAGTCAAATTAAGTAACGCATTTTGAAATTGAATTCTGTCTATTTTTACCGGTTTATCTATATTTCCTAAATCAAAAATAAATTGAATACCATCTGATACACTGTATTGAAGTAAATCCGCAATATCTTTAATCGACTCATCCAAAATAACCAGTTCGGGCTCAAGAAATCTATTGTGGCTGAAGGCAAGCAGTTTTTTTATTAATTCAGTGCCTTTTTCAGTGGCTTTCAAAGCACGATTCAAATATTTTCGCTGGCGGTCATTCAAGCCAGGTTGTAACTCTAATAATTGCAGATTACCAAGAATGGTGGTTAAAAAATTATTAAAATCATGGGATACACCACCGGTTAATTTACCCAGCACTTCCATCTTAATAGCTTGCTGTAACTGCAACTCGGTCTCGCGGCGATAGGTTAAGTCTTGAATCAGCGTGATAAACCCACCATTAGTCATGGGCTGACTGCGAAACTCAATAATTCTTCCTGCTTGATCATGGCGCTCAACAAATTGACTAGAAGTATGGCGCTTGATTGTCCATTGATGAATATCGATAAAGTGACCATTAATATCTTTAAACTCTTCCCCTGCACGACTTATTAACCGAATAATATCTTCAAGCGGCATTTGTGGATAGATATCCCGCTCAGTCAAGCCGAGTAAATTAATATAGTTTTTATTCCAGGTAAGTAAGCGATTATCAGCAGAAAAAACACTTAACCCGTCATTCATGCTGTTAAAAATTGTTTCTAACAGTAATTTCTGTTGCTCTAGATCATTACCGACTTGCTGGATCTGCAACGTATACTCTTGAAAAATTAAATATGCCTCGAACAACTCCCCAACTTCATCCTGGTTTTTTTTTGATACTGCGCCCTCGCGCATCCCTCCGTTAGATAACCTGACCATGTCATCGGTGACCGTCGTCAGATCATTTAAAACGCGCAGGTTCCTACCATAGTTAATAACCACAGTGAGAATTAAGAGAACCATCATGACCAGCATTCCCCAGAACACTTGTTTTATCAAGCGATGGGCCTGCTGCTGCTGAGTAACAACTTTATCTTGAATTGAATTAGCAAACACGTTGACAAAGTTACTTAAGGATTCCGATTGTACACGCATCGAAACCAGCAAAAATCGCTTACGTTTGTCATTATTGACGCGCGCGCTGATATTTTCTTTAGCGAAATTCAAAAATGCTAATAATTCCTTTGAATTTTGTGTTTTTTGCTCCGGTAACCCATTTAAGATGTTAACAATTAAATCATTTTGGTAAGCACCGGGATCGATCAGGAAGTCGATTAAATAATCAATCTCCTGCAGTGCAGGGATGTTGCTGGAAAAACGTTTTAATTCATTTTTAAAAGCAGAAAATTTCAATTGATAACGTCGGCTGAGTAGTTTTTCTGACAGGAATAAATTCTGCTGCTCCACAGAGATTAATTGTAAGGAACTTTTTTGAATCCCGTTTAACTGCTGCAGCAGCTTTGTTTTGAACTCATCGTCAGAAATGATTTTGACAATTTCAAAGAGTTTATCAAAGCGTTGCTGTAAACGAATTTGCAGCTGATTAAGCAGAGAGGGTTGGTTTGTCAAGGAGACGTTAGGAGCTAATGCAGTTAACTGTGCTACACCTTCCGCCAGTCTTAAAGCCACTCGAATGTCGGGTAAAGACTCTGATTCAATTTGGGTAATGATACGGTCGGTTTTATTCAAACCGATCCAGGCTACCAGAACTAACGCAAAAGACATAACGCACGCGGTGATCATGGCAGTCAGTGCGCGATTCTTGATCCGTTTTTTTAGCACTTATCATCCTGCTGCATGCGAAAGTAATAACTCGCTTTTTTTTAAAATAAATGGAATAAGAAATTAGGTAAGAGCCATGTTAGTTAACATGGCTCAAATTTTAATTTATCGAACTGCATCCCAACCTTTGTATTCATTAACATTATCGCGGGTCACCAACTCAGAAGGAAGTAATATTACACTCTCTTCAGGTACCTCTCCATTCATTATTTGATATCCGAGCTCCACTGCTTTTGATGCCATAACAAATGGATTTTGGCTACCAGATGCTTGAATCATAGGGCTGTCTGGATTTTTTAATGCAGCAACAATACCCGGTGCGCCATCAACTGAAGTAATAATTATATTATCTCTTTTAAGCTGCTTAGCCGCTAAATCTGCACCAATTGCCTGCGGGTCATTGATTGCAAATACGGCATCAATTTCACTAAAACGAGTCAGATGTCCTAACATCACAGACATACCACCATCTCGAGAACCTTTACCGTCTTGATCATCAGATAAAATGGTGATTCCCGGTGCTGCTTTTAAGACTTCCTTACAACCATTCACGCGATCGATAACAGCCGACACTTGCGGTCCGTTCTGAATAATAACATTACCTTTACCCTCTAATTTTTCGACAATATATTGACAGGCTACGGCACCGGCACTGACATTATCAGTCGTCACTGTGGCATCAGAACCCTTAGCAGCCGTATCAACTGAGACAACAACAATACCCGCTTTTTGTGCTCTTTTAATCGCAGGTTCAATCGCATTAGGATCGCCTGGATTTAACAGGATTAAGTCCACACCGGCTGCAATAAAGTTATCAATCTGATTAAACTGCTTACCCAAATCGTAATCATAACCTAATGCCAGCACTTCAACGTTAGGATTGATTTTTTTTGCTTCAGCTTCAGCACCGCTGGCTAAAGCCACAAAAAACGGATTGCCCATAGAGCCGAGTGATACACCTATTTTATTGAGTTCTCCTGCATAGCTAGAAGTGCTGATTCCCGCAAAAAGCACGCCAGTCATTGCCAAATATTTTAAGCCTTTCATTGTAATCTCCATTTTTCATTCAAGTAGTTGGGTTGCCACCGTTTTATGGCGACCCGTGGGTAAACTGTTAGTTAATCTTTTATGTTCTTGTATTGCCCTGTAAACGATAACGGTCTAAAGCCACAGCACCGATAATAATTAAGCCTTTGATAATATATTGCCAAACATCAGGAACCCCGGTTAGAACCAGCCCGTTAGTCAGCACGGCGATAATTAATGCCCCAATTAAAGTTCCCCAAATCGACCCTATTCCTCCAACAAAGCTGGTACCACCCAAAATAACGGCCGCGATCGCATCAAGTTCGTAGGCGGTACCTAGCTGTGTACCATTAGCTGCATACAGACGGGCAGCTGACATAACCCCGCCTAGCCCGGAAAGTAGTCCTGACATTCCGTAAGCAAAAAGTAATACGCCGGCAACTTTAATACCTGACAGTCTTGCCGCATTCTCATTACCCCCTACAGAATAAATATGGATACCTAACACTGTTCTTTTTAATATAAACCAGGAGACGATAACGACGAAGAATGCGATAATAATCAACCAGGGGATGCCAAAAAGAGTACCGTTACCAATAAAATCAAAGGGCATATCAGGGTTAAAAACAGTCGTATCGTTGCCCATTAACCTTGCAATTCCTCGTACTGCCGTCAAAGCCCCCAGAGTGACAATAAAAGGAGGTAACTTTAGATAAGCAATGAGGCTGCCGTTTAACAGTCCAAAAAATGTACCAACTAACAGCGCAGCGGGAATGCCGAGCATACCCAGTTCAGGAAATTTGGAGACGATCACCGCAACCATTGCCGAAGCGGCAAGTATCGAACCAACCGATAAATCTATCCCGCCAGTTAAAATAACAAAAGTCATGCCTGCGGCTAATACCGTATTTATTGAAGCCTGCTGGGCAACGATCGACAGGTTACTCCAGGACATAAAACGCCCGCTCAGCATTTCAAAACCGATACACAAAATAATGAGAACAGGTAACATGCCAACGGTTTTAAGCATCAGACGCAGAGAAAATTTATTTTTTTGAGCTGCTAATTTTGTTAAAGCAGCAGGTGCAGTTGAACTCTTTGTAGTAGTATTCATCATGACTCTCTTTCTTAATTTTAGTAAAAAACAACTGTCTAGGCACCAGCGGCCAGCTTCATAATATTGTTTTGATTGAGTTCATCTTTTCCATGTGTCAATTCACCGGAAATCTCTCCCTCGTGCATCACCAACACCCGGTCAGCGAGACCGATCACTTCTGGCAATTCACTTGAAATCACTAATACGGCAACCCCTTTTTGAACCAGATCATTAATAATTTTGTAGATTTCTGATTTGGCACCAACATCAACACCGCGTGTTGGTTCATCAAGAATCAGTACCTTAGGCGCTATTTCAAGGAGCCTAGATAACAAAACTTTCTGCTGATTCCCCCCTGACAAGGTACCCACTCCCACTTTTGCACTAGCGACGCGAATACCTAATGAGGCGATAGCCTTTTTCGCTCTTGATTCGCTCTTAGGTAAGTTGAGCATTTTAGAGTTATTACAGTCTTTAGAAAAAGCGAGGATATTAATGTTATTAGACACATCCATATCGAGGAATAAACCCTGATGTTTGCGATCTTCCGTAAGATAGAGTATGCCCATATCGATCCCCACTTTGGGTGACGTGATATTCACCAGCTTACCGTTCAAAAAAATCTCGCCAGTGCTTTTTTTATCTGCCCCAAAAATTAATCGGGCTAATTCGGTGCGCCCGGATCCGACCAGACCGGCAATCGCCAGAACTTCTCCCTGATGTAGCGCGAAAGAGCAGTTTTTTACTTTTTGTCCATCGGAAAGCCCCTTAATTTCAAGGATTTTTTCTCCCCGTGTACAGAGGTGTAAAGGATCTTTTTTATAAAAGCCAGAAATGTCCCGGCCAACCATCATCTTCACTAACGAATCAGATGACAGCTCCTCTTTGCTTAAGGTACCCACATAACAACCATCTCTTAATACTGAGCATCTATCGGACAACTCATATATTTCAGACATTCGATGGGAAATATAAATAATGGCCAACCCCTGTTCCCGAAGTTTGTGAATCAAGGTAAAAAGATGTCCTGTCTCACGTGTAGAAAGTGCAGTTGTTGGCTCATCCATCACTAATATTTTGGCATTGCTATGCACTGCTCTGGCGATTTCAATCATCTGCTGCTCGGCAATTGAAAGCATAGAAACTTTAGTACTCGGTGAAAAAATCACTCCCAAACGGTCTAAAGTATCCTGAGATTGTGCTTCCATGCTTTTCTGATCAGCGATGCCATAACGGGATATTTCGCTTCCCAAAAAAATATTTTCCGCAATGGATAAATTAGGCGATAAAGAAAGTTCTTGATAAATAACCGCTATACCCTGTTTTTTAGCGGAAAGCGGATCGGTAATATTAACTACCTCGCCATTAACCAAAATCTGACTACCTTGATCCGGCTTATATGCACCAGAGAGTATTTTCATCAGGGTGGATTTGCCCGCGCCATTTTCACCCATTAAAGAATGTACTTCCGAGTGATAGACAGTAAGAGAAACGTTATTCAGCGCTTTAACACCCGGAAATGTTTTGGATACATTTTTCATCTCAAGTACGGGTTTGTCTTGGTGAATTTGTTGAACTTGTTGTTCCATTGAAAGTTCATCTCCTCAAATAAGCAAAGCGGGCAATAGACTGCGGTGTTGGTATTTTTGTATATTAGAAAGTTTGTATTAACCGTTTATCTCAATTGTTAATGAATTGTTAACAGTGAAGTTTTTACTCTGACTTATTGAAAAAAGCGCGACAACTGTCACAGATTAAACGCAGTTAACAGGCTGCAATTGATTGCTATGAGATTACGGAACTAGACATGATGCACAAAATTTGCAGAAGAAAGCTTGAACGGGAGGTGGTGAGCGGTTTATGGTTAATTGTTGATGGGGGAAATAAGATTGTCTTTTTATTCTGTCTCTCGCGAGCTAAAATCAGAAAAATCGGGCAGGGAGAAACACCATAGGCAGATAAACAAGCCGTTCTCGTAAGGACTTGTAAGTGTTGCCAAAAGAGATAGTCAGTTAGCTGCAGCACAAGCTGAAGTGCAAGCTAAGCTCAAAGGAATAGACAGCATTGAACGTCCTAAACCACGGCTAAGTTAATAGTAGCTGCCTGAAAGGTCAGTGGTGCTGGCGGATTATACTGTTACCTGTTTTAATGTTGAACTTTGATATTTAATAACTGACTTTTGCAGAATTAAACTGTTGGGATAGGTTATCAGCTCAGTCCATTTTCGAATCAATACATGAAATAAGGTCATTTCGTCAATAACCCTGAAAATATCATCATCTTTATCCATCACTTTTATACTGTCCCCAACGCGAGATATAAAGAAGAAGAAGAAGAAGAAGATAATAATAAGACCCACGCTGATATTGCTGACTGTGCAAATAGGGTACGCAAACACTAAGCACCAAGCACCAAGCACCAATAATAGTGAAGATTAAATGCCTAAAATCAGGAAAAAATGATCACAAACAACATTAACATAGTGATATTAATGCAGTCACTTAATTGGATATATTAAAGCCATTGTCTTATTGATTTGGTCTTATTGATTCGAAAGTTGTGCAACACTGGTTAAACTATGAAGATTTCCGAAGCCATCTTCATCCAGTTCGACAATGCCAACGGCGGAAGTCGAAAAAGCGGGTACACCGGCCTCTGGGGCTAACTCCCCCACTATATATCCCACCAGAGGTAAATGAGACACAATCAACAGTTTTTGCACGCCTGCAGCCTGCAAAGCCAGAATTTCATTAACCGATTTACGAGCGCTGCCTCCCGGGGTTAAAAACGGCAAGGTTTGTACATTTGCAACGGCAGAAAAATAAGGACAAACCGACTGCCAAGTTTGTTGGGCACGTAAATATGGGCTGACCAACACAGCATCAAAAGATATATTTTGATTCGCCAAGTAACTAGCCATCATTTCTGACTCTAAACGTCCAAGCGCAGTTAATGCTCTTTCTGAATCTGAGTGGGCGAGCATCTCAGCTTCCCCATGACGCATAATATAGATATGCAATAACTTACCCTCCAGTAAATATTAAGCTCGACATCAATCGTCTATTAAGAGACTTTATCTGTGATTGGGGTTGCACCGGATATTTTTAAAACAATAATGGCTGCAACAGAAACGCCAATAAAACCGGCAACAAAAATAGTAGGTATCGCAGCATAACCTGCAATATGCCAAAGAACGGATTCTAATTCACTCATTATTTTCTCCTTGAAACTAATAATAAAACACACCCAATATTAGATCCTGAATCTAAGACTGATTGATTCCTTTTTCCAAAAATATTAAGGATATGAGTATAATGGACGATTATACGCAATTTTTTATTAAAAAATCCAAAATTTAACACAAAATTGCCTAACAGCAAGGATACTTACTTTAGGTTGAAAAACCATGAGAAAAGTCATAAATATTAGTGATTAATCATTACATACCCAAATTACTCAGATTAACTGCCAGTGAATATTTAAAAACGGGGAACTTTTTTCACTTGAGATAGTCCCTTAATCGCAGTATATTTTCCACCACCTTAATTTTAAGTAGATTATAACTATGGCAAAACAACAGCTTGACGCATTACGCAGTTATCTGAATAAAATGATCCTAGGACAAAGTGAACTCGTTGATGGTTTACTCATTGCATTACTTGCTGATGGTCATATTCTTGTTGAAAGCCCGCCGGGACTCGCTAAGACACGCGCTATTAATGCTCTTTCCAAGGGTATTGAGGGCGATTTTCACCGTATTCAATTTACCCCGGATCTACTGCCTTCTGATCTCACTGGTACAGATATTTTTCGCCAGGAAACAGGCGAGTTTATTTTTGAAAAAGGCCCTCTTTTTCATAACTTAATTCTTGCAGATGAAATAAACCGCGCGCCGGCAAAAGTACAGTCAGCATTGCTTGAGGCAATGGCTGAACGGCAGATTACGGTTGGTAAAACAACCTACCCGTTGCCGGAACTTTTTTTAGTGATGGCGACCCAAAATCCGCTTGAGCAGGAAGGTACCTATCCATTGCCTGAAGCGCAACTGGACCGCTTTATTATGCATCTGGAGCTTGATTACCCTAATGCTGAAACAGAAAAAGAAATTTTAAAGCTCAATCAGAAAGAGATCCTCAAAGAAAAAATTGCCGAGGTCACGCCACTTTTAAATGAGCAGATTTTCACTATTCGCCAGGAAATAATGACCGTCAAAATGGCACCTCATTTAGAGCAGTATCTGATTGATTTAATCATTGCAACACGCCAGCCGCAGAATTACGGGTCGCAATTAAAAGAGTGGATCAGTTATGGTGCCAGCCCGCGGGCGACATTGGCGTTAATGCGCACGGCAAAAGCCCGTGCATGGCTTGACGGCCGAGACTTTGTAATGCCCGATGATATTATTCAAAATCTTTATCCGGTTTTACGCCACCGCCTTATTTTAAGCTACGAAGCGGAAGCGCAAGGTATTAATGCGAATAGTGTTATTCAAGAGATCATCAATCAGGTAGCCATTCCAGCCTAATGACAAATCTAAAAGCAAAAAATGCCCTGTTTAACGATAGCCCTTATCAAACCGGTATTGATGTCAGCCTAAGCGAATTATTGTGTTATAAAAAGCAGGCCAAAATACAATTAAGGCCGGCAAACAGCGCTGCTTACAAACCGCTTTCCGGAAATTATCTGGCCAAAATCAAAGGCCGGGGCATGGAGTTTGCCGAAGTACGTCATTATCAGGCGGGTGATGATATACGCAGCATTGATTGGTCTGTCACTGCGCGCACCGGTAAAGCACATACCAAGTTATTTCAGGAAGAAAAAGAACGTCCGGTTTTTATCCTGTTAGATCTTTCTGACAGTATGATTTTTGGCAGTCAGTTTGTGTTTAAGTCAGTGCAGGCCTGTCATCTTGCCGCCCTGCTCAGTTGGCAGGCAAAGCAGCGTAATGATCGCCTTGGCGGCATCGTCTTTAACCAGCAACAAGTGGCTGAACTAAAACCGACCGGAAGAAATACTGGTTTAATGGCATTTCTGCATCAAAGTGCACAACTCTGTGCGAGCCGCCCCTTTAAAGCGGAACTTCAATCTCAATCACAATCACAATCACAATCATTATTAGTGCAGCTTAAACGCCTTTCCTATTTAGTACAGACCGGCAGCCAAGTGCATTTAATCAGTGATTTTTCGCAGCTCGATGAGCAGTGCCAAAAATTAATTAGCCAGATCCGCAGGCATAATCAAATTAATGCCTGGCAGGTATCTGATCCGCTGGAGTTAGCCTTACCCAACAGTGTGCAGCAGGACAATCTTAAAATAAATAGTTTACAGGGCAGTGGGTTTTTCAAGCAAAAAAAATCGCTGCAGGATTACCAGAAGGCAGCCAGTCAACGCCAGCACAAGGTAGCTAAACTGTTTACAAAACAGGGCATTCCCCTTTATCAGATTTCAGCTGCACGCTCATTATTGGATCAGTTTCATGTCTCTGCAAAATAATCAAAATCCACTGGCACAACTCAATGACATACTGGCCCCCTCTTTGCCCTCGTTTTGGCCGCCTGCACTTATTTACTGGTTTTTATTAAGCGCGGTTATTATTTGCCTGCTGGGGTCGGTCTATTTATTCAAAAAGCATAAAACACAAAAAGTTAAGCAAAAAAAAGCATTAAAGCAGTTAATCCATCTGCAACAATCTAACGCTGACTTCATTACGTTAAATCAATTACTTAAAGGGGTAGCGCTATTATATTTCCCGCGCGGGCAAGTCGCATCATTACATGGAGAGCAGTGGTTTGATTTTTTACAGTCTTATTCACAAACGCCCCTTTTTAATGATAAACCGCATTTTATAAAACGGCTCTATGACAACCCTGCGCCAGCCTGTTCCAAAGGTGATTTTGAGCAGGCCAAAAAATGGATAACCGGTTTGCATAAACAGATAAAAAAAACACGCGACATAACCGAAGAGAAACACAATAATGTTTGAATTTATTTATTTATGGATCTTTTTCCTTCTGCCGCTGCCGCTACTCGTCAGGTATTTATTAAAAGCAAAAAAGATAAACTATACCCAGGTTTGGATCCCACTGGCAGAAGGTTTGAGCGAACAACATTCATCCTCTCAAAGGGGAATTTTAAAATCGAGTATTCCCTGGCTCGCCTGGTTGTTATTACTAACGGCCTTAGCCAAACCCGTTTGGTTTGGCGATCCCATCCGCCTGCAGCAACAAAGTCGTGACATGATCATATCCCTTGATTTATCAGGCAGCATGCAGGAAGTGGATATGCCCCTAAACGGGCAAACAGTCGACAGATTAACCCTGCTCAAGGATTTATTAAAAACCTTTATTAAGCAACGTCAGGGCGATCGTTTAGGGCTGATCCTGTTTGCCGATCATGCCTATCTGCAAACACCACTGACCTTTGATTTAAAAACGATTCAACAAATGGTTGATGAAAGTGAAATAGGTTTGGCAGGCACCCGCACCGCGATTGGTGAGTCAATTGCCATGGCCATAAAGCGTTTTGTAGAAAACAAAAATGAGCAGCGCGTTCTTATTCTAGTCAGTGATGGTGCAAATAATTCCGGCAGCATAGAGCCGATACAGGCGGCTAAACAAGCCGCTAAAAATAATATCACTATCTATACCATAGGAATGGGGGCAGAGCAGATGATTAAACGCGGACTGTTTGGCAATCAACGTATCAACCCTTCAGCTGATTTGGATGAAAAAACATTAACTGAAATAGCTAATCTGACCGGCGGAAAATACTTTAGAGCACGTAACCAAACTGAATTACAAAATATCTATCAAACACTGAATAAATTAGAGCCGATTGACACTGATTCTCTTACGTTTCGCCCGGAAAAAAATCTCTTTTATTGGCCATTATCAACGGCACTGATACTGTTATCTGTTTTTGTTATTACGCTTAAATTAAGGGGATCGTATGCTGCCTGACACCAGTTTAATACCTTTAGAATTTTTACGTCCATTTTGGTTGCTGGGTCTTGCTGCTGTTTTTTTATTGGCCTTATTTCGTTATCAAACCGGCAAAAAACAACAACATCAGAGTTTGATTGCCGCACACTTAAGCGAGCACTTAGTAAAGGTCCCTAAAAATACCTTTTCAGTCTTCTTAGCCTTTAACTTACTAGCGATTATTGCCTGCATTTCCCTGTCGGGGCCCTCTTGGCGGCAGCATGATTTACCGGTTTACGAAATGCACAAAGCACAAGTCATTGCCCTGGATCTTTCCTATTCGATGTATGCCACAGATGCTAAACCAGACCGTTTAAGTCAGGCAAGATATAAAGTCATTGACTTGGTTAAAAGCTGGGAAGAAGGTGAAAAAGGCTTAATTGCCTATGCGGGAGATGCCTTTACTATTTCGCCTTTAACCACAGACGGGAATGCTATCATCAACCATATTCCCTCTCTTTCACCAACGATTA
Organism: Psychromonas ingrahamii 37; assembly: GCF_000015285.1. Classification (NCBI taxonomy): domain Bacteria; kingdom Pseudomonadati; phylum Pseudomonadota; class Gammaproteobacteria; order Alteromonadales; family Psychromonadaceae; genus Psychromonas; species Psychromonas ingrahamii. The sequence goes on from NC_008709.1 coordinate 3,462,322, forward strand.
TGCCGGTGACAGGTTCGCGAGCCGATTTGGCTTTAGAGCAAGCTATCACACTGCTCAAAAATGCCGGTTATCAGCAGGGGCATATTGTTTTTATCACCGATGGCATTGACCCAAACAGCGCAGCAATAATGATAAACAGATTAAAAGGCAGTCCCTGGATTGTTTCAATACTTGCCATGGGCAGTCAACAGGGAGCCCCCATTAAACTGCCTGAGGGTGGTTTATTAAAAGATCAGGCCGGACAAATAGTGATTCCTACCTTAAATATCCCCCCCTTGATTGATATAACCCGTGCAAGCGGCGGCTTATATGTCAATGTGAGTAATAGAAACACTGATATAGAGCAATTATCCAAACAGTTTTCGGTTAACCAGGGTGTTAAAAAAGAATCGCAGCAGCAGGGAAAAAATAAACTGGCTGTCGATGATGGTTATTGGCTGGCTTTTTTATTAATGCCACTGTTTTTATTACTGTTTAGAAAAGGCCTTTTTTACACTCTGTTATTAGCCCTGACGCTGCCGGTTGCAACACCCGAAGTGCAAGCTTCAATATGGAAAAACAACCAACAAAATGCATTTCAGGCCTACCAAAATCAAGACTATGCACAAGCTCGTGAGTTATATGATAGCCCACTGGAAAAAGGCAGTGCTTTATATAAAAACAAACAATATCAGCAGGCATTAACGAAATTTACCCAAGCGACTATTAATAGACCCGAAAGTGCTGCCGCCTTTTATAATCAGGGTAATGCTTATGCACAGTTGCACAATGCAGATAAAGCCATTGCCGCATATCAACAATCGCTCAAGTTAAACCCGACGTTAAAAGAGGCTCAGGAGAATATTGATTTATTAAAACAATTAAAAGAACAACAAAGTAAACAGGAGGACAGCGAGCAACAGAAAAACAGCGAACAGCAAAAAAATAACGAACAACAGAAAAATAGCGAGCAGCAAAAAAATAACGAACAACAGAAAAATAGCGAGCAACAGAAAAACAGCGAGCAGCAAAAAAATAACGAACAGCAGAAAAATAACGAGCAGCAGAAAAATAACGAGCAGCAGAAAAATAACGAGCAGCAGAAAAATAACGAGCAGCAGAAAAATAACGAGCAGCAGAAAAATAACGAGCAGCAAAAAAATAACGAGCAACAGAAAAACAGCGAGCAGCAAAAAAATAACGAGCAACAGAAAAACAGCGAGCAGCAAAAAAATAACGAGCAGCAGAAAAATAACGAGCAGCAAAAAAATAACGAGCAGCAGACAAACGACAAGCAGCAAATGACAGCAAAAGAAGTACAGAGTACAGAACAGCCCGAGGTGAATCAGGAGCTTGAGGCGCTGCCTAATTGGTTAAAAAATATGCCTGATGATCCCTCAATATTATTACGTAATAAAATGCGTCTTGAATATCAAAAAAGAGCACAATCAAATTCAGTCCAGCAAGAAAACAATGGAGTTATCTGGTAATGCGCATTAAATCATCAATTTTTATCGCCCTGTTTGTAGGATTTTTTTATAGTCAGCTGTTATCAGCCACGCCGCAAGTACTTACCTCAGTGAGTAATAATCAGGTTTCATTAGGTGATATTTTTGTTTTAAACATCGAGATTGATGATAGTGATTCCGATTACCAACTAGATACAAGGTCACTTGAAAAAGAGTTCACTGTTTTTCGACCTTCAAAAAGTCAGCGCAGCCAATATATTAACGGCAATTTCACCCAACAAACCCAGTGGCAAATCAGGCTACAAGCAAAAATCACTGGAAATCTGAGTATTCCAGTATTAAAAATTGGCCCGCTAAAAACACGGGAAATCCAAATATCTGTTACTCCAGCCTCAAAGCAGGCGACTAAAATAGCCGATAACCAAGTTTTTATGGAAAACAGTATTAACAAAGCCAGCCTTTATATAGGGCAACCGTTGATCTTCACCACGCGACTCTATATTTCGCAAGCGACTGAAAATATGAATCTTATCGGCCCGGAACTAAAGGATGCGGAGATTGAGGTTTATGGCCAAGATCAAAATGGGGAGGCCGTTCGCAACGGTATTCGTTATAAGACGATTACACGACAGTTCCAAATAACCACCAGTAAAGCCGGTGATTTTATGATCAATTCTCCATTGTTAAGCGGAGATTTAAGAAAAGTAGTTAATCTCAGTAATCGGCAAAACCAGGTCATTTCTGTCCCCATTAATGTTCGCGGTGACGGTCTCCAGCTACAAGTAAAAGATAAACCTACCGATTATCAGGGCGAATGGCTAGTCAGTGAAGATGTACGTTTGCTTGACAACACCCCATTAACACAACCAGATTATCATCTGGGCGACCCCATCACTCGCACTATTACACTGCAAATTGCTTCCATTAATAAAGATAAATTACCAACTATCTCTTTCAATTATCCGAAGGGGTTACGCTTTTACCCGGATCAAGATGAAATAAAAGAGGGACAGTCAAATGGACTATTATATTCACAAAGAACCATGCGCCACGCAATAATACCAGACCAAGCGGGAGAGTTAACCTTGCCGGAAATAAAAATCCCCTGGTGGAATAGTCTTACGGACAAACAGGAATATGCGGTTTTGCCGGCACAAACCCTGACTATTCTAGGTGTCGATAAACAAGCGACCCGTTCCGAAAAAGCGCAGGAAAACATCAATAAACCTGCTGCTACAACCGTTAAAATTGATAATGGCCACTTAATCTACTGGCAGATAATAACAGCTCTGTTGCTATTAGGATTAATAACATTACTCCTTTACCACCTCTCTTATCGTCGCCGGCATGTACAACAGAAAGTGCACTCAATGCCAGTTGCTAATCAGGCATATTTAAATCTGCAGGATGCGCTGCAGCAAAATAATGCACCACTGGTTTATCAAAAATTGCTCATTTTTTTACACGGAAAAAAGGTCAATCTGAAAAGTCTTTCACAATTAACCGAATTTATCCTTTTATCTAAAGAAGATGAAAAAAAGTTTTTGAAGGAAATTAAAATATTAGAGCAAGCATGTAGCAGCGAACTAAAGCATTGGGATGCGACAAAGCTCAGCAGCTTAATAAAAAAACATTTAAAGCAAACGACGGCGCTTCAAGGTAAGAGTATTATGGATTTAAATCCCTAAATATTGCTTAGTGCAACCACTCAGATAAATTGATAAATATCAATCTTATATCAGAAATCAAAATAATTTCAAAAAAAAATCAACACCAATGAATCCAGCATTGATAGGTTCTACAGGGTAATTACAAGGGAGACAAAAAATCTAAATAGCGTAAACAACCATTTTTTATGGCACGAATTAACAAAAACAATTGATTTATTGTATTTTTTGTGAGACAGCTCTTAGAATTACAAAAACCACGTGGCTTCTATTAGAAATCTCTCTTATTGTATTCATCGTATTAAGTAAAGCAGCCAGTTAGATTAGCTGATTTATATACCTATTTTTTTTGACATGTATTACAAAAACATACACAAGGATATTTTATGAAAATTACAAAAATAGCTTTATTACTGGGTGCCGCCGCACTTGTACCCAATCTTGCTTCTGCCTCGACCTTAGAAGAAGTCGTTAAAAAAGGCGATATAAGTTGTGGTATATCAACCGGTATTGCTGGTTTCTCGTCAACGGACTCAAAAGGTGTTTGGGAAGGGCTCGATGTTGATTTTTGTAAATCAGTTGCTGCAGCCGTTTTTGGTGATGCATCAAAAGTAAAATATATTCCGTTAACAGCAAAAGAGCGTTTTACCGCATTACAAAGTGGTGAAATTGATGTTTTATCACGTGCGACCACCTGGACGGCAACGCGAGATACCTCGTTAGGTTTAAACTTTGCAGGCGTAAACTACTACGACGGACAGGGATTCTTAGTCAACAAAAAAATAGGTGTTACTTCAGCAAAAGAACTCAGTGGCGCAACTTTTTGTATTCAGGCAGGCACCACTTCTGAGCTTAATTTAACCGATTATTTCCAGGCAAATAACATGGAATATCGCGCGGTTACTTACGATACTTCAGGACAAACTATCAATGGTTTTAAAAGCGGTCGTTGTGATGTTATTACATCCGATGCATCACAATTATATGGTTTAAAACTTAAATTAGACGATCCAGATTCTGCGATTGTATTACCAGAGATTATTTCTAAAGAGCCGCTAGGTCCTGTGGTACGTCAAGGTGATGATGAATGGTTTAATATCGTTCGTTGGACTATGTTTGCGACATTAGAAGCGGAAGAGTTAGGTGTTTCTTCAGCGAATGTTGATGCTATGCTCAAATCAGAAAATCCAAGTATTATGCGTTTATTAGGTAAATCAGGTACTGCCGGTGAAAACCTCGGTCTTAAAGGTGATTGGGTTTACCAAATTGTTAAGCAAGTAGGCAACTACGGCGAAATGTTTGATAAAAACGTCGGTAAAGACTCGCCTCTTAATATTGATCGCGGCCTTAATAAGTTATGGAATCAAGGCGGCTTAATGTACTCAATGCCAATCCGCTAAATACTATTTAGGGGGGCTTTATGCCCCCTTTTTCAAAGGCTTGTCTTGTTATGAATAAATCACAACTCCCCCCTGCTACCACCGGCGGCTTATTAAGTAGCCCCAGAAATCGCGCTATTATTTTCCAATGTCTTGCGCTGCTCGCTGTGGTTGCCTGTGCATTTTACTTTACCAGTAATATGTTCGACAATATTGAAAAACGAGGCATTACTACCGGTTTTTCATTTTTAGGTGAAACAGCAGGATTTGGCGTAAGTCAGTCACTGATAGCCTATGATGATACAACGTCTACTTTTTTAGATGTCTTTATTGTCGGCATACTAAACACTCTTTTAGTTGGAGTGATCGGCATTATCTGTGCGTCTGTATTTGGATTATTAATTGGTATTGGCCGTTTATCCTCTAATTTTATAGTGGCTAAGCTGTCGCTTGTTTATATTGAAACCTTCCGTAATATTCCTATTTTATTACAAATTTTATTTTGGTATAACATTGTGCTTGCGGCCTTACCCGGCCCGCGCCAGAGTTTTAGCTATTTCGAATCTATTTTCCTAAACAATCGCGGATTATTACTCCCTGAGCCTATTTTTCAGTCGGGCAGTATTTTTATACTGATTGCTTTTGTTATCGCCTGCACCGCGGTTATTTTTTTAACCCGATGGGCAAAAAAACGCCATGATCAAACAGGTGAAGAGTTCCCCTTAATTAAAGTCTCACTCGCTATCTTAATAGTATCTCCTTTATTGGCTTATTTTGTGACCGGTCAGCCGATCACCGCTGAATATCCCGCACTGAAAGGCTTTAACTTTCAAGGTGGTTTAGCTATTATTCCGGAGTTCTTAGCGCTTACTTTTGCACTCAGCATCTATACTGCCACTTACATTGCAGAAGCGGTGCGTGCCGGTATTGAAGCTGTCGCATCGGGACAAAAAGAAGCAGCAGAATCTCTGGGCTTAAAAAAACATGTCATTTTACGCAAAGTCGTTTTGCCGCAAGCACTGCGGGTCATTATTCCGCCGGTCATTAACCAGTATCTTAACCTGGTGAAAAACTCTTCCTTGGCCACGGCCATTGGTTACCCTGAAATTGTGACGCTGTTTTCAGGAACAACTCTGAATCAAGTGGGTCAGGCTATTGAGATTATTATGATGACCATGGCGGTCTACCTCACCTTCAGTATTGTTATCTCTCTGCTGCTTAATTGGGTCAATGCAAAAATGGAAATAAAAGGAAGATAATATGGCTGTTTATACGTTTAAAGAAGCTAAAGCAGCACCCTCAACCAGCAGAGGTGTTCTGTTCTGGTTACGAGAGAATCTATTTTCTGATATTAAAAATAGTGTCTTAACCCTGCTGGGTATTTACATTGTTTATATCATGATCCCCCCGCTGCTTGACTGGATGATTTTTGATGCAACCTGGAGTGGTACACAAAAGGAGATTGTTAACAGTGGTGCACGATGGATTTTTATCATCGAAAAATTTGACCAGTTTATGTACGGGTTTTACCCGGTAGCAGAACACTGGCGTCCAAATTTAGTAGGCTTAATTTCTATTGCCTTTTTATTATCGCTGAAGTTTATCCCTAATATTAAAGTTAAACTCGGGCTAATGTTAATCTACCCATTTGTCTGTTTTGTACTGATCAGTGGCGGTTGGTTTGGGCTTGAAGAAGTACCCACTGAAAAATGGGGCGGTTTAATGCTGACTATACTGGTCGCTGCCGTGGGAATTATTGCCTCATTTCCTATTGGTATTGTACTGGCCTTAGGACGCCAATCGGAGATGCCGATTCTAAAAACATTATGTGTCGGATTTATTGAATTTATACGCGGTGTACCGCTTATTACCATTTTGTTTATGGCATCAGTTGTCTTACCGCTGTTTTTTAGTGACGGTATTGATTTTGATAAATTATTACGAGCATTAATAGGGATCACGCTATTTCAGTCCGCTTATATCGCCGAGGTCATCCGAGGTGGTTTACAGGCCATTCCAAAAGGGCAATATGAAGCTGCTGAGTCATTAGGCTTAGGTTACTGGCAAGGCATGCTTTTAATCATTCTGCCGCAAGCATTAAAAATATCTATCCCCAATTTAGTGGGATCGTTTATCTCGCTGTTTAAAGATACAACACTGGTGTTAATCATTGGGTTATTTGATGTGCTGGCCATGGTGACGCTAACCACCAGTGATGCCCTCTGGTTAGGTTATGAAATCGAAGGTTATGTGTTTGTCACTATGATCTACTGGGTATGCTGCTTCTCCATGTCGCAATACTCAAAATCAGTCGAACGCAAATATCATACTGAGCATTAAGGAAATATCATGTCCGAACAAGAAGTTATGATCACGATGAAAAATGTTAATAAGTGGTATGGTGATTTCCATGTGCTTAAAGATATCAATTTAAATATTAAAAAAGGCGAAAAAGTGGTTATTTGTGGTCCGTCAGGATCCGGTAAATCAACCACTATTCGTTGCTTAAACCACCTTGAAAAATTTCAGCAGGGCCAAATCAATATTAATGGCACAGAGCTGATTGATGATGTGAAAGTTGTGCGTGATATCCGTGCCCAGGTGGGCATGGTATTTCAGCATTTTAATCTTTTCCCGCACCTTTCAGTACTGGAAAACTTGGTATTAGCCCCTATTTGGGTACATAACAAACCACGGGCTGAGGCACTTAAAACGGCTATGTATTACCTTGAACGCGTTAAAATTGCCGATCAGGCGCATAAATACCCGAATCAGCTTTCAGGGGGCCAGCAACAACGTGTCGCGATTGCCCGCTGCTTATGTATCAACCCTGAAATCATGCTCTTTGACGAGCCCACTTCGGCACTCGATCCTGAGATGGTATCGGAAGTACTGGATGTGATGGTTGAACTGGCCGGTGAAGGGATCACCATGATTTGTGTGACCCATGAAATGGGCTTTGCTAAAAAAGTAGCAGACCGGGTGATCTTTATGGATGCGGGACAAATTATCGAAGAGAATGAACCCCATGAATTCTTTGATAATCCGCAATCGGATCGTTTAAAACTCTTTTTAGATCAGATTTTATCGCATTAAAAAACACTGGCTAACACTAAAAAAAAGCATGTTTAAAACATGCTTTTTTTATACCCGCTATAAAATTTAATAGTGACACTTATGATCGTACATTAATTATGATTATCATCATTGAGCAATTTTTATCTCCGAGCAGAAGCTCTCCACAATCGCTCCATAGAATTTAGTATCATTAGGCCAACTATAATAGTTACTGCAATCGTTACCGTAATCAACATCATTTTTTTCCTGCGCTTAAATAGATTTTCTAATGAGTAAAGTTGGTGTAATCAACGAAGAAAAACAATGTTCAACCTTCATTCGCGCACCAAGACCTAGAACAGATATAATATAGCTCATTATAAAAATTCTTAAAAAAGTTTATCAATAATTGCTCTTTTTAAAATAAATATGCTTTATTTCGGTGCAGCATACGGCTTGAAGCTGATTGTTATACCCTTCCTCCCTCAGACACAATCCTCTCATTTAAATTAAATATCATTAAAAACAATTAGTTATATTATTTAAATTAAAATAAAAACATTTCCATTATATTGGCACAAAATATGCTGTGTTAAGCGAGTAGTATTATTTTTAATACTTTTGGTCACCACATAAACAAGGAAATTTTATGAAAGTTACAAAGATAGCTTTATTACTGGGTGCTGCTGCACTTGTACCGAGTCTTGCTTCTGCCTCAACCTTAGAAGAAGTCGTTAAAAAAGGCGATATAAATTGTGGTATATCAACCGGTATTGCTGGTTTCTCGTCAACGGACTCAAAAGGTGTTTGGGAAGGGCTCGATGTTGATTTTTGTAAATCAGTTGCTGCAGCCGTTTTTGGTGATGCATCAAAAGTAAAATATATTCCGTTAACAGCAAAAGAGCGTTTTACCGCATTACAAAGTGGTGAAATTGATGTTTTATCACGTGCGACCACTTGGACGGCAACACGAGATACCTCCTTAGGTTTAAACTTTGCCGGCGTAAACTACTACGATGGACAGGGATTCTTAGTAAACAAAAAACTGGGCATTAGTTCAGCAAAAGAACTCAGCGGCGCAACTTTTTGTATTCAAGCAGGCACCACTTCTGAGCTTAATTTAACCGATTATTTCCAGTCAAATAACATGGAATATCGCGCGGTTACTTACGATACTTCAGGGCAAACAGTTAATGGCTTTAAAAGCGGTCGATGTGACGTGATTACATCCGATGCATCACAATTATATGGTTTAAAACTTAAATTAGACGATCCAGATTCTGCGATTGTATTACCAGAGATTATTTCTAAAGAGCCGCTAGGGCCGGTTGTACGTCAAGGTGATGATGAATGGTTTAATATCGTTCGTTGGACTATGTTTGCGACATTAGAAGCGGAAGAGTTAGGTGTTTCTTCAGCGAATGTTGATGCTATGCTCAAATCAGAAAATCCAAGTATTATGCGTTTATTAGGTAAATCAGGTACTGCCGGTGAAAACCTCGGTCTTAAAGGTGATTGGGTTTACCAAATTGTTAAGCAAGTAGGCAACTACGGCGAAATGTTTGATAAAAACGTCGGTAAAGACTCCCCTCTTAATATTGATCGCGGCCTTAATAAGTTATGGAATCAAGGCGGCTTAATGTACTCAATGCCAATCCGCTAAATACTATTTAGGGGGGCTTTATGCCCCCTTTTTCAAAGGCTTGTCTTGTTATGAATAAATCACAACTCCCCCCTGCTACCACCGGCGGCTTATTAAGTAGCCCCAGAAATCGCGCTATTATTTTCCAATGTCTTGCGCTGCTCGCTGTGGTTGCCTGTGCATTTTACTTTACCAGTAATATGTTCGACAATATTGAAAAACGAGGCATTACTACCGGTTTTTCATTTTTAGGTGAAACAGCAGGATTTGGCGTAAGTCAGTCACTGATAGCCTATGATGATACAACGTCTACTTTTTTAGATGTCTTTATTGTCGGCATACTAAACACTCTTTTAGTTGGAGTGATCGGCATTATCTGTGCGTCTGTATTTGGATTATTAATTGGTATTGGCCGTTTATCCTCTAATTTTATAGTGGCTAAGCTGTCGCTTGTTTATATTGAAACCTTCCGTAATATTCCTATTTTATTACAAATTTTATTTTGGTATAACATTGTGCTTGCGGCCTTACCCGGCCCGCGCCAGAGTTTTAGCTATTTCGAATCTATTTTCCTAAACAATCGCGGATTATTACTCCCTGAGCCTATTTTTCAGTCGGGCAGTATTTTTATACTGATTGCTTTTGTTATCGCCTGCACCGCGGTTATTTTTTTAACCCGATGGGCAAAAAAACGCCATGATCAAACAGGTGAAGAGTTCCCCTTAATTAAAGTCTCACTCGCTATCTTAATAGTATCTCCTTTATTGGCTTATTTTGTGACCGGTCAGCCGATCACCGCTGAATATCCCGCACTGAAAGGCTTTAACTTTCAAGGTGGTTTAGCTATTATTCCGGAGTTCTTAGCGCTTACTTTTGCACTCAGCATCTATACCGCCACTTACATTGCAGAAGCGGTGCGTGCCGGTATTGAAGCTGTCGCATCGGGACAAAAAGAAGCAGCAGAATCTCTGGGCTTAAAAAAACATGTCATTTTACGCAAAGTCGTTTTGCCGCAAGCACTGCGGGTCATTATTCCGCCGGTCATTAACCAGTATCTTAACCTGGTGAAAAACTCTTCCTTGGCCACGGCCATTGGTTACCCTGAAATTGTGACGCTGTTTTCAGGAACAACTCTGAATCAAGTGGGTCAGGCTATTGAGATTATTATGATGACCATGGCGGTCTACCTCACCTTCAGTATTGTTATCTCTCTGCTACTTAATTGGGTCAATGCAAAAATGGAAATAAAAGGAAGGTAATATGGCTGTTTATACGTTTAAAGAAGCTAAAGCAGCACCCTCAACCAGCAGAGGTGTTCTGTTCTGGTTACGAGAGAATCTATTTTCTGATATTAAAAATAGTGTCTTAACCCTGCTGGGTATTTACATTGTTTATATCATGATCCCCCCGCTGCTTGACTGGATGATTTTTGATGCAACCTGGAGTGGTACACAAAAGGAGATTGTTAACAGTGGTGCACGATGGATTTTTATCATCGAAAAATTTGACCAGTTTATGTACGGGTTTTACCCGGTAGCAGAAGACTGGCGTCCAAATTTAGTGGGCTTAATTTCTATTGCCTTTTTATTATCGCTGAAGTTTATCCCTAATATTAAAGTTAAACTCGGGCTAATGTTAATCTACCCATTTGTCTGTTTTGTACTGATCAGTGGCGGTTGGTTTGGGCTTGAAGAAGTACCCACTGAAAAATGGGGCGGTTTAATGCTGACTATACTGGTCGCTGCCGTGGGAATTATTGCCTCATTTCCTATTGGTATTGTACTGGCCTTAGGACGCCAATCGGAGATGCCGATTCTAAAAACATTATGTGTCGGATTTATTGAATTTATACGCGGTGTACCGCTTATTACCATTTTGTTTATGGCATCAGTTGTCTTACCGCTGTTTTTTAGTGACGGTATTGATTTTGATAAATTATTACGGGCATTAATAGGGATCACGCTATTTCAGTCCGCTTATATCGCCGAGGTCATCCGAGGTGGTTTACAGGCCATTCCAAAAGGGCAATATGAAGCTGCTGAGTCATTAGGCTTAGGTTACTGGCAAGGCATGCTTTTAATCATTCTGCCGCAAGCATTAAAAATATCTATCCCCAATTTAGTGGGATCGTTTATCTCGCTGTTTAAAGATACAACACTGGTGTTAATCATTGGGTTATTTGATGTGCTAGCCATGGTGACGCTAACCACCAGTGATGCCCTCTGGTTAGGTTATGAAATCGAAGGTTATGTGTTTGTCACTATGATCTACTGGGTATGCTGCTTCTCCATGTCGCAATACTCAAAATCAGTCGAACGCAAATATCATACTGAGCATTAAGGAAATATCATGTCCGAACAAGAAGTTATGATCACGATGAAAAATGTTAATAAGTGGTATGGTGATTTCCATGTGCTTAAAGATATCAATTTAAATATTAAAAAAGGCGAAAAAGTGGTTATTTGTGGTCCGTCAGGATCCGGTAAATCAACCACTATTCGTTGCTTAAACCACCTTGAAAAATTTCAGCAGGGCCAAATCAATATTAATGGGACAGAGCTGATTGATGATGTGAAAGTTGTGCGTGATATCCGTGCCCAGGTGGGCATGGTATTTCAGCATTTTAATCTTTTCCCGCACCTTTCAGTACTGGAAAACTTGGTATTAGCCCCTATTTGGGTACATAACAAACCACGGGCTGAGGCACTTAAAACCGCCATGTATTACCTTGAACGCGTTAAAATTGCCGATCAGGCGCACAAATACCCGAATCAGCTTTCAGGGGGCCAGCAACAACGTGTTGCGATTGCCCGCTGCTTATGTATCAGTCCTGAAATCATGCTCTTTGACGAACCCACTTCGGCACTCGATCCTGAGATGGTATCGGAAGTACTGGATGTGATGGTTGAACTGGCCGATGAAGGGATCACCATGATTTGTGTGACCCATGAGATGGGCTTTGCTAAAAAAGTGGCAGACCGGGTGATTTTTATGGATGCGGGACAAATTATTGAAGAGAATGAACCCCATGAATTCTTTGATAATCCACAATCGGAGCGTTTAAAACTCTTTTTAGATCAGATTTTATCGCATTAAAAAGCACTTAAAATCACCTAAAAAAGGTTAAGCGGCTTTTGCGCTTAACCTTTTTTTACAAACTCCCCTGACTTTTATCGATCATAAATTCGAATGAACTTATTTTAAGTTCTTGTTTGAATGCTTAGACACTAAAAAAACACCCGATGGATCAACCAATATTCGTTTTGCCATCGCTTCCCTTCCCAATAGCATTAAATAGCTCATATCAGAACGGTCTGTTAAGGTAATTTCAATGGGCCAGCTATTATCGCCAAGGATCATCTGAGTGTTAATAACATAACGTTGCTCGATGCTGCCATTTGAAGATTTTATTCTTCTGATATCGGAGATTAATGCATTACAGGGAACAATGCTGTCAACATTATGAATATCAGGGTGTATATCAAATTTTACCCAGGGTTTTCCATTTTTATAAAATTTCTTAATATTATCAACATGTAATGATGAGGTTTGAGCACCCGTATCGATTCTAACCGGTAAGTCATCAATCGCTAAATCTGGCAGTGAAATAGATTCCAGTCGGCCAATAATTATTCTATTATTTTGTGTCATAAGATCACCTATTTTTAAATTATAGCGTAATCATTTTAAGCAAATAAGTACCCTATGCCGGCACATTAATCTTCGCTTGAATGGCTATATATTTTATAACTCTTTAAAATATTGCTTGCCCGTCAGCTTCTACCTGGCCCTGCACATTTTCAATTTGTCCTGCGATTAAAGCATCATCCTCGCTGAAGTAGGCTATGTGATACATCGCCTCCCCCTCCTGCACTAATGGAATATTTTGTTTTCCAATAATAATGCCCGCACGAGCGGCTTTCACAACATTAATGATCTCTCCGTAAGGAGAACCAATTTCAGCTAAAAGATCACCTTTCTTAACCTGGTCACCTAGATGGCGTTCATGATTAACTATGCCACTTGCATTAGCGCGTAACCAACTGCTGCTGTTAGCGATAAAGGGTTCAATTTTTTTGCGTTTTGAAAGTTGTTTTTTGACCATGTTTAAGTGCGCTAATACATTTAAAATGCCTTTAATACCTAATCTAATTGAAAATTCATCAAATCGTAATGCTTCACCCGCTTCATAAAGTAATACTTTAGTGTTATTTTCAACAGCAGCTTCTCTTAGGGATCCATCGACCAGATTTGAATTTAGAATAACCGGCGCATTAAAAATAAGTGCCAGTTCTTTCGTTTCAGGATCAGATAAATCTGCTCTAATTTGGGGTAAATTAGAGCGGTGAATAGCCCCGGTGTGTAAATCTATACCGTAATCACAATGTTTAACAATTTGGGTAAGGAATATATGCGCGACTCGCCCCGCTAAAGAGCCCTTTGACGAACCTGGAAAACTGCGGTTTAAATCACGACGATCCGGCATATAACGGCTTAGGTTGACCACACCGTAAACATTCACCATCGGCACTGCAATCAAAGTTCCACGGGTCAGCTTAAAGCTTTTCAACTTGAGTAAACGTCTAATTATCTCAATACCATTAAGCTCGTCACCATGTACAGCCGCGCTTATAAAAATGGTTGGACCAGGTTTTTTAGCCCGAATTATATGAACTGGTAAGGAAACATTCGAATCTGTGTACAACTTTGCGACAGGGAGATCTATTTTTTGATCTGTTCCAGGTAAAATATCAAAATCGCCAATGCGTAATACCGCCATGATCAATCCTTAATCAGCCACGTCCACGGGTTTTATTCGAATGCTCAGCTTTCATATTTTTTTCGAGAAATTCGAATACCATACCCGCAATATTTTTGCCGGTAGCCGTCTCAATACCTTCTAAACCAGGAGAGGAATTCACTTCCATCACCTTAGGGCCACTTTCCGAGCGTAACAAGTCCACACCACAAAAATTTAAACCCATTATTTTCGCCGCATTAACGGCAGTTTCACGCTCTATTTTTGTTAATTTAACCACCACAGCAGACCCACCACGATGCAGGTTAGAACGAAATTCACCCTCAGCACCCTGCCTTTTCATTGCCGCAACAACTTTACCGCCAATGACCAGACAGCGAATATCTGCACCACCGGCTTCTTTAATAAACTCCTGTACCAAAATGTTGGCTTTGATCCCCATAAAAGCTTCGATAATACTTTCAGCTGTTTTAGCGGTTTCAGCCAGCACTACGCCAATCCCCTGAGTACCTTCTAGCAATTTGATAACAACAGGTGCGCCACCGACATTTTTAATCAAGTCTTTAATATTATCAGGTTTACTGGCAAAGCCCGTTCTTGGCATACCGATGCCTTTACGTGATAATAATTGCATTGAACGTAATTTATCTCTTGAACGGCTAATTGCTACCGATTCATTGATATTAAATGTCCCCATTACTTCAAATTGGCGGGCAACGGCTGTCCCGTAAAAAGTAACAGAGGCGCCGATCCGCGGAATAAGTGCATCATAGACGGGTAATTCTTCACCCTGATAGCGAACCGTTGGGCGGCTGCTGGTTATATCCATATAACAATGCAGCGTATCAATAATATCAATCTGATGACCTCGGGCTTCGCCTTCTTCTTTTAATCTTCTTGTCGAATACAAACTTTTATTTCTTGATAAAATAACAATTTTCATAATTTTTCCTTTGAAATCAGCTTCAACTTAAATCCATTACTTTTGTTTTATGAAGGATAGCCCACCCTCGTTAAATTTCCGCGAGTTTAGGTGAAAACATCTCAATAGCAACATCATTATTTTGCGGTGTTTGACAAAAAACTTTTTTCAGACAGTGGGTTAGATAAGATGGATATTCTTTGCAGTCTTATATAACTGATTGAGTCAATGAATATTCGAATCCCGTGTTTTCGATTGCTGACATAAATTGTTATTATCGCTTTTTATAACTCCTTATTATTTATAACACCTTGTGATTTATAACACCTTGTAATTTATGATAATAGCAGTCAAATGTGATCGCATCCAGTTGGTGTTTTTATTATCGTTCATAAGCGACTTTTAATGGATTTTTAAGCAGCGTTAAACTGCCGTCTATATGCAGATCTCGTTGTGGGAATGCAACCACAATATTGTGCTCGGCAAAGAGCTCATCAAGACGAAAACGGACGTTACTTCTGACCGCTCGTAAACTGCCATCGACGGTTGCATTTATCCAGAAGTTGACTTCAAAGACCAGAGAGTTGTCAGCAAAATCTTCAAAAGTAACCACGGGTGGCGGATTTTCCAAGATAATAGATTGCTCTTTAGCCGCGCGCAGAATTAAAGCTGCCACCTGTTTAGCGGGTGAGCCATAGGCAACCCCGACAGACACAGAGGTACGCATAATATGATCAACAAGTGTTCTGTTTACCACGGTATTTTCTAATAATTTACTGTTAGGAATCAACAGGTGAACGCCGTCAACTCGTCTAATTCTTGTTGAACGGGTATTAATTTCCTCCACGACTCCTTTGGCATTATCAACTTCTAAATAATCTCCAATTCGAATTGGTTGTTCCCACATTAAAATCCAACCGCTGATAAAATTATTAATAATGTTTTGCGCACCAAAACCAAACCCGATTGCGATCGCACCGGAGAGAAAGGCAAAAGCGGCAATAGGAATATTGATCAAATCTAAGACAGTGATTAATAAAATGGAAATGGCTAAAACATAGATAATTCTTCTAATGAGATGAATCTGATTGGGGTCCATATTCCGGGCAAGCATACGCTTCGATAAAATATTTATAAAGCTTTTAGTTAACAAGTATCCGATACACAAGACCAAGGGTATAACCAGCCATTGGCCCACAGTAATTGTCTGACCAACGAGCGAGATCGTTGGGTAGTTTAATATTTTAAGCACCGCATCTAATTGCATTATTTTTCCATAATATATTGATAAATATAATTTTTAATACCATTTGTTTCTTTTTAAAATGACCACTTGGGCAATGATTATTAGCAACAAAAATCCAATAAATAATGCAAATGCATGAGTATTATCAGAGCCGGGTATACCGCCAACATTAACACCGAGTAATCCGGTCAAAAAACCTAAAGGAAGAAAAATAGCGGTAATAATGGATAAAACGTACATTCGGCTGTTTAGCTGCTCATTTAATTTATTGGCAATTTCCTCCTGCACTACTATTGCCCGGTCACGAACAGAATCGAGATCTTCAATATAACGCATTAAATTATCCAGCGCTTCACGTAATTCAAAACGTTGATCATTGCTGAAGAAAGCGTGTTTTTCATTTTGCAGTTGCATCATGGCTTCCCGCTGAGGAGCAAGATAGCGACGTAATGCAATAATCTGCCTTCTTAAATCAACTATGTCATTTCTTAAGATATAAACATTTTTATCCAGAATTTTTTCTTCTATATTGGCTAACTTTTCCTCAATATCATTAATGGTATGACTCATTCGAGAGATCAATTCTGAACTTAGTTGAGTCAATAACTCACACGCAGATGTCGGACCGTTTCCTGACTCAATGTCGAGAGCTATTTTTTGTGCAGAAAGCAACGTACGTCGTCGGGTGCTGATAATCCGATTCTGATCTATCCAGATGCGGATCGAGACCATATCTTCAGGATCACTGTCAGGTGATAAATTGACCCCACGTAATGAAATAAGAAAACCATTATCAATAAAAGTCGCACGAGGTCGTGTTTCTTCATTTAACAGAGCAGTAATTACAACGGGGTTTAATTGACTGTGGTTTTCAATCCAGTCCTGCGTTTGCGCAAAAGTGTAGTCAAAATGCAGCCAATAACTTTTATCTGGATCAAGTCTATTAAGGTTATCAATAGGCTTTATTTCATGATTCTCATTTAAGTAATATCCGTAGATCAATCCAGCATCTTTCATTTTATAACTCCGTATATTAAGCGCTGTCGGGGCAAAAAAATGCATTTTAAACAGCTATTATTATATTACTACTTTTATTTATGCCAAGAGTAGCAATAGCTTATAAATTATAGAGGTGAAAGTCAGTTAAGCAAAAATTAACCGGATAGAGAAACGTGCAAATAGATTTTATTAAAGAGTGGTTTGGACAGAGTAAAATGCAAATAACCTGCATTTTACTTCTGCTTTTGACTGGAGACTAAATAAAATTTAACGAGTTGAGTAACGGCTTTCCCATTTTTTAAAAGCAAAAATGACTGAGAATGTCAGGCACATATATAATAAAGCCGCCCCAAAATAAGCCTCAAAGGGTGCATAATAACGCGCATTGACTACCCGCGCAGCACCAGTGATATCAACAATAGTGACGATGCCGGCAATAGCACTACCATGAATCATAAAGATAATTTCGTTACTGTAAGCCGGCAGCGCACGACGTAGTGAATTTGGCAGGGTGATACGGCGTAAAATTTGACGTTCACTCATACCGTAGGCTTTAGCGGCTTCTAACTCAGATTTTGGCATTGTCGAGATAACACCCCTTATTATTTCAGCAGTATAAGCCCCCGTATTCAGTGTAAAAGCCAATAGAGCGCAAAACCACGCTTCCTGGAAATAGTGCCATAACCAAGTTTCATGGATCAAGTCAAACTGTGCCGCACCGTAATAAATAAGAAACAGTTGCACCAACAGGGGGGTTCCCCGAAAAAAGTACATAAAAGACCAGGCAGGCCCCTTAATCAACCAGTTTTCACTACTGCGCAGAAGCCCTACCGGAACCGCAATAAACAGCCCCAATAACAATGAAAGTGCCACTAACCACACCGTTGTCCATAAACCCGCAAGGTAAAACTGGTATTCGTTAATAAATATTGAAAAATCCATCTCTACCTCGTTTTAATTGTATATTTACGTTCAGCCCAACTAAAAAGGAGACTGGAAACAGACGTAAAAAAAAGAAAAACCAGCGCAATGGCGATATAAAAGGTAAAAGGTTGTTGAGTCGAACCACCCGCATCCCCTGCAATTTTAACCATATCTTGTAAACCGATAACTGAAACCAACGCTGTTGTTTTTAATAAAACTAACCAATTATTTCCTATTCCCGGTAGCGCGTGGCGCATCATCTGAGGAAACATCACCCGCAAAAACAGTTTGTATTTGTTCATACCATAAGCCGTAGCCGCCTCTAACTGCCCCTTTTCAACAGCCAAAAAAGCACCACGGAATGTTTCTGCCATATAGGCACCAAAAATAAAACCTATGGTAATAATGCCCGCGATATAAGGGCTAATATTAATATAATCGGGTAAATATGCAGCCCACTCATGGTTTGGATTAAAGCCGGTTAACGTCCGGTTGATCCATTCATTTAAGCTGTAACTGAGATTATTGACTAATACCTGCCCACCAAAGAAAATCAGGAGCATTAAAATCAGGTCCGGGATACCACGAATGAGCGTCGTATACAGTGTCCCGATGCCTTTTAAAAAAACAGAATGAGACAGTTTAGCCGAGGCCCCCAGTAGCCCAAGAAAAACAGCTAACAAGAGTGACAGCAATGCCACTTGAATAGTTAGCCATGCACCTTCAAGCAATATTCCCGAGTAATTTTGTAGTTCAAGCATAATTATTTCTTTTTTAATAAAAAAGGATGGTTTCCCATCCTTTCAGTCCTGCCTCGTTTTGAACCTATAGATTCAAAACAAGGGGGAAGATAAGCATTTAATCAGCGCTTATTCTTCACTACCATAAACATCAAAGGTAAAGTATTTATCTTGAATTGTTTGATAAGTCCCATCGGCACGAATCGCTTTAATAGCAGCATTAAATTGGTCAACAAGATCTTTATCTTGTTGACGCACGGCAATACCAGCACCTTCACCAAACCATTTAGGATCGTTTAGTTTAGGACCCACAAGTTCAAATTTATCACCGCCTTCTTTTTCTAATAAGCCACCGGTAATTGCCGCTGAGTCGGCCATTATATAGTCTAGGCGACCTGCTTTAAGATCCAGATAGGCTTCATCGGCAGAGCCATAACGTTTGATTTCAGCTTCCGGGTAGTTATCAGAAATATAAAGATCCATCGAAGTTGCACGCTGTACACCCACTTTTTTACCCGCCATAAACGCTGGAGATGCTTGATACTCAGTCCCTTTTAAAGCCGCAAATCGAGCCGGAATATGCTGGTATTTATTGGTAAAGGCAACACGTTTTTTGCGCTCTTCGGTAATATCCATTGTTGCTACAATCGCATCAAATTTACGTGCCATTAATGCAGGAATAATACCATCCCAATCTTGTTTGATTAAGGTACAGTCTGCCTTCATTTCAGCACACAAGGCATTCGCTATATCGATATCAAATCCGGTCACGCTACCATCAGCTTCTGTTTGGCTAAAGGGCGGATAAGCACCTTCAACACCAATTCGAATCTGTGTCCATTGTTTCGCCTGTGCAACATTAACTGACAAGGTAAAGAGAGCAATCAACATACTCATTTTTTTCATGTTATATCCTTAATTTAAGTAAAGTAAAGTGAAGTTTCAGGGTTAGTAAACTGAGGAGATGAATTGTTTAAAACGTTCAGATGAAGGGTTTGAAAAAATATCTTCTGGTTTCCCCTGCTCTTCAACTAAACCTTCATGTAAAAAAATAACTTTATTAGACACATCACGGGCAAAAGCCATTTCATGGGTAACAACCAGCATGGTACGTCCCTCTTCAGCTAACCCGCGCATAACACTTAAGACTTCCCCTACCAGTTCAGGATCAAGTGCTGATGTTGGTTCATCAAATAACATCACTTCAGGCTCAACAGCAAGCGCGCGTGCAATCGCTACACGCTGTTGCTGGCCGCCTGATAGCTGCCCGGGGTAAAAAGATTTTCTTTCATACAAACCGACACGCTGTAAAATAGCGTCAGCTTTTTCAATGGCTTCTTTTTTAGGCACACCTAAAACATGAACGGGGGCTTCAATTACATTTTCTAAAACGGTCATATGCGACCATAAATTAAAACCTTGAAAAACCATTGCTAAGCGTGAACGGATACGTTCAACTTGCTTAATTGAAACGGGCACTGCACCCCGTTTTTTATCCTGTTTCATTTCAATCAATTCACCATTCACCCGGATTTCGCCTGAGCTGGGTGTTTCCAGAAGATTAACACAGCGCAATAAAGTACTTTTACCCGAGCCTGAAGCGCCCAAAATAGAGATAACATCGCCTTTGTAGGCTTCTAAATCGATCCCTTTTAATACTTCATTAGCTGCAAATGACTTATGGAGATTTTTAATCGACAGTGTCGGTAATATCATATAATTTAATTCATTTTCTATGGGTAAAATAGTTTCCATATTCTAACAGTTATTGTAAGACAAATTAATAAAAATAATATAAAGCTTATCTGTTAATACAATTTAAAGCTTACTAAATACAATTTAAAGCTTACTAAATACAATTTAAAGCTTACTAAATACAATTTAAAGCTTACTGAATACAATTTAAAGCTTACTGAATATAAGTTTCATAATGTACGTTATTTCTGCGCTTGTTAACAGGCTGTTAATAAACTAATGCTCTGATAGACTGAATTGTCGTTTTAGTGCTCTAACAGAGTGAATTGTCGTTTATTTTTATAATTAACCTTGTTCCAATTTTTTTTCTCATGCTATCTTCGCGCATCAATTAATCA
Source organism: Psychromonas ingrahamii 37 (assembly GCF_000015285.1). NCBI lineage: Bacteria > Pseudomonadati > Pseudomonadota > Gammaproteobacteria > Alteromonadales > Psychromonadaceae > Psychromonas > Psychromonas ingrahamii. The sequence goes on from NC_008709.1 coordinate 3,483,198, forward strand.
CATGCAAAAAAATGGTATATAAAATGACACAGGCTAGTAACTACGCAAATCCAGGCCCCTTAGGTCTGATGGGATTTGGCATGACAACAGTTTTACTTAATATTCACAATGCTGGTTTTTTCCCGATCAGTGCAATGATTCTTGCAATGGGTCTTTGTTACGGTGGAGCTGCGCAGATTATAGCCGGAATATTGGAATACAAAAAAGGCAATACCTTTGGATTAACCGCCTTTATCTCTTACGGTTTTTTCTGGATAAGTTTAGTAGTATTGCTTATTCTGCCTAAATTGGGTTTAGCCGATCCAACACCCAGTGGATTTATGGCCTGGTATCTAATAATGTGGGGTATCTTTACAGGCTTTATGTACATTGGCACTTTACGTGCTAATAAAGCTTTACAGTTTGTCTTTGCCAGCTTAACCCTTCTATTTTTCTTATTAGCAGCCAAAGATTTAACCGGCTCAAAACTGCTTGGCACAATCGCTGGTTTTGAAGGTATTATCTGTGGTTTAAGTGCAATCTATTTGGCTATGGCTGAAGTGATTAATGAGCAGCATGATAGTAATATTTTACCTATCGGTAAACCGGCATAATGCAATTTTAAATTTATGAGTTAGTTTTTAGCGGCCTAATGCTTAATATAAACCGGGGGATAATACCCGGTTTAGCTTTTATTTTGCGGCATCGCCTGTTTGACATAAACATCAAAGCGGTTTTTCTTGGTTTTAATACTCATTGTTGGCTTTTTATCATTTAAAAAAGGCGCATAGTCAGGTCGTTTAACAACCACTCGATAACGCGCAGCGTTTAATGCCGCTTCAAGCAAACTATCGGCGTCCAGATCTTCCCCCACCACACCTTGGAAAACCCGCATCTCTTTTTTCACTAATGCAGATTTCTTTTTATGAGGAAACATAGGATCCAGATAAACAACACCTGTCTGGTGGTGTTGTAAATATTCGCTTGCCGACCCAAAATGAAGTCTCATTCGCTGTTTCATCCAGGTACCTATTTCCAGATTTAAATAAGCCCTTTCTAAACCATCTTCAAGCAATGCTGCAGCAACGGCGGAGCGCTCGATCATAGTGACATTACAACCGAGTGAGGCTAATACAAAAGCATCTCGACCGAGGCCTGCCGTCGCATCAATCACATCAACCTGCACGCCGGGTTTTAAACCTATCGCCTTAGCAATCGCCTGCCCTTTTCCACCACCAAATTTACGCCGATGCGCAACGCTACCTGAGACAAAATCCACAAAGACTAATCCTTGCTTGGGATCGTCTTTTTGCTCAAGCGCCAAATATTCCGGTAAAAGATGCAATTGAAAATGATCACTTTGGGTACTTAGAAAACCCCATTTTTTACGTAATATTTTTGCTTTCTGACTTAATGCTGAATCGTTACAAATTAAAGGAATATCCATTCCATTTCACCTACTGACAATAATGTTGGATTTTATAGCAAATACTATTATTGATAGCAAGCCCACTCATCAGAGGAATTACTATCAGAATTTTCAAAAAACATAAAAAAAGCCAGTCAATTGACTGGCTTTTTGAGCTTAATAGTAAAAATTACATTGGCGTTACGATATAGAGCAAATCACCACTAGAGACTTGCTGACCGTTAGCATTGATAATACGTTCAATACGGAACTTAATATCCCCGTCATATAACTCAGCATCCTGGCGATTAAAGCTTGCCAGTGTGATAGGTGAGAACATTTTCATCGCTTCCATTAAACCGAGCGTTTTATTAACATTAACAATATCACCCTCTGCTACAAAATCAGGCTCTGCGGGTGAGGAAGCGCGGTAAAAAATACCGGCACTTTGTGCCATTACTTTTAATTCATTACTGCCATCAACTTGGATAGACAGATTAGATTCACTTGTTGAAGCAGAAGCTTCCATTTCATCAATCATCACCTGTTGGTCAAGTCTGGCCATGAATTTTGGTAAGTAAGTCGTATCGTAGACACCGCTCAAGAATGTTTCATCTTTTAGAATACGTTTCAATAAAGGAATATTGGTCGCAATCCCTCTGATAACCACTTTATCTAAGAATTTAAGTAATTTCTGAACAGTATCATTACGATCATTACCGTGACAGATAAACTGCGCAACTAAGCTATCGTAATAGGGCGACACCTCTTTACCCTCAGCAATCATCGACATTATTTCAATATCATCCTGCTCAGGAACAGAATATTCAACCACTTTGCCAGGATGCGGCAGTAGCTGCATAACACCATTATTATCCAATGCCGCTTTCTCCGCTGTCACACGAACTTCAATGGCATAACCTTTCTTCTGCGGTTGAAGACCTTCAATACTCTTACCCGATGCAATATCATACTGTGCAGTGACGATATCAATACCTGATGTTGCCTCCGTAACGGGATGCTCCACCTGTAAACGTGTATTCATTTCCATAAAGTAGATGCTGTCTTGATCTAAGTCGTAAATAAATTCAACCGTACCTGCCCCCATGTAATCAACCGCGTCAGCAAGCGCTGCTGTATGCTTTAATACTTCAACTTCTAAATGAGCAGGTAACATGGTTGATTCTGATTCTTCAACCACTTTTTGATTATTACGCTGTACCGAACAATCGCGAATACCCAATACTTTAGTATTACAATGTTTATCGCGTAATAGTTGAACTTCAATATGACGTAATGAAGTAATGTATTTCTCAAGGTATAAATCGCCGTTGCCAAATGCGCTACGTGCTTCTGCTGAAACCTGACTAAAACCTGCAAACATATCTTCCGCTTTTTCAATCACCAGAATACCCTTACCGCCACCACCGTTTACGGCTTTGAGTAACACCGGATAACCCATAGCATTAGCAATATCAAGTGCCTGCTCAGCGCCCGTAAGAATACCGTGACTGCCGGGCACAACAGGAACGCCGTTGTCTTGAGCAGTTTTAATCGCATTGGATTTATTACCCATAGTCAACATGCTGTTCATGCTTGGGCCAACAAAGTTAATATTATGGCCAACACATAAATCAGCAAAATGAGGGCTTTCAGATAAGAAGCCGATACCCGGATGCAGCGCATCAACTTCTTCATAGGCTGCAACTTTTAATACTGAACTGGCATTCAGGTAACTTTCATCGGAAGTATTTCCGCCTAAACAAACCAGTTTGTCGCCTTTACCTAACATATCTGCAGGGACAGATGTCATATCCGGATCGGAAGCGACCAACACAACTTTTATATTATTTTTCTGAGCGATACGAATTAATTTAACTGCTGTACAACCACGCGCATGGATCAGTACTTTCCTCACCGGTTCCATTAACTCGCGCGGATCTGCCTGTGAGAAATCATCTTCACTAAGATCACAAATTGGCACAAAACCCTCAAGCGCACGCTGGATAGTCTCTTCAATGGTGATCGACGGCAAGGGCATGTTTTTATCAATGTCACTTAATTTGTTATCAAGATCGTCTGAAAATGGATTGATAACTAACGCATCCATTGCACCCGGCACGCGAGATAAGTAGTTAGATAAAGTCGCTGTTGATGGCAAGTATGCGGGTACAACCATTTGTCCTGCAAAGGGCATATTGGTACCGGACAGGTAATAGGTTTGTGCTAAAGGATGGGTTACAAAACTTGCCTGCGCACCACCCGTACAGTCACCGTAACCAAACATCACAACCGGCAGGTCGTTATCACGAATAAAACGTGTTATTCGGTCATTAACAACGGCCATAGAAAATAATGCAGATGCACCTTCTTTGGTTTGCATACCACCAGAGCTGATAAAGGCAATGACGGGAAAATGGTGCCTGGCACATTCCACTAACAAAGCACAGAATTTTTCTGCACTTGCCATATCAAAGGCGCCCGCTTGAAATGCCAGGTTGGAAACAGCAACACCTACTTTTTGGCTTGCACCTGACTCTAATGTAAACTCACCAATGCCAGTTATTAAACCACAAGGTTTAATTTTTTTATCAAGTGCATCTTCAATTGACAAACGGAAACCAGGAAACTCTAATAAGTTGGCGGTCATTAAATCGGCTTTCGATTCCTTAAAATCAGTGAAGAATTTGCCCAAAATAACGTCAGAAGAATTGTTCTTTTTATTTTTCTCTTCGCGCAGTACACCTTGAATCAACAGATCCTGATAACCCATTGTTAAACGATTCCAGAAATCTTTACGACGTCCTATGCGCACTGGGTTAATGGCACCGCTATATTCCGATGCACCATCGCGACTTTTATAATACTCAGGTAATAATTTTTCAAATATATAGGTCAAAACAACGAATAAACTGGAGTTCATCTGTGGATAACCAACACTCTTCCACTCTTCCACTTTCGCCAGAATGTCACCACGTCCACTTTGATCTGTAAAATACTTTAACCATGCGTTAAAAGTGGATTTTAATTGCTCATAATCATCATCACTTACTTTGTTTAGCGCGCCTTTTAACGAACTGCGTACTAATGATGAAACCGAATCACGGGATAACTCTTTTGTTTCCATCGCTTCTTTAGCAATTGAAGCAAGGTTGCCCATGGTATTGTCATAAAGCGCATTAAACACCAGCATATGACGGCAATGAACAATAAAACATTCACGGGTTTCTTTATGTGCAACAACATCTATTGCAGTCAGCTTGCTGAGTTCCGGCCATGAATCAGTCAGGGGTAAGTTATTCTCGTCTTCAAGGTAGTCAATGACTGCACGGAAATTATTTGCGGCACTGGTTTTCCAACGGTTATATAAAGCCCAAGTTAAATTAATTAATAATTCGCTTCTGGCATTATCATAATTTTGCTGTGGTTCCCCAAGAATAAATTTGGTGAAAATATTACGTTCAACGCTGATATCATCACGTTTAGAGAGGAATTTTTTCCAATTTTTATTGAGCGTATCGTCATAAATTATTTTGTCAGGATTCTCCAGCCAATTAACAAAAACTTGTTTACGATCCGCTTCAATACGAGAGTCTAAATCACCTTCTGGCGCTGTCAGTTTAGAGAGACGCCCATACTCGTTCATTTGGATTGCTTTGATACGAGAACGTAAGGTTAAATAACGCATATAGCGGTAGGTAGTGCCGAAAGCATTGTTATGAACAGTTGGATTTTTGGCAATTAAGTGGACATTATCAGAGGCATTTTCAACGGCAACTAATTTATTAGATGGATCTAAATAACGCATCAAGCTGCGGTTATAATGCTCTAAAATATTCGGATACTCACGAACGAAATTAACCGACTTTGCCTCAATAGATAAAATGCTCGAGACAATGGCTTTTTGCAGATTATGTTGACGTTCATCCTGATCCACCGGAGAGTAGTCAACGATCCCATCAATACAGCCGTTCTCGTACAACTCCTCGGGAGAAACCCCAACAGACTGGGCACACTCCTGCCATGATAGATTATACTTGCGGGCAATGCTTTGTAACCCTTTTGGCTGGATGGTATTAAAAATACCGTCACGCACAGACAGTAAAATATTCGCAGTCGCCAGCGGTATTGCACCACCAGAATAACCGACACCAACAACAATCCCAACGGTGGGTACATCAACATTTGCACTTTCAGTGATCATTTGTGAAATACTGTGTGCTTGATTTTGACGGTTGGCTTCTTCGCCTGCATCGGCTCCAGGGGTATCAATTAAGTACACAATGGGTAATGACAAATCAGCAAACTTACGAATTGTCTTACTTGCAGCCAAGTGATGCTCTGGCATCCAAGCGCCGTTATTGGAGCTGCGTTCTTGCGCAATAATACCGATACGGCGCATATAACCGCCAAAATCAAACTCCATTTCAGCACTATAAAAAGCACCATTTAGCTGCTCTGTGATAATTTTCCCGTTAAAACCAGCAACTATTTTTTTAGCACCGGGACGTTTATTATCTTCGGCCGGTTGTACTGTTCGCGCAATATAGGCGTCAACATCAAGCTCATTGATAGTAGAAAGATTCGATTTGATTCGCGTGCGATCAATCAACCCTTCTAAGCCTTCAGTATTTGAAGGAAGAGAATTGTCTGGAAATAATGAGAAATCTTTCGCAATATGCTCAGCATGAAGAAATAAAGGATCTGCAATTTTATTTGCTTCAAAATGAGAAGAAGAAGGTTTCACTGGCATACGATACCCTTAAAGATAGTGATAGAAAAAATAAATTACTATAATTTACAACTTATTAACTTATGAATCCACTGTTGATTTTAACTTCAGATTAAAAAACAAATTAATAAACAGTAATATGCGTAATAAAAATTAATAAAAAATGCCTTTAACAGCAAAAAAAGTTAAAGGTTAGGTCTTGCTGTTTTTTACAAAGTTGATTGTTATGAGCAAGATATATGCAATGACCTTTACAATAGCGGTCATGATTAAATTTTTCTGCAGAAAAATTAAGGTTGAGTTAAGCGCTCTTGTTCCAAAAATTAATAATTCAGTAAATTGTAATTACACTTAACATTCAGCATGTTAATAGTTAAAGCCGATATTAATTCAGGGCAATATTTGCGCTGGATGATAAATCTTTAATTGTAACTGACCCTGAGACCATTTTAAATTACCTGTTAATAAAATACTATTATGTAGTCTAAATTGTGTGCCCAGTGTTTTAAAATAGGTTAATGTTTTTCTATTAATATTCACGTTCAATTTACCATCTAAAGTCAACTGCAAACCTTTTTTAGTTTGCCGCAGCGCGGTAACTTTCCCTTGAATGTATTGATAACCTTTATCTTTAAACGATAAACTTTGCGCCTTTAAAGGATTAAAGTCTGCCCATACTCCTTCTTTTGTTAGGCGCGCTTGCCGCTCTGCATCCTGAAAGCATTGCCAGAACAAATCGTTTTTTCCTATTACCCAATGTCTGGCAAGACCGGATTTTAACTGTAGCAAGCCTAAATTCGTCCCAGCGTCGGTAAATACATAGGCCAATAATCGGCCATATCTATCATATCTGGTATGATCAAAAATTAAATGTAACTTGTCTCCCCTTTTGAGTTGTTCTTCTAATAGACGCTTTGCCGCCAGTGCAAAAGGCTCTGATTGATGCTTATTCGAATAATCAATCTCGGGCGTATTAATACCGATAAAGCGAACTAATTGACCATTATCCAGAGTCACAGTATCACCGTCATTAATGTATTTTAACGTGACGGTCTTATGCCATGACAATTTCGGACAATTAGCCAGTAATGATGTTGAAAAAAGAATACACAATAGCAAGCTAACTATTCGCACAAACAAAACCCTCGCTCGTTATTAAACTTTCACTCAAGATTCAAGCCGTAAAACAGATTAAAAATAATTTATCCCCGGCAGCATTATTAAAAATAGGCTGTCGGTGAACAGCATTCAAATAAAACACCATAAATCACATTTCGTCGATATTTAATGAATCGCTCTTTTGTACATGACAACTTGTTTAAACCAGATGACAGGTCAGTTTATCAAACTGCAGAGCCTCTCTGTTATTAGCCGCTATTAAGGAGAGTAGACTATACTTGAAGGTGTGTCTTTAGTCTTTTTTAAGGAGGTATTTATGGGCATTGCAATCACACTTAAAGAGTATTTTACCAATGAAAAATCCACTACGATACGGTTTTAAGCACCGTCGTGCATTAACACTGTTAGACTCATCTCGTTCGGCTCATCTATCCGCTCATGAAGTTACTAAAGTTGTTGTACTGCAAAATGAAGAGGGTGATTACCTGATGGCCTCTGTGCCTGCAAATAGCCGCCTATCATTGATTGGTGTTAATAATCTCACAGGCAAGCATTACCGGTTGGTCAGTGAAAATAAGCTACAGGAACTGTTTCCAGACTGTTCCCCGGGCGCTATTCCCGCAATAGGTCACCCCTACAAGCTAAAGATGTTAATCGATAACAGTTTACTCACTTCCGAAACTGTTTATATTGAGTCAGGAGATCATCAAAACTTGCTTAAACTAACTCATCAGGAATATAACCATTTAGTTGCTAAGATGCTGCACGGCAATATTCGCGGCACCCATGTTGGCGCTCCTCACTTAAGGAAAAGGCGCTATTAACCGTTTCACTCAGCTGCCCCCTCCTCTGTTAAGGCTAACTTTCTGGTTAAACGAACAAACAGTTTAAACCCAAGTTGTTTGATACGTTGGCTTATCGCGCCTTGAGTCAAATAAAGCTCTTCTGCTGCTTTCGTAAAACTTAAATATTTAGCCGCCACGCTGAAGGTATAGAGATTGGCCATTATGAGTTTTTTGCGACCCACTGTATCCACCATGCATTAAATTAACTAATCCATAACCTATTATAATTGGGTTGTGGAGCGCATTTATTTCCTTTTAAATTAGTGTATCTTATCTTAAGTACAATCCAGCGCATTTATTAGGAGCTTTTATGTCTTTTCGTTTTCCAAATGATTTTTTATGGGGTGGAGCAACCGCTGCCAACCAGATTGAGGGAGCACATACCATTGATGGAAAAGGGTTATCAACTTCTGATGTACAACCTTTTGGCTCCTTCGGTGAACTAAAATCGCGTAAAGAGGGTGATTTTAACATTAAAGATATTGCTATCGATTTTTACCATCGTTATCCGCAGGATATTGCATTATTTGCAGAACTTGGATTCACCTGTTTTCGTTTATCTATCGCCTGGAGCCGAATTTTCCCCAAGGGGGATGAACAAGAGCCTAATGAATTAGGTTTGGCCTATTACGATAAAATATTTAATGAATTAGAGAAATATGGCATTGTCCCTATTGTTACCCTCTCCCACTATGAGATGCCTTTATATCTGGCAGAGCAATACCAGGGCTGGAAAAGCAGAGAATTAATCGGTTTTTTTGAACGTTATGCTCGTACTGTGTTTGCCCGATACGGCAACAGCGTAAAACATTGGCTAACCTTTAATGAGATAAATATCTCCCTGCATGAACCTTTCACCGGGGCGGGCATTCCGCGCGGCAGTGACGCACAAAGCCTTTATCAAGGCATGCACCATCAACTTGTGGCCAGTGCCAAAGCCGTTAAAGCCTGCCATGAGCTGTTGCCCGATGCGAAAATAGGCAATATGATGTTAGGCGCAATTCAATATCCTTACACCTGCCACCCCGATGATATCTTTGCTGCTATGCAGGAAAATCGCGATTGGTTATTTTTCGGTGATGTGCAATGCCGTGGTTATTATCCAAGTTATATGGCACGTAAATTTAAAGAGCTGGGTGTTAAGCTGGATATTAGTGAGGCCGATAAAGAAACCTTAAAAGAGACAGTTGATTTTGTCTCTTTTAGCTATTACATGACAGGCTGTGTCAGCACCCATCAAGAGGTGGAAATACTCGATAAAAAAGCATTAAAAATGGGCAGTAATCCTTATTTAAAAACCACCGACTGGGGATGGCAAATTGATCCTAAAGGTCTGCGGATTGTGCTTAATTTACTCTATGATCGTTACCAGAAACCGTTATTTATTGTTGAAAATGGCTTAGGTGCGGTTGATAAGCCCAATGAGAAGGGCGAGATTGAGGATGATTATCGTATTGCCTATCTTAATGATCACCTCTATCAAGTGGGTGAAGCGCTGCAGGATGGTGTAGAGGTGATGGGTTATACCTGTTGGGGACCGATTGATTTAGTCAGTGCCTCAACGGCGCAGATGTCGAAACGTTATGGCCTTATCTATGTTGACAGCGATGATCAGGGCAAAGGCAGCTTAGTGCGCAAACGTAAAAAAAGCTTTTACTGGTATCAGGATCTGATTAAGTCACAGGGTGAAAATCTCACCCCGCCATCTGCATAAGACTCAGAGTTAAGTTAAAGAAAATACTTTTCCTTTAACTTAACCGGATGACTCACCAGCTTCTTTGGCATAGGTGCTGTTGTGATCGCTACGAATATAAATCGAAGTCACATTATTGACGTTCAAAACAGCGCTTAAATAGATAAAAATCACGACTTTTTTTACTTTTCATCTGCTAATGCATTAAAACCTTTGCCCAAAACATTCGAATAATTCTGTACGGAGAAGGGTTCAAGCTTAACACCTATACTGCCTATACGAACCCATATTTTAACAATCTGAAATGTTTCCCCTTCTTTGTCAGCGACGGTTTCTACGTTTTCGGCAACAATAATATCTTCGCTTTTGAATTCAAGCAAAGTGCCATTGCTTGACAGGGGATTCAGGCGCAAAAAAATTTTATTCGGTTCGGATGCACTTTGTTTCGCTTGCCCAACGTAAGGGACAGCTTCCCTGAATAAACGATTTCTGTTTGAATACTTTTCAAGTGCACGCTCGCGGCTAATCACTTCAATAATATTGGATATCATAACAATTCTCTTTTTTGTTGTTCAACAAATTAACAAAGTCTGCCTATCTGGCTGCCATTGCATGCCAAAAAACAGATTAACGAGATAAAAACCATCCCGCCGGGCTGCAGCCAATACAAATCGAATTATCCAGAATGTCCAATACTGACCCACACACGTTTATTACGCGCTGCGATATTGAGCTTCTGCAGATGACGACTTTCCATTTTTACTTTTAATCTTAATCTTAATCTTAATCTTTGATTCTGAGGTTCGCATATAAGGCTAAGTCATATAAATATCTGTCACTTTCGCCTTCCATTTTTTCTCTTTATTCTTCTCAAAAGCTTAGCCCACTATTGTGCTTTTTGGATTTTTTAAAAGACTTTTTTTCGGGTATATTCTTGAAGATTTTCAGGTTGCATCACAATCCATTTTTCAGCGAATATGATAACAATAATCCGATACCTGTAGGGTGCGCTCCGATTTCCACTGCTTGCTGTGTATAAAATGCAGAAAGACTTCAACTGTTGATTTAATGGTTATTTTAAGGATTTAATTTTTTGGTATAAGCGCATTTTCAGCGCTTATAAAGGAGAGTTTTAATCAGTAATGCAGTGGGGATCAGGCTAAAGCCAAGATCCCTTTACCGGCAGGATATATTGTATTAGCTCTGGGATAAACGGCAGCGTCACAGCATTGCGCCAAAAAGCCTTAAAACTAGCGCTCGCCAAAGGATTCAGAAAGCGTTTTGCGCAGTGGTTTTAACAAATAATTAAGCACAGTTCTGTCACTGGTTTTAATATCAACCTGCGCCGTCATACCGGGCAGTATTTCTAATACCCGACCTGACGTTGTGGTGACCGGCGAAGTTTGAGTTGTGACATGCACCCGGTAATAGATTTCTTCCCCCTGACCGGTCTCTTCTTTTAGTGTATCCCCACTGACATAGATAACCTCGCCGATAACACCACCATAAATGGTATAATCAAAGGGATCAAAACGTATGGTGGCCTGCAACCCCTTTTGCACTTGACCAATATCAGCCGGGCTGACCTTAGCTTCAATAATCAGCTCATCATCAACCGGAATAATCTGCATTAATTCATCCCCGCCGCGCAATACGCCGCCCAACGTCGTTACACGCACATTCTTAACAATGCCGGGCAGCGAGGCAATAAAAACACTGTCGGCTAGCTGCTGCTGACGCTGGGTTAAAATCTGCACATTCTGCGCTATTTCATCCTCCGCTTTTGCCAATTCCGAACTGACCTCTTCAAGGTACTTGTTTTTACGGTTAATAAGCTGCGCCTGTGCATCATTTAAGGCCCGCGCAGAACGGATAACTTCTGTGCGGTTAACATCACCCGAGCCAGACAGTTCCTTAATTAATTCAGCCTCTTCCCCTGCTAATGAAACGGCTACCTTAAGGGTGCGTAACTCTTCCGATAAACCCGTTTGTTTCTGCTCAAACAAAGCGCGTTCAACCTTCATTAAATCAGGAAAACGCTGCACCCCTTCCGGAAAAATTAAGCGCTTAGATCCGGTCACTTCAGCACGTAAGCGTGTCGCCTTAGCTTTTAAAGCCGATAAGCGCACATCGACTTCTTTTACCGCCGCACCAATACGCGTTTGATCTAACGTTGCCAATACTTCGCCTTTAGCAACACGATCGCCCTCTTTAACATTCAAGGTCGACAGGACGCCTCCATCGACCGCTTGTATAATCTGCACACGGCTGCTGGCAATCACCTCACCTGTCGCCCGCGCAACTTGATCGATACGAAAGCTTGCTGACCAGAAGCCAAACCCTATCATACCTAATAATAATACCCATAAAACCACGGAATAATTGCGCCGATAATACCCTTCTAATCGCGCGGCCTTCTCTTTACCGCCAGCGTCATCATCTCCAAAAAAACTATCAAATAACATTGTTTGATTCCTTCTTTATTACGTCCTGATTAAAGCTTTTAGGCGTCCGCAGTCCCGATGGCTTAGTAGCGGCGGGGGTGTTGCGCTGCATTATTTTCGGCAGTACGGTTTCCGGTTTGCCATCGGCTAAGATCTCACCACGCTGCATAATAATCACCCGGCTGGCCAATCGAGCAGCTAAAGCAGGCTTGTGGGTGGAAATAATCAGAATGTCATCGGCTTTTACATGTGCACTAATGGCAGCTAAAATCTGTTGTTCACTTTCATTATCCAGCGACGCAGTTGGTTCATCCAGCAACCAGATCTTCGGCTGTGCTAAAAATACCCGTCCTAAGCCAACCAACTGCTTCTGTCCGCCCGACAAACCTTCTCCCCCTTCACTGATCGCCAAATCCATCCCCATCGGACTGTCGGCAACAATACGTTCAATCCCTAACTCTTTTGAAATCTGCAGGAGATGGGAATCACTCACTGCACCGGAAAGTGCCAGATTACTGCGTAATGTACCCTTAAAAAGATGCACATTCTGTGGTAAATAACTGACATGATCCGAAACTATATTAGGATCGATCTCCCATAAGTCAGCATCACCCAAACGTACTCGGCCCTCACTGGGGCGATATAAGCCGGCCAATACCTTTAACAACGTTGACTTACCTGAGCCAATCGCACCAAGCAACACCACTCGCTCACCGGCCTTAAAGGTTAATGTATCTATTTTTAACTGCCGAACAGGGGATTCCGGATAGGAAAAACTCACGGCGTCCAATGCCACACTGTCAGGCGCCTGTTCAGGCAACAGCAGGTTTTGATCAGCATGGCGCTCACTATCAAGCAGCAAGACCTGATTAACCATGTCTAACGCCTGAGAGACACTTTGCCATTGAGAAAGATACTGAATGCCCTGTGAAACCGGGGCAATCACCCGCCCGCCAAGAATACTGCAGGCAATCAAGGCACCCATGGTCAGATTACCCGCTTCAATCTGTCCGACACCCACCACAATTGCACAGACATAGGCCGCGGTCGAAAGGCTGCCGGTAGTCACAGTGGCAAAATTACTGATCGCTTTTTGACGGATATTATAACGGGAAATAGTCGTGGTGATCTCCTGCCACTGCGTTGAAAAACGCCAGTTCGCATTACTCGCACGAATTGATTCTGCGCCTTGAATAACATCCACCAGCAGCCCTTGACGTTCATTAGAGCGCATCATCTGCGCTTTTAATAAACGCCGTAAGCGTTTCTGGGTTATCCATCCTAATATTGCTGCAACGGGTAGCAGCGCCAGATAAACCCAACCGATATGGCCACCGATAATTGCTATAATAGCGATAAAAAAGAGTGCAAAGGGCATATCAACCAGCGCAAATACAACACCGGAGCTAAAGAACTGCCGTACCGAATCCAGACCGCCCACCTGTGCTGCAAGCGTCCCTAAACTGCGCGGTCGCGAGTCTAACTGCAAATGCGTGACATGATCAAATACCTGTTGCGAGACCGCTTTATCAACGGCGCAGCTGACACTGTCCAGTGTGCGAGCGCGCACCGTTTTTAACAGCCAGTCAAGCGACAGTACAATAAACATGCCGGTCACCAGGGTCGTTAACGTCGCATAAGCCAGCGTCGGTACAACACGATCATAAACCTGCATGGCAAAAATCGAGGTGGCCACGGCCAGAAAATTAATAATCACAGTGGCGATGATAATATCGACTAACCAGCGCCGCGTTTTAAACATTTCAGTAAACACTAATCGCGCTGCTATATTTCCCTTAAGCGAAAAAATAGAGCTCTGCTCCTGTTTTGGCGGTGTGCGCAACCACAATACAATTGCCTCTTCTAAGACCTCTTCAGAAAAATCACGGCATTCCCCCGCGTCATCGGTTAAGGTTAATTGCCCGTCGCTGCCCTGCTCAATCAGCTGCCATTTACCCTGATAAAAAATCAGCGCGGGTAAACGGCGTTGATCAAAGCGGCTCCAGCGAAGCTGTGCGGCCTGCACCCCCTGCAATTTCAGCGTATGCGCAATAAAACTGAAACGCTTGGCGGGTGCTGCATCGGTTAGCGATTTATCGGCCTGCTCGCAGGCTTGTATTAATGCGCCCATCTGCACTGAAATATCCAGACGTTCAAAAAGTAATTTTAATACTTTGGCGGGTAAAGGTTGCTCTTGCAGAGAACCGTCAAATTTTGCTGAGCTATCCTCTCCTGAGTCCAGCTGTGCTGCCTTTTTTTGCATATCAGTCATGTTATTCTTCAGCTTCGTTTAAACGGTTTTGATTTAGCCCGGCTTGTTGATCTAAACCACCGGTCAGTGATGCCACGCGTAAGGATAAAATTAACCAGTCATTTTTACTCTGCACTAATTGCATTTGTGAGGCAGTCAATTCACGTTGCATATTTAACAGCTCCAACCATGATTTCCGGCCTGTTTCGTATTGTCGCAAAAATGAATCCAGAGTTTCCTGCATGGCATTAACGGTCTGTTGATAAGCATGTATTAACCCCTGCTGTACCTGGCGGTTAAGCATCAATGAGCTAATGCGGCGGCGGGTATCATTAATCGAGCTGTCCAAATCATAGCGCGCAGCCGCCAGACGAGACTCAGCCCCTTTTACCCGGCCTCGCGCGACGAGTCCCAGCCCTTCAAAACTGCTTTCAAAAGTCAGGCCGGCACGCAGATCCTTATTGCCGCTTGTACTGTCTAAAAGATCGGCTTCCGCTCTAAGGTAGATAGTCGGTAATGACGCCAGTTTTTCTGCTTTAAGCCCCAGTTTGACCACCTGTAAATTCTGCCTTTTAAGGAGAATATTGGCTTCTTGATCAATCGCCAGACGCTGAACAGCTACATTTGAGGGTAATAGGGCCAATTGAGGATCAACGGCAAGCTCGGTTGAGACTAAAATCTGAGTCAGGTTTTGCAGCTCAGATTGCGCATCCGACAGCTCTCCTTTAATGGACAGCAACTGCGTCTGTGCCTGCAGCAAACGTGCATAAGCCAAGCGCATATCCGCTTCTGAGGATAACTGGCCTTCTTGGCGGCGAGCAAGGCGATCATAATAGCTTTGATGCGCCTCAGTATTAATTTCCGCAACCTCTGCGCGCAGTTTTATACCCTCTATTTTTGCGTAAACTGTTGCCGTATCTTCAAGCAGCTGGCGTTGAATATCCAATAAACGCCACTGCTCGGCATTAACCTCAGATTCTGCCCGCGCAATTTCTGTATCAATTTTACCAAAGGCCCAGAGAGGCTGATCCAGCCGTAAGGTAGCCTGATCATAATTATTATTCACATTACTGCCCAGCGTGGACAGTGTCGGATAACGTTTTGCTTTGGCACTGGAGACCCCAAACTGCTGCGCTTCAAGTTCCGCCTGCTTGCCTTTTATCATGGGGTTATGAGTCATGGTCGCACGCAGTGCAGCAGCCAGCCCGGTAAACGGTTTATCCACGTTTGCCTGAGCCGTTAACGGCAAACGAGCGGCTTCTAGCAACAGCGGATCAGTCTCGGCCTGTCCCGTCGTTACCATAACACTGCAGAGTGTTAACAATAAGAGCTTTACAGGTTTAAAGTTGGCATATTTTATTTGCATATTTAATTATCTTCTTGGTTATTATTTTGCCTAAAAAAATGGTCAGGAGCAGGAAAATCAGTCCATCTAGCACAACCACTAGCAGCTTTAAGATCTCACTCAAAAAAGCAGCTAAAGGGTGACATTTACCAGCCTAATTCACTTGTGCCTACAGGCTGTTAGGGACTGCAAAATCATTATTATCGATTTGCGAATCCGCAGCCTGAGGATCCTGAGCAGCTTGCAGCGCTTGCACTTTTTCTGTCTCACCATTTAGCTGGTACGCTTTAATTAAATTATCCCGCCACTCTTTATGCCAGGGCGCTTTTTCAAGCGCTTTTTCAAGCAGCACGATACCATCATCAAAGTGATTTTTACTTAAATAAACCAAGCCCAGCATATAATTGCACGCCGCATGTTCAGGATTGTGATGCAGCATCTTTTTAAAGTTCAGCTCAGCCCCATCTAAATCGTTTTCTTTATACAGCGCCACACCTTCGGTTAAAAATCCCGCTTTGGGTAAGGTCAGCATATCGTCAATCGGAGGGGCAATGATTTTAGCATTGGTGCCTTTAATTAACGGCTGCAGATGGTTTTTATAACGCTTCCATTTCGCTTTCGAAGTTTTATAGATAGGCTGGCGCACCTGCCAGACACTTGCGGTCTTAACAGTCCGTTCAAGTTCATTAAACTTAAGCACCTGCGGCTGCCACTGCACGCCGATATAATCAAGCATCTTACGCGCAGAGCCTTCCAGATCATCGACCACATCTTCGTAGTTGACCTCCAAAATTTCACCGGGAAAGGTCTGCTGCCAATGATGCATTAACAGATTGTGGTCGGCCAGTTGCTCACCGATGGTTTCAAGGTCATAAGCAAACCCCATACCACCGTGTTTAGCCTGATAATCGGTAAAATAATTGGAAATGGCAATATCACGCGGGTCGCGGCGCACCGAAATTATTTTAGCATTAGGAAAAAGAAATTTGATCAGACCGATATTTTCAAAATTATGGGGCAATTTATCAACGATATGTTTGGCATCGGGTTTCTCCTCAGCGGCCAGTTCGATAAGCTCTGTAAGGACATTATTGGCAATGCCTGAACTGGTATAAGCATTGATATCATCGATGCAGTCGGGATAACTGCGTCCCGAACCAACGTGACGTTCCCAGCGGCTAAGTCCCTGTACAACCTGGGGGATCACTCCCAGCTCACCGGCGCCAAAAATATCACTGTGGCCCGATAAAATCTGCTCAACCAGCGTGGTGCCCGAACGCGGCATGCCCAGGACATAAACGGGCACATTCGAATCAATACCACTGTCTTTTCGATGTTCAAATAATGGCTTACAAAAAGCATGGCGCAGACGCGCGCACTGTTTGCGGTGCGCTTTACCGTCATAGGGCAAAAATTGTTTACTGGCAGCATTAGCCTGATTTGCAAAGCCAAACGCCTTATCAAATTCCTTGCGTTTTTCCCAGGCTGAGGCCAACTGAAACAAAATGCCCGCTTTCAGGCTGCCTTCAATGCTCGGTTGCTTAGCGGCGGCGGCCATTTTATCGAGGGTCTCGACATCTTCGGGAAAACGCCTTGCATTGATCAGCGCCGAATGACCTTTGATCGGATCAATTTGTTTAACCCGCTCAAACAGTTCAAGGGCTTCATCAATATGGCCCTGCTGCATCAGCTGTTGTGCTAGCCCCTGCAGTGCAGGCAGAAAATGCGCGTGTTCGGTAAGAATATCACGGTAGAGTTTTTCCGAGAGGTCAAAATTCTGCTCCTGACTTTCTACCTGCGCCAGCACATTACTGGCTTGCGCCCGTAGCCACTTTATCTCCGCAAGCGGCTGCTCGGGTGTTTCTGTCAATGCCTGCGCCAATGCCACGGCTTTTTCGGCCGCTTTGCGCGCTTTTTGATCAAACCGGTGCACACAGGCGCTAGAGAGCTGCACCCAGAGATTAATGTTTTGATCATCATTTTTAAGCGCATTCTGAAGCAGATTGACCGCCTGCATAAAGTGTCCCTGCACCTGCGCGAGTTCCGACAGGGTCAGGCATAAGTCACTGTTGCCTGAATACTGCTTAAAATACTCGCGCAGAATATCGCTGGCCTGCTGATGTAAATCCGACTCGGCCAGTAAACGGCTGTACTGTTTAAGGCAATGAATAAACAATGCTTCTTCGCACTCTCCCGCCTGCTGCTGCTCACACAACTGCTGCAGCCAGTCTTCGGCTTGGGCAAAGTCTTCATTTTTTAACCAAAGCTGCAGCTGCACAGTATTAAACTGTAACCAGTACTGCTGATAAATGCCGGTAAGCAGCTCGTCATACTGTTGCTCAAGCTGCTCAAAAGCCTCGTCCAGCTGCCCCTGCGCCTGTTGATAGTGGGCCTGATTCAAATACAAGTTAAGCAGATTACCATGCACCACTAGCCGTGAAGGCTGCAATGCCAGCGACTGCTCAAAATGCTGTTGCGCACTGCTAAGATTGTCCTGTAATAAACAGCAATAACCCAGACGCGCATACGCCAGCGCATGCATCGGCTGCTCAATCAGAATCTCCGTGAGCATGCTATTAGCCTGTTCGAGTCGCTGCATCACAATTAACACCGCAGCCAGATCGCAACGGCCATCGCAGTCCAGCTCAGCCAAAGACTCAAATGCCTGCTCATAACGTATTTCTGTCTGCTGTTTCAAGCCCAGATGGGCACAGGCAGTTGCCAATAACGGTAAAATAGCCGGATTTTCAGTTTGCTGATACAGGCTTTCAGCCATTTCTTTTAACGGGCCATGTTGCTGCTGTTCAGCCATTTTTCTTAATATATTCAGTTCATTCATAAAGCGTTCACTTATCAGATATATAGCGCTTGTGGTGCATGGAATGCACCCTACTAATAACATAACCCGCAGGAGGTGCTCCGATTTTTTGTAATTATGGTCGATAAAATACTCACGACTAATAACATAACCCGCTGGGGGCGCTGCGCGCAACGATTGTCTGTGTTATTCAGAAAATTCATTATCATTCGTTATTAGCCCAACGGTTATCATAAACACCCTATGCAGATAACCGCGGCTTGTGGTTTATAAAAAGGCACCCTAGCGATTGTATAGCAGAGTGTCCCCACGCGTAACAAGCATTATTAACGAAACATAAAACAGTGCATAAAATGGGCCCTAGCCAGCTGTTCAGCCAATTTTCTTAATATTTTCAGTTCATTTATAACGGCTTACTGTATGGTTATTTTTAAGTTCAAAATTCTTTTTAAGTTAAAGTAGTTTTGAAGTTTAAAACAGCCAGTGAAATTAATCAGATCAAGCCAGAGAGAAGATTCTTTTAACCGCTAAATTAAAAAGACCCCGGCAGTCTTAACTGTGGGGGTCTTAAACAGGTTTAATAAATACCTAAAGGCAATTAATTAAGTCATCCAGCCAGCGGAACTTGCTCCCCCTGTCCAGAAAGTCAATGTTCTGGGAATAGGTGTGGTGACAGGGACTCCTGGCGGCCCAAACGGCACTCCTATCGGCCCAAACGGCACTCCTATCGGCCCAAACGGCACTCCTGTCGGCCCAAACGGCACTATAGGCCCCGGAGAGGTCCATTCAAGCTTGCCATCCAGGTAATCTCCATCAAAGATACTGTCTGTTGAGAAGGTAAAAGTATCATCGCCATCAAGGTTAGCCCCCCCGGTCCATTGCGTCGAATTGGTTGCCACTGAATCGGACGCTGCAGTATAAATGGTAATATGATAGACAGTGCCGGCGGCAAAGGCATTAGTCCCGTTATCCGTTGTATCGCCAGTATTGAGGTTGAAAAACACTTCGACTGCGCTGCTAGTCACCGTATCTACCGCCTGTACTGATTCAGTCGCCACCAGGCTATTATTGGCCGCGGTATCCTGCGCAACATTAGCTGCCACATTAACGGTGATATCCGCAACACTCTCTGCACTTGGGGTAACGACCAAAGTATATTGGCTGCCTGAAAGGGCAGTAAATGCCCCTTTTGTGCCCCCCGTCAAAGTGACATCATCAGCACTAAAGCCGGTCACATTCTCACTAAAGGTAAAGGTATAGGTGACATCGCCCGTGGCCGTTGCGGCTGTATCATCACTAATAATTACCGTCGGAATAACAGTATCCACGGCTTGCACGGATTCAGATGCAACAAGGTTATTATTGCCCGCGGCATCCTGCGCAATATCAGCTGCCACATTAACGGTGATATCCGCAACACTCTCTGCACTTGGGGTAACGACCAAAGTATATTGGCTGCCTGAAAGGACAGTAAATGCCCCTTTTGTGCCCCCCGTCAAAGTGACATCATCAGCACTAAAACCGGTCACATTCTCACTAAAAGTAAAGGTATAGGTGACATCGCCCGTGGCCGTTGCGGCTGTATCATCACTAATAATTACCGTCGGAATAACAGTATCCACGGCTTGCACGGATTCAGATGCAACAAGGTTATTATTGCCCGCGGCATCCTGCGCAATATCAGCTGCCACATTAACGGTGATATCCGCAACACTCTCTGCACTTGGGGTAACGACCAAAGTATATTGGCTGCCTGAAAGGGTAGTAAATGCCCCTTTTGTGCCCCCAGTTACAGTGACATCCTCAACACCAAAGCCGGTCACATTCTCACTAAAGGTAAAGGTATAGGTGACATCGCCCGTGGCCGTTGCGGCTGTATCATCACTAATAATTACCGTCGGAATAACAGTATCCACGGTATCCACGGCTTGCACGGATTCAGATGCAACAAGGTTATTATTGCCCGCGGCATCCTGCGCAATATCAGCTGCTACATTAACGGTGATATCCGCAACACTCTCTGCACTTGGGGTAACGATCAAAGTATATTGGCTGCCTGAAAGGGCAGTAAATGCCCCTTTTTTGCCCCCAGTTACAGTGACATCCTCAACACCAAAGCCGGTCACATTCTCACTAAAGGTAAAGGTATAGGTGACATCGCCCGTGGCCGTTGCGGCTGTATCATCACTAATAATTACCGTCGGAATAACAGTATCCACGGCTTGCACGGATTCAGATGCAACAAGGCTATTATTACCCACAGCATCGATCGCAACATTACCTGGCACATTAACGGTGATATTCGCAACACTCTCTGCACTTGGGGTAACGACCAAAGTATATTGGCTGCCTGAAAGGACAGTAAATGCCCCTTTTGTGCCCCCCGTCAAAGTGACATCATCAGCACTAAAACCGGTCACATTCTCACTAAAAGTAAAGGTATAGGTGACATCGCCCGTGGCCGTTGCGGCTGTATCATCACTAATAATTACCGTCGGAATAACAGTATCCACGGCTTGCACGGATTCAGTCGCCACCAGGTTATTATTGCCCGCGGCATCCTGCGCAATATCAGCTGCCACATTAACGGTGATATCCGCAACACTCTCAGCACTTGGGGTAACGATCAAAGTATATTGGCTGCCTGAAACGGCAGTAAATGCCCCTTTTGTGCCCCCGGTTACAGTGACATCCTCAACACCAAAGCCGGTCACATTCTCACTAAAGGTAAAGGTATAGGTGACATCGCCCGTGGCCGTTGCGGCTGTATCATCACTAATAATTACCGTCGGAATAACAGTATCCACGGCTTGCACGGATTCAGATGCAACAAGGTTATTATTGCCCGCGGCATCCTGCGCAATATCAGCTGCTACATTAACGGTGATATCCGCAACACTCTCTGCACTTGGGGTAACGATCAAAGTATATTGGCTGCCTGAAAGGGCAGTAAATGCCCCTTTTGTGCCCCCAGTTACAGTGACATCCTCAACACCAAAGCCGGTCACATTCTCACTAAAGGTAAAGGTATAGGTGACATCGCCCGTGGCCGTTGCGGCTGTATCATCACTAATAATTACCGTCGGAATAACAGTATCCACGGCTTGCACGGATTCAGATGCAACAAGGTTATTATTGCCCGCGGCATCCTGCGCAATATCAGCTGCCACATTAACGGTGATATCCGCAACACTCTCTGCACTTGGGGTAACGACCAAAGTATATTGGCTGCCTGAAACGGCAATAAACGCGCCTTTTGTGCCACCCGTCAAGGTAACATCAGCAGCACTAAAATCTATATCTTCGTTAAAAGTAAAGGTATAAATCACTTCACCCGTCGCCGTTGCGGTCGTATCATCACTAATAATTACCGTCGGAATAACAGTATCCACGGCTTGCACGGATTCAGATGCAACAAGGTTATTATTGCCCGCGGCATCCTGCGCAATATCAGCTGCTACATTAACGGTGATATCCACAACACTCTCTGCACTTGGGGTAACGATCAAAGTATATTGGCTGCCTGAAATGGCAGTAAATGCCCCTTTTGTGCCCCCGGTTACAGTGACATCCTCAACACCAAAGCCGGTCACATTCTCACTAAAGGTAAAGGTATAGGTGACATCGCCCGTGGCCGTTGCGGCTGTATCATCACTAATAATTACCGTCGGAATAACAGTATCCACGGCTTGCACGGATTCAGATGCAACAAGGTTATTATTGCCCGCGGCATCCTGCGCAATATCAGCTGCCACATTAACGGTGATATCCACAACACTCTCTGCACTTGGGGTAACGACCAAAGTATATTGGCTGCCTGAAACGGCAGTAAATGCCCCTTTTGTGCCCCCGGTTACAGTGACATCCTCAACACCAAAGAGGCGCACATTCTCACTGAAGGTAAAGGTATAAGTCACATCGTCAATAGCCGTTTCGCTAATGTTATCCGTGATCGTTACTGTCGGTACAGTGGTGTCAATGGCATAATTACTGCTGTTACTGACATAACCCGTATTACCCTCAATATTAGTATAATCGCTACCTAGCGAAATCAGGTTAGTGGCATCATCAACACCTGCATCAGGCGTTAAGATCGCAGTGTAAATCCGCGGGTTATCCGTGACACTCAACTCACTCAAAATGGCGTTTTCAACGGTGATATCATTAATATCAAAGCCGCTTACCGCTTCATTAAAAGTAATAGTGACTAAGCTGGTTTCACCCACTTTAAGGGCTGTATCACTGAAGTTTACGCTGCTGATCACAGGCCCGGTGAAATCCACGCTGATGATTGTTGCCGGGCTTACTTGTTGGGTATTTATTTGCGATGTGATCCCAATACTGCCTTCACCCGCTACATCAACTTTGGCTTTTGGCACCAAAATAGTGGCAACACCCTCCAGCAGATTGTCAGCGCTGACCACAACACTCTGATTTTGATCTCCCCAGTGAATGTTGACCGTATCCCCGGCAGTAACATTTGCAACCTGCACACTGACACCCTGATCAGCCTCAGCTTTATTAATACCGTTTTTTGCTGCCGCAATCACTGGCCCCACAATAAGCGCATCGGCCAAATCGGCCAAATCAGCATTATCACTGGCTTCAAATTTAACCACCCCAGCCTGCAACAGCTCAACACCAGTCTGAGTTAACGCCAAGGTGCCATCTTCCTGCCTAACCATAAATGCTGTTAATTGCGCAAGAGTGGCATCGATACTACCGGTGGTACTGTCGATGCCCGATAACAACGCCAACACATTACCGTATTGCTCTGCATTGCTCGTGCCATCAATACTGTTATAATTTTCGTCCAGTACCGTTGTTACCAGCGCTAAAACATCTTCAACACCAAATAATTTAGCAACCTGCTCATTCTCTGTTACATTTTCTTCAGTGACTTTATTGTCATCTAGGACGCCCGCCTGACGTACTGCCAGCTCACTCAAAGGGGTAATACTCATGCTGACATTACCTGTGCCGTCCGTCACCGTCATGGCGCGCAGTGAACTGCCCAAGCTGACAAGCTGCCCGGTCGTTTCATCCAAATAGTCGCCACCATCGCCATTAGCATCAATCAACTTAGCTAATAGTGGTCCCTGATAACCATTGTCAATAGTAAAACTCACCGGCCCAGTGCTAAAATCATGGGTTTTGCTTCCCAGCAGGTTGCCATTTTTATCATATAATTCTACAGTAGCAACTGCTATAAAGGGCCCGGCGGCGGGATTTAAGGTAACCTCGTAACTGTCCGTATTATTAACCAGTGCAATTGCTCCAGCAGCACCGGCAAGCAGGCCACCGGCCCATGCTGAAGGCGGCAAACCTAAAAAATCAGCACTCTCTTGTGCTGTCCAGACAACGGCGGCTTCGCCACTATCACTTACTGAAACGCTCTCCAGCAGATCTGAACTGCTCACCGCCATGCCCTCACTAGGGGTGACAGTGCCATCGGCCGAGAAAGTTGCGTTCATCTCTGCACTATAAAAACCGTCAATATGCGCAACGAGATCACCTTCAACTTCAATCTCTAAATCATCACCTTTACGTTTTAAGACCAACGCTTCTGGTGCTTGCTGAGTATCCTGTTCAACCAAGGTATAAACAGCACCCATTGATGCAGTCAGGGTTTGTAATTCAAGTAAAGCAAGCGTTTGTTGCTTACCATCTGGTAACGCAATACGTAAAATTAATGCAGTCATTTCAGTACCTTAAGAAGTAACGGAAGATAATAATAATAAATTATAATAATCTATTATTATTTTTTATCTATACCTGAGATAACAACTATTCCAAAATTAATAAATAAATAGTAATAAATTGACCAAAAAAAAACTAATAATTAATAAGAAATTAATAAGAAATAAATAAGAAATAAATAAGAAATAAATAAAGAATTGACCAATTACTGCGTTCTCTCTAACGAAGCCACGTAAACGGGATAAGTGACTCGTGTCTTCGACTTAAATAAACCTATTCATTTTTCTTGTCAATTTCATTTTAAAACAAGGTATTGAGTTGGAAAATAAAGTGTTGAGTTGGAAAATAAAGTGTTGAGTTGGAAAATAAAGTGTTGAGTTGGAAAATAATAATGCGAACTTAGGTTTTATGGCACGGGTCTAACAAAGAAAGGATTTAACGATTAGAAAAGTGGCCAAATAATGAGCTGCAAGTAAGAACCCTGCTTTGTATGGCCACCGATTTTTCACCTTAGAGCAAGCTATTCATAAAAAAATGAGGGAGGAAAATGAAACCTTTTTTCTAGATAAAAAGGCTGAGCGCCATTGATGACAGCGAATAAAAGCGCCGCAACAAAACATCTTATTTATTTCCTTTACGGGTGATCAATTCCTTTAAGTTGCGCATACTAATTTATTAATCTGCATGTGAGGTGATTGTGGTTTGACATAATCGCATAAGCGCAAATATTAAGGCTAAACATAGAGGTCAGCTAGTGCGTAGACTCAATCATCCACTGCCGCCGATCCTCAAAGGATTTTTCTGTGTAGTTATGTTCACCGCAGCAATAAGCGCAGAGAACGTAATAAGAAATATAAAGGCAATAAAGGGTATTTGAAAGGGAAAATTGAGGGTGACAAGATGTTGTTATAACTATCTTCTGGCATGCAAAAAAGCATGCCTGAAGATAGATTGATAATAGAAGCTCGTCACCATTTATGGGTGTGCAGTTACTCCACAGTTATTCCACCTGCGGACTTAACAATACAAGCAAACCTTAAGGAGCCAGCCCCTGCGACGTTAACACGTGGATTGGCATGGATTGCAGATAGTGATCCACCGGGGTGGAACCCACGGTAGTACCTCTCATATCTGCCACTGTTCCCTTCCACAGCTTACCCTGCACCATATGTTGCACACTGCTGAAACTAGTAGTCTCCTTAAAGAATCCTGTTCTCATGATACTGACTCCCTGCTTATATCCAGTCGTAATTTTCGTATTTCTAATCTCCAACTTATTCGCTGACCCCGCCACCATACTATCGGCCAGATTACCTGCATCAGCTCCGTTTAAGTCGATCAACCCGGCATTGCCAACGATAATCACTTGATCGCTCGCATCCAAATTATTGGCTGCGGTCCATCTCCCCCAACTTTCATCGCTGACAGTCTTAAATTCCAAGTTAGCAGAATCGACCAATATATACACGGTATAATCAATATTCGCGTCGAAAATCCGCCCGCTATGACTCGATGACACACCATTCACTAGATCAAACACAACCACAGAGGCATCGTTTATTTCACCATTATAATCATCTGTGGTAGCAATATTACCAGCGGTATCTCCAACAAAACCTGTCGCTATATCGAGGTTATCACTCCCACCGTTCGCTAATAAATTTACATCACCTTCTAATGCTGCTGCTTTGCTATCATTTAGCGTAATAGTAAAGGTCGAATTATTTGTTGCCACGGCACTTTTGATATCATCTACGGTAAAAGGGACATTATTCGTATCATTATTATCGTTATCCATATCCCAGTGCAGTTTACTCCAATTTAAATTGGCCTTGAGGTCGGTATTAACATCTTCAGCACCGCTTAATAACGTAGTGATATTCGTACCAGTCAATACCAGTGTATTGTTCGCTTCATTATAAACCGCACCGGTAATGGTGGTGGTTGGGACTTCGGTATCCACAGCTTGCACGGATTCAGTCGCAGCCAGATTATTATTGCCGGCGGTATCCTTAGCAATATCAGCAGCCACATTAACGGTCATGTCGGTAATGCTGTTCGCGTCAGGCGTCACGACTAAGGTATATTGGCTGGCTGAAACCTCAGTAAAGGTGCCTTTTGTGCCCCCTATCAAGGTCACATCATTGGCAGTAAAACCACTCATCGCTTCGCTAAAGTTAAAGGTGTAAATTACCTCGCCAATTGCGGTGCCGGTAGTATTATCGCTGATGGCCACCGTCGGAATAACCGTATCCACTGCCTGCACGGATTCGGTCGCAACCAGATTGTTATTGCCGGCGGTATCCTTAGCAATATCAGCGGCCACATTAACGGTCATGTCGGTAATGCTGTTCGCGCTCGGCGTTACTACCAGGGTATATTGGCTGGCTGAAACCTCAGTAAAGGTACCTTTTGCGCCCCCCGTTAGGGTCACATCATCAATTGTAAAACCACTCATCGCTTCGCTAAAGTTAAAGGTGTAAATTACCTCGCCAATTGCGGTGCCGGTAGTATTATCGCTGATGGCCACCGTCGGAATAACTGTATCCACTGCCTGCACGGATTCGGTCGCAACCAGATTGTTATTGCCGGCGGTATCCTTAGCAATATCAGCGGCCACATTAACGGTCATGTCGGTAATGCTGTTCGCGCTCGGCGTTACTACCAGGGTATATTGGCTGGCTGAAACCTCAGTAAAGGTGCCTTTTGTGCCCCCCATTAGGATCACATCATTGGCAGTAAAACCACTCATCGCTTCGCTAAAGTTAAAGGTGTAAATTACCTCGCCAATTGCGGTGCCGGTAGTATTATCGCTGATGGCCACCGTCGGAATAACCGTATCCACTGCCTGCACGGATTCGGTCGCAACCAGATTATTATTACCCGCGGTATCCTTAGCAATATCAGCGGCCACATTGACGGTCATATTGGTCGTACTGTTCGCGTCAGGCGTCACGACTAAGGTATATTGGCTGGCTGAAATCTCAGTAAAGGTGCCTTTTGTGCCCCCCGTTAGGATCACATCATTGGCAGTAAAACCACTCATCGCTTCGCTAAAGTTAAAGGTGTAAATTACCTCGCCAATTGCGGTGCCGGTAGTATTATCGCTGATGGCCACCGTCGGAATAACCGTATCCACTGCCTGCACGGATTCGGTCGCAACCAGATTATTATTACCCGCGGTATCCTTAGCAATATCAGCGGCCACATTGACGGTCATATTGGTCGTACTGTTCGCGTCAGGCGTCACGACTAAGGTATATTGGCTGGCTGAAATCTCAGTAAAGGTGCCTTTTGTGCCCCCCGTTAGGATCACATCATTGGCAGTAAAACCACTCATCGCTTCACTAAAGTTAAAGCTGTAAATTACCTCGCCAATTGCGGTGCCGGTAGTATTATCAGTGATGGTCACCGTCGGAATAACCGTATCCACTGCCTGCACGGATTCGGTCGCAACCAGATTGTTATTGCCCGCGGTATCCTTAGCAATATCAGCGGCCACATTAACGGTCATATTGGTCGTACTGTTCGCGTCAGGCGTCACGACTAAGGTATATTGGCTGGCTGAAACCTCCGTAAAGGTGCCTTTTGTGCCCCCGGTCAAGGTCACATCATTGGCAGTAAAACCACTCATCGCTTCGCTAAAGTTAAAGGTGTAAGTTACCTCACCAATTGCGGTGCCGGTAGTATTATCGCTGATGGTCACCGTCGGAATAACCGTATCCACTGCCTGCACGGATTCAGTCGCAACCAGATTGTTATTGCCGGCGGTATCCTTAGCAATATCAGCGGCCACATTAACGGTCATATTGGTCGTACTGTTCGCGTCAGGCGTCACGACTAAGGTATATTGGCTGGCTGAAACCTCCGTAAAGGTGCCTTTTGTGCCCCCGGTCAAGGTCACATCATTGGCAGTAAAACCACTCATCGCTTCGCTAAAGTTAAAGGTGTAAATTACCTCCCCAATTGCGGTGCCGGTAGTATTATCGCTGATGGCCACCGTCGGAATAACCGTATCCACTGCCTGCACGGATTCGGTCGCAACCAGATTATTATTACCCGCGGTATCCTTAGCAATATCAGCGGCTACATTAACAGTCATGTCGGTAATGCTGTTCGCGTCAGGCGTCACGACTAAGGTATATTGGCTGGCTGAAATCTCAGTAAAGGTGCCTTTTGTGCCCCCCGTTAGGATCACATCATCAATTGCAAAGCCACTCATCGCTTCACTAAAGTTAAAGCTGTAAATTACCTCCCCAATTGCGGTGCCGGTAGTATTATCGCTGATGGTCACCGTCGGAATAACTGTATCCACTGCCTGCACAGATTCAGTCGCAGCCAGATTATTATTACCGGCGGGATCCTTAGCAATATCAGTGGCTACATTAACGGTCATGTCGGTAATGCTGTTCGCGTCAGGCGTCACGACTAAGGTATATTGGCTGGCTGAAATCTCAGTAAAGGTGCCTTTTGTGCCCCCCGTTAGGATCACATCATCAATTGCAAAGCCACTCATCGCTTCACTAAAGTTAAAGCTGTAAATTACCTCCCCAATTGCGGTGCCGGTAGTATTATCGCTGATGGTCACCGTCGGAATAACTGTATCCACTGCCTGCACAGATTCAGTCGCAGCCAGATTATTATTACCGGCGGGATCCTTAGCAATATCAGCGGCCACATTAACGGTCATGTCGGTAATGCTGTTCGCGTCAGGCGTCACGACTAGGGTATATTGGCTGGCTGAAACCTCAGTAAAGGTGCCTTTTGTGCCCCCCATTAGGATCACATCATTGGCAGTAAAACCACTCATCGCTTCACTAAAGTTAAAGCTGTAAATTACCTCGCCAATTGCGGTGCCGGTAGTATTATCAGTGATGGTCACCGTCGGAATAACCGTATCCACTGCCTGCACGGATTCGGTCGCAACCAGATTGTTATTGCCCGCGGTATCCTTAGCAATATCAGCGGCCACATTAACGGTCATATTGGTCGTACTGTTCGCGTCAGGCGTCACGACTAAGGTATATTGGCTGGCTGAAACCTCCGTAAAGGTGCCTTTTGTGCCCCCGGTCAAGGTCACATCATTGGCAGTAAAACCACTCATCGCTTCGCTAAAGTTAAAGGTGTAAATTACCTCCCCAATTGCGGTGCCGGTAGTATTATCAGTGATGGTCACCGTCGGAATAACCGTATCCACTGCCTGCACGGATTCGGTCGCAACCAGATTGTTATTGCCCGCGGTATCCTTAGCAATATCAGCGGCCACATTAACGGTCATATTGGTCGTACTGTTCGCGTCAGGCGTCACGACTAAGGTATATTGGCTGGCTGAAACCTCCGTAAAGGTGCCTTTTGTGCCCCCGGTCAAGGTCACATCATTGGCAGTAAAACCACTCATCGCTTCGCTAAAGTTAAAGGTGTAAGTTACCTCACCAATTGCGGTGCCGGTAGTATTATCGCTGATGGTCACCGTCGGAATAACCGTATCCACTGCCTGCACGGATTCAGTCGCAACCAGATTGTTATTGCCGGCGGTATCCTTAGCAATATCAGCGGCCACATTAACGGTCATATTGGTCGTACTGTTCGCGTCAGGCGTCACGACTAAGGTATATTGGCTGGCTGAAACCTCCGTAAAGGTGCCTTTTGTGCCCCCGGTCAAGGTCACATCATTGGCAGTAAAACCACTCATCGCTTCGCTAAAGTTAAAGGTGTAAATTACCTCCCCAATTGCGGTGCCGGTAGTATTATCGCTGATGGTCACCGTCGGAATAACTGTATCCAGTACCTGCACGGATTCAGTCGCAACCAGATTATTATTGCCGGCGGGATCCTTAGCAATATCAGCGGCTACATTAACAGTCATGTCGGTAATGCTGTTCGCGTCAGGCGTCACGACTAAGGTATATTGGCTGGCTGAAACCTCAGTAAAGGTGCCTTTTGTGCCCCCCGTTAGGATCACATCATCAATTGTAAAACCACTCATCGCTTCACTAAAGTTAAAGGTGTAAATTACCTCCCCAATTGCGGTGCCGGTAGTATTATCGCTGATGGTCACCGTCGGAATAACCGTATCCACTGCCTGCACGGATTCAGTCGCAACCAGACTATTATTGCCGGCGGTATCCTTAGCAATATCAGCGGCCACATTGACGGTCATCTCGGTAATGCTGTTCGCGTCAGGCGTCACAACTAGGGTATATTGGCTGGCTGAAACCTCAGTAAAGGTACCTTTTGTGCCCCCCGTTAGGATCACATCATCAATTGTAAAACCACTCATCGCTTCACTAAAGTTAAAGGTGTAAATTACCTCCCCAATTGCGGTGCCGGTAGTATTATCGCTGATGGCCACCGTCGGAATAACCGTATCCACTGCCTGCACGGATTCGGTCGCAACCAGATTGTTATTGCCGGCGGGATCCTTAGCAATATCAGCGGCTACATTAACGGTCATGTCGGTAATGCTGTTCGCGTCAGGCGTTACTACCAGGGTATATTGGCTGGCTGAAACCTCAGTAAAGGTACCTTTTGCGCCCCCCGTTAGGGTCACATCATCAATTGTAAAACCACTCATCGCTTCGCTAAAGTTAAAGGTGTAAATTACCTCGCCAATTGCGGTGCCGGTAGTATTATCGCTGATGGTCACCGTCGGAATAACTGTATCCACTGCTTGCACGGATTCAGTCGCAACCAGATTGTTATTGCCCGCGGTATCCTTAGCAATATCCGCGGCCACATTAACGGTCATATTGGTCGTACTGTTCGCGTCAGGCGTCACGACTAAGGTATATTGGCTGGCTGAAACCTCCGTAAAGGTGCCTTTTGTGCCCCCCATTAGGATCACATCATTGGCAGTAAAACCACTCATCGCTTCACTAAAGTTAAAGCTGTAAATTACCTCGCCAATTGCGGTGCCGGTAGTATTATCGCTGATGGTCACCGTCGGAATAACCGTATCCACTGCCTGTACGGATTCGGTCGCAACCAGATTATTATTGCCGGCGGGATCCTTAGCAATATCAGCGGCTACATTAACGGTCATGTCGGTAATGCTGTTCGCGTCAGGCGTCACTACTAGAGTATATTGGCTGGCTGAAACCTCAGTAAAGGTGCCTTTTGTGCCCCCCGTTAGGGTCACATCATCAATTGTAAAACCACTCATCGCTTCGCTAAAGTTAAAGGTGTAAATTACCTCCCCAATTGCGGTGCCGGTAGTATTATCGCTGATGGTCACCGTCGGAATAACCGTATCCACTGCCTGCACAGATTCAGTCGCAACCAGATTATTATTGCCGGCGGTATCCTTAGCAATATCAGCGGCTACATTAACGGTCATGTCGGTAATGCTGTTCGCGCTCGGCGTTACTACTAGAGTATATTGGCTGGCTGAAACCTCAGTAAAGGTGCCTTTTGTGCCCCCCGTTAGGATCACATCATCAATTGTAAAACCACTCATCGCTTCGCTAAAGTTAAAGGTGTAAATTACCTCACCAATTGCGGTGCCGGTAGTATTATCGCTGATGGCCACCGTCGGAATAACCGTATCCACTGCCTGCACGGATTCAGTCGCAACCAGATTATTATTGCCGGCGGGATCCTTAGCAATATCAGCGGCCACATTAACGGTCATGTCGGTAATGCTGTTCGCGTCAGGCGTCACTACTAAGGTATATTGGCTGGCTGAAACCTCAGTAAAGGTGCCTTTTGTGCCCCCCGTTAGGGTCACATCATTGGCAGTAAAGCCACTCATCGCTTCGCTAAAGTTAAAGGTGTAAATTACCTCACCAATTGCGGTGCCCGTAGTATTATCGCTGATGGTCACCGTCGGAATAACTGTATCCAGTACCTGCACGGATTCAGTCGCAACCAGATTATTATTGCCGGCGGGATCCTTAGCAATATCAGCGGCCACATTAACGGTCATGTCGGTAATGCTGTTCGCGTCAGGCGTTACTACTAGGGTATATTGGCTGGCTGAAACCTCAGTAAAGGTGCCTTTTGTGCCCCCCGTTAGGGTCACATCATTGGCAGTAAAGCCACTCATCGCTTCGCTAAAGTTAAAGGTGTAAATTACCTCACCAATTGCGGTGCCCGTAGTATTATCGCTGATGGTCACCGTCGGAATAACTGTATCCAGTACCTGCACGGATTCAGTCGCAACCAGATTATTATTGCCGGCGGGATCCTTAGCAATATCAGCGGCCACATTAACGGTCATGTCGGTAATGCTGTTCGCGTCAGGCGTTACTACTAGGGTATATTGGCTGGCTGAAACCTCAGTAAAGGTGCCTTTTGTGCCCCCTGTCAAGGTCACATCATTGGCAGTAAAACCACTCATCGCTTCGCTAAAGTTAAAGGTGTAAATTACCTCGCCGATTGCGGTGCCAGTAGTATTATCGCTGATGGTCACCGTCGGAATAACCGTATCCACTGCCTGCACGGATTCAGTCGCAACCAGATTATTATTGCCGGCGGGATCCTTAGCAATATCCGCGGCCACATTAACGGTCATGTCGGTAATGCTGTTCGCGTCAGGCGTTACTACTAGGGTATATTGGCTGACTGAAACCTCAGTAAAGGTGCCTTTTGTGCCCCCTGTCAAGGTCACATCATTGGCAGTAAAACCACTCATCGCTTCGCTAAAGTTAAAGGTGTAAATTACCTCGCCAATTGCGGTGCCGGTAGTATTATCGCTGATGGTCACCGTCGGAATAACCGTATCCACTGCCTGCACGGATTCAGTCGCAACCAGATTATTATTGCCGGCGGTATCCTTAGCAATATCAGCGGCTACATTAACGGTCATGTCGGTAATGCTGTTCGCATCAGGCGTCACGACTAGGGTATATTCGCTGGCTGAAACCTCAGTAAAGGTGCCTTTTGCGCCCCCCGTTAGGATCACATCATCAATTGTAAAACCACTCATCGCTTCGCTAAAGTTAAAGGTGTAAATTACCTCGCCAATTGCGGTGCCGGTAGTATTATCGCTGATGGCCACCGTCGGAATAACCGTATCCACTGCTTGCACGGATTCAGTCGCAACCAGATTATTATTGCCGGCGGGATCCTTAGCAATATCAGCGGCTACATTAACGGTCATGTCGGTAATGCTGTTCGCGTCAGGCGTCACTACTAAGGTATATTGGCTGGCTGAAACCTCAGTAAACGTGCCTTTTGCGCCCCCCGTTAGGATCACATCATCAATTGTAAAACCACTCATCGCTTCGCTAAAGTTAAAGGTGTAAATTACCTCGCCAATTGCGGTGCCGGTAGTATTATCACTGATGGCCACCGTCGGAATAACCGTATCCACTGCTTGCACGGATTCGGTCGCAACCAGATTGTTATTGCCGGCGGTATCCTTAGCAATATCAGCGGCTACATTAACGGTCATGTCGGTAATGCTGTTCGCGTCAGGCGTCACTACCAGAGTGTAGACACTGTCTCCATCGACACCGCTGTCAAAGCTGCCAACTTTGCTGCCGCCGGTGACAGTAACATCAGCCACGGTAAAGTCGTTGACGGCTTCCGGGAAGGTGAAGGTATAGATCACTTCGCCGGTGGCCGTATCAACGGTGTTATCCGTAATCGCAACAGTCGGTGCGGTCGTATCACCGGTCACTGAAAAGTTACTGGTGGCAGGACTTTCGTTGCCCGCGGCATCGGTTTCCTGAGTATTGAACTGGTAGGCAGTACCATCGGTAACAGTAGCGCTGTAGCGCCAGGTCGTTCCGCTAATAGTTGCCGCACCCAGTAAGACACCGCCATTATAAACATTAATGCTTGAGCCAGCCTCATTGCTGCCACTAAGCACTAGCGCAGTATCGTCGGTGCTATCGCCCGAGGTTAAATCACCTGTCACTGAACCCTGATTATCGCTGATCACCATCGGGCTCGCCGCCATTGAACTAGCTGTTGGTGCGGTCGTATCCCCAGTCACTGAAAAGTTACTGGTGGCAGGACTTTCGTTGCCCGCGGCATCGGTTTCCTGAGTATTGAACTGGTAGGCAGTGCCATCGGCAACAGTAGCGCTGTAGCGCCAGGTTGTTCCGCTAATAGTTGCGGCCCCCAATAGGGTGTTGCCACTATAAACATTAACCTTTGAGCCAGCCTCATTGCTGCCACTAAGCACTAGCGCAGTATCGTCGGTGCTATCGCCCGAGGCTAAATCACCTGTCACTGAACCCTGATTATCGCTGACCACCATCGGGCTCGCCGCCATTGAACTAGCGGTTGGTGCGGTCGTATCCCCGGTCACTGAAAAGTTACTGGTGGCTGGACTTTCGTTACCCGCGGCATCGGTTTCCTGAGTATTGAACTGGTAGGCAGTACCATCGGTAACAGTAGCGCTGTAGCGCCAGGTCGTTCCGCTAATAGTTGCGGCCCCCAATAGGGTGCTGCCACTATAAACATTAACCTTTGAGCCAGCCTCATTGCTGCCACTGAGTATTAGCGTGGTATCGTCGGTGCTATCACCCGAGGTTAAATCGCCTTGCACTGAACCCTGATCATCGCTGACCACCATTGGGCTGGCCGCCATTGAACTGGCGGTCGGTGCTGTCGTATCACCGGTTACTGCAAAGTCACTGGTGGCAGGGCTTTCGTTGCCCGCGACATCGGTTTCCTGAGTATTGAATTGGTAGGTAGTGCCATCAGCAACATGTGCGTTGTAGATCCAGCCTGTTCCAGTAACAGTTGCCGCCCCCAGTAAGGTGCTGCCGTTATAAACATTAACCCTTGAACCTGCCTCATTGCTGCCACTGAGTATTAGCGTGGTATCGTCGGTGCTATCACCATCGCTTAAATCGCCTTGCACTGAACCCTGATCATCGCTGGCCACCATCGAACTGGCGGTCGGTGCCGTCGTATCACCGGTTACTGCAAAATTACTGGTGGCAACGCTTTCGTTACCCGCAGCATCGGTCTCTTTAGTATTGAACTGGTAGCTAGTGCCATCGGTAACAGTAGCGCTGTAACTCCAGGTCGTTCCGCTAATAGTTGCCGCACCCAGTAAGGTGCTGCCGTTATAAACATTAACACTTGAGCCTGCCTCATTGCTGCCACTGAGTATTAGCGCGGTGTCGTCGGTGCTATCACCCGAGGTTAAATCGCCTTGCACTGAACCCTGATCATCGCTGACCACCATCGGGCTCGCCGCCATTGAACTGGCGGTCGGTGCGGTCATATCCCCGGTCACTGAAAAGTTACTGGTGGCAGGACTTTCGTTGCCCGCGGCATCGGTTTCCTGAGTATTGAACTGGTAGGCAGTACCATCGGTAACAGTAGCGCTGTAGCGCCAGGTCGTTCCGCTAATAGTTGCCGCACCCAGTAAGACACCGCCATTATAAACATTAATGCTTGAGCCAGCCTCATTGCTGCCACTAAGCACTAGCGCAGTATCGTCGGTGCTATCGCCCGAGGTTAAATCACCTGTCACTGAACCCTGATTATCGCTTACCACCATCGGGCTCTCCGCCATTGAACTAGCTGTTGGTGCTGTCGTATCACCGGTTACTGCAAAGTTACTGGTGACAACACTTTCGTTGCCCGCAGCATCGGTTTCCTGAGCATTGAACTGGTAGCTAGTGCCATCGACAATAGTCGCGCTGTAGCGCCAAGTTGTTCCGCTAATAGTTGCGGCCCCCAATAGGGTGCTGCCACTATAAACATTAACCTTTGAGCCAGCCTCATTGCTGCCACTGAGTATTAGCGTGGTATCGTCGGTGCTATCACCCGAGGTTAAATCGCCTTGCACTGAACCCTGATCATCGCTGACCACCATTGGGCTGGCCGCCATTGAACTGGCGGTCGGTGCTGTCGTATCACCGGTTACTGCAAAGTCACTGGTGGCAGGGCTTTCGTTGCCCGCGACATCGGTTTCCTGAGTATTGAATTGGTAGGTAGTGCCATCAGCAACATGTGCGTTGTAGATCCAGCCTGTTCCAGTAACAGTTGCCGCCCCCAGTAAGGTGCTGCCGTTATAAACATTAACCCTTGAACCTGCCTCATTGCTGCCACTGAGTATTAGCGTGGTATCGTCGGTGCTATCACCATCGCTTAAATCGCCTTGCACTGAACCCTGATCATCGCTGGCCACCATCGAACTGGCGGTCGGTGCCGTCGTATCACCGGTTACTGCAAAATTACTGGTGGCAACGCTTTCGTTACCCGCAGCATCGGTCTCTTTAGTATTGAACTGGTAGCTAGTGCCATCGGTAACAGTAGCGCTGTAACTCCAGGTCGTTCCGCTAATAGTTGCCGCACCCAGTAAGGTGCTGCCGTTATAAACATTAACACTTGAGCCTGCCTCATTGCTGCCACTGAGTATTAGCGCGGTGTCGTCGGTGCTATCACCCGAGGTTAAATCGCCTTGCACTGAACCCTGATCATCGCTGACCACCATCGGGCTCGCCGCCATTGAACTGGCGGTCGGTGCGGTCATATCCCCGGTCACTGAAAAGTTACTGGTGGCAGGACTTTCGTTGCCCGCGGCATCGGTTTCCTGAGTATTGAACTGGTAGGCAGTACCATCGGTAACAGTAGCGCTGTAGCGCCAGGTCGTTCCGCTAATAGTTGCCGCACCCAGTAAGACACCGCCATTATAAACATTAATGCTTGAGCCAGCCTCATTGCTGCCACTAAGCACTAGCGCAGTATCGTCGGTGCTATCGCCCGAGGTTAAATCACCTGTCACTGAACCCTGATTATCGCTTACCACCATCGGGCTCTCCGCCATTGAACTAGCTGTTGGTGCTGTCGTATCACCGGTTACTGCAAAGTTACTGGTGACAACACTTTCGTTGCCCGCAGCATCGGTTTCCTGAGCATTGAACTGGTAGCTAGTGCCATCGGTAACAGTAGCGCTGTAGCTCCAGGTCGTTCCACTAATAGTTGCCGCACCCAATAGGGTGCTGCCACTATAAACATTAACCCTTGAGCCCGCCTCATTGCTGCCACTAAGCACCAGCATAGTATCGTCGGTGCTGTCACCATCACTTAAATCGCCTTGCACTGAACCCTGATCATCGCTGGCCACCATCGAACTGGCGGTTGGTGCTGTCGTATCACCGGTTACTGCAAAATTACTGGTGGCAACGCTTTCGTTGCCCGCAGCATCGGTCTCTTTAGTATTGAACTGGTAGCTAGTGCCATCGGTAACAGTAGCGCTGTAACTCCAGGTCGTTCCGCTAATAGTTGCCGCACCCAGTAAGGTGCTGCCGTTATAAACATTAACCCTTGAGCCTGCCTCATTGCTGCCACTGAGTATTAGCGCGGTGTCGTCGGTGCTATCGCCATCGGTGAAATCGCCTTGCACTGAACCCTGATCATCGCTGACCACCATTGGGCTGGCCGCCATTGAACTGGCGGTCGGTGCTGTCGTATCACCGGTTACTGCAAAGTTACTGGTGACAGCACTTTCGTTGCCCGCAGCATCGGTTTCCTGAGCATTGAACTGGTAGCTAGTGCCATCGACAATAGTCGCGCTGTAGCGCCAGGTCGTTCCGCTAATAGTTGCCGCACCCAGTAAGGTGCTGCCGTTATAAACATTAACCCTCGAGCCTGCCTCATTGCTGCCACTGAGTATTAGCGTGGTGTCGTCGGTGCTATCGCCCGAAGTTAAATCGCCTTGCACTGAACCCTGATCATCGCGGGCAACCATAGGGCTCGCCGCCATCGAACGGGCGGTCGGTGCGGTCGTGTCAATGTCAATCGTTTTAACACTTGGGGCACTCATGTTACCTGCGATATCGGTTTGAGTGACAGAGATCAACTCTGCGCCTTCGCCCATTGCAGCGATATCAGTACTGGTCACCGCAACCGTCCAGTTACCATCCCCGTCCACAATCGCGGTATTACCGGCCGCCAAAATGATCGCACTTTCAAAGGTTAAGTTAACCGTTGCGCCCGTTTCACCTGACCCCGTAATATTAAAACCTTCCGTTGCTTCGCCACTATTCACTACATTGTCGTTGGCGATCGCATTTACTACTACCGCATCTGCGCTGGAATCTTTGGGTGCAATCGTTTCCGTACCACCTCCACCACCAGACAGCGCGACTGCCGCAACAATACCACCAGCAAGAATGCCACCAGTCCAGACTAAAGGTGACAAACCACTTTCTTGTGCTGCCCAGACAACGGTTGCTTCACCATTATCATTCACCAAACTGCCCTCTAACACATCTGAGCTGGTCACTGCCATACCATAGCCAGGTGTTAATGTGCCATCCGCAGAGAAAATTGCATTCATCTCGGCGCTATAAAAACCGTCAATCTGCGCAATAGGCACCCCATCAACTTCAATGTATAAATCATCACCTTTACGCTTTAATACCAACTCTTCAGGCACCCGCTGAGTATCCTGTTCGACCAAGGTATAAACAACGCCATTTAATGCAGCAAGAATTTGTAATTTAGATAAAACAAGCGTCTGTTGTGTGCCGTCTGGTAACTCAACAATTAAAGTCAATTTATTCATTTCAAATCCTTTGAATGGTAATAGAGGTCTGTTATTTTTTCTTTTTAAATCAATTTATTATATTTTTTACGTGAATTTAATATAATAGATCAAATAATCAATATTGATGGAATAATCAATTATTAATCAAATAATAGGCATCTAGAGACAAAAAATTTGAACAACCTCTTGTTTTTTATAATTTACTGATGAAAATAAACAGATTTTTACCGAAATATCGTCACTATCACTATAAAAAAAGCTAGATTGAAAAAATATTAAAAATTAAGGAGATCGAGCGGTCAGATGTGGCTTATTTAAAAATAGTTTACATATGACTTAATTATGACTTTAATATGACTAACATATATTTTTTGAAATGGTTTTAAGATAATTTCGCTCTAAAAACTGCAAACTAAAAAGTCATAGTCAACGTTTACAATGGCAGGATTTCGATAATTGACACCGACAAAATCGTCACATGTGCAAAGAGAAAAAAGATGATTTATTGCTATTATCTTTCAATGGAGAGAGCACAGCGATTTATATGGCTTGGCCTGATAGGCCAACGCCAGAATCTATGATGAAAATGGAAAATGATGGCAATCATGTTCAGCTGTTCAAAGTTGCAGAGCGTAGCAGCCCAGTATTGAAAATCCTGCAGAGTCCGTTATTGAAACTGGATTTTTAGAAACTTTACAGCGCAGGAAAGGCTGGGCAAATATTGTGATAAATTTTAGACACTGAAAAGCTTAGCAGTTATATAAGATGGGATTATCGCGACATTAAGACAAACATTGCCATAGTTGGTTGTTACCGGCAATCCAGCACCTTCCCCAAACGACTGCAAACCAAGTCTAGTGAGTAATTTAGGATGGCGTAGCACAATTGCATAACAAAGGTTGGAGATAAGCATAAATATTAAAACTAAAGATAGAGGTCAATTAGTGCATTTATCTTCACCACACCGATAAGCGCGGCGAACATAATAAGAAATCCAATGCTAATAAGCTCTACTTGAAAGGGAAAATTGAGGGTGACGAGATTGTGTTATAACGATCTCCTGGCATGCAAAAAAGCATAACCAGGAGATAGATTAATAATATAAGCTCGTCAAAGTTTATGGGTATTCAGTTATTCACTGTGGCGGATAATCAGGCCCACAGGCAGCAATGACTGTTCGTGGGCTTAACAATATAAGCAAACATTAAGGAGCCAGCCCCTGCGACGTTAACACTCCGCTTGGCATGGTTTGCAGATAATGATTATTAGCCGTGGCGGAGCCGGCCATATTGCCTGCTGTGCCATTCCACAGATCAACCAGCGTGCTCCTATTCCCTTTGTTACTAGCACTCTGTGACCACTTGGTAGTCTCCTGAATTCCCCCTTTACTACCAAGATTGATTCCCTGCTGATATGTTGTTCCACCAGGAGTTAGAGTTATTTTCGGCCCTTTGAGCGCCACATTATTCGTAGTCGCCGCCATCATACTATTGGTCAGATTACCCTGTTTACTCGTTCCATTAAGGTCGATCAGCCCATTTTTGCCAACGATAATAATTTGATCGCCAGCACCCAAACCATCTATTCCAGTTCCGCCTCCAGCTCCGTCTGGGGTTCCATCTCCGGCTCCGCTCCACATCTCTGAAATAGCAAGGTCATTCAATGGGGCCGAATCGACCAATATATACACGGTATAATCAACACCCGCGTCGAAAGTGCGCCCGCTGTGACTTGATGACACACTGTTTACCAGATCAAATACAACCACAGATGCATCGGCCATTCCGCCATCATAATTATCAGTGGTCGCAACATTACCAGCTGCATCTTTGGCAAAACCTGCCGTTATCTCAAGATTATCAATCCCTCCTGACAATAATAAATTAGTATTGCCTTCCAACGCGGCGGCTTTACCCGTCTTTAACGTAATAGTTAAGGTCAAATCATCCGTCGCCACAGCG
Organism: Psychromonas ingrahamii 37; assembly: GCF_000015285.1. Lineage (NCBI taxonomy): Bacteria > Pseudomonadati > Pseudomonadota > Gammaproteobacteria > Alteromonadales > Psychromonadaceae > Psychromonas > Psychromonas ingrahamii. The sequence goes on from NC_008709.1 coordinate 3,523,954, forward strand.
GTGGCGATCTCATTTTCGCTAAAAAGGATATTATCCGTATTATCGTTATCAATATCCCACTGCAGTTTACTCCAGTCTAAGTTACCCTTAAGATCGGTAGTCAAGTCTTCAGCACCGCTTAATAAGGTATGAATATTAGTACCGGTCAAGACCAGCGTATCGTTCGCCTCATTATAAACTGCACCGGTAAAGGTGGTAGTAGGAACTTGGGTATCCACCGATTGCACAGACTGGTCCGCGGCAGTGTTGTTATTACCAGCCACATCCGTGGCAACATCGGCGGACACATTAACTTTTATATCGGCAATGCTATTTGCATCCGGCGTCACCACTAGGGTATAGAAACTATCGGCACCCGTAAAGCTGCCTGGGGAGCCGCCAGAGACAACGATATCACCCACTGCAAAGCCGGCGACGGCTTCTGAGAATGTGAAGTTATAGGTCACATCGCCGGTTGCCGTCTCTGCGGGGGAATACGTAATCACAACGGTCGGTACGGCAGTATCGACCGCCTGTACCGACTTGTCTGCGGCAATATTGTTATTGCCACTCCCATCCTGGGCAACAGCGGCATCCACATTAACGGTTATGTCGGTAGTGCTGCCATCGGCAGGGCTGCCATCGTCAGGCGTCACTACTAGGGTGTAAGTACTAAATAAATCTCCAGCCGGGCCGGTGCCGGTCCCTTCAGGAGTAAGGCTGCCGGCCTTACTACCGCCGGTGACAGTGACGTCATTCACGGCAAAACCGTTAACGGGTTCTGAGAAGGTGAATTTATAGGTCACCGCGCCGGTTGCTATCTCGGGGGTGCCGGGATTCGTAATCGTAACGTTCGGTAATGCCGTATCTATGCTGAGTTCAGGGGTGGTGGGGTCATCACTTGTGGTATTACCGGCAGCGTCGCTAACGGTGGCCACCACATTGTAGCTGCTACCATCCACAAGGGTAGCTAAAGCACCGATATCAGCCGTTTCGGTTTCTGTGTCAATTGACCATGTATTATCGACAACCGTTACAGTGTTATAGGTTGCGCCATTGACCGTCACGCTTAAACTTTCAAACTCGGCCAGGGTTGCAGTACCTGTAATAACAGGTGTGAGGTCCGAAGTGATTAGCGTCGTGACAGTGGGTACTGTAGTAGGCGCCGTGGTATCGATGCTCAGCTCATTGGTGCTGTTATCACTTGTTGTATTACCAACAGCGTCGCTAACGGTAGCCACTACATTGTAGCTGTTACCATCCATAAGGGTAGCTAAAGCACCGCTATCAGCCACGGTTCCCGTGTCAATTGACCATGCATTATCGACAACCGTTACATTGTTATAGGTTGCGCCATTGACCGTCACGCTTAAACTTTCACCCGCGGCCAGGGTTGCGCTGCCCGTAATAACGGGAGTGGTGTCTGAGGTTGCCAAAACGGTGACCGTGGGCGGTGTAGCAGGAGGCGTGATATCCCCAGTTACTGCAAAGTTGTCGGTAGCAGCGCTTTCATTGCCGGCGGCATCAGTTTCCTGAGTATTAAACAGATAAGCGTCATCGGCAACGCTCACGCTGTAGCTCCAGGTCGTACCACTAATAGTTGCCGCACCTAGTAAGGTGCTGCCGTTATAAACATTAACGCTTGAGCCTTCCTCATTGGTGCCACTGAGTATCAACTCCGCACTGTTGGTGCTGGTGTCTGGGTCTACTGGAGCGCCCTGATCATCGTTTACAGATAGGGCCGATGCCGTTGGTGTTATGGTATCAATAGTAAACTCTTTGGCAAGACTGGCATTACTGCTATTACCGGCAAGGTCTGTTTGAGTAGCCGTTACAGACTCTGCGCCTTCGCCCATTGCAGTAATATCAGCAGCGGTCACCGCAATCGTCCAGTTACCAGCATCGTCTACAATTGCGCTATTACCGCTAGCCAAGGTGATCGCGCTTGCAAAGGTTAAGTTAACCGTTGCACCCACTTCACCTGAACCCGTAATATTAAAACCTTCCGTTGATTCGCTACTATTCACTATATTGTCGTCGGTGATAGCATTTACCACTACCACATCTGCGCTGGAATCTTTGGGTGCAGCTGTTTCTCCGCCACCTCCACCAGACAACGCCACTGCGCCAATAGCACCGCCAGCAAGGATGCCACCAGTCCAGACTAAAGGTGACAAACCACTCTCTTGTGCTACCCAGACAACAGTTGCTTCGCCACTATCATTCACCAAACTGCCATCTAATACATCTGAGCTGCTCACTGCCATGCCATCGCCAGGTGTTAATGTGCCATCCGCAGAGAAAGTTGCATTCATCCCTGCGCTATAAAAATCTTCAATATTCGCAACACTCTTCCCTTCAACTTCAATGTATAAGGCATCAACCTTACGCTTTAATACCAACCCTTCAGGTACCTGCTGAGTATCCTGTTCAATCAAGGTATAGACAGCGCCATTTAATGCAGTAAGAGTTTGTAATTCGGATAAAGCAAGCGTTCGTTGTTTACCGTCCGGTAACGCAACAATCAAGGTCAATTTGTTCATTTCAAATCCTTTGAGTGGTAATAGAAATTTATAATCTGCTCGTTATAGTCAACTTATTGTATTTTTATCTAAATTAAAAAGCAAGTAAGTAAGTAAGTAAGTAAGTGACTAATAATTAACAAATAACTCACCAATAATCAACTAATAAAACACCTAGATACAAAGAAGCTTGGATAACCTCTGATTTTTCATTTTTTTATCATGCACCTAAATAGATTACTCACCTGCAATCTTGTCTTTATGACATGGAGATATTGAAAATAAAGGCATTTTAGTTGCAGAAGGCTACTTATTTCAAGATTATTTCAAGATTATTTCAAGGTTATTGCAAGATTACCTCAAGATTATTTCGCTCTAAAAACTGCAAACGAAAAAGCGATAGTCGTTTACAATATAGAGAAGCAATAAAAAAAGCGATCCAATCACAAACCGCATTATTGAAAGGCTTACTGACACCTTATAAATGACAGGTGGTATTAAATTATAAGGAATTTCAACCTAATCAAAGCGCCAATTGAAGGAAGATTATTAATAATAATCAACAATGAGCTGCTGATAAAACAGGGGGAAAAACGATCACCCAATGTCTGTTCTGCTGGAAAAACATGAGCACCAGAATCATTTTAGACCGAGTAGATACTGTCTATATTGACAGGCTGTTAATACCAAAATAACTAAAAAGATAATCACCCTTACTGGTTAAAATTATCCCTAACTGCGTTGTGATTTTTATTCAGAACATCCTGTTCTTCAACACCTTGTGGTCAGCTAAAGCTGTTCAAAATAGTTCTATACGATTTGTGTGAAGTGAGAATAAAGATCGAATGCAACCCACGCCTTGTTAAGGCTAATTTTTCCTTCGCAATCATTGATCACTCCATTAATTTTTTGGTATAAACGCACTTATAGCTCAAGAGGAGATGCTTTCCCGATTAAAAATGCCAGTAAAATTATCCGCCGGCTCAACAAGTGGGTCAGTCAATTGGATCACATAGCAACAAAGTATTTACGAAATAACCCTGAATAGAATGGGATGGGGGGAAATGATCATGAACTGATCGTGGTTTATTGGCAGCTTGGGCATTCGATCCAAGGCAGGCGAAGCTCAAAAAAAAAAGGATCACAGAACTAAATCTGTGATCCTTTTAAACGAATCGCTGTGGCCAAATATTAAATTAAGCCAAGCAGTTTTCCTGATTACTCAGATTCATTATTAACAGACGGCTCATGACTAACAGGCGCCTCAGTAATTTTGTTCTTCTGCAGAGTAACCGCTGTCTGTGCAAACAATCTGCCCTTAACAGTGGCACCGGTATTTACTGCGATCAGTTTTTGACCCAGAATAATACCTTCAAAATGGGCACCTGTTCCAATCGTAACCGAATCGGCAACCTGCCAGAAAACATTCTCAGCTAATGCGCCACCAGCCAATGTTACATTCTTATAAGCCGCTTGGCTTAGTGTACCTGCAATCTGTAAGATCCACACATCCGTAGCGTTGCCTTTAAGCGTCACATCGCTCGTAATACCCACATCCGTAGACCATTTATAAAGACCAGGAGTCAGCGTTAATCCGCCAATTTCACCCGCACCCAATTCGGTCTCATCCGGTGAAACTCGCCCTGCAGCGTCATTGTATGCAATTCCCATATCACCAATAGCAGAACCTAGAGTGCCGGGGGCATTGATTGAGCAGGGTGCAGGACCATTTGCATCGGTGGCGTATATATCACCAACCACTTCGCTACAGGTAAGCAGTGTCGCAGCACCTGTGATAGGGCTTGCACCAACATCCCCTGTAACTATCGAGTCAGAAACATTGGTAATACCCGATTTACTTAATACGGCAAAATTGTCCGCACTGTTAAGCTGGACAGGAGACTCCGGATAACCGGCGACGGCATTACCCACTAACAACCCGCTAATAAGTAAAGATTGTGATATTTTTTTTGAATAATTTTTAAGTGTGTTCATCAATTTTTCCTCCATGAGAAATTTTAAATCTGTAAAATAATAATGACAAATATTATGTTATTGCCAAAAATTGCGCCTCCAATCCACTTGGGTCTCAGATGGGATAGGCTGTAATAACCATACACATTATAAGGAGTGATTGTTGAGTTCTTTTGCCCGCTTTTTCCGAAGCCACTGGACTTAGTTGCGCCTACTTGCATATAGATTTGTGGTTTTATTGATAATTTAAATTAACGATTTTTTATTTAAAATCGAGCTCTTCAATTGTAAAAATAGCGGAAGAGTAGGGGTAAAAAGAAGAAAATAGAGCGTCATAAAATACCTTATCCATGCAAAAAAAGCAGTTCATCATGCTGTAATATTGATAAAAAGTCGCCCGCCTAAACGTATAAAAAAAAGCGGAACAAAAAGTAAAAAAAGTTTAATAAATGTTTATTAGCGTTGTTTTTCAGGACGTTTTTATCGGTTAACTTGTTAATTTTTTAACTATTTTGAATAATAGAATTAATAAAATCAGCATTTTTTGCGCTTAGGAAACAGAATAAAACCGATATATTGACCATTACGGTCACCCAATAAAGGGTTTTAAATTTATCTTTCTTTAATTTGTGGCCCAAGATTTTTTGCGCAAAAAAGGCACCAGGCCAACCGCCAAGAAGAGAGTATAAATGTAAGGTACTCTCTTTTGTTCTCCATCGTCCCTTTTGTGCTGCCGATTTGTCTATTGCATAGGCAATAAAAGCGACAAAACTCATCAATAGATAGATACCCGCAACGACAGAAATCAACTTTCCGGTAAAAACAGCACCTGCCAGCGCGACACAAAAAATCATGGTTAAAAAAGTGCCAAAGAAATGACCGCTTTTAGACTGTCGCGTTTTATTAGCATTTTTATTATCACCAGCAAATTTAATTTTATCCGCTTGATAGCGATTATTCTGATCTCGAACTAACTCATAAATAATAATGTCGCCGTTAACAGGCCTTAGAGAACCCGATGTGAAGGCTTTTATATGAATAAATGCCCTATTACCACCACCATTTGGATCGACAAAACCAAAACCTTTATCGTCATTCCAATTTGTTACCTTACCTTGAAGTTTCATCTACTCTCTCAGGAATGGGATAGTGACGAAGTTGACCCCACACAGAACAGGACCAGCGCATTTCTGTAATTATATTCTGCTCGCCATCAACAAACACATTTTGCTTGCTGACCTGCACAACTTCAATTTAAAAACAGATTAACATTTGATTGAAATCACTCCAATCAGCGCAACTGCAGGTAAATCATAGATATATCTTTCAGCCATCCCAGATCTAGGATCTGTTGACCTTTCATGTGTATTTTTGCAGCAATTTGTGCCTGTTTTATACAAGGCAGCGCTTGTATTGTATTATGTCGTTATTCTAAATAAGTTGCGATAACGCAGTCGATCGTGCGCACAAATACTACCCTTCGAATTCATCTAAAAGCGTCCTCAATTAGCAATCCCCCTCTCTTTTTACATACTGCAGATCACAAACAGAGACTCATTCTTGTCCACTGGACCAGATTGAGACCAACAGCCAAATCCCGCCAAGGAATGCTGCGATAAATCCGAGCATTCCAAACAAGGGAAAACCAAATAGGGTCGGTCCCCCGTCAACTGTCATCACAATAGAAGAACCGATAATTAATGACGCGACAACATTTCCCAACGCCATGCGGCTGGCAGCACGATCGAGTTGATTACCAAATGTCTTCAACCGCGTCACATCGACATGTAACTGAAACCGGCCACTACGGGCGGAGCGCAAAAACTGGCGAAGATCCTGAGGCAGTCCAGATAATAGCTCAACGGTACCCACCACAGCTTGCCAGCTTCTCTTCGCCAAAACATTGGGTGCATAACGCTCGCGCATAACATGCTCTAAAAAGGGAGATGCTTGTATCACCATATTATAATCAGGATCCAGTTGTCTGGCGACCCCCTCAAGAGTGATAAGTGGCTTAATCAAAAGAACCAGATCAGGCGGTAAATTTAAACCATGCTCACGAAATAATGTGGTCAACTCGATCAGCATCGAACCAAGGTTAAAATCTTTTAATGAAACCTTGTAATATTGATCGATAAAACCTTCAACCTCAAGAAGCAGACCTTCGGTATCTATGGATGAATCTCCAGCCCAATCGAGCAGCACTTCAACGACACTTGCACTGTCCTGCTCCACCATACTATACAAAAGATTCACAACTTGATTTCGGCGACGCTCAGAGAGGCGTCCGACCATACCAAAGTCAATAAAAGCAATGCGGTTTCCCGGCAGATAAAAAATATTACCCTGATGAGGATCTGCATGAAAAAAACCATCTATCAGGATCATTTTCAAGGCAGCTTCACCGCCATGCTGAGCCAAAATTTTTCGGTTAAGATTAGCTTTATCTATGGCATCAAGATTGCGACCTGGAATACCCTCAATATATTCCTGGACATTCACCCGTTCACTACACCACGGCCAGTAAACTTTCGGAACAATAATCTCAGGATGGTCACTAAAATTGAGCGCAATCCTTTCCGCATTACGACATTCAGCCAGCAAATCCAGTTCCCGTCGCAGAGAAAGTGTAAACTGATGCACCACCTCACGGGGCTTGAAGCGGCTCAACGTTGTGGATTCGGATTCAATAAGATCGGCTATACGTGCAAGCAGACGCAGATCCGCTTCCATTATTGGCCGAATCCCCGGACGACGCACTTTAATAACAACTGCACTACCGTCATGCAAACGTGCTCGATGTACTTGCGCTATCGATGCAGCGGCTAAGGGTTCGGGATTAAATTCAGCGAATACCTCTTGTGGCGCACATCCAAAATCTTCCTGCAATTGCTGACAGATTGCCGCGAATGGAACAGCCTGAGCCTGATCCTGCAGCTTCTCAAATTCAATAATCCATTCGGGAGAAAAAAGATCGACACGCGTGGAGAAAATCTGCCCAAGTTTAATAAAAGTAGGCCCCATCTCCTCCAAGGCATGTCGGAACCTTACCGGAGGCTCAAGTAGCGCTAATTCAGTAGCTTGTGTCCGATGTAGCACCTTACCCGCACGCTCTATTACACCCGCTAATCCTAATCTGTGCACCATATTTCCAAAACCATAACGGATCAATATAGTGGCAATATCATTAATTCTCCTGATATCACGGGCAGCACCTAGTGTTTCCCAAAGCATAGCGCTTCCTATTTTTTGTTTTTCAAAGAAGTCGTTTTTAATTTGCTTTCCAATGTTTGTGCAATGCCGTCAAGAAAACCTGCCGCCGCATAAGAGAGCTGGCTTGCGAGCTTTAATGCTGAATCACTGCCCGCAGCAACCGTCTCACTTAAGTTTTCTCCCAGCTGATAATTTAACATATTGACAATTTCAGTTGTTTGCCGGCCTACAGCCGTACCACTATCACGGGCATGCCGTTCTATATTATTCAAGGTGCTACCAATAAGCTTATTTGATTCTTTTGCAACACGTTTGAGCGTCTCCAAATAGATATCTTCCAATACCAGAAGATCATCCGTTATTTTTTTAACATCTTGCTTAGCAAAGGTTTTTATATCCCCAGCGGCCTCTTCAAGCGCTAATTTAGAAGCCTCGGCCACCCAAGACAAAGCGTCATCCAGACCGGACACAGCGCTCAACAGACTATCCTTACTTTTTAAGCCCTGATTAACCGCACCTTCACTGGCGCCTTTTACTACGGCACTTACCACCTGCTGAACCTCTTTTGTATTCAGCTTGCCTTGGTTTAAAGCTTTAAGAGTGATACGACGAACGGCATCCCTAATATCGTCCCCCGTTTGCACTGCTTGTTTGATTTCATCCTCAAGTTTTTCTCTATTTTCTGATAAATCGCTTTTATTTTTATCCATTATTTTTCTCCTCGTCGTACCAACTGTTTGCTTTGGGATGAAGGTTTTAATTGTTATGGGAGCTGAGCCCTTTAATTAAATATTGAAGCGCATTTTCTACTTCTTATTAGTCTAAGACTCATATTGAATTTCCTCAATAATCATCAGACAACTACCTGCTCATTTCACCTAAAAGGCTTAATTAGTCGGCTATTAAGATTTAAACCAGCAATTTTAGTCAGCAAGCTTTAGCGATAGTCCCTCTTTTCCATAGAGCCAATTTTCGAAGGTGTAATAGGATATCTATATGTTGACCACAGAATTTTCAAAATTCAGTATCACTTTGTGTTTGTAAGCAAATACCATTATCAAGTTTAAAAAAAAGAGATAGCAGAAAGCCTGAAGCCAATATTTTCCTTATCGGCATAAATGAGTGACCCGCCAAAAAAGGTTTGGCGTCTTTACTTAGCATGATAAATAAACCGACTAATTCGGCTAGCGTCTTAGCTTCGGTTTATGTTTTTTATGTTTTTATTGTTTGGGGAGTGATTTTACCAACAGGAAACATGGCTTGAATTAAAGACACGTTCAGGTTTATAAGCGGAAAAATTTGGGGTGAAAAAAGTTTTTATCTCAATTATTCTTGGTATCCGGTCCGGGGACAGCAACTTATAATATGTTGCTTGATTTATAGAAGATCGCCAGCCAAACCGTTTTTTGATCGAGCGATGTAGCCTGAACTTTATGTTTTTCACGCGCCTTGATATTGAGGTAATCGCCTTTATTCAGCGTAATTACTCGACCATCTTCAAATTCAATAACGCCAAAACCAGAGACCACCAGTACCCATTCATGTTCATCCTGCTCATACCAACCACTTTCTGGAGAGCTTTGACCTTGGGAAAGAATACGCTCAATTCTGACGTTTTCTGTTGAGACAAGACCCTCAAAAACCTCTTCGGGTAAATCCGTTGGAATATTTGCGAAAAGATTAGCCATACTGTTTCCTTAAAGCTGATAACACCGCGAAAAAAACGCTCTGGTTGATTACTTTTGTTAACCGCATTACCTGTGCTTATTTTTGATTGTTGACTTAATAAGCTTGCCGAAACATTTATCTTTCTTTTTTATTAATCGGACATTTAATTGAATTCGGATTCTTTTTTTATCTTCAAATAGTTCTGATAACGGTGTTCTAAGAACCTTATTCCGATGGCGTTGTTCCGACAGATTTTCAGCCTTTATTAAAGATAAATGGCGGTTAAGGAGCTAAGGATTGGCAGCTCATTGAGCTGCCCTTATAGCGAAGAAAATAATAGCCGCACTATTTTTTACTGTTCTTTTATGGTGCTGGCCAGCGTTACAACGCTTCGAGCATCACTTCTGCTTTGCTAACTTCAAACTCTTTTGGCGCTTCTACATTAAGCTGCGTCACCACACCATCATCAATGATCATGGCATAACGCTGGGAGCGTACACCGCCAAAATTGGCCGTATCCATTTCCAGCCCTAAGCTCTTGGTAAAACTGGCATCTCCATCCCCTAACATCATCAATTCAGAGGCGTTGTGTGCTTCCCCCCACGCCTTCATAACAAAAGCATCATTTACTGCTACACAAGCGATAAGATCCACTCCTTTAGCTTTAAACTTATCCGCCAATACCACATAACCCGGTAAATGTGATTCAGAGCAAGTCGGTGTAAACGCGCCAGGTACGGCAAATAACAGTACTTTTTTACCCGCAAAAAGCTCTGTTATCGGATGATTTATCATGCCATCAGGGGTTAATTCACTCAATACTGCCGGCGCTAGTTTTTGACCTTGTTCAATCATTTTATTTTCCTTAAATAAGAGAATGTTGCAATCATAGTCTATCGCTAAATGCGGTGCACAAACAGGTTTATTCGCAACGTTTTGCTAAAATAGAATATGCGTTTTATAAACAGCTGAGCACTATTATGACAACCGTCACTAACAGCCCGTTTTTGACTTAAACACAAGCTTCAATAGACACAAACAGGCTATTTTTCTTCGCCGCTATTTAACGTTGACTTTGAATGAATTTAAACTAATTTTTAGTTGATCTTTGCTACTTGATTGGCAATTTTTTTAGCACATTGAGGTTATAACATCACGCACTTTTTATAAGTGGCTTAAAAAAATAACTTTTTAAGTTATTGACCTAAAAAGTTATAAAATTTTCATAATACCTTTTGTCTAGAAGTAAAATAATTCAACGCCTCATTATGCCCTGTTTGCAAGAGACGGAAGGCAGTACTTTCTAAAATCAAATAGGCAATTACTTTGAATGCGTACCCCACCTAAGCATCGTCGGTATCGTGTTCTAATAAGATTGTTTTCCTGGCGCGAAGAATATGATGACCAGAGCCCCTCATTAAACGGAGTCCGTATGAACAGCAAAAAGAATCAGCATTCCCAGAATGCAAAAGTGTATTTAATTGGCAGTGGAATGTCTGCTCTTGCGAGTGCGATTTATTTAGAAAAAGATGCAGGAGTCCCCGGAAAGAACATCCATATCTTTGAAAAAGACAACATCCCCGGGGGGGCCTGTGATGGAGCAGGTAATAAATATGACGGTTTTATTATTCGAGGAGGAAGAATGCATGAAATGCATTATGAATGTTATTGGGAGCTGCTTTCGCTGATCCCTTCATTAGAAAACCCAAACATTTCCGTGCGCGATGAATCCTATGCGTTTAATGAACGATTTGTTTCAAATGCACAGGCAAGGCTTCTGAAGGAGGGGAAAAAATTAGATGTCTCATCCTATGGTTTATCACTCAGTCAGCAGGCAGATTTTTTAAAACTCACCTTCATGTCAGAAAGATCCTTGAAAAATAAACAAATCCAAGATTGGTTTGAGCCAAGTTTCTTTGAGACTAAGTTATGGCTGATATGGACATCCATGTTTGCCTTCCAAAAGTGGAGCAGCCTTGCCGAAATGCGCCGCTATATGAAACGTTTTATTCATCTTGTTGACGGTCTTCACCGCTTAGGCGGAATAATGCGCACCAAGTACAATCAATATGATTCCGTTATTAGACCAATGAAAAAATATCTCGAAGAAAAAGGGATCAATTTCAATATGGGTAAAGAAGTAATCGATATTGATTTTGACTTTTCACAGGGAAAGAAAACAGCCACCGCACTGCACTTTAAAGATAACAGTCAAATACAACTGGAAAAACATGATGTAGTGTTTTTTACCAATGGCTCAATTACTGATAGCACAGACAGTGGCACTTGGGATACCCCGGCTCAACTGAAAGGACTTGCAGAATCAAGTTCCTGGCAGCTTTGGAAAAAGATTGCAGCCAAAGATGCGGCTTTTGGAAACCCGTCTACCTTTTGTGACAATATAGATTTACAAAAATGGTATTCATTTACCGCTACCCTCAAAGACCCCACCTTTCACGATTATATGGAAAACTTTTCCGGTAATGTTGACGGGACCGGCGGTTTAGTCACGCTAACCGATTCAAATTGGCTGATGTCTTTTGTGATTGCGCGTCAACCTCACTTTCCCAATCAACCCGATGATGTCAAAGTTTTCTGGGGTTATGGTTTGTATGCTGATAAAAAAGGAAATTATATTGATAAAACAATGGCGCAATGCAGCGGTGCTGAAATACTGCAGGAACTGTATTACCATTTAAAAATACAGGATTTAATGAAACCGATCAGCGATGCTGGGAAAGTCAATTGTATTCCTGTTGCAATGCCTTTTGTTGATAGCTTATTTATGCCCCGTGAATTGGGTGACAGGCCCGATGTTATACCAAAGGGATCAACTAACTTTGCATTTATAGGGCAATTTGCGGAAGCCCCGAAAGATTGTGTGTTTACCGTTGAATATTCGGTTAGAACCGCGCAGATCGCAGTTTATGGTTTATTTGACACCGACAAAGAAGTTCATCCAATGTACGATTCGGCTCATAATCCAAAATATTTAATCGCAGCACTGAAGGCCATTAGCAGATAATATGCAGACCTAAATTTACTTATCTGCAGCGCTTCGACCGAACCGCTAATATCGACTTGTATTACTCGCTTTTGAGCCCTGTCATATTTTTAGAGTCTAGCCCTAGCATTAAATGAATAAGTGGAATGGACAAACTATAAATGACTGCACTCGGATTCGATACTGTTGTCGCTGTTTTACTAAAAATAAAGACAGCAAAAATAGCACTGACTTACTCGCTAATAAGCGCAGTGTTAGCGGTAAAATAAGGCTTGGCATGTATACTGTTAACATTTAGCATTACAAGGGAAAATAAATGATTTTTGATGTGTCGGAATTAGAAAACCAGGAAAAATATCGTCTCTTAAATGGTGGAGTAACGCCAAGACCCATTGCATGGATTAGTACACGCTCAAGCGAAAATATTGATAATTTAGCACCCTATTCATTTTTTACAGTTGCAAGTTGTAATCCTCCAGTCCTTCTTTATACGCAGATAACTCAGAGAAGTGGTATTGATAAAGATACACTACGGAATTTAATTGAAACAGGTGAATGCGTTGTCAATATAGTGAACCTTGCTTTATTAGAAAAAATGAACCTTACAAGTGCAAGTATTAACATTGATGAAAGCGAATTTGATTTTGCGGATGTGGAGAGTTGTTCAAGCTATAGAGTGGTGCCTCGCTCAGTTAAAGAATCTCCAATTCGTTACGAGTGTACTTTAAGAGAAATAATTCCTGTTAGTGATTTACCAACAGGTGGTACCGTTATACTTTTAGATGTTAAGTTCGTTTATGTCCGAGATGATTTGTATAAAGACGGAAATATAAACCAGCAATTAGTTGATTCTGTAGGAAAAATGGGTGGAGATTACTTTAGCCTAACCTCTAAAAATATAGAACTTAAGCGCCCTTAATTTTTTCACTTTCTAATGTAATTTACAGCTAACAAGGGCTTTAAACTGACCATGTTAAACACTTGAATCTAGAAGTAAAAGTTACCGACATCGATGAATTACAATGGCTATAATTTAATGTAAAGGCTTATAAATATCAGCCCTAATAAGCAGAATTTAAGTTATTTATTAAAGTAGCCAGCAAAATCTCATTAAAAAACACATTAAATGGTTAGATTGGCTGAATTTAACACATGTTTAAAGACCTTTGGCAGAATATTTTTACCTCTTGTACCTGATACCTAACGTTATTCCATCTTCGACTAACCCGATTAACTATATGTACATAATTTTTAAATACAAAATTGGCTAAATTATCGAATTTAATTGCCTGACTTGTGCAATATATTTGCTATGGAACAGCCCGTAGGCGGCGCGGAGCCCACCCTACGGATAACATAGACCAATTTCATTAATTAGCTTCTCATGTCGATTCAATCTTTTGAACAGCGCGTTTATACCAAACGTATTAATAAAGTGATCATAAACTTAATGCTTTTAGTATAAATAACAGACACAAAAAAAGGTGCCAGCAGCCACCTTCTTAATTTCATTTTAACAGGGAAAATAAACCGATAGGGTTTATTTTTTATCCAAAGCGCCAAAGCGATTTTTGCTTATCTTTGCTTCGATCTTCGATACGACCGCCAGTATCAACAAGCAGTGCTGTATACCGCAAGCTCTAACCCCGAATCACAGACACAAAAAAAGGTGCCAAAAGGCACCTTCTTAATTTCATTTTAACAGGGAAAATAAACCGATAGGGTTTATTTTTTACCCAGAGCGCCAAAACGATTTTTGAATTTTTCGATACGACCGCCAGTATCAACAACACGCTGAGTACCAGTGTAGAACGGGTGACATTCGCCACAGATATCTAGTGTTAAATTTTTGCCAGCTGTTGAGCCAACAGTAACTATATTACCACATGAACAAGTCGCTGTGATTTCTTTGTATTCTGGATGAATAGCATTTTTCATTTGGAAAACCTCTATTGGGCCGTATCGCTGCTCTGCTTGAATGAATCATTTCATTCAACAAAGTACCATACGTATTTATCATTAAATTTCAGGTTGCAAATTGTATAGCAATGTTTAATAAAAATACAACTATAAAGTGTATTCTCAGCACTATTTATTAATAACCGTTCATTATGGTTTTTAATGTAGCATCAAGCAAACTTTGCGGCGTATAAATTCTGTCTGTTACCTTTAATAATTTTGCTCTGCTGGTCTTATTTTTCAGTCCGCAGTAATTAAATATAATACGATGTATTTCAGATAGATTATCAATAACATTAATACTCATTATTTCTTTATTTAAATGGGTATCCAGATAGGAATATTCATTTGTTTAATAAAAATACAACTATAAAGTGTATTCTCAGCACTATTTATTAATAACCGTTCATTATGGTTTTTAATGTAGCATCAAGCAAACTTTGCGGCGTATAAATTCTGTCTGTTACCTTTAATAATTTTGCTCTGCTGGTCTTATTTTTCAGTTCGCAGTAATTAAATATAATACGATGTATTTCAGATAGATTATCAATAACATTAATACTCATTATTTCTTTATTTAAATGGGTATCCAGATAGGAATATTCATTTGTTTAATAAAAATACAACTATAAAGTGTATTCTCAGCACTATTTATTAATAACCGTTCATTATGGTTTTTAATGCGGCATCAAGTAAACTTTGCGGCGTATAAATTCTGTCTGTGACCTTTAATAATTTTGCTCTGCTGGTCTTATTTTTCAGTTCGCAGTAATTAAATATAGTACGATGTATTTCAGATAGATTATCAATGACATTAATACTATTTATCCCTTTATTCAAATGGCTATCCAGGTAGGCATAAAATAACCCATTGCTGCTCGTATCACTTAATTTTAAATCAGCATTCAATGTTGTGCTGGATGCGATTGGGCAATAAGCGCCAAAATCGTTACTGAACCATTTATCACCCCACCAGCCAATTTTTCTCCCTTGTAAATGCTCACCTGTTTTATAGGATGACAAATAGAAATAAATGTCTGCTTTAGCGGTTTTGATATCTGCGGCGGACGCCATTAAGGCGGCAGCTCTAAAACAACTTTCATGTTCAATATAATGGGTGTAAGAAGATGCTTTTGCAGTAAAAACCGTTAATAGTTGGAAATGAGCATAAGCCAATTTATCGGGGTAGATTAAATAACACTTTGTGGTCGGTTTTAATTCTCCGACTAGTAGTTGTTCAAAATGTCTTCTTTTAAAGTGTTGTTCATATCTTTTTATCAGCGCCGTTTCTAAATTATCCTTATTATTAGCAGATATTATTGTATTTTCCTGCTCATCATAGAGCGCTTTCTTAACCAAAGACTCTCTGGTTAAGTTATTGTTTTGTAATAACAGATAACCACTATCAACCTCTGAAGTCAGTAAAGTATAAAAACCTCTGTTATGAGCAAGATGAACTACTTTGCCCTGAGTGTAGAGTGACAGCTGTTTTTGTTGAATCACTTTTTCTTCATTTAAACGACTAAAGGTCACCAGAATCTGGGCTAATTTATTAAGGTAAAAATAATATAATCGAGCCGAGAGTCCAGTGGCTTTAATGGATTCCTTTATTTCCTGATTGGCCATAATACTGTTGAGAATGAGTCTAAGCGCATTAATATTTTTAAAGTATGGCAGAGTGAAAACAGCATGACAATCAGAGCACTTTTTTCTTTGCGTGCCTGCCGATGTATAACCATGTGATATTGATTTAGTGCTTTTTTCAAAGAAAAAATATTGCGCGCATTTGCGACAACCGGTTAATTTCCGGGCGAAGTTAAGCTCAAGTTTTTCATTTATAATTTTTTCAACCAGCTTATTATTCACCCAGGGCGGGTAGCTACCACATAATTTACAGCCAGTGGACAAATACCCTAACTGCCTACTTTTTTGAATGTAATCAGCACTATTTATAACGGCAAAATTCTCACAATGCACTGTTTTGCAGCAATTAAAATCTTTAGTGAAGGTAAACATTTTATCCCCCGGATCCCTAGACCCTTTAATGATTCACCAATAATCCAATTAAAATAACTTGGTTTTATATAAACAAAGTCAATTAATTAATCATTGCACTTTTTATGCATCATATTCCACAAAATAACTATAAAATAGTAGCTTATATTAAAAACAACATATTATGTAAATAGATTTAATAAGATTGAAATATTCATTATTATCTCGGGCCAGATCACATTCCAGAGGGGGCTTAGCAAATAAACTGCGCTCAATAACTCGATTCCAGAGATTCTTTGTTACAAATAAAATGCGTAAAAAGACAATATTACGACGCTTCATTTTGAACAAATACAAATTTAAAAGGGGTAATAATTGCAGATTTTGGGACTATTACCCCCTTACAGTATTAATTAAATAAAGCGCTTAGCAGATAGCTTATTTAATTTTTTTAGTCAAATTTATAAAATAAAATGGAGAGACAATATGGAAATTGTAATGGGTTTAGTCGGAATATTATCGTTAATGTTAATCGCGGTAATTTTTTCCAGTAATCGAAAAGCAATTAACTTTCGAACAATAGGCGGGGCATTTCTTCTTCAGGCGGCAATACCCGCTTTTGTAATATTCACAGATTCCGGCGCAAGCGTATTGGGCAGTATATCCAGCGGGGTACAAGCCGTTATCGACAGTGCCAATGCAGGTATCGGATTTCTTTTCGGTGGTCTTGTTTCCAATACAATGTTTGAAGTATTCGGCGGAGGTGGTTTTGTTTTTGCGTTTAGAGTACTGCCAATCATTATTTTCTTTGCTTCATTAATGGCCGTGCTTTATTACATAGGTCTGATGCAGTTTATTATCAAAATATTTGGCGGTGGCTTGCAAAAAGCATTGGGCACCAGCAGAACCGAGTCCATGTCAGCGGCGGCCAATGTTTTTGTTGGACAAACTGAAGCCCCTTTAGTCGTAAAACCCTACATAAAAACCATGACTCGCTCAGAGCTTTTTGCGGTGATGGCGGGTGGTTTAGCATCGGTTGCCGGTGCAGTATTAGCAGGTTATGCATCATTAGGTGTTAGCCTTGATTACCTTATTGCCGCATCATTTATGGCCGCGCCCGGTGGTTTACTAATGGCGAAAATATTGGAGCCTGAAACAGAAACCCCGATCGACACGTTATCGGAGTCAGATATTGATGCAGAAGAGCACAAACCGGTTAATGTTATCGATGCTGCAGCAGTCGGCGCTGGCGATGGTCTTAGTCTGGCAATGAATGTCGGTGGTATGCTGATCGCGTTCATCGCATTAATCGCATTAGTTAATACTATTTTAGGCTCTGTCGGTGGTTTATTTGGTCTCGAAGCCCTGACCCTGCAGCAAATCTTCGGTTATGTCTTTTCTCCTATTGCCTTTCTTCTTGGTATCCCATGGTCTGAAGCGATGCAGGCAGGCAGTTTATTAGGCCAAAAATTGGTGGTTAATGAATTTGTTGCTTATATTGACTTTGTTAGTATTAAAGACACCTTAAGCGAACACACTCAGGTCATTATTACCGTGGCTCTATGCGGCTTTGCCAACTTATCTTCTATGGCTATTTTATTAGGTGGTCTGGGTGTATTGGCTCCTTCTCGCCGCCCTGATATCGCTCGAATGGGTTTAAAAGCCGTGCTCGCGGGCACTTTATCTAACTTTATGAGTGCAACTTTGGTTGGTATATTCTTTGCTTTAAGTGTTGCTTAAATACCACCATCAATAAACAAGTCCTTAGGGATGTCAATGCGCATCACTAGGGCCGGCTTAATAATAATATAGGCTGTCATCACCCGAATTAAAGGAAGAAAATTATGCGCGACTTACAACAAGCATCCCGTTTAGCCATCCAATTAATGGATCTCACCACGCTAAATGACGATGATAACGATCAAAAAGTGATACAACTCTGTAAAGCGGCACACACCATAGCAGGTGATACGGCCGCAGTTTGTATTTACCCGCGTTTTATTCCTATTGCACGTAAAACACTTACATTGCAAAATACACCACAAATTAAAATTGCGACAGTCACTAATTTCCCACACGGTAATGATGATTTGAATATCGCTTTGGCAGAAACGCGGGCGGCGGTGGCCTATGGTGCCGATGAGGTTGACCTTGTCTTTCCTTACCGCGCACTGATCGAAGGCAATGCTGAAATCGGGACGACTATGGTTAAAGCCTGCAAAGATATTTGTGGTGATAACGTTACCCTGAAAGTGATTATTGAGTCAGGAGAATTAAAAACCCCTGAATTAATAAAAGCAGCCAGTGAAATTTGTATTAATGCCGGCGCTGATTTTATTAAAACATCAACAGGTAAAGTGCCTGTTAATGCAACGTTAGAAGCGACTAAGATAATGCTTGAAGCGATCAAAGAGTCTGGCCTTAATGTTGGTTTTAAAGCTGCCGGTGGTGTTAAGGATGCGCAGACGGCCGATGATTATATGCAATTGGCAAGCAGTATTATGGGCGATAACTGGGTCGATAGAACACATTTCCGATTTGGCGCATCGAGCTTACTCGGCGCTTTATTATCGGCACTTAATTTGGCTGATAAAGCCACTGAAACAGGAGGTTACTAATGAAACGTACCGTTATCTTATTACTTGATTCTTTTGGTGTTGGCGGCGCAGCTGATGCCGATAAATTTATTGGCTCATTAGCTGACGGCAGTCAATATGATGATATGGGCTCAAATACCTTAGGGCATATAGCAGAGCAATGTGCAAAAGGTAACGCGAATGAGGGCCGCCATGGCCCGCTTACTATACCAAATTTAAATAAACTGGGTTTTGGACGCGCTTGTGCGGAAAGCTCATCCACTTTCCCCGCCGGATTAGACCCATTAGTTGAACCGATTGCGGCTTACGGTTACGCGAAAGAGATTTCCACGGCAAAAGATACCTCTAGCGGGCATTGGGAGATCACCGGTGTGCCAGTCTTATTTGACTGGGGCTATTTTGATAAAAAACAAAACAGCTTCCCGCAGGAGCTTCTGGACGAATTGGTTGAGCGTGCTGACCTGCCCGGATATCTGGGGAATTGCCATGCATCGGGCACTACTATTTTGGAGGATCTCGGCGAAGAGCACCTTAAAACCGGTAAACCCATCTTTTATACCTCGGCAGACAGCGTTTTCCAGATAGCCTGTCATGAAGAAACATTCGGGCTTGAAAGACTGTATAAACTTTGCGAACTGACACGTGAGTTAGTGAATAAATACAATATTGGACGCGTTATCGCACGTCCGTTTAGCGGATCGGCAAGCAGCAATTTTATGCGCACCGGTAACCGCCATGATTATTCCGTGAAACCGCCCTCACCCACTCTGCTTGAGAGTATGAAAGAATCCGGTGGTCAGGTTGTCAGTATTGGAAAAATATCAGATATTTTCGCTGAACAAGGCATTACTAAAGCGACCAAAGCAAACGGTTTGGAGGCCCTGTTTGACGCCAGCTTGAATGAACTTAAACAAGCTGGAGATCAAACTATTATCTTTACCAACTTTGTTAATTTTGATGCAGACTTTGGCCATCGCCGTAATCTACCCGGTTACGCAGCCGCTTTAGAGTACTTCGATAAACGTTTACCAGAAATGCTCGCATTAATGACAGAAGATGATTTGCTGGTGTTAACGGCAGATCATGGCTGTGACCCGACATGGAAAGGAACGGATCATACTCGTGAGCATATTCCGGCTATTTTCTACGGTCACGCTGTTAAGCCTGGCCCAATCGGGTTACGGGAAACCTTTGCAGATATCGGTCAGTCAATTGCTGATTTTCACAAGTTACCTGCACTGGCGTACGGTAAAAGTATTTTTAGCTGAATAAAGTTAAATATTATATAAAAACACAACTAATATGGATGACTAACAAGCGGCATCGTTAGTCACCCATAAAATGGAGAAATAATTTATGACAACCCCTCATATTAATGCAGTAGATGGCGCTTTTGCTGAAACTGTTCTGATGCCCGGTGACCCGTTACGCGCAAAATATATCGCAGAAAACTTTTTGAAAGACGCAGTGCAGGTAACAGATGTACGTAACATGCTTGGTTTTACCGGTACTTATAAAGGCAAACGGGTTTCGGTAATGGGCAGTGGTATGGGTATCCCTTCCTGTTCAATTTATGCAACGGAATTATTCCGCGAATACGGCGTACAAAATATTATTCGTGTGGGCAGTTGCGGTGCAGTCAGTCGTGACATTAAGTTACGGGATGTGATCATTGGAATGGGGGCATCGACGGATTCTAAAGCAAACCGTATTCGTTTTAAAGGTCATGACTTTGCCGCTATCGCAAGCTATGAACTGTTAGAAAAAGCAGTTAATGCTGCCAGAGCACTCGGCATTAAAGCGCGTGTGGGTAATATCTTTTCAGCCGATACCTTCTACACTCCTGAGCCAGAAGTATTTGATACGCTTGAAAAATACAACATTCTTGGCGTCGAGATGGAAGCGGCAGGTTTGTATGGCGTCGCAGCTGAAGAAGGTAAAAATGCCCTGTGTATTTTAACCGTATCGGATCATATCCGCACAGGTGAAAAAACCACTTCAGATGAACGTCAAAGCAGCTTTAATGAAATGTTGATCATTGCTTTAGATTCAATTGTTGCCGAATAAAGCTTGTAACGCTGCCCACGTGACGAAAAAGTGGCTTAGCACAACGATTTTAGGCATCTAAAAAAACCACATAATGACAACGTTCAGGGCATAAAAATAAAATTTATATGCCCCATGGATGCTTTTACTTTAAAAATGGAGATTGACGAGGAAAAGGTCGATTTATGCCAAGATATTAACAGTCTTAAAAATGCTAGTTGGTGAATTTTCAACAACGCGTATTAGCCATTATATAGCAGAAATTTAGACGTTCTGCAGCGGACTCGAAAATCTACAGGAGTACAACAGATGATATTATTGCCACAAGAAATTATTCGTAACAAACGTGATGGCAAAACCCTCAGCAGGCAAGAAATTGATTTTTTTATTAAAGGGATCACCGATAACTCAGTCACAGAAGGTCAAATTGCCGCCTTTGCGATGGCTGTCTATTTCCAGGATATGAACATGGATGAACGTGTTTTACTGGTATCTGCAATGCGTGATTCAGGGCAGGTAATAAACTGGCAGTCGCTTAATCTGAATGGTCCCGTGGTGGATAAACATTCAACGGGCGGGGTTGGAGATGTCACATCACTGATATTAGGCCCGATGGTGGCCGCCTGTGGCGGTTACGTGCCGATGATTTCAGGCCGTGGATTGGGTCATACCGGCGGCACGTTGGATAAGCTCGATGCTATTTCCGGTTATAAAACAACGCCCGATAGCCTGGATCATTTCCGCAAAATAGTCAAAGAAGTGGGTGTTGCAATTATCGGTCAAACGGGTGATTTAGCGCCGGCTGATAAACGGTTTTATGCAACCCGTGATATTACCGCGACGGTGGAGTCCATTCCGTTAATAACCGCATCAATTTTATCGAAAAAATTGGCCGCAGGTATTGATGCCCTAGTAATGGACGTTAAAGCCGGCAGTGGTGCATTTATGCCAACTTTTGAGCAGTCCGAGGCTTTGGCCAACAGTATTGTTGGCGTTGCTAATGGTGCTGGATGTAAAACCAGTGCTTTAATTACTAATATGGATCAGGTACTTGCCAGCAGTGCAGGTAATGCTGTTGAAGTACGTGAAGCCGTGCGCTTTCTTAAAGGGGAAGTTGTTAATCCCCGTTTACATGAAGTCACCATGGCATTATGCGCTGAAATGCTGCTGTTAAGCGGCTTGGCAGCAGATATAAAAGAGGCTCAAGCAAAATTACAAAAAGTACTTGATAACGGTAAAGCCGCAGAAGTCTTTGCCAAAATGGTTGGCGCGCTGGGCGGCCCCGCTGATTTTATTGAAAATCAGGATAATTATCTGCAAAAATCGGCCATTGTCCGTCCTGTTTATGCCCAACATTCAGGGATTGTACAATCTATGGATACCAGAGCATTAGGGATGGCAGTGGTTAATCTGGGCGGAGGACGACATAGTGCATCGGATTCGATTGATTATGCCGTTGGTCTCAGCGGTATACTCTCTTTGGGTGAGTCAGCAGACTCTGAAAAGCCGCTGGCAATGATCCATGCACAGAGTGAGAAGCAGTTCAGCGAAGCACAGCGCGCCATTCAAAGCGCCATTATTTGTGGCACAGACAGTCTTCAAGCTCAGACTCAGGTTTATCGTCATATTCGTTTACCGGACATCTCTTAAACTATAAAAGCGTTGAGGTTAGAGAGTTAAATCAACACAGCTCAAGCGAAACATTCGCTTGAGCTGAAAAATAACAGAGGAATGAGTATGGAATTGGATTGGGTAGAATGGTTTGGTTATTTAGCGTCGCTGGTGGTGCTGATTTCTCTCACTATGTCTTCAATTATCAAACTAAGAGTGATTAACTTTATCGGTTGTCTGCTCTTTGCAAGCTTTGCCTATTTTATTGATTCAGTACCAACGATCTTTATGAATCTCAGCATTGCCTGTATTAACCTTTATTTCCTGTATCAAATTTATCGCACCAAAGAAGAATTTAAAATAATTTCAGCGTCGAAAAATTCTGAATATTTTCAGCATTTTATTAATATTAATCGCCAGGATATTGAAAAGCAGATAAATCTGGAGCAGTTAAGATCAGCTGACACATTATTTTATATGTTGCGCGATAATAATATAGCCGGCGTGCTTGCAGGCACAAAAGAAGCTGACGGTACTTTTGCCATTATGCTTGATTACGTCATCCCTAGATATCGTGACTTTAAGCTGGGTAGCTATTATTATCAAACTCACCCAGAATTTCTGAAAGAGAAAGGGATCACGGCGCTGAAGACAACCGCAAGCGATCAGGATCATTGTTTATATCTTAATAAAATGGGCTTTGCTGCACAGCCGGACAATCAATCACAAACCTATATAAAAAGGCTCTAACATTATGCAAAAAAACTATTTTACTGAACTTAAAAAACTACTTGATAATGCTCAAGCGCCCTACTCAGGATTTAATGTTGCAGCCATTGTAATAACCCGTAACGGTAATCTTTATAAAGGCGTCAATGTTGAATCCGCCGCGTACCCGACCACTATCTGTGCTGAGCGTAATGCTATTCACACGGCTGTTACTGAAGGAATGAAGAAAGGTGAGGTTAAAGAAATTCACCTAATCGCCCGTAACGCAGCAAAAGCGCTTATTAAAGCACAGCCCTGTGGTGGGTGCCGACAAGTGATTGCTGAACAATCAGGCAATGATGCCATTGTTTACAGTTATGCTTCAGCGCTCGAAATAGAGCAGCATAGTATCAATGAGTTATTACCCTTTGCTTTTTTAGGTGATGATTTATAACAGTCCAACAGTTCTCAATTTACACAGGAGTTTTATTATGTCAGATGTATTTCATTTAGGCCTAAGCAAAAAAATGCTCGATGGTGCGAGCCTCGCAATAGTACCCGGCGATCCGGATCGTGTAAAAAAAATAGCAGAGTTAATGGATGGCGCCACTTTTCTGGCAAGTCACCGCGAATATACCAGCTATCTGGCTTATATTGAGGGTAAAGCCGTGGTAGTTTGTTCTACCGGTATCGGTGGCCCATCCACATCGATTGCAGTCGAAGAGTTAGCGCAGTTAGGGGTTACTACCTTCTTAAGGGTCGGCACTACCGGCGCAATTCAACCAGAGGTTAATCCCGGCGATATTATTGTTACCCAGGCGTCAGTTCGTCTTGATGGCGCCAGTTTGCATTTTGCACCTTTAGAATACCCTGCTGTTGCTAACTTTGAATGTACCATGGCGATAGTTGCTGCGTGCAGGGAAACGGGCATTGAGCCCCATATTGGCATTACTGCATCCTCGGACACTTTCTACCCGGGTCAGGAGCGTTACGATACTGTTTCAGGACGTGTTACCCGTCATCTTAAAGGTTCAATGAAAGAATGGCAGGAATTAGGCGTACTGAACTATGAAATGGAATCATCAACTCTTTTTACTATGTGCGCCACCCAAGGATGGCGGGCTGCCTGTGTTGCAGGTGTTATAGTCAACCGGACACAACAAGAAATTCCGGATCAGTCAACAATGAAAAAAACAGAAGTCAGTGCCATATCCATTGTCGTTGCGGCGGCCAGAAAACTGCTAGCTTAACTCGGCATAAATAACTAATACCAAAAAAATTAATGAAGTGATCAATTATTGCGAAGGAAAAATTAACACGAACAAGGCGTGAGTTGCATTCGATCGTTGTTCTCCTTCACAAAATTGTTCCATACAATTTTGTGAAGCTTTAGCTGTTCACGAAGTGGTGAAGAACAAGACGTTCTGAATAAAACTCACAACGCAGTTAGGGATAATTTTAACCAGCAAGAACGATCATCTTGTTAGTTCTTGCTGGTTAAAATACTCACCCTAAAGTTTTCTGATCTTAAAGAGCACCTTTTTTGAGTAAACTGCTCGAAATGCCGGGAAATCTATATTAAGAGTACTTATACCAAATCCATTAATTTTCTGTTCATTTATGCTGGTTAAAATACATGCTAGCTAGACATAAAACTACGTTTTAGTCTTTGTTATTGATTTTATAATTAGAACAACTAGTTACTGCAATCAATGCCTTGCTTTCATGCATTTTTCCAGCGCCTAAACAAATCATTTAATTAGTCGAATTGATATTAGAAGCGTACTCTCCCGGCACTTCCTGTTGCTGTTTATAAACAGGTTACATTTCCATGGGCGTTTTTTTACCCGCTTTATGTGAAACAGGTTACAATGAGTTTTTATCTTCATTACATTGAGTGTATGACCCAACCTATCATTTGCCGCATCGCATTAGCGATTCCTCTGCATAAACAATTTGATTATCTGCTGCCTGATTATCTGTTAAAAACAGAGCCCAACAACCTGGTAGGCTGCCGAGTACGTGTGCCCTTTGGTGGCAAACGACAACTTATTGGGGTGATCTGCGAAGTGAATCCAAAATGTGATTACGCCATCGATAAACTAAAAAAAATCACCCAATTGATTGATCAGACCCCTTTATTGGATAAAAACATCTGGTCACTGCTGCGTTGGGCGGCTTTTTATTACCAGTATGCTTTTGGTGATGTCTTTCAGCAGGCATTACCGTCTTCACTACGCCAGGGTAAAGAAGCCATTTTTAAGGGTTATGAACATTGGCAATTAACCGCCAATCCTTTTAATTTGAATGATTTTAAACGTGCCCAAAAGCAGCAGTCTGCCTTACAAATTTTAAGCGAATCAAGTTTATCCAATCAGCAGTTAAGCGCACAGGGGATAAGTCGCCCAACGCTCAAAGCATTACAGGAAAAAGGGGTTATTGAGTCCGTTGATAAACAACCGGTCAGCAATCTCAATTGGTTAGCTCAATTTGAAGAATCGGCACAAAAACCGGCTTTAACCGTCGAACAAGCTATTGCTATAAGCTGCGTTAATCAGCAGTTAGAGGCTTTTAACTGCTTTTTATTAGAGGGCATAACAGGCAGTGGAAAAACCGAAGTTTACCTTAATATTATTAAACCAGTCTTACTCGCGGGTAAACAGGCATTGGTAATAGTACCTGAAATCGGTTTAACGCCGCAAACCATTAAACGTTTTCAGGCACGTTTTAATGTCCCTGTTTATCTTAAACATTCAGGATTAAACCCAAGAGAGCAACTCGATACCTGGCTGCATGCAAAACAAGGCAGCGGCGCCATTATTATCGGTACACGCAGCAGCATATTTTGCGATTTTAAAAATTTAGGCTTAATCATTTTAGATGAAGAGCATGATGCCTCTTTTAAACAACAGGATGGTTTTCGTTATCATGCGCGTGATTTTGCAATCAAACGTGCCGCCTTGCAGAAAATCCCCATTATTTTAGGCTCTGCCACGCCGTCCTTAGAAACATTAAACAATGCCCTGCAGGGAAAATATCAGCACTTGCATCTGACCGAGCGCCCGGGTAATGCTAAACCACCCACCAACAGCCTGATTAATTTAGCCGGTTTACCGCTAAAATCAGGACTATCTCCGCAGTTAATTGAATTAATGAAAAAACACCTGGATAAAAATAATCAGGTTATTCTTTTTTTAAACCGCCGTGGTTATGCCCCTGTCTTAATGTGCCATGAATGCGGGTGGTTAGTTAAATGTGGCCGTTGTGATGCCTTTTACACTTACCATAAATCAGCTAATTACCTGCACTGCCACCACTGCGCTTCCACTCTGCCCGTTCCTCATCAGTGTGATGATTGTGGCTCGACACAATTAAACTCAACAGGAGTGGGTACAGAGCAGTTAGAGGAGACCTTAAACGACCTTTTCCCGGATCATCCGACGGTCCGTATTGACCGTGATAATACCCGCAAAAAAGAGAGCTTTAATCAATATTTAACCGATATCAACAGCGGTAAATATAAAATTTTACTCGGCACCCAGATGCTGGCAAAGGGCCATCACTTCCCCGATGTCACGCTGGTCGCATTAATAGATGTTGATGGCGCACTGTTTTGTAATGACTATCGTGCCAGCGAAAGATTAGCACAGCTGTTTACGCAAGTATCAGGTCGCGCAGGACGAGCAGAAAAAAAGGGTCAAGTGGTACTGCAAACACATCACCCTGAGCACAGTTTACTTCAGGATCTTATCAATAACGGTTATTTTGAATTTTCCCGTAATGCGCTGCAGGAGCGAAAGCTTGCGCAGTTACCGCCAAGTACATTTCAAGCTTTATTAAGAGCGGAGTCCGATAATGCAACGCTGGCTGAAAACTTCCTGTCTTTATGTCAGCAAATCTTGCAACAAATCTGCATTAACAATAACAGCCTTGATAAGTTATTAATTTTAGGACCGATTCCTGCATCAATGGAAAGACGCGCAGGAAAGTATCGTTTTCAACTCTTATTACAAAGTGAACAACGCGCCGTGATCACGCAGATACTACATCGGGCATTACACGCTTTTGATAACCTGCCGGAAGGGCGAAAAGTAAGATGGTCTATTGATGTTGATCCGATTGATTTTGTTTAAGTTGAGAACGAGTTGAGGGCTGCGAGCTGATATCTTAAAGCTTAAAGCCGAAAGCTACAGGCAATAAAAAACCGAGATAATTCTCGGTTTTTTAAATCAGATAAAATAAGATTATTTTACAATAGTCAGTGTGGGTTGCTTACTTGGCTTAGTATCCGTTTTTTCTGTTTTAACAGTTTCTACTGACCCGTCCAAAGCCTGGTAGGCCGGCTCTTCAGGAAAGATAGTTCCGCTGCCGTTCTCACGGGCGTAAATACCTTCTATCGCATATAAAGGCACATAAACCTGCATTGGCTGCCCTGAAAAACGGGCATTAAATGCCACTGCATCATCATCCATTGAAAACTGCATAACTGATTGAGGTGCAATATTAAGGACAATTTTGCCATCTTCAACAAATTTCTGAGGCACTTCAACACCAGTTTGTGTTGCGTCAACAATAATATGCGGTGTACATTCACTATCAACGATCCAATTGTAAAAGGCACGAAGAAGATACGGCCTTTGCACTAACATAGTTGTCATTATGCTCCCACTCTAATTTCACGTTCAGTTTCAGTCATTGACGCTTGAAATGACTCGCGTTCAAAAACTTTTACCATGTAACTTTTTATGCCCGCGACATTATCAAAACCTAAGTCGATATTTAATTCAGGTAAACGCCATAATAAGGGTGCCATGTAACAATCAATAAGGGTAAAATCTTCCGACATAAAGTAGGCAAAGTGATCAAATACTGGCGCCACTAATAAAATGGCATCACGGAGTTTTTTACGTGCAGCATCTGCCGCTTCTGTATTACCATTCATAATAGTATCAACTAATGGATACCAATCACTTTCGAGACGCTGCATCATTAAACGCCCTTTACCACGCTCAACGGGATAAACAGGCATTAATGGCGGGTGCGGAAAACGCTCGTCCAAGTATTCCATAATAATGCGTGAATTGTATAAAACCAATTCACGGTCAACTAACGTTGGCACTGTGTTATAAGGATTTAACTCTACTAATTCTTCAGGCCAATTGTCTTCATCAGCAAAAGTAATTTCAACTGTGACGCCTTTTTCTGCCAGTACAATACGTGTTTGATGACTATATAAATCTGAAGCACCTGAAAACAGTGTCATTACAGAACGTTTATTCGCAGCTACGGCCATGAAAATCCCCTAATATATGGATAAAATGTTGAATGTTTAAAAACTAAAAAGGCAATAGTGATAAATATCACTGCTGCCGATTAAATTAGGTGAGATAAAAGTTCACGATTAATGAATGTCGCGCCAATACTCCTTCTTCAGTAAATAACTAAGAATGAATAAGATAACTAAAAAGCCTATCACCCAAAAACCTAGGGCTTGACGCTCTAATTTATTTGGTTCACCTGCATAGACTAAGAAGTTTACCAGATTTAGGACCGCTTTGTCATACTCATCGGAGCTCATTTCACCCTGTCCGTTACTTTCAAAACCGACGATTGCTTTATGCTCAACACCATTATGCTCTGTTGTTTCATAAATAGCCGTAGGAACACCCTGTAACTCTTCCAATACATGGGGCATACCCACGAGAGGAAAGACCTGATTGTTAACTCCAAATGGACGCGTTGGATCGGCATAAAAAGTGCGTAAGTAAGTATAGATCCAATCCGGACCTCGAAGACGTGCTACTAAGGTTAAATCAGGAGGAACCACTCCAAACCATTTCCCGCCATCGGCTGGATCCATGTTATTTTTCATCAAGTCACCAATTTTACTGTCAGTGAACATCAGATTATTAACCATTAAATCCTCAGGGATATCCAAATCGTTTGCTACCCGCTGATAACGTTGGTGTGCCGTAGAATGACATGCCATGCAATAATTCATAAACAGTTTAGCACCACTTTGCAGTGACGCTTTATCCGTTAAATCATAATTAGCTTTATCCAGTTGAACATTACCTGCTGCAAAAACCAGTGTCGGTAATAATGCCAATAAGGCAATCATTAATTTTTTCATTTGAATGTTAACCTCGTTGGTAGTGGTTTAGTTTTTTCGTTTTTGCTGTATAGCCAAAGAGCAATAAAGAAACCGAAGTAACCGACAGTACCAACCTGCGCAAACATGGTTAATAAAGGTGTTGCGGGCAAAGCCCCCAATACACCTAAGACAATAAAACAAACAATGAATTGTGCAATATTAGCTTTATGTATCCAACTACGGTAACGAATTGATCTTACCTTGCAACGGTCTAACCAAGGCAGGAAGAAAAGAATTACAATGGAGCCACCAAAGAACATAACACCAATTAACTTGTCGGGTATGGCACGCAAAATGGCATAGAAAGGCGTGTAATACCAAACTGGTGCGATATGTGTCGGTGTTTTCAAACCGTTTGCAGGTTCAAAATTTGGCGCCTCAAGGAAGTAACCTCCCCCTTCCGGCATAAAGAAGATAACCCCACAGAATAAGATTAAAAATCCACAAACCCCCATAATATCTTTTACTGTAAAGTAAGGGTGGAAGGGAATAGAGTCGATAATATCTTTTTTACCGCTGTATTGTTTGTGGAAAGTAAACTTACCTTTTGCATCAGCAGAAGCGGTTCCTTTTTTCACTTTAGTATCAATACCATCAGGATTATTCGATCCCACTTCATGCAATGCGATAAGATGTAAAAAGACTAAAGCAACCAGTGCTAAGGGCAATGCTATTACATGTAATGCAAAGAATCGGTTTAAGGTTGCACCTGATATTACATAATCACCACGTATCCAAAGGGTCAAATCATCGCCAATAATTGGAATTGCACCAAATAAAGAGATAATTACCTGTGCACCCCAGAAAGACATCTGTCCCCAAGGAAGTAAGTAACCCATAAAGGCTTCGGCCATCAACACCAGAAAGATCAACATGCCGAAGATCCAAATTAACTCGCGGGGTTTTTGGTATGAGCCGTAAATCAAGCCGCGGAACATATGTAAATAGATAACCACAAAGAACGCAGAAGCGCCTGTTGAATGCATATAACGTAATAACCAACCATAAGGCACGTCACGCATAATATATTCAACCGATGCAAAAGCTAATTCCGCAGAGGGGTTGTAGTGCATTGTCAACCAGATACCGGTTAATATTTGGTTAACCAGAACCAGCATGGCTAAGCCACCAAAAAAGTACCAAAAGTTGAAATTGGCCGGTGTTGGGTATTGCGCTAAATGTTTGTTCCACGTTTCCGTCATCGGGATCCGTGCATCTATCCAATCGACTGTTCCAGTGACTAATTTATTAAGCATTAGGCGTCTCCTTTATCTGAGCCGATAAGAATCGTTGTATCACTCGTGTAATAATGAGGAGGGATAACTAAATTTAATGGCGCAGGGACACCTTGGAAGACACGACCTGCCATATCAAATTTCGAACCGTGGCATGGACAAAAGAAACCAGACTCAATACCCTGAACTTGTTCAGAAAAAGAATCGGGTAGATAACTAGGTGAACAACCTAAATGGGTGCATATACCCACAGCGATAAAAATCTCAGGTTTTAGTGCACGGCCTAAGTTTGTTATGTAATCGGGTTGTTGCGGTTCTTGTGAATCAGGATCACGTAACTGACCGTCATGAGTCGGTAATTCATCAATCACTTTTTGTGTGCGGGATACGACCCAAACAGGTTTACCACGCCATGCAACGCGAATTAATTGTCCCGGTTCGATTTTACTAATATCAACAGCAACTGGTGCTCCAGCTGCTTTTGCTTTTTCACTTGGGCTCCAAGATTTCACGAAGGGTACCGCTACTGCAACGGCTCCGACTCCACCAACAACAGCTGTTGTTAATGTCAAAAACTTGCGGCGACCAGAATTAACAGGCGCATTGCTCATTTAACCATCTCCATTCAGAGCTACTTTCAAGCAGTTCTCTATGCCAAACTGATAATGCATACGTTCTCAAACAGATAGCTTGATAGGGTATTGCATAAAACTTTCTGAATTCTAAAGAAATACGAGCTTACTTACAAGCGATTAACATTGTTTTGCGACAAGGAATAGAGAAAAGCAGTACTTAATTGACCATGCTCTCATTAGCAAGCGGAACTTAATGATAACTCATCATAAAAATATAAATTTAAAGGCACTTACTGGTCTTTATTTACGCTATCTATCATTGATGCTACACCAGCTTTTACTAATATGTCGAGATTTTTATAAACCCAAAACAGCGCTTTATCCTCCCCTCCTACCCGGTCAATTTTATTTAATATTACTTTGAATAATTTATCCACTTGCTAATGCTCGGCAACGTAGCATTGTAAAAAATAAAAAATTGAATAATCATGTTTGGAGAATGCAGTATGGGTTTGTTTTTTATGATAAAAAAATCATAAAAGAATATATCAGTAAAAATATTTTTAATGATTTATATTGATGTAGCAGTGCTGTTATAGAGACTAGAACGGCCAATGCGCCTGTTTCACTTGCATAGGTGACAAAAGATTAAGACGAAAAATTGCTTGTATTGCACGCCCTCACAGTCATAAAGTCGGCCCTCAAAACCTTTATCCTCACACTATGCACACATTTATAAATATAGATTTGACCAATAAATTTGCTCATTAAGCTTTTAAACCATTAGCTCTGCCAACATAATATATCCCCTATATTAAAAACAGATGTAAAGGAAGCATAAGCTCAAAATATCTAAATAGCAGGCAAAAAAAAGCCCAGTATAAACTGGGCTTTTGCAATTCTTGAAAACGAAATATTAACGTTTTGAGAACTGTGGACGTTTACGTGCTTTATGTAGACCCACTTTCTTACGTTCAACTTCACGTGCATCACGGGTAACATAACCTGCGGCGCGTAGTTCAGAACGAAGTGTTTCGTCATACTGCATTAATGCACGAGTGATACCCAGACGGATAGCACCAGATTGACCCGTACTACCACCACCTTTAACAGTGATGTTCAGATCGAATTTATCAGTAACGCCGATAAGTTCTAGTGGTTGACGAACAACCATACAAGCAGTTTCACGACCAAAATATTGGTCAATGTTACGCTTGTTGATAGTGATTTGACCACTACCTGCTTTTACAAACACTCGAGCTACAGAGCTTTTGCGACGACCAGTGCCGTAGTATTGATTTGCCATTGTTTTAATCCTATTAAATGTCTAAAACTTGTGGTTGCTGTGCAGAATGTTGATGCTCAGTACCAGCATAAACTTTCAACTTACGGTACATTGCACGACCTAATGGGCCACGTGGTAACATACCTTTAACAGCTTTTTCAATAACACGTTCAGGTGCGCGCTTGATAAGATCTTCAAAGCTAATCGCTTTAATTCCACCAATGAAACCAGTATGGTGATAATAGATTTTACCTTTAGCTTTATTACCTGTTACAGTAATTTTCTCTGCATTGATAACGATGATGTAATCGCCAGTATCAACATGCGGAGTGTATTCTGCTTTATGTTTACCACGTAAACGTAAAGCGATTTCAGTAGCCAAACGGCCTAAAGTTTTACCTTCAGCATCGACTACAAACCAGTCGCGTTTGACTTCAGCTGGTTTAGCAACAAAAGTTTTCATTAAGTTATACCCAAATTAATGATATTAAAAAATATGATTGTCAATATTGACAACCAAAAATGTATTTTGCCATTTCGTATCCCTTCGAATACGTCAAGCGTAAACAGATCCACCCTTTAAACTTTGGGGAGGTGGATAACGTGGGCGACAGAATTGTACAGAAAATGGAGGCAGAAATCACCTTAATATTGAAATAATTATTGATAACATTAATGTCTTTCTTTGTCGTCGCTTTATTTATGCAAAACGAGGGGGCAAAAAAACCTTAAGCCGTTATTTTTGTTCAACATGGTGAGCCTGCATTAAATAGGTTTTGCTTTGCATCTCTGACAAACGTGATACACAACGTTGGAATTCAAAATTAAGTTGCTCTCCAATATACAGATCCATTATCTTAACTTCAGCAGAGATAACCACAGCCACATGGTGATCATAAAATTCATCGACCATCGCAATAAAACGCCTGACAATATCATTATGCAAATCATCCATCTGCTTTATATTCGCGATAATAACAGTGCGGTATAATATGGCTATTTCAATATAATCCAATACGCTTCTTGGTCCGTCACAAAGTGAATCAAACTCAATACTTAAGGTATCAATACTATTGGCGATGCTGGGGATCAGGCGGGAATTGATTTCTATATTTTGTCCATAAACTTTATCTCCATCCGCTAAATTTTCAAAGGCATTTTTTATCTGCAGGGAGGCACTGCTGTCTAGAGGGTAGTGATAAATTTCACTGTTTATTAAACGGCCAATGCGATAATCGCGCCCACCGTCTAAATTGAACACTTCACAATGGACCTTAACTAAGTCAATAACAGGCAAAAAACGTGCGCGTTGCAGACCATTTTTATAAAGATCATCGGGGTGAATATTGGAGGTTGCAACCAATACAATGCCCTGTTCAAATAATGCGGTTAACATGCCGGCTAAAATCATTGCATCGGTTATATCATCAACATAAAACTCATCAAAACACAAAACATCAGTTTCAAATGAGAACTTTTGCGCAATTTTAACTAAAGGATTCGCCTGTCCCTGCAATTCAGAAAGTTCTTTGTGCACTCTAAGCATAAAGTGATGGAAGTGCAGTCGTTGTTTGCGCTTTGTTGGTAAGCTATGAAAGAAAAGATCCACAAGGTAAGTTTTACCACGGCCCACCCCGCCATAAAAATAGATCCCTTTAAATTGCTTTTTTTTGCTTGTTGGTGTGGATAGTTTGTTAATCAAGCGTGACAACACGCTGCTTTTTTTATTTTCAATGGGCGGTGTTTGCAGATCCATATACAAACGTTGCAGCTGCTGTATAGCAATTGCCTGTGCAGGATCCTCAAAGAAGTTCTTTTTTTGTAAATCGGCGCGATATAAATTTAGGGGGGTCACAGAGCACTCACAAGTTTTTTTATAACATTATTGGAGCATCATAACAGTAAAGCCAAGTCGACAAAATTTGAATTTGTACCCAATTTACACAAATTGATTAATGTCAGATATTTTAATCACTGCTTTCTTGTTAATACCAAAAGAACTCAAAAGGTAATAACCCTACTGATTAAATTTCAATTTCCCAAAAAATATTTAATTTTAGCGCTATTGAAACTATTATTTTGAGTCATTACCTATGGAGAATCTACCGTGAAGAAGTTAATTGCTTATTTTCTGATTAACCACAGCTTAATCGCATTTAGTGCAAGGACAAATGCTGCTTTGTCTCTAACCGTTGCCGGCAGTGATACTTTTAGTCTCGCCTTAATCGAAAAAAATTCAAAATCATACCGAACTAACCCAGTTGATTAACAGTTCACCCCAAATATTAGCGCTCAATATAGTGCGTGATAATAGAACATTATATTTAACATTAAATGATCCCGCCCAAAAAACAGCCACAAATTGAATTTAAAACAAACAAAAATAGAGTAAAAATTAAACAAATATAAAAAAACAGAAATTAAATGCTTCAAAATCATACTTTATCAAAAGAATTTCTGTAAAATATGCCCATCAAATACAGATATTGATAAACACGTTTTAATCTCTATTAAAAAAATTACAATTAATAAACTTAATAAACTTAATAACTATCGGAGAATAACGGTGAGAAAAACTAAAATAGTTTGTACTATTGGTCCAAAATCAGAATCAAAAGAGATGTTAGGTAAATTAGTCAAAAATGGCATGAATGTAATGCGCCTTAACTTCTCGCACGGTGATTTTAACGAACATGGTGGTCGAATTAATACTATCCGTGAAATTTGCCGAGAAACGGGTAAAAATGTTGCCATTTTATTAGATACCAAAGGTCCTGAAATTCGTACAGTTAAACTAACCAACGGTGCTGATGTATTATTAACGGCAGGACAAGAGTTCACTTTAACAACGGATCAAACTGTTGTGGGTGACAACACTGTGGTAGCCGTAACTTATGAAAATCTAACCAATGATTTAGCGGTAGGTAACACGGTATTACTTGATGACGGCCTAATTGAACTAACCGTTAAACGTATTACCGATACAGAGGTTATCTGTGATGTTATGAACACCGGTGAACTGGGCGAAAATAAAGGCGTTAACCTTCCAGGTGTTAAAGTTCAGCTGCCTGCTCTGTCTCCTAAAGATAAAGGCGATTTAATATTTGGTTGTGAACAACAAGTTGATTTTATTGCAGCATCATTTATTCGTAAAAAAGAAGACGTATTGGAAATCCGTGAGTTATTAAAAGCTCACGGTGGCGAAAAAATTCACATCATCTCTAAAATAGAAAACCAAGAAGGTGTTGATAACTTTGATGAAATCCTAGCAGCTTCAGACGCTATTATGGTCGCTCGTGGTGACTTAGGCGTTGAAATTGCAGTTGAAGAAGTGATCTTCGCACAAAAAATGATGATCGAAAAAGCAAATGCTGCTCGAAAGCCTGTTATTACAGCGACACAAATGCTTGATTCAATGATCAAAAATCCACGACCAACGCGTGCTGAAGCGGGCGATGTTGCCAATGCTATCTTAGATGGCACTGATGCAGTCATGCTTTCAGGTGAAAGTGCTAAAGGAAAATACCCTGCAGAAGCGGTTGAAATTATGGCAACTATCTGTGAGCGAACCGATCAAGTCATGCATGTCAGAGTTGATAATATTACAAAAGATATCCGTATCACAGAAGCAGTATGCAGCGGTGCAGTTAACAATGCAGAGCAACTAGATGCTAAATTAATCATAGTAGCAACGGGTGCCGGCAAGTCTGCACGCTCTTTACGTAAATACTTTCCAAGGACTCAAATCCTGGCGTTAACCAGTAATCCAAAAACAGCACAACAACTTGCATTAGTAAAAGGGGTTTCTGCTAAAATTGTTGAAGCTCAAAATTCAATGGAAGAGTTCTACCAACTTGGTATGGATATGAGTAAACAGCTTGGTCTTGTTACTGCTGGTGATAAAGTCATAATAGTCGCTGGTGCGCTTGTGGCTTCCGGTACGACAAACACTTCTTCTGTACACGTTATTGTTTAATCAATAAATAATCAGACTATTTAAGCATCACCTTATACCAATTCCACTAATTAAATGATCTATTTAGGCACCGGAAAAACGCATAAAAGCAAGGCATTGATTGCAGTAACTAGTTGTTCTAATTATACAAAATAGTAGGGAACTATTTTGAACAGCTTCAGCTGGCCACGAAGTGGTGAATAACAGGATGTTATGAATCAAATCAATAGCACAGACTAAAACAGGGTTTTATGTCTAGCTAGCATGTGTTTTAACACGCATAAATGAGCAGAAAATTAATGGATTTGGTATTAGGTGGTGCTTTTTTTTACCAATTTCTCAATAACATACAATAAACACCCTTCCCTCTCCTATTTTGTATATAATCTTTGTTGTCACTTTCACTTATCGACCTGGTTAACAAAATGAACTTTAAAACGCGCTTGCTGTATTTTTTAAAACCCATTTTTTGGGGGATTATTATTGCGATATTAATCGTTTATGGCGCACGGTTAGGGACAGTTTTAACATCGCTTTTAGCCAACGATAAAGTCGCAAGTTATAGCGAATCAGTCAAAAAAGCATCCCCTGCAGTGGTTAATATTTACTCTCAACAATATGTAGACTCGACTTTCAACAACAACAAACAACAGCTTCAACCGACGGGGTTAGGATCCGGCATTATTGTTGATAAAAAAGGTTACATTTTAACCAACTACCATGTTATTAAACAGGCTGATCAGATACTTATCGCTTTACAGGACGGCCGTCTCTTTACCGCCACTGTGGTCGGGAGTGATGTAATAACCGACTTAGCGGTACTGCAAATTGAGGGCAATAACCTGCCGGTGATCCCTCAGAACAGTCAATATAATCCTCAAGTTGGCGATATAGTACTCGCTATTGGTAATCCCTATAACTTAGGGCAAACCATCACTCAGGGTGTTATCAGTGCCACCGGACGCAGTGGTATGAGTTCATCTGGCCGTCAGGATTTCCTGCAGACAGATGCGGCTATTAACGAAGGAAACTCAGGGGGAGCATTAATTAATAGCCGAGGTGAGTTAGTTGGTATTAATACCTCTGAATTTTACAGTCGTCGTCAAAATATTAGTTATGGTATTAGTTTTGCTATTCCCTATCAGCTTTCGCAGCGGATAATGAACAGCCTAATTAGAGATGGTCGCGTTATTCGTGGCTCCTTAGGTATAGTGGCCGAAAATTTAGATCCGCTTTTAGCGCGTCTTTGGGGCTTAAAAGCACAAAACAGCACCATCATAAAAGAAGTTCAGGAAGGAGGACCTGCTAGTATTGCGGGGGTTGAAGTCAATGATATTTTACTAAAAATCAATAATACGGCTGTTGAAAACTTAATTTTTGCGATGGATATGGTGGCAGAAATACCGCCAGGCACAAAGGCCGTATTAACGGTATTACGTAAAGGAGAGGAAATGGATATCGACGTCATTATTGGCGAGCTGAGTAATCCCCCTCAAAATACAAATAGCACTGACAAAGAAATTAACCCTTAATAGAACAAAAAAAAGGGAAGCACTAAGCTTCCCTTTTTTTGTTATTCACAGCATCAAAACAGCCTGTAAAAAATGAATTAACGTTAATTTTCAATACGCTTAATCTTTGCACCCAGCGCAATCAACTTATTTTCTATTGCTTCATAACCCCGGTCAATGTGGTAAATCTCATCAACAATCGTTTCACCCTCGGCGATTAAGCCTGCAATCACTAAACTTGCCGATGCACGTAAATCTGTCGCCATCACTTCTGCGCCACACAGCGGATCAGGATCACCACAAATGGCAAGATTACCTTCCAATATAATATTTGCGCCCATTCGTTGTAATTCAGGCACATGCATAAAACGATTTTCAAAAATGTTTTCTTTGATTCGTCCCGTGCCGGGAGCAACGGTATTTAACACCGTAAATTGTGCCTGCATATCCGTTGGGAATGCAGGATGCGGAGCCGTTGAGATATTCACTGATTTCAATTGACGATCAATCATATCAACCTCAATCCAATCACTGCCCGTTGTCACTGCGGCACCCGCTTCTTCTAATTTAGACAGTACAGCCGTTAATAAATGCGGGGCGGTTTTAAGACACTTAACTTTACCACCACTTACCACACCTGCCACTAAAAAAGTCCCCGTCTCAATGCGATCCGGCTGCACCTGATAGCTACAATCACCCAAAGACTCAACACCTTCAATTGTTAAAGTATCTGTTCCTGCGCCTGAAATCTTGCCACCCATACCATTAATAAAGTTAGCCAGATCAACAAGTTCAGGTTCTTTCGCTGCATTTTCGATGGTCGTAACACCCTCAGCAAGCGCCGCTGCCATCATTAAATTACCCGTGCCGGTAACACTGACCATATCCATGTACAAATGTGCACCCTTTAAACGCCCATTAACACGCGCTTTAATAAAGCCATTCTGCACTTTAATGATTGCCCCCATCTGCTCTAAACCATGGATATGCAGATTAACCGGGCGAGCGCCAATAGCACAGCCCCCAGGTAATGAGATATCGGCTTCACCAAAACGGGCAACTAAAGGGCCTAGCGCCAAAATAGACGCACGCATACTGCGTACTAACTCATAGGAAGCGGTATAGTTTTTCACCGATGAAGCATTAATATGTACTTCATGTCCATCTTGTGATGCTTCTGCACCTAATTCTTTTAAAAGCTCAAGTGTTGTCGAGATATCTTTTAACAGCGGGACATTCGTTAAATTCACATTACCTTTTGATAATAAGCTCGCAAATAGAATTGGTAATGCAGCATTTTTGGCACCGGATATTGTCACCTCCCCTTTTAATTGGCAACCACCTTGAATTAAAAACTGACCCATTAAATTGTCCTTATCTCTTTTAAATAAAATGCTTTTGTTTTTGCCACTCATCGGGTGTTAAGGCTTTAATGCTGAGAGCATGAATGGCATTACTTGCTATCTCCTCGGTTAACGGATCATAAATAGCCTGCTGTTTTTTCACTCTACTCATATCTGCAAACATGGCACTGACTGCGATCACTTGAAAAGTGCCATTTTCGCCTTTGACTATGCATTCATCAAGCGCTAGCGCTTGTTCTAATTTTTCTTTAATTATTTCAGTATTCATTGTTTCAGTATTCATGGTATAACTCGCTACTTGAAGAGAAAACTCACCCCATATAAACCCGCTAAGATTAATATTTTATCAGACACACCCTCAAAGCAGACATTTGGACTAATTGTTTTAATTTGTACCAAATATGCAATACCGGCTGAGTCTATATTTGTAAGGTGCTGTAAATCTATTTTTTTTGTATTTTTATAGGTTTTAATATTCGAAAATTTTTTCGCGGACAACTCGCTTAACAGCAGGTCACCCTTCAGTACTATTGTCTCGTCATTGATGCTTGTAGTCACGAGGAAAACTCGCTATTTTTCTTTTTTAGCAATTTGATAACATGATCAATACCTTCTCTTTGAATAAGTTCACTTATCTCTGACTGCTTAGTATTTAACATGCTGATCCCCTCTGCGATAACATCAAACACTTTCCATTCCCCGGATTTTTGATTTTCCCGCAGTTTAAAACTCAATTGAGCTACTTGACCATCTTTACTCCGAATCCTAACCGGAATGGTCACTATATTCGCATTTTTAAAGTTCGTATTAGCGGATATCTCTATCTCTTGTTGATCATATTTGAATAAAATATTGCTATAGGAGTTAATCAAATAGAGTCGGAAGACTTCAACAAATTCATTACGCTGATCAACAGTGGTGTCTCTTAAATGTGCTCCCAATACCTTGTAAGCTGCGTACTTATAATCAAAATAAGGAATTAACTCCTCTTCAATGACCACTTTTATATAATCGGGCTCCGTTTTTAAACGAGCTTCCTCAGCCGTAATTCTAGCAAATGTCTTAGTTGATACAGATTGAATAACCTTATTTGGGTTACTCATATCTATTTCATCACTAAATACTCCACCTGAAAAAAGCAGTGTCATTACCATTAATAAATAACGCATTAATCCCCCTTATTCATTGAATAGATAAATTGACCAATTAAATCTTCAAGAACGATAGCAGATTTAGTATCCTCAAAACGTCCTCCTTCTTCTAACATATTAACCCCCTCGATAATAAAACCGGGTTGCAGGCCGATATATTGCTCACCTAATAAACCCGAGGTTAAAATCGAAACTGAAGAGGTTTCTGGATAATACCCTTTATTTTCGAACATAGCCAAACGCACAACTGGCATATAACTCTCTTTATTTAAACTAATTTCTTCAACTCTGCCGACAACAACACCACCAAGTTTCACTGGCGATCTAACTTTTAAACCACCAACATTTGAAAAACTGGCATACAGAGTATAACTGCGGCCTTCCCCCTTAAAGGAAAGACCGGCAACATTAAAAGCTAATATGGCCAATGAGATCATTGCGCCAATGACAAAAATGCCAACCCATAATTCTGTTTTTTTCTGAGACATATTTATTTCCATTTTTTATATGACGGATTACGCTCCGAACATAAATACCGTTAATATAAAATCCATTGCTAACATTTAATAATGGTGATGAAACAACCACTTGTTATATGACGGATTACGCTCCGAACATAAACACCGTTAATATAAAGTCCATTGCTAACATTTAATAATGGTGATGAAACAACCACTTGTTATATGACGGATTACGCTCCGAACATAAACACCGTTAATATAAAATCCATTGCTAACACTAATAATGATGAAACGACTACTGTCTGTGTTGTTGAGCGACTAATACCGATAGCGTTTGGCATCACATAATAACCATTATAAAGTGCTACCCAGGTAATCATTACACCAAAGACAATACTCTTAATCACGCCATTCATAACATCCGGCAGATAATCAACACTGCCCTGCATCACAGACCAATACGCTCCGCCATCAACCCCCATCCAAGAGACACCGATTAAATATCCTCCCCAAATAGCCACCACATTAAACATCAATGTTAGCAACGGCAGCGTCACGATGCCGGCAAGAAAACGCGGTGCTATCACACGTTTAAGAGGGGAAACTGCCATCATTTCCATACTGGCAATTTGCTCGGTGCTTTGCATTAAACCAATTTCAGCGGTCAGCGCAGAGCCTGCTCGCCCGGCAAAAAGTAAGGCCGTTACAACGGGCCCTAACTCTCTTAATAACGATAAAGCCACCATGCTGCCTAAACTTTCCTCGGCAGCATAATCAACCAGCACATTATAACCCTGTAAGCTTAATACCATGCCGATAAACAAACCAGCGGTTAATATAATCGGTAAAGATAAAATACCAAGTTGAAATATCTGTCCGATAAATAAAGGAAACAATTTAGGGTGCGGCATGCCGAACATTGTATGGAACAACATTACGCAGGACTTTCCCGTCGTTTTTATAAAATATAAAGATAAACGCCCGACGGCGCCAGCAAAATCTAACATTATCGACTTACCTTTTGTAAATCAGATTGAAAATCATCGCTTTTGAAATGGAAAGGGACAGGCCCTTCACTTTTGCCCAGCAAAAACTGTTGTAATAATTCATTTTCAGTTTGCGCGAGTATTGACTCGACAGAGCCTTGCGCAATAATTTTCTCATCCGCTAATACGTAAACATTATCTGCAATAGACAAGACCTCTTTAACATCATGGGTCACAATAATAGAGGTCAAGCCTAAATTCTCATTGAGCTGTTTAATTAATTTCAACAACACATTCATTGAGATAGGATCTTGCCCGCTAAACGGCTCATCATACATAATCAGCTCAGGATCAAGTGCGATTGCGCGAGCTAATGCGACACGGCGCGCCATGCCACCGGATAATTGTTGCGGCATTAAATCTCGTGCTCCCCTTAAACCAACCGCTTCTAACTTCATTAAAACTAATATTTCGAGCAAAGATTGATCGAGTTGGTGATGCTCTCGTAAAGGAAATGCGACATTTTCAAAAACAGAAAGCTCGTTAAATAATGCGCCACTTTGAAATAACATACCCATTTTTTTACGTGCTTGATAAAGTTCATCCGTTGAGCAGTTATGAAGTGCGCTTTGGTTAAAAAATATCTCACCACTATCGACAGCCAGTTGCCCGCCAATAAGTTTTAATAATGTTGTTTTTCCTATGCCACTAGGACCTAATATCGCAGTGATTTTACCGCGCTCAAACTCAAAACATAAATTATTAAATAATAATTTATCACTTCGAGAGAAGCATAAGTTTTTTATTTCAAGGTGAAGCGGGGTTTTCATAGATGGTTACGCTCTTTATATAAACACGAATCGACAGTGTAAAGTGATGGGATTTTTTATACAAATATTTATTGAAAATAGAAAATTGAGAATTTATTTATTGGCAGATCCTAGGATCAACCAGTGACATCCAACTCCTGAACTTAACACATTGATCTAGAATAACTTATTTGCTCATTGACTGCGCGATCTAAAATAAATTATTTACTCATTGACTGCGTAATCTAAAATAATGCGATATAATACTCTGGCCTCGCGAGTATTAAATATTGTTTAAAGGTGAGTTGGGATTAGCACATGTTTTTTGTGAGGCTTTATTTTTAGAAAAATGCCGGTAACAATGTGAATAACAACGCAAATAACAACGCACTTTTAAGACGCCAACCGCTTGACTATTTTGAAAGTCTGTTAACCGCTGGTTTTGATATTATGAATGTCTGTTATGGCGGTCAATATAATCTTAGCCGTTAGACCAATAATCATAGCTCGCGTTAACGCATCCATTTTGTTATTTTATTATTTTTTTACTAACTTGTCAGTCATCACTAACTTATTAGTAACACATAATTATTAATCAACTGAGAATTTTAATGATCACAACACCTTATGGTAAAATTAGCGTCGAAAATTACCACCGCGCCGCAAAGATAAAATTACTTATTTGCGATGTTGATGGTGTCTTTTCTGATGGTAGAATTTATTTAGGCAATCACGGCGAAGAGTTAAAAGCCTTTCATACTAAAGACGGATTCGGGATCAAAGCTATTATCAAGATGGGCGTTAATGTCGCGATTATCACCGGCCGTCAATCGGTCATTGTTGAAAAGAGAATGCAGGCCTTGGGTGTCCCTTTTATATTTCAGGGCAAAGAAGATAAATTAAGCATTTACCAATCTTTATTAACCAAGCTTAGTTTAACGCCTGATCAGGTTGCTTATATTGGTGATGACGTGGTTGATCTGCCTATTATCGAAGATTGTGGTTTGGGTGTCGCAGTACAGGATGCGCATCCTCTTGTCTTAAAAGGGGCAAACCTTGTCACCCAAATAAAAGGGGGCTATGGCGCAGTACGCGAAGTCTGTGATCTTTTTTTGCAGTGCCATAACCAACTATATATTACCCA
Organism: Psychromonas ingrahamii 37; assembly: GCF_000015285.1. Taxonomy (NCBI): domain Bacteria; kingdom Pseudomonadati; phylum Pseudomonadota; class Gammaproteobacteria; order Alteromonadales; family Psychromonadaceae; genus Psychromonas; species Psychromonas ingrahamii. The sequence goes on from NC_008709.1 coordinate 3,567,860, forward strand.
AGGCAAAAGTGAATAAATGAATAAGCGCCAGAGTATCCCATTTGTTTTATTATTAGCCGCTTTATTGATTTGGTTATTTTTCAAACAGGAAGCTGTTTTACCTTCGTTGTCAGTCCATCACCCTAGTTATATTGCGACGGATATCAATAGTACTCATTTTAATAAAACAGGTTTTTTGGATTATAAAATATTTGCAGATAAAGCCACCAACTTTAATGAAGATGAGTTGACTAATTTTAAAAAACCTAAAGTGATTGTTTATACACATAATGACCAAACAGATACGACCACAATTTGGCAAATAACCAGCGCAGTAGGTGCTCTTTATCAACAAGATAAACTAGTGCTTTCGAAAAATGTATTAGTCAAAAATCTCAGTTTAGATCAACTTGTACAAACGATAAAGACGGAACAACTCACTCTTTTTCTAGATAAAAAGGAGTTAAGCAGTGACTTATTAGTCACTTTGGAAGGCCCTCAGATTCATCAGCAGGGTGTTGGCATGTGGGCTTCTCTTGTCACTGAAGAGGTCATTATAAAAGATCAAATAAAAGCGGTATACTTCAATGAAAATAAATAAATTAAGCTTAATCATCAGTACACTCCTTATCTCTTTTGCAAGTATTGCGCTGGAGTCCGACTTCACTCAGCCCATTCACGTCAGTTCTGTGAGCCAGCACGTGACGATGAAAAATGATCGGGTTGTATTTCAAGATGATGTATTACTAACCCAAGGTACTATTAAATTAACTGCTGACAAACTGACCGTTATTCAAGGAAAACAATCTAATCAAGAGATCATGATTGCAGAAGGTAGCGTAGCCACTTTTTACCAAACCCAAGAAGATGGAAAACCCATCGATGCAGAGGCAAATGTTATTCGTTACGATGTGGCTAAGGCCCAAGTAACGCTTACTGGCAATGCCCAGGTTAAACAACTTAAGAGCCAAATAAATGGTTCAAAAATTATTTATTTTATGGAAACAGAAGAACTAACCGTGAGCAACGATGGCAAAGAAACACGTGTAACAACAGTTTTTTTACCCGCTCAGTTTGAGAAAAAAAGTACTGTGGGGAAAGAAGAATAAAAATGGCAGAGTTAATCGCGCAAGGTTTAGTAAAAAGTTATAAAGGCAGAACCGTTGTAAACGGTGTCGATTTAACGGTAAAAACGGGTGAAATCGTCGGTTTACTTGGCCCAAATGGAGCAGGTAAAACAACCTCTTTTTACATGGTGGTCGGACTCGTAAAACAGGATGAAGGAAGTATCTGCATTGACGGAGAAGATATTTCCCATCATCCTATGCATATCAGAGCTCAAAAGGGTATCGGTTACCTTCCTCAGGAAGCGTCCATCTTTCGCCGTTTAACGGTCTCCGAAAATATTATGGGTATTTTGCAAACGCGTAAAGAGTTAAACAATACCCAACGTGAAGAAAAGCTCAATACATTACTCGATGAATTTCATATCTCTCATATTCGTAATAATAAAGGGATGAGCCTTTCCGGCGGGGAGCGACGCCGGGTTGAAATCGCGCGAGCACTGGCAACCGAACCTAAATTTATTCTCTTAGATGAGCCTTTCGCCGGCGTAGATCCTATTTCAGTGATTGATATCAAGACTATTATCCAACACCTAAGGAATCGTGGTTTGGGTGTCTTAATAACCGATCACAATGTTCGAGAAACATTAGATGTCTGCCAGCATTCCTATATCGTTAGTCACGGTGAAATTATTGCAGTAGGTAATCAAGATGAAATATTAGCCAATGCCCAGGTAAAACAGGTCTATCTGGGAGAAGAATTTAAATTATAAAAGACTTATACAGGGTATATAAAAAGCTATTTTTTAAACCAAATTCCGCATTAATAATAACTCAATAACTTATATAATCAGCCAGATTCAGGGGGAATGTTTTGATAAAACAAGGTTTGCATTTAAAGATGGGGCAGCAACTTGCAATGACCCCACAATTGCAGCAAGCAATCAAATTGCTACAACTCTCTACACTGGATTTACAGCAGGAAATTCAGAATATTCTCGACTCAAACCCGCTATTAGAACAAGAAGATAACAACGGTACGCAGGAAGTCATCGCAAAGCAGGATAGCAGTCAGATTGATACTTCTGAAGCAATAACCCAGCAAGAGTTCTCTAATGATTTACCCGCTGAAAATAACTGGGAAGAATCTTATTCTGAATATTCAAGCAGCTCCACAACTTCTCCCTCATCCTCTTCAAGTTATGAAGGCGAGGACAGTATTTACCAGGGAGAATCTTCAACCTCTTTACAAGATCATTTAATTTGGCAAATGCAACTGACCCCATTTTCCGATACGGATCTTGTCATAGCCGCTGCCCTCATTGACTCGATAGATGAGTCTGGCTATTTAACCGCGAGTTGTGAATCAATTTTGGAAAGCTTAATCACTGAAGCTGATGATATTGAATTAGATGAAGTACTGGTTGTCCTAAAACGCATTCAACATTTTGATCCAATCGGTGTTGCTGCTCGTTCAACTCAGGAGTGTTTACAAATCCAACTGCGACATCTACCGGAACAAACACCATGGCGCAGTGAAGCGTTAACAATACTTGCTCATCACATGGATTTACTGGGTAACCGGGATTACCGTACTCTGGCAAGAAAAAGTAAATTAAAAGAGTTTGAATTAGCAGAGGTATTGCATTTAATTCAAACGCTTGAACCCAGACCTGGAAACCAAATCGAAAATAGCCAACCCCAATATATTGTGCCCGATGTTTATGTCAAAAAAATTGCAGGTCAATGGCGTGTATCGCTCCACCCAGATTCAGATGCTAAGCTTTCCATAAATCAAACATATGCAAATTTATGTAAAGGTAATATTAGTAAAGCTGATTCTCAGTTTATTAAAGGTCATTTACAAGAAGCAAGATGGTTTATTAAAAGCCTGGAAAGCCGTAACGAAACCTTATTAAAAGTCTCTCATTGTATTGTGCGCCAACAACAAGCATTCTTCGAATATGGGGAAGAATCAATGAAACCCATGGTGCTTAATGATGTTGCGTTAGAGGTAGATATGCATGAATCGACCATTTCCCGGGTCACGACACAAAAATTCATGCATACCTCAAGAGGTATTTTTGAATTGAAGTTTTTCTTTTCCAGCCATGTTGCGACAGAAAGTGGAGGAGAATGCTCCTCAACGGCAATTAAGGCATTAATCAAAAAATTAATCTCTGCAGAGGTCAGCAGCAAACCTTTAAGTGATAATAAAATAGCACTGTTACTTGAACACCAGGGTATTAAAGTGGCGCGCCGTACTATCACAAAATATCGGGAATTATTGGGGATTTCATCATCAAGCCAACGAAAAATGCTGCTCTGATTTTATAAAGATCAAGAAAACCATATTTGTTGATGATCATTCATAGCGCAAGTGCTAACATCGCGCAAATTTTTGTAATAGCTAAATCAAATATGAATATTTCAAGCTTATTAAATAAAGAATCTGTTTTTGCCAAAACTGCTTGTACAAGCAAAAAATGCGCATTAGAAAAAATTAGCCATATTGCGGGTGAAAAATTAAATATAGATCCGCAAATATTATTTAATCGTTTAATTGCGCGTGAAAAAATCGGCTCTACGGGTGTTGGAACGGGTATTGCGATTCCACACGTAAAAATAGATAGCGCTTTACCCGCTACAGCTGTTTTTATACAATGTGAATCAGCAATAGATTACGATGCATACGATGGTAATAAAGTTGACATACTCTTTGCCATTTTTGTACCGGAAGATCGTTGTAAACAGTATTTGTCTGCTCTTTCTGAAATCAGTCAAAAACTATTGGATAAACAATTTTTACGTCGACTAAGAAATGCGAAAAATAACGAAATGTTATGTCTGTTGCTAGAAATTAAATAATGGCAGTATTTGTCTGCGCTGTCTGAAATACGTCAACTAAGAAATGCGCAAAGCAACAAAATATTATCTCTATTGCTAGCAGTTAAATAATTGCGGTAATGGCAGTATTTGTCTGCGCTGTCTGAAATCAGTCATAAACTTTTACGTCAACTAAGAAATGCGCAAAGCAACAAAATATTATGTCTGTTGCTAGCAGTTAAATAATTGCAATAATGGCAGTATTTGTCTGCGCTATCTGAAATCAGTCATAAACTTTTACGTCAACTAAGAAATGCGCAAAGCAACAAAATATTATGTCTGTTGCTAGCAGTTAAGTAATAACAAGGGGGTACAATGAAATTAATCGTTATCAGCGGGCGCTCCGGTTCAGGAAAAACCATTGCACTTCATGTGTTGGAAGATTTAGGCTATAACTGTATCGATGGTGTGCCATTCCAGTTACTTGCGCAATTAATCGATACTGTAGACCCTAAAAATAATAAAGTTGCGATTAGTTTAGATATTCGTAATTTACCCACCGATGCCAGCCAAATCCAGACGCTGCTGTCGTCATTACAACAAAAAGTTGAGGTAGAGATTATCTACCTTGATGCCATTAGCGCTGAATTAATTCGCCGCTACAGTGAAACAAGGCGTTTACACCCTTTATCTAAAAACAAACTGTCTCTCTCTCAAGCTCTCGAATTAGAAAATGAATTGCTGGAGCCGATCCACAAAAGGGCTGCACTGTCGATCGACACAACTACCCTTTCTATCCATAATTTAAATGAACGTCTTAAAATTCATTTACAGGGGTCGACTAAAAGTAACTTATTGATCATCTTCCAATCTTTTGGTTTTAAAAATATCCACCCTGATGATGCCGATTATATTTTTGATGTGCGTTTTTTACCCAACCCGCATTGGGAGCCCACTTTACAAAAATACACGGGTAAAGATCAACCTGTAAAAGCATTTCTTAATGGTCATCTTGTGGTAAAACAAACGATTAACCAAATTGAAAACCTTTTCCATTCATGGTTGCCGTACCTTGAAGAAAATAATCGTAATTATGTGACCATAGCCATTGGCTGTACGGGCGGAAAACACCGCTCTGTCTATGTAGCAGAACAGCTTGCTGCTCAGTTTAAACAAAAATATCAGGTTCAAATTGAGCATAAAGGATTAAAGGATCAGCTGTAATCACACAAACTATTACTATCCCAAATAAATTAGGCTTGCATACACGCGCTACAATCAAGAATATCAGGTTCAAATTGAGCATAAGGGGCTAAAGGAGCACCTGTAATGAGCACCATCACACAAACTATTACCATCCAAAATAAATTAGGCTTGCATACACGCGCTACAATCAAACTTGTTGAGTTAGTTGCGTCTTTTGATGCTACTATCATAATCAAACATCAAGGCAAACAAGCCGATGCCAGTAGTGTCCTTGGGTTGTTAGTATTAGAGACTTGTTATGGTCAAGAAATTGAAATACTAGCAGAAGGAAGTGAAGCGGAGCGGGCCATGCTTGCTGTTACCAGACTGATAGAAAATAAGTTTTTAGAAGAAAATGAATAATATAAGGTCATGTCATGCTGGAAAATAGCGATGCTCAAAATACCCAAGAAAGATTCAATGAAATAGATAAAGCCCTCGAAAGTGGTATGTTCGTATTAGCTCGTAGTATTCTTGACAAAATGCACGCCTGTGATGTGGCTTTACTGCTTGAATCATCCCCCCCTACCAAGCGTAAAATATTATGGAGTTTGACAGATCATGATGAACAGGGGGAAATACTCGACGAATTAAATGAAGATGCACAGGACAGCATCATCGCATTAATGGATGCAACCAATATAGTATCCGCCACAGAAGGTATGGATATCGATGATCTCGCGTCTATTTTGCGGGGTATTCCAGATAGCCTATACCAAGAGGTATTGGATACTATGGATGCGCAGGATAGACACCGTGTAGAGCAGGCGCTTTCCTATCCAGAAGAGACCGCAGGTTCTATGATGAATACCGATACTATTACACTGCGCGCAGATGTATCGGTTGATGTCGTATTACGCTATTTACGCCTGAAAGGTGAATTGCCGGACGCAACAGACACGCTGTATGTGGTTAATAAAGAAGACCAATTGATTGGCGATGTTCCCCTATCCACCTTATTAACCGTTGATCCTTCTCTTTCTATAGAGCAGGTCATGAATAGCAAAACAGAAATGCTCGAAGTCGGAATGGATGACGGTGAAATTGCCAAGTTATTTGAACGGTATGATTTGATTTCCGCTCCTGTTGTGGATGAAAATAAACACCTTTTAGGCCGTATTACCATTGATGATGTAGTTGATATTATCCGCGAAGAGGCTGAGCACACAATGATGGGTATGGCCGGTATGGACGATGATGAAGATACCTATGCGCCCGTTCTCTCAAGCGCTAAACGACGCACTGTTTGGCTGGCTCTAAATCTTGTTGCCGCCTTTATTGCTGCCTCAGTATCAAATATGTTTGAAGCCACCTTAGAGCAGATGGCAACCCTTGCTGTATTAATGACAATAGTCCCTAGTATGGGTGGGATTGCAGGGAATCAAACACTTGCATTGGTTATTCGCGGACTGGCGGTTGGTCATATAGGCAAAACAAATGCCCGTTGGTTAATTGGCAAAGAAGCCGCAATCGGCTTAATTAATGGTATGATTTGGGCGACCTTAGTCGCGACTGCGGTAACCCTGTGGAAGGGCGATATCACTGTTGGTTACATTATTGCCGGGGCGATGTTTATCAATTTATCTGTGGCTGGCATTGCAGGTGTCACTATACCGCTGATTATGCATAAATATAAAATTGATCCCGCTCTCGCTGGTGGAATGGCCCTCACCACCCTGACCGATGTGATTGGCCTGTTTTCGTTCTTGGGTATGGCAACCTTAGTCTTAAAAGTATAATTTTATTGGCTGTGTAAAAATGCTGACCATGATTTGCTTTAATGACTTCATACAATCATCTAGTCTTAAAAGTATCATTTTATTGGCTGTGTAAAAATGATAACCATAATTTGCTTTAATGAATTCATAAAATCATCTAAATCATCTAAATCATCTAAATCATAATAGTATTAAAAGTATAATTTTATTGGCTGTGTAAAAATTCTGACCATGATTCGATGAAGTTCTTAAAATCATCGAATCCACAGGATGCTTCAATCTCCAAGTCATAAAATGATAAGTCTCCTTCTAAATCAACCTCATCAAAATCATTTAACAAACTATGATTAATAACTTGAGCTTCGTCATTATTGAGTAACAACGAAAACTCGCTGCCGACTAATTTAAAATCAGTCACCACGCGCTTTTGCACCGCTGAAATATTAACTAACAGCGCTTCGACCCAAGGGATAGACTGCCCCTCCTGCTCTAACCAAGTGGCAAAAGCTTCATGATCCATCGATAACTTTACAGTCGCCTGGTCACTAAAAAAATCTTTTCTAAATTCAAATTCCATACTTTATTTCAAACCTATAGGTTATACCAAATCCATTCATTTTCTGTTTATTTATACAGCTTAAAACACATCCTGGTGAGATATAAAACGATGTTTTAGTCTCTGTTGTTAATTTCACAATTAGAACAAACATCTCACTAGTTAGGGTAAATCAACTTGCGTGAAAAATAAACCTTGCCAGCATCAGAGGTCAGCCAATAAAACGAGTTAATAAAAACCATAACCATTGCGCAGGATAACAAGGCATGAGTTGCATATTTCCAACAAACGCATGGAATATACTTTAACTGACCACTACATAATGAAAAACAGGGTATTTTGAATAAAATCCGCAACGCAGACAGTATTAATTTTAAGTAGAAAAAAAGGCTCATCTTTTTAGTTAATAGCAAAAGAGATAATATTTTAATCTCAATTAAAAGTTAATAATGATGCCTGTTTTTCAATCTAGTCACTTAACTATTTCTTTCACTATAATTTTCTATCATATTAAAAATGACAAAAAAAAAGCTCCAACGTTGCCGTGGGAGCTTTAATGCAATCAACGAATATTAATCGTTAACCGCAACCTTAGGTTGAACAAAATCGCTTAGTACATCGGTTGGTACAAGTTCATAAGCAGCTTGAGGTTTTAAAATAACATTGGCTTTATTAGCAACCATTAACATCTGTTTTAAACGCTGACTGTCGAATGGTTTAAGCAATAAGCCCTGAATGTCTAACAAACTATTTAACCCTAACAATTCACGTTGGACATCAAAGTGAGAGGTTAAAATACTGATATCAGCAGCAGCAGAGGTTTTTCCTGTACGAACATCTTTGATTAACTTGATGCCCGTATTATCGACAAGTAGAGAGTCCACAATAATCAAATCAAAATCTTGAAGTGCAACAGAACGCTCTGCATCAAGACTTGTTGCAACACACTCTACATAAGACACTTGTAGTGTGTTTAATTGCTCAATTAACAGATTTCGCTCAGAGGTTTCGGTCTCAACAACCAATACTTTCATGTTTTTAACAGAATGTGCATTCCCTTCGGCTCTTGCCATGGGAGCAACCTGATTTTCTGAAAGGCCAATACCATCCATACGCGCAATATAACCACGCTTGGGAATAGTCGAAATATTTAATCCGTGCAGGACTAAGGTACCGATACTTTTACGCAGTTGAGAGATATGCTGGTTAATTGTATGATCCGTCACTAATCTACCCCATACATGTTGGGCAAGATCTTCTCGAGTGACCACTTTATTCACATTTTTACACAAAAAATGCAAAAGAGATGTACGCAAAGGACCGAGGTAAACTTTTCGGTTTGTGTGGATTAAGCTGTTTTGACTTGTGTCGATAAGAAACTCACCAACTACTAAATTTTTTTCTAACATAGGAATACTCATTCTCTTTATTGAATTTGGGTTTCACACCAACCTTTCATCATCCTATCAGTAAAGCCTATGCGCAACGCTGTGAAAGTTTTAACAAGCGAACTGCTAAACTTTGAGCCAACCATGTTAGCAAATTAAAACAAAAAAACAACTCTTATTTGTATTACTAAAGACATTAAAAAATATTCTGAGTATTTATACTCATTATAATTATTATAATTATTATAAATGAATAATATATTTACCATCATAAAAAAAGCCCCTCAACGAATAACCAGAAGAGAGGCCTAATTTTTTAAGTTATAAAAAAATAATACTTGTTAGCTGGCAGCTTTCACCGGAATAATACTATTTGCTTTATCCATATAACTTTTTATTTGATCAAAGTTCAGGTAACGGTAGGTATCTGCGGCAGTCGCATTCAAGGATTGAGCATACTTCATATATTGATCAACCGTTGGCAGTTTCCCTTCGATAGCGGCAACTGCAGCGAGTTCAGCTGAACTCAGGTACACATTAGCATTATTACCTAAACGGTTAGGGAAGTTACGTGTTGAAGTTGAAACCACAGTGGTATTATCACCCACTCGCGCTTGATTACCCATACAAAGAGAGCAACCCGGCATTTCAGTTCGTGCACCCACTTTACCAAAGATGCCATAATAACCTTCATCAGAAAGTTGCGCAGCATCCATTTTTGTTGGTGGGGCAATCCATAACTTGGTCGGTAATTGACCAGGGAATTGTTGGAGCAAATTACCTGCTGCACGGAAATGACCTATATTGGTCATGCAAGAACCAATGAAGACTTCATCAATTGATTGGCCAGCAACCTCTGACAGTAATTTCACATCATCGGGATCATTTGGACAAGCTAAAAGAGGCTCTTTAACATCGTTCAGATTAATCTCAATAATAGCGGCATATTCTGCATCTTCATCCGCTTCCATTAACTCAGGCTTTGCAATCCAGGCTTCCATCTCTTCAATACGACGAGAAATAGTACGAACATCACCATAACCTTCGGCTATCATCCACTTAAGCATCACAATGTTAGAGTTTAAGTATTCAATAATAGGTTCTTTATCAAGCTTGATCGAACAACCCGCAGCACTACGCTCTGCTGAGGCATCTGATAATTCAAATGCTTGCTCAACTTTAAGTTTTGGTAACCCTTCAATCTCTAAAGTACGGCCAGAGAACACATTTACTTTGCCCGCTTTTTCAACCGTTAAGTGGCCCTCTTTTATCGCCTGGTGGGGAATTGCATTCACTAAATCACGTAATGTAATGCCTGGCTGCATTTCGCCTTTAAAACGCACCAACACAGATTCTGGCATATCCAACGGCATAACACCTGTCGCTGCAGCAAATGCCACTAAGCCTGAACCGGCTGGGAAAGAGATGCCGATCGGGAAACGTGTATGAGAATCACCACCTGTTCCTACCGTATCCGGTAATAACATACGATTTAACCACGAGTGGATAATACCGTCACCAGGGCGCAGAGAAACACCACCACGATTTCGGATGAAATCAGGCAGAGTGTGATGCGTAATAACATCAATGGGTTTAGGGTATGCACCCGTATGGCAGAATGATTGCATAACCAAATCAGCGGAGAAACCTAAGCAGGCAAGATCTTTGAGCTCATCACGTGTCATTGGGCCTGTTGTATCTTGCGATCCAACACTGGTCATTTTAGGCTCACAATATTGACCTGCTCGTACGCCTTCAGTACCACAAGCTTTACCGACCATTTTTTGTGCCAGCGTATAACCTTTTGTTGAAGGTTTAACTTCAACTGGCAATTGAAAGACAGTCGATGTTTCAAGCCCTAAAGATTTACGCGCACGATCTGTTAAACCACGACCGATAATAAGTGGAATTCGTCCACCGGCACGTACTTCATCAAGAATAATATTTGTTTTTAATTGAAATTCAGTAATAACTTCACCGGTAGCGTTGTTTTTAACAACTCCTTGATGAGGATATATATCAATCACATCACCGGTATTTAATTTACTGACATCCATCTCAATAGGTAATGCGCCTGAATCTTCCATCGTATTAAAGAAAATAGGGGCTATTTTATTACCAATACACACACCACCAGCACGTTTATTAGGTACAAATGGAACATCGTTACCCATAAACCATAAAACTGAATTAGTTGCAGATTTACGCGAAGAGCCGGTACCGACAACGTCACCAACATAAACTAACGGGTGACCTTTATCTTTCAGTGCATTAATTTGTTTAACCGGTCCAACGACACCTTCCTCGTCAGCAACAATGCCTTCTCGTGAAAGTTTTAACATCGCTAAAGCGTGTAATGGAATATCGGGACGAGACCAGGCATCGGGGGCTGGAGACAAATCATCAGTATTTGTCTCCCCAGACACTTTAAATACACTCATGGTCATTTTTTCTGCAACAGCAGGTTTCTTTAAAAACCATTTTGCATCAGCCCATGCCTGTATTATTTCCTGTGCAAAAACGTTACCCGCTTTCGCTTTTTCTTCAACGTCATAGAAAGCGTCGAACATCAATAATGTATGGGAAAGAGCTGTGACGGCTAACGGCGCAAGCTTTTCATTATCAAGTTGGCTAATCAACGGTTGAATATTGTAACCACCCTGCATCGTACCCAACAGCTTAACAGCATGCTCACGAGAGATAATGGGAGAAATGGTTTCAGCAGATGCAATGGCAGACAAAAACCCAGCTTTAACATAGGCAGCTTCATCAACACCAGGAGGAATACGGTTTTCTAAAAGATCAACCAAAAAGGCTTCTTCGCCCTGTGGTGGAGTTTTTAACAATTCAACTAATGCCGCAGTTTGTTCAGCATTCAAAGGTTGTGGGACTATGCCTTGCTCGGCACGTTCAGCGATATGTTTACGATAAGCTTCTAGCACAATAGTAACCTCTTGTTGCAGCGAAATAATTCGCGTTATTGGAATCGTTTGATATAAGTTTGATATAAAAATTTCCCAAAAATTATACCGCATCAGCAGGACAAATAATATAAAACCCGCAAGCTAGTATAGAGTAAGTTACAAAAATGTTAACACAACCCTTGATGTGAAAATTTATTTCACATCAAACAGGCTGATACCTGCGCGCCATCCCCATCACAGGAGAGTAAGTACGGCTCCTGTCTCAAGTATTTTTTATAAATGCAGATAGAATTGATTTTAACCTACACTTATTATTTAAATCTAAAGAATATAAAATGAGTAGATTTTGTATATAAGGTTGCCGCGCGCCGCGGCTTTTGGAAGGTGAGTTATTTCTTTACTGTTTTTAAAAATAAAACCGATCATACTCTTCAGTGTCAAAGACTTAAATTCACATGATTAATTTCTGATACAAATTTTTTGAAAATAAGATTATCCATAAAAATACGCACTTACTTAGGTCCGAATACACGAGAGTATCGGATAAGCAATCATCAATCAGATCATCTGCTTCTGCCTGTTATGGTGCACATAACACCAGCGATTGTGCAGTGATGCGACCGCCCTACGCTTGCCTTTGTAAAGCCTTAATTCTTTTTTCAAGCGGGGGATGACTCATCAGCAGCTCAGAAAACGCTTGCTTACCACTGATACCAAAGGCAACTAACTGACCATTAAGCTGACTTTCGAGTTTATTTCTTTGTAAGCGCTTTAAGGCATTGATCATTTTTTCTCTACCCGCTAAATTCGCACCGCCAGCATCGGCACGGAATTCACGATAACGGGAAAACCACATCACTATGATGCTGGCCAACATACCGAATATTATCTGAAACGCCATAACCGTCATAAAGTAGAAAAACTGATTGTCACTGCCCCTGCTTACCGCCCGTGCGACTATCCGCGCAAAGAAAAATACAAAGGTATTCATTACCCCCTGAAGCAAGGTCATAGTAACCATATCACCGTTAGCGATATGGCTCATTTCATGTCCGAGCACAGCTTCTGCTTCGTCTGCCGTCATATTGCCCAATAAACCGCTGCTCACCGCCACCAGGGCATTATTTTTATTCATACCAGTCGCAAAGGCATTAATGTCAGGAGAGTCATAGATAGCGACTTCCGGCATGCCGACACCTGCTTTTACAGCCTGTCTTTTAACGGTCTTTAATAACCACTCCTCCTGTGCATTACGCGGCTCCTCTATTACATAAGCACCCACACTTCGTTTTGCAATCCACTTGGATATCGCCAAAGAAATAAAAGAGCCCCCCAAACCAAATACAGCAGAAATCATTAACAGCCCGCCTGTATCTTGCAGATGAATCCCCATCAATGGTAATACAATATTAAGAACAATACCGAGTACAATAAGTATTGCAAAGTTGGTCGCAATAAACAGCAAGATGCGTTTCATAAACTCTCCCAGTCATATTTCAAAGGTTCAACAACAGATACCATCAAAGCTTAGATTGCTTCACTATCTAGAGCAATCTGCAATGCTATCAAAACAGTTTAAATATAGACGAATCTTCGCCAAAGGTTTAATACCACTTTAATAAGTAACAACCCGGCAAAAAGCCTAACTGATCACTTTTTTATAAGACAAAGCTTTGTCAATAGGCTAGCTTATTAACCCTGGTGGATAATTGGCTTGAATGCTTATCGGCGTAAAAGAATCGATTATTAACAATAAATCAGGCACAACTGAAGCCGTACTTATAACATTGCGCGAAATGCTGCCACACCGATGGGTGCACAGCTCAATCGATTATGATTAATCCGTCAGGGTCATTGTTTTTCTATAATATTAAAATCTCAATAAGGCGGGAGCACCTTGAATAAAGGAACTCTATTTCTGGCGCAGATCGTACTTTTTTCATTAGCAGAAATGATCCTATTTTATTTTCACACTCCCCTAATCCAATAAAGATTACGCTCTATTAAGAGAAAACGGGGCAATTGGCAGGCAGTGAATTATCCAAATCTGCACCGCTGGTTCGCCAATATTAAAAACTTTCCAGCGGTGGCGCGCCCGTAAAAATAGTTTTTATCTCGTGACGAGCATAGTTTTCACTCAAGCTCCTAGCCAATAAGCGCTTATTAGCGTTAATCTTCCCCTAGACAGAACGCTCTTAATTCCTCAACAAGAGGTAATTCAAGACCACTAATCACAATTTCAGGAGATAAAAATGTCAGTGATACTTGCTTTTGATGTCTATGGAACATTAATTAATACACATGGAATAGTGACTATTTTAGAAAAATGGTTAGGTAAAAATGCACAGGCTTTCTCTCAGACTTGGCGAGATAAACAACTGGAATACTCTTTCCGCAGGGGATTAATGCAGAATTACCAAAGCTTTGCAGTTTGCACCCGTCATGCTTTGGACTATACCTGTAATTTCTATCGGGTTTCACTTTCAAAAGAGCAGAAGCAAGCGTTGATGGACGGTTATAAAACCCTGCCAGCCTTTGATGATGCAGCAAATGCGTTAGCGCAATTAAAGGGTGCCGGCTTTAAACTTTATGCCTTTTCTAATGGCACTAAAGAAGCCGTTGAAGAGCTGCTTACCGGTGCAGGAATAAGGGCGTTTTTCGATGGAATTGTCAGTTGCGATGATCTTAAATCATTTAAACCTAATCCAGCTGTCTACTGCCATTTTTTACGAGAATCAGGTGCTAAACACAACCAGGCATGGCTAATATCAAGCAATCCCTTTGATGTAATTGGCGCAATATCAACAGGGATGCTGTCTGCATGGGTACAGCGTTCTCAGGATGCCATTTTTGATCCCTGGGATGTTGATCCAACGGCGATTATTACAAGCCTTAAAGAGCTTAAAGGCGTGCTACCCAAGCCGGACTAAAACACAGAATCCAGCTTTTGATACTTGTGCCGGGCTCTGCCTCTAATACCATCTAATTTCACATTTATTGCCAAATAGGCGAATTTTTAGCCTCTCGCATATTTGTAACAACATTGAATTCGCGCCCCTGTAATGACGCCGACCTTAAGATTAAATTATTGAACACATGTTCAATAATGACTTGATCAATGAATTTTAACCAGTTAGCATGAAGGAATATGAACGAATGTTCAATTGATTCTTTACAATATAAAATACAACTAGTTGTATGAGGAGATACTATGGAAAGGGAATACACTCCAGCAAAGGTTTGGACCCATAACAGTGAAAACGGGGGTACTTGGGCAAAGATAAACCGCCCAATATCAGGGGCAACACATGATAAAGCCCTTCCTGTCGGCGTTCACCCTTTGCAGCTTTATTCTATGGGAACACCCAATGGTCAGAAAGTCACTATTATGCTTGAAGAACTTCTGGCTTTAGGTATTTCAGAGGCTGAGTATGATGCTCATCTTATTGACATTAGTGAAGGGCAACAATTCTCTTCCGGTTTTGTAGCAATTAATCCAAATTCTAAAATTCCAGCCTTATTGGATAGTTCCACCGATAAACCCGTTCCCTTGTTCGAGTCTGGTTCAATCCTCCTGTATCTAGCTGAAAAGTTTGGGTGTCTTTTACCAGAAAAACTTGAAGAACGCGCCAATGTATTCAACTGGTTATTTTGGTTACAAGGCGCTTCACCTTATTTAGGCGGTGGGTTTGGTCATTTTTATGCTTATGCACCAGAGAAATTAGAGTATCCCATTGACCGTTTTACTATGGAAGTTAAACGTCAGCTTGATCTGCTCGACAAACAATTAGCTGAAAAGCATTTTATCGCAGGTGATCAATACAGTATTGCAGATATCGCTATCTGGCCATGGTATGGAAACTTAGTATTAGGCAAGCTCTATGGCGCAGCCGAATTTTTGGATGTTAATAGCTACAAAAATGTTCAGCGCTGGGCAAAAGAAATAGCACAGCGCCCGGCAGTACAGCGCGGAAGAATAGTAAACCGCACCTGGGGAGAACCTTGGGAGCAGGTTAGCGAACGCCACAATGCATCTGACATAAACGATGCGCTCAATCAAAAAAGCTAGAAAGTCAGCAGATCTTTACATGCTATTGTAAAGATCTGCTAAATTTTTCCCTATTTTGATTATTAAGAAGTATAAACATTAGATAAGACTGCCCGTTTTAACTGCTATCATATGGATCAGAAAATTATCCGCGAACCATGCTGCTGTCAAAAACATCATCAATAAGGGCTTCAATAGTCTGGGCATTATCATTAGCACTCGCATAGGTGCGTAACCCCATTATCTGAATTTGCAGATATTGAGCCAGATGGTTTGGATCTTTAGAGACACTTATTTCCCCCTGTTCAATCGCTTCTTTGAAGATTACTGCAAATTCGCTTTCTATCAGGCTCAGTAATCGTTTAGTTTCCAACAACAGTTCGGCATTTTCAACGGTCAGTTCAGCAACTGATTTAACCAGCATGCACATACCGCTAGGGACTGATTTACCCGTGTCCATAAGGATACTTTTAACAAAAGTTCTCAGTGCTTCAAGGGGTGATAAAGATGCTTTTTTGCAGGCCGAAAGATGAGAAAAACTGACTTGTGCGTAGTGTTGCAACGCTTCTTTAAATAAATTTTCTTTGTTTCCAAAGGTCGCATAGATACTGCCTGGCCGCATATCAACCACATCTTGCAGGTTGCGCATGGATGTTCCATGAAAACCTTTTTCCCAATATAGCTTGGTGGCTTTGTCAACAACATCAGCGCGATCAAATTTTGCTGATTTACTCATAACGTACTACTCCTCTAAAACAAAGCCATGAACGGACGTTCAATTATAACCTGAGCAGGCTTGTAATTCCATGTTAATTTTTTTTAGGCGGCAACAAATGACTACTCAGTTAATGGCTGCAAAAATGCACACAAAAGGTTAACAGGTCCTGACATACGGAGATCTCAAGTTTTTATGTTTTATATTTTATATTTTATGCTGCAGGTTATAAGCAAAGAAAATTGCTGGAAGTCGTACTGGCTATATCACAGAAAGTGATCAGTCACTATCTTAGCCACCTAGCTGAAATGCCCGTTGATAGGGCATTTGAGGAGTATAACAATTTTGTCGGGCAGAAAAAAATCGCTTATAATATCGAAAAAACCCTTTTAGCATCGCTGACCTGCCTACTAGCGAAACTGGGTGGCAGCAAAGCGATTGATTAAATAACAGGCCAGTAAGCTGGCAACAATACCAACGGACGATATAAACCAATCCATAACTGCGGAATCATCAGCACTAACTGCCCGGAGCAATGGTACAAAACAGCTACATAGTTAAGGCTGCTTATCAAAGATTTTCACATCGTTAGGAATTTTATACCAATCTTGTTTTTCACTTACCCAAATATGAGCGGTAGGATTGATGATTCTTGTATCAGATAAGGTACTTGGTTTGAGTTTTATTTTTTCGGGTTCACTGGGATTAAAATGGTATATTCTATTTCCGCAAGAAGGACAGAATTTCGCGGTGCTAGTATTACCGCTATCGACTACCCGGCTCCACTCACTCATTTTTCCTTTGAATTTTACACTATCTGAATGAACCATTGCGGTAATACTAAATGCACTCGTAGATAATTTTTGGCATGCTTTGCAATGACAAGCGACAATCATTGTTGGCGGCTCTAAAAGTTCATAGGTGACATTGCCACATTGACATGCCCCTTTAATCGGATATTCAATCTCTTTCACTATCATCTCCTAACAGGTAAAAAAAGCTAACGAGGCTGTAGAATTTATCCTTTTCAGCCTGCTTATTTAAAACAAAAACCACCCTAATTTACATTGCTTTGCTATTCAATTAATTATTCTAACATTCCGCTAATACTGAGACAGAGAAATCATTAAACTCGATCATCAAGTTGATTCGGTTGCTATTCAATTAATTATTCTAACATTCCGCTAATACTGAGACAGAGAAATCATTAAACTCAATCATCAAGTTGATTGAGTTGCTATTCAATTAATTATTCTAACATTCCGCTAATACTGAGACAGAGAAATCATTAAACTCGATCATCAAGTTGATTGAGTTGCTATTCAATTAATTATTCTAACATTCCGCTAATACTGAGACAGAGACAGAGAAATCATTAAACTCGATCATCAAGTTGATTGAGTTGCTATTCAATTAATTATTCTAACATTCCGCTAATACTGAGACAGAGACAGAGAAATCATTAAACTCGATCATCAAGTTGATTGAGTTGCTATTCAATTAATTATTCTAACATTCCGCTAATATTGGGACAGAGAAATCATTAAACTCGATCATAAAGTTGATTTAAATGCTGTAATCATGGATAGGCGTAATATGCGACAAAAGGTTAGATGTGAGCGGTTAATATTTTTTATCAGAAAAGGGTTAAAAACAGGCTAATTATGCGCAATTGTTGGCATGAAAATCTTTATTGCACCTATGACAGGAGAATATATACAACAGCTTATGCAGTGAAGACATAAGCTGTTTAGATTTTAATCAGGAGGAATACTTTAATTTTCTGCAGTGACACATGCTAAGTAAATGCGCCCATCTTCTATACAAAAGTACGATGCAAAAGGGCTATGCAGAAAAATGAGCGGGCCTTTATTCCGCCAGTGCTTTAGACGCACCAAATACTTCATAGAAGATATTTTCATCCGCTACTTGTAACGTTTTTAACTGTTTATAGACGGCTTTCATCATGGCAAGCGGGCCGCAAAGGTAAAATTCGGCACTGTTCAGCGGTAAATCTGATTTTAATAGTTCCAGATTAATAAGCCCCTGATAATGATTATCTGCCGGCTCAGCGGGTGCCTGCTCATAAAAAACATGCGTTGTTACCTGCTCCGTATCAGTTATATTATTGTGCATCTCTTTATAAGCATGATGTTCGCTGTTCAGCGCGCCGTGAACAAAATGAACCTCCCGGGAGCCGCCCGATACTAAGGTTTCAAGCATCGCCTGCATCGGAGTAATGCCCACACCGCCGCTTATCAGCACCACTGGATTGCTGCTTTCCTGTAAATAAAACTCGCCAAAGGGATTACTCAGATTCAGCGTATCGCCAACATTGACACTGTCATGCAGGTAGTTTGAAATCAGTCCCTCACCATGCGGACTCTGCTCTTTTTTTACCGAGATTCGGTAGCTGTTTTTATTATAGGCACTTGACAGACTGTATTGACGAATTTGATGGTTTTCAGCCCCCGCTGGCTGCATATGAACGGCGATATACTGACCGGGAACAAAGTCAGAAATGGCCAAACCGTCATTCGGTTTTAAGTAAAACGAGGTGATCAAAGGCGTTTCCATGACTTTATTCACGAGAGTAAATTCCCGCGTGCCCCTCCAGCCGCCCTGCTGCTCTGATTTCTGATCGTAGAGTGCCTGTTCTCGATTAATGAAAACATCAGCTAAAATACCGTAACCTTTTGCCCAGGCATCAATTACTGACTGCGGAGGCTGTAGAATTTCGTCAATCGCCTGTAATAATGCGCTGCCGACTAAAGGATAATGTTCACTTTTAATGCCCAAGCTGGCGTGCTTTTGCGCAATACGCTCGACATCGCCTAAGATCACTTCAAGATTATCGACATATTTTGCAAATGCATAAACAGCCGTTGCTAACGCGGCTTTCTGACTACCACTTTTCTGATTGGTCATATTGAATATATGACTTAATTCCGGGTGAGACTGAAATAGAATCTGATAAAACCGCCCGGTAATATCTTCTCCGTATTGTGCGAGTGCCGGTGCGCTGTCTTTAATTATATTAATTTCAGTTTGCGTTAACATGTCAACTCCTTAATATGCATTTAAAATACTTCTTTTTATTTAAGAGGCATCTTAAATGCATATTTAAAAAGATGCAAATAAAACCCAAATAAAACCTTTGGTATTTAAAGAGTATTTTAAGTGTATTTGCCTGAATCAGCGATAAATGCGCACAGTTAAACCGCGGGAGGTGAACGGCTTTTTTGTTGGATTATTTTTACCGGAACAGTATGGTGAGTTAAAATAAGAACAGGTGCCGCGCAGCGACACCTTATTATAATCTGTGCTTGCGGGTATTTATTTCGCCTCGTCAACCATCTGTATGGTCTTTTCCTCAACCTCTTTGGCGATTTGCACTAAGGCTGCATCCTTTGAGAGTGCCGCCAGCATTTGCTCGGGCTTAATAAGGCCAATCTTAGTTTTACCTTTCTCGGTAAAAACCGATATACGACATGGCAAGGCCATGTTTAGGCGCATATCGACAGACATAACTTTTGCAGCCTGCCCCGGATTACAGACCTCAAAAACTTTGCACTGCTCATCAAATGAAATACCTTTACCACGCAGGGTCTCCCCTAAGTCGTGGACATACAACACCCCAAAGTTGTGCCGTTTAACGGCTGCATCAAGATCTGCTGATGCTTGTTCGAATGATTTACTGGTTTCAACTATATAGTACATAAGTCATCTCCATCTTTATGGTTACACATAATAAGGCGGTCGAATGCTTCATTCTAAGCCTGTTTTTTTGAAAATAAAAACCACCCTAATTTACATTTGTTTACTATTCAAGGTCTGTTCTGTTTTTAATAAAGACAAATTTAGGGACACACAAACTTTTTATAAACAAACAGTCCAACTTGATTAGCACTTTACTTTACTTTTTTTTAAGCAATGAATTCCTTAATCAAGCGGCAAACATAAACTCAAAACCACCTCAAAGTCATTGACAGTCAAAATTAAACACCTGCCCCTCATTGCCTTTTTTATAAAAACTTATTTTTATTCAATAGGATAATTCAGTCATGGTGCGCATTATCAGGTATATTCAATGATGCTTATCATGAGGATTTTTGCCTGTTGCCATTGCCCAATGATGCTGCTGATGGTGTGTACCATATGCCATTAAACCTATATAACCAAGACCTCTAATTTTATCTGAATCTTTTGGATCCCCTGAAGTGGTCATCAAAATATACTGGTCATTATCTTTTACCACTTTCATGATCCATCCTGTATCACGTTTTAGCTGATTCGGGTGTGCCGCAAAAATCCTCTCCAGTGCTTTTTTTGCCCTATTTGTAGTGGGTCTTATAGTAGCCTTCAATCCATTTTTTATTGGTTCTTGGGAAATAACGTCAATATTAAAGGTCATATCATTCATATCTAGCAAGTGTTGTCTAAGCGCTTCCAGATTAACTTTATTCCAAGCCGTATTAGGGTCTCTATTTAGCTTTAAAATAACTTCCTGAATCGTTCCAAAAGCCTCATTCCCACCCTCAGTCAGCATTACATCATTATGACTATGATTCGTCATCCCTGTGTGTGCGTCTGCTGCGAAAACAATATTGAACTGAAAAAATAGTATCGAAAAAACAAATATTCTGAGTTTCATTACATCTCCTTTATTTAAAATAAAAACCACCCTAATTTACATTTATTGACTATTCAAGTTATGCACTTATTATTTGAATCTAAGAGATCTACAGGCAGAGTTATTTAATCTTAGGGTTTAATGCGGTCTATTCCACTCATTTAAAATTGCGGCAAATTCATTGATCAAATAAACCATAACGCGGATAGAAAACGCTATGGTTTTTTCTGTGTAATTATTAACAAATCTGGTCTTTATTTCTGTTTGTTATTTGTCTGAAATATCCAGGATCAGTGCCTGATAAGGAGCAAGGCTTAATGATGAAAGTGCTCGCGGATTATTTTGATAATTGTTTAATATAAGCTGTTTAATTTCCCCGTTATAATGTCGAGTTAAGCTCTGCTGGGTAAAGTTACAGATGATTAATAAGGTTTTACCATTATAGCTGCGCTGATAGGCATAAACATCAGCATCATCTTGATCAAGCAGTTGATATTGACCATAAGTAATGACCTCACCATAGAGCGCAGATTTTCGCAGGGCAATAAGCTTGCGATAATAATGAAAGATTGAATTTTCATCTTCTCTTTCGGCCTGCGCATTCACTACGGCTTGATTATTATTAAGCGCCAGCCAGGGGGTGCCGGTGGTAAATCCGGCATTAATACCGTTATCCCATTGCATCGGCAAACGGGCATGATCACGGGAAAAGTAGTTAAGAAAATCGATAGCCTGTTGCGCGCTGCGACCACTGGCTAATATTTTTTGATAATGAAATTTTGCCATCAGATCATTAAATTGACTGATATCGGTAAAGATTTTATTGGTCATGCCAATCTCTTCACCTTGATAGACATAGGGTGTGCCACTCATCATATGGGTAAGAGTACCTAGCATTTTCGCGCTGATACTGCGATATTCTTTACAGTCGCTGCCAAAGCGGGAAACCGTTCTGGGCTGATCGTGATTGCTCCAATATAAGCTGTTCCAGCCCTTCTGATAGAGATCATTCTGCCAGCGTGTCATGATCTCTTTATATTCAACAAGATCAAAAGGTTTGCGCACAGCGTTGTGCTCTTCTCTGTCGATGCTCATGTGTTCAAAATGAAAAATCATACTGACTTCATGTCTGTCCGGATGTGAGTAATAACGGCCGTCTAAGGTAGTAGTAAAAGGCGTTTCTGCAACGGTCATAACATCGTAGTGGGACAAGACTTTTTCATCAATTTCACGCAGGTATTGATGGCATAATAGGTTATTTGCCCAATGCTCCCAACCGGCAACACCTTCATCAAAAATGGTCGCATCGGGAAAGTCAGAGGGTTTGCCAATCATATTGATAACATCCATGCGAAAGCCACCAATGCCTTTTTTTAGCCAAAAATGTAAAACGTCATGAATTGCTGCACGTACCTCCGGATTTGCCCAGTTTAAATCGGGCTGCTTTTTACTGAACAAATGTAAATAGTATTGCTTGCTCGCAGCATCTAATTCCCAGGCTTTCGGGGTAAAAAAGGATTCCCAGTTATTGGGCTCACTGCCGTCGGGTTTAGGATCTTTCCAGATATACCAATCCCGTTTTGGATTATCTAAGCTGCTTTTAGATTCAACAAACCAGGGGTGCTCATCGGAGGTATGATTGACCACCAGATCCATTAAAATTTTAATGTCGCGTTTTTTAGCTTCCACAATCAATAATTCCATGTCGTCCATGGTGCCGTATTCTGGCGCAATTTTATAATAATCAGAAATATCGTAGCCATTATCATCCATGGGTGACTGGTTTACCGGGCTTAACCAGATAATATTAGCGCCCAATGCCTGAATATGATCCAGTTTATTGATAATGCCCTGAATATCGCCCAGACCATCACCGTTGCTGTCATTAAAGCTGCGTGGATAAATTTGGTAGACCACACAGTTATGCCACCATCTTTTTGTTATTGCGCCCTTCATACTGCTGTTCCTTATATTAATGAATCATTGGATAAAATAATTGGTTATTATCTGTCTGGTTATGCACTTTTATTAATAATTAACTCAGTTAGCAGGGTAACTGATTCGCTTTTGCGAATGCCGAGGCAGACCTCTGCCGCGATATTGCCTTTTTCTTTAATAGGTTGGCCTACCGTAGTAATCCCCTGCTCAAGTGCACTGGCTATACCATCAAAGCCGACAATCTGTAACTTACCAGGCACTGCAATATTAAGCTCAGAGGCCACGTGTAAAGCGGCAATGGCGATTTTATCACTCATGCAGAGCAGTAAATTAATGGGCTCAGAGGCTGTTAATATGCCGCGAATAATAGTTTGGATCATGCGATCATCATAGGGTTCTATTTGCCAGATAGCATCATTTTCAATGGCAATATCAGCGTCATTTAATGCCTCTTTATAGCCTTCTAATCGACAGCGACTAATAGACTCAATGGGTGAAAATAACGCCAGATCACCAATAGATTGCGAATCGCTATTCTGGGTCAGATGCAGCCCTAAAATAACCGGATGAACACTGCTAGCTTGAGTATGATCAATGGCATATTTAGCGATCGAATAGGCGGCTTCATGGTTATTAATATTAATGGACGGATAGTTTTTATATTTAAAATCCACCGTAATAATGGGTTTATTTTGTAACTCCAGACGTTTTAATATTTTACTGCTTTTCGGTTGACCATAAACAATAAAAGCATCCGCCAGACTATCACTTTGATTAACAAGATAACGGTCTGCATCAGAGGCGAGCAGCAGCATATTGACATGCTGTTTATCAAATACCTCAGCAACGGCGCTTAAAAATTGATTGGCCACCGGGTTCATTAATGACTCCGAGAGATCATCGGATAAGACAATACCATAGACCCCCGTTTTACCCGTGCGCAGGCTTCTTGCCGCCATACTTGGCCCTAAATAACCAATCTCTTCGCAGTATTTTAATATTTTATTACGCAGCAACTTTGAGAGCTGAGCCGGTTTATTAAAGGCGTTAGAAATCGTCGCCGGAGAGACGTCCAGTTGCTGAGAAATATTTTTTAATGTGTGTTTTTGTGGAATTTTCACTCGGATGCCCCTTATATTGCCACCCAGTCTAAATCGTTTTAGTAAATTGTTCATATACTATAAAGCTAAATTTATAAATTAAGTGATAACCATCACCAAAAAAGTGCACAATTTATACAAAAAAGAGGTTTTGCACACATTATCCATACAATTAGCTATATTTATTAACATTTCTGTCTATTATCAGCGCCTGATAGTTTCTATCTTAAATGATTTAGTAAATGTTCCTTTTTTGTTGAAAACGGAGTTAAATAAAGATGAAAAACAAGATACTCAATAGCGCGATTGCTCTGGCAATTCTTACCTCTTCATCCGCTTTTGCAGATGATTTAAAATTCCAACCCGGTGAAGACAACACCTTTAACTGGGCAAGTTATGAGCAATTTAAAAAAGACGTTAACTTAAAAGGACAAAAACTAACTATTAAAGGACCATGGCTAGGGGCGGATAAAGATCTCGCCGAAAGTGTGATTGCTTATTTTGAAGCGGCAACGGGTGCTGACGTAGAATATGCAGGATCAGATTCTTTTGAACAACAAATTGTGATTGATGTTCAGGCAGGCAGCGCACCTAATATTGCTATTTTCCCACAACCCGGCTTAGCCGCTGACCTTGCATCAAAAGGGTTTTTATCACCACTCAGTGCTGATACGGAAAAATGGGTGAAAGAAAATTATGCAGCAGGATCATCATGGGTCGATCTGGGTACTTTTACCGATAAAAAAGGCAATAAAAATTTATTTGGTTTCTTTTATAAAGTTGATTTGAAATCACTGGTTTGGTTTATCCCTGAAAATTTTGAAGATGCAGGCTATGAAATCCCCAAAACGATGGAAGAATTAAAAGGATTAACCAAGCAGATTGTTGCCGATGGCGGAACGCCTTGGTGTATTGGTCTGGGAAGCGGCGCTGCAACAGGTTGGCCAGCAACCGATTGGGTTGAAGATTTAATGTTAAGAACGCAGTCACCCGAGGATTATGATCGCTGGGTAAGCAATGATTTGAAATTTAACGATCCTAAAGTTGTGCAGGCCATTGAAGAGTTTGGTTGGTTTGCCGGTAATGATAAATTTGTTGATGGTGGCGCCCGTGCTGTCGCCACCTCTGATTTCCGTGAAAGTCCGCTTGGTCTGTTTAGCTCTCCTGCTAAATGTTATATGCACAGACAAGCCTCGTTTATTCCAAGCTTCTTCCCTGAAGGAACAAAACTGGGTCTCGATGCCGACTTCTTTTACTTCCCAGCTTATGCGTCTAAAGATCTGGGTAAACCGGTCTTAGGTGCAGGTACTATGTGGGGCATCACCGATGACTCAAAAGCAGCGCAAGCCTTTATTGCCTTCCTGCAAACACCTATCGCCCATGAAATTTGGATGGCGCAATCAGGTTTCTTAACACCTTATAAAGGGGTTAATATCAACGCCTATGGTAATGATACACTGAAAAAACAGGGTAAGATTTTACTGGATGCAACCACCTTCCGTTTTGACGGCTCAGACTTAATGCCCGGCAAAATTGGTGCAGGTGCATTCTGGACCGGTATGGTTGATTACACGGGTGGTAAATCAGCGCAAGAAGTAGGTAACAACATTCAAGCAACGTGGGATGCGCTTAAATAAAAGCTCCCCTCATAAGCCGGTGTATCACCGGCTTATTTTTTTATTATGATCCCTGTGTGAGGTTTTACAATGGAACAATTATATTACTCCTTACTGGTTATGCTACTGGGTGTTTTAGGTTGTGTTTTTTATTTTTTTGGTAGTAACTGGTTGTTGATCATAATGTTCCCAATCAACCATGTTTCCAACGAAAAGATGGCAAAAAACATTCGCCGGGCAGCAGCCATCCGGCCTTGGTTATTTTTAGGTCCCGCCTTGTTTTTTCTTGGTTTATATCTTGTTTATCCGGTCTTTGATTCAGTGTATTTGTCATTACACGGACGCAATGGCGAAGATTTTGTTGGATTAGCTAATTATCAATGGCTATTTAACGACAATGAATTTATTGAGAGTTTAATCAATAACGTAATGTGGTTATTGATTGTACCCGCATTATCCACATTTTTTGGTTTGATTATTGCCGCGCTCACGGATCGTATTCGTTGGGGAAATATTGCCAAAAGTCTTATTTTCATGCCCATGGCAATCTCTTTTATCGGTGCTTCTATTATCTGGAAATTTGTTTATGATTACCGCGCCGAAGGCTCTGATCAAATTGGTCTGCTTAATGCGCTAGTGGTCTATTTTGGTGGCACACCACAAGCCTGGATAACTATCCCATTTTGGAATGATATTTTATTAATGGTGATTTTGATTTGGATCCAAACGGGTTTTGCCATGGTGATTTTATCAGCTGCACTGCGTGGTATTCCGGAGGAAACCGTAGAAGCTGCCGTATTAGACGGGGCCAATGGCATACAGATTTTCTTCAAAATTCTTATCCCGCAAATTTGGGGATCGATTGCCGTGGTATGGACCACTATCACTATTTTAGTGCTTAAAGTCTTTGATATCGTTTTAGCCATGACCAACGGTCAATGGGACACCCAAGTATTGGCCAACATGATGTTTGACTGGATGTTTAGAGGCGGCGGTGATTTTGGCCGTGGCGCGGCGATAGCGGTGATTATCATGATTGCGGTTATTCCGGTGATGGTTTGGAATGTTAGACAGGCAAATGCACAAATGGAAGGACGTTAATCATGCAATCAATACCAAGTAACAAGTCTAATCGGGTCATGATGAGTCTGAAACAAATGAGGCGTTCCCCTTTAATGCTGGTGGTACACCTGAGTGTGTTATTTCTGGTGCTGTTATGGACATTTCCCACTGCGGGATTATTGATTTCCTCTTTCCGCGATAAAGACCAACTGGCAGTGAGTGGTTGGTGGGAGGCACTGTCCTCCTCGGAGCAAAATTTAATTGGCAGAACAGATGCACCAGATCAACAAGTTTTAGTTGACGGTCAGTATATTTTAGCGGGAGAAATTGAGGATTTTAATCCTAAGGATGAAATTTTACGCTTTGGTTGGACATCTCAGGAGCCGGAAGCCTATTTGGCAGGAAGTATTGCTAAAATGCGCAATGGTAGTACCTTAACCGTTGCAGGTGATGGTCACTATAGCATGGTATCACCGATGCCTTTTACCGGCAGTCGTGGCAACCGAATATTTTACACCGCATTAGCTTCGCCTAAGTTTACCCTCGACAATTATGATGAAGTATTACACTCAGAGGGCATTGGTCAGTCATTTATTAACTCACTAACAGTCACCATACCGGCCACTATTATTCCGATTTTGATCGCAGCCTTTGCCGCCTATGCACTATCTTGGATGCGTTTACCCGGGCGGGGAATATTAATTGCTCTGGTGGTTGGTTTACTGGTTGTGCCCCTGCAGATGTCTTTGATTCCACTGTTACAACTCTACAATACAATAGGAGGATACTTCGGCGTTAGCGCAAAAAGCTATCTCGGCATTTGGCTTGCCCATACTGGATTCGGCTTACCCTTGGCTATTTATTTATTAAGAAATTACATTTCAGGTCTCCCTAAAGAAATCATTGAATCAGCGCGTGTTGATGGTGCTAATGACTTTGATATTTTTGTTAAAATTATACTGCCCCTGTCATTTCCGGCGCTTGCTTCCTTTGCCATTTTCCAATTTCTTTGGGTCTGGAATGATCTCTTGGTTGCGACGGTATTCCTTGGTAATGGCGAACATGAATTGGTATTAACCGGACGCTTGAGGGAGTTATTGGGATCAAGAGGAGGAAATTGGGAAATCTTAACAGCATCCGCTTTTGTCTCCATTGCGGTGCCGCTCACCGTATTTTTCACGCTGCAACGCTACCTAGTGCGCGGATTGCTGACAGGCTCAGTCAAATAATAAGAATTTAAGGACACACTATGACTAGTTCGACTGGTTTAACATTAAAAAACATTAAAAAATCCTACGGCAAAACCGAGGTATTACATGGTATTGACTTGGATATCAAACTGGGTGAGTTTGTCGTCTTTGTTGGCCCCTCCGGCTGTGGTAAATCAACGCTGCTGCGCATGATTGCAGGTCTTGAAGATATTACCAGTGGCGATTTGTTTATCGAGGGTCATAACGTCAATGATATCCCCTCGGCCATGCGCGGTATTGCCATGGTATTTCAATCCTATGCGTTATACCCGCATATGACCGTTTATGACAACATGGCCTTTTCCATGCGCATTGCTAAAGAGGACAAAGCCACGATCGACGAGCGCGTAACGAGTACGGCAGCGATGTTGCAATTAACCGATTATTTATATCGTTTACCCAAAGCACTCTCAGGCGGACAACGACAACGGGTCGCGATTGGACGTGCTATTGTACGAAATCCCAAAGTATTTCTCTTTGATGAGCCTCTCTCCAATCTTGATGCTTCACTGCGGGTACAAACACGCATTGAAATTGCCAATTTAAATGAGAGCCTGAAAGAAACCACCATGATCTATGTCACCCATGATCAGATTGAAGCGATGACCCTGGCGGATCGTATTGTCGTGCTGTCGGCGGGAAAAATTGAGCAAGTGGGTACACCGCTTGAGTTATATGGCCAACCGGCTAATCTGTTTGTCGCACAGTTTATTGGCTCCCCTGCCATGAATATTTTTACTGTTACCCTGATTAAATCGGGAGAAATCACCAGCATTCAAAGTCAAAACGGTCACCAGGTGGATATCCCTATAAAGAGTCACCCTGATATTGAAAATCAAGTACTTACCGTTGGCGTGCGTCCGGAGGATTTCCGTTTGGCAGATGAGACGAGTTGCATGTTGTCGGGCACTATCTCCTTTGTAGAATCATTAGGCGAAGTGACCCTATTACACCTTGATAGCGCTGAATCGACAACGCCTGTCATAGTAAAAATTCCGGGTATTATTAATAAACACAAAGGAGAAACCATCTACCTGACAGTGGATGCCGATAAAACACATCTTTTTGATGCCAACGGAATCTCGTTACGTTACCTCTAATTATTTTTTAATCGACATAAAACCTCAGTGAACTGCCTGAGGTTTTATCTTCATCGTTTCTACTCTAGGTAAAAAAGCAGGCTAAAAGGCTGGATTACCAGATATTATCGCTTTTTTCTAACACTCACCGACCTCTAAGAATCAAATTCTTCACTCATAATTTGATTCTCATCAACGACCGCAATATAAATGAGACGGTAATAAAAACGATGTATAGCAGCTATTCCAGATAATTAAGAAGAATAAAGGTCATGTCTGAATGGCACTGGCTGCTTTTTCTCCACTTAAAAATATTTGCTTAACTGCGTCCGTGATTCCATCTGCCCATAAAAATATGTATAAGCCCCATGCAGCCGTGTCCGATAACATAGGCTTGAACTAATCCGGTGAAAAGTTCGTGGATATCTTTTATATTATGAGTCCAAGCTCCGTTTAAATTCCATGACAGATACCAAGCCGAGCCTGACAAAAGAACCAAAGACAAAGCGCCCAAACCAAGCCCTTCTATGATAGCGCCTAAACCACCCGTTTTCACTTCTGGAATTTTAAATTTCCGCAGTTCGAATAGATCACTTTTTAATTGTGAAAAATCACTAAATAGATAAGGAAAGAAGTGTTTAACACCCTGTTTTTTTATTTCCACAGCAATAAAAATCAGGGTAATTGGAATAAGAGATAACCCAGTAATGATATGTATCCATGTCCCGTAAAAATCGAGGGTATTTTGACTAATTTCCCCCGCCTCATTAAAGCCCATAAAATCACTAACCAGTATCTGGCTTAACACTAAGATTAATATTGTGATATGGAGAACTAAAACGGTAAAAGACTGCCTTTCGCGCAGATAATCTATTGTGATTTTTATTGGATTCATATACTTCACTTGCCTTGATTAAGAATTATTGATGCACTATATGATTCGATCCCGCTAATGCTACAAACATCTGAGCATGGTTGGCGCTTTTTTTAGCACAGCGTAATGTATCCTTGAGTACGTCCAGCATGGATATGAACTAATAAGCTATGCTGGAACATAACACTCTGTTATTAAACGCCAACTACCAGCGAATGGCAAGGACTTGTCTGCGAATAAGAATTATAAGAGGGCTAGAGGGCTGCCCGAATCAGCGCACCATTTTCAACAACTCTCTCTGTTTGAAATAATCAAGGTTGTAAAAAATGGTCGAAGCTATTCAGTATAGACCTGTGGTTATTTTTTGTCGTATAACAAACAGCCTCGTGGGTCATGAAATTTCGCATCATTCCTCTTTTTGAAGACTTCTGCTTTGTCATAAACAGCACTTAAATGTTGATCGCAGGCCTTAACAGCATCGCCTGCAGCTTCAAATTTTCAAATTGTCGAATTTTCGAATTTCATAAAAGGGCTCTACAGCGACTCCTGCTACTGAATCTGTTCTTGCGACGTAATATCAATTGCGTTTTCTCTCTTCCTATCGGTGGCGCAAGCGGATCTAAGCCTAAGTTCTGGGCCAGAGCATTTGCGGCAAAGCCAAAGCAAGTGATAATGTAGTTAACAGCGTCATCATAATGTCATTTAGTATTTCCATCTATTTTTCCCATTTGCGGTGTTAAAACACAGGAGTGCTGAGAGGTAATGACAAATAGCTTGGCGATAAGGTTACAAAGTCTTTATTTTGACTTCATTATTATGTGAAAAATAATAGTGACCGGATATAATCGAATAAAAACAAAAATTAATAGTAAAAACATCAAACAGAGGCACAAAACTCAGCATAATCTATGCTAGTCTAGATTCTAAATTAGCGGCTTAAGCCAACTTAAATCTGGCCATAAGATACAGTGATTCAATTAGCGCTAGTTAACTTTTCAGCATCTCGATGCTCTACCGCCTTCATACATTTTATTCTAATATTCATCACTAAATATCGTCAATAAAGTGCCAATATCCTATTCGTAAATGAGATAAAATGAATAAAAAATATTCACAAAATTTTCCCAGTCTTTCGCTCACCCGATCACAAGTCGTCTTTAGGATTGCTGGTATTGTTTTGGTTATTGAATTTATGGTGATGTTAATCATTGGACATTATCATAACAACTTAAATATCTATGCTGAAGCTATATTGGATGTGGCTCTGTTAACATTATTCAGTACGCCATTTATTTTCTACTGGGTTATAAAACCTTTTGTTGATGAAAGAGATGTGACTCTCGCGGAGCTTAGCGATATGGCACATTCGGATCCTTTAACTAAGTTACCCAATCGCCGTCACCTAGAATTGCATTTTGACCAATTCATTGCAGGTTCCCTTAAGAAGAGTATTCGTGGCGCACTGATGTTGGTAGACTTAGATGGTTTTAAATTAATAAATGATATCTATGGACACGATGCCGGTGATGCGGTTCTTATTGAGGTTGCATTACGCCTAAACGCGACCGTTCGTGAAGAAGATATTGTGAGTAGATTGGGCGGCGATGAATTTGTGATTCTGATACACCATATTAACAGTGTTGAATCTTCCGCAACCGACACTATTTCAGGTATTGCAGAAAAGTTGGTTAAGATAATTATGGAACCAATTGATTATAAAGGTAACAAATTGCAAGTTGGAGCAAGCATTGGGGTACGGATGCTCGAATTTGAAGAAATCGATACGGAAACACTTATTCAAGATGCTGATAAAGCAATGTATCATGCCAAGCAGGCAGGTAAAGGACGAGCAGTCTTTTTTGAAGAAATAGATCAGGCAACTCCAATACACAATTAAATTATTTTTTTTAACTTATTATTTTAAAATTATGGTTTTTAGATGATGGTTTTCAAATTATGATTCCATATTATGGGTAATAAATGACTGACTGACTAGACCTAAACTACCTGAGAATGCTGATTTGGCATCCCCAAGTAATTTGACTAACAATATTCACTTCTCGCTTTTGCCACTAGCACAGCTCGATATGCCAAAAGGTAAATAAGCCGGGCACCAGCGCATGCTG